>CAWFLU010000001.1:0-73145 GCA_963816805.1 uncultured Alphaproteobacteria bacterium
CGAAGATTGAGCGCCTCGCCGGCTTTCTCGGAATCGCCGGCGGGTTTGACGACTTCCTCGATGTGGTGCTCGATTTGCGGAAGCGAACCGGAGTTCCTCACGACCTTGGCGGACTTGGCGTAGATGGCGGCAAGACTGAGACCATCGTCGAAATGTCTCTCGTCGATCCGACGGCCGGCGGCAACCCCGTTCCGCTGGCCAAGGAGGGGAAGCCGGAAAATTTTCGAGGCAGCGCTTAAAGGTGAGGTCGCACAGGCTCGTCCTTGATGTCGCGCCCGGCTGGAGGCGCCTCGATCCCCCCGGTGACGTCAAGCATCGACGTCGCCTTCGTTCTCTGAGTACCCGCGGGAGCTCCGTTGCGCGAGCGAGAAAACATGGCCGTGGCGGGCAAACTGACAGGAGGATACTCTGAACCTCATGTTGGTAGCCGTGCCTGCGGCGCCAATCGCCGGACTGACCATCGACGAGCGGGCGCGCTCGTTTGCGTGAACGACAAGCGGGTCGAGACGGAGCCTGAAAAGGGACACAAGCTGGTCGACTTTGCCGGCCGATGCAGAGCCATCCCCAACGATCGCTCCGGCGAGAGGCGGGCTCGACCACCCCGCCCTATGCTCTGACCCCCATGCGTGCACTGGCGCTCGAGCATCACCATTCGAATCCCGTGGGCATCTACGGTGACGTGCTTCTCGGCCGCGGGATCGAGGTCCATCGTGTTCGTCTCGACCTCGGGGAAGCGCTTCCCGACTGGCGCGAGTACGACCTGCTCGTGGTCATGGGAGGGGCGATGAGCGTCTACGAGGAGGACGCGTACCCGTGGCTCGTGGCGGAAAAGCGGGCGATCCGCGAGGCCGTCACGACGGGATGTCCGTACTTCGGCGTTTGCTTGGGATCCCAGCTGCTGGCGTCCGCACTCGGCTCGCGAGTGTTCCGTGGGCCGGAGCCCGAGCTCGGCGTCAATCCGATCTTCCTCTGCGAGGCCGCGCGCCGCGACCCAGTCTTCAGGGCGTTCCCGCTCGACGTCGAGGTGTTCGAGTTTCACTCCGACACGTTCGCCTTGCCCGAGGGCGCGGTGCGTCTGGCCCGCTCCCCCCGCTACGAAAACCAGGCGTTCAATGTCGGGCGGACCGCGTACGGGATCCAATGCCATCTGGAGCCTTCGCTCGACGACGCCCGTGACTGGTTCTCCGGCTCGTTCGGGGAGACGTTCGAAGCCCGCTACGGACGTGGCTCTCTAGCAGGCTTCCTGGAGGAATACGCGCACTCGATGCCGCTGCTCCAGCAGACCGGCCGTCAGCTATTCCGCCGCTGGCTGGAGAATGCCCTCGCCCATGGGCGCCCAAGCTCGGCTGCGAGCGGCGCGGGAATGGCCACAGTCTTGGATAAGGGGCTCCTTGGTCGCGCCCGTGAACAGGAGCGCATCAGCCGGTTGCTCGACGAGGCCCGGGCCGGTCACAGCGGCACGATTGTGATCTGCGGTGAGACCGGGGTCGGGAAGACAGCGTTGCTCGACGCCGCCGCGGAGCGAGCCGAGGGGATGCGCGTCCTCCGGGTTTCCGGTGTCGAGGACGTGAGCGAGCGCCCGTACGTGGGGTTCGAGGAACTGTGCTGGCCGCTCCTCGGCGGGATTGGTGCACTTCCAGACACCCTTCGCCAAGCGCTGTCGGCGACCCTCGGCCTCGCCGGTGCCGAGCGCGGCGATCAATTCGCCGCGTACGCCGGCGCGATGTGGTTGCTTGCCGCAGCGGCGGAGAAACGCCCACTTCTTGTTTGTGTCGATGACGCGGACCTGCTCGACGACGGATCGCTCGATGCGCTGGCATTCATTGCAGGACGGATCGGAGAGGAAGGGATCGCGCTGCTCCTCGCGACAGGTGGCGACCCGGGAATGTTCGGCGCGGCCGAAATCGTCGAGCTTCAGCCCCTCGACCGAGCCACGTCGCTGGTCCTCCTCGAGCGTAGTTTCGGCGACGAGCTGTCGCCGACCGTGGTCGCGGAGGTCGTCGGCGTCGCGCGCGGCAACCCGCTGGCGCTGCGCGAAATCCCTCTCAGCCTCACACCAGGCCAGCGCGTTGGGAGCGTCCCGTTCGGCGACGCGTTTCTCACCTGCACATCCGCGGAGCGCGCCATCCTTGCCCGCATCAGCGCGCTCGGGGAGAACGCGCGCCGTGCCCTGCTCGTCTTGGCGCTCAGTTACGGAGAGGACGACGCTGCCGTCGCGCGGGCGCTCCAATCGGTCCGCTTGAGCCTCGAGGAACTGAAGCCGGCCGAGGAGGCTGCGCTCGTTACGATCTCGGATGGCCGCTTCTCATTCCCACATCCGCTCGTGCGCTCGACTGTGGTGTACGGAGCGCTTCGTTCAGAGCGGAGTGCCGCCCATGCCGCCCTCGCCGGTGCCAGCAACTCTGACTCGTCCACATGGCATGCGGCACTCGCCGCTCCCGGACCCGACGAGCGGATCGCGGCTTCGCTCGAGGACGCCGCCGGGCGAGCGCTCTCACGGCACGCACCTTCGGCGGCCGCGCGTGCGCTCGAGCTCGCGGCGCGCCTGAGCCCTGCACGGTCCAAGCGTGCCAGGCGGCTGGTCGGCGCGGCTCAGGCGGCTGCGCTCGCCGGCCACATCTATGCGGCAATCGACCATGCTGAGGCCGCCCTCCCCGAGCTCGACGAGGGGGAGTCGCGGGCCGCAGCCGAATTGCTGCTCGGCAGCCTGCTCGCGCGCAGCGGCTCGGCCTCGCAGGCACGCGACCTGCTGCTCGACGGTGCTGCGCGCTGCGAGGCGTCCTATAAGCCGGCGGCAGCCCGTCTGCTCGCTGCTGCGGTGATCCCGGCGCTCCGCGCCGGATCGCCCGCGCGCGCCTGCGAAATCGGACGGCGGGCGCTCGAGGTCGCCGAGGGCGGACCGATCGAGGCCGCTGCGGCGCTCATGCTCGGCACGGCGCTGACGTTCAACGGCGATCCACGCAAAGGCCGCGCACTTCTTTTCCAAGCCATCGAGCTCCACGAGCAGCTTCACGCGGAACCCCAGCTGCGCGCCTACTTAGGTGCGGGTCTTCGGCTCGTCGGCGAGCACGACCGTGCTCGGGACGTGCTCGCGCAGCTGATCGCCAACGCGCGTTCTCATGGCGCATTTGGCCTGCTTCCCTACGCGCTCGTGCGCCTAGCCGACGTCGAGCTCGACACGGGTCACTGGCCGGCTGCGCATGCTGCCCTCACAGAGGCGGCGGCGCTCGCGCGCGAGACGGGGCAAGGCGCCGACCAGGGCCTCGCTGCGGGCGCGCTCGCCTGGCTGGACGCTGCGCGGGGGCGGGCCGCCGACTGCCGCCGGCACGCCGGCGAGGCGATCGCTCTCGCTGTGCGCTTGGGAGCCGGCTCACGCCTCGACCGTGCGGTTCCGGCGCTGGGCCTTCTCGCGCTCGGCTGCGGGGAACTCGACGCCGCAATCGAGCACCTAGCCGAGGTACGCCAGACGCAGCTCGAGCAGGGCTGGTGCGACGCGGCCGTGCCTCCCCATCGCGCGCGCGATTTGATCGAGGCTCTCGTCCGCGCGGGGCGAGCCGCCGACGCGGAGCGCGAGCTTTCGATCTTCGAGCAGGAGTCCCGCCAGACGGAACGGCCTTCGGCGCTCGCGGCCTTGGCATGCTGCCGCGGACTGCTTGCGAGTCCTGACGCGGTCGACGGGCTCTTTCGCGACTCGCTGGCCCACGGAAGCGACGTGGTCGGCCCCTTCGAGCACGCCCGAACGCTCCTAGCCTACGGCCGTCGGCTCCGGGAAGTTGGCCGAGCCGCCGAGGCCGTCAAACATCTCGAGGGCGCGTTCACCGGCTTCGCCCAGCTCGGAGCGGAGCCCTGGCTCGTCCAGGCCCGCAGCGAGCTCGAAGCGTGCGGTGCTACCCCTCCCGACTTGCCGGCGGATCCGCTGACCGGCCTGGGCGAGCGGGAGCTCCAAGTGGCGCTCGCCCTCGCGCGCGGCGAGACTGCGGAGGAAGCCGCCGAGCACCTCCTGCTGACGGTGCCGACGGTCAAACACCTGTGGGGTCAGGTCTTGCAATCCAGCAGGGATGCCCAAAGCAAGATCTGACCCCCTGATCAGCCTGCTGCGAGCTCGTTCGCCCCTCCATCTCGCACTACCAAGTTCCAATAATTATGGCCTTAGGTGAAGCCGCCCCGCACCCAATCGGGGCTTGCCTCCTGACAAACGTTCGCGGTTCGCAAGCCCGCCGCTGACGTCGAGGACCAGGCTAAACGCTGCGACTATACGAAACCCGCGAGGAGGCGTAGATGGTGAGCGGGCTTTCGGGCGCCGAAGCTCACTCAACTCCGCGGTCCACCATGCCTGCCGCACGCCTGCTTATCGGTCCACTGTTGCGGCGGGTAGTCGGCACACGGGCGACGGTCTGGGTCGAGGCCAGCGCACCCGCGGTGGTCACCGTTCGCGCGGCCGGCGGCGCCTCGGGCACTGCGCCGACCTTCTCCTCCTACGACCACCACTACGCCCTCGTCGTGGTGGAGGGGCTGGCCCCGGACAGCGCGGCGAGCTACGAGGTGCTGATCGACGATGAGATGGCCTGGCCCGTGCCAGAGAGTGGCTTCCCGCCTAGCGTGATCCGTACGCGGGCCGCCGACGACCGCGACCAGCCGGTGAGACTGATCTTCGGCTCGTGCCGGAAGACCACCCAGCACGCCACCGCCCGACGGCTCCTCCCGGACGCGCTTGACGCGTACGCCCGGCGGCTGATCGCCGCCCCGGAGCCGGCCGCCCGGCCCGACCTGCTGGTCCTCCTCGGCGACCAGGTCTACGCCGACGCCGCCTCGCCGATGGTAAAGCGGCTGCTCAAGCGGCGGCGGCGGCGGCCGAGGAAGGCCCCGGCCGACCAGGTGGTCAGCTTCGACGAGTACACTAAGCTCTACCTGGAGTCCTGGCGCGACCCGGAGATCCGCTGGCTGCTCTCCACTGTGCCCAGCGTGATGATCTTCGACGACCACGAGGTAATCGACGACTGGAACACCTCGGCCTCCTGGCGGGCGGAAATGCGCGGCCGGGACTGGTGGGCCGAGCGGATCCGCAGCGGGCTCGCCTCCTACTGGGTCTACCAGCACCTGGGCAACCTCTCCCCGGACGAGATCGCCGAGGACCCGCTCTACGCCAAAGTGGTCGCCGCCGAGGACGCCACCGACGTGCTGCGCGAGTTCGGCGAGCGGGTCGATCGGGAGGCCGACGAGGCGCACGACGCCGAACGCTGGCGGGCCGTGCAGTACCAGTGGAGCTACTCCCTCGATCTGGGCCGGACCCGCCTAGTCATGCTGGACAACCGGTGCAGCCGGGTGCTCGAACCGGGCGCCCGGGCGATGCTGGCGCCCGGCGAGTGGTCCTGGTTCCTGGACCGGGCGCACGGCGTCTACGACCACCTGGTGGTCGGCACCTCGCTGCCCTGGCTGCTCCCGCCGGGCCTCCATCACGTCGAGTCGTGGAATGAGCGCCTCGCCGAATCGCGCCGACCCTGGGTAGCCCGACTCGCCGAGCAGATGCGCCGGGCCTGGGACCTGGAGCACTGGGCCGCATTCCGGTGCTCCTTCGACGCCCTCGGCGCGCTCTTCGCCCGGATCGGTAGCGGCGCGCAGGGCACGACCGGCGACCGGATCGGCGCCAGGCCCGCGTACGCGCCGCCGGCCTCGATCAGCGTGCTCTCCGGGGACGTGCACCACTCGTACGTGGCCCGGGCCCGGTTCGACGACCCGGGGGTGCGCACGCCGGTGCACCAGCTCACCTGCTCGCCGATGCACAACCAGGTGCCGGCCGCGATGCGCCTGCTGACGAAGCTGGGCTGGAACCCCGGGCCGGCTTCGGCCGCCCGGGCCCTCGCGCGCTCCGCCGGGGTGCGCCCGCCCACCGTGGGCTGGAAGAAGCTGGCCGGGCCGTACTTCGGCAATGCGGTCGCCACGCTGGAACACCGCGGGCGGGGCGCCGAGGTCGTGATCGAGGGCACCACCAGCGACGGTCACCTGCGAGAGGTGGCCCGGCAGCGACTCGCCTCGGTGGACTGAGCCGCGCGCCATACGCTCTTCGCGTGGACGAGCACCTGCCGGAGACGCTGTGCGTGGTGGAGGCACGAGTTGACGACGTTGGGCTCGATCCGGCTGACCGACCTGGCCGCCCGGCTCGGCATCGCCACAGCGGTACTATCCAGGTTCAACTATGCCGGGGCTGCCAACTCTCGCCATCGAGGAGAATGCCGCTTCCTTTCTCGACGTCGTGCTGCGGACGTTGAAGGATGACTGGCGCATCGCGCCGTTCTGTAGCGTGGAGGAGGCACGGGGTGGCGGTCAGAAGCGAGGTGGGCGAGGTGCTCGGAGCCAAGATGTTGGTGGTGATGATCGGCGAGCGGCCGGGCTTGAGCTCCCCCGACACCATGGGCATCTATATAACGCTTAACCCGCGTGCCGGCCTGACCGATGAATCGCGGAACTGCTCTCCAACATCCGTCCTCAGGGTCCTCACCTACGAGCACGCCGCCTACAGGCTGCGCTACCTCATGACCGAGGCGCGAAGGCGCGGCGTCTCCGGCGTTCAATCTCAAGGACGAGGCAGAGGCCCTATCCAAGGGAGGCCCTGCATCGACCGAGAATTTCCGTGAACAGCCCGTCGCACACGGCGCGATAGGCATCGAGGATCTGCTCGCGATTGCCGCTCGCAAGGCTCGGGTCTTGCGTCGGCCAATATTCAACATCGATGGCGATGCCGCTCACGATCTCGAGCGCCTTGTAATAGGCTTCCGGCGCGAGCGTGACGATCAAGTCGAAGGACGTGTCGTGTACGCCGGCGAGCGACACCGGCTTATGCTTCGACATGTCGATGCCGAGCTTCTCCATCACAGCGCTGGCGAAGGGGTCGGTCGTCTCGCCCGGAGCGCACGCCGGCAGAACTGACGAAGACGCGGCGTCACGCGAGATGGCGCAAGATCGCCGCTGCCATCGGCGAGCGCACGGCGTTGCGATTGCAGGCGAAGAGGACCGCGCCCGGCAGATCGCCCGCAAGCGCCAAGGCATCAACCCTTCCAGTGAAGCGCGCAGAGCAGCGTGAACAGCCGGCGTGCGGTAGCGAGGTCGATGGCGATCTTGCCCTTGAGCCGCTCCAGCAGGAGTTGGCTCCCCTCGTCGTGCAGCCCACGCCGTCCCATGTCGATCGCCTCGATCTTTGAGGCCGGCTGGGTCTTGATCGCCTGGTAGTAACTCTCGCAGATCAGGAAATAGTCCTTAACCAGGCGGCGGAACGGCGACAGCGACAGCATCACGTGCTGGATCGGCGCGCGGTCGGTATCGCCGACGGTGAACACCAGGCGGTTGTCGGCGAGCGAGAGATTGAGCGTGTAAGGGCCGCCGTCATGTCCTTCGAGCGCGAAGGAGTTCTTCTCCAGGAGATCGAAGATCGCGACCTCGCGCTCGTGTTCGACTTCGGCATTGTTGCGGCCGATCGAGGCCTGGTCGAGCATCACCTCGATCAGTCGTGCACGTTCCGCCGCTGCGGCCCCCTCCTGCTCCGCCATGCTAGTCCCTCGGATTGAGCCTGATGGCGACTGAGCGGCGGTGCGCCTCGAGGCCTTCGGCCTCGGCGAGCTCCATGGCGGCGGGCCCGAGCACCGCCAGGCATTCGGCATCGAGCTTCAGGATCGAGGTGCGCTTCATGAAATCGAGGACGGAGAGGCCTGAGGCAAATCGCGCGCTCCGCGCCGTGGGCAGCACGTGGTTTGTGCCTGCAACATAATCGCCAATCACCTCCGGCGTATAGCGCCCGACAAAGATGGCGCCTACGTCGCTGATCCGAGCGGCGAGCGCATCAGGCTCCTCGGTCGCGATCTCGAGATGCTCGGGAGCGAGGCGGTCGGCAAGCGACGGCGCCTCATCGAGGCTTCCGACCAGGATCACCGCGCCAAAGTCGCGCCAGCTCGCGCGGGCTATTCCCTCGCGCGGCAGGCCGTTGAGCGCGACCTCGACTGCCTCGATCACCGCGCCGGCAAAGGCTGCGTCGTCGGTGATCAGGATCGACTGCGCCGCCTGATCGTGCTCGGCCTGGGCGAGCAGGTCGGCGGCGATCCAGGTCGGGTCGTTCTCTCTGTCGGCGATCACCACCACCTCGGACGGCCCCGCCACCATGTCGATGCCGACCTGGCCGTAGACCTGGCGCTTGGCGGCGGCGACATAGGCGTTGCCGGGGCCGACGATCTTGGCTACGGGCGCGATGCTCTCGGTGCCATAAGCGAGCGCAGCGATCGCCTGCGCGCCGCCGATGCGATAGATCTCATCGACGCCGGCCAGCGATGCCGCCACCAGAACGAGAGGATTGAGCGCGCCTTTGAGCGCCGGCACGACCATGACGATGCGCTTGACGCATGCGACCTTGGCTGGCACGGCGTTCATCAGCACAGAGCTCGGATAGCTCGCGGTGCCGCCCGGCACATAGAGCCCGGCAGAGGCGACCGGAGTCCAGCGCTGCCCGAGCTCGACGCCGGTCGCGTCGACGTAGCGATCGTCTTCGGGAAGTTGCCTGTTGTGGTGGTTGAGGATGCGCTCATGCGCGAGCTCGAGCGCTGCGAGCGTCCTGGCGTCGATCCTGGCTCGCGCCGCTTCGATCTCTGCGACGCCGACCCTGATGCCGGCCGTTGTGAGATCCAGCCCGTCGAAGCGCTTCGTGAGCTCGATCAGCGCCGCGTCGCCCTCGGCGCGCACCTTGGCGATGATGGCGGCGACTGCGTCGTTCACGTCGATGGCCTGCTCGCGCTTCATCGCCAGCAGCGCCTTGAAGCGGTCCTCGAAATCGCTGTCGGCAGTGTTGAGCCTAAGGGTCATGGCAACGCGCTTAAGAGCCGCTGCCGGCCGGCTCGCTGCCCGCGCCGGGCTCCTCGCCGGGGTGCTCAGGACGCGAGCGGGTTCGCCAAACGAGCCCGAGGTCCTTGAGCTCGGCCTCGATGCACTCGACCTCGAGCTGGATCGAGGCGTCGCCGGAGAAGGTTAGCGTGATACGCCCGCCTGGAGCCTCGCCCGGATCGAAGCTCACGGCCAGCAGCGACAGGACGCTGCTGCCGCTGGAAGGCTTCACGTTCTTCAGCTTGGCGCCGAATACGCGGTCGAATCTGAGCGCCGTGCGCTGCCGCCGGTAATCCTTCCCGTCGCTGCCCGGTTTCGCCGCCTTCTCCCAAACGAACCGGTTGACGATCGCCGCGAAGCGCTTCTGCGCGGGCAGATAGGTCATGTCGGCGACCCGCACCACCGCGTCCTGAAGAAGGGACGACACGACGGCGAGATCCTCCTCGTCGAGGGCGATGAGTTTCAATTCGGTCATGGCAACAGGGGCTGCTTTCGGCATGGGCCTACCATGCTCCGGCATGACATGAAACTGTCAACTTGGGTAAGGCTTAGCTCGTGAGCCGCTCGATATGGGCCCCGCATTTGCCGAGCTTATCCTCGATGCGCTCGAAACCGCGGTCGAGATGATAGACCCGGCCGATCGTGGTCTCGCCTTGCGCGGCAAGCCCGGCGATGATCAGCGACACCGAAGCGCGCAGATCGGTCGCCATGACCTGAGCGCCCCGCAAGCCGCTGACGCCGGTGACGAGTGCAGTATCGCCCTTGAGGTCGATGCGGGCGCCGAGCCGCGCCAGCTCTTGCACATGCATGAAGCGGTTCTCGAAGATGGTCTCGCGCACCTCGGAGGTGCCTTTCGCCATGCACATCAGCGCGATGAGCTGGGCTTGGAGGTCGGTGGGAAAGCCCGGGAAGGGCTGGGTTTCGACCGACACCGCGTGAAGGCCGCCGCCGTTCCGCGCCACCCGAATGCCGGTCGGCTTCTCCTCGATCTCGACGCCGGTCGAGCGCAGGGTCTGGAGTGCTTCCTGCAACAGATCACCACGCGCGCCGTCGAGGAACACCTCGCCGCCGGTCATGGCGGCGGCCATGGCATAGGTGCCCGTCTCGATGCGGTCGGGAAGGACGGTATGCTCAGCGCTATGCAGGGTCTCGCGTCCCTGGATCCACAGCGTCGGGCTGCCGACGCCTTCGATCCGCGCGCCCATCTTGATCAGGCAATTGGCGACATCGACCACCTCGGGTTCGCGCGCGGCATTCTCGATTAGCGTCTCGCCGCGGGCGAGCACCGCCGCCATCAAGGCGTTGTGCGTGGCGCCGACCGAGACCTTTGAGAGGTTAATCTTGTTGCCGGTGAGTCCGCGCGGCGCCCTGGCGATCACATAGCCACCTTCGAGCTCGATCTCAGCGCCGAGCGCCTCAAGCGTGGTCAGGTGCAGATCGACCGGTCGGGGGCCAATGGCGCAACCGCCGGGCAGCGAGACCTTGGCATTGCCGCAGCGAGCGACGAGCGGCGCGAGCACCCAGAAGCTCGCGCGCATGCGCGCCACCATCTCATAGGGCGCAGTGGTATCGACGATGTCAGGAGCGGTGAGCCTGAAGGTCTGCCCGTCGGTGGTGCGCTGACCCGCCTTCTTGCCGGCGATGGTCACGTCGACCCCGTGATTGCCCAGAATCCGGGCAAGCATATTCACGTCGGCGAGGCGCGGAACATTGGTCAACGTCAGTGTCTCGCGCGTCAAAAGACTGGCAATCATCAAAGGCAGCGCGGCGTTCTTGGCACCGCTGATCGGTATGATGCCGTTCAGGCGCTCGCCGCCGACAATGCGGATGCGGTCCATGGCTGTAACTCCCTCGCGCGCCCCTGCCCCTTCGCGCCGACTTAAGTCCCCGTATGCTTGCCGGCCCTAACTCCCTCAAGGCGAACCCGCAAGCTGCAAGCTTACTCCCCTAGGCCTTGCCCTGTCCCCCTTCATCGCAAGGCCTGGGAGAGGCCGCTCTCGCACGGGCCTGAGCCTTGCGTTTCAAGAGGTTGGCGCGAAGTTCCTGTTCAAGCCGGGCACGGCGTGCCGACGCGGCGCTGTCCCTCTCGCTCTCGCCATTCTCGTGCTTCCCGCTCATCAGCCTGTTCCGGGTCATCAGCCTAGGCCCACTTGGTTTATTTCATGCCCATATTCCGGGCTCATTGGGCAAGCCGCGATGGGGCTCAATGCTTGCAGACGCATTCCCGCTATGGCAGGGTCCGCCCGCGCGCAGCGAGGCAGCCGTTTCGGCCTGCCCTAAGCGGATCCCTTAGCCGCCGTAGCTCAGTGGTAGAGCACGTCATTGGTAATGACGGGGTCAGTAGTTCAATCCTACTCGGCGGCACCAGAGTTTCCAAGGAGTTAAGGGTTGTCTAGCTTCCCAAGAAATCGCAGTGGGAAGCGTCCGGGAAGATAGAGACCTCCAATACAAAGTTCAGGACAGGCGCGAGGGCTGTAAGGGATATCAGGATACCAAGGCAGGCAAAAGGCCGTCCTGGGGCATCCTGAGGGCTTGGCCTCGATGGCGCGAGATCACATGCAGGCTTTCGAGGAAATCGCGGCACAGGCGCTTGCAGAGCTAGAAGGCGCTTTCCTCGCCTTGATCGCATCGACATGACGCTCCAGGTAATCAGGAACAAGACTGACCGTTTGCCTTAGCTTGCGGACAAGCGGGTCACATTGTCGGCTCGGTTCTGTTGGGCTTGTCTCCCACGTCGCTTTGGGGTCGCATTGAGTGATAGATTGCACTCCAAATCCCGCCGGCCACTCCGATGCAAATAAATATCCATAGTAGATTGTCCCACATGGCAAAACCCTCCCGCCGAAGGAATGCAGACAGATAAGGATACTTTGGCTTGAGAGGGGGTTAAGAACTCGCTCAATCGCCCGGTAGGTGTACGACAGAGACCCGCCACGCATCGGCGGCGGTGGCGGTTAAGTTACAACGCAAAGAAGGGGCGTGCTCATCGCGCGCTCCCCTCGATTCTGAGAAGCCTGGGATTGGGACGCGAATGTCCGCTATGGGTCATTAGCGGACATACTGACAAGTCAGCGCCAGGTCGCTTTGCCCCCCATCACGGCGCGGGCTCAATGCACTCTTCCGTGTCATTCTTGACGCTGTTGACCGCACGGTTAACCGCGTAAGCCTCCATCAAAGCCGGATCATAGGGCTTGAGCATGGCCTTAAGGACATCGATGCTTGTTGTAGGACCAAGCCACCGGTCATAGTCCTCCGACATAAGCATGACGGGCATACGATCATGGACGCCGCCGACAAGCGGGTTTGCCTCTCCAACGATCATTGCTGTGGATAGGATTTCCTCGCCACTGAGCCGAGCGAACTCCCACACACCTGCGAACGCGAACGGCTCAAGGTCTTTGCGCCGGAAGCGATAAGGCTGTTTGCCATCTTCGCGCTTCTGCCACTCGTAAAATCCCGTCGCCGGTATGAGACATCGCCGTTTAGCAAAAGCCTCTCGGAACAGCGGCAACTTGTGCACCGTCTCAGCCCGCGCGTTGATATGCGGGACCTTTGGCTTCTCCTTCATCCAAAACGGGATCAATCCCCAGCGTGCCATGACCACCTCGCGCTCGCCATCGCGGGGATCGATGCGAACGATGGGGATTGGGTCAGTGGGAGCGACGTTATAGCGGAGGGGAAAGTTGGACTTCGGCAAGCGTTGAGCCTTGAACAGACCGCGATACGCGTCCCGAGCGATCAGATTGTCGAACCGGCCACACACTCTTCGGAAGATATGCACCTGCATCGGAAACCAACAGGGGGGCAGCGCCCCCTACACACACTCCACTTCAGCTCGCGCGCCTACGGCACGCGCCATATGAGAATCTCCCTCAGAAGAGGACATTCGTCAGCGCTACCAGCAAACCTTTGCGCCGGAAGTGCAGACGTAAGTCGATACCACCCCATGCCAGCAAACGGTGTAGGAGCGCGCATTCACGATGTCTGGCTTGTAAATGCCGCACTGAATGCCGAGGCAGAACATGTTCTCGCTGACGCTGCTGCGCCAATAAGGTTGCGGCGACGGGCGCATGGCGCTCACGGTGACGGCAGCGAGTCCCTTTTCCGCCTTGTACTGCTTGACGTAATCGGCAAGCGCGAGTTGCGCGCGACTGACCGCTGTCTCCTTGTCGAATCCGTCGGCGGTACCCGACAGGCCAATGCAACCTGCCTGCGCCGGAGCGCCCAAAGCGAAGCAGAAACTCGCCGCGATCAATGCAGGCGCCGAGCCGCGCCAAAACGATCTCATCGGAATGCCTCCATCACCAGCCAGGATGCGCGAGAGTAGTCTGGGGCGCAATATAAACTCAAAAAACTCGGCGCCTAGATTCGATTGTTGCCTGGGCGCCGCTCGTCGCCGACTTTATCGACGGCATCGGTCAAAAGCGGACATGACGGCCGGTTCGCGCCATGTCCGCTTTACCCCCAATAACGGACGTTGGTCGGCGCATCCAAGTCAGCATTTGGCTGTCGCTTTATGAGTACACGCGCTAGTTCACCCACCTGCGGTGGCCACGTCCCATCGTGCAAAGGTCTGACGATGCTGGTACAGCGTGGCACCGTCGATCGATGCGGTGCAGTCTTGCGCCGACGATCGCCGCTCGCTCGAGCTCGAACTCGGGGCTGGTGATCCAGGGGTCGCGAACCTCGCCACGTTGATCGATCGGCGAGGGGCCGTCTGCTGCGGAACCTGATCGACGATGTTCGATGCCGGCGGTGACGTGCGACAGAAGTTCATCGGCTCGTTTGCCGCGATCGTCCTATGCGATCGCGAGCCTTCCTTGGCGAGCCAGGCCTCAGGGTCCTCAGGTGCGACGGATCCTGGCGATCGACATCGCGCCTTCGTAGTGGTCCTCGCCGAGATAGAGCCACTGTGAGATGCAGAAGTCAATGATCCGAGCATGCATCGATCGGATCCAGCTCGACGGGGGTCATCCTTCTTGTTCGCTGACACTGTGACGCCGAGGATGAGATCCGTGGGCCTGCTCATGCTGTTCGACGTGCTCTCGATCCTGATGCCACTGAGATCAGCTCGACGCCGTCGGGTGTGTTGCGCTTGACGAGCTGCTTCAGCATTGGGCGCTCGTAGAAGGCCTGGATCGCGTCTCGAGCCTCACGAGCCATGCTGACCTCGACCGCGTAGATCGAAATGAGACCTCTCTTGCCCTTGAGCGTGACGACGGCCGCGTATGCTGCGCGCGCACTGGCCTCGAATACTGTGGCGTACCGCTCGCGTCCTTCGTGCCACTTCGCCTGATCGCCGTGCCAGAGGCCGAGTAGCTCGGGATCGGCGACGAAGTCCTCGAAGCTGATCGGCTCCGCTGGCTTTGCAGGCTGCGCAGCTCGCGGCTTTCTAAAGTTGCTGGCTGGCTTCTTCTTGCGTGGTGATCTCGCCATCAGCTCGCCTCTTCAGCGTCTGTGGCGCGCTCTCTGGCCTTCCTGGCGAAGTAGTCTTCGATGGTCGGCGTGACATCGTGCAGCTTGGCATCGAGTCCGAGGTCGACGAGCAGCCGACGCAGCGCGTTGACCGCCGTGGTGTAAGGACCGATGTCGAACTTGCCACCTTGCAGAAGCTCGACGCGCTGGGCTCGGCACCAGACGACCAGGCCGGCCGCCTCCTCGAGCATGGCCTGCTGCGTCACCGTGGGCGACGCCGCCCATGTGATGGGTCAGGTCCGCGACGGTGTCCTGAAACTCGCGATAGGGAAGCGATCGCTGGTCAACACCAGCCATCAGCGTCTTGCCGTTGCCCACGCGCGAGCGCATGAACCGCGTCTTGCGGGCTGCTGCTTGGCGTCTAGGTGCCGTCGTTTCGGCGTCGTCCGGGCTTGCCATGGACAAGTTTTGAGCCTTCCCATCTTCCCATGGTCTTCCCACTCAGCCGAAGGACCAGGTTTTCATGGGTGAAAAGTGGCTGATTCCAGCGCAAAGTGCAAAGCCTTATGCAGCCGTGATCACGTCATAGAACATGACAGGGTCTAACAACCAGCACCAACAAAAACTGATATCCACAGGCTCGCCAGCTCAGAGCAGCAGCCGCAGTTCATGAGGTTTGCAGGAAAGGGCAGGGAACCAGGCCAGGAGAGCGCCAAGAAAAAGCACCGCCGGAGGGGTTTTGTTCCCGCTATCATTGGCGCTACCATCGGCGCGATCATTCTGCTGCTCATCCTCAGACTGGTTTACAGCCGAGGGAGGTGGTGACGGTAAGCGTTAGGCTTGTTGGCAAGGTATGAGCGCACTGGCTCCGCATTAGTCGCAGGAGTATTGTCGGAGCAAATCAGGACGGGGGTAAAATGATCAAGACAACCGTGAGAACTGCCGCGGCCACAGCCCTATTCGGGATGGCCGCGCTATCTTTGAGCGCGTCTGCAAATGCGGGCCACGGTGACGCCGTGGGCGCTGGTCTGCTCGGCTTTGGCGTAGGCGCAATCGTCGGCAGCGCAATAACACCGCGAGAGGTTTATGTAGCGCCGCCACCGCCGCCGCCTCCACCTGCCTATTACGGTCCCGCCGCGTATGGACCGCCAGCATGGTCGCCAGCTTGGTATCAATACTGCCGCTCTCGATATGGGCCTGGCTTTGACCCGCGGTCAGGCTATTTCCAAGGTCCTGACGGCGGTTGGTACTTTTGCCGCTAGGCGTCTCAGTCCTAACGTCGTTGGGGGGCAATATGGCTTTGTGCTTGAGCGCATCACCATGTTGGAACTCCGGTTGCTTCCTGCGGCTAAAGTCGGCTGGTTAGAAGTGCCAAAGCCGCAACCACCCGAAGCAGTCAATCCTTGAAAGGTTCGCTGGGGCTTGCCATCTTCCGACCGCGCTACGCAAGGAGGAAAGATGGCCGGAGACCCGAAGCGTGAGAGCCGCATGAAGTACGTTTGGCCCTGGCTGGGCTTTGCTGCCCTTATCGGCGCGCTGTGGCTGGCGTTCGCAGAGTAGCGCGGCAGGGAACTTCATCCTTGGATGGGGGTTGAGGCCATACGGTCGGCGCAACTACGGCATCCCCAGGCCCCGCCGACCCGCATAGTGAGCCCGGTCCCTCAGCCGGGCTTCTTTTTGTGCAGTTGAAATGCACTTGCGCCGACTTACCTATTGGGCAGTGGCGTGGTTCCCTCCCGCCACTGGTTCCCCCCACGAGGAACCGGAGAGCCCTGGCTCTCCCCCGTGCTGGGGCTCTCCACTTTCTCTCCCACCTTTCGCCTAGATGCTGCCGCGCTATCGTCGCCTACTTCCTGTGTGACGCGAGCCCGTCACACAGGTTCTCCAGAGCGGAACCGAGAAGCCCTGCATAAGCCAACGGGGGATGCGGGGCTTCTTCTTGTGAAGCGAGCGGCCCGCACAACGCCCTTGGTTGTGTGGTGAGCCTCTGACCCAGATATTCCCCTGCAAACCCAAGCAGCGGTGCAGCGAGTCGAAGTGGCAGTGGGTTTGTCCGTGCTTATAAGTAAATACGCGCGGACGAACCTTCTGCCACTTAGTTCTGAGGTCTGGACATACCCGCTGCCACCGCTGCCATTTGTGCTGCGGACGAACTCTCAGCCAATGCTGCGGCTCTAGCCTTCGCTTGGTGGCGATACCAAGTGCGCTCAGACTTGTCTTCTTTGAGCCATAACTTTTGGCTGGCGACAGCTGCGAGGTAGTGTGCGCGAGTTTGCATCCTAGCTCTGCGTCGGGCGAGCATCTTGCGGTGCCGATCCTTCTCCCTCCGTTGTGCGGCGAGTTGCTCCTTGGTCACGTCGATTGGCGGAATGGTCCAGAGCTTGTTCTGCTCGCGCTGTGCATTCGTAAAATGCACCTCCTTGGCGATTTCCCTCGCTGACGGAAGATCCTGTGGCTTGAGAAGGATGCGCTGAAGATATTCGCAATTGCCCTCTGGCAAGCGACCAAACTGACAGCACCGCAGCATGTGTCTGAGGTCGCCTAGGAGTTTTCTACGATATTGCTCCCAGCGTTTGCGCGAGCGCTTCCGCTTCCTAGCCATTCGCCGCCGCCGTTCGCAGCTCCTCGCGCTCCATCATGCTGACCTCCTTGCCGCGAGGAAATCGGCGAGGGCTTTGGCCAGCTCACACCAAGTCCGGCAGTCGGCTTCGAGGAAATTGTCCTCAGGATCCTCGAGCCAGATTCGGTGATCGAGGGCATCTCGCATCTCGCCAACTGCGTCGAGGATGCGAAGCCACGCGCGGGCGCGCGCGGGTGCGTTCATGGCCGCCTCCGTTTACGGACGACGACCTCAACCTTGCGGGTAAGGTTGGCCCAGACCTTCTCGGCCTGAAGGCGGGCTTGCGTTTTAGGTTTGCAGGTGGCATCCACAACACTGTCACGCTCGCCAGCACGACAGCATTGCAGAGGTCGGTCCCAGGCTAACGCCGAGACCGGCCTCTCGCTATTTTGGGGGGCCATTGCACTAAGCAGCCTCCCCGTGCGCCTTCTTGACGAGAGACCGCCAAGTCACGCCGTGTTTTTTAGATGTCAGGATGACGCGCTCGAGTTCGCCGCGCGCGACCATCGCCTTGATGGTGTCCGGGCAAACGTCGAGGACTTTCGCGGCAGTCTTGTCGGAGACGGCAAGACGCTCAGGCAGATTTTGTAATTGGTTGGGCACCAGCGTGCTCCTCACGCAGGCTGGACCACACCTGTAACGCGGTCAGCCTAGTTGATGAGGATGCTTTGCGCTTAAGTGCTTATCGGCCCGGCCCCAGACGGGCGGGTACCTTGCTTGGTCGCATCGTTAAACAGCGATAGCTAAACGGGGCCGCACTGATTCGGCAAGCGATAAAGCTCAATATCAGACAATTATGCCCGATCGCGCTTCGCCCGTCTCTTCATGTACTCGTCGGTTACGCTCGCGCCAGATGCCTTGGCAGCGAGAACCGTGACGTGCATTCTCCCACCGCTTGAGCGCATCGCGCTTCTGGGGATTGTACGCTGCGTGGTTATAGCGGCCAGCGACACCGGCCTTGGTGCCGGAGATATGGTTCAGCACCGCCTCGACGAGATGCGGCGCGATGCTGACTTTCTCGTGCATGCGAGTTGATACGGTGTGCCTAAGGTCATGCAGCCGCCACTTCGCGACGGCATCGCCAAGCTTAGCGTCGAGTTCGGCCTTGGCCTTCGAGAAGCCCCCAAAACCCTCGGAGGTGCTGTATCGCCCGAAGACGTACTTGCGTAGCTTCTCCGGCCTCTGCCCGATAAGACCACGGGCGAGATCCGTCAGGGGAACGTCGAATGGCAGATGATTCTTGGTGCGAGAGCTGGAGATTGAGATCAGGTCTTCCCCGACCTCGTCCCATTCGAGCTTGGCGATCTCGTTGCGGCGACATCCGGTCAGGAAGAGCAGCTTGACGATGCGGCCGAACTCGCTGTCTTCGTCGCATGCATTCCAGATGGCGGCGATCTCGGCATGCATCGAGCGCGCTGTCCTGGCGATGCCGCCACTCTGAATGCTCGTGTTCGTATCGGCGATGACGGGATTGTTGAAGGCCTCGCAGCAGCAGCACCGTCACTTGATCGCCCATGCGAACATCGATGACAGCGCGGCCCTCGCACGATCGGCCGACACCGGCCCGTGCGCGTTCGCGATCGATCTTCAGGACGGTCCGCGACCACGACCCCTGTCGATTTCCTTGGGGTCAGAGCCTGTAGAGCGGGATGCAGCGCCTTAGTCGATAGTTCGAGCGAGAGTACAGCTCGCTTGAACTAGATCGTGCTGAGCGCGGCGCTTCCTCTCTCCCTCTGATGCTCAATGAAGGCATCTGCGGCGATGCCTTGAAGGTTCCGATGCTCCGCTCGCCCTCCTCTTCTCTCCCTGCGGATCCTCGTCCAAGCTCGACCTTGGCCAGCATCCTTCTTGGCCGCAGCTGCGAGCCTGCGGCGAGGGTGAGACCTGGCCGAATCGTCATGCGCCGCAGACGGCTGGAAGTCTTGTACTGAACAACAAATCTCTTGGCTCCGCTGTCCCGACGTCCTCGTAGCCGAAACCGAGTGAAGCTTGCCGCCCCACTGCGATCTCTTGTCATCAGTGAACCGATCATATTGGGAAGCCACTGGGAAGATTTCTAGACCACTTAACATCCTGCGTTATCCCTCTAACGTCAAGTGGTCTAGCGCGGATTTACAGGGCTTTGCCGGGATGTGGGAATGACGATGGGGGATAATGGGGGAAGGACCACATCATTGGTAATGACGGGGTCAGTAGTTCAATCCTGCTCGGCGGCACCATGTCCCCCAAGGGTTTGCAGGTCTTACGAGCCGACACTGCGGCGAGCTGGCTAACAGATTTCAGAAGGCATCATTCACTCGCGATTTCAACGACTGAAGAGTTAGACGGTTCCGCGCGGGAACCATCTATTCGGGAGCGATCCTCACAGGGAGGCGTCGCCTCGCCGGTGCCTGACCCCTGCCGCCGACTTCCTGACATCGTCCGGCCGAGGCCGCGCTGGCAAATGTCCGCTTTGGGGACAAGTGGACATTGACCAACCGCTGCTTACCATCTCGATTTATGAGTGCAACGACCCGGTTTGTATGGCGGCGCGCGCGGGCCATTCGGTTATCTGCACGATCTCGTTGTCCTCCGTCAGTCACGAACCGACATGAGGCCGTGAAACTCGTCAGTCGGCACCAGCCTGTAGCCATCCTCGCCATTCGGACCCGCGCCAATCGATTTCTGGATCGTCACCAGCTTGTTCTCCATTAACTTCAGCATCGACGCGACGACCTCGTCCTCGCTCAGCCCGTGCCAAATCCGTGACCATCACCCGGACGCACTCCTGGTGACAGCCTCCAGGTCCGCCCCAGTCAAGTCCGGCATTACGCGCGTTCGTGCCGCGCTTCCGCCGCTGCCGTATCTCCCGCCTGTTCACGCCTCTAGGTACCTGCGTGTCACCTAAACGCAGAATGACAGATACCACGGATCTCTGGGGTCCTTATCAGAAAAATCTTGAATGGCGTTCTCTATACATCGCGAAACACATTTCCGGCGAGCAATACCAAATAGCCAAGAACCAAAACGACGAAACCGGAATGTAAGTGTGGGATGGCGATATGAAGCCAATGAACGAGGCAAGCGAAAATTGCCAACATGAGTGAGATCAGAAGCGTCAATTGCTTGGGCGGCGTGAGTGGCCAGTCAAACATGATATCCTCCCGAGGCTTCTTGGGCTGAAAATAGGTCTAACTTTGATCGTGCAAGTTTGCTGACGGATAACACATCGATATTTCATGCGCGTTGGAATTCTGGTCAGTCCACAGCAAGCGGGTGGCGGCTTCGACGAGCAGAGTATCGGCTCTAGCCTTCGTTGCTACCGCAACAGATAAAAAACCAAGCTGAGTATGATGCTGATGACGATCGACATCACTATGGGAAAGTAGAAAGTGAACCTCCCGCTCGGGCTTTCATATTTGATGTCTCCCGGCAACAGCGTAAGCGCTGATGCTTCGGGCGTTCGATTAGAGCGCTTACTGGACACATACGAAACAAGTCCAAGCGCCAGCGCGATGATGCATGTCATGAGTAAGGAACGTAATCATTTGGCCTCCATCAGATGTGCGTGACCGCAACCACTGATCGTCGGCCCGAGCGCCGCCCCAAGAGCCGATGCCATGTCACGACGGCTCGGCGTGGGGGCCTTTCGTTGGCTCCTCGCCAGAACTACGACCTTTCTTCATAGATCGCTCAGAATTCACACTCATGGATATTAGCGCTGAGCTTCTCGAGACATGAACCGGACGATCTCTTGTTGCGTAGGGAGCTGCCCCTCGGGCGTGAGTTGGTCGACCACCCGCGGCAACAGTTTCGATAGCTCCACCAACACCCTTCCTCTTGAAAGGCCCGTGCGGCGCGCAAGCTCGTCGATCGCATCTTCCCCAAGCACCAGCGCGATATCGTTTGGAGCTACGCGCTTATTCGGACCTGGTTTGAACCAAGTGTCGACCGTGTCGCCGAGTCCAATCCGCCGGAACTGCTCGATCAATCCGCCGAGTCCGTCGAGGATGCTGCCAGGTGACGAACCAGCCGCGGAGTCGTCAGTCGTCCTTGCAGGCTCGGGACTGGTGCTGTCACCGTCCAACACATTTTTGTCTCGATTAGCACCCTCATACCGCGACGCCAACAGCGGAAGCAGCGCGCTGATCAGTGGCTTAGTAATGTTGTCGCCCGGAATCGCCGGATCAGCATTGGACACAATGTCGGTGATTCCCATCTCCATCTCCGAGCGAACTTGTTGCATCCGATTCAAAAGATCTGGGTTGCGGCTGCGAGACTTTGGCGCCGCTTCCACAAAAAGCGCAGCAGGGTTGCGAAGAGTGCGACAGCGATCACCAGCACGAATTGACTTACGACCATTTTTGGATCCAATGCCCCGCCTCCCGTCGCTGCCAATCAGGAGCGATCTGCACAAGTTCGTCTCCAATACGATTGCCGATGTTGCTGGTGACGAATTGGCTTAAGTCATGTCCGAGCCCCGCGCCCACGTTTGTGTCAAATATCCAGCAGACAATTTGAAGCGCGCCTAAATCCTTGATCTTTTGAGGCGACTGCCCATCACACACCTCCCCGTACTCGCTGAAGTGCGCCTTTTCGTTAGCTGGAACCGTAAGGTGAAACTGGGAAAGGGCTCCACTAGACTAGGGTATGCGCGACATACCGAAACGCCCGGTGTGCCAATACTTTCGTCTAGACGACGAGCGACCGAGAATCAGGGAAGACGAGCCACTCGGGGCACGCTATGGTTGGTCCGAATGCTATATCTACCCAACTCGTCAGAATAGATTGGGCCGTGTTCAAGGATCTGCGCACCAGCACGAAGCTTTTTCTTCTGTGCGGTATGTTCGTCGGCGCTATCACATTTGTGACGTACAGCCTCATCGAGGAAAAGCAAATCGCGATCGGCTTTGTCCGCAAAGAGCTCGTTGGCGCGCGATATTTAGAAGCCTTACGCGGTATTTACGCGGTCATTCTCACCGAGGACGCAAACGCATCACAAGATGCGCAGCGGCAAACATCCGCTGATGCGGCGTTGGCTGAGCTGGCCAAGGCTGAGGTGAAATCCGGTGGCTCGCTTCATACAGCAACTCTAGTGGAAAATCTTACGACTGCGGTTCGAGATCTGGGTGCCGCTGGACCAGACGCTGATGTCGTCGGAGCGCTCGACAGGATCCGCGACCTAGCTGCGCGCGTGGGTGACGAGTCCAACCTCGCCCTCGATCCCGATCTCGATAGTTACTATTTGCAAAACATCATCGTGAAGAGAATTCCTGCTCTACTTTCGCAAGTGGGGGAAATGCAGGCACTCCTCACGAGTTCGCGATCGGGCGTCGATCTTCACGTACGTCCCTTGCTTCTCGACGGAATGATAAAATCAAGCATTGAGGAGATCGAACGCGACGCTGGCGCGGCTTACCGCAGAGACAACGATAGCCAACAACTGAGCCAGCCTATCGTGGCAGTGATCCGCGGCATGGTCTCGTCTGTTGATTCCTATCTTCGTTCCGCAAACACAGTTGTGAGAGGACAGAGCAATTCAGCTTCGCTCCCTCCCGCATATGCGGTTGCGCATCGGAGCATCGATAGCGCCTGGGGCGTGGCCAAGTCAGAGCTGGACGGGCTGCTCAACAAGCGACTCTCCAATTCGCTCCGACGACTCGGCGATAGCCTTTTTCTGAACGGGTTGGTCGCGGCTCTTAGCCTGTTATTCGCTGTTATGACCTATCGACAAATCGTCCCGCCGCTCCGGGAACTGGAGGAGCTTGCGGGCGAGGTCCGCGAGACCAAGAACTACAGCTTGCGCAGCGCTCTGGATCGACATGACGAAATCGGTAAGCTTGCGACGGGCTTCAATGCCATGCTTGCTGAGGTTGCCGCAGCGCGAGAGCGCGAAATGGCGGATCAGGCGCGCAACGACGCGATGCAAGCAGAGCTTGCGCGGGTTGCACGTCTAACAACCATGGGCGAAATGGCAGCCTCGATTGCGCACGAAATCAATCAACCCCTCGCCGCCATCGTCAACAATGCCAATGCGGGTCTTCGCTGGCTCAACAAGCTACCGCCAAATACCGAGGAGGTGCGGTCAGCTTTGACGCGTATCGCCAGAGATGGGGAGCGCGGCGCGAGCATTATCGAGAGCATTCGCGCGATGTTGAAAAAAGGTGTCCGAGACAGAACAGAGCTTAATCTCAACGAGCTTATTTACGATGTTACCCGGCTGACGCAAGGTCAATTCCAAAAGCACGGGGTGTCAATTCGATCCGAACTAGCCGAGGACCTGCCGAGCGTGTTGGCTGATCGTGTCCAGTTACAGCAGGTCATCTTCAATCTGTTCATGAACGCCGCCGAGGCGATGCTGTCCCTGCCGGACGCTGAACGCCTGGTTTGTGTGCGATCCGAGCGAGGCGATGGGATCGCTATTGTGGCCGTGGAGGATGCCGGGCCGGGCGTCGACGCCGAGGACGCCAAGCGCATCTTTGAGGCTTTCTTCACGACGAAAGCGGAAGGAATGGGGATGGGCCTTTCAATCTCTCGCTCAATCGTCGAATCACACGGCGGACGAATAACAGTCGCCAATGCGGTCCCCAAGGGGACCGTGTTCCAAGTTGCCTTGCCTGGCAACTCGAAATAGCGGTTTCGATGAAGAAGCAGCACTCCGACATCGACTGCGTCGTATTCGTCATCGATGACGACGAGTCCGTGCGGACTTCCCTCAAAAGCCTTTTTGAATCGATAGGTCTTCACGTTCAGCTTTTTGGATCGGCGGACGCCTTCTTGCGAAGCGAACGCCCTGATGTCGCTTGTTGCCTCGTACTCGATGTCCGTTTGCCAGGGCTTAGCGGCATCGAGTTCCAAAGTGAATTGGCGAAGGCCGGAATCGACATTCCAATCATCTTCCTAACCGGCCACGGCGATATACCCATGACTGTGCAGGCTATGAAAGCGGGAGCAATCGAGTTCTTGACCAAACCCTGTCGCGATCAAGAACTGCTCGACGCCGTTCGCCTGGCAATTGAACGTCATCGAGCGAGGCGCAAGGACGGGCAGCATAGGTCCATTCTGCGGGATCAGTTTGCCTCACTTAGTCCCCGTGAGAAGGAGGTCGTCGCCTTAGTCACCGCCGGACTCCTGAATAAGCAGATCGCCGCCGAGCTGAAAATTAGCGAAGTCACTGTTAAGATGCACCGCGGCAACATCATGCGAAAAATGCAGGCTCGATCCCTGGCAGACCTCGTCAGAATGGCCGACGTTCTGGGTATGAGTCGATCCAAGCAGGCGCCCTCCTAGACTAAAGTACACTTCCTTTTTGGCGTGCGACGCGCCAACTTGGCCGTAGACAAGGAAACCAAAATCAGAAGCGCGACCGGTAAGCGCCTTTTCCAATTGCGCTTGCTAAGTCAGGGGACAAAGGATTGGCTAAAACTTACATGATCTCGATTGTCGACGACGATGAATCTGTCCGCGAGTCAACGAAGGCCCTAGTCAGATCGCTCGGCTATTCGGCTCGTACTTTCTCCTCGGCTGAGGAATTTCTGGAATCCGAGCCTGGCGAGACTAATTGTCTGATTTTGGACATTCAAATGGGGGGCTTGAGCGGCGTCGAGCTGCTTGAGCGCCTGATCGCCGAAGGTCGGCATACACCGGTCATCTTTGTCACGGCCTTTCCAGATGAGCGCGTTCGCAATCACGTGCTCGACGCTGGCGCTATTGGTTTTCTGCGCAAGCCTTTCAGTGACGCTAAACTGAGCCGCTGCCTCGATATGGCATTTGCGAATTACCCCTCGTGAATTCGTCGAGGAGCTGAAATCGCCGGTGCGCACCATCGCCGGCAACGACGATTGGCCATTCCCAATTCCACTCGTCAACAAAGCGGGCGAGTGGCAGTTCGACACCAAGACTGGACTCGATGAGATTCTGCGGCAGCGCATCAGCCGTAATGAACTATCTGCGATCTGGTTTCTCTCGCCAATTTGCCGGCGCAGAACGAATATGCTGCGCTCGATCCCGCCCGGCTGGGTGCCCAAATCCTGACGTCTAGAATGACCGCCGCGCGGCCGTCATTTATTGTAGAGCGCGTAGGCCGCGTAGCAGAGCGTGACGGCGAGGATCGGCCTGAGCAGCTTTTCGGGTACCACGCCGGACAATCGCGCACCGAGCAGAATGCCGGGGATCGAGCCGCACAGCAGAGCGACCAAGATTTCGCCGTCGACATTGCCGAGCCCGAGATGACCGAGCCCGCCGATCAATGTCAGCGGCACGGCGTGCGCCACGTCAGAGCCGACCAACCGCTTCGCCGGCAGCATGGGATAGAGCATCGCCAGCACGGTGACACCGATCGCGCCCGCCCCGACCGAGGTCAGCGTGACCAGCAGTCCGAGCACCACACCGAACAGTACCGTCGGCAGCGCGCGCACCGGCACGTTACCGGTATCCTCGTGCGGCGAGGCGCGTGTGATAAAAGGATAAATCACGATAGCGAGGCCGCTGATCGGCAGCGCGGCGACGAGACCCATCCTGATCCAATGGGCAAGGGCAACAGTATTGATCGGCAGAAAGGTGATGACGGCGAGCAGCCCTGCGGCCGCGGGCAGGCTGCCGGCAGCGAGCCTGAGCACGATCGCCCATTCCACGTGATGGGCGACGTGGTGACGCCAGCTTCCTGCCGTCTTGGTGATGGAGGCGTAGAGCAGATCGGTGCCGACCGCAACCTGCGGGCTCACGCCGAAGCTCGAGATGAGCAGCGGCGTCATCAGCGCGCCGCCGCCGACTCCGGTGAGGCCGACGAGCAGCCCGACGCCAAAGCCAGCCGCAACCAGCGGCAGCAGGGCGACGGCCCAGCCGAGGTCAACCATCACTGAAGTCTCCCCCTTCGCCCGTCGGGCGGGACCGTACTTTCTTAAGGCTTGTTGATCGCCTGGCTAGACCTCGATGAGCACCGGAACGCCGACCGAGCGTAGCAGAATTGCCGTCTCCTGTGCGCGGCGGTGAAACTCGGCCTGATCGGCGGGCGACTCGCCCAAATCCGAGCAGAGCCCGCGGGCCAGCAGCGCGCGACTGAGTACGAGCACATTGTCACCGACCTCCGGCGCGCCAGCCTGCGCCCAGGTGATCACTCCGCCGGCCACCGTCGCCCCATTGATGGCGCTGACCAGGATGAAATTGCCGGTCAGGGGAAGCTCGCGGAACAGGTCGAGCGCGGTCGAGCGGCCGAGCAGGATGCGGCAATCGGCGATGTCGTTGACGGCGCAGGCATGCGCCGGCGCCGATTGGAGCGTCTCGAAATTGACGAGCGCCGAGATGCTCATGCTGGTGACCGGCGCGAGATCGGTCGCGGTGCGCAGCAGATAGCCACTCTCGGAGTCGAAGGGCGTCTCGGACAGCCATACGAGCCGCGCCTCGATCACATCGGCGTTGACGGGACGGCGCGCGACCTCCGATAGCACCGCGCCGCGCGAGATATCGAGCTCGCTGTCGAGCACGAGCGTGACCGCTTCGCCCTTGCCGGCATAGGCAAGGTCGCCGTCCATGGTGGCAATGCGCCTGAGCGTGGCGCCGAGCCCGCTCCTTGCATCGACGATCCTGTCACCGACCTCGATTCGCCCCGAGCTGATGGTCCCTGCGTAGCCGCGAAAATCGCCCGAGGCGCGCAGCACGAGCTGGACTGGCATGCGGAACGGCCCATCCTCGGGCTTGACCGCGGGATCCACGCTTTCCAGATAGTCGAGCAGAGTCGGCCCGCCATACCAGGGCATATGCAACGAGCGATGGGCCACGTTATCGCCGGACAGCGCCGCCACGGGAATGGTGATGATTTCGGTGAAACCGAAGCTTCCGGCCATGGCGGCAAACTCGCTCTCGATCTCGCGGTAACGCACCTCGGCGAAATCGACCAGATCCATCTTGTTGACGGCGAGGATCACTTTCTTGATGCCGACCAGATCGCAGATCGCGGCATGGCGCCGGGTTTGGCGCTTGGGGCCGTGGCGGGCGTCGACCAGTAGGATGGCAATGTCGGCATGCGAGGCGCCGGTCGCCATGTTGCGGGTATATTGCTCGTGGCCTGGAGAATTGATGATGACGAAGCGCCGGTCCGGCGTCTCGAAATAACGCCAGGCGATGTCGATGGTTATACCCTGCTCGCGCTCGGCCTGGAGCCCGTCGAGCAGAAGGCTGAAATCGATCCTCTCGCCGTTGAAAGCGCGGTTGTGCGAAGCGAGCGCGATCGCCGCGCGCTGGTCCTCGGTAACCCCCGCTGCGTCCCAAAGCAGCCGTCCAATCAGCGTCGATTTGCCATCGTCGACCGAGCCGCACGTGAGCAGCCGGACCATGCCGGCCCTGTGCGGCTGCGGTACCGCCAAGCTGGCCGGAGAGATCCCCTCTTTCAACGCAGTAGCGACATGCATCAGAAATAGCCCTCGCGTTTCTTCATCTCCATAGCGCCGGCCTGATCGTGATCGATCAGCCTCCCGGCCCGCTCGGACACTTTCGCCGCGAGCGTCTCCTCCACCACTTGATCGAGGTCGGTTGCATCCGACTCTATGGCCGCTGTCAGCGGCCAGCAGCCCAGCGTGCGGAAGCGGACCTTGCGCATCTTAGGCTTCTCGCCGGGCTCGAGCCGTATCCGCTCGTCGTCGACGACGATGAACTGGCCGTTCCGCGTCACCACCGGGCGCGGTTCGGCGAAATAGAGCGGCACCACGTCGAGCTTCTCGAGCGCGATGTAGCGCCACACGTCGCCTTCGGTCCAATTCGACAACGGAAAGACGCGCACCGTCTCGCCCTTGCCGAGCCGGCCGTTCAGCAGCTGCCACATCTCGGGACGCTGGCGGCGAGGCTCCCAGCGATGCCCTGCACTACGGAACGAGAACACGCGCTCTTTGGCGCGGGAAGCCTCCTCGTCGCGGCGCGCGCCGCCGAACGCCGCATCGAAGCCGCCGGCGTCGAGCGCCTGGCGGAGCGCTTGCGTCTTCATCACGTCGGTATAGATCGAGGGCGGCTGGTCGAACGGGTTGACGTTGCGCGCCAAGCCTTCGTGGTTCGTGTGCACGATGAGATCGAGACCGAAATCGCGTACCGTCTTATCGCGGAAGGCGATCATGTCGCGGAACTTCCACGTCGTGTCGACATGCAGCAGCGGAAACGGTGGCTTTGCCGGCCAGAAGGCCTTGCGCGCCAGATGCAGTAGCACGGTCGAGTCCTTGCCGATCGAATAGAGCAGCACGGGCGCGCGAAACTGCGCAGCGGCCTCGCGAAAGATATGAATGCTCTCGGCCTCGAGCAACTTGAGATGCGAGACGAGCGCGGTCATGCGGCCTTTCCCTTGCGGTTCGGATTCATGTGGATGCCGCACTCCTTTTTGTCTTCGTGCTCCCACCACCAGCGGCCGGCTCGCGGGTCCTCACCCGGCTGCACAGCGCGGGTGCACGGCGCGCAGCCGATCGAGACGAAGCCGCGGGCATGCAGCGGGTTGACCGGGATGTTGTTGGCGGCGATGTAGGCGGTCAGCTCCTGCGAAGTCCAGTCGGCGACCGGATTGACCTTGATCAGGGCATGCGCCTCGGCCCACGCGGCGAGCGGGACATGCGCGCGGTCGGCCGAGTGCTCGCGGCGAATGCCGGCGATCCAGCCTTGCGCGCCTTTCAGCTCGCGGTTGAGCGGGCGAACCTTCCTAATCTCGCAGCAGGCCTTGCGGTTCTGGACCGACTGGCGGAAGCCGAACACGCCGTCGCGGGTGACGAGCTCCTGCACCTCGCTCGCCTCCGGCGCGACTAGGCGAATGCGCAAGCCGTAACGGAGCTCGGCAAGCTCGACCGTCTCCAACACCTCTGGGAATAGCCGTCCTGTGTCGAGGGTGAACACGTCGATATCGTCGATACCGGATTCGGCGATGGCATGCAGGATCGCCTGATCCTCCAGACCGAGGCTGGTCGAGAACGCGATGCGGCCCTCGACACGCCGGTGAATCTCCCTGATGCGGTCAGGCAGCGTCTTGATGCGTGCGAGCCGCTGGTCGAGCTGGCCTGCCTCCTCGCGGGTAGCGTCGCGGCGAAGCGGCAAGAGGTTGCGGTAGCCCTTCTGATAGTTGCGGCTGTAACGCGCAAGCGCTCCCTTCCAGGTCGCGGCCTGCTCGGGATCGGCGATCTCGGCGGTGTCGAACCCTGAGCGCAGTAGGAACTGGGCGAGGTCGGGGATCAGATACCCGACCGCCCTGATCTCGCCGGTGAAGCCGTGTCGCTCGCGGAGCTGCACCGCGAGACTGATGCCGCGCCCGTCGCCAAAAGCGGGAAAGCGGATGGCGATCGGCCCGGCATTGCCGGAGGCCGCGGCCGCGAGCTGAGCCGCATCGGCGGTCGGCTCGAGCAGCGTCGCCACCTCGGGTGCCGCGGGCAGCAATTCGCCCGTCGCGAGATCAAGCAGCGCCATACAGAGCCTCCTTGAAGGGCTGAGCGCCGACGCGACGCCACGTGTCGAGGAAGGTCTCTCCGTCGATGCGCTTGGCGAGGTAGGTGCCGATGATGGTGTCGATGGCTTCCGGCACCGCCTCGGCGCGGAAACCGGGACCGATGATGCTGCCGATGGCGGCATCGTCCTTGGGGCTGCCGCCGAGCGAGATCTGGTAGAGCTCCGTGCCCTTCTTGTCGACGCCGAGGATGCCGATATTGCCGGAATGGTGATGGCCGCAGGCGTTGATGCAGCCCGACATGTTGAGCCTGAGCGGGCCGATCTCCTCCTGGCGCTTCGGATCGTCGAAGCGCTTGGCGATCTCCTTGGCGATCGGGATCGAGCGGGCATTGGCGAGATTGCAATAATCGAGGCCCGGGCAGCAGATCATGTCGCCGAGCAGATCGAAATTGCCGGTAGCGAGACCAGCCGCTTTGAGCTCGCCGTAAAGGGCGACGATGTCGGAGATAGCGACATGCGGCAGCATCAAATTCTGCGTGTAGTTGACGCGAATCTCGTCGTGCCCGAAGCGTTCGGCGAGATCGGCAACCAACTCCATCGTCTCTGAGCTGGCGTCTCCCGGCGTGCGGCCTGGCTCTTTCAGCGAGACGACGATGGTTGCATAGCCCGGCACGCGATGCGGCTTGACATTGTGCTTCAGCCAATTGGCGAAGGCGGGATCGGTATTGCGGCGCTGATCGAGTGCCTCGTCGCGGATCGGCCGGGGGCTAAGCTCGGGCGGCGCAAAATAGGACATAATGCGCTTAGTCTCGTCCTCCGGCAGGTCGATCGCGTCTTTGCGGGTCGCTTCCCAATCGGCCTCGACATCGTCGCGAAATCTGTCGATGCCGAGCTGATTGACGAGGATCTTAATGCGCGCCTTGTGAATGTTGTCGCGTCGCCCATGCAGATTGTAAACACGCAGGATCGACTCGATGTAGGAGAGGAGATGCTCTTTCGGCAGGTAGGCGCGGATCTCCTGGCCGACATAGGGCGTGCGTCCCATGCCGCCGCCGACCAGCACACGAAAGCCGTTCTGACCGTCCGGCCCACGCACAATCTTCAAGCCGATGTCATGGAAGGCGATGGCCGCGCGGTCTTCGGCAGCGCCCGAGACAGCAATCTTGAATTTGCGCGGCAGCCAGTTGAATTCGGGATGCAGTGTCGACCATTGGCGCAAGATCTCGCACCACGGGCGCGGATCCTCGAGCTCGTCATTGGCAGCACCCGCAAACGGGTCGGCGGTGACGTTTCGTACACAATTGCCGCTCGTCTGGATGCAATGCATCTCCACCTCGGCGAGCGTGGCCAGCACGTCGGGAATGTCGACGAGCTTCACCCAGTTGAATTGCAGGTTCTGCCGTGTGGTGAAATGGCCGTAGCCGCGATCCCATGTCCGCCCAATCATGGCAAGCTGACGAAGCTGGCGGGGCGAGAGTACGCCGTAGGGAACGGCGATGCGCAGCATATAAGCGTGCAGCTGGAGGTACAGCCCGTTCCGCAAGCGGAGCGGCCGGAACTCGTCCTCGCTCAGCGCGCCGGAAAGCCGGCGCTCGACCTGGTCGCGGAACTCACCCACGCGCTCGCGGACGAAGACGTGGTCGAACTCGTCATAGCGGTACATCGTACCAGTCCTTGGTCAGCGTGGTGCGGTGCGAGGCACGGATGCGCTCGCGCACGGAAAGTGGATCCACCGCGCCGTCATGCAGCGCGACGTCCATGGCATAGACGGCGACGACCTTGCGCGCCTTGACCTCCTTGGCGGCTTCGTCCTCGAGAGTCTTGATCTCGTCCTCGGTCGAGGCGATGCGCGCGCGGCCAAGCTCCTCGGTCCAGCCGCCGTCCTTGGCGAGATAGACGACGATGCCGTCGGTGAGGCGATTGGCGGTGACGACGCTAGGCATAGACACGCGCGAGCTCCTCTAAAGCGAGAATATCCTCGACCATGCCGTGCGCCGGGAGACCTGCAACCTCGCCGAAGATGAGGATGGCCGGGCTCTTAAGGTTAAGCCGTTCGGGATTGGCGGCGAGATCGGCGATGGTTGCAGCCACGCGTCGCTCATCCTCGCGGCTCGCATTCTCGACCGCGATGACGGGAAGCGAAGCGGCAAAGCCGGTAGCGAGCAGCTTGTTGGCAATCGCGCCGGCGGTGGTGACGCCCATATAGACGAGAAGCGTGTTCTTGCCGCCGGCAAGCGCGGCGAGATCGAGATGCTCGAAGCTCGGCTCCTGACCGCCCGCTTCGTGGCCCGAAAGGAACGTCACGGTATGCGACATGTCACGATGGGTCAGCGGAATCTGTAGGCTGGCGGCAGCGGCGATGCCGGCGGTGACGCCGGGCACGATCTCGGTGGCGATGCCGGCTTCGCGTAGAGCATCGAGCTCTTCGCCGCCACGGCCGAAGATGAAGGGATCGCCGCCCTTGAGCCTCACCACGGTCTGACCGGCGCGTGCCCGCTGGATGAGGAGCGCGTTGATCTCGCTCTGCGGCACGCTGTGCAGGCCCTTGGCCTTGCCGACCGGGATCAGCTCGGCCTCACGTCGCGCGTGATCGAGCACGCCCTCGCCAACCAGCCGGTCGTACAGAATGACATCGGCGGCCTTCAGAGCGCGGACCGCCTTCATGGTGAGAAGCTCGGGGTCTCCCGGACCGGCGCCGACCAGCAACACGCGACCCTGCGTTTGCGGAGCTTCTGCCGCCTTCGTGATGGCAGCGCCGATCAGCTCTTTGGCCTTGGCCTCGTCGCCCTCAAGCGCGGCTTCGGCGGCAGCGCCCTCGAACACAGCCTCCCAGAATTTCCGGCGCGGCGTGCCTGAGGGAACCTTCTCGGCGACGGGGCCGCGCAGCTCGGCGGCGAGCCTCGCCAGCGCGTCGAGACGCGGGTGCAGCTCCTGCTCGAGCCAGGCGCGCAGACGCTGGGCGAGCACGGGGGCCGCGCCCGAGGTGCCGATGGCGACAGTCACCTCGCCGCGATCGACGATCGCCGGCAGTGCGAAGGTGCAAAGCTCGGGGCGGTCGGGAACATTGACCGGGACGCCGAGCGCACGGGCGATGGCCGAAACGCGCGTGTCCTCGTTGTCGTCCTCAGTCGCGGCGATGACAAGTGGCCGGCCGCGCAGCTGATCGATGCCGGGGAGTGCGCCAATGAGCGCCACCTTTCCAGCCTCGGCAAGGGCGGCAAGCTCCGGGACGACCTGCTTTGCAGCGACGTCGACGATGGGTGCGCGCTTCAGAAGAAGTCGCGCCTTTACGGCGGCGAGCTCGCCGCCGCCGACCACGACCGGGGGCTTGCCCTCAAAGCTTACGAAGATGGGGAAGGTGCGCATCGACTAGCCTCCCACCACCAGCCGCTCTTGCGGCATGTCGGCGAGGCTCTCGGGCGCGAGTTCGACCTCGAGCCCGTCGAGTTCCTTGGACATGATGATCTGGCAGCAAAGCCTGGAGCGCTCGTCGACCTGGAACGCGCCGTCGAGCATTTCGAGCTCCTCAGGGCTCGGCGGCACGAGCTTGTCGAGCCACTCTTCGGCGACCCAGACATGGCAGGTGGCGCATGCGCACGCCCCGCCGCATTCCGCTTTGATCGGCAGACCCCAGTCGCGGATCACCTCCATGACACGCCACCCCTCCAAGGCTTCGAGCCGGTGGGTCGTGCCGTCTGGCATATGCAAGGTGACGAACATGTTCAGGCCTTCGGACGGGCTTGCGGCCCGCTCATGTACTGGAAATGCGGTGCCTTGTCAGGATGCAAGGCGAGCGCGCCGAGGCCCGATTGACTCGCGCCAATGACGGCCGTTTCAGTGGAAGCCTGGGCCCACATCGCTCAACTCGCCCGTTAGCCCCGCAAATCGCTGATGACAGCCCATGTAGGGTGTTCAAGCTTAATGGAAAATGATTCCGCCCGGAAGGTCACTGCAAGGAAAAGAAGAAAATATGTTCCGACCAGGCCAAGCAAGTAGAATAATCTTCTAACAAGCCGCTATAAGGCATGGTTCACTCGCCGACCTTGATGCTGGCGCAAATTCATTTTTCTTACGGACGCGATGAGATTAGCCTCCGGCCCGTCCCCTCGGCATCATTTGCGCTGGCGATGTTGCCGCTCTGCACTAGTCTGCTACGTCCAATCCCTGAAACTCGGCCAGTTTCGGCAGGACGCGCGTGACGGCGCGCGGTGACTATTGCCTGCCGTCTCTTTGAAGCTAAGCGTATCAGCGCCGGGACCTACGTTGAGTATAACCCATGGGCATCGAGATGACCGTCAACACCCCTGCTCGAAATGGGCACTTACGGATTCTTACAGCGGCGACACGTGGCATCGGCCGTCGGCGAGGCTTATAGCTTAGAGCGGATACCGGGAGTTTTTTTGAATTCTCGCCATCGGAACAGCGGCAAAAATCGAGTTGACCTCGACGGGGTCGACTACCATGCCGTTTGTGTCTGTGCCACCTCTTTACCGGCCGATCACGATTCACAATAGCGGCGACATCACGGCCGCAGCATTTGGGTTACGCTGACCTCGACCGAAACCAACTTCATCCTCAACGACAATCTCGACGATGTGTGGGGCGAGGTCTCGGCGGGGGTGAATTTCTTCAACCCCTCAGCCAACACATCCGTGTTCCCCAAGGTCGACGTCACCTCCGGCGACGATGTCGACGGCGTCGGCGGCAAAGCCGGCATGGGGTCTTTGGTAGGCGACCTTGGCCCGGAATAGCGGCTTTGCCGGCCCCAGCAATCCAGCTTGATTTTGGGCAGCTTCGCGACCATTCTGCCGCAACTTACGATGCGGAAGGAGCCTTATGGCGAAGGAAGAGATGCTCGAATTTCCGGGGGTGGTGACCGAGCTCCTCCCGAATGCCACTTTCAGGGTGAAGCTCGAGAACGAACACGAGATCATCGCCCATACGGCGGGACGAATGCGCAAGAACCGCATCAGAGTGCTTGCCGGCGACAAAGTTCTGGTCGAGATGACTCCCTATGATCTCACTAAAGGTCGGATCACTTACCGATTTAAGTAGTAGATTCCGGTTCAAGCGAGCCGAGTCTGCGAAAACGGAGCCAACGATCGCCCCGCCGCGCCCCGGGCGCACGCGCGTCGCGCCGAGCCGCTTCCGGCCGAAGCTGGTGCTTGCCTCGGCCTCACCCCGACGCTTGCAGCTGCTTGAGCAGGCCGGCATCACCCCCGACGCGCTCCGCCCGGCTTCGGTCGACGAGAGCGTGACCAAGGGTGAGGTTCCCCGCCACATCGTGCGACGCCTCGCCCGGGCAAAGGCCGAGGCGGCGCGCAAGCTGATCCGCTCGGAGCCGGACCTCGCCAAGGCCTTCGTGCTCGCTGCCGACACCGTGGTCGCGGTCGGCCGCCGCGTGCTCGGCAAGGCCGAGCTCGAGCATGAGGCTGGCGACGCGCTTCGCCTGCTCCGCGGCCGCGCCCATCGCGTGCATACCGCAATTTGCCTGCTCACCCCTGACGACAAGCCGCGCGAGCGCGTGGTCGAGACGCGCGTCCGCTTCCGCAATCTCTCCAACGAGGAGATCGGCAATTATCTAGCGAGCGGCGAATGGCGGGGCAAGGCTGGCGGCTATGCGATCCAGGGCATCGCCGGCGCCTTCGTGGTGAAGATGGTCGGCTCCTATACCAATGTCGTCGGCCTGCCGCTGACCGAGGTGGTAAACCTGCTCCAGGGGGAAGGCTTCCCCGTCAGCCAACTCTGGCTCTCCAAGGCCGATGAGGTCGAGACCGAGTGACCGCACGCGGACGCGGCGACCCGGTCTCGCCCGGCAAGCCCATGCAAGCATCGCGCAAGGTGCCGGCCTGTCCGATGTGTGGCAAGCCTGTCGCGCTAGAAAGCCGGCCCTTCTGCTCGAGGCGCTGTGCCGATATTGACCTTGGCCGCTGGCTCGGGGGCCACTACGCAGTGCCGGGCGAGCCGGTCGAGCATGGCTCTGTTCAAGAGTCCGACGAAGACGATCGACCGCTTTCAGCGCGCCGCACTCGACAGGGCGGAGACGATTTCCTATAAGCCAAGGCCTTGCGAGGAGGGGCGCGCGGTTTCTCTTTTGCGGGATGCAGGCGCCTCACCAGATTGCCGCAAAGGGCCCAGGTAGCTCAGTTGGTAGAGCAGCGGACTGAAAATCCGCGTGTCGGTGGTTCAAATCCGCCCCTGGGCACCACCATTTTAATTTCCAACTCAATGCTTTGAACCCTGTTAAACCTTCTCGGTAGTGGCGCACATTCACCGCGTGGGTAACATTTTGGGTAACAGCGAACCGCCTTAGCGCCCTCGGGATCATAATCCGCGTGTCGGGGGTTCGAGTCCCTCCTCCGCTACCAATTAAATTAAAGGCTTAATCAATTTCTGGCTCGCCCCGCCACCTCAGGCAATGTTTCAGTCAATGTAAGCGCCGGCGGCGGGCTTGAGAGCACTGAGGAAATTGAGGGCGCCGGCAATCGCCGGCCCGTCTGGCCTAACGCTTATCGGAAAAGCCTATAGACCCAGGTGGTGCAGAATGGCGGTGGCTGTGGACCACACTGCCTCGCCAGCGGAAGCGACCAATTTGGTCAATTCGCCGTGATTGTTCGTCATGTCCCATCCCACGAAAGCAAAAACGGCGAGCCACAGGATGATTGTACGCATGGGACCAGACCAAACTCTCAAGATTTATTGAGCGGCCCCACGGGCGGATGATCTTCCCGAGACCGCTCTGCGCGACGTGTCTCATACTTGCGTCAATTCCTTGCCCCCCGGTTAACCGCTCACCATCGGATGGCGGGAGGATAGCGCATTTTGCAAGACGCCTGCGCTTGGCGGCTGCTCTCTAGGACGCCAAAGTCGGCTGCTCGACAATCCTCGGCCCGCTTGCGCCACAAGGCACTAAGCTTCTAGCTCCTCGCGCGGGCAGCCGCAGCAAGAGCAATGCGGGACCGAAATCCTTCAACAGCCCTTCGCTATTCCGCCGCGACCGCAGGCAATTTGCTTGGGGAACTCGCGATCGAGGAGCTCTCGGCGGAGTAGGAGCCAGAGTTCGCCGAACCATTCGCACCCGAAGCCTTAATTTCTGCGAGCGGATTGTCTGAGCGCCGCGACTTTCCTTCGAAATAGGCACCCTGTTCGATGGCGAGGCTCTCGTGAAAGATGTCGCCTTCCACATGAGACGGCGCTTGCAGCGTAATGCGCACGCCTCTGATGGTTCCCAACAAGTGGCCGCGTACAACAACATCCTCAGCTACAACGCCGCCCTTAACGAGCGCCTTGTCGCCGAGCAGAAGCGAGCTGCAACGGATGTCACCCTGAATCTCGCCGTCGACTTGAATCTCGCCTTTGGAGGCGACGTTGCCTGTGATCGTCAGGTCCTCGCCAATAATCGACGGGACCATCTTGCTCGCGCTCTGGCTGGAACTCGTGGCGGGATAGGTTGCCGGTCGCTCGGTGAAGGTCGTCTTCGCATCACCAAGGCCCCCAGCAAATTTCGTTACGTGGTCAGACTCAGGCTTGTCCGTGAACATGACGTGATACCCCCATCGTAAATTGAGATTGCAGGCGCCCGGAACTCACCGGCGCCTGGTACGCAACTTTACGCACGCTAAGCCACTGTTACGGATTTTGCGGAGCTTCCCGTCGAGGGCATCCCTCTCGCCCCACCCCTACAGAACACAATACCGCCCCGCCCGGTTCCCTCAACCCCGCTGCTGTTCGGCGACCGCGCCGCCGCCCGGGCGCAACCGCTGCCAACGCTATGCCGTCGGCCTCGACGGGGGACAAATTGCTGACTACCGCACTCAGCTCCTAGAGTCGCTCGTAGCCGTCTTTCTCACTCATATTCGAAGCAGCGCTTCCCAATCCGCACCCAACCAATGACATCGTAGGTTGCCAGCAGGTCGCAGCTTTATGGAGTAGCCTCAAGAGCCTATCCGACGAACAGGTTAAACAGGCCTTAGTAAAGTTTTACTATTCAGGTGGTCCAATTTCTCCAGGCGGCCTTTCCTTTGAACCTGTCATTGATTTTCGACATTTTGGTCTGCCTTCGGGACAAGTCCGAGCGAACGCGTTGGTACTAATCGGAGACCCCGCCCCACCCAATCGCCCGTGGCATCTAAGACAATGGAACATAGAGTTGAGCCCCGACAACACTCCTACGTTCAATGCTGCTCCTCTCGGTCAAAATCCGGTACCTGCGTACTTTGGAGGGACTCCCGCCGATGCTTTTCCTGCGGATCAGCTAGACAAGTTGCAAGCATCTTTCCAAAATGAATTTCTGGGCACTAACGTAGTGCAGCTCACGTCTGTTGATGCGAAAGCGGCTAATACATCTGGCGACTCGGTCAGCGAGCAAGAACTCATAGCTAATGTCGGTGTTGACGTTGAATCCAAATTCGATGCAGTGGACAGCGAATCTGGCATCGGCCCGAACCCACCCTCCCCTCCGGGAGCTTCGCAGGATAGCCCGACAGAGCGCGCCATAAGGAGCGGATTTAGCGCACAGGTGGCGACCCAGATTGGTAATTTGAAATTGGATGAGCCTGTGGGTTGACAGCGGCACAGGTCTTGAATCGCATGGGCGCGATGACTTGTGGTGGGTGTCATCAGTTTTCAAATAATAGAGAAATAGCACCTAATATCCATTGGCCCTTGTCTCTGGCATTTGTGCACATCGATGAGAAGGGCGCTCTTTCCGAGTTATTGCTGAAGCGGTTGTTGCCCGCAAGGGCAGAAATCACGAACAAGATTGCAGCGGGCACTTTGTCATTCACTCCGCCAATTGCTTCAGCCGATGTTTTGAAAAAATCAGCTGCCCTTCGTGAAAAGCTCAAACCGGCGCAGGGCGGTTTGCAAGAGCCCGTTTCTTCGGAAATTGAGGCCTTATCGATTGATTTGCGTCGGTCGCTTGCACAGGAACCGGGTGCCTTTGTGATGTTCCGGAAGCCTGACTAGTCGATGACCGAAAGATTTTTCACGGTGCCAGGTGAGGCGCATTGAGGCGGCTTGCCGGAACTCACCTTCTAAAATCTTTCGAGGCATCCGCGTGCACGCCTGACTATAGTCCGCGTGTGTCAGCGCTCGATGACGTCAGCGAAGTGGTCTCCACATTACCGGCTCACCGACCAGTATTGGATGAGATCCAGCGCTTGGGGCGTCCTCGTTCGTCGCAAAGATCGGCCAGAAAAGACGTGGCAAACGCCACAGCGCAATTCTGAGCGCTGCAGTATGATTCCGTCCTCGCAATCGACTGGAGATAGGCGGAGGGCAATAAAATGATCGGCCGGTGCATGTACATATGGAAGCTTCAGCCGGTAGTAGGCGCGGAAGGAGGGATAAACAGGCTCGTTGATAAGGCGCGCCGAGCCAAGCTTTCATCGATTTGGGTTAAGGTCGCCGATGGCATTACGCCCTACCGCAATGTAACCGGCGACATGGAAAAGACGATGACTGACTTGGTCAGCAAGGCTCATGACAAAGGTCTTGAGGTTTGGGGCTGGCAGGTGCCGCATTGCGCAACGACCCAAACGGCTCAAGCCGAGGCAAAAGTATTCGGTGAACTCGCAAAACGATTCCAGCTTGACGGTCTCATCATGGATGCTGAAGGAGGACCTGACTTTTTCCACGGCGGCGTTGATGAGGCGCGGGACTACGGAAACGCAATGCGCGAGGTTGCTAACAATCTGAAAAGACCACTGGGAATTTCTAGTAACGACATTCCCCAGAACCTCCCCGGGTGGTTGCCGAAATTCAACGAGATTGCGATTAAGGCCGACTTCAATTTTCCACAGACCTATTACGGGGCGAGCGCGAGCGTAGCATCCCGGGTCGACAGAGCCGAAAACGCGAATGCCCATCTAACCATTCCCTTTATACCGGTGGGGGCTGGGTTCATTGGCACTGAGTATGGAGGATGCGCATCAGCTCAAGCATGCGCCGAACGCGCCACCATATTCATCCAACTCGGCAAGGATCGCGGCTATCAAGGCTATTCATTTTGGCATTGGGGCGGCGCGCCCATGCCACTTTGGGAGGTTCTCAACGAAACGACAGCGGTCCGCACTACTAACAAAATCAAGCGCGCTCGAACCGCACACAGGAGGCACCGCGCACTGCGGTCTTAGAGGTATCCCAAAATGGAAAGACCTTACTCCTTAGACGGGTTTAAATTCGAGCCGCAGAAAACCGAAATTGTTGAGACATTTCACGAGGCGGACGAACAATTCGCACAGCTGCCGCCTCTGCCAATTATTCCCGAAGCTGATCTACTAACTCCCGACAATCCAGAATACGATCAATACATACCAGGGCACAACCTTCGCACCTCCATTCGACCGGCGCTTCGCGCTCTGTGCAAAACCCCTCAATCGATTGTCCAATTATTGGAGTGGATCCGCACTAATGGACTTCCGTTTGCGATACGTAGTGGTGGCCACTCGTTTGAAGGGTTCTCTCAAAGCCCGATAGTCGTGATCGATACTCGAAAGCTGAATGGCTTGTCGTTGGATGCCGCGCGCCAAACAGTGACCGTTGGCGCGGGGGCGGCATTGGGCGACGTGTACAAGTTTTTGGGTCCGCACGGATTAGCCTTTGTCGCGGGAAGTTGTCCAACGGTCGGTGTGGCTGGTCATACTCTCGGCGGAGGCTTTGGGCTGCTTGGCCGCACGCATGGACTGGCCGCAGATAACCTAGAGACGGTTACGATCATCGATGCTCGCGGGGAGCTTGTCCAAGCTGACAAGGAAACGAACTCGGACTTATTCTGGGCGTGCAAAGGCGGTGGCGGCGGTTCCTTTGGAATTGCCACAGAATTTCGCTTTCGCGTTCATGCTGCGCCGCCGATTGCCTCATTTGGTGTGACTTGGATCTTGCCCCCCGACAAAGCAACTACACTTTTCGATGCGTGGCAGCGCTGGGCACCCATGGCACCCAATACCATCAACGTGATCATGAAGGTTGGACATGCTCGGCTCAGATTGCGATGAATCAGACTGTAACTGCTTGGCTAAACGGGCGCACGAGGTAGAAGCCGTCAGCCTTCTGTAGATCAACCGATTTGTCAAAGGGTCCAGTGCTTCATTCCCCGAGCACTTCTTTCCGCAATCTCGCCCTAGCTTCTTCTGCTTCCGTTTACGGCGCCGCTTATCGACCCACCATAAAAGCACGACGGCGACAGCGCCCGGGTAGCGCCCATGCCCCGGCATAGGCGAGCGCGATGATGAAAATGTCTTCCCAGTCGGGACATTGGCCAAGCCTACAGCAAAAAAGGCGCCGGCCGAAGCCGACGCCCCTCTTCGCCGAGCTGATTAGCTGCCTAGCGCGCCCGCAACTATTCTTCGGTATGCTGTTCCAGGTTAGGCCACCCTGACCGAGCCATTGCGTTTCGCTTTTCTTGCGTCTGAGGCCGTTTGCTTCATGGCCATCATTTCCGCATAAGTTGTCGGCATCTTCACCGTTGGCATCGAGCTTGGTAGCAGAATGGGGAACCGCCAATGGACACCGAAGTCTGGCAGAAAAGGCTCGCCACACTTCCGCTTGCAAGCTACGGCGCGGGTGAGACCGTGTTCTCGGACGGCACCAAAACCGGGCGGCTGCTGATTCTCAAAACCGGCCTGGTAAGCATCGTCAAGGGTGGCACTCAGATTGCAAAAGTGGCGGAACCGGGCGTGGTCTTCGGCGAGATCTCCGCGCTGCTCGATAAACCGCATACCGCGGACGTGCTCACCTTGGCGCCATCGCAGTTTCACGTTGCCGACGCTGCCGCATTTCTTGTGCAAGACCCAGCCGCGCTCCTTTACGTTGCGACAAACTTGGCCCGGCGTCTTGATGGCACCAACCAAGCCTTCCTCGAACTAAAGGCCCAGCTTAAGGCGGGCGAGCCGCCTGGTCTGATCGACAAAACAGTCGAGAGGATCGAAGGATTGCTAAGTCTTGATTGGCGAAAATATTACGACAAGCAAACTCAGGAGAAACTGTTAGCGGGATATGAAATATAGCCCGCTATGGCACGTTGTTGACCCAAGGGCGCCGATCCGATCAGCCGCCCCCTTCGGGAACATCCAATTCCGATGTCGCGCCTAGCAGCTCTGGCAGCTTGGCGATGTTGGCTGCGATCCGTCGCGCGTTGTCCATCGTCAGCACCTTTGCAATGTCAGCATCGGCCTGCGTCTCCCGGCCATAGCAATAGGCGAGCGACTGCCCTTTGGCGTCGATCACCTTGAAGCCTCCGGGGATTTCTTCAACAGTCCATGGTGGGGGGAAGCGACGGGTCATGATCAGAGAATACAAAAAGAAACGCCCCAGGAGGCTCGTCCTGAGGCCGTCTCACCCCAGCCCAGACCTCCAGCCGCCGCACCCTGAAGCTCAAACTGCGCTTGCTTTAGTACAGCTAGTAGATGCCGACTGCGAAGGCAGGCCCAGGATAGTAGGACAGTCCAGGCCCGTAATAGGCCGGGCCATACGCGTAGGGGCCATACCAGTAGTATGGCGGCGGACCCCAATAGCGGTAGTGGCGCCGCCAACCCACGTCGGTTAATCCGAGCTTCGAGCTGTCGCCAAGAAGTATTTGGTGTTTCGTCATCGGGTTTGCTGACGCGGGCCCGGCGAACAAAGCCACGCCGCCCATGAGCGTTAGCGCGATGGCGCTGTTGCGAAAGGCCTTGTACATAAAGAAACCTCCTTTCGTTGGCGCTTCACTAGGGCAACTAATGACTCCAAATGGGGGTTCCAAATTCGGTCATCGAATTGATTAGGGGCAACTCAATTACTCCGTTCGCGTGCATGTGAACGGTCTGCACGGGAGTAAACTTCGTGATCGCGATCAAAATAAAAGGGCGCTGGCCGCCGACGCGCCCCAAGGATCATCCTATCCCAAACAGAAGCCCGACCCATTGGGGGAAAGGGGTCGGGCTTCAAACCGCGTTGCGTTAGGGCGCGAGGGGGGAGGGCTACGCGCCATTTGAACAACACTCGCGAGCTATAAAAGTTGCTCAAAAACTCGGTACGTTAACGCACAAGAAAAAGCCCCGGCCAGTGACCGGGGCCTAAGAGGAGAGGACGCTGTCCAGTGCGTCCGTCCCGATTTTATCTGATTCGCGAAATCTTCAGCCCGTCTTCGGCAACTTCGGCTCACCCCAATGCTCGACGATCGCCTTGGCGCGCTCCAGCGAGACCATCGCTGATCCTCCTCCACATAAAAGCCGACGCTGTGGCCGCTGTACGGCGGTCGTACAGTCGGGCGCCAGGCGGGGGGGTAGCTACGCCGCGAGCGGGGCTGGTTTCAAGTTTCAGATCCGGCGACATCGAGCGCGCCCTGAAGAGTACTCGCTACGGCGAGCCGCCGAAGGAGATTCCGCCAAGGCTAACCAAGTTGATGGAACGCCTTGAAGGCCAATCGGATCACGTCAAAGACAAAGAAACGGCCTCAGGGGGTGTGATCCTGAGGCCGCTTCATTGAAAAGTGGTGTGCGGGTTTCTGTGGTCTCCGCTCTTCGAAACGAATCAAGCGGCCACCCCGCACAGCAAAAGATTAGCACCCAGGGACGCTTCCCGCTGTGACCCGGGAAGCACACCGCCCTGAAAAGAAACGGCCCAAAGAGGGGCCGTTCAGAAATTTGCGATCAGCCGCCGAGGCGCGCGGTGCCGGAGTGGCCATCGTTCCTGACCCACCGCACGGTCGAGCCGTTGCGCGTGAGCTTGTAGCAATAGGTCTTGCCGTCCATCCAACTCGACCATCGCTGGCAGAGCTGATCTTTTCCTACCCACCACTTGCCGGTATCTGAGGAGCCGTCGCCGCGCGCGAGGCTCGCGGCGATCGTGCTCATCTTGCCCGACATGCGGCCACTGGTGGCGTAGCGGATGGGCAGCTCAAATCCCGAGATGTTGAGATAGACGGTCTTGCCGCTGATTGCCTTGCGCAGCTCATCGCCGTTGAGAGTGGCGTCCCCGGCGAGAGCCGCCGCGGCCGGGAGCAAAAGCCCGGCAGCTATAACAAATGCTCCGATTTTCATTACTTTTCCTTTGTTTTTTTGAACTGAGAAGCTCAGGCAGCTTTGCGGTTTGAGGTCGGCAGCGTCGGCAGTGCCGTGACAGGCGGCGCGCCCTCGGAACCTTTCGGTACCAGTAATCGAGCTATTAAAGGTGTAATACGCTCAACCGCGCACTCCTGGGCAGTGGGATAAAGCACCAGTTGGGAATGTGGTACAGCGGCTGGCCGCAAAAACTTCGATCTCATGGCCAACCAAGGCGGCCCTGAAAGCTGCGGGTGGTGTGCGGTTAGGCCGTCATGGTGCCAAAGCGCGGGCTTGGCCTTCTTCTTGAAGGCGAGATCGATCAGAGGAAACGTAGCCAACGAGCAAACAACCACGATGGCAGCGTTCAACAGGATAATGAACGTAGCGACCATAAGGCCGCTAAGCATTTCCTCCGGGTTAATTTGCCAGAAAAGGGCCATGGGGGCGCCGTTTCGCGACCCCCGTCCTAGTTCGAAGACTGCGCTATAAGCCCCATCGTTGCAAGCACTCTGCGGATGAAAGTTAATCCTCAGAAGGTTGCGGCGCCCCAATAGCCATTGCATAAGAATTCTTTCGGACTTTGGACCTTTCCCTGGTGCCGGGTGGTAGGGCCCCTAAGCCCGATAGCTGTGGCTTGAGGGTAGGGCTGAATCCTGGAATTGACTCTGAGACTCACAGAGCGAGTCAGGAGGGCCGCAACTGGATTGCCAGTACCCGACATAGGCTCGGGCTCTCGCCAGACCTGGACGCGCTACAGGACTCAACCCTCGACCTCACACCCTCAGAATAGCTTCCGAGAAGGGAGATTATCGGAAGTAAAATCATGCCGAGCGGCTTGCTGGTGGAGCGGCAAGAAGCCAGGGGTTGAGGTTGCAAAGGCCATCACTGAAGTGGAAACACCAGTACGTGAAATAAATGAGGGCTTGCGACGGATCGTTGCCCGAGTGGCTCTGCTGAATCTTGCGTATTTCGGGGTCGAGTTCAGCGTGGCGCTCGCCATCGGCTCCGTTTCTCTGTTCGCCGATAGCATCGACTTTCTGGAAGATACCTCTGTCAATTTCCTAATTTTGATCGCCTTGGGTTGGAGCGCTCGGCACCGCGCGCATGTGGGCATGGCGCTCGCTGGCATCCTGCTCGTTCCTGGCCTAGCGACGCTGTGGACGGCTTGGGAAAAATTCGCGCTGCCGGTGCCGCCGGCGCCACTCCCACTCACCTTGACGGGAGCTGGCGCGATGGCCGTGAATTTTGCCTGCGCCCTTATGCTGGCGCGCTACCGTACGCATGGCGGCAGTTTGACGAGGGCCGCCTTCCTTTCCGCCCGAAATGACGTTCTAGCAAACGTGGCTATCATCCTTGCGGGACTTGTCACCGCCTACACGGTGTCCGCATGGCCCGACCTAATCGTGGGTTTAGGTATCTTCCTCATGAATTTGGACGCGGCTCGCGAGGTCTATGTTGCCGCTCGCAAAGAGAGAGCCGAGGCTGCGCCCTAGGGGCGCTGCAAGTTTCCATGATGGAAACCGGGCGGAGCATAAGGAGGCTTCTATGAGAGATCGAAAGGCGCTGAAGGCGATCACTAACGCGATCATGAAAGCCCATGTCGACGTCCGGCAACAAGTCATGGATAAAGCAAAAGCTCAGCAGTTCGCGCGGGCCGCGCTCAAAGGTCTACACAAGGCGGGCTTTGTCGTTATGAAGCGGGGCTTTATGGGTGCGTGAGGTCGGGCACGGCGGCAAGCGACCATCTGACCAATTCATTGCAAGCGCTTCGGCCTCTTTTTTTGATCACCGCCTCAATCCAAGATCGTAATCAAGCCCCTGGCGCTTTCCGCGATGTGGTCTCGCTTAATGCCTTTGCCATCAGCCGCCCGAACTCTTGTGTCTGATAGGCATACCACTTCATCTGGGATTGCGCGTATCGCGTCTGCAGGTCGATCAATTCGTGAAGGTCCTTGGCCTGAGCCACGTCCTTCGCCAACTTGAAGGCGGCATCGGCGTTCTCATTTGCAAGTTTGACAGCGCGCTCCTGGACTTCGTGTAATCCGGGGGCAATTATCCCGGATGAAGCCGATGACCATGTGGCCATAGCTTGCCCGACCCAATCCATGAATTGAACGTAGAGCTGACGCGCTCGCTCGACATTTTCGTCGGCAAGATGACGCAACTCTTGGGGGACTTCAAATTTCTTCTCCTGGGGCATGACATCTCCTAACTGAACGTTCGGTTAGAGCCGTGCGCTCGATTGAGAGTGCTGGCCCCAGCCTAATATCTGGAACGGCTATAAAGCAAATCGTGTGCAATCGGCCCACGAAGACATCAGCCCGAAGGTGCTCCACTCCACCGAAGATGCTCATCTATAAGCATGAGCACCTCCTATTTCGATGAGCATCTTCGAGACCGAGGCAATCGGCGACGGTTGCGTTGTCCTCATCGTGAGGACGCTGCTCGTTTCTCAGCCTAGCCCTTTTTAATCGGTATCGTGCGCTGTTTACCAACCGCTTCAGGGAGCTTGGGAAGGCTCACTTTCAAGACACCATTGTTGAAGCTCGCTTCAACCTTGTCCTCGTCCACGGTGTCGGGAAGCCGCACTGATCGCTGGAAATTACCATAGCGGCGTTCCGTCATGCGATAGTTCTCTTTCTCCTCATCGTGCTCGTGCTTCTTCTCACCTCGGATCGTCAAGACGCCGTCTTGGAGCGCAAGCGAAACATCTTTCTCGTCGATCCCGGGTAGTTCGGCTTCGACCACGATTTCCTTATCGGTCTCCTTTACGTCCATATGCGGGGTGAGCGCAAAGCCCAGATCCCCACTCGTACCAAACATGCGGGGGAAAGCTGGCAGGCCGCCCACAAAGCTGTCGAACAAGCTATCCATTTCTGCTCTGAGCGCGCTGAAGGGGTCTGAGTAACGACGTGCAGCCTCTCTTTTGCTCGATTTGTTAGGGTCGTTGATCATGGGATCACCTCCTGGCAAGAACATAGCGATCCTACAAACGTTATCTATGTAGGGTTGAGCGGTCCCTGCAAGGGTAGGGATTTGACCCGAAAGTGTGGAGGACAACGTGCCGACTTATCAGTATCGTTGCGAAAAATGAGCGCGCATTTTTCAGCTGCCGGGTTGAAATCTTTATGGGGGTTATCTCTTCTCACGCTTTCTTGTTTTCACGGTTGACTTTACGGGGCCCTTGGAGCCGACCTTCGCTTTGCTCTTTGGCGCTTCGACCGCTGCCATTCGTGTTTCCGCTCTGAGCATTAGCGCAGCTTGGCGTGCCTTATGCGTTGCTCTGCGCTGGCTCGCTCGACGCTTCATCTCCTTAGCTTTGTGGGCACCCAGCATAGCGTCCTCCATAGACGGTTAGTGCGTCTTACAGCCGAGCGCACTTTCTACTCTAAAGGTGGGACACTCGCGCCAGAAAGCATAATGATCGTGTGGGAAGATTTATTGTCCCACTTTTTGGTAAGTCATTGATTTAGCTAAACTGGCGTAGTCCGCCCCTGGGCACCACTCTTCCTATCTGTAAATCAAATCAATCGCGAGATTTCCTATCGACGATGGCACGTGCTTACGTCGTGGGTAACATTCTGGGTAACAGCGAGCGCCCTCAATAGAACGACGGCATCACCGCGTGTCGGGGATTCGAGTCCCTCCTCCGCTACCATCCAATCAATGACTTGAACCGATTGTTGAGTGCTCCGCGCTAATTGCGCCAGCGCTCGAAGGTCGAGAGACGCGCTCATTGGATCGCCATACAGTAGTTGCCCTATCCAATAGCCACTCTAGCCCTCCAAATAAGATTTGATCTCGGCGTGCATGAGCAGAGAAAGCGCAGTCCCCAACTCAATTTGCTCGGGCGTGCAGGCTCCAGATGCCGGCGCACACATCCATGCGCTGGGACCGGATGCCTTCAAATGTTCAACGACCTTCGGGGAAAGCTCGCGTCTCATGCGCCGAATGATGACGACGAGAGGTCGATCTGTCACGGTGCTCGATGTGGCGCTTTGAGGCGGCTTGTTTCTACGAGCCCCAAAATGTCTGCTTGGCTGTCGACAGCGGACGACCCCGCACGGGTTTCATTTTGTCTGCTAATGACCCACAGCCGACATTGCCATCCGGATGAACTCGTTGGGGAGTATCATTGGCAGCTACCGGACATCGGAGCGGTGAAACGAGCCGAAAGAACCCGTGGGCAAGCAGGATGAATTTAAAGCCATTCGCTATTGGTCTGATCGTTGCCAGCGCCCTGTTGAGGGACGGAGCCTTGGCAGAGGATGCTCATCGCGCTGCCACCCGGATCACCGCGAACTACGGTGTTTATTGGGCCGGGCTTCATTTTGGCGATATTCGTCTCGACATCACCCTGCGCGGTTCGGATTATGAAATGAAGGGGGACGGTCAGTCCTCCGCTCTGGCTGGACTGATCTATAAATGGAGCGGCGGTACGACGAGCGCGGGCAAGCTCGGCAAGTCAGGTCCGCAACCATCGCTCTACACGTTGGAATATTCAGGGGGCGACAAACACGCTGATGTTCGTATTTCATTTTCTGGTGGCGCGGTTTCGGAGGTTTCGACGTCGCCACCAAAACGACCAAACCCCAAAAAAATTCCCGTCACCAAGGAGCAGCTTCGCGGCGTGCTCGATCCGATGACCGGAGCTTTCCTTCGAGCACGGCCCAACCTTTCTAACGCCGACCTTGAAGTGTGCGATGAGACCATACCGGTGTTCGACGGTAAGCTTCGTTTTGACCTTGTGCTGGTGCCTAAACAGCAGAGGCGAATTGAAAGGAAAACGCCTAATGGGTATTCGGGTCCTGCGGCGGTGTGCGGGGTGAAGTTTATCCCTATCTCGGGTTTCCTTCCTGGTGATCGCGGCATCAACTTCATGTCTTCGCACGAAGACGAGATCGAGGTCTGGCTGGTGCCGCTGCCGAACACGGCGCTGTACCTGCCTTATCGAATTTCTGTACCGACGGCTTTCGGGAGTGGTTCGGGGGAGATGCTTTCGTTCCAGGTGAGCCCTGACAAACCGTGATCCCAACGCCGGCGAGAAAAGGGTGTCAGGCTTCCACCACGGCCCCAGCATGTCCGCTATTGGCACTTAGCGGACATCGATGTCGAAGATGGCTTGTCTGATTCTGGGGATAAAACGGACATCCCCGATCCGCTCTCTAATGTCTGCTAATGATCCAAAGCGGACGTTACGGCACTATAGTGAGGAACAGAAATGCTGCGAAGATCACCAGATGCACAATGCCCTGAAGCACCGTCGTCCGACCAGTGCCCAGGGTAATTACGCCAACCAACAACGTAAGCGCGAGTAGGACGCTCTCTTTCGCATGCAGTCCGAGGTCTAACTGCTGGCCGAGCACGATCGAGACAACGGCGACCGCAGGTATCGTCAAGCCGATGCTCGCGAGGGCCGATCCTAGCGCCAGGTTCAGACTGGTTTGCAGTCGGTTGGCGCGAGCTGCCTTAAGCGCAGCCAAACCTTCCGGCATGAGAACCAACATCGCGATCGCAATACCCACCACGGCCTTCGGGGCGCCAAGCGATCCGATTAGGTCCTCCACTGAGGGCGTGAGAGCCTTGGCAAGGCCCACGACGGCTACCAAGGAAACCAGGAGCAGCCCCAAGCTGCTCAGTGCCACATTGGCAGGGGGCGAGGACGCATGCTCAACATCCCCACTCTCGAGCGGCAGGAAGTAATCTCGGTGACGCACCGTCTGCACAAAAACGAATGAGCCGTAGAGCACAAGAGAAACTACCGCAGCGAACGCAAGCTGTGACGAGCTGAAGGCCGGCCCGGGCGCGCCGACCGTGAAATTAGGTACGACCATTGTGAGGATTGTCAGCGGGGCGAGCACGGCCAAAGCAGCGCTTGCTCCTTGCACTTGGAAACCCTGCTCGTGGTGTCGCACACCACCCGACAACAGGCACAAGCCGACGATGCCATTGCAAACGATCATGACCACCGAGAAAACGGTGTCGCGTGCGAGGCCCGCTTTATCGGCAGAAACACCAAGCATGACCGAGACGATCAACGCGACTTCTATGATTGTGACGGCGAGGGCGAGAACAAGCGTGCCGAACGGCTCTCCGATCCGGTGCGCCACCACCTCGGCGTGGTAGACCGCGGCGAAAACGGCGGCAATGAGCATCGCCCCCGCCACGACGGCCGTGGCACCGGTCGCACCGAACATTATCGTTATGATCATGATCGCGAAGGCCAGGGCGGGCCAAGTCCATGCCCACCACGGCGGTCGTGCCATTTTTGACATTCCTACTTTCCTTTGTACCCGACGACGACCGTACACGACGGTCCAGCAAAACGACAAATGCCGCCTATAAATTCGTGGAACAAAGTGATGTCCGCTTGTGGCACTTAGCGGACGCGCCCACTCGCATTGACGAATGTCTGCTTTGAGGGGAAGAACGGACATGATGCCGGCGTGACCCCATTTCCGCTTATGACCCATAACCGACATCCCGATCGGAGCGCTCACGTCAGGTCGATTGGCGCGGAGTTGGGCAGAGAGCGATGATAGGAATTGATGTATAGCGCGATCTTAAGCTCGCCCGACGGGATACGCTGGACAATCCAATCCTCGCCGACGATGCACTTGATCAGACCTCCATCGGACGATCCCAAAGGGCGGGCCTCCCAATAGACGGCGCCTACCGCGTGGGCGCGCTCAGGGTCGTCGCATAGCGGCGTGATGGTGAACGGCTCGAGCACGATGTGCCGTTCGTCGGTCAGCTTCTGGTGAATTTCATAGTTGGTCTGAAGTGAGAGGTCCTGGCCGTGAGAGACAACGATACGCGGCTCGGGATGCAGGAAGAACCTCGCCTGGTCTTCCGCCGTCCCCTTCTTGAACATGACCGTGTCGTGAAACTCATTCATCAATGAAACCACGTCCCCCTTCGAGATCGCCATAACGCTCCTCCTCGCTTATTCGAACTCTAACAACTAGCGACAATGACGAAGCTACGGCCGACTGCTCTTCGAACAGGGTGAGTGGAGACTCATGAAGGCAGCATCGACCATAATAGTGCGACAACAGTGACCCCCATCAATGCCGTTGCGCCCCAACCGGCCCAAGCAAGCGTTGGACGTGCCTGAAAGCGACCCATCGCCTTACGATTAGTCACGATCAGCATCATCATCGCCATGATGGGAACGGCGACGATTCCGTTGATGACAGCGGTCCAGACAAGCAGCTGAATCGGATTGATCGGCAAGAATCCCATCGCGAATCCGATAATCGTCGCGGCGAGGATGATCACATAGAAGCCAATCGCCTCCGGAAATTTGGCTTCTAAGGTCGAAGGCCATCCGAAGACTTCGGCCACTGCATAGGCGGCCGAGCCTGCAAGCACAGGGATCGCAAGCAAACCTGTGCCAATGATTCCTAACGCGAAAAGCAGGAATGCGAGGCCACCCGCGATGGGTCGCAGAGCCTCGGCGGCCTGAGCCGCGGTCTGAATCTGATTTATGCCATGCGCATGCAGGGTGCTTGCCGTGGCGAGAATGATGAAATAGGCGATGATGTTTGAAAAGAGCATGCCAACCGTCGTGTCGACGGTCATGCGTGTGAGCTCTGAGCCGCCACCGCGCGCGAGAATCTTCAGGGGCAGCCGAGGTCGTGACCGCTCACTTTGCATTTCCTCGACTTCTTGGGAGGCCTGCCAGAAAAACAGATACGGGCTGATGGTGGTACCGAGTACCGCAACGACCAGCAGTAGGTAGTCATAATTCAGCGAGATAGTTGGCAAAACTGTTCCGGCGAGCACCGTGTGCCATGGAATCTCTATTGTGAAGGCGACAGCCACATAAAAAAACAGCACGAGCGTAAGACACTTCAAAACGGGGGCATAGCGGTGGTATGGCACGAACACCTGCAGCAACACCGATGACGCGGCAAAGATCAGTGCGTGCTCGTGCTTGAGGCCGCCGATAATCAGATAGAGCGCCTCGCCCATAGCAGCGAGGTCAGCCGCGATGTTGATTGTATTCGCAACAACTAGAAGGCCCACAGGAATCAACACGAGCGGCAGGGGATAGAATTGTTTTGCATTAGCCGCAATGCCCTTGCCCGTGACACGGCCTATATGCGCGCTGACAAGCTGGATCGCGATCATGAACGGCGTTGTGAGAAACACTGTCCAAAGCAAGCCATAGCCAAATTGGGCACCGGCCTGCGAATAGGTCGCGATTCCTGACGGATCGTCATCTGCCGCACCCGTGACTAATCCGGGACCGAGGAGACGAAAAATGATGTTGCCTGTTTTTCGTCGCGGTGTGGAAACAGTGCTTTTGCGTGACATAGACAGGCTGCCCGCGGCGGGACGTTGCCGAAGCACCATAGGCCGAGCATTCGCGATTCTGAAATGTGGCCAGGTGTCCGATTGTAACACTTAGCGGACGTTCGCAGCTGCCATTCCCACGTCGGCTTCTGACCCAAGTCGGACATGAGAATTGGGGCGCGACAAAATAGCCAGTTTAGCGGCACGGATTAATTTGACGCGCCTTCAGCCTCGGAGTCAGTTTCAGCACAATAACCCCTCAGTCCATCGCCCTCCTTTGAAGCAGGGTCGCATTGAGGCTGCGAGGCTCGCTCAGTGCGGGCGCCTTGACATCTTAAACTGGTGCATCAGCGCCCGAGATGACAAGGAAGGCTATCCAATGATGTATGAAATCTCTGATCAAGGTCTCGCCTCGATCGTAGGCGCCTTGGCGCTCGCAGTGATGCTGTGCTTTGGAGTTCCGGCAATCGCCGCCGATCAACCCCCCACTCCGGCCAACCCGTCCGAGGAAAGCGCCACTCCATCCGCAGGCGCACCGGCAAAGAGCTTTACCGAGGAAGACGTCGATAAACGGGTCCAAGAGGTGATCGCCGAACGGACCAAAGATGGCGCCTTTGTCTTCCATGATCCCAAGCTCGACGCCGATCTCAACCTCGTGTTTGAGCAGATCAAGATTGTTCGCGGCATGGAAGGCTATGGCTGGTTTGCCAACACGATCTTTCACGACAAGGACGAGCCGAAGAAGCAATACGCCATCGACTTCTGGTTGAAGCCCGAAGGCGACAAGCTCACCCTCATGGACATCAGGGTGCAGAAAGGTCCCAAGCAAGAAGGTGACAGCTACGTCATGGTCACCCGCATGCCGGTCGCTTGGTGGTGGCTACCAGTGCAAGAGCATCCCGGAAGCATGGAGGTAACGCGCGCTTGGCAGGTGATGAGCTCTATCCACAACTACATCGCCACGCATAAGGACGCCGATGGCCATCTCGACATCAAGGACGACAAGACCGGTGAGACGCTGCCGCTTGACTTCGTTGAGATCCACCAGCCGGTGCGCCACCTGAAAAAGGAAGGCGAATACTTTGTGTGTACCGACTTCCGTAAACCCGGCAGCAAGGACGAGTATTACGACATCGATTTCTGGGTGAACCAGAAGAGCGGCAAGCTCGAGGTGGATAACGTTAAGATCCACAAAGTGCCTGTGCAGGAGGACGGCGTCTGGACGCAAGCAGCCCCGCTACACTTTTGAGGGCATGGATTTCATGCCCCGCTTGCAAGCGCGAGATCTGATTCTTTCCGGCGATCGCTACTCGGCCAGTATCGTGCCATCGGCGAATGTCGCAAAACTCACCGGCCGCGAGAAGCCGAGCGATCTGTGCATCGTCGAGGCCGGCGAGAACACTGCGAAGCAGTTGGCGGTCAAACTCCGGTAGGCGCAGCGGCAGTGTTCTCGCCGGCCTCGACGATGCACAGATCGCGCGGCTTCTCGCGGCCGGTGAGTTTTGTGACATTCCCGATGGCACGATACTGGCCGAAGAGAATCAGTCTCTGGAATAGCCGATCCTTCACAAGCTGATATATCTGAAAGAGATTGATGCCAATGAAGATCAGGTCCCATCCGATACCGGTGCGCAGATCACCACCTGACAGCCAGAAGTAAATGATCTCAAGCGAGAGCCCGATAACGGCCACCACCCGCAACCAAAACATGTTGGTCAGCCAATAGGAAACTGCAATAAGCACGTAGGAGAGATGACCGGGCCAATTATTGAGACTGAACATAGTCTCCAAATCGTCCATAGGTTTACCCCCTTGATTGGGTCGATCCGCTTGGTACGAGTTCAAATTTACCGCGGGCGAGCTAATGCAGCAAAACTGCGCCCCCTCCTCTCCGCGAATCCCGGAAGCTAAGCGCTGAGGCGCTTTTAGGCCGATTTATTGTCTGCTTATGGCACTTTGCAGACATTGATGCCGACGTTGAGCATGTCAGCTCTTAGGGGTGAAGCGCGCATCCCAGATCTACGCTCTAGCGTGCGCTCATGACCCACAGCAGACATTTAGCGAAACGGCTTGATGCCCGAGAGTTTAGCTGAGGCAACGGGTACAAATCGCGGCGATATGACGATGATCGGTGCCGCAGCAGCCGCCGATCAGGTGCAGGTTGGACAGCAATGGCAAGAGCTCCGCGTGATCGTCTGCTAGCCCGGCAATATCGCCGATATCGATGTCAGGGGACGCATCGAGCTCGGAGTGACTCTTAGAAGAAGCGTTGGCCCGCAATCCGCCGATGCGGCGAACCCAGGGCGCTCCGCTTTGCAGCTCGCGAGCGAAATGACGCGGATGTGCGCAATTGATCATGTAGTAGGCCGGGTAGCCGCCTGTGGCTTCGTCGACCTCGGCGACGGCAACCTCAAGTGGCTTGCCACCTGGCAGCGCTCCATTGGTCTCGACGGTGAAGGAAAGGACGACAGGTAATCCGGCTTGCTGCGCGGAGCGCGCGATACCTATGCCCTCAGGCGCGTTGTTCAGAGTGTAAGCGTGCAGAGAGGTTGCCGCCGTGCCGGCGAATGCTTCTACTTGCGGACTGTGATAGTCGAAGGCTTCCGCCACGGTCATGCCAGCATCATACTGCCAGGCATCGCGACGCGGACCGAGAACAGCCGCAATAGCGCTCTCCACGCCCGCAGCAGTGAACTCCTCAGCGAGTTCGGCGCAAAGCGCCACCGATGTGACGTTATTCTGCTTTAGGAGCGCCCGATCATAGCCAATCCGATCAGCCCAGTCAGGACTTGCGCGCCAGCTGTCGGTAGCAAATAGGAAGCCGCGCCCCGCGGCACGGGCGACTGGCAGGTAGTCGCGATAATAGCGACGTATCAAATCGCGGCCAGTCGCGCTGTCGTTGAGTGGAAAGGCCGAGAAGTGCGGTAGCTCCACGCCCATGTTGAAAATGATATGTGTCTCGATGCCACCGTCGGTTATCAACTCCGGCAAGTGGTTGGTAGGCGGTACGGCCATCGGTACCTAGTCGAGTTCATCGGTTGACCGGTCGGCTCTAGCATAGCGCGTGATGCGCAACTGCGCACGAGCTGTCGGCATTTGGCAACTAGCTGACTATTTCAGCCGCCCCGCAGAACGTCTCCTTTCAGCGGTAAAGCGGACGCTTTTTCAGGCTTACATGTAAGCTAATGACCCAAAACGGACATTCAGGCGTCGAGCGATGGCTGCTAATGTCTGTCCAGTTGAGTTGCTAGTCTGATCGTCAGGTGTCACGAAAACGAAGCGGCGCATAATCGCTTTGCCGATCATCGTTCAGGGCACCGGTCGATCTGAAACAAGCTGACACGGGAGGGCGACAGATGGCGACGTGGAGACCGGATCCTACCTTCTATCCATCGCCTCGCTTGGCGACGCAAGCGCCGCCAGAGAAGCTGGCCTACGTAGCGACCCTCGATCCGACTCGAAAACGTCCCGACGTTATGGCGGTGGTTGACTTGGATTCCGAGTCAACCGGTTATGGACGGGTCGTTGGACAGACTGATCTAGCTGTCGGAGACGAGCTTCATCACTTTGGTTGGAATGCCTGTAGCTCATGCCTGTGCCCCAACGCCCCACATCCCCACGTGGAGCGTCGTTACCTTATCGTCCCAGGCATCCGATCTTCACGCCTCCACGTCTTGGATACTAAGCCCGATCCCGCCCATCCGAAGCTGGTCCGCACCATCGAGGCTGTGGAACTTGCCAACCGCGCAGGTTATTCGCGGCCCCACACTGTGCACTGCGGGCCCGAGGGCATTTACATCAGCGCGCTCGCTGACGCGGACGGCAAGCGACCTGGGGGCGTATTCCTCATGGACCATGAGTCATTCGACGTGCTTGGTCGTTGGGAACTCGATCGAGGGCCACAGGAGCTCGCCTACGATTTCTGGTGGCATCTTGGTTACGACACCATGGTGAGCAGCGAGTGGGGAACGCCGGACATGTTTGAGGATGGTCTCATTCCCGAAAAGATCCTTGGCTCAGAGTACGGGCACCGACTGCATTTTTGGGATTTGCTCAAGCGCCGGCATCTTCAGGAGATCGATCTCGGTGAAGAGTACCAACTGGTGTTCGAATTACGACCAGCCCACGATCCCACTAAGGCCTATGGCTTCGCAGGTGTGGTGCTCTGCCTGAAAGACCTCTCTTCCTCCGTGTTTCTGTGGCATCGAGACGGTGACCGGTGGGCATTAACCAAGGTGATCTCAATCCCCCCGGAACCCGCCGAGCCCGACCAGCTTCCTCCCATGCTCAAAGGCTTCAAAGCCTGTCCACCGTTTGTGACGGACATCGACCTCTCCATTGACGACAAGTACCTTTACGTCTCCTGCTGGGGCACAGGCGATTTTCACCAATACGACGTCTCCGACCCGTTTAAGCCGAAACTTACGGGGAAACTACGGATTGGTGGCATTATCTCACGCGCTCCGCATCCGAAGAATCGTGAGCCGCTTAATGGCGGACCCCAGATGGTAGAGGTCAGTCGCGATGGACGCCGCATCTATTTCACCAACTCTCTCTACAGTGCGGTCGATGACCAATTCTATCCCGATGGGATCAAGGGCTGGATGGTCAAGGTCAATGCCAAGCCAGAGGGCGGGATCGAATTTGACGAAGACTTCTTCCTGTCCTGGCCTGATGGCTACCTCCCGCACCAAGTGCGCCTGCAAGGCGGAGACGCGTCCTCGGATTCCTATTGCTATCCATGACGCCTGAAGCAGCCCAACCAGCAAATTCAGCCTCTTCATTTCAGCTACATGACGGGCATCTGGCCCTGGATAAAATTGGATTCTTGTTGACGAAGTCACTTTGAAGTGAGGTCCGCTTGTGGCACTTAGCGGACATCGAAGCTGATGGGCTCTTATGTCTGATCACATGCAGTGCTGACGATCCCAGGGGCCCCGGTGGCTAAAGCAGATATGGAGCGGTTCCTATGCGTTACTGGCCCGCCATTGCTCTTGGATTGGGAGTCGTTGCCTCCATCGCTTTGGTTTTTCCCTTAGTTCAGAGCCAACGGCATTTGACGAAAGTGCGTGCAGAGCTTGGCAGGACAAATGAGCAGCTAATCAAGGCTACGAGCACGATCTCCGACCTCAAGACCGTACTTGATTCGGCTCAGTCTCAATTGACGGACAGGGCGGCTAAGTTACAGGAGCTAACTGCTGAGGGTGAGAGGGCCAGGCGAGATGCAGACCAAAAAATGGCTGCTGTGAATGAAGCAAGTCAGAGCCAAATCAATTCCCTCAGCAAGTCGGCAGATGAGGCCAAAGCGAAAGTCTCGGAAGCCGAAAAGCAAATTGTTGACCTAAAGGAGCAATTGGCAACGGCTTCAGCGCAACTGCAACAAACCACTGACGACAGAGATGCTGCCCGATCCCAACTCAGCGAAACCCGATCTCAGGCCAAAACGCTGCACGCCGCGTTAGATCAAGCCAATGCTCAGATTGAGCAACTCAAAACCGAACTTGACGAGAGACCTCTTCCCCCTGTGTCGGTGTCACCGCCGGGAGAAAATAACCCACCGTAACGGTGCTTGATCAGAAATTTTTCCGGCATTGGACACCACAAACCTACAATTCGGGGGACTGCTGGACAGGAGGGAGCCATGTCCGATGTGCGCGCTTCGGTGTCGCTGATCATCGCCGGCCTTGCCGCGCAAGGCGAGACCACTATCGGCCGGGTCTATCATCTCGACCGCGGCTTCGAGCGCATCGAGGATAAGCTCCACCAATGCGGGGCTCAGACCGAGAGGCTCGCGAGCTGAGCCCGCTCTCGTGAACAGCTGGTAAGTCCGCTTTTGGGCACGAAGCGGACTAACTCCATGGCGGGCTGTCGGGTCCGGAAAGAAACCAGAAGCAAACGTCCAAAGCACTGTGTCCGCGCGGTTTGCCGTCGCAATTTGGAAATGAAGTGGAGAACAAAGAGAAATCTCAGCGAGGGCACGATGGGGTGTGGGTAACACCGGGGTGACCAAAATGCATATGGTAAGCGTGGCGCCATGCAACGGTGTGCAGCACGCAAGTCAAAAGGCCGCCTTAGCGCGGTCTTGAAGGTGCGCGGTGAGGCGAGGGGAGGCGACTGATCAGAATCTAAAGTCGCAATCATAATCCGCGTGTCGGGGGTTCGTGTCCCTCCTCCGCTACCAATCAAATCAATCACGTAATCACGCGCCGCCGCGCAGGGGGTGAAATTTGGGTCACGAGGGTGAAACATCAAGACGGAGATGAGGGCCTGATGTCGGCTAAATGCCATCAGCAGACTTCGTTGCGCGGGGGTTGGGATGCCGTGGCCTAGCGCCTTAAGAGTGCCTACCTCACCGCATCAGGGGACACTCGCGGGGCGAGACGCCCTCCAGATTGAGCTTGGGATGCGACAAAAATCGCGTTCTCTAGCCTGCGTTAGCCTTCGCTTCGGGGGTCGGGGCTGCCATGTTGCCCTCGCCTATCGCACCTATCCTCTGCCTATAGGCTGGCTCACTCAGCTCTAGCGAAGCGGCGGCCGAAGAAAAATAATCCGCCGCGGCGTGTAGCGCGCCGCTCCCATCGCCTGTCGAATTGCGTAACGGCGAACTTGTCCGGCATCCGAGCTGCCGGTCTAGACGCCCTGACGCGCTTCTTTGCAGTGGGCGCCGGATTGGCCTTCGCTGCCTCTCCCGCCACTTTCCTTGCGGGGGTCGCCATTGCAGTTTGAGTAGCGGTTACGGCGGCGCACGAGATCGGGTCGTGCGGAAGTTGGTTTTCCCTCTGAGCCGGCTGAAGGGGAAGTTGATGCTGCCGTCACAGCGGGCTTGGGCAAGGGAAGCGACGCCTCCTGAGAACTCGAGCGTGCTAAGGAGGGAAGATCAGTACCCCACGAACGCAACCGGCGGTCACTCGGATTGCCGAGGCTCCGCCAGGCGAACGCATTTTCTGCTGGATCGTGCGGAAAAAGATCGGAACTTAACACCAAGGCCCCGTAGATGGCAGCGCCTACGAGCCCTAACAACATCAACACCTTCATGGCCAGGCTCCCTACCCGGCCCCCGCATTATCTCGGTCTCAACTCCCTCGTTTTCCACTATAGCTCATTCCTCAACTCAATCGACAGCGCGAAGATGCTTTGGGCTTAATAAGGCAGCCGTCACACATGTCCGCTTTGGGTCATAGCCCCGACATTAGACAGCGGATCGGGGATGTCCGCTTTATCCCCAGAAGCAGACATGCTCATCTTCGACATCGATGTCCGCTTAGTGCCATTAGCAGCCTTAAGTCGCTCACTGCTCAGCCGGGAACGATCAGTGTTTCGACACTGAAGTATAGAATCTTGCGCCATCCAATCGACCGTGCGCAGGGGGCACGCAGTCATCTGCGTAAAACGAGCTGCAACATTCTCCTTTATTGTTTGTGACGCCGGGCTCCTTCACTCCACCCGGACGAGTGATGATGCAATCCTCGTCTGCGCGGACCAGACTGGCAACAAGCCACAAAGTCGCCGGGAGCACTAGCAAAGTTGAGAAGCGGGTCGTTGCCATCGCGGATCCCTCCAAAAAGGGTGGGCCACAAATCGGCACTATACTAGCCCAATCTTTGGGAGGTTTTTGGGCAGGAACCCAATAGGCACGCTCGCACAAATTCCCGGCATGGATATTGAAGCAAGTCGCGAATTTGGGTGTGCGAAAATCATCGCTATCTGCGGCGAAGCAGAGCAAGCATCGGGTACGGAAACTGCGGACTAGCCCGTGCCGTTTCCTTGGTACTACCTTTATTGCCGCACTCCTGCCATGCTTCACCGTTCTTTATCTCTGAGACATTCGCGCGAAGGCGTTCGGGGGAACGTGACGTAAGAAGGCTCGGCACGTCGGCCTCGGTCGGCGCCCTTTTTGCGCTCAGCGCCATGTGCAATAGCCGATGGCATGTTGCAGAGGATAAAATGGCTATGAAATCCCGGAGGAAGCAGATGAATGGGCGATGGCTCGGCCTTGTAGGAGCTGCCTTATTTGTTTTTGGAACCATCCCGGTTCAGGCGGACAAAGGACCCTGTCAGGAGGGGTCAATCAAAGAAAGGCTAGCCTGCTTCAGCAAACAGCTTGGAAAAATGCAGAACATGGCAAAGCAGGGACCGGCGGGCCCCGTTGGTCCGGCCGGACCCAAAGGAGAAAAAGGCGATAAGGGCGATCCTGGTCCGAAAGGCGACAAGGGCGATCCTGGACAGGCAGTGTCCTCGCAATCGGATACCTCTTCATCCCAGCCCGAGCAAGCGCCCGCGGATGAAGTCAGTGGTTCCCAACCATTGACGCGGGCAGACTGCGATGAAGCTGGTCGGAAGTGGAACGAAAACGCCAACGTTTGTGACTAGTCACCTGAAGGGGCGAACGCTGGACCTTCTCCACGCAACGCTCGAAGAGTGCCTTGGAAGGCTATACGCCCGTGGAGGCGAACTGACCGCGCTGCCGCGTGATTTGCCTTCGGCCAATCGACCAGCTTCCGAAAATCTCGATGGGGCTCACTCTTGATCAGCTCGCGCGTCGGCTTCGCTATGCCGAGTGCGGAGGTCCGCTGCTGTCAGTTAAGCCCAGACAGATGCGATCGGCAGGTGGGGGCAGGTTTTTAACAGGGTGATTAGCAGCGGCAATCGTTTGTTCGGGCCGTTAATGCATATAAGGAGCGTCTGACGGCGCGCCGCAGAAATATTGAGACCCCTGTGGTCCACAGCTCAGGTTCTCAGAACCTCCAGCCGGAAAGTCGAAATGCGGACCGAAGTCTTTCGGTTCGGCCGGCATCTTGGGAGATCCCCAAACGTCGCTCAAGGTCGGCCCTTTCTTTGGCGGCGTACCTGAGTCGAATTGCTGTGTCTGTTGAGCGTGGCCTACTGACGCGGCCGTGAGAAAAAGGGAAAGCGTGAGCAGCCTCAGCACGACAACCCCCATGTTGCATGACCTGCCCTTAATCTAGCGTGAGTGGCGCTATGCAACCAGAACTATTAGTCAACCGAGGCTTACTTCCCGAACTTGCAGATAAATTTCAGCCGATATTCTTCAGCCGTAAGCCCGCCGCGCATCGCCGTGAGCTCTGCCTCGGTGAACGGTACTCTTCCACCACCACGAGGTTGACGTTTCGACAAACCGCCTTCGGATGCGGCGTGGTTCGGGCCTGATCTCGAGGAAGCCGGGTTCAGTGCGCGCGGCGATTTTCGCGGGCGAGCTTTACTCGGTCACTCATCCTGTTCGGTTAGCCAGTCCGACGCCTAAATGCGTCTATGTCCTCTATTGGGAGATCTGCGCGAAGCCCGGTGTCAACTGACATCCATCGGTTGCACCCTAGGCGTCCGAACAGGCGCTCACCGTAGTGATCGATCGCAATGAGAGGGAGTTTGCAGGGGTTACACCCGCTCGTTTCGGATTCACTTGCGGACATGGGAGCAAATACCCATTAGCCAGATGGGACCCATCCCAACCGCGTGGCGTTTACCGACCAGCGGACAAAAAAGGAGAGGTTGTGTCGCCATGGACACTACAGCAAAGCCTACTGTTGTATCGAAGATAGAAGCCAGACAAGCCACCAATGTGCGAGGAATGTTGCCAGTGCTGGTAATCAGCACCGTTGGCGCTTTCATTGTGCTCGCCGGCCTATACATCTACTATTTTGGCTTGCCGTACTGAATCCGTCTCCAACAGCGACAGCTCGAATAACACCCGACATTGCCAAGGTGCTCACCATGGACGAGGCTCGGCGCATTGCGAGCAACGCCAAGCTACCGCTCTACTAAATAGCTAATGCTGATCCGATCGACGAATAAAGTAGTGGAGGGCCCACATGGTCGAAAAGGAGCCGACCCAAGAGTTCACAATGTCAGGATTAGAGGCGACGACGTTCAAGGCATGGCGAAATAGTCGGGACAGCCTACAACTCACCCGGCTCATTGCGAGGAGAACAAAAATCCTAATCGGGTTGGCTGCCGTCGCCGTGACTCTCTTGGCTATTGCAATATTCATGTTGTGGCGTGTGCTAAAGCAGCTGGGCTAGCTGACCCTTTGGGGGCGCTAAAGCGGGAACACCATCATTTAGCAGGCGTTTTACAGGTAGCGCGGATCCCCCGCGCAGCGTATTGAGTAGGAGGAGCACGGTCACCCAACCCAGTCGCGGGTCCGGGCTTCTTCTTGGGTCATCACACAATCCCCAACTGCGGATAGTCAATCTTCCGATTGAAGCGTGCCATTCTCGATGGCTCTTCATAGGCAATCGCCATCAGTCCGAATGCATCAGCCGCGTGGCTTGACCAGTCGTGCTCAGGTCCAACCCCTACATTACACTGCTCTCGTGATAGAAGCCAAGCGCATCACGCCGCTTCCGTGGTCCCATCCTTAAACCAGCGCTTTGGGAAGATGCGTCGCACCGCCTCGATGCGCATGGCCGCGGCGCCTGAGCCTTCGTTGGGAATTACCTCCACCTTGAACTCGGCATCTCGGGGATGGGCGTGAGGCGGAAAGATGGTGGATAAAACCGCTGATAGAAAAGGGGTTCAGGAGTATCTAGGTAGCGCCATGCGGCAGCAGGTTTCATGAGGTTCGCTGATAAGTGATCAGCTGCGACGAGACCTCCGCCTAGGATGGCCCGAGACGAGAGTGCCAACCAAGAGAGGAACCCATGGACACAATCAAGCCCCTCTATACCGCGACGGCAACTGCCGTTGGCGGCCGCAACGGCCACACCAAGTCAAGCGACGGCATCGTTTCGCTCGATCTGTCGGTGCCGAAGGAGATGGGCGGCCCGGGCAAGCCGGGAACCGCGACGCCAGAGCATCTTTTCGCTGCAGGCTATGCCGCTTGTTTCGGCGGCGCGATTGATTTTGTGGCCAAACAGCACAAACAAGACGCGGCCAACGCTCAAGTCACCTGCGCCGTCTCGATCGGCCCGCGCGACGGCGGCGGCTTCGGTCTTGCCGTGAAGATGCGTGTCGAGGACAAGAGCCTGAAGCAGGTGGAGCTCGTGAACCTGGTCAAGGAGGCGCACGAAAAGATATGCCCCTACTCTCACGCCACGCGTAACAATGTCGACGTCAAGTTCGACGTGATCGGCGCTTAGCGCTGGACGACCTCAACCATGCCCGCCTGGCAAGTAAGCCACGTGGTAACGCACTACCTCGCGGAACTGGTCAAAAGCGTTCAAGAAGAGCCCGCGCTCCCATCGCGCGTCGCTAGAGGTGATCGGGGAGTCACTTCTATATAGGGCGGCCCTGGCCTCACTATTGGCCGGCCGAGGCCACGAGCGGTCTCCTAGCGCGGCCTAGGTGAGGTCCCAAGAAACGTTAAGTTTGAGCCACAAGCGGACATGAGCTTGGTTGCCCGCCTTGTGCCATTTAACGGACGCATTAGTTCATCGTGATCGCTAAACCGCTGAGATCGGCGTTTGCCATCAGCCCGACCTGCTGGCCCGAGAGCTCCAGAATAGCGCCGTTCTGGTTAGTGAGAACTTGCGCGCGGACGCCGCGCCCGAGCGCAAGCCCCGCGCCAGCCGCGGCGTAGACGCCAGCAACGTCCGAAGCGCGTTGGATGTTACTCACCCGACCGCGCAGCACCGTCTTCGATCCGCCGAATACGAGGCCGTAATCTATGCCGCCGACCCCCAGCCGATAGTTGCGACCGCGGAAGAAGAGCGTACCGCCGCCGGCCGAGCCACCGATGATCCAGCCCCCCTTGTAGATCGTAAGCGTAATGCTGCCGGTATCGGCTTTCGCGCTATGGAGACCAACACTAAATAGGGCGATCAGCGCGACCAAAGTGCCTCGGAACAAGGTCGGAATTCGCATGCCTTGACTCTCCCTCGTTACGACAACTTCTCATCATGATCTCTGATCAGGCTGCTACATCGCGCGCCTTAGGAATAGACATTTTTATCGCGACTTTCGGCCGTGAAGGTGGGGCTTTGGTCCTCTCGCGTGGGAGGCGCCGTCTTGTCGGACGAACATTGTTATGTCGATACTGCCTCGGGTCATCGCTTCTTTTGAGAGCAAATCCTCTCCGGGGTTTATAAGCGATGCCTTCAGATATCCGGGTGATACCCATGCGTAGGCGCCGCAGTAACGGGTGCTTGATTGGAATCACGAAGTCGGCGCTGACTGAGCCGACAGACTGACAATTAGTCCGAGTGTCAGTTATCCGTCGCTATCGCGGATCCTGCACTGCCCAGGCGCCACCGTTGATGCGCTCCGTCTTCACCTTGTGAATGATGATATCCGATTGGGCGTTCGAAACAGTCTGTGCCGCATCGTTTGGCCCCGTAACGACTGAACTCGCCAATCGCGCTGACGATGAGCTCGCCCCACCGGCGACTATTTCCGGTGCCCCACTGTCCGCGATCCGAGTTCCGCACCACACGATTGCCGCAAGCGCTAAGCCAGGCAGAACTAATAATAGTAGGCAGAACATAGCGATCGCACGGGCACTCAATTTTCCAGCGGGTGAAGTTCTTTCGGCCGCGGGGTTATTCGAAGCGGAATGCACAAGGTAGGAAAGTTGAACTGTCGGCTTCGCCGTCCCGGCGCCGTTTGCATAGAACTTCGCTGACGATTTGATGAGCTCCAGCCCACGAGGTGTTCGCAACGGTAGTACGGGGACCAACTGACGACCATTCGTTTGAGCGTTGCACCCACGCATGCCACTCTCCCAAAACGCCGTGGAGAAACGACGAGGAACCCGACCCAAAAGTAGGTCTTCGTACTGAAATGACGTAGTGACGCGGTACCAAAACGCTCAGATTACTACTGATGCCCTCAGCGGGGCACCCGGGAGCATGGTTTACCAGAAGCCTATCTTTGCGGATATGGGACGGCAACGCAAGACAGATTGGATGCGATGGCTTGGCGGCCTTCAGTGCGAAGCGAATGGTTCAGAGAAAGTTAGCCTCGCCGAGTTCGCTTCTTTGGGCGCTGACGGTGACCGATCGAAATTCCGAGACTGCGAGCTTTCTGTCTAAGCGCTCCCGGTGTGCGCTTTAGCGCTTTTGAGATTGCTGAGACAGGTGTCTTATCCTTTGAGTGTTTCTTCAGTGCCCTCTCATCCTGTGTAGTCCATTCGCGACGAACGACGCGCTTCGCCATGGTTCAGTCTCCGTTTGGTTTCTTGGAGGGGTGGTATATCAGATTGTCGCTCGCGCCCCAGAGCATTTTCTGAATATCCATGTGAAACCCGAAGCCGTGTTGCATGTTGGACGCAGCGGCGAAGAGCATTGTCCGGAATCACAAACCTAAGCGGCTGATTAAGCCAACATCTGATCATAAATCCGCGTGTCGCCCTTAGGCTCTGGTGACGCGAGTCTGTTTTTAGGTGTCTTTCGGACATCGCGGGATGGGCCGGCAATGTCGGCTAATGACCCAAAGCAGACATCCAAAAAACTGCTTTTTATAACACCGCTCGGTAAGCCGGAGGTTTGGAGGGATCAATGTCTACGCCGTTCAGGTCACAACTTTAGTGATCAGTTCTTTGAATCCCAACGATGATCGGTCCCATCGGGAAGAGAGCGTCATCACGATGAAGCGCTGGCACATATAGGCTCGATATGCTGCCATCGAGAAAGAGGGCATTGGGGATGCCAAGTCCCTCGCGAAAAAGACGCGCAAACTCCCAGAAAGTTACTGGATTGTCTGAGATAGCGAGAACCACTGTGTGGGAGTCGCGAACTCCGACCCCATTGCGGATTTTACGTGAGGTCATACGGGGCCGAATTCGAGGGTGAATTTTGCCATCGATGACGAGCATGGGTCCGGATTGCGTTGCAAAATCCGCTCGCGGATGCACGGTGAGAAAACGCTGCGTGGTCAGCACGCCGGCCGTTTGATCGCTCAAATAAAAGACGCCATTCGGTTGAATGTGAAAGTTCCCCGGTCCTTTTGCTGTGTTTGCTCTCTTGAGCGTTTTGCCGTGCTCCACATAGAGGCCAACTGGAGACAAGTCGGCCTCGTACATACCGGCATTCATTGCGAAGGCTATTGGAATCCCGTTCACGCTACGCGGCAGGCGATTGAAGCCGCCATAGGGTTGCCCGTTCTCATCCTTCCAGTACAAACGCAACTCGTAGGTTCGAAGATCTAATACACAAATGGTGTAGTCCGATCCTTCGAATACGAACGGGCTACAGGGTGATGCTGCGTTGGCCGCGCGGGCGGAGTCATGTGCGAAGGCGCACACCCCGAGGATAATTCCTGCAAATGCAAGAAGCCCATTATCGGCGCGAGTGCGTGAGTTGCTCATCCAGGCTCCAGGCAAGCGAAAACCAGACAACAAGGAAGATGGAGCAAACAGTAGCCAGTTGGCACCTGTTAGCGGCGAGAAAAAAGGCTGCAGCCGAGTGCGCTGAGCGCAATCTTCTTCCACGCAGTAAGCATAGCAAACTACCAGGACCGAGAGGTCAGACTAGCGGCGTGTAGCTATAACAATACCGAACAAGAAGCCGATGCCCAATGCGATTGCTAAAGCCGTCACGGGGTCTCATCTCATCCTTCTCACGGGCTGGGTCCGACAACGTGCGGGAGCGGTTCAATAGCGCGATTACACAAACCTAAATTGTTGCGGAATGTTCCGCAGTTCAAAAGGCTGCGGCATCATAGCTGCATGCGACAGCTTCTCGTGCCCTCTCGGTTAGCCCCAGCCTCCATGCGCAGTCCATTTCGCTAGCGATCTTCGCCGTGCTTGTTTTTTTGTCAGCGGGTCTGTCGGACAAAATATTCGTCTGCCCTGATGGGCAGGGGAGAGCGCGTGAAGTCGGCCTCCCCGGTCACGAAAATGTCTTCGACGCTGCTGGGGCCGCTGCTGCCCCCGTACGTGGCCATGCCGGTCCAGGTTATGTGCGCAGCGCGGGGTGACTGCTCGCCGCGGCTGATCGCGATGACCTGGGCGTTGCTCGTGGTTCCCGTAGCGTAGAAGTACTGCTTCGAGTGGAGCTCGATGACACGTCCTCGGGAGGGCGTCAGGTAGAGCTTGTTGACCATGAACCAGGTTTGCTCGATGGGGTCGGCGCCGGTCCTATGATCCCTCACCGTCACCGCCGCCAAGTGTCCCACGACAAGGACCCAGTTTCGGTCGAGGTCGGGGCTGCGGTAAAGCCACTCGGCGTCGGCTTGCTGCTGAGGCGTGATATTCGCGAAGCCGTACCAGACCCGGTCCACCGGGCAGCCGACCGCGCCCACCTGAACTGGCCCCAAGCATGTCAGCGACTGCGGTGGCAGCGGTTCGACATACAGCGCACTCCCGGAGGAGTCTTTATACACGATGGCGACGATGTCGCCGGCCGGCGCGGGACCTGCCGTGGCGACGGAGAGCGACTCGAGCGTATCGATCATGGTCTCCTCCCAAGATTTGGGTTGGGAGTAAGAGCTTCTGCCCGTATGGCGTAACTATCAAGCCAGCCGCGCGGCGCTAATCGCGGCAGGTCCATTAATGGTACTTAGCGCAACAATTCGGCTAACCGCCACGGCACTCGAAGTGGACTTCGACCCAGGGGTGCCAAGCAGCACATGGGTTACCGTCGGAACCTGCGCATGACGCCCACACAAAACCCGATACCCGACGGCGCGCCTGGCTGGCGTCTGAGGACTTGCCTCGAACTCAGCCGCGGCCTCTTGCGCAGGCCCCTGATCGCGAGAAGCATTCCGCACCGGTTTTGGCCGACCTTTTTTTCTTATCCACCCTGCAAGAACTGTGAAGCGGACTCCTCATACGAACTTTTGCCGGTGGAGCCCGCTCTTAAGCCGCCGCCGAGTTGAACAATCCAACCCACAATGATTATGGCAAAGATGATTAGCGCTAGAACGACAGCCAACCGATTTTGCGACACGACTTACCCCCGCGGTGTAAATGCCGAATTGCATCGCCCTCTTCACGAAGCTGCAACATCAGGGTTGATGTTACTGCGTAAAGCCACGTCCCGCGCTTAAGTGCGCTCACTCGGTAGCGATTGGACCCGAACTCGCTGTCGAGAAATTCGGCATCGAACATCAGGCGATCGTGCTTCCAGATTCGTAACCTGTTGATGTCCATGACGTCGTCGAGCCGTGCATGCTCGTTGGGCTACAGGAGTGTAAAATTTGACGGGCTATCCGCGTCTTGGCACTCAATGCTTAAGGTCGCTCGGACACTGCCATCGTCGGCTGGCTTGCCGCGCGCCAACAGGTAACTCAGCACGAAGTCCGATATCTGCCGGGTCATTTGTGCCATGGGGGGAACGAGGTCAGAACCCGTCTCCTGTGATTGCGGGGTGAATAGTGCTGGTCAGCCCGTTGGCACGCCGGGCCAATCGACATCTGCACGTCAAATCACGTGAGTTCAGGAAATCGCGCGTTTGCTTGCGCCGCACCGCCCACTGCTGGCAAATTTAGGGACGACTGCGATCCGAATTTTCGGTGTCGTCATTTGCGGGACGAGGAGGCGCCGGAGGAGTGCCCGCATCACGCGTTAGAACATCGCGTCCCTCGTCCGCCTTCGTCGTGTCAGTTGCTCCGCCGGCACCGGCTGGAAAAGTAGCAACAGATTGATCGGATCACGTTCATGGTCCTATCCTCGGGCGCCTAGTAATCCATGCCACCCATGCCGCCCATGCCGCCGCCGGGCATGGCCGGAGAGCCAAAATCCTTCTTCGGTCTTTCGGCAACCATCGCTTCCGTTGTCACCAGGAGGCCAGCAACCGAACTCGCGTCCTGTAGGGCGACCCGCACGACTTTGGCCGGGTCGATGATGCCCTTCTTGATCAGGTCACCATATTCGCCGGTTTGGGCATCATAACCGAAGGAGGCCGACTTCTGGTCGGTCAACTTGCCGACCACGATCGAACCTTCGACGCCGGCATTCTCGACGATCTGGCGGATCGGCGCCTGGAGCGCCCGGCGGATGATGTTGATGCCGGCTTCCTGGTCCTCATTTTCGCCTTTGACCTTCAGCGACTTCGCCGCCCATAGAAGGGCAACGCCGCCGCCGGGGACGATGCCCTCTTCGACCGCAGCACGGGTCGCGTTCAGCGCATCGTCGACGCGGTCTTTCCTCTCCTTCACCTCGATTTCACTTGAACCACCGACCTTGATCACGGCGACGCCGCCAGCGAGCTTGGCCAGCCGCTCCTGCAGCTTCTCCTTGTCGTAGTCAGAGGTGGTGTCCTCAATCTGCTGCTTGATCTGGGCGATGCGGGCCTCGATGTCAGTCTTCTTGCCGGCGCCGTGGACGATGGTCGTGTCGTCCTTGGTGATGGTGACGCGCTTGGCGCGTCCCAGCATCTGCACGGTGACGTTCTCAAGCTTGATGCCGAGTTCCTCGGAGATGAGCTCACCACTGGTGAGCACGGCGATATCCTGCAACATGGCCTTGCGGCGGTCGCCAAAGCCGGGGGCCTTTACGGCCGCGACCTTCAAGCCTCCCCGGAGCTTGTTGACCACGAGGGTGGCGAGCGCCTCGCCCTCGACGTCCTCGGCGATGACGAGCAGCGGCTTGCCCGCCTGGACTACGACCTCGAGCAACGGCAATAGGGCCTGCAGGCCGGACAGTTTCTTCTCGAAGATGAGAATGTAGGGGCTCTCGAGCTCCGCCACCATCTTCTCGGCATTGGTAATGAAATAAGGGGACAGATAGCCGCGGTCGAACTGCATGCCCTCGACCACTTCGAGTTCGCTTTCGAAACTCTTCGCCTCCTCCACGGTGATCACGCCCTCATTGCCGACCTTCTGCATGGCCTTGGCGATCATGTCGCCGATGGCCTGCTCGCCGTTCGCGGCGACCGTGCCGACCTGAGCGATCTCCTCCGACGAATTGACCTTCTTGGCCTGCCGCGCAATGTCCTTGACGACCTCATCTACTGCCAGATCGATGCCACGCTTCAGGTCCATCGGGTTCATGCCAGCCGCAACTAGCTTGATCCCTTCCTTCACAATGGCCTGAGCCAGCACCGTCGCGGTGGTGGTGCCGTCGCCGGCGATGTCGCTGGTCTTCGATGCCACTTCGCGCAGCATCTGCGCGCCCATGTTCTCGAACTTGTCCTCGAGCTCGATCTCCTTGGCGACGGTGACACCGTCTTTGGTGACGCGCGGCGCGCCATAACTCTTGTCGAGGACGACATTGCGGCCTTTGGGCCCGAGTGTCACTCTGACAGCGTTGGCGAGGATATCGACGCCATGCAGCATCTTATCGCGCGCATCGGTGGAAAATCTGACGTCCTTGGCGGCCATTTTGGTTCTCCTAAATTTAACTGATGGAAGGCTCCGGCAAGCCTAAGCGGCCTTCCTGCTGGTCTTGGCGCCTTCGAGCACGCCCATGACGTCGGATTCCTTCATGATGAGGAGTTCTTCGCCGTCGATCTTCACTTCTGTGCCTGACCATTTGCCAAACAACACTCGATCGCCGGCCTTGAGATCAATGGGGATGAGTTTGCCCGCTTCGTCACGCCCGCCAGGACCAACGGCGACGACCTCGCCTTCTTGCGGCTTTTCCTTGGCAGTGTCGGGAATGATGATGCCGGATTTCGTCCGCTCTTCGCCTTCAAGGCGACGAATGACGATGCGGTCGTGTAGAGGTTTGAATTTCATGGGGTTCTTCTCTCTGGCAGGGGGGTAGGCTAAGACAGCTTTAGCACTCGTAGAAGAAGAGTGCTAGCCCTATAGTTGGGCGCGCCCGAGAAAAGCCAGGCTTAGGGACAGCGACGCAGGTGGAATTGATTTCCAAGTCTTGTAGAAATCGTATTGACCATTGGTGGGAAGGCTCACGAAAATGACCGACGAGACGGCACCGACACCGACAGCGACACCGACACCGACAGCGAACTCCGACACCGACGGCGACAGCGACAGCGACTCCTCCGACAACGACTCCTCCGACAGCGACACCGACTGCGACACCGACACCGACACCGAAGCCGAAGACTGAGCTGCACCAGGATCGCTTCCGCGTGGGGTTCAGCAGAATCCCCAAAAGCGACTGGGATCGCATCTTCGGGGATAGCAAAGATAGCACCGAGAAATTAGCAAATGCACAGGTCAAGACCGGGAGAAAGACGCGGCGGGGATAGCAAAGAGAGCAACGAGAAATAAGCACATGCGCGCTACCCCTACGGGGGACGCGGCAAAGGCATGGAGCCGTCCATCCGGCGTTACCGTCCCCTTTTTATCAAGAAACCGACCGCCAAATGCTGACTTGGATGCGCCGCCCCAACGCGCCGGAAAGCGAGCGGCCCTGAAAGCAACACAAACGAGTAGCTGGCTAGTTCGGGACGGGGGGACCAAAGCCTCGGTTGGGTCCCGATTATGCTGGCAGCATTGGGAGCACTAAACGCTCTTCCGCTATGGATGCGCGTCGCAATAGCCAGTCTCGCGGTGGTCGGGACTTATCTGTTCCAGATCCCAATTGCCACCGCCGTACCTGGTGAGCCTTTCCTCCTTTTCTTTGCTGCAGTGAGCGGGTGCAGCTTAGCGTTTGGCCGGGCTACCGGGTTTTTTACCGTAGCTCTCACGTCTCTACTATCGTTGCCTTTCTTTGAGCCCGGCAACTCCCTCTACATTTCGAATGCGGCAGATCTCATTGAGGTGGAGCTGTATGCGTTCTTGTCTGCTGGCACCGTCCTGATAATCGGCAGAGTGGGCGAAGTTTTGGTTTTGGCTCGCCAAGAACGCGAGGCTTCAGCCAATCTTGAACGGGAAAAATCCGTTTTGCTCACGGAGCTCACGCATCGCGTGGCGAACAATTTTGCGGTCCTCTCAGCTGTCATTCGACAGAAATCAGTCTGCGTGACAGATCCTCAGGCTAAGACTGCCTTGGAGGAGGCCGTTGAACAAATGAGTGTAATGGCGCGTATTCATGGCCAGCTATGCCTGGGTGCGATGGAAGGCAAATCGATCGACAGCCAGATCTTCGTCAAGGCTTTATGTGAGGACATCTTGGCCTGTGCAGGTAATTTCCGGCGGCTGACGGCAATTGAATGCGTGGCCGTAAGTCATCCTCTTCACGTTGCCGATGCCGTACCCATCGGACTGATCATCAACGAGCTTATTGTTAATGCATTGAAGTACGCCTTTCCCGAAGGAACTAACGGTAGGATTTGGGTAAGCCTAGAGAGGATCGGCACCAAACTGCGTTTGACCGTGAACGATAACGGTGTTGGCCCTCAGCACTCAGTGCAAGGCAGTGGTCTTGGACGTCGGCTGGTTAGCGCGTTCGCGCAGCAGCTTGCTGCTAATGTGGAACTCAAATGCAGCTTTCCGGGAACAACCGTCTCCATCACATTCGATCCGGATCGGCGGCTTAGCCATTCGACCGCCAATAGACCAGCTGCAGCGGCCTAGACAAATTTCTAAGTCAAATGTCTGCTAATGGCACTTAGCGGACGTACCAGTCGCGCTGACGAATGTCTGCTTTAATGGGAAGAACGGACATGACACGCACGCGCCGTTATGTCGGCTAATGACCCAAAGCGGACATCGCAAACGAACTTGGCAATGCGCTGACCCAAGCAGGAGTGACCAAGCTATCGGATCTCAACTTCTGCAAGCTAGGAGAAAATCCAATGCAACCACTGCCGCCTCAGCTTGAACTACCCGAAGGGGATCGCTTCACGCTGCCAACCGTCTCCGCAGTTCGAGAATTGTCGCCCCCTGGGGGACAATTGCCGGCTCACATGGTCCTAATGATGATATGCGGAAAAGAACTCTGGGTCCCTCTGGATAGAGAGATAGCGCGGCAGATGGCGAACATTCTTGCTCCCTTCCGGGACTAGCTAGTCATACGCCATTGGCTCACAAATGCTCTAATCGGGATTGTGGCCTCGGCATGATAATCGTATTATTTAGCACGATGTTTGAGCAGCCGCGCATTGTGAGGCGTCGGCTGCGGCCCTCACGGTGTGCGAGACCTGCGCTCGCAGAGGAGGGTCGACCATGGCCATTGCCCCGACATTCAAGAAGTATTTGATCGCCAAGAACGTCGTATATGACATTGTTGCGCACGAACCGACGAAGTCGTCGATGCGTACCGCTGAGACCTGCGGGGTCTCGGCGGACTGTGTCGCAAAAGCCGTCGTCCTCCGGGATGAGTATGGCTATGTTCTGGCCATACTTCCGGCATCGCACCACATCCGCCTAGAGGACCTTCGGATGCAGCTCGGCTTAAACGTTGACCTGGCAGCCGAGTACGAAATCGAAGAGTTATTCGATGACTGCATGCCGGGCGCCATTCCTCCAGTTGGCGAATGCTACGGCCTCGATACTGTTGTCGATGACAGTATCGAAGAGCAGCCCGAGGTCTATCTTGAGGGCGGCGACCACGCGACGCTGGTTCATATGAGCCACGCGCAATTCGCATCGCTTACCGCGACAGCACGGCACGGCACCTTCAGCGTTCACGCCTGAGGGTCAGCCGCGACAGAGTTGTGTGATCCGCGCCTCATCGACGCCTTCGACGACGACGCCACCAATCACGGTACGTGGGACCGCAGTATCGCCGAACCGCCTCAGCATGATGGCTTGGACTCGAGGGGAGGTCGCGTCGAGGATGCTATATCTGATGT
>CAWFLU010000002.1:0-378743 GCA_963816805.1 uncultured Alphaproteobacteria bacterium
CCCATTAGATGCGACCGCTGCGGTTCTCCCCTCATACAGATCGATCATTGTGGTGATCGGCTTACGGGCTGCACATCGTGCAATGTATGGCGGGGGGATAAGAGTGCATTTATTGTAGAGTTGGCGGTGGAGGATTGGGAAGCGCTGGGCAAGTTGCGAGAGTCCGTGAAATGGACTTTGCGCCCTCGGACGAAACCAGCCAAAGAGGATTGATCTCCAGCTGTATGCGGGCGCCTGGTCGGGCTTAGTCGGCTGTCGGCACACAGGCGGACGCTATCGAAGCGACGCCGCTACGCCCGCTTCTGGCACTTAGAGGACACCAAACCGGGTTGGCCTGGCGCAGAGTCGCCAGGAGGAGGCGCGTCCGGTAGTCGTGCCGCTTCCAGCGCGTTCACCGTAGCGAGGTAATCATGTGCATCCAGTAGCTGGTCTGGTGGACAGGCCTCTCCACAGACAGGCTCTGGCCCAGGTACGCCATTTCGGTCGATGTGAAGTGAACCTAATGCTCTGGCGCGTACTGCTTCTTGGTGCAGTCATTGATGGTGATGGGAAATTCACCGCACTCCCACACCGTGGCGCGGAGCTTCCAGCATACCGACTGTTCCCGACAGCGACTTGTCCGCTTCGGGCACTGAGTGGACGTTCGCCCTGCGTCGGCGATAGCTTGTAAGAGCAACAGACGACCCCCATGTGATGTGGAGGAGCCTGCCCCTTTGGGCGCAAGTGCGGCTCGCGACCAAGCCATCGCGCCAATTACGTGCGCGACCCCTTCTCTAAAATTTGGCTACCGAGGGCGCGCGGTTTTAGGCGTACGCGTCACCGGCTCAGGCACGGGCTCCTCGTCCGCGCGATTTATGTCGCGCGCGTGCGGAAGCCGGTCAATGAGCCAAGTCACCCCTGAAACCATAACCAAAAATTGGAGTCCCCATGAACGAATGGCTGAAACCCCACATCGAAGAATCCGAAGCCGGTATGGAAGTCACAAGTTACTTACCGGCCGAGCTGGACCGCGCTTAAGCGAAGTCCAAATTCCCCTGGGAGCGGCGCCCTCTGCCTACGCAAGGCGGCCGCACCAGGGGGGTGTAGTTCCCTGCAACTCGACCTCCGTGCCGACAGCCAGAGGTCCAAGAGGCAAAACACGATGAACACGACCTACAATCCAAAAGCCGATGCCGAGCAAGCGCGCATTTACCGCGACGCCGCGACACCCAATACGGCTGTGCCGGAGGCCATGCGAGCCATGGCCGAGAAGGTGGTGGATCGGAGTCGCGAAGCCTATGACCGTTCCAAGGACGCGCTCGACGCCTCAGTTGTGACCTTTGAGAGGAGCTTCGACGCTGCCGGCCAAGGCGCTGTGGCCTTCAACCGTAAATTCATCGACATGACCCAGCGCAACGTGAACTCCGCTTTCGACCTGGCTAAGAGCTTGGCGGGGGCGAAGAACGTCTCTGAGATGGTCGCGTTGCAGACGGCTTATTGGCAAAAGCTGCTGAGCACGATGACGTCCCAAGCCGAGGAAGTTCGCGCTCTGATGACGAAGGTAGCGGTCACCACAGGTGAGCCAGTCACGGAGCAAGTGAGACGCGGCGTGGACGAATTGCGTAAGGCAACCTGACTTGCAGCCACGCTCTATCGTGTTCGTGGGGTACGCCGCGTCTGTTCCTAATGATCAGTTGCGTGCGAAAGGGCGGGCCTGAAGGGGACTCACAACCAATGCACCGAAGCGAGTAACGCCGGATATGCCTGACCATCACGCGCTGAGTACGCCGCGGGATTCGCGCCGGTCTCATGTTCATGGGGATAGAAGAGAGATGAGCAAGTTGAAATTGAGTGCGACGCTTTCTGAGGACGATCTGCGGAGCATCTCCGAATGGTCTGCGGGTCAGCGCGACACCGCCAAAGAACAAGGAAGGCGGGAAGGAATAGAGGAAGTAGCTGTTTGGCTGGAAGGCAAGATGCCAAAGTGGGGCGCGGCTTCTAAAGGAATGGCTGCCGAGGTCCGAGCCCTCCAGAGTGGGGCTAGTGGACATGGGCGAGTCATTGATCGTGAGGGGGTGCCCTTGCGTCGTCCCTTCACTGCTCACTCTAGGTCGAGGGTCGATTACCCCTAACCGGCTGCCTTGATAGCTAATTTCTTTGTTGGCGAAAGAAACCAGAGCACGCCCGCCACGAGGAGCAGTGCTGGCACATCACCTAGTAGATGGCCATGTTCGAGGCCGTCAGAAATTGCCTGGACCGCCATGCAACTCCTCATTGGAGAACTGGGCATTCTCGCCGATGCGGCAACCGCAGCGACGGCAAGCCGATGAGCCGACATTCCTCATTAAGACCGCAGGCTGACCTCAACCTCTACGAAGCGGGAGCGTCTTGCGATCGAATCGGGGCGCATCCCAACGTGAGGTACACCCACAACGCTACCCGCAATTGGTTGAGCTATCGGTCCCCGACCCGCCGTCGCAGGTGTTGTTGTCCGCGCCGCCGTCCATGGTGTCGTCGCCATCTTGGCCGTACAACTCGTCGTCACCGGCCTCACCTTTGAGCAGGTCGTAGCCTTCCCGACCAAAGAGAACGTCGTCCTCCGAGCCGCCGTACAGCTTATCGTCGCCTTCCCCCACGGCCTGGCGCTCGACGTAGCACCGTCGCCAATGAGCAAGTCCGCGTCAGGGCCGCCATAGATGAGGTCCGGCCCCGCTCCGCCGAACATCTCATCCACGCCGGGGCCGCCATAGAGCTCATCGGCCTGATCGCCCCCCGAAAAACCGTCATCGCCCTCACCGCCGTCCAGGTAATCCTTGCCATCCCCTCCGATGAGGTAGTCGTTACCAGCCCCGCCGTAGAGATGATCATCATCCTCCCCGCCGGTCATATGGTCGCTGCCGCCCTCGCCGTAGAGGTAATCATCACCCTCGCCACCATTAAGTACGTCCCAGTCAGGCCCGCCATACGAGCGCGCAAGTGGCTCGCCGACAGCGACGTCGGGATTGGGGCCGCCGTAAAGCTTATCGTTTCCTTCCCTGCCAAAAAGCATGTCAACTCCGTCCCCCCCGCTGAGCAGGTCGTCGCCCTCCGAGCCATCGAGGAAGTCATCACCGTCTCCGCCGCTTAGCCATTCAACGCCTCCGAACCCTGGCGTCCAATTGTCGTCACCAAACAGTTGATCATTACCGTCTTCTCCAAAGAGGATATCCCCATCGTCCCCCCCGTACAGATGATCGTTGTCGAGACCGCCGAAGAGCAAATCGCGAACCCGCAGCTGCCGTAGAGCGCGTCATCGCCCTCACCGCCACGAAGGCGGTCATTGCCGCCAGAGCCGTCGTAAATCGTGTCGTTGCCGGGACCGCCATTGATGACGTCGTCGCCGCTGGTCCCATAGATCGTGTCGTCACCCGTAGTGGCGCCAGTTATCGTGACGAACTGCCCGCCGCAGGTAAACAGGTCCTCGAAGGCACCGCGCGCCTTAATCTCGCTCCAGGGCTTTCAACTGAGGTCGTCGCCAGAGCCGCCCTTGATGGCGACAGCAGCCTTGCCCAGCGCCGTGTTCGCATCAGTCGCTTTGCGCTCCAAGGACACACGATCGCTGTCGACCAGCTCTCCCGCCGAGACCCGCTCCAGATCGCGACTTAGCTCGCCGAGCCGAGCGAGCGCCTCCTCAAGGGCTACCCGCGGAGCGATCAGCCACGGCCCCTGTCTCCAGTCCCTGGATAGTCTCGCACAGGTCTTTGCTCAGGACTCGATTTGTACTGAGCCTCGGCTCGTCGTGCAGACCCCGCAGCAAGGCCAGGGCCTTCTCAAGACGCCCAGGCGCAACCGCCAGCCTCGCCTCCAAATTCGCCGTGATGACGCCTGCTCGCCGGAAATCGTCCTGAGTTCCCTTTGCGAGCTCAGGCGAAAGGTCTTCCGTTATGAATTTTTGCGTTCCCTGCAGCGCCTCGACAATGCTCACGAGTTTCGAGCGGCTCTACTCGAGAAGTGACTCGGCCTCCTGGACAAACAGCCTCGATTTAAGCTCAGCCCGCAGGTCAAACTTCTCCGCTATGGCGCGCCGAAGCTCGGCGGGCGCATCCTTCGGCAGAAGCGTGTCTTCGGCAAAGCGGGACGACGGGCTTTCCGCCCGCGCTTGGTCGACCCGCAGCAGGATGAGCAGGCTCGCAAGGACGAAGATTGCGATTAAACGAGCACCGAACATCGCTGTCACTTTCAGCGTGTCGGAAGCGCCTTTGGTGAACTGAGTTTAACAAACCACGTCGAGCAAACCAAGCCCGCTATGGAAAAGCCCGGTGGCGTGAGCGTGAGGGCGATAGGTGACGCTGGCCGCCACGCCCCGCGTCAACCGGCTACCACGTTGCCTTGTTCGCCTTCTTCCACCGCTTCAGAAGCGCCGTTTGGTTCTGCGGGACGGAGGGCGCCTTGGTGTTGAAACCGGTGGTCGGCTCCTTTCCCGTCGGTCCTTCCTCATCTACCGTCGCCGCGACGGCGGCGCGCCGGCGTATCGCGGGGACCTTGACCTCGCGCTTCATTTGCTCCGGTTTGAGTTCAGGCCGTAAACGGTAAAGCTCATCGAGTTCAAGCACGAACTTTCCTTTTGCTCTCCGAGCATCGACGACGATCAGGTACTGGCCGGGCTGCTCCTTGCCCGTTGGGACGCGCGCGGTATACGTGTACGGCGCGTTCGGGTCGCGGCTGGCCCCCATGTGCTCGGTGAACTTGAACTTGATCCGTTTGCCGGAGGGCGTGAGCGCCCAACCGGTTATGTGCGCCGGGCACGCGCAGGGAGCCCGCAGGCGCGCACGCATCTCGATGTCCGTGCCGCGGCGCACGTGCGCGTGCACGAGGGAGACATCGAGCGAGATGCGGTCGTTAACCTCGAAGCCGATGGTCCGGAAACGCGTGGTCCCGATGCCAGCACCGGGACAGACCGGTCACGGTCCACGTCCCGGCTTTCGGGTTGTCAATCGCGTAGAAACCGTATGGGTATTTCCCGGCGACCCGACGGGCGCCCGGGCCGGGAGTGACGGTGTTGCCGTCAGGATCGGCGACCCGAACCGTGAACCTTCGTTTCAGATCCTTCCAGAGCGCACCGAGCGTGCAGTGCTGGCTCCCCTCCGTGATGTGCACGGGGAACGAGAACGAGCTGCGCGGGCGAGGGCGCGGACCCTCCTTTCGCGGACCGAACTCCCAGTCGAAGGGTGGCGCTGCGTCGGCCGCCGCGACGGACGGCGCGGCGCCGTCAATCGGGTTAAACGAGACGATGCCGCCGTTCTCGCGGCTCTCGCCAGCGATCTCGACCAGCGCCTCAGTGATCGCCATTCCGGCTTCGGCCGCCGGCAGATCGCCGTCGATCGGAAAGTACGTCGCGCCAGTGGTCGCGGCGATGTTGCCGAGAAGGATCGCGTCTTGGTCGTTGCCGAGCCCGATGGTGTAGACGCGCACGCCGCCGGCGACGCAGTCCGGCAGCACATCCTCGGCCGTCTCAGAACCGGCGTTCTGGAGACCGTCGGTGAACAGGATCATAACGCTGACTCGATGCCCGGCCTCCCGACGAGCACGAGCATGAATCGCTGAACGGGGATCAATTCGGTGCACACGCTGGCAGCCGGCAAGGCTGGGGTGGGTAGCGCCGGCCCGTCCGCGCCCGGCACGACGAGGCCGTAGGGGATGTTGTTGTGTTTCGCATCCTTGGCCATGTGCTTCCAGCACGCAGCCGCCGTTAAAGTTGTTCTGGTCATTGTTCGCGGCGCCGTTGTGGTTCGCGTCGTGGCAGTACTCCGAGGGGTTGCCAAGCTGCAGCACGGCGTGTTCCGCCGGTGAAGTGCAGGAAAGAACGTGACCCAGTCGGGGAACTCGGCGCCGCCATCATCGGTCCACCGTGTGTAATTGTTCCATGGGTATCCCTCCATGATGCAGGCCTGCGTGGCGATGTCGCCGAGGCACACGGAGTTGTTGTTGTACTCGTCTAACAGGCCGTAGAGGTAGTGCGACAGCTCGTGGACGAGAATCGTGACATACAACATGTAATCCTGCGACACGTCGATCGACTCGAACGGCAACCACAGGAGAGCACCCGAGGAGTTCGGCCAGACGTCGTCATTCGGGTGAACCCAGATGTCTGCGTCCTCGCCGCCCATGCTGTTCGCCGAGATCAGCACCTGCCCGATCGACAGGACGCCGTCGGTGGAGTTGTGGATGATTTCGCGAGGTTTGCTCGAGCAGCTGGCACCAGAACGGCATCTCGCCGGCGACTGGCGTGTAGCGAAGAGAGATGACAAGGTTGAACTGCGATCCGCTGAGGAAGCCCATTTCGTCCTCCACCGAGCGCGTAGGTCTGCAAAAGTTGACGTTCCGGCGACAATTTAACACACGCTATATTGTCTGAGGGCAAAGCTTCGCCTTGACGTGCGAAGCGCCGACGCAGCCGCTAGCGCAGGGGGCATGATCGCGCCCGTGACTAAGCTGTGCGCAGTGATGTTGCTAGCTCGCCGCGCCGCCCGTAGCGGTCCAGGCCGAGCCTTGTAGCAGCGACGGGTGCCCTGGACTTAAGAATCCAGCGGCTCGGCTCACGTGCGCGTCGGCTTGCCCCTGGGTCGTCATCGTCGCAGCGACGTTGAAGCGCGGGGAGACAGGTGGCGCATGGCTTCGCTTAAAGTTCACCGGAGCGCCGAAACGAAGGTGAAGTTGGGGCAACGATGTGAAGTTGCTCGACGGCCGGAGCAAGTTGTCGGCTTCTGGCTCTTACTGGACCTTGCGGATTCCGCTTCCGACCACTTAGCAGACATCAGACTGGGCGGTTTTTCGCCCCTTGCCAGCATCCTGGACTGACCTGTCCAGAGGTCTCGCAAAAGCACCTGGCTGTTGTTGCCACAGGCGCGGCTTGGGACCCTGATCGCGCGCGAATTAAAGACTAGCAGGTGGAGCAGTTGGGGGCGCCGTCACTGGTGCAAGGACCAGTGGAAAATGTACAAGGCCTCCCATCCATAAGACGGGAGAGTGGTGCGCTGTGCCTAATTTGCGCCGCCGCAAGCACCCGGCCCCCAAGTCCTCTGATAAGAGAGGCATGGGTCCCAGTATCACTGGAGTTCCGTCGTCAACTTGAAGGTCGGGCCAACAGCCGCTCCCTTACCAGATCACCCCGCCCACGTTTGAACCCCGTTTCAACTCCCACTGTTTCCGAAAAGAAGAAGGCCGCAGCGTGCGCTGCGGCCTTGCCCCCAGGGGAAAGCTGGATTTCCCTAAGCTAATACCCGGCAGGTGTTACCAATAGCGATAATGGTGATGAGAATAGCTGCGATGATTGTAGTAGTGCCCATTGTAGTTGTAGTTGTAATGGTGACCGTGGTTATAATATCCATGGCGTCTATGATGTCTGCGGTGGACGCCAGCAACACTTCCGGGTGTTAGCGGCCGCCCGACAACGGCTCCCGCCTTGTTTACGGACAATGACAAACCTTTGTCTTGGGATAGCTGAAGCGATATAGGCGCTGCGCAAAGCATTGCTGCTGCCACTAGAGTGGCTCCCATCACACTTGTCTTTCTCATCCCATTCTCCTCTGTGACCTAGTCCTATGCCCCCACCATACAGCTAAAAGGCGGATATACGGCCGACATTCGCTCGAAGACGGCAAGCCGCTTAATTTCCGGCCAACGCTCCTTCTCCAGGTGATCCGATGGACCTTCGCTTGGACCGTCCGATGGACCTGCGCTTGATGGCGCTCTACTCCATCCATTTCTTCGGAACTTTCCCACCATTGGTGGCGAGCTGGCGCATGACCTCCTTGTGGAGCCAAACATTCATTTTCGATGAGCCCTTTGTTGTGTCCCCCGAATAGCCAAGTTCCTTGGCGAGTTTCTGCCGAGCAGTAAGGCTGCTGTCGAGGTCAAGCAACTTCAACAAATCAACGATCGACGTATCGTACTTGAGCTTCTGCTTTTTGCTTTTGGCAAGCCCGCTGAGCACGGCTTTTATGTCAACCATCGGTTGCGTGGACGATGTGCTTGATGGCGCAGTGGATGCAGACGGTGATGTGGGAGTCTGGGAGGGCTGCGTTGCAGGAGTTTCCGCCTTTGCGGACTGTCCAAAAATTTTCGACATGATGTCACCGAAAATACCCATGATTCCCTCCCTGTTGGATTTCGACATCCTTATAGCGATCACCAGCCTGCAACGCCACGGCGAAGGCCGGTGTAGACCTATGGTGAGAACGGGAGTGTGCTGCCCAGGCCGGGGTGCAATGCGAGGGTTTTGGCAACTCTTTCTTTAGCTCACCTCGGTAAGACCGACGGTATGGCTGCATTCATCATCGTCAGAACGGCGGTTGCCTTCGGGGTATTCACGCTACTAGTCACTGGCCTAATTGCAGCCGGATGCAACAAGCCGCCAGCCGCGCAGGTTTCTCGGCTTACCGATCACGCTCAGGCTCCTCGGCTTACAGATCAGGAGATACGGCAGAAAATCTTAGCCGCATCACTTGCGAACTATGACGGTCCCTGCCCATGCCCGTATTCCGGTCTCAACTGCAAGGGTCGCAGTGCCTATGACAGGCGAGGGGAACCCCTCTGCTTCTTTAGTGATGTGACGCCAGAGATGATCGCTCGTTTCCGCACCAATCAAATCTAAGTCGGCTTCGTTGCCCTCACCAAGCAGCGTGATTTCCCAAGCAGAAGGGGAAGCCGCATGGCGTCCACGCCTCGTACCTGCCCGCGAGCGCATTGCGAAGATTGTCGATGAAGCCGCGGATCTCTTGGGTAAGGATCGATTTATATGATTGTCCATTTGGACCAAGCGACATAACCAGGTGACACCACTTTCGCTATTGCTCCTGACCATTCAGAAGCGTCAACTGGCCAAAACCTAATCGACCCCCTCCTCTGCCATTTTTCACAGCAATTTGTTTTGATTGCGTAATCGTCTGCCGAGAGATGGGTGGATCGTTTAGCCTGGCCAAGGAAGCCACGCCCGCCGACAGAGTTGCGCAGGTTCTGACTTTCTGTGGTTGAGAGTTGTCTTAAATGTCTGCTTTAGGTCATTAATGTCTGCTTTAGGTCATTGCGGATCGGGGATGTCCGCTTATCTCCAGAAGCAGACATGCTCATTTTCGGCATCGACGTCCGCTTAGTGCCAGAAGCAGACATTCCACCTCCGATTTCTATCTGAGGTGTTTCGTCAGCAGGACCCAGTTCTGCCCGTCGTTTTCCCAATTCTCTTTGACCATCGGTCTTATGCCGCTCTCCCTGTAGCCACAACGCTCGTAGAGCCGATGCGCGACACTGTTAGCGTCGGATACGATGACACTTAGTCCCGGCTTTCCAAGCGCTTCCGCCGTTTCATGAGCCAAACCAAGAAGCTTGGTGCCAAACCCTAGCCTGCGAAATTGTAGCCTCACCGCCAGCACGTTTATGTACCAGGTGTTCGACGCAAGGTTTTCCAACTCCTGCAGCGGAACGAACATTTTTGGCAAGTCGTCAGGGATCGGGTCCGGATTATTGGGAATCTCATAACCAATCAGGCAGCCGGCACATTGGCTGTCCTGCTCAATGATCGTCGCGTTTCGGTAAGAGAAGCTGCCTTCCTCGCGTGAGGCGCGGCGGCGGCCGACGTCCCAGGCGGCCTCGCCTGGCTCTGCCATCTGATCCCAAAGGTAAAGGGGCATGCCTTCCCCGGCGTGGTTCACCAGTTCGGCAAGCAGGGTGGCGTCGTTGATGGTCGCGGGCCTCAATTTAGGTGGTGGCATGGGCACGATACCGATGCTCGCTTCGTCCCAGCGTCGAATTGTCAACAGGTAGATCGCGAGGTAGGGAGGCAACAATGGTACGGGTGAGACCGCGGCGATCAACTGTAGTCGGAACCCTTTGCGATGCCGGGAGTGTCATGCAAAACCATGTTCAATAATGAGCCATGGACTTCTAGGCGACCGCTTGGGCCGCCGCTGTAATCGATGAAGCCCAATTTCCTGAATTTGTTCATGAAGAAACTCACCCGCGATCGCGTCGTGCCGATCATCTCGGCGAGAGTCTCCTGGCTGACCTTCATTATTACCTGCTCTGGCCTTCTCTCCTTGCCAAAATTTGCCATTAACAGGAGCAGCCTCGCCAGGCGCTTCTCACTCGAATTGAACAGCTGATCGACTAGGTCCGCTTCTACGCGGACGTTCCGAGCGAGGAGATGCGATATGAACAGCTCGGAAAATTTCGGTTCGTCATGGAGCGCACGTACCATAGCGGCCTTATCAAACCGCATTATCTCGGACATTGTGATCGCGGTCACCGTCCCAAGGCGGCGCGGCTGGCCCGTCAAGCAGCCCTCACCAAAGAATTCCCCCCTCTCATGGAAAGCGACCACGGCTTCCTTGCCCTTCTCGGAAACCACGGTGGCCTTGCACTCACCATCTATGACGTAAAAGACGGCATCTGCCAAATCTCCCTGGCGGAATATCGTTTCATTCTTTTGATATTTCGCTTTCGTCCTTCCCCCGCTTCCGTGGGACAGGAAAGACTCAGGATCGAAGGGTGGTTGACTCTTGGTTTTTAACGGCAAGGCTCTGCGCTTGATAAGCACCGCGTCCGAGTCTGACCGAGTGGTACCGACCATGCTCCACCTCGATTTACGGGCGAGAGCGCGACTTACCTCTCTCGCTTTTTGGTAAAAACCGCACTAAGCAGCCGCATCTTCGGCTAGACGGGGGCTCTTTTGAGACGATGCAGTTACTTGCAGATTATCGCTCGGTCGAACCTAGTGCCCTAGTGTGCAGGGGTATGGCGGTCCCATACTTTGGTCTACAATGACGTCTGCCTGCTACAGAAGAAGGAATCTGGCTTGAATCCGTTGCGGTCCTCATCGACGACGATGCGTCGTTCTTGCCTATCGGAACCGAGGCCAGATCCTATCGGAACCGCGGCCAGATCGATCTGAACGAACTGATCGATGACGCGATGAGGCTCGCCGAAGGCCAGTTTCGGAGGAACGGGTGTCAATTCATCCGAGCGCGCCAATGACTGTCGAGAGTGATAGTTGAGCGCGCTCAGCCACTGCAGATGCTCAATTGCCGCCGAGGCAATGTCGCCCATCTGCGATCGCAGGCAGCTGATATGCGTGCGATGGAAGAGCAGGCAGCTGATATGCGTGCGATGGAAGAAATGTCAGGAGGCGCTGATGTCAGTCATGCGTGCTTAGTGACCCTTTGAGCGCTGAAATGAGGCAACTAGCCAGCCTATCTTCGCTGAACGGCTTGCTCAGAATGTCAATCGCCCCGGCTTCGAGTACCTGATTGCTAATTTGCTCATCTAAAACAGCGGTAATGAAAATGATCGGGATTGGCCGATCCGCACTGATTAGTCGCTCCTGCAGTTCGATGCCGCTTAGACCCTTCATTTGAACATCGAGGATGAGACAGCTCGTTTCATCCAGATTTGAACGAAGAAATTCCTCGGCCGAAGGAAACGTGCGGGCGGCGTAACCAAGCGAGCTTACTAGCGCCTTCGTTAACTCGCGAACTAACTCATCGTCATCGACAATTGAGAGCATTGGCGGAGAAGCCCTGCAGCAGTTTCAGGAGCCCTGAACATGGGTAACCTCTCTGCCTAAAGCTTGATATTATGTGCCAAAGAATTGTGTTGGTGGGTCGCGGTTCGACTAAATGTCGACCTAGGCGGGCGCAAGCCGCAAAGTGATTGAAAGATTAGGAACGACGATGTCCGGACAATCTACGATCGAATCGGTCGTGTGCGTCATCGACGACGACGATGCCGTGCGTGGTTCCTTGAGGAGCCTGTTCAAGTCTGTCGGCCTAGATGTTGAGGTATTTGCATCCGCTGACGAATTTCTTACGAAAGAGCGCCCCGATGCCGCTTCCTGCTTGGTGCTCGACGTCCGGCTGCCGGGCACTAGCGGGCTTGAGTTCCAAAAGGAGTTGGCGAACGCGGGGACCGACATGCCGATCATCTTCCTGACCGGCCATGGTGACATCCCGATGGGCGTGCAAGCAATGAAGGCAGGAGCCGTCGAGTTTCTGACCAAGCCGTGCCGCGATCAGGACTTGCTCGAACTCGGTCCGGCTAGCGCTCGCCCGCGATCGAGAAAGACGCGAGAAAGCTGCGCGTGTGGCAGGCCTGAAGGCTGATTTTGCAACGCTCACCGGGCGCGAGAAGGAAGTCATTGGGTTGGTGACTGCGGGACTACTCAACAAACAGATCGCTGGCGAAATGGGTTTGAGCGAGGTCACGGTGAAGATGCATCGTGGCAACATCATGCGGAAAATGCATGCGCGCTCTTTGGCCGATCTCATAAGAATGGCAGATCTTTTGGGCGTCACGAGCGGCAAGCGTGGATCACCCTAGACCTAAGTATACTTTTCTTCGCCTTGCCAATTGCCCAGCCTGGGGAGACGCAGCGAAGCACAAGGGGAGTCACGGGTGGCGCTCTCCCTGATTTCTGCTCCGGGGAACAGGAATTGGTGAAAACTCCAATGATCGCGATTGTGGATGATGATGAAGCTGTGCGCGAATCCACGAGAGCGCTGGTGAGGTCACTCGGTTACAACGCTAGCACCTTTAGTTCGGCTGAAGAGTTTTTGGATTCCAATCCGGGTGATACTAGCTGTCTAATTCTAGACGTTCAGATGAAGGGCCTGAGTGGCGTCGAACTCCAGGAGCTCCTGATCGCGCAAGGCCGGCGCACGCCGATCATTTTTGTGACGGCGTTTCCGGATGAGAGGACACGCAGCAAGGTGCTCGCTGCCGGGGCGATCGGCTTCCTAAGCAAGCCCTGCAGCGATGAGAAGCTGACGAAATTTCTCGATATGGCGATTGCGAATCAATCACCTGAATAGCGCTTTGATGCGTTTGGCATCTCATTACACTCCGAGCGTCGCCATCGGCTGCGCGCTCCCACACAAGATTGCAACTATAGACCATAGTATGGACTAGCCGATCTTTTCGCTTGAGCCGCCATACACCCGGACAGTTGAGCGACCTCCAGCCGTGCCGCTAGGCTGCCAAAGCGTCAAACAATAACTTCGTCAAAGCGGGACGCCCACCGGGGTCGTCATGACACTCTCACTCCTTAGGCTGGTAAGCCGTTTCCATCTCCCACAACTGTCACGCGGGCTTGGAGTCATCACCTGTGCTGCCAGCGCCACCGCACTGACCGGGTTTGAGCAGCAGCTCAACCACGTCGTCGCCGGCGCAATCAGCGACTGTGTCGGGGGACAGGTTTTGCAGTTCATTCCTTTGCTCGCTGCGATGAATACCGGTGGCTCCACTGCCTGCTCTATCGCGGCGCAGGTGGCTGTGGCTCTCATTGCTGGCGCATTGTTCGCGATGTTTCGTGGCCTACGTTCCAGCATGGGGCCTAAACGATCGCCCACAAATGCTCACGCGTGACCGAGCGGAATCCAACGGAGGATTGTAATGCAGACGGGTAGTTTATTGGAGCGAACGGTGGAAGCGCCGATCCTGGAGCAAGTCTTTTCGGATGATGAACTGGAGAACCGCGTACGCAGTCTTCTTGGCTGGAAGATTCGTTTCAACGCCATCCATGTCGAGGTCGAGAGGGGCCATGTAACACTTTCTGGCCAAGTCAACTGTTCCTTAGACCGCGAAACTGCTGAGCAAACCATTCGCAGACTGAGGGGCGTAGTCGGCGTCACGAACTGCATCATTGTCAGCCCGATTAGACCGGCGTTGCGCTAATGGCCGACAAAACCACCATCACCAACAATCTCTGAAATCGACAAGGTCGCGCTCGCCAAATGGCGTCGAGCAAGAGCACGCTGGTCCGCGTGAGACTTGGGCGTCCAATTGCGCAAAATTCGGGTTTGGACGTTGGCTGCCGCACGAGGTGCGAATTTTCGATTGGCGCATCCCACTTGCAGGGTCCGGTGATCTGCCCCATCATCCAAGTTTAGATGCGCCCACGCCAAATGTACCAGTTTGAGCGAGCGCTATTCTGAGGCGCTCACGCTGAGCTGTGGTTTGGTTTCCGAGCGGGGCTGCACCGCGCTTTGGATGAAGGAGTTCCACTCGGGTATTCCCTTCTGAACCTTTCCAGTCGAGTTCTTGCCCGAAGGATGTCCGCTATGGTCAGTAAGCGCGCTGACAGGTTCGCGTCATGTCCGCTTTCGCCCAAATTGGACGGTTTATGAGTACACGCCCTAGAAAAGGCGAACGTCGGTTCGGCGGCGCAGGGCACTCGCTCTCTTCCTCAGAGTTCGGGGCATCAAAGTCACGGATTGCCTGGAAGTCTTAGCGGTCTTGCTTAGCTTTCAGGTACTCTTCCACCTTCCTCGCCCGCCCGCCGGCCGAGCGTACCGCTTCACTGAGTTCCTCCTGCGAGACGCCGAAGCGCTCCTTCCAATAGGCAACCTGATAGGACTGCCTGATGTCGATGCGGGTTTTATCGCTGTAGTCTCGCTTTTTCGGAGGGTTGACACTTCCCATCAGCTTCTCCTGTCGCGTGCGCTCGCGGTCGCAGATGTCTAGAGAGGAATAAACTCACCGGCTCCATGGTCCCGGTTCCGGTGGGCATTCTCAAGAATGCCACAACACTTCCATCCCCGCCAGAATGGAAAACGTCGCCGACGAAGCATTTGAATCATTTAATTCGGGGTGCCGTTTCCCGGCCACCGTGTTCGGCGAAGCGGATGGAGCACGCGTTCGAAGAGATCGGCCAAATGCCGCCGACAAGAAGCTCAACGCCGTGCGCAAGTCGGTCAACAGCGCACAGGGACGGTCAAGCCGTCGGGGCGGTCCCAAGCGCGGGAACTATCGCTAAGGTGCAGCGTTCGCTGAATATCTCTTGCACGAGGCAGGCAATGACAACGCGAACCCCGGAGCAAACCCCATGAAACAGCTTCTCGCCTCGACGGCAGTTGCCCTTGTTCTCACCGCCGGCATCGCCGCCGGTCCTGCGTCGGCGGCGCAGCCGCCGCAGATGATCACCACGCTGCCCGGCGAGGCCTCGCCGATCAGCGACTATTACAATCAGAATGTCTATGACCGGAGCGACAACAAGATAGGCGAGGTTAACGACTTGCTGCTTGACAGCGGCGGCAAGGTAAACGCCGTGATGGTCGGCGTCGGCGGCTTCCTCGGCGTCGGCGAAAAGAACGTCGCCGTACCGTTTCAGGCGTTGAAGGTCGCAGAGAAGGACGGCAAGCGCTATCTGGTCCTCGACACGACCAAGGAAGCGCTCCAGACGGCGCCAGGCTACAGCTACGACCACAGCAAGAATGTGTGGCTGCCGGCGACCAAGCAGGGCTAAGCCCGGCCTTTCGCCGAGACGATTTGAGCGGGCCGGAGCGATCCGGCCCTTTCGCTATTCGAACTCGACATGAAACTACCACGCTATTGACGGCGTTTGCCTGTCCGTATGACGCACGATCCCAAAAAGCTCTGCCGCCGCTTCGACCTCGTCTATGTCGAGACCTCGGCCCTCGAGTTGCAGCGGCGACGCTGCGGCAAAGGCTTTTCATACCGCGATGGCTTCGGCAACACCGTAAGCCAGGCGGCTATCAAGGCGCGCATCAGGCAGCTCGCCATTCCTCCGGCCTGGACCGAGGTTTGCATCGCCGCCGACGAGCGCGCGCATATCCAGGCGATCGGGCGCGACGCCGAAGGCCGGCTGCAATATCGCTATCACCCGGACTGGGACAAAGCGCGCGCGTCGGCCAAGGAAGGCCGTCTAAAGCGCCTTGGCTCTGCCCTGCCGCGCGTGCGCAGCGCCGTGCGCCAGGCTCTTGCCGCTCCGGGGCTGACCCGAACCAAGGTCGTCGCCGCGGTCGTTCGCCTGATCGACCGCGCTCTGCTTCGGCCCGGCTACGAGGAATATGCCCGGAGCGAAGGCGGCAGAGGCGCTTCGACCCTGCTCAAGAGCGACGTCGCCCTCGACGGCGACAAGGTGGTGCTGGTGTTCAAGGGCAAGGGCGGCAAGGAGATCAGGCGCGAAGTGCGCGACCCGTTGCTCGCCCGCGTCCTGCGCAAGCTCTCGGCATCCCGCGGCGGTAGGTTATTCGGCGTCGCCGATGGCAATGGCGGCAAGCGGCCCGTGACCGCCCGCGAGGTCAACAAGTTCCTGGCCAAGGCGAGCGGGTCAGAAATCTCGGCCAAGGATTTTCGCACCTTCCGCGCGTCGGCCGCCGCGCTTGCCGTCCTCGCCGAGCAAAACGGGCTTGAGAGCGAGCGGCTGCGCAAGAAGGCCATCGTCAACGCGGCCGACGAGGTCAGCGAAATTCTCGTCAACACCCGCAGCGTGGCCCGCTCGAGCTACATCCATCCAAGCGTGATCGAGGCTTACGAGGCCGGCAGGCTGGAAACCTCGCTCCTGCGCGGGCGCATGCGCAAAGGCCTGAGCCGCATCGAGAGCGCCCTGATGCGCTTCCTCGAAACGCCTCGTTGAGAACGTATCTCCGTCAGCCGCCGGAATAGCCGCCGATGATTGGCAGCACCTCGCCGGTGATGTAGCTCGAGCAGGACGGCGCCGCCAGGAACACGAAGGCGGGCGCGATTTCTTCCGGCTGCGCCGGCCGCTTCATCGGCGTATCGGCACCGAATTTGGTGACTCTCTCGGCCGATTTGTCGGCCGGATTCAGCGGCGTCCACACCGGGCCCGGAGCCACGGCGTTCACCCGGATGCCGCGGTCGACCAGATGGGTCGCAAGCGACCGGGTGAAGGCATGGATGCCGCCCTTTGTCATGGAATAATCGAGCAGGTCCTTGTTACCGAGCAAGCCAGTCACCGAGCCGGTCATGACAATGGCGCTGCCGTATTGCATATGCGGCACCGCAGCCTTTGCCATGAAGAAATAGCCATAAAGATTGGTCTTGATGGTACGGTCAAAATGCTCGTCGGTCAGCTCCTCGAAGCTGTTGACGTGCTCCTGGAACGCCGCGTTGTTGACCAGGATATCGAGCTTGCCGAGTTCGCCCACGGTCCGCTCGACGGCATCCTTGCAGAAATCGGCATCGGCCACGTCGCCTGACAGCAGGATGCAGCGGCGGCCTTCGGCCTCCACCGCGCGCTTGGTCTCCTCGGCGTCCTCGTGCTCATCGAGATAGGCTACGGCCACGTCGGCGCCTTCGCGCGCGAACAGCACGGCGACCGCGCGGCCGATGCCCGAATCCGCTCCGGTGATCAGCGCCACCTTGTCCTGAAGCTTCTCGGAGCCTTTGTAGTGCGGCGCGTCGTACATCGGCGCGAGCTCCAGGTCGGCTTCGTGCCCCGGCTTCTTCAAGTGCTGCTTCGGCAGAGGCGGCTCGGGATAGACCCGCGCGCCGGCCTGCATCGCCCCTGCTTTCTTCTCCTTGCCGGCAGCTTTATCGGCGCGATCAACCTCCTTCTGGATCGCGCGTTCGTCGCCGGCGGTCTCTTCCGCCTCCTTGCGAAAGCGGGTGTCTCTGGCCTGGGCTGATTTGCTCATGGAACTCTCCGGGCGAAGTTGGGAATTGTGCTGCAGGTAGCAACGATCTGGCTCCGCTAGAGTTCCTACGGGGTTGCGCGCGTACGCGCACACCGAGACTCCTACTAGAGCGCTCACCGCTCTATGTCATTTTACATCTTGGGGACGCATTCATTCGTCTCATCACCAAGATGAATCGACGCATGCGGAACAAATAGACCGAGCGCTTGTTGGTTTTGCGATTGATCGACCCTGCCAAAAGGCGTCGATCCCCGACGCTGACACCCAACTTCAAGGAGAAAACCATGGACAAGGATCGGATCAAAGGCTCGGCAGAGCAAGCTAAGGGAAAGCTCAAAGAAGTCGCCGGCAAGATGACCGGTGATGCCAAGCTCGAGGGCGAAGGCAAGGCCGACAAGACCGCCGGCAAAATCCGCAACACCGTCGGCGGCATCAAGGACGCTCTCAGGGGCAAATAGCTCCCTCTCACAAAGGAGATCAGACCATGCGCGGAATCGTATTGTGGCTGCTCGGCGTTCCCGTCGTCGCAATCATCTTCCTCTATCTGTTCCACGTGATCTGACGAGGGCGCCATGCCGCTCAAGAAAGGATCGTCCCGCAAGACGGTCAGCTCGAACATCAAAACCGAGATGAAGGCCGGCAAGCCGCAGAAGCAGGCGGTTGCCATCGCCCTGAGTAAGGCCGGCAAGAGCAACAAGAGCAAGACATCGAAACGCTCTAGGTGAGTTTCTACCCGCCGATCCGCGCCGTGCCCGAAGCACCGTCGCTGCGCACCCAGCGCAGTGACGTGCCGGTCTGGGTAAGCCTGTAGCAATAGGATTTGCCGTCCATCCAACTCGGCCAGCGCTGGCAGAGCCGGTCGTCGGCAATCCACCATTTTCCGTGGTCAGAGGCGCCGTCTCCTCCCTGTAAGTGCGGCGGCGACGACGCTCATGCTGCCGGACTCGTGCCACCGGCGGCATAGCGAATGGGAAGCTCAAAACCGGAAATGTTGAGATAGACGGTCTTGCCGCTCACGCCTGGCGGAGATGACAACGCATGTAAGTCTTGCGCCTAAATTTGCCGTTCGCTGTTGGGTTTCGAAGCGGGAACTCTTGGCCGAGCCCGCAGGTTCTTGCCCTGTAGTTTAGAACCCGTCGAGAATTCGAGCGCGCGAGGAAGCAATGCAAGACAAGCGAGGTCGCCAGACGAGCATGTCTTACCCCGGTCAGGGTAGGCCCAAAGATGCCGATGCTCCGCCGGCTGAAGCCGATCGGTCGCCTGAAGCAAAGCCGGGCCACTCAACGCCGAGTTCAGAGGAGAATCGCGTGCGCCGTAACCGCCGGCGCCGCTAGCGGGTCGGCATGGGCTTTTCGCCCCGATAGTCGTAGAAGCCGCGCTTGGTCTTTCGCCCGAGCCATCCGGCTTCCACGTATTTCACCAGGAGCGGACAAGGCCGGTATTTGGAATCGGCCAGGCCCTCATAAAGCACCTGCATGATCGACAGACAGGTGTCGAGCCCGATGAAATCGGCAAGCTGCAGCGGGCCCATCGGATGATGCGCGCCGAGCCGCATCGCGGTGTCGATGGCATCGACCGAGCCGACGCCCTCGTAGAGCGTATAGACCGCCTCGTTGATCATCGGCAGCAGGACGCGGTTGACCATGAAGGCGGGGAAGTCTTCGGACACGGCGACCGTCTTGCCGAGCGTCTCGACGAATTCCTTGGTGCGGCCGAAGGTGACGTCCTCGGTGGCGATGCCGCGGATCATCTCGACCAGCTCCATCACCGGCGCCGGGTTCATGAAATGCAGCCCGATGAAGCGCTCCGGGCGGTCGGTCGATGCGGCGAGCCTGGTGATCGAGATCGACGAGGTGTTGGTCGAGACGATGGCCTCGGGCTTGAGGAACGGACAGAGCGCGACAAAGATCTTGCGCTTGACCGTCTCGTCCTCGGTTGCCGCTTCGATCACGAGGTCGGCGTCGCCGAGACCCGCCAGCGTTTCGGCATAGCTGATGCGCGCAATCGTGTTCTGCCGGTCTTCCTCGCTGATCTTGCCTGAGGCGACCTGGCGGGCGAGATTTTTGCCTATATTGGCGAGCGCCGCATCGACTCGCTCCTTGGCCACGTCATGCATGACGGCGTGGTAGCCGGATAGCGCAATGACATGGGCGATGCCGCCACCCATCTGTCCCGCACCGATGATGCCGATCTTGCGAATGGGATTAGCCTCGGGATCGCCTTGCGCGCTTGGATCGGCGAGAATCGCCGTACCTTGAACTATGTCGTCCATCGTCGTTCCTCATGAACCGCTTCTTCAATAGCCCGCCTTCTTCAGTTCGGCGTCGAGCTCCGGCAGGACGGTGAACAGGTCGCCGACGAGGCCGAAATCGGCGACCTGGAAGATCGGCGCTTCGGCATCCTTGTTGATGGCGACGATCACCTTGGAGTCCTTCATGCCGGCAAGATGCTGGATGGCGCCGGAAATGCCGACGGCGATGTACAGCTCGGGCGCCACCACCTTGCCCGTCTGCCCGACCTGATGATCGTTCGGCATGTAGCCGGCATCGACCGCGGCGCGGCTCGCGCCGACGGCAGCTCCGAGCCGGTCGGCAAGCGGCTCGATCAGCGTCTTGAAATTGTCGCCGGACTGCATGCCGCGCCCGCCCGAGATGACGATGCGCGCGGCAGTGAGTTCGGGGCGCTCGCTGACGCTGATCTCCGAGCCCTCGAAGCTGGAAATGCCGACGGCCGGCGCCGCGGTCACGGTCTCGATCGGCGCCGCACCGCCCTCGCCCGCACTGGCAAACGCCGTGGTGCGCACCGTGCCGACGACGATCTTGTCGCTGGTCTCGACCGTCTCGAGCGCGTTGCCGGCATAGACCGGGCGCACGAAAGTGTTCGGCGACTTGACCTCGACGATGTCCGACACCTGGGCGACGTCGAGCAGCGCGGCGACCCGCGGCAACACGTTCTTGCCGGTGGTGGTGGCGGGCGCGAGCAGGACGGAATAGCCGTTCATCAGCGCGAGCACCGTGGCGCCGACCTCCTCGGCGAGACGCTGCGAAAGATACGGCGCCTCGGCGAGCAGGACCTTGCGCACGCCATCGAGCTTGCTCGCAGCTTCGGCGACGGCGCGGCAATGGTCCCCGGCGACGAGGATATCGACATCGGTGCCGAATTGGCGTGCTGCGGTCAGCGCCTTGGCGGTCGCCGGCGCAAGCGCCTTGTTGTCGTGCTCTGCCAGCAGCAGGACGGCCATCAGAGGACTCCCGCCTCGTTCTTCAATTTGTCGACCAGCGCCGCGACGGTATCCACCTTGATGCCGGCTTCGCGCGTCTTCGGCTCGGCGATTGCTACGACCTTGAGCCGAGGGGAGATGTCGACGCCGAGCGCCTCGGGCGTCGTCTCGTCGATCGGCTTCTTCTTGGCTTTCATGATGTTGGGGAGCGAAGCATAGCGAGGCTCGTTGAGCCTGAGATCGGTGGTGACCACGGCAGGCTTGGCGAGAATGAGCGTCTCGAGCCCGCCATCGACCTCGCGCACCACCTTCACCTTGGCGCCGTTCAGCTCGATCTTCGAAGCGAAGGTCCCTTGCGGCCAGCCGAGCAGGCCGGCCAGCATCTGGCCCGATTGATTGCAGTCGTCGTCGATCGCCTGCTTGCCCATGATAACCAGGTCGGGCTTCTCGTTCTCGACCACCTGCTTGAGCAGCTTGGCGACGGCGAGCGGCTCGACACTCTGATCGGTCTTCACTAGAATGGCGCGGTCGGCGCCCATGGCGAGCGCGGTGCGCAGAGTGTCTTGCGATTTGCTGCTGCCGATAGAGACGGCCACGACCTCGCCCGCCTCGCCCCGCTCTTTGATGCGGACGGCCTCCTCGACGGCGATCTCGTCGAACGGGTTCATCGACATCTTCACATTGGCAAGGTCGACCCCGCTGCCATCTGATTTGACGCGGACCTTGACGTTGGAATCGATGACCCGCTTCACGGGAACGAGTATTTTCATGCGGCTATTGTTCCCCGCAGCTTACGACCGGCCCCCTAGACCCAGTCCATCTCGCAACTGCGAGATGGCGGCGACCGTACTGCCGGCCATGGCTCAAGTCAATGGTTTCTAGGCGTTTTGAGTGGGTTTTAGGCGCCGCCCCTGGTCTTGTCGAACAGGACTACACCGCGCCGCCGCATAAACAGGATCAGCACTGCCCCGGCCGCCAGCCCGCCGACGTGAGCCCACCAGGCGACGTTCTCCTCGCCCTCGATCAACAGGTTGACGAACTGGGCGGCGATCCAGATGCCGAGCGCCCAGGCCGCGGTGATCTTGATGGGAATCCGCCACAGCGCCAGGATCCACACCTTCACCTTAGGATGCAGGATGAGATAGGCGGCGATCACCCCGGCCACCGCGCCTGACGCCCCGATCAGCGGCAGCTCCGAGTCCGGCATCATCCAGGAATGCAGCACTGCCGCGAAGATCCCGCACATCAGATAGAACATGATGAAGCGGAGATGCCCCATGGCATCCTCGATATTGTCGCCGAACACCCACAGGAACAGCATGTTGCCGAGGAGATGGATCCAGCTCCCGTGGATGAACATGTAGCTGATGAGCGTGAAGCGCTCGGGGATCGGGAAGGCGCCGGTCGCGAAGATCGAGCCGCTGGTCGGGCCGCCAGCCATCAGCTTCGCGGGGATGACGGCGAATGCCGCCGTATTCTCGTCGTCGAGCGGGAAGAACCAGCCGGTCTCGAAGAAGGTGTAGATGGCGACGTTGAGGACGATCAGCGCGACCGTCACATATTGGAAGCGAATCCGCTTGAGGGGATTGGTGTCATGCAGGGGAATGAACACGGAAACACCCCTTTACCCTCGTTACCGGTTCTTGCCCGGCACCCATGTCACATCCGCCTTGCCCCTGTCGTTCGCGTAGCGCGCGGCGACGAACAAGAAGTCAGACAGGCGATTGACGTAGCGCAGCAGCGGCTCGCCCACCCGCTCGCCTTGTCGCGCAGCGAGCGCGACCATGAGGCGCTCGGCGCGGCGCGAGATGGTGCGGGCAAGATGAAGATAGCTCGCCGCCGCCGAGCCGCCCGGTAGCACGAACGAGCGGAGCGGCTGGAGCTCCTTGTTGAGCTCGTCGATCTCGCCCTCGAGCCGCTCGACCTGCGCATCGGTCACGCTGAGCCGGCCGCGCGCATCCTTGGTCTCGTCGGGAAAGCAGAGGTCGGCGCCGAGATCGAACAGATCGTTCTGGATACGGGCCAGGATGGCATCGAGCGCTTGAAGGGTTTCGCGCGTGTGCAGGCGAGCGATGCCGATTGCCGCGTTGGTCTCGTCCAGCGTGCCGTAGGCCTCGACGCGGAGGTCATATTTGGCCACGCGGCGACCAGACCCGAGCGCGGTCGTGCCGTCGTCGCCGGTGCGCGTATAGATCTTGTTGAGGACGACCATCACCACCCGCCTTGAAGCATCGTCGCCGCAAATGCCGGCACTTCCGGCAGGACGATGCGTCAAAGACAAAGAACTCGACCAGGGCCTGAAAGGTTGGCCCCGTGCCGTAGTTCTTAGCGTAGCTTGGCCCAAAGGCGGGTCAAGCCTTCGTTACATGGGAAATTTTCCGGCAAGATAGATGGCGGTCATGACGATGCAGAGCGCGATGAACTGAAGGAGCACCCGCCAGCGCATAAGTTTTTGGCTCAGATTGGGATTTCCGCCGCGCACCATGTTCCACAGCCCCGCAAGCAGCACACAGGTCACTGCGGCGAGCGCGAAGGGGATGGCGAGGCGGACGGCGTGCTCCATCGGATCCTGCTGGTGGCGCTGGGTGAAACGCTCAGCCCATGAGTTTAGTTGCTTGCCGCCACCGCGTCGAGGGCGCGCGTCGGCAGGATGCGGCGCAGCAATGCCGCGGCATAGGTCGTCACCGTGACGTAATAGCGGGGTTTCGGCCGCTTGCTTTCAACGGCTCTGACCAGCTTGGCGGCCACGGTCTCGGGCCCGAGCTTGAACGTCTGGCTGCCGCCCGCCTCGAGCCGGGCAATGCGAGCGCGATAGATGTCCCTGTGGGCCGAGCCTTCGAGGTCGATGTTCCGCCGATAAGCGCCGAGCGCATGCTCGACGAAACGGGTCGCGATCGCTCCGGGCTCGATGAGGATCACCTTGATGCCGGAAGGCGCGAGCTCGAGCCGGAGCGCGTCGGCCAAAGCCTCGATGGCGAATTTCGAGGCGCAATAGGCGCCGCGATAGGGCGCGGCGACGAGGCCGAGCACCGAGGAGCAGAACACGATGCGTCCCGCCTTTTGCGCCCGCATCGCCGGGATCAGCAACGAAGTAAGATGGTGCCAGCCGAACACATTCGCCTCGAATTGGGCGCGCAGAACCTGAGGCTTGAGATCCTCTACCGCACCGGGCTGGCCATAGGCGCCGTTGTTGAACAGCGCCGAGAGCCTGCCGTCCGTCGCTTCGAGCACGTGCCTCGCCGCTTCTTCGATCGAGTCCGGCTCGGTGTAATCGAGATAGAGGCTCTCGACGCCGACTTCGTCGCGCAGACGCTTCAGATCTTCGGGTTTGCGGGCGGTGGCGAACACGCGCCAGCCGCGCGCCTTCATCTCGCGCGCCGAAGCGAGCCCGATGCCCGACGAGCAGCCCGTGATGAGGATTGACCGTGCGGTCAAGGCTCTCGCCCTACTGCGCCGGCGCATCCTCCGGCGGCATGGCCTTCTGCTTGATCGATTTCAGCCCGGCGAGGAATACGTCGCCGACGATCTTCTTGGCCTCGTCGTCGCTCTTGCCCTTAGCGTCGAACGTCGCGTCCCAATGGATCACGGTTCGGTTCGGATCGCGCTCGTCGGGCTCGACCCAGAACTTGGCCGAGTAGTTTTCCACCGGCAGCGGGCTCTCGAGAATCTCGTAGGTGTAGCTCGTGTCGTCGGAGCCATCGAGCTTCTCTTTGATCGTGCCGCCATTGTCCTTGAGCGTGAGCACGCGGTAGGTGGCGCTGCCCTCCTTGCTCTCCGTGCAATCGGCGATCGCCGGATGCCAGTCCTTGATCGAGCAGAACTCCGAGATCATCGACCAGACCACCAGCATTTGCCCAGGCGCCGCGATCTTCTTGTTCACGTCGATCGCGGAGGCCTGGCCTCCCGCGACGACGAGCACGGCAAGCGCGGCAAAAATCGATTTAACAAAGCGCATGCGTCTCCTCCTTTTGCGGATGCCGGCTTGTCGCCGGCTTATCGTCAAGGCTGTCAACCTTCGAGCAGGCGCCTGGCAATGACATGCGCCTGGATCTCGGCGGCGCCCTCGAAGATCGACAGGATGCGCGCATCGCACAACACCCGGCTCACTTGATATTCGAGCGCGAAGCCGTTGCCGCCGTGGATCTGCAGCGCATTGTCGGCAGCGGCCCAAGCCACGCGGGCGGCGAGCAGCTTGGCCGTGCCCGCTTCGAGATCGCAGCGTCGCCCGGCGTCCTTCTCGCGCGCGGCGAAATAGGTGAGCTGCCGGGCGAGCAGGATCTCGGCCGCCATCATGGCGAGCTTGTCGGAGACGCGCGGGAAGGCGACGATCGGCTTGCCGAACTGGATGCGCTCCATGCCGTAGCGGAGTCCAAGATCGAGCGCCGATTGCGCCACGCCGATGGCCCGTGCCGCGGTCTGGATGCGCGCCGCCTCGAAGGTCTGCATCAGCTGCTTGAAACCCTGGCCCTCGACCCCGCCGAGCAGATTGGCGGCCGGCACTTCGAAGCCGTCGAAGGAGATGTCGAACTCCTTCATGCCGCGATAGCCGAGCACCTCGATCTCGCCGCCCGTCATGCCTTTGGCGGGAAATGGATTGTCGTCGGTGCCGCGCGGCTTTTGCGCCAGGAACATCGACAGGCCGCGATAGCCCTTCTCCTTAGGATCGGTGCGCGCCAGCACGGTCATCAGGTCGGCGCGAGCGGCGTGCGTGATCCAGGTCTTCTGGCCGGTGATGCGATAGACATCGCCGTCGCGCACGGCGCGGGTGGTGAGCGCGGCAAGGTCCGAGCCGGTGTTCGGCTCGGTGAACACCGCCGTCGGCAGAATTTCGCCGCTCGCGATCCGCGGCAGCCATTCCTGCTTCTGCGCGTCGGTGCCGCCGTTCAGGATCAGCTCCTCGGCGATCTCCGAACGCGTGCCGAGCGAGCCGACGCCGATATAGCCGCGCGACAGCTCCTCGGAGACGACGCACATCGCCTCCTTGCCTAGTCCAAGCCCGCCATACTCCTCGGGCAGCGTGAGCGAGAACACGCCGAGCTCGCTCATCTGCACGATGAGCGCAAGCGGGATGTATTCGTCCTTGAGGTGCCACTCCTGCGCGTGCGGCACGACTTCGGCTTCCGAGAAGCGGCGCATCTCGTTGCGGATATCTTCGAAGGTTTCTTCGAGGCCTGGATCGCCGTAACTCACGGCCGCAGCTCCTTGCGCGTGCTTGATCAGCTCGACCACGCGGGCGCGCGTCTCAGGCGTCGTGGTTTGGATCAGCGTGCGCACGGCGGGCGTCAAGAAGCCGATCTGGTCGGCATCGCCGAGGCCGAGCTCGTGCAGCCGCACGATCTCGCCCTGGCTCATCATCACCCCACCGAATAGCTGGGCGAGATATTCGGCAACGCCGATCTGGGCGAGCAGGCGCTCGATCTCGTCGAAACGACCCTCCCCCTCCATGCGCTTGGCATAGCGTGCTATCTGATCGATGGCGGCGGCATAGGTCGCGATCCAGGCGAGCCCGTGCGCGGCGCGCTGCTCGCGCTCGAGTGCCGCGGCGTCGATCTTGCCGCCGGCGGAGACTTTGGCGGCGACGGCCTTGACCGCGCGGTCGCGCAAGGTAGCGGCCGCTTCGGCGGCCTTGTCGAGAAGGGGAATGAGCTCAGGCGTGGCGGAGTCCGCATGGCCCCTGACGGTTTCGACGGCAGTCAAAGCGTGCGCCTCATGCAAAACCCATGATCCAGCGGCCACGGAAGCGTGCCGCGCGCCTCAAGTCAAATCGTAATATTCAAGCTCAAAGAACCGCCTAGGCCCTCGCCTCGTGCGACGTAAAGCTCCCGTCGCTGACCGGCTGCTCGACCACGCCGTGGAAGCTCATGACCTCCTCGCCCGCAGCTTCCGGAGTAGGAGCCGTCTCGATGGTCTGGGTTGGCGCAGGGGCCGGCTCGGCCGTCGCCTCGACGATGTCGAGCGGCGTGATCGCCGCCAGAAGCTCGTCGAGCTTGTGCAGGGCGATGTAATATTTGTTCGCCTTGAGCTGCCGCTCGACATCCTCGCGCAACTCTAGAATCGCGTCGACCAAGTCCTTCTTCACCAACGGATTGCTCATCACTCTGCCCCCTCTATCACGCGGCTCACGCCACAGTTGCACCGCACCATCTTAGCCTGTTGCAGCGCAGAGTCGATCTGGTTGCCAAACAAAGACCGTCTGTCATGCCCGGCCTTGAGCCGGGCATCCACGATTTCTAGCCGGTCGTTGAAAGACGTGGATGGCCGGGACAAGCCCGGTCATGACACAGAGCAGAACGCGCCAGCGGCTATCCGCCGTGCATTTGCTGGCTCGCCTCGAGCACGTCCTCGAAGGTGCGAAGGCCGGTGCAGGGCGCGCTCACCAGGACCGCCATGTTGCCGGGGCGATGCTCATTCTTCCACATGCGCATATGTGCCTTGGGGATCTGCTCCCAGGGGAAGACCTCGCTCATGCAGGGATCGATGCGCCGCTCGACCACCAGCCGGTTGGCCTGGCTCGCTTGCATCAGATGGGCGAAATGCGAGCCCTGGATGCGCTTCTGATGCATCCACACATAGCGCGCGTCCATGGTAAGGTTGTAGCCGGTGGTGCCGGCGCAGAACACGACCATGCCGCCGCGCTTCACCACGAAGCAGGAGACCGGAAACGTCGACTCGCCGGGATGCTCGAACACGCAATCGACATTCACGCCCTTGCCGGTGATATCCCAAATGGCTTTGCCGAATTTGCGCACCTCTTTCGACCAGGCGTCGTATTCCGGCGTGTTCACCTTGGGCATCTGGCCCCAGCAATTGAAGTCCTTGCGGTTGATCACGCCCTTGGCGCCGAGCGACATGACGAAGTCGCGCTTGTCGTTGTCTGACACGACGCCGATGGCATTGGCGCCTGAGGTGGCGCAGAGCTGCACCGCCATCGAGCCGAGACCGCCCGAGGCGCCCCACACCAGCACGTTATGGCCTGGCTTCAGCGTGTGCGGCCGGTGACCGAACAGCATGCGATAGGAGGTGGCGAGCACGAGCGTGTAGCAGGCGGCCTCCTCCCAGGTGAGATGCTTCGGCCGCTCCAGGAGCTGGCGGTCTTGCACGCGCGCGAACTGGGCGAACGAGCCGTCCGCGGTTTCGTAGCCCCAGATGCGCTGCGACGGCGAGAACATCGGATCGCCGCCGTTACATTCCTCGTCGTCGCCGTCATCCTGATTGCAATGGACCACAACCTCGTCGCCAACTTTCCAACGCTTCACCTTCGAGCCGACCGCCCAGACGATGCCAGACGCATCCGAGCCGGCGATATGATAGGGGTTCTTGTGGACGTCGAGTGTCGAGAGCGGCTGCCCTAGCGATGCCCACACGCCGTTGTAGTTGACGCCGGCCGCCATCACGAGGACGAGCACCTCGTGCGAGTCGAGCCGCCAAGTCGGTAGCACCTCGACCTGCATGGCCTCGTCCGGGGGACCATGGCGCTCCTTGCGGATCGCCCAGGCGTACATGTTCTTCGGCACATGACCGAGCGGAGGAATCTCACCGATCTCGTAGAGATCCTTGAGCGCGCCGGCTGGTGCGGCCGTTGCTTCGGAAACTACGGCTAGCGACATCTCATTCATCCTGATTGTCCCCCCAGTCCCTTGTTCGGTCTCTTTTTGCACTGCGGCAATTCTCTTCTATTCATCTCGCGACTGCAACATGTTTGCGGCAGGATGCCTTAACGCGCGAAAGCGCCTCAAAGGCGCCTCCTCTTGGTCCAAAACTCCACATTTGCGGCATGGTCCCCCGGTAAGCGAGGAGCGTTAGCAAAATCTGGCGGCACTGCCCAGGGGGCAAAACACGCTTGGTTGATGCCGGGAACCCCGCTCCCGGCCACACGTTGCCCTATCAGTCCCAGAGCGCTTTAGACCGGGCAGCGACATAAGCACGGGCCGTGCTCCGGGCTCCCCTAAGACCCCTATCCGGAAGGAGAGCTCAATGAGATCGAACCTCAATCTTTTGACCACCGCCGCGGTGCTCGCTTTTGGCCTGAGCGCCACCGCAGCGCTCGCCGGAGATCCCAAGGGCGATGCCCCCGGCGCCAAGAGCGACATCACCATCGTCACGAACGATACCGGCAACGCCTCCGGCGGCACCGGCGTCGAGGAGAGTTCCGAGAGCCAAGGCGCAACCAACAAGCAGGGCCTGAACGATGCCATGCCGCCGGCGAGCGGCGCCGGCTCAGCTCAGGGCGGCGGCGATAATTCGTCGGACCAGGGCGGCACCGGTGTGAAGGCTAGCGCCGACTCAGAGGGCGCCACCAACAAGTCGACCGAGGACCCCGGCGCCACTGGCATGAATGAGGGCGCCAGTTCTGGTAACGCCCCTGGCGGCACCGGCGTCGAAAAGAGCGCCGACGGCCAAGGCGCCAAGAACAAGACCATGAACTAGCGGAAGCTGGTTTACGTTTAGCGAAGGGCGGTGCCGGAAGGCACCGCCCTTCGTCTTTTGGAAGGGAAGCTCCAGCTATGGTTGCCGAGCGGCGTCGAGCATGCTTCGATGCAAGCCAAACCGAACCATCCCGAGCGTGCCCATGAGCGGAATTTTACCCAAGCGAAACACGCCCTGGTTGTTCCGCACCTATGCCGGCCATTCGACCGCCAAGGCGTCCAACGAGCTTTACCGGCGGAACCTTGCCAAGGGTCAGACCGGGCTCTCGGTCGCCTTCGACCTGCCGACCCAGACCGGCTACGACAGCGACCACATCCTAGCCCGCGGCGAGGTCGGCAAGGTCGGCGTGCCGATCTCCCATCTCGGCGACATGCGGAGCCTGTTTCAGGACATTCCGCTCGACGCGATGAACACCTCGATGACTATCAATGCGACGGCGGCCTGGCTGCTCGCGCTCTACGTCGCGCTCGCCGAGGAGCAGGGCGCCGACCACGCAAAGCTCACGGGCACAGTGCAGAACGACATTCTGAAGGAATATCTCTCGCGCGGGACCTACATCTTCCCGCCGGCGCCATCGCTTCGGCTGATCAAGGACGTGATCGTCTATACCAACCGCGACATGCCGAAATGGAATCCGACCAATGTCTGCTCTTATCATTTGCAGGAGGCGGGAGCGACGCCCGGTCAGGAGCTTGCGTTCGCGCTGGCGACAGCCGAGGCCGTGCTGGACGAGGTGCTGAAGTCGGGCGAGGTTTCGCCTGAGAAATTCCCGCAAGTCGTTGCCAGTATCAGCTTCTTCGTCAATGCCGGCGTGCGCTTCATCACCGAAGTGTCGAAGATGCGCGCCTTCGTCGATCTCTGGGACGAGATCGCCGAGAAGCGCTACGGCGTGACCGATCCGAAGCTCCGCCAATTCCGCTACGGCGTGCAGGTCAATTCGCTCGGCCTGACCGAGCAGCAGCCCGAGAACAACGTCTATCGCATCCTGCTTTCCATGCTCGCGGTGACGCTGTCGAAGAACGCGCGCGCCCGCGCCGTGCAACTCCCGGCCTGGAACGAGGCGCTCGGCCTGCCGCGCCCCTGGGACCAACAATGGTCGCTCCGCCTCCAGCAGATCGTCGCCTATGAGACCGACCTTCTCGACTACGGCGACATCTTCGACGGCTCGGCGGAGATCGACCGCAAGGTCGAGGAGCTGAAGCAAGAGGCGCGCGCCGAGCTTACCAAGCTTCAAGCGATGGGCGGGGCCGTCGCGGCCATCGACTACATGAAGGAGGCGCTGATCGCCTCCAATGCGGCCCGCGTCGAAGCGATCGAAAAGGGCGAGCAGGTGCTGGTCGGCGTCAACGCCTATACCGAGACCGAGCCGTCGCCGCTGTCGGCGAACGGCATCGAGGGGATCCAGACAGTCTCGGAGTCGGTCGAGATCGAGCAGATCGCCGCGCTTCAGGCGTGGCGCCGCGACCGCGACGACAAGGCGGTGCGTCAAGCGCTGATCGATTTGAAATCGGCTGCCGCGGAAGGCCGCAACATCATGCCGCCCTCGATCGCCGCCGCTAAAGTCGGCGTCACCACCGGCGAATGGGGCGGGATCCTGCGCGAGGTGTTCGGCGAATATCGCGCGCCGACCGGCATCCACGCCAAGCACGCGATCGACACGGCGCGGCTCGAGGACGTTCGCCGCGAGGTCGAGCAGTTGTCGGGCAAGCTTGGCCGCACGCTCACTTTCGTGGTCGGCAAGCCCGGTCTCGACGGCCACTCCAATGGCGCCGAGCAGATCGCCGTCCGCGCGACCGATGTCGGCATGGAGGTGGTCTATGACGGCATCAGGCTCACTCCCGCCGAGATCGTCCAGCAAGCGCGCGAGGCCAATGCTCACGTCGTCGGGCTGTCGATCCTGTCGGGCTCGCATGTCTCGCTAGTGCGCGAGGTGGTGCAGCGCTTGCGCGAGGCGGGCCTGGGCGATGTGCCCGTCGTCGTCGGCGGCATCATCCCGCTCGAGGACGTCAACATCCTGAAGCAGTGCGGGGCGTCGGCCATCTACACGCCCAAGGACTTCCAGCTGAACGACATAATGATGGGTATCGTCAGACTGGTCGACGCCAAGGCCGAGACGCTCGCCCAGGTGAGCGTCCCGGTCCCCCCGCTCCGCGCGCGCGAGAAGGTCCCGGTTCCCGGCGCTTAGCTCCTATTCGAACGATCGAAAAGCGTGGATGGCCGGATCAAGGCCGGCCATGACCGCCGGCATCTTTGCTAGAGTCGGGCTTCCGGCGCAAAGAGGCGCGTCTGGCCATTGGGGGACGTCATGGATTTTCGTTTGAGCACGCCGCGGCGCGAGACGTTCTTCGTCTCCGTCGTCATCGCTGCGTTGGTGATCATCGGCATGATCGTGCCGCTGCCGTTCTTCACCGGCTATGCGCTCGGCCTATTGCTGATCGCCTATCTGATCCTACTCGCCGGCGTCCTGCTCGACAATCTCTAGCCAGCAGCTCTAGCCGCGAGCGAAGCGGGCTTGTCGCCCGCCTTGCCGGCAAGAAACGGCGCGAGCACCCGATAGAGTTCGCGCCCGCGGATCGGCTTGGCCACATAGGCGTCCATGCCGGCCGAGAGATAAGTGCCGCGGTCGCCGTTCTTGGTCGAGACGAGCGCCACGATCGGCACCTCCGATGCTGGAGCATGCAGGCCGCGGATGCGCTTGGTGGTCTCGATGCCGTCGAGGTCGGGCATCATCGCGTCCATCAGCACGAGGTCGTAGTGCTTGGAGGCGAGACTGAGCAGTGCGGTCGAGGCGCTCGCCACCATCTCGTGGCTCAAGCCGAACTCCTCGAGATAGTCGGCGATCAGCATACGGTTCACGGCATTGTCCTCGACCACGAGCACACGGCCGGAAAGCTTGGCGAGTGGCTCTGGCTCGCTCTCGCTGCGCACCTGCGGCGCAGCCGCTTTGTGCGCAGCGGCGAGCGTAAACCAATAGAGGCTGCCCTTGCCCACCACGCTGTTGCAGCCGACCTCGCCGCCCATCAGCTCCGCGAGCTGCCGCGCCATCGCCAGCTCGAGCCCGGTACCGCCATTTTGCCTGACGGTCGCGCTCGGCACGTGGAGCGCGGGCTTGAACAGAAGCTCGCGCTCGGCCCTGCTGTGACCGCTGCCTGTGTCGCTCACGTCGAATCTGAGCCGCCACAGCCCGTCGACGTCGATGCCACTCGCATGCAGGCGCACCGAGCCCTCCGCGGTGAACTTCAGCGCGTTGTCGATCAGGCTCAGGAGCACCTGGCGGAGCCGCGCCGCGTCGCCGGCGACCGCGCGCGGGCAGCTCGCGCCGATATCGAGCGAGTTTGTCAGTCCCTTCTGGCTTGCGCGCGCTTGCAGCTCGAAGCCCACATCATGCAGCAGCTCGTGCAGATCGAATGGCGCGCTATCGAGTTCGAAGCCTCCCGCCTCGAGCCGCGCGTATTCGAGAACGTCGTCGAGAACGTGGACGAGCCTCTGCGTGGCCTGCACGATCATGTCGGTATAGCGCTGCTGCGCCGGATCGAGCGGGCTCGCCTTGAGCAGGTCGATCATGGAAATGACCAATTCCATCGGCGCCCTGAGCTCGTGGCCCACCATCGCGAGCAGCTCGGTCTTCGCCTTGTTGGCGGCCTCGGCGGCATCGCGCGCGCTCCGCTCAACCGTCAGCCCGTCGACCAGCCCCTGGATCTGAGCGAACAGATCCTGGGGCCGAAAGTGCTCCGCCTGCATGACCCCACCCACGATGGTTTCCAATCCCGGTAGGCATGATCGCCTCAATCGCTTAAAACTCGGCTAAGTTGGCATGGCTAATATTTGCCTAAGTAACGGAAGAAATAGGGAATTTGGCCGACCGCCGGATCCGGACCAAGGCTGATCTTGCCGAAGGGCTAGCGGCGCTGGTGGGCTCCTGCCCACGCCTCACGCGCGTGCACGCGATTGCCGGAGTCCCGCCGCTTCGCCGCCGCGCGGCCGGCTTCAAGGGCCTCTCCCGCATCATCGTCGGTCAGCAGCTCTCGGTCGCGAGCGCCGCAGCGATTTGGGACCGGCTGCACGCGACTGTACGACCATTCACGCCAGCGTCGCTTCTCGTGACGCCCGATCCGGCCCTGAAGAAGGCGGGCCTGTCCGGGGTAAAGATCGCGACGCTCCGCGGCCTGGCGCACGCGCTCGACCGCGGTACGCTCGACCTCGATGCCCTGACCCATGCGCCGGACGACGTGATTCACGCCGAGCTGACCGCCCTCAAAGGCATCGGTCCGTGGACGGCAGACATCTACATCCTGTTTTGCCTCGCCAGGGCCGACGCCTGGTCGCCGGGCGACCTCGCACTGCAATACGCGGTCAAAGACGCTCTCGCCCTCGATGCGCGCCCCGGCCTCGATGAAATGGTCGCGATCGCCGAAGCCTGGCGGCCCTGGAGATCGGTCGCCGCGCGCCTACTCTGGGCTTATTATGCGGCGCAGCGCCGCTCCTAGCAGCGCGATTGTCGGTCATCGAGGCCCGGGCTTCACGCGCTTCCGCCGTCAACTAAGCGTTCCACGGTTGAGCCAGGTCAAGGGACATGACGACAAACCTGGCTCTCATGCCTTAGAGAAAGGGCATGATCGTCTGTTCTTGCACCATGATCACGTCCAAGGACATCGCCGAGGCTGTATCGGCGCTGCGCACGGCCGACCCGTTCGTGGTGCTGACACCCGGAAGCATCTATCGCCAGCTCGGCAAGCGTCCTTCGTGCGGCAGCTGCCTGCCGCTCATCACCAAGTTGATGGTCGCCTATGACGAAGAGGGCCCGGCCTCGGCAGCATCAGGTTCACCACGCTCGCCGTTCGAGGAACGTTAGCGACATTATCCGCAATTGTAGCACCGTAAAGTTGCAGCTTTTTCGTTTGAGCGGGGCGCGAGGAACAGGCCATGATGGCAAGCAAGGCTGACAGGAGGACACAATGAAGGGCAATCCACGGGTCATCGAATATCTCAACAAGGCGCTCACCAGCGAGCTGACCGCGGTCAATCAATATTGGCTGCATTACCGGCTCCTCGACGACTGGGGCTTCACCAAACTCGCCAAGAAGGAGCGCGAGGAATCGATCGAGGAGATGCATCACGCCGACAAGCTGGTGACCCGCATCATCTTCCTCGAAGGCTTTCCCAACATGCAGCATCTCGATCCCCTGATGATCGGCCAGAACATCAAGGAGATCCTCGAATGCGACCTGAAGGCTGAGTACGGCGCCCGCGCGTTGTACATGGAGGCGCGCGCCTGCTGCCGGAAGGAAGAGGATTACGTGACCATGGACCTGTTCGAGGAGTTGCTCGGCGACGAAGAGGGCCACATCAACCATCTCGAAACCCAGCTTAATCTGCTGAACGAGATCGGCATCCAGAATTACGGGCAGCTCAACGCGCATTCGTCCGACGAAGTGCCCGACGAGCATCAATAGCATGGCGGTCACTCTCGATGGACCTCGCCTGCCGCCGGCGGCCGGAGGAGCACCGAAGCAGCTCGTCGTGTTCCTGCACGGCTACGGCGCCGACGGCAACGACCTGATCGGGCTCGGGCGCGAATGGGCGCGCGCTTTGCCGAACGCCGCCTTCGTCTCGCCGAACGCGCCCGAGGCCTGCGGCATGGCGCCGATGGGACGGCAATGGTTCAACCTCACCTTCCGCGACCCTAACGAGATCGCCCGCGGCGTGACCAAGGCAGGTCCGGTGCTCGAGGCGTTTCTCGATGGCGAGCTGAAGCGGCTCGCGCTGCCGTCTCGCGCTCTGGCGCTGGTCGGCTTCAGCCAGGGCACCATGCTCGCGCTTGCCGTCGGCCTGAAGCGGCATCCAGCACCCGCGGCCATCGTCGGCTATTCCGGTGCGCTGGCGACGGCAGAGGCGTTGCCCACCAATCCCGGTGCCGCGCCTGCAGTGCTATTGGTGCATGGCGACATGGACGAGGTGATCCCGCTCGATGCCATGCTGATCGCCCGCGAGCAGTTGGCGCAGGCCGGCCTTCCCGTCGAATGGCACGTCGCGCAAGGCATCGGCCACGGCATCGACGGCGAGGGCCTGCGTCTCGGCGGGGCCTTTCTGAAGCAAGCCTTCGCAGGTTCCACGAGCCCTCAAGCTTTTTCCGGAAACTGAATTTCCACGCGACATCCGGGCGTGGCCGCCGTGCGCTCCATGCCTCCGTCTAGTTGCCGTACCAGCAGATCCACCAGTTGTGTCCCGAGCCCGCTCGTTGGCGATTTAGGACAACCCTTGCCGTTGTCTTCAACCGCCAGCGTGTATCCCTGTCCGTGCCGCAACGTCACAGCGATGGCGCCGGCCTGCCCCCGATCGAACGCATGCTTGAAGGCATTGGTGACCAACTCGTTCACGATGAGCCCGACGGGAATCGCACGCGCGACAGGAAGCCCGATCTCGTCGCACTGAACCTCGACGGTCGCCTTCTCGCCACTCATCGACTCCGACAGAGAGTTGCATAGGACTTTGAGATATTCGCCCATCTGCACTGCCTGCTCATCGCCGCTCGGCTCGAATTGCTCATGCGCCTTACTCAGAACCTGCAGCCTGTTGGCGGCCGCTAGAAGTGCCTCTTTGATCTCGGCCTTGGCCTGAGCGCGGGCTTGGAGATTGAGCACCGAAGCGGCCATCGCCAGATCGTTCTTGGTGCGATGGCGAAGCTCCCTGTAAAGCAGATCCTTCGCTCTTTCCGCGTCGATCGCCCGTTCCCATCCCTTGCGCAATATCTCGCTGAGCGCGGCGAGGCCGAGACCGATGACGAGGAACAGGCCGATGGGCAGCCAATAGGACTCCGGCACGATAGGTCCGCCCGGCTCGTAGATCGAGACGACGATCAAGACCGTGCTCAGACCTGTGGCGATAAATCCAGAGCCTCTGTCGAACAGAAGTGCGCTCAGAAAGATCGCCGGGTACATCAGGAAGAAGGAGTCGCTTCCGCTATCGGCCTGAACCCACCGCATCAAGCCGAAGCAAAGGGCAACGAGGAGCGTCGCGCTCGCATAGCGAACAATGCGCGGCTGCGGCTTCGGAGGAAGCCATCGAAGTATTTTTTCCATTCCGCGGGGATTCGCTCCTTGCGAAGGCCCTTTAGCAAGTGCGCGGTCAGAGGTTGACGCGTCAAGGGGTGACAGAGATAACGTATGACAGGGGGAAGCAATCTCCTCAACTCATCGAGCGATGGTAAGTGCCGCCAGGTCCAGCTATGGCCTCCGCGGCACGTCTATTCGCGGCCAATCCTGTAGCTCGGGGTCGGTATGATTCACCCGCCTTTCGCCTTCCCATCCGTTCTGACCATGCACTCCCAAGGGCTGGGTCAAGCCCGGCCATGACGAGAGCATTGAGCGCACCAGCTACAGCATGTTGGGCCCTTCACATTCTCGACATGCCCTTATAGTATGCCGCCGCATAAGGAGGCTTTAGCCCGAGTGCGACGGGCAACATCGAGGACTTATCGCCTTGAACGTCGCAACCGCTTCAGCCGCCCCAGGCACTTTCCCGGCTCTCGTGCTCAACGCGGATTATCGGCCGCTGTCCTATTATCCGCTCTCACTCTGGGGGTGGCAGGACGCGGTAAAGGCGGTCTTCCTGGACCGCGTGAACATCGTCTCGGAATACGACCGCTCCGTCCGCTCGCCCACTTTCGAGATGAAGCTGCCGAGCGTGGTGTCGCTCAAAAACTACGTGCGGCCCGCGCTGTACCCCGCCTTCACCCGATTCAACGTGTTCCTGCGCGATCGCTTCACTTGCCAATATTGCAGCGACGACGAAGATCTCACCTTCGACCATCTCGTGCCCCGTTCGCGCGGCGGGTTGACCCGGTGGGAAAACGTCGTCACCGCGTGCGCGCCTTGCAATCTGATGAAGGGCGGCAAGCTGCCTGTCGAGGCGAAGATGCATCCGGCGCAAAAGCCCTATCGCCCGACGGTGTTCGAGCTCCACCGCAACGGAAGGCTGTTCCCGCCGAACTATCTGCATCAGAGTTGGCTCGATTATCTCTACTGGGATACCGAGCTCGAGCCTTAAGCCCTCAGTTGGCGGCAGCTCCGAATCCGATCAGCTTGATGACGTCATCGAGCGTCCCCGTGGCTGTCCTGGTGAAGATCTTGGCCTCGGTGATGGGCGTCACGATTCGCCCTTCCGGATAGACCAGCTTCAGGAACGCGGCGAGGCGGTCCAATGGCATGTCGTTGCAGCAGAAATTGACCTCGGTCGACCCGGTCAATTTTATGTCACGACCGCTTTTCAGGACATCGCTGCCAATGTCCATGATCATCTTCGCGGCCATGGCCGGCGCATCGACCCAGCACACCGAGCAATCCGAATAGCAGATGATGGCACAGGGACTATCGCAGGACACCCCGCACGCTGAGCAGCCCATTGAACCCTTCCCTTGCTGGCTTCCCACTGTAAGCCCAACTAGAACGCGGATGAGCCGTGGCAGTTCCTGATGAGACGTGAAACGTCCTTCCTCAGAAACGCGTGGTCAGTTCGGTCAGCCAGGCGGGAGAGGCATCGACCAGCATCGTCTCGATACGCTTGTCGAGACCGGTGGCGACGATCAGCCCGATCGCGACCAGCACGACCCCGAGCAGCATCTTGCCGCCTTTGCCGGCCTCCATCATGCGCCCGCGCCAGCGCATCATCGCCTCGCGCGACAGGAATCCGAGCAACATGAGCGGCAGCGCCGCGCCAAGCCCGAACACGAACATGGTGAGCGCGACCTGCCCGAGATTTTCGCCCTTGGCGGCGAGGATCGAGGCGGCGCCGAGCGTCGGGCCGACGCACGGGCTCCACACCCCGCCCAGCATCAGCCCAAGCGCAAATTGCCCCCCAAAACCGCCCGTACCGAATCCGCCGAGCCGCTCGTCGACCCAATTGCCGACCGGACTAGCGACGAGGGCGAATTGCGCCTGGAGCTTCGGCACGAGCAGCACGAGACCGATGGCGATGAGCAGCATCGCCGAAATGGCGCGGAACACGTCGGCGTCGAGACCTATGGCAAAGCCGACCGTGGCGATGAATAGGCCGATGGTCACGAACGACAGAGCGAGCCCGGCCGCGAGCGCGATGGGCCCGAGCCTGTGCTCGCTCGCGGCGGTTCCGAGCACGATAGGCAGCAACGGCAGGACGCAGGGCGACAGCACCGACAATACGCCGGCGAGGAAAGCTAGGCCGAGTGTGCCGATCACGGAAGCTGCCCGCTAGAGAGCGCTCTTCACTAACGTGGCGATCGAAGCGGGATTGGTGTCGCCGATCGACCGCGCCGTCTCGGCTTCGCCCTTGAACGCGATCAGCGTGCTCTGCGAGGTCGCCTTGAGGGCGCGCACGTCGTCCTTCTGCGTGTCGAAATCGATCTTGAACACGACGAGGTCCTTGAAGTCCGGGTCGCGCGTGAGCTGGGTCAGGATCGGGTTCTGCGCCCGGCAGGTCGGGCACCATGGCGCGAAAATATCGACTAGGATCGATTTGCCGTCGTTCTTCGCCGCGGCAAAGTCGGCTTGGGTAAACGGCTTCCACTCGGCGGCCTTTGCCGGCAGCGCGCCGAGCAGCGCGACAGCCGCGATGGCAGCGACGACGAGCGAGCGAGCGAAGATCATGGTTCGGATCCTTCTGAATGACGTGTCAGGCCGCTATAGCAGCGGCGGCCCGTGGCTCGCCAATCACGCTCGCTTGACTGTGCCGTGAGGCTCGGCGCGCTAGCGCCTCTGCGCGGCACCCGCGAACGCCAGCAACGCGAGAAACGACGAGACCAGGGCGTCCCACCCAGCGAAGGAGAGGCCGAGGAAGCGGAACGACGCCTCGTCGCAACGGATCACCGGCGTATCGACAACCCCGTGCTCACCCCAGATGAGGTCGAACGCCCCGGTGCATTCGGTCGGGCCCGGCCACCATTTCCACTCTACGCCGGCATGAAAGACAGCCAGTGCGGCATTGGCCAGGAAGGCGAGCGCGGTAGCGAGCAGGAGGATCCGGGCGAATCCGGTTTGCTCGCGCCGCGCCAGCAGCAAAGCGAGTGCCGCGGCCGGCACGGCGAAATAATAGGCGTAACGTTCCTCGAGACAGAGCGGGCACGGCGCGTAGCCGCCGATATGCTCGAAGCCGAATGCGGTGAGGATCGTCGCGGCGGCGATCACGAGCACGATTGCGCTCGCGGCGAGCACAGGCCGCGGCGGCTTGGCGAGAATCGGTTTGGTCGATGCGTCCATCTCAGAACGCATATTTGGCGATCAGAAACCCGCCGACAATCGCGGCAAGAAAACCCGTGGTGACGAGCGTCAGCCGCTTCTCGACGAAGCCGCGGATCGGCTCGCCGAAATGGCGCAGCAGCTCGGCCTCGAGAAAAAAGCGCGCGCCGCGCGTGATGATCGACAGCACGAAGAAGGCAAGAAGATTATAGCCGGCGAAGCCGGAAGCGATGGTCACGATCTTAAAGGGGATCGGCGTCATGCCCTTGATCAGGATGATCCACGCGCCCCATTTGGCGTAGGCCGCGCGGAACGCCTCGATGCCGTCGCCATAGCCGTATGCCGAGATCAGCCATTTGCCGACCGTGTCGAACAGGAGCGCGCCGATGGCATAGCCGACCAGCCCGCCGAGCACAGAGGCGATTGTGCAGACGAGCGCATAGAGCCGCGCCTTGTGCGGCTGGGCCAGCGCCATCGGCACGAGAATCACGTCAGGCGGGATGGGAAAGAACGAGCTTTCGGCGAACGAGACCGCGGCCAGCGTAGGCAGGGCGTGGCGGCTCTCGGAAAGCGCGATCACCTTGTCATAGAGTTTGCGCAGCATAGTGATGCCTTAACCGGCTGACGGCTCTTTGTCCATCTGCCCACCCGGCCACCTCAGGCAAGCGGCTTGTACTTTCGATATTTGCTGCCGTTCCACTCGATTTCGCTGTTGCTCAGGACGATCAGCTTCCGGCGCCAAGTCTTTTTGGGACCGTTCGATGCATTGGCATGAGGCCACGATGGCATATTCGCGGTCGCCGGATTTCTTGACGGACTTGACCTTACAGCCACACTCCCCACCCGCCCCTCTTTGTCGAATATGATGTAGCCGCCCTCGGTTTCCCCCTGGTAGTCGTCGCAGCCTTTGGCCTCGACGTCGCCATAAGGCCCTGCGATCGGTAGCTTGTCCGCCGCCAGCGCGGGCGCGCTTGGCATCGCGGCGGCAAGGTGGCGGAGCCGCTTCAGCATCGCGCCTGCTTACCGGCCACGCGCGTCAATTTCCATCAGACTTGGCCTCGTCATTCCAGCACAACCCCGAATCCAGTTTTGACTCATGTGCTGGATACTGGCCTTCGCCGGTATGACGAACCTCTGCGCACCCTGGTTGACCGCGAAGCGGGCTTATCCCATGTTCTCGCCCGTGCCCCAGTGGCGGAATGGTAGACGCGGCAGACTCAAAATCTGTTGTTCGCAAGGACGTGCTGGTTCGAGTCCGGCCTGGGGCACCAAGCTTTTCGAGACGATGGACCAAATTTCCCCATTTATCCCAATGACCCCCCTCTACATCTATCCCGAATCGGCTGACATCGTCGCCGTCACGCGAGCGGTGAAGGCAGGCCGGTCGACGTGGAGCGCGGGATTATTATATTGGAACGACTCCTGCTTGAGAGAGATCGGCTCTCCGAACTTTTGGCCGAAGGAAACTCTTGAACCAGTCCTCCTTCAATACGAGAAAGATCACCGGCAGCCGGAGCCGCAGCCACCGCCGCTTTGCTGGGGCTAGTGCTGACAGCGCGAATGTCGCCGACGAGCTCACTAATGTCGCTTTTGGCATTAGCCTACATTGCTGCCGACATTGAGCATGTCCGCTCTTAGGGGGTGAAGCGGACATCCCAGATTCGCGCTTAGCGTCCGCTCATGACCCACAGCGGACATCCCGATTTGTTGCGGGCGCTTTAGGAGAGACGGACGACATCACTACGGGCGAGTGAAGGCAACGCCAGCGAGGATGGCACAGGCGCCCATTTATTATCTGCTCCGCTTTGTCCTACAATCCGCGAAGCACGTTGCCGGCAGCCAGGACCAAAAAGCCGACCAACAGGAGCGTGAACCCGCTGTGGACATACGGGACGCTGAGATGAGCGTAGTGAATAATTGCGGCGATCAAGGCAATGACGACCGCGACACTGAAAGTGATGACCTTGGGCGCTGAAAGATCGAGCGGCATGTTCCCCCCTTTGAGCCCGAGTTGTGGGCTTGAAAGTTCAGTTTAGCTTCTCCCGCGCGATCTAGCGACTAGTTCTTGGTCGTCCACCTTGAGCGACATCGATGTGGCGCGCATTGTGACTTTGCCCGCCCAACTAGCCGGAAATCGGTGCTTCCCGCCGAACTGCCATCGCTATGCCCCTATTGCGCGGTGTTGTCCTCGGCTAAACTTGACGGCCAGCAAGGGAGCGGCGGGTGAAGCCGGTAGCGTTTGCAGTTTTGGCGTCCACGTTGCTTTTGACGGGCTGCTTGACGTCGTCGCAAGACAACACTGCGCAATTCGACGCCGCCGACAATCAGAAATGCATCGGCTATGGCACGAGCCCCGGCACGCCCGCTTATACGGACTGTCGCATGAAGCTCGAGAAGCAGCGCGCGTTGCTCGCCGCCGAGGAGGGCTCGCGACCTCCGACCCTGCAGAAGAACTGTCCTACAGCGGCGAGCGGCATAGGCTGCACCGGCTTCTGAGTAAGTTTGTGCCACGGCCGCGGCGCGACCGACAATTCTTCACCTCTCCAGAAGCGGGCTCCGTCCGCCGCGCTGGACCATGTCGAAGATCCTGCCCGACGCCCCCGACGCCTTTCCCGACGCGCCCAAAGACGCGCAGTAACAGCCTGAGCAGCATGGTCCGGCCCGGGCTCATCTCCTGCTGTCTCACCCTGCTGCTGCTCGCTTTCGCCGTCGCGGCGACAGCCACACGGGCGGCTGAGCGCGCCGACCGCGAATTCAAGGAATGCACTGAATGTCCGGTGATGGTCGGGATTCCGGCCGGCAGCTTCGTCATGGGCAGCCCGCCAAGCGAGAGCGGGCGCTTCGACACCGAGGGCCCGCAGCACAATGTCAGTGTCAAAGCCTTCGCGATCGGCAAATACGACATCACTAGCGAGCAGTTCCTCTTCTTCTTGCGAGACACCGGCTACCAGCCTGCGGCCTGCAACCCTTTGCTCGACATGGGCTGGCGTTCTCCCGGCCACGGCCGCGCCTCTCCGCCCTACGACGCCGATGCGCCGAATTGGCCAGCGGTCTGTCTCGATTGGCGTGATGCCATGCGCTACGTCGAATGGCTGAACGGCAAGGTCCGCATCGAGCGCCCGGGCGCCGCGCGCGACCATGGACCCTATCGGTTGCCGACCGAAGCCGAATGGGAATACGCCGCGCGCGCCGGCACCACCACCGCGCGTTGGTGGGGCGACGACATCGGCATCGGCAACGCCAATTGCAACGGCTGCGGCAGCATTTGGGACAAACGCCTGCTCGCCGATGTCGATGCTTTCGTGCCGAATGGCTTCGGTCTCTACGGAGTGATGGGCAACGCCTGGCAGTGGACCGCCGATTGCTGGCATCCGACCTATGACGGCGCGCCGGATGACGGCAGCGCCTGGACCGAAGCCGATTGCCAAAGACATGTCATCCGCGGCGGCTCGTGGATCAGCCTGCCGGTGTTCGTGCGCTCGGCGGCGCGCAGCGTCGGCGGCGCCGGGGACGAGGGACAGGGAGAAATCGACTATTCGACCTTGACCGGATTTCGCCTCGCCCGCGATCTGCCGTAACGATCTCAGCGTAAAGCGTCCCTTGGGTTGAGGTCGATCACCAGATCCATCACGCCGCGATAATGCCCCGGCAGCGCGAACGGTGAGGACATCAGCACCGCGTTGCGGGCGCTGATTGCGATCTCATGATAGGCGGGATCGGCTGAGCGCGGCGTATCGATCAGCTCGGCCTTGAGGACGCGCCCGTCGTTGCCGATCCTGACGCGGATCGGTACCGAAGCGTCGGCCAAGCCGAGATTTTTCAGATCGAGATTCCAGCGGCGCACGACTTGGACGCGGATCAAATCCTTGGCGGCGGAGATCTCGCCGGCGGTCTCCTCGTCATTAGCGAGCATGCTGGCGACGCCCATTCCACTCCCGTCGGTCTTGGTGGTGGCATCGGGCTCGCGGAGCTGCGCCAGAGCCTCGAGCTTGGCGTCGAGAGCATCCCGCGGGCCGGTCGCCGAGGGCGCCTCTCCCGTCACCCCCGCATCGGACGGCGTCGATTGCGAGGCCGGCTGAACCACCGAAGCGGCCTGCTCGGCCTTGGCGGGCCTGATATCGTCGCCGACCGAGACTTCCACCGGAATCGAGAGCAGGTCGCGCTGCGAGCCAAGTGTGCCTGACGGCAGGGCGAGGAACAGAAAGACCAGCAAAAGTCCATGCAAAGCGGCAGAGCCGGCCAGGCTTGCGGCACGACTGTTGATTGCCCTCTCGCCGGGAGCGGCAAGGCCGTTTAGAAAGGCATCCTCGCTGCGAGCCTTGATAGACACGAGGACCAGCCTAGCACGGAAACCGCGCCCGAAATGCCTCCACGCCGGCACACCACGCTCGCTGGCAAGCCCCGTTTGCGACGCTAGCGCATGCCAAGATTCATACGCCGGCTGGTCGCCCCCCATGCTCGTCTCGCTCGCCTGGCCTGAGGCAAGAAGCGGACCCGCAACGCCCGGCGATCCTCCCGACGCCGTCAAGCAGGCGATCGCCAAAGCCGCTAAAGACAAAATCACCGACGAGCCGACCAAGGTCGTGGTCGGCGCCTACATCAACGATCCAGCAGCTCGACTTCAAGAGCAACAACTACGCCGTCGACTTTTATGTCTGGTTTCGCTGGAAGGACGCAATATCGATCCCTCCAAGACCATGGAGTTCATGAACCGCTACGCCTTGGACGACGCTTAGACACAGCGGCCAGCTCCTAGTGAGCGGGCCACCTCGATGGTGGTAACGTCGCCTCGCGCCAGCAGCGCCTCGCGGCTGAACTCGCGCGTCTCGCCGCCGACCGTGACGGTCAGCTACGGTTCGCCCGCTTGCGCGCTGCCGAAGAGCAACAGGAGCCAGACCAGCACCGCGAGGCGCAACCGCTCTTCTCCTAGACTAGGCCAACGGCACGAGCGGGCAGTGAACTGCGTCAGCCCTTCTTTCCGCTGCCGCCGGACTTTTGACCGCCCGCCGACGATGTCGGCGGCGGCGCGACCTTCTTCTGCTTGGGCTTCTTCTTTTCCTTATTGCTCCGCTGTTGTCCTTTGGCCATTGGCGTCCTCCCCTTGGCGGTCGAATCTCGATGAGACCACTCAACTCCACGTCCGGCGCGCTGGCAAGCCTGTCGACCGCAATCGTCAACAGGCCCGCCAGGCGGCGCTCGGGGCAGCTTCGCCTAGCGACCAAGCTCCTTCCAGCTCTTCTCCTTGACGTCGACGCCGTAATGCTTGGCCGCGGCCTTGATATTGGCGAAGGCCTGCTCTCGGTCGGCGTCGGACACGCCCTGCACCTGATCGAACCGGGCCAGCGCGTTTCGCACATGGCTCGCGTCGGTCAGCGGCTCCTTCTTGTGCTTGGGAAATGCATAGACGCTGTCGGGCAGATTGCTGCGCGTGGTCAAATCGCCGTGCTCCGTATGCGGCTTCCAGGTGGCTTGCATGGTTGGTTCCTCCTTGGACTTGATGGCTCGCACAACGCTTATCCCCGCCTTTGAGGTCCTACAGCGGATCAGCGCTTGGTTTTGGGCTTGGCCTGAGGCTTGCTTCCGCCGACATCCGGCACCTCCTCGCCGAGCGCCGTCGCGAGATCGATCTGATGGTCCTGCTCCTGCACCAGGATCTCGCGGAGCTGCTCGGCCAGAGCGAACTCGCCGAGTGCCTCGCATTGGCGCACGCGGTCGCGGTAATTGCGGATGGTCTCGTTCTCGTTGTCGAGATCCAATTTGAGCATCTCGCGCGCCTTGTCGGAGGTCTTGACCGGCTTCGGCGTCACGGTCGGCATTGTGCCGAGATAGTCGATTTGGCGCGAGATGATCAATGCGTGCTGCAGTTCCTGATGGGCATGCTCCTCGAGCTGCGCCGCGATGTTCATATATTCGGCGCCCTTCAGCACCTGCGAATAGACCACATAGGCGATGATCGCCTGATATTCGCGTGACAGATCCTCGTTCAGCAGCGCCGCCAATTGATCCCGCGTAACGACATCTCCAGCCATCGTGTCCTCCTCGGTTGAAACCGCGCTGATCCTAGTTGAAACTGTTTCAAGTTATTACTGCACAATGTACAACGCGGGAGCCTCGTCATAGGTTGAGCCATGAGCGACAAAAGCAGTGCCGAGATCCGCGTGACCAAGGACGGCCCTTATCTTGTCTCGGGCCGTTTTCGGCGAGAAACGAGTCGGATGTGACGCCCGCAGCGCGGAGCGCCGCGATGAAGCTCTCACCGAAGGCCCCCTGACGGCGGAACGCGTTCAGGCTGTACGCGTGTCCAGGCTGATCCTCGATGCCGGTATAGACGAACTCGTGCTCGAAAGCGGCGATCACCTCGAGCCCGCTTGCCGTCTTGAGGGCGTCGACCGCGCGGCACAGGAATTCGCGCGGGCAGCATTGCCAAGGCCCGGGTCGGTTTCACGAATGTCACCCAGGGAAGAAATGCTCTGGCGTGCCGTCGGCGAAATCGAAATTCGCTTCCGTGGCCTTATCCGGCACGATCATGAGGTCGCCACGGCGCCGAAGGGAGTATCGAAGATCGGACCGAAGCAAACCTGCATCAGGTTGGAGTGCGTCCAGCCGATGCCGGTGTTCACGCGCGCAGTAAGCTCGCTCGCCGGAAACCCCTTGCCGCGCACGGGTCCGGCGATATCGAAGGTTCCGACAAAGATGAGCTGCTCGCGCAACATTAGGTCCCTCTCGAACTACATCCGAGGATGTCCCACATTCTAGGCGCGCAGCAATTACCAATTTGGTCCCCACCGGCCAGGCGCATGCTGGGATATTGAAATAACGTTGTTTCGGGCTTTACGGCCTGCACCAATCCTGTACAGGGTTCGTCGGTGAAACGATTGCTTCCCATCGCGCTGATCGTCGTGGCCTTGGCGGGGCCCGCCGTGGCCGCCGAGATGGGCGTCGTACCGCCTTGCGGCGCGACGCCTGTTCCCGACTATGCCGCCGTCGATGCCCAACCGGCCATCAAGGTCATCAGCGGTACCGAGCTCGCCGCCTGGCAGCCCGCACCTTGCGTCGTCTGGACCGCCAAGGAAGACGGCGTGCTGGTGGCGCTCGCCGGTCGCTTCCATTTCAACGGCACGACCGACGAGCTGCTCAAGCGCTTCGGCGCGATCTCCTCCCTGAAGGGCTTGCAATATTGGTCGGTGACCGACGGCGGCTGGCGCACTTTGATTACCAGCGCCTCGGCGCTCGACGCGCCCGACTCCGGCCATTCGCGCGCCGACTTCACCCTCGCCGAAATGAAAAGCGGCCACGACCTCTACTTTGCCCAGCAAGACAACCGCACCTCCGAAGAGGTGGTCTACCGCATGAAGGTGCGCGACCTCGCCGCCGACCGGTTCGTCGTCGCGGTGGAGAACGTGACCCCGGTCAGAAGCTTCATGCTCACATTGTTCGATCCCGACGACCTGCAATCGGTGCATTTCGTCGAGCGCGAATCGCCCGGCCTCTACCGCTTCTATGGCCTCGCCTTCGCCGGCGAGAGCCTGCCGTCGTCGCTCGCCCTGCCCGAGGCGTCCTACGTCAACCGCGCGCTGGCACTTTACGGCCATCTGACCGGCAAGCCGGTCGTGCCCGCCGGCAAGTGACGCGCCGTCAGGCCGCTTCCGAGGCGGCGCGGCCCGCGCGATCAAGTCCGGCGAACTCTTCGTCGGTGAGCTCGACATTCACCGCCGCGACGTTCTCCTCGAGATGTTTGACCTTCGAGGTGCCGGGGATCGGCAGCATGACTGGGCTTCGCTTCAGCACCCAGGCGAGAGCGATCTGACTCGGCACGGCACGATGCGCCTTGGCGATCTTGTCGAGCATCGAGCCCTCGCGGGCGAGATCGCCGGCGGCCAGCGGAAACCACGGGATGAAGCCGATGCCGTGCCGTTCGCAATAATCGAGCACGTCCTCGCTGCCGCGATCGACCAGATTGTAGCGATTCTGCACCGTCGCCACCGGGAACACCTTGGCAGCATCCTCGATATCGGCAACCGACACCTCGGAGAGGCCGCCATAGCGGATGATGCCTTCGTCGATCAGTGATTTTATCGCGGCGAACTGCGCCTTGCACGGCAGCTTGGGATCGATGCGGTGCAACTGCCAGAGGTCGATGCGCTTCACGCCGAGTTTCTCGCAGCTGGCAATTGCCTGCGCGCGCAGCCATTCGGGCTTCCCGACCATCTCCCACACGCCGGGGCTCGGCCGCTGGAACCCCGCTTTGTTGGCAACGACGATGCCGCTATAGGGATGAAGCGCTTCGCGGATCAGCTGCTCCGACACGTCCGGCCCGTAGGAATCGGCGGTGTCGATGAAATCGATGCCAAGCTCGGGCAACCGTTTCAGCGTGCGGAGGGCTTCCGCCCTGTCCTCGGGCTCGCCTCAAATGCCCTTGCCGGTGATGCGCATGGCGCCGAAGCCGAGACGATTGATCTCGATCTCGCCGCCGATCCTGAACTTTCCCGATTTCGCTGCGTCGAGCTTTGCCATCCTGGTGACTCCATCACTAAGAGACGAATTTAGTTGCTGAGGGCAAGGCCCGTCACGGGCTAGGCGGAGCAAGCCTACTCGGCGGCCATCTTCTCGATATCGGATTTTTGCTGCGCGGCCGCCGATTCGGTGGCAAGGCGCTCTTTCTTTGCCGCGCGCTCGCGCCAGACCGCTTGGCCTCTCTTGACGAAATACCAGGCGAAATACGCGCCGATCGCCATAAAGGCGAGCGCACCGCCGACAATAACCATTCAACCAACCTTTGCGCGCGTTTATCTAAAGGTCGCGCCGGCAACAAGGCGACGCGCCAATGGATAGACTCCCGGCTGTTAGGCCTGGTTCCCATGACAGGACGCAAACCGCGGCCCTGGCAATGAGGCGGGTGGGCGCAGTCGGCGACAGGCGATTAAGGCGGCTAATGGCCGGCCTTTTTCCTGCGGTCCACTTCGGCCTGGCTGACTTGGCCCGATGCAACCAAGGCCTGCACGCAGGTCTTGGAAAGACTATTGCCGTTCCTGTCCATGCAACCCCTGAGCCCCGTCGATTCCAGCCCATATTCGCCGCAATATTTCTTATAATCGGACGCGCAGGACTGCTGCACGGCCTTGCTGTAGGAGTCGGCCTCGGCCGCCACCGCCGAGTAGGCGAGGAGGCCCAAGGTGAAAAGCGGTAGCGCGATAGTGGTCCGCATCTGACGAAATCCCCCGAATCTCAAATTGATCTCAGAGCTTAAGCCGAAACCGCACTAGGTGGTTCGCCTCGAATGCCGAAAAACGCAAAAAGATCCGAGGGGTGGCATGCGCGCAACAGGGCCGGCAGCTTCAAGTAGCTTAGCATTGCTCGACTGCCCGCATCGCGCGAATCTTCAAACTGGGGCAGGCTTTGGTTCGCAGCCCTCAGGCACTGCCGTCTCTGAAAATCAGGGCGTCGAATCCCGCTCCGCCATAGGCGCGTCGGATTTCCTTGAAGGCGAAGAACGGGACCAGCGTAACGCACATGATGACCGCGATCGCCGCAATGCCCGCGAGCGTTCCGCCGCCGAGGGCCTGCTCTCGGCGAGACTTTTGCCGCGAATGAGGCCGACGCCAACTTCCTCGACGACATAGGCAACGACCAGCAACGTGCCGAACGCCAGTGAATTTCTCGCCGAAGTGGAACGCCTCGGCTACGTGCAGGATCTTCGCAAGGATCACCGCATTGATGATCGAGGCGCCGTAGAACTGGTAGGACATGCCGTTATCGGCGAGCACCACGAACGCATGCAGAGCGAACACGCCGAACACCACTGCGAGATAAAGAAACACCGTACCGAAATGCCTGAGTTCGCGCATCAGCACGTCGGCGGCTTTGGAGCGCGGCGCGGCGTTCTTATCGATACGCTGCGTGATCACCGACTCTGTCTCGCCCTGCATGGTGTCCTCTGCCCCGAACGATCGGCCCTTAGCCTATTTCCCGAGCAGCTTCTTCTGTTGGTCGACATATTCCTGCGAGGTGTCGCCGGCGGCAATCAGCGCGTCGACGGAGGGCTCGGACAGCTTGGGGCCGTTCAGTTTGAAGCACATGTCGAGCAACTCGCTGCCGATCGCATATTGGTCGCAGAAATTATGATAGTCCCATTGGCAATTTCTGCTGCACGGCGGGCGTCACGGAGACGGACTCGGCACATGCCGCGCCGGCGAGGGCGAGGATAGTGGCCGAGGCGATGAGAAGTTTCGCGGCATTATTCTTCATCGAGGTTTCCCTCTTGGTTTACTGGTCGGGCAGGCTGCGTATCCCGGACCCTACACGGGTTCGCGGTAAATCAATCGCGGCGTTTGTGACACCCAAGGTTATGCTCGATCCAACCAAAGCCTATCGGTTCCGCGCCATCTGAGGCGTTATAGAAACCGAGACAGGGCGGCTGAATCCGGTGTAGGGCGTGGCTCAGATCAATGGATCGGGCCGAGGCCAGTGCCGAACGACGCCAGGCGAAGCTCACAGAACCAAAGAACACCACCGCCGCATTCGGCCGTGATGGGCGCCTACACCTTCTTCGCAGCGCTCTATTTCGTGCAGAGCGTCGGCGACCCGACCTCCGGACTAATCGCCCAGCCGGTCCGCTCGCTGCTGAAAGGCTGGGGCGAGTCGCCGGCGACGCTTGCCGGGCTCATGGCGCTGCTTGCCGTGCCGTGGACGATCAAGCCGATCTTCGGGCTCCTGTCCGACTTCGTGCCGTTGTTCGGCTCGCGCCGGCGCAATTATCTGCTGCTCGCAAACGGCCTCGCCGCGCTGAGCCTGCTTCTGCTCGCCTTCGTGCCACTCTCGCCGGGGAGCCAATGGATGATGCTCGCGCTGCTGCTGCCGACCACCATGGCGATTGCGCTCGGCGATGTCATCGTCGATGCGCTGATGGTCGAAAAGGGCCAGCCGCTCGGGCTGACGGGTCGCTTCCAGTCGATTCAATGGGCCGCTGCCAACGCGGCGTTGCTGCTGACCGGCGTTCTGGGCGGCTATGTCGCTGAGAAACACCTCCAGTCGCTCGCCTTTGGCGGCTGCGCCGCGCTCTGGTTGTTCGCGCTCGCCGTGACATGGGCTTATGCGCGTGACGATCACGGCGAGCATCTCGATGCCACCAGCCTGCGCGAGACCGGCGCGGCGCTGCTCGGCGTGTTACGCGATCCGCTGTTCCTCGCGGTGTGCGCCTTGCTGACGCTATGGAGCTTTAATCCGGTGTGGGGCTCGGTGCTCTACGTGCACATGACCGAAGATCTCAGCTTCTCCGAGCAGCAATTCGGCAATATTACCTCGGCGTTTTTTCTCGGCTCTCTGATCGGCAGCATTGGCTACGGCTTTTATTGCCGATCGGTGAGGCTCTCGCGCCTGCTGCATTTCTCGATCATCGCGGCGATCGTTTCCAACGCCGTCTACTGGCAGCTGAACAGCCTGAGTTCAGCCTATGTCGTCTCGGTGATCGCGGGCGCCGCCTATATGACCGGCACGCTGATCCAGCTCGATCTCACCGCGCGGATCATCCCGGCGCGGGCGGCCGCAACGGTGTTCGCTACCGTCATGGCGCTCACCAATTTTGCCGGCAGCGCATCCGAGGCGTTCGGCGGGTGGCTTTTCGAGGCGGCTAAGGCGCCTTACGGGCGAGCCACCGCGTTCAGCCTGGTGGTCGCCGCGTCAGTGGCGGCTGCCGTGAGCTGCTGGATGGTCGTGCCGGCCTTGCGCCGCGCAGCTCCGCATTGGTGGGACTGAGCGCGCGCAGCGAAGAGGTCGCCCCTGACAAACTCAGCTGCGTCTGACGTGCTCGCGGAGCGGCTCGCTGGTGATCGCGACGATCTCGGCGTGCAGCGCCCTGTGCTCCTGCGCTTTGGGCGGCGAGCGTCTTAATGTGCTGGTCGAAAAACGCCATTTGCAGCTGTGCCGTCTCCATCGGTGTCTTGGCGGTGGCAAGCCCAATCGCCAGATCGAGGCTCGACGAGACATTGGTCCGCGCGATGTCGATCAGCTTGCGATTGACCGCCACCGTGCCGAGCTTGGCCGCCCTGAACGAGAGCTCGATGCTCTCAAACGCCCTCTCCAGCACATGCCGCGCCTGCTTTTGCACCGGTTCGGTAGCGGCGAGCATGGCATCCTCGCGCCGCGGCGCGCCGGTTGCCGCGGCGATGGTGCGCTTCGGCTGCTGCTTGAAATAGCCGGCCTTGCCGCCTTGCGACTTGTCGCTCGGCGACTTATCGCCTTGCGATTTGGGACGAGTATTCATGTGGCTTCGCCTTGCAGCCGGAAGAGGGACGCGTGTCCGCCATTACGTCCAACCTCCCCGGCGATTGGTGCGCAATCCGCGCCAACCTCAAAAAGCCAACGCGGCCACGGTCATTTTGGGGCGGCGCAAGCGAAAACCAGTGCCCGTCAGTCCTTCGCGACCTGGGCTACGGCATCGGCAAGGTATTTTCGATAGACCGGCTTTCGCACCACCGGCGCGCCAGGCACCTGCTGGTGGATCCGCGATACGGTATCGTCGTCATGGCGTGCCGTGACGAACAGGACCGACGCCCCGCACACCTCTCGCAGCCAGCGCCCGGTCTCGATTCCTTCGCGTCCGCCTTCGAGGCACACATCCACCAATGCAACATCGGGCAGATGCTCCATAGCCGCTGAGCGGGCCGTTCTGTCGCTCGGCGCGAGCGCGCAGACCTCGTATCCGAGCGCCGACATCGCATCCTCCAGATCGAGCGCGATGACGATCTCATCCTCGACGATCAACGCGCGACGGCCTGAAGCTGACGCAACTCCCATAGCTCTCTCCCTTTCTTCAAGGGTTCCTTTCAAGGGCTAACGCCTCAGGGCGCATTTGGTGCCGCACAATTCCCGAGTTCCGGCCGATCCGGCGCGAGCGCATAAAGCACCGACACAATAGCCGCAGGCTATTGGGCAACCGCGCCAGCCTCTCCCACCTATCACTTGTTCGATCGGCACCCTGGCCAACCGGCCGAACGGAAGATCAACCGGCCAACATCGATACCTATAGGAGAACCACCATGAAGAAGCTCATCCTCGCAGTCGCCCTGGTCGTCGCCTCTGCCGCGCCCGTCCTCGCCGACACGTTTCCCAACAGCTACATGTCCCGCTAGTCGCGAACCAAACCCGACAGGAGATACACCATGAAGACCGTCATGATCGTCGTTGCCCTGATCGTCGCCTCTGCCGCGCCGGTCTTGGCCCAGGACTTCTCCCAGAGCTACAGCCAGAATCGCTAATCGCGAATCCGAACCCAATAGGAGGCTCCCTCATGAAGACCATTATGATCGCCGTCGCCCTGATTTTCGCCTCCGCTGCGCCGGTCTTGGCCCAGGACTTCGCCCAGAGCTACAGCCAGAATCGCTAGTAACTCGATGAACCTGACGACCCAGAATCTCTTTCCCCTGCCCACCTGGGCACCCGCATTGCAGCGGGTGCCCAGTCCCCTTGTTCAGCTGAACGAGGCATTCACCAAAGGGGAAAGGGCGGCCGATGGCCAGAGCGGCGCGTGCTGTCGGAGCAAGCGAGAACGTCTCAAGCGTCTCGTCCGCAACCTCAATTTCGGCCACGAAATTTCCGTCTAGCACTGCGCCTTGAGGCTCTAATGCTTTAGATCGTCGGGAACCTTCCCGCCGTTCTCCGCAAGCTTGATCATCACCTGCTTGTGCAGCCAGATGTTCATCTTCGCCGAATCTTTCTTGTCGCCCTGGTAGTGAAGCTCGTCTGCCAAGTGCTTGCGCGCCGTGGCGCTGCTATCCAGGTCAAGCAGCTTCATCAAATCGACGATCGATTTCCGCCAATTCAGCCGCTGCTTCTTCTGCTTGGCGAGCGCGTCGAGCACCCCGGCGACATCGACGGTCACCTGGGAGGAAGGGCCGGCCACTACCGTACCGCGCGGACCGCTCGCGCTCGGCGCAGGCGCAGCAGGCGCCGAGCCGGTTCAGGGGATTTCTTGGTCGCCATAAATTGCCTAATCTTGTTCGATCCGTGCTGGTTCTATCCGATTCGGGGCGCATGCCATTTTGTGCCACTTTTCTGGGCCATATCGGCGGCTTGGCGGCAGGGGCAAACAAGAACCATCATCCTAAGCCTGTTGCCGGGGCGGAAATTCGATGTTTGAATCAGTGAAATAGCCAGGGGGGTGTGCTTTGTCGATCTCGTCCACTCATAGGGCCTTGTCTCTCGTAAGCCTGATCCTCGGCGTCGCCTTGGCCTCGCCCGGCCTCACCGCTCCGCAAAAGGCCGGCGATCCGTTCGACCAATTGAAGGGCGAATGGAAGGGCGACGGCGTCGTCATTACCGACGACGGCCAGCCCAAGAAAGTGAGCTGCACGACAAAGTACCAGGTCACGGGCGGCAATATCGTTCAAACCCTGTATTGCAAGGGCAACGACTACGAGGTCAACACCACCCTCAAGGTCACCGAGAGGAGCGGCAAGATCAAAGGCTCGTGGAACGAGAGCGTCTACGATGCGAGCGGCACGGTGACCGGCACGGCGAAAGGCGACACGGTCCATGCCCTGATCGCCGGCGACAAGTTCTCCGGCCGCATGAGCATCAAGCTCCACGATGCCGATCACACAATCAATATCGTCAAGCTCAATAACAAATCCGGCACCTACAAGCTCGCCACAAGCCTCACCTTCAAGCGCTGACGGAATCTCCAAAGCCAATCCAAAATCCCCCGAAGCAGCTATAACAGAGTGGCGAAAACTATCTCTCGGGAGGAGACGGAGACGAGCCATGATAAGCTTTCTGGGCTGCAGCGATCAGGCCATCGCGGTCGCCAACGGCGTGACCACCGTGGCGCTGCTCGAGCATCTGGTTGAGCGCAAGATCCTGACATGCGCCGAAGTGCGTACCATTCTCGAAAGCGGCATCAAATGCCTTGAGTCGCGCACCAATGTTCGAACCATTGACCAGGCGGTCCATTTGATGCGCGACCGCATGCTGCCTCTGTTCGACGAATAGAGCGGCTTGCATGGCTAAAGACCGGCAGTACCGGCTTTCGCTGGGCGTGGCGCTGCCGCCATTCCCTATCGACGCGGCTCCGGTGCGGGAATTGCACGTTGGATTCAACCTAGCGCCTCCCTGTATCCGCGCTTGCGAAACGCAAGGATCGATCGCAGAAAGAAATCCCCAACCTTGGTCAGGAGGACGCCGAGCAGGAACGAGTGGCAGATGATAAATTGGATCACCTACACCGGGAGAAATTCTGCGGCCAATCCTTCGGCAACTCGCCTACACCCGGTCATTTCGGCGGAGACGGGAATCCAGCAAGCGCAAAACGCTGACAAAAAAGAACTCCGCCGGGTCACGCTTGAGTCTGTGCTGTCTTCAGCCTAGGCCATGTTCATCGCTTTGGCCTTGTTGAGCAGGGCCTCGGCTTGGCGGATCGAGGCGATGTCAATCAGCCTGCCGTCGAGCGACACGGCGCCCTTGCCTTCCTTGGCCGCCTGCTTCATCGCTTCGACGATGCGCTTGGCTTTGGTGACCTCGGCCTCCGACGGCGTGAACACCGTGTTGGCGAGCTCGACCTGGGAGGGATGGATCGCCCATTTGCCCTCGAAGCCGAGCACGGCGGCGCGCTTCGCCGCGGCGAGATAGCCGTCGGGGTCGGAGAAATCGCCGAACGGCCCGTCGATCGGGCGAAGCCCGTAGGCGCGGCAGGCGACCATCATGCGCGACAGCGCGTAGTGCCAGGGATCGTTCCAATAGAAGAGGCGCGGATTGTCACCGTCCTTGTCGGACAGGATGCCATAATCGGGGTGCGGCGCGCCGATGCCCATGGTGCGGGCGCGGGTTGAGGCCGCATAATCAGCGACGCCGAAGCTCATCGCCTCGACGCGCTTCGAGCTCTGCGCGATCGTCTCGACATTGGCCATGCCGAGCGCGGTCTCGATCAACAGCTCGAAGCCGATCTTCTTCTCGCGCTTCTTATATTGCTCTATCTGCGTGACCAGCATGTCGATCGCGTAGACGTCCTGCGGCACGCCGGTCTTGGGGATCAGGATCATGTCGAGCCGCGGGCAGTTCTCGACCACGTCAACCACGTCGCGATAGGCGTAATGAGTGTCGAGACCGTTGATGCGGATCATCATGGTCTTGTTGCCCCAGTCCATGTCGTTCAGGGCCTGGATGATGTTCTTGCGCGCCTGTTCCTTGTCGTCGGGGGCGACCGCGTCCTCGAGGTCGAGGAAGATGATGTCGGCGGCGCCCTTGGCCGCCTTCTCGAACAGCGACGGGTTGGACCCCGGCACGGCAAGCTCCGAACGGTGCAGACGCGGGGTTGCCTGTTGGATCAGGGTAAAGCTCATGTTTCCTCCCTCCTACTCTAGCCTGTGGCGCCGAGACCGGCGGCAACTGTGTTGATGGAAAGCAGCACTGCGGATTTATAAGCGTCACGCTCGCGGTCATCCGCGCCTCTGAAACGGCGCAACAATTCGACCTGCTCGCGATTGACCTCGTTGATGGTGGGAAGCCGCCCTTCGATGGCGGCGCGGAAATCGGGAAAACGCTCGGCGATCCGTGCGCCCCCGCTCACTTTCAGCACCATCTCCCGGGTGAGCGCAAGCTCAGTTTCGATCAACCCTAAGATGTTGGCCCGGACACCGGAATCGGCAACCAAGCTCGCATACTCCCGGGCAATGTCGAGATCGACCAGAAGCAGCGTTTTCTCGACCTCATCGATGATCAGCCGGAATAGGCGCGACTCGTCGAACATGCGCCGGAGCAGCCTCAGCCCCTGGTCGCCCCTAACCTCGAGAAAACTCTGGAGGGCGCTGCCCACCCCATACCAGCCAGTGATCACGTGGCGGTTCTGCGACCAGGCGAACACCCAGGGAATGGCGCGCAGATCCTTCAGCGAGCGAGCGCCGAAACGCCTGGCGGGGCGCGAGCCGATATTGAGCAGCGAGATCTCCTCGAGCGGGCTCGCCGCCTGGAAATACGACACGAGGTCGGGATGGCCGATCAGCCCCGAATAGGCGGCACGGCTCGCCCCTGCCAGGGCTTCCATCGCGTCGTCGAACTCGCGGCTCGGCTGGAGCGCCTCCTCGCGGTCGGATTTCAAGGCATGCTCGAACACGCTCGCGGCCAATAGCTCCATCTGATAAAGCGCCGTGCCGCGATTGGCGTATTTGAACGACACCACCTCGCCCTGCTCGGTGACACGGAAGCGGCCCCTGATCGAGCCGGCGGGCTGGGCGGCTATTGCCCGCCCGGTCGGCGCGCCGCCGCGGGAGACCGAGCCGCCACGACCATGGAAGAAGGCAATAGCGACGCCCGCTTCTGTACCGACGCGGGTCAGCTGTGATTGCGCCTTGGCGAGCTCCCAATTCGAGGCGACGTAGCCGCCATCCTTGTTCGAGTCCGAATAGCCGATCATCACCTCCTGCACCCCGCCCTGCCAGTTGGTCGAACGGCGGATCAGCGGCACGGCCAGAGCCTCGCGCATGATAGTCGGCGCGGCCCTGAGATCGGCGATGGTCTCGAACAGCGGCACGATCGGCAGCGCGCAGATCTCGGTGCCGGCCGCATCGAGGAACAGGCCGCCCTCCTTGGCGAGCAGATAAGCGCCGAGAATGTCGTCGACCGAGCGCGTCATCGACAGGACGAACGAGCCGAACGCGTCGCGGTCGACATCGCGCCTGACCTCTCCGGCCTGGCGAAACATGGCAATGAGATCGGCGGTCTCGGGCGACAGCTCCGGCACCAGCCTAAGCGCGGTCAGCGGCCGCGACAGCTCGCGCAGGAGCCACGCGCGCCACTCGCGACTGCCGAGCTCGGGCGGGGTCGCATCGCCGTGGCCGGCGGTCGTCCACCACAGCGATTGCAAAGCCTCCGTCGTGCGCGTCGTGTTCTCGCGGAGGTCGAGCCTGACGGTGGAGAAGCGGAAAATCTCGACCGCACGGCGCACCGGCTTGACCATATTGACCGCGATCGAAGGACTGCGCGCCTCGCTCAGCGCGTTCTCGACAACGCGAAGATCTTGGATCAGCTCGTCGGCATTAGCGTAAGGGCCGCCCGGCCCGGCGATGTCCATGCCTTGGATGCGGGCGAGCGTCGCGTCGATCTTGCGCAGCACGAGCGTGAGAAATTGGCGGTAGGGCTCGCCGGGATTGCGCATCCTGATGGTTTCGCCGTCCTCGCTCGCATCGAGCGAGCGGGTGAGCTCCTCGCGGAAGCTCTCCGGCACCGGTAAAGCGCGCTCGGTGATCGACAGCGACTTGGCGAGCTCGAGGAGCTTGTCGCGGTAATGGCGAAGTGAGGCGAGCGCGTTCTGCTTCAGGGTCCAGCCGGTGACGCGTGTAGTCACCGATGGGTTGCCGTCGCGGTCGCCGCCGATCCACGAGCCGAACTGGAAGAACGGCGCGAGCTCGAAACGCGTGCCGGGGTAGTAATGCTGTAGCGCGCCGTCGAGCAGCGATAGCATCTCCGGCGCCTTCTCGAACAGGCTCTCGTCGAAGAAGTGGAGGCCTCTGGACACCTCATGCTCCACGGTCGGCTTCTGCAAGTGCAGCTCGCCGGTCATCCATACGAGCTCGATCTGATCGCGAAGATCGCCGATAAGCTCGGCACGCTCGCGCTCGGTCCAACGCGGCATCTCGAGCTCGCGCAGCAAGAGATAGATGCGGCGGTATTTCTCGAGCACTGTGACGCGCTTCGACTCGGTCGGGTGCGCGGTGATGACCGGGCGAATGCGCAAGCTCGACAGCAGCGCCTCGATGATGCGCGGCGGGACACCCTCGGCTGACGCCTCGGCGAGCACATGGTCGAAGCTGCCGCGCAAGCCCGCCCGCCCGCGCATCCGCTCGATCTGGCGGCGGCGCCGCATCGCGGCATTCTGCTCGGCGATCGACAAAAGCTGGAACCAGATGCCTTGCGCCTGGAGCGCGCGCGCCATCAGCTCCGGCGTGAAATTGTAGATATTGGCTCCGCCCTTCAGCACCGGCTCCAGCTCGGGCTGATGCTCGCCCACCACTTCGACCAGGAGCTGAAACAGGAGATCGGAAGCCTCCTTGGCGGAGGTACCGCTGACCAGAGCCTGCGACTCGGCGGTTTCACGCGGCGCGTGTTTGATCTCCTCGTTCATGGCAGGCTTACGCACTCCCGATCGCGTCGATCGGCTAGACCCAGCCCGGGCCGAGCGGCCCGATCGACCAGCGTTCCTTATAGCGCAATCCGTCCGGAAGGGATCGTTATGCCCGCTGCAAACCGCCGGGCATCGAGTAATTTCCCGATGACAATCAAAGACGTGGATGGCCGAGCCTGCCCCCGGACATTACGCAAAAAATCGCCCATGCGGCCGTAGCCGCCCGGCCCTTCGATCACGCGAACGCCCGGCGCTCCGGGCGCGAAGCCAGCACGCCGGCGACGGTCGAGCCGAATTCGCTCGGATTAGGCGCAACCGTTAGCCCGCAGGACTTCATGATCTCGGCCTTCTCCGCCGCGCTGTCGCCGGCCGCGGAGATGATCGCGCCGGCATGACCCATGCGCCGTCCCTTGGGCGCAGTGAGCCCGGCGACGAAGCCGATCACCGGCTTGGACATATTGTCCTTGATCCAGGCCGAGGCCTCGGCCTCTTGCGGCCCGCCGATCTCGCCGATCATCAGCACGGCGTCGGTCTCGGGATCCTCCTCGAACAGCGCGAGATGGTCGAGGAACGACGAGCCGTTGATCGGATCGCCGCCGATGCCGACCGAGGTGGTGATGCCGATGCCCTTGGCTTTCATCTGCGAGGCGGCCTCGTAGCCGAGCGTGCCCGAGCGCGAGATGACGCCGACGCGCCCTTGCAGATAGATATGGCCGGGCATGATGCCGAGCATCGCCTTGCCGGGGCTGATAATGCCAGCGCAGTTCGGCCCGACCATCATCGGCCGGCGATCTTTGGGATAGCGCATCAGATAGCGCTTCACCCGCATCATGTCCTGCGCCGGAATGCCGTCGGTGATCGAGCAGATCAGCCTGATGCCGGCGTCGGCGGCTTCCATTATCGCGTCGGCGCAGAACGCCGGCGCCACGAAGGTGATGGAGGTGGTGGCACCGGTCTGCTTCACCGCTTCCTTCACGGTGTTGAACAGCGGCAGGGCGAGATGGCTGCCGCCGCCTTTGCCGGGTGTCACGCCGCCGACCACCTTGGTGCCGTAAGCGATCATCTCCTTGGTGTGGAACGTGCCCTTGTCGCCGGTCATGCCTTGCACGAGGACCGGCGTGGTTTCATCGATCAGAATGCTCATGATGTCTCCTCCCGACCGGCCTAGGCCGCCTTTCCTGCCACGCTGCGATAGGCGGCAACCGCCTTGTCGGCAGCTTCCGCCAAGGTCTCGGCGGTGATCAGCTGAAGCCCGCTCTCGGCGAGGATCTTGCGGCCCTCTTCGACATTGGTGCCGGCGAGGCGAACCACCAGCGGCACTTTCACGTCGACCGTCTCGCAGGCCTGCACCACGCCCTTGGCCACCCAGTCGCAGCGATTGATGCCGGCGAAGATGTTGACCAGCACCGCGCTGACTTTGGGGTCGGACAGCACGAGCTTCAGCGCCGTGGCGATGCGCTCCGGGCTTGCGCCGCCGCCGACGTCGAGGAAGTTCGCAGGCGTCCCACCGGCGTGCTTGATCATGTCCATGGTCGCCATAGCGAGGCCGGCGCCATTGACGATACAGCCGATCTCGCCGTCGAGCCCGATATAGTTGAGATTGTGCTCGGCGGCTTGCGCCTCGCGCGGGTCCTGCTGCGAGGGATCGTGCATGTCGGCCACGTTGTGGCGGCGGAACAGTGCGTTGTCGTCGAACGACATCTTGGCGTCGAGCGCAAGCACGCGATCGTCCTTGGCGACGACCAGCGGGTTGATCTCGAGCATGGTCGCGTCGCAATCGCGGAAGGCGCGATAGGCGTTCATGATGGTCGAGACCGCGCTCTGCGCCTGCTTGATGCTCAAGCCGAGCTGGAAGGCGAGCTCGCGCGCCTGGAATGCTTGCAAGCCCACGGCCGGCTCGACCACCACCTGGAGGATCATCTCGGGCTCGTTCTTGGCGATCTCCTCGATCTCCATGCCGCCGCGCTGCGAAGCGATCACGCGGATGCGCTCGGCTTTGCGGTCGAGCACGTAGCCGAGATAAAGCTCGCGGTCGAAAGGCTCGGCGACCTCGATATAGACGCGCTGCACCGGCTTGCCCTCCGGCCCGGTCTGGATCGTGACCAGCCGCTTGCCGAGCAGGTTTTGCGCCGCGTCGCGCACCTCATGATACGTCTTGCACAGCTTGATGCCGCCCGCCTTGCCACGCGCGCCGGCATGGATCTGGGCCTTGACCGCCCAATTCCACCCGCCGAGCTCGGTCGCAGCGTAAACAGCCTGATCGGGGCTGAACGCGACGGCGCCTTTGGGCACCGGCACGCCGAAGCTCGACAGCAATTCCTTTGCTTGATACTCGTGGACGTCCACAGTCTCCTCCCTTGATCGACACGGCCACGGCATTCGCCGGAAGCTGTCAGCTCAACTTACCCTTGACGATGCCATAAGCCTTTTCGGTTGATCCTTCCGCTCCAGCAAGGAGCGTCTCCAGTTCCGCCAGCTTAGCCTCAGCGAATGATTTGTCCGTTATCATTTTTGCGTTGGTGTAGACATTCAACGCGCCGCTTCGCAGTGCAGCATAACCGGCGAGCACCGCAACACCGGCGTCGGAAATCACGTTGAGGTTACCCTTCTCAGCGGCCTTGAGCGCGAGATCGATGACCTCGCGCGCGGCGTGGCAGCAATGCAGCGGCACGTCGGTCGCCTGCTTGAGCGCAGCCTGGATCGCCTTATCGCGCGAGGCCTTGTCGGCGTCGGTCTCCTTGGCCAAGCCGTATGCGCCCATCACCGCATCGAATGCTTTCACGTCGTCCTCGATCATGCCGGTCAGCCTGTGGCGCAGCGCCTCGGCCTTGTGCAGCACGTCCTTCATTTCGCCTTCCACCTCGGCATATCTCTTTTTCCCGATGGTCAGGTTGCACACCATGCTCACCAGCGCCGCGCCCATGGCGCCGATGATGGCAGCCGCACTGCCGCCGCCGGGCGTAGCTCCGCTGCTCGCGAGCGCATCTAGGAAAGGCTCGATGGCGGTGTCTTTGATCGGCGTCATCACGCCATCTCTTTGGCCAGAGCGTAGATTTCCTCGGCGTCGAACACGCCTTCGGCGCTTTCGAACAGCTTGCCGATGCAGGCGCGGTGCAGCTTCAATTTGAGGCCGCCGATGCCGAGCGCACCGAACGCCAGCTTGCCGTGGCGGTCCTTGCCTTTGTCGGTGGCCTCGATGCCTTCGATGCCGAGCGGCGGCTGGGCGTTCACATCGGCAACCAGCTCGGTATTGGGATTATCCTTCCACGCTGATAGCGGCAGGAGCTGGTAGCCGATGGCGCCGGCGGCGAACAAGACATTGGCGTCCTTGACGGCTGCGGCGCGAGCGGCGTCGTCGGCACCCTCGACAGCCTTGACCTTGACGCCGAAGCGGGACTCGATCGCCTTGGCCGCCTGATCGCCCTTGTCCTTGGTGCGCGAGGTGATGGTGACCTCGGCGCCCTCCTGGCCGAGAAACGCCGCGGCGCGCATGCCGACCGGGCCGGTGCCGGCGAGCACGACCGCCTTCTTGCCCTTGAGCTTCTTCGCCTTGGCGAGCAGCGCCACGCCGGCTGCCGCCGTGGTGTTCGAGCCGTTCGAGTTGAGCATGACCGAGACGCGGAACGGCCCGAAAAAGCGCTTCTTCACCGCCGCCAACACCGCCTCGCCCTTCGGCATGTCGCCGCCGCCGACGAAGATCGCTGTTGACTGCTTGTCCTTGCCGCCGCGGGTGTAGATCGTGCCGTCGACCAGCGCGCCGACATTTTCGGGAGTGACATTGGCGTAACCCGTGACGCGGTCGGCGCCGCCGTCATAGGCGACGACGGTATCGAACACGCTCGCGTAAGCGTCGGTGTCGAACAGGAACAGAAGCTTTTTCATAGTGCACGCCTTCAGGTTTACTCGACGACGTTCTGCGGCTTGCCAGCCACGAACGCCTCGATATTGTCGATGAGCTGATCCGCCAGGATCTGCATGGCCTCCTTGCTCGCCCAGGCGACATGCGGCGTGACGATAAGATTGGGAATCGTGGCGTCGAGCAGGATGTTGCCTTCCTTCGGCGGCTCCTTGGTGAGCACGTCGAAGCCGGCGCCGGCGATGGTGCCGGTCTTGAGCGCCTCAACGAGCGCCGCCTCGTCGACCAGACCGCCGCGCGCGGTGTTGATCAGGATGGCGGAGGGCTTCATCTTCTTGAGCTCCTTCGCGCCGATCATGTTCTTGGTCTCGGGCGTCAGAGGCACGTGCAGCGTGATGATGTCGCTTTGCGTGAGGATGGTGTCGAAATCGACCAGACCGGGCTGCGGGAAGATGTCGTAAGGCAGCACCTTCATGCCGAGCGCTTCGGCCCGCTTGCCGATCGACTTTCCAAGCGCGCCGTAGCCGACGATGCCGAGCGTCGAGCCCGCCACGTCGCGGATCGGATGGGTCAGGAAGCAGAACTGGCTCGACTTGTTCCACACCCCGTCCTGCACGTCTTTCGTATAAGCGAACAGGTTGCGGCGGAGCGTGAAGATCAGCGCGAGCACGTGCTCGGGCACGGTATTGAAGGCGTAATTGCGGATGTTGACGATGGTGATGCCGTTCGCCTTGCAATAGGCCTTGTCGATGATGTCGGTGCCGGTCGCAGCCACCGCGATCAGCTTCAGCTTGGGCAGCAGCTTGAGCGTCTCCGCGCGCATCGGCACCTTGTTGATGATGGCGATGTCGGCGTCCTTGAGCCGCTCGACGATCTCGTCCTGCGTCCAGGTCGACTGATATTCTTTATAGCTGTGCGGAAAATCCGGACGGCGGACCTTGGCGTCAACCGACTCCCGATCGAGGAACACGATCGCTTGCTGCACTGAACCTTGCCCCTTAACCTCACGCCGCTCGGGCAAACACCTCCGCGACACGCCTCACCTTCTCCCGAGGCTCGCAACGAGCTAGCGCCAAGAGGACCGGACTAAAATCAAATCAAGCAAACCGCGCCATCGCGGCGCCCCACGAAAGCTCCTTATTCGGCGGCGACCTTGGCTTCCTTGGCAGCTTGCGTGCCGCGGAAATGCGACTGCGCCGCCGCGACGCCGGAGCCGAGCTCGATCTCGATGCCGACATCGCGCATGGCCATCTCGGCACCCGAAATGGCGCCGAGCAGCATCAGCTCGTTCAGGTCGCCCAAATGCCCGATGCGGAACAGCTTGCCGGCCATCTGTGACAGGCCGGCGCCGAGCGCGAGGTTATAGCGGCGATAGGCGCGATCGATCACATCGGCGCCATTGAAGCCTTGCGGCACCATGATCGCGGTGACCGTGTCGGAATTCCATTTCGGCTCCTTGGCGCAGAGCTTGAGACCCCAGCCCTGGACCGCGGCGCGAGCGCCGCCGGCGAGGTGGCGGTGGCGCGCATAGACGTTTTCGAGCCCCTCTTCCTGGAGGATGGCAAGCAATTCACGCAAGCCGTAGAGCAGAGTCAGCGCCGGCGTGTAAGGGAAATAGCCGGTCGGGTTGGCGCGGAGATAGTCGGCGAAATCGAAATAGGCCTTGGTGCACTTGGCATCCTTCATCGCCGCGAGCGCCTTCTGGCTCGCGCACGCGATGCCGAGCCCCGCCGGCAACATCAGGCCCTTCTGCGAGCCGGTGATGGCGAGGTCGACGCCCCACTCGTCCATACGGAAGTCGATGCTCGCGACCGAGCTCACCCCGTCGACATAAAGCAGCGCCGGGTGCTTGGCGGCGTCGATGGCGCGGCGCACCGCGGCAACATTGCTGGTGACACCGGTGGCGGTCTCGTTGTGCACCACCATGACACCCTTGATGGCGTGGCCCTTGTCGGCGCGGAGCGCCTCCTCGATGCGGTCGGGATTGACGCCGGTGCCCCACTCTTCTTCCTGCACTTCGACCTCGAGCCCATGGCGGCGGGCGAGATCGATCCACAGATGGCTGAACTGACCGAACCGGGCAGCAAGCATCTTGTCGCCGGGCGAACGCGTATTGGTGAGCGAGGCTTCCCAGGCGCCGGTGCCGCTCGAAGGATAGATGAAGACCTGGCCGTCTTTAGTCTTGAAGACCTTTTTCATCTCCTCGAACAGAGGCAGCGTAAGCTTGGGAAAGTCGGAGGAGCGATGATCCTCCATGGCGACGTGCATGGCGCGCAGAATTCGGTCCGGCACATTCGTCGGTCCCGGCACAAATAGAAAATTGCGCCCTGGCCTTCGTGCTCCAGCCATTCGTCTTCTCCCCTTAAGGATTTCTTTGGCCTGAGTGGTCGGCCAATTGATAATTCGCGTGGACCAGGGTGTTAGCGTCACCCTGTTAAGCTTGCAACCCCTTTCCGCCGCTAGAATAAACCGGTGATGCGGCCGTCCTTGCCGAGCTCGATGGAGTTGGCCGCCGGCACTTTCGGCAGCCCCGGCATGGTCATGATGTCGCCGCAGACAACGACGACGAACTCGGCCCCCGCCGACAGCCTCACCTCGCGGATCGGGATGGTGAACCCGGTCGGCGAGCCCTTGGCGTCGGCATTGGTGGAAAAGCTGTATTGGGTCTTGGCCACGCAGATTGGAAACTTGCCAAAACCTTCCTTCTCGAGCTCGGCGAAGCGGTCCTTCACGCTCTTGTCGGCGGCGATGTCATCGGCGCGGTAGATCTCGCGCGCGATGGTGCGCGTCTTCTCCCACAGCGACATGTCGTCGGGATAAAGCGGCTTGAACTCGCTCTTCTGCGATTCCACGGTGCGCACCACGGTCTTGGCGACCTCGACCGCACCCGCGCCGCCTTCCGCCCAATGGTCGGCCATGACGCATTCGACGCCGAGCTTGCTTGATAGCTTCTTCAGCAGCGCGATCTCGCCATCGCTGTCGCTCGAGAAGCGGTTGATCGACACCACCACCGCCACGCCGTATTTCCGCAGGTTCTCGACGTGGCGCTCGAGATTGGCGAAGCCCTTCTCCAGCGCGCCCAGATTCTCCTTCTTGAGGTCGTCCTTGGCCACCCCGCCATGCATCTTGAGCGCGCGGATGGTGGCGACCAGCACCACGCATGACGGCGTGAGGTCGGCTTTGCGGCATTTGATGTCGAAGAACTTCTCGGCGCCGAGATCGGCGCCGAAGCCCGCCTCGGTCACCACATAGTCGCCGAGCTTGAGCGCGGCCTTGGTGGCGATCACCGAGTTGCAGCCATGCGCGATATTGGCGAACGGGCCGCCATGGATGAAGGCCGGGTTGTTCTCGAGCGTCTGCACCAGGTTCGGCGCGAGCGCATCCTTGAGCAGCGCCGCCATCGACCCGGCCGCCGAAAGATCCTTGGCGGTGACCGCCTCCTTGTCGCGCGTCTGGCCGATCTGGATCTGGCCGAGCCGCCGCTGGAGGTCCTCGAGGTCGGATGCGAGGCAGAAGATCGCCATCACCTCCGACGCGACGGTGATGTCGAAGCCGGCCTCGCGCGGGAAGCCGTTGGCAGCGCCGCCGAGCGAGGTAACGATGTCGCGGAGTGCCCGGTCGTTCATGTCGACGGCGCGGCGCCAGCTGACGCGCCGGATGTCGATGTCGAGCTTGTTGCCCCAATATACGTGGTTGTCGATCATTGCTGCGAGCAGGTTGTTGGCGGCGCCGATCGCGTGGAAGTCGCCGGTGAAATGGAGATTGATGTCCTCCATCGGCACGACCTGGGCGTAGCCGCCGCCGGCCGCGCCGCCCTTCACCCCGAAGCAGGGTCCGAGCGAGGGCTCGCGGATGCAAACGATCGCCTTCTTGCCGATGAGGTTCAGCGCATCGCCCAAGCCGACCGTGGTCGTGGTCTTGCCCTCGCCGGCCGCGGTCGGGGTGATGGCTGTGACCAGGATCAGCTTGCCGTCGGGCCTGTCGGCGAGCCCTGCGATATAGTCGAGCGAGACCTTGGCCTTGTAATGCCCGTAAGGAATCAAATCCTCGGGCGGGATGCCGAGCTTGTTCTTGGCAACATCGAGGATCGGCCGCATATGGGCGGCCTGGCTGATCTCGATGTCGGATTTCGGTGACTTGTGCTGATCTTGCGCAGGCTTGCCCGGTTTTTTGGCATCATCGGGCGGCTGAACTGACATAACTCATTGATCCCCAATTGATTAGCCCCGCGGAAGACGCGGACATTTATTGCACCGGGCTTGAGCAAGCTAATTCATTCGCTTGCCTTCTTGCAATCGTCTGTGCAGTTTCATCGCCTAATTCTGGGAGGGAAAGCCTTTCAAGATGAAGCCTGACGTGCTGCTCAAGGCCATGTTCCAGGCGGCGGTCGACGCCGCGCTGCCCTCGCTCTGTGTGCCCGCGCATCTTCCGAAGCGGCCCAAGGGACGGACCGTCATCATCGGCGCCGGCAAGGCTTCGGGCGCGATGGCCAAGGCGCTCGAGGATGCCTGGGACGGCCCGCTCGAAGGCCTGGTGGTCACCCGCTACGACTACCGCGTGCCGACCGAGCGTCTTGAGGTTGTCGAGGCCGCCCATCCCGTCCCCGATGCCGCGGGACGCGAGGCGGCGAAGCGCATCTTCCAGATGGTACAGGGGCTAACCGAGGACGATCTCGTGCTCTGCCTGATCTCGGGCGGCGGCTCGGCGCTGCTGGCGCTGCCGCCTGAAGGACTGACCCTCGAGGACAAGCAGGCGGTGAACAAGGCCCTGCTCAAGTCCGGCGCCACCATCTCGGAAATGAACGTCGTGCGGAAGCATCTCTCCGCCATCAAGGGCGGACGGCTCGCGGCTGCCGCCTACCCCGCCAAGGTCGTGGCGCTGATGATCTCTGATGTGCCGGGCGACGATCCTTCCATCATCGCCTCGGGCCCGACCGTCGCCGACCCATCGACCAATGAGAATGCCCTAGCCATCATCGAGAAATATAAGATCGACGCGCCGAAGGCCGTGGTCGATCGCCTGCGCCACGCCGAGGAGACGCCGAAACCGGGCGATAAGCGGCTTGCCCGCGTCGAGAACATCATGATCGCCACGCCGCAGGCCTCGCTCGAAGCCGCCGCGGAGATCGCGCGCAAGGAAGGCGTCACGCCAGTGATCCTGGGCGATTCCATCGAGGGCGAATCCCGCGACGTGGCTCTGGTTCATGCCGGCATCGCAAGGCAATGCAAGCTGCGCGGCCAGCCCGAGAAGCCGCCTTGCGTGCTGATCTCCGGCGGCGAGACCACCATCACGCTCAAGGGCAAAGGCAAAGGCGGGCGCAACACCGAGTTCCTGCTGGCGCTCGCCATCGCGCTTGACAGCATGAAGAACATCTACGCGCTGGCCGGCGACACCGATGGCATCGACGGCAGCGAGGACAATGCCGGCGCTCTGATCTATCCCGATACGCTAGCCCGTGCCGCCAAGGCCGGCATCGACGCCAAGGCGATGCTCGCCGACAACGACCCGTGGAATATCTTCAATGCCATCGGCGACCTGCTGGTGACCGGCCCGACCCTCACCAACGTCAACGACTTCCGAGCCATCCTGATCGAGAAGAGTTGAGGCGGCTCACGTCCGGCCGTCGAGCGATGGGGCTTAAGGTTAAAGTCGAGACATTCCTGTCTCGCCTCGGGCTGTTGGCGCTATCTCTTGCGCGGAACTCAATCGACGACGAGACGCACCCGACATTCTCAAGTCAACCGTCAAGGCTTCTCCCCTTCTCAACGCCCGGCGCCGGCTCAACCTCTAGGTTGAGCAGAGGCGCAATCGGGGGCATCCGCTTGAGGAGCTGTTCTCGGACATCTACGCCAAAGGCAAGTGGGGCAAGTCTTCTTCCTCGCCCTATTTCTCCGCAATCGAATCGTTGCCCGAGGCAACCGCCGCTTCGCCCCTGGTTGCGGCGGCCAAGCAGCAGCAGAGCGCCGTCGACTACGTGCTCTCGCTCTACGATTCCGACGCACTCGGGGGCACCGCGCCTACACGAAGCGCACCCAGAAACTCTGGGACGACTGCTTCCGCACCGCCAAGCGGAACGGCGACGCCTGCATGGACTTTTTCGATGATCGTCATGGGCAACGGCGGAAGAACACCGCGCACTACACGGCAAGCCGCGCCAGGATCTCGACCACGAAAATGGCGATGGCGATGCGATCTATGGCGATGAGCAGCGGGCCGTAACGCTCCATCGCGCTCGCATGTGTCTCGAGCCCGAACTGTCTCTAGCTCGGCGCGAACGCTTCGGACGCTCAATTTCGCAGTTGCGAATTGAACCCGGCACGCTACTCTCGCGGCGGATCAGGCCTGGACTGCGGCCATGATTCTCGTGATTCGACTGCGCGGCGCGCACAAGATCTCATCTCCGTCTTGCCCCGCCCGCCACGGAACAGTCGAAATTGGATTGATTATGGGGGCGCGGCCGGTCCGAGGGGTGGGGTGGCCGCATTGCTGGTGATGTCTCCGCGCAGTGTCGTCGCGCAAATGGCGGAAGCGCCAGGCACCAACGCGCCAGATTGGGGTGAGGGAATCGAATGACGTTGAGACGTGCCGGTCTTGGCCTCCTCGTCGGGGCGATCCTATGCGCTACTTCGGCGGCGACGGCGGGGCCTGCGCTCGTATTCGAGCCTTATAACGGCACCGTGTTTTACGCCGAGGATCCCGATGTCATGTGGTTCCCGGCCTCGCTCACCAAATTGATGACCGCCTATGTCGCCTTCCAGGCGATGAAGGACGGCAGCATCAACCCCGACATCCAGCTCATCTGCTCGAAGGAGGCAACGCAACAAGCCCCGAGCAAACTCTGGCTGAAAGAGGGTGAGGGAATCCCCCTCGACCTTGCGCTGAAGGTGCTCATCGTCAAATCGGCCAACGATGTGGCGGTGATGATCGCCGAAGCCGTCGGCGGCAGTCAGGAGGCCTTCGTCGCCAAGATGAACGAGGCGGCGCAACATCTCGGCATGACGCGCACGCATTTCGTCAACGTGAACGGCTTGCCTGCGGAGGGACAGTACACCACGGCGCGCGATTTGGCGCGGCTGGCTCGCGCCATCATCGTCGAGTTCCCCGAGCATCTCGACCTCTTCACCACGGTCCAGGTCCAGGTCGGCAAGCAGACCATCCGCACCCATAACGGGCTGCTGGTCAGCCTGCCCGGCGCCGACGGCATGAAGACCGGCTTCATCTGTGACTCCGGTTTCAATATTGTCGCGAGCGCGACCCGCGACGGACGCAAGCTGGTCGCCGTCGTTCTCGGCGAGCAATCGACCGCCACGCGCCGCGTCCGCGCCACCGATCTCCTGGAGAACGGCTTCAAACGCTATTTCTGGAAGTCACTGTTCGGCACGAGTCTCGACGGGCTCGCCATCCAGGCCTCGCTCAGCGACACGCCGGCGCATCTGTCGGACACCATCTGCGGCGGCGGCAGGCCGGTCAAGCCAGGCCGCAAAAAGGCGGTGATCGCGCGCAACAAGCCTAAGGGCACGCTCGACCTCGATGCCGAAGAGGCGGTCAACGCCACGACCGACGCCGCGGCCGCTGTCACCACCGGCGCAGTTAAGGCGACCGCCGGCGCCGCCTCGTCAGCGGTCAAGGCCACCAAAAAGACGCTGCGCAAGACCGTGACGAGCGGCGCTAATTGAGCCCCAGTCTGACCGCACTGCTGGCCGCAGCGGCGGTTGCCGTTTTCCTCGGCACGAGTTCGAGCCACGCCGCCGAGCCGCCAGACAATGTCGCGCAAGCGGTCACCGACGCGGCCCAAGCCTGCAAGGACATGGGCGGCACGCCGAACACCGATAAGGTGTTGAGCGTTTCCGACCTGAACGGCGACGGCGGCGAGGATTGGATCGCCGACTTCGGCAAGATGCAATGCAAAGGCGACCTCAATCCGCTATGCGGCAACGGCGGTTGCACGGTGCAGATCTATTTCTGGGACGGCGACACCGCCTGGGATGTCGTGTTCGAGGATCTGGTCAAGACCTACAAATTCGGCGAGGCCGGTGGCAAGCCGATGATGTACGTGACGACGTCAGGCGATGCTTGCAACAAGCCGACCAACGAGACCTGCAAATATACCTACCGCCTCGACAAGGACGCCGTCGTCCCGTTGCAGTAGCCCGCGCGGAGCATGATCGGAAAAGCCGGGCACCGGTTTTCCGAAAACTGTATGCGCGAAATATGAAGCTCGAGCGCGTTAGCGCTTTACGACGCTCCCGCCTTGGCGGCGATGGTCGCTTCGACCACACGCTTGGCTTCCGCCGAGCTCCAATCGGCCGGGCCGATCAGGCGGGCGATCTCCTTGCCGTCGCGGTCGAGCATGAGCGTGGTCGGCATGCCGACCGCCTTCAGCGCCGCGAACAACTTGCCCGACGAGTCGGTGTAGAGGGTGAGACGCGTGGCGCCGGTATCGGCGAGGAAGGCACGCGCCTTGTCGGGCCCGCCTTTGTCGATATTCACCGCCACCACGGCGAAATCCTTGCCGCCGAGCTCGGTCTCGAGCTTGTCGAGCGCCGGCATCTCCTCGCGGCACGGCACGCACCACGTCGCCCAGATATTGAGGAGCACGACCTTGCCGGCGAAGTCGGCAAGGGTCTTGGCCGCACCGTTGCCGTCGGCGAACTCGAAGGGCGGCAGATCGAGCGGTCTCGGCCTGACCAGGAGCGCCGCCATCGCCCCCTTGTTGAGGCCCCCCAGCGGGCCCGTCCCCGCCGCTCCGCCGGGTTTGGCCGCCTCCGACGGCGTCGAGTTGCCGGTCGCTTGCGGCTTTCCATTGTCAGAAGGGGCAAAACTCACATATACCGTGCCGAATCCGGCTATCGCCGCGAGCAATCCAGCGACGAGAAACATTGCCGGCGACGCGGCGCGTTTTGGTTCACTGCGTTCGCTCAATTTCCCGCTCACGCTCTTGCCAAGGCCTGACAGCGATGACCAACACCATGTGGGGCGGCCGCTTCGCCGCAAGTCCCGCCGAGATCATGGAGCAAATAAACGCATCCATCGACTTCGACAAGCGGCTGTGGCGTCACGATATCGGGGCCTCCAAGGCGCATGTCGCCATGCTCGGCGCGACCGGCATCCTGACCAAGAATGATGCGCAGGCGATCACGCGCGGGCTGGATAAGATCGCGGCCGAGATCAAGGCTGGCACTTTCACGTTCTCCCGCGCGCTCGAAGACATTCATCTCAATGTCGAGAATCGCTTGCGCGAGTTGATCGGGCCGGTTGCCGGCAAGCTGCACACCGCGCGTTCGCGGAACGACCAGGTGGCGACCGACTTCAAGCTTTATGTCAGGCACGAGATCGCCAAGATCGAGCGCGCTCTCGGGACGCTCCAGCTCGCGCTCGCGGAGAAGGCGCTCGAATATGCCGGCGCGGTGATGCCGGGCTTCACCCATCTCCAGACGGCGCAGCCCATCACCTTCGGCCATCACTGCCTCGCTTATGTCGAGATGCTCGCGCGCGACCGCGGGCGCTTCGCCGGCGCCGCCAAGCGTCTGGCGGAATGCCCGCTCGGTGCGGCGGCGCTCGCGGGCACGAGCTTCGCGATCGACCGCGACATGACGGCGAAGGCGCTCGACTTCGCACGGCCCACGGCGAACTCGCTCGACGCCGTCTCCGATCGCGACTTCGCGCTCGAGGCGCTGAGCGCTTGCGCGATCGCCGCCATGCACCTGTCGCGACTCGCCGAGGAGATCGTGCTGTGGACCTCGCCGCATTTCGCGCTCGTGCGGCTGTCTGACAAGTACACGACCGGCTCATCGATCATGCCGCAGAAGCGGAACCCCGACGCCGCCGAGCTAGTGCGCGCTAAGACCGGGCGGATCGCCGGCGCGTTCCAGGCTTTGTTGATGGTGATGAAGGGCTTGCCGCTCGCCTACGCCAAGGACATGCAGGAAGACAAAGAGGGCGTGTTCGACGCGCTCGATTCGCTTGCGCTATCCGTCGCCGCGATGACCGGGATGGTCGAGGATCTCCAGCCTGACCTCCCCGCCATGGCGCTCGCCGCCGCCAAGGGCCACTCTACCGCGACCGATCTTGCCGACTGGCTGGTACGCAAGCTCGACCTTCCGTTCCGCGACGCCCATCACGTCACCGGGCGGATCGTGGCGCTCGCCGACGTCAAGGGCGTCGAGCTCAAGGCGCTGTCATTGGCCGATTTCCAGTCGGTAGAGCCGCGAATCACCAGGGACGCCTTCCACGCGCTGGATGTCGCAGGCTCGGTCAAAAGCCGCAAAAGCTACGGCGGAACGGCCCCAAACAATGTGCGCAGCCAGGCCAAACGGTGGATAAAGCGTTTGGAGAAGGAGGGCTTGTCGCGATAAAAGGGATGGTTGAAGGGCCGGGAAAAGGCCCGAGGGACAGGGGCACGACCATGGGAAGCGCTTTGCGCGTCCTTTTAGCACTTCTGCTCGTGGTGTCGGTTGGGCTTAGCGCCTGCGGACGCCGCGGCTCGCTCGACCGGCCTAAGCCCGCTTATCCCGAGGCGGCAGCTGACCCGTCAACCAAGATGTCGAAGGTTCCGGCCCGTAGCCTCTGGATCGACCGACTGCTGCAATAGACTGATACCTCCTCAATGCACCATTTCGCCTACCGGCGCGGCGTGTCCCACGAGAACGTGCTCCACGCCGAGGAGGTCGACCTTGCCGGCCTCGCCGCCGCGGTGGGAACCCCGTTCTATTGCTATTCGAAGGCGACGCTCGAGCGGCACTATCGCGTGTTCGCCGACGCTTTCGCCGAGATGCCCGGCACGCTCGTCTGCTATTCGGTCAAGGCCAACTCATCGCTCGGCGTGCTGGCCACGCTCGCGCGCGCGGGCGCCGGAATGGACGTTGTGTCCGAGGGTGAGCTTCGCCGCGCGCTCGCCGTGCGCGTTCCGCCCGAGCAGATCGCATTCTCCGGCGTCGGCAAGACCAAGGCCGAGATGGCTTTCGCGCTCGATGCCGGGATCTTCGCCTTCAACGTGGAATCGGAATCCGAGCTGAGAGCGCTGAGCGAGGTGGCCGAGGCGCGTGGGCTCAACGCGCGCATCGCCATCCGCGTCAATCCCGACGTCGACGCCAGGACTCATCACAAGATCGCCACCGGCAAGGCCGAGAACAAATTCGGCGTGCCGTTCGCCGAGGCCCCTGCCCTCTATCGCCTCGCGAGCAAGCTCCCGAACATCGAGGCGACCGGCGTGCACATGCATATCGGCAGCCAGATCACCGATCTCACGCCGTTCCAGAACGCCTTCGCGCTGCTGAAGGAGCTGGTCGGCACGCTGCGCGCGCAAGGCGCCGGCATTGCCTTCGCCAATCTCGGCGGCGGACTCGGTATCCCCTATCGCCGCGACCAGCCCACCCCGCCGTCTCCTGCCGACTATGCGCGCCTCGTCAAGGACGAGGTCGGCAATCTCGGCGTGCGGTTGCTGTTCGAGCCCGGGCGCATGATCGCCGGCAATGCCGGAGTGCTGATCTCGCGCGTGATCTACGTGAAGCAAGGCGCGTCAAAGATCTTCACCATCGTCGATGCGGCGATGAACGACCTGATCCGCCCGACGCTGTACGAGGCTTATCATGAGATCTTGCCGGTGATCGAGCCGCCGGTGGGAACGCCGACCGTGGTCAGCGACGTGGTTGGCCCGGTATGCGAGACCGGCGATTATCTCGCGCTGGCGAGGTCGCTGCCCGCGCTCCGTCCGGGCGAGCTCATCGCCGTGATGACCGCCGGCGCCTATGGCGCGGTGCTCGCATCCGAATATAATTCGAGGCTTCTCGTGCCCGAGGTGCTGGTGGCCGGCAGCCGCTATGCGATCGCGCGGCCGCGCCCGAGCTATGACGACATGCTGGGCGAAGAGCGCCTGCCTGATTGGCTCTGACCGCCGTCGCCAATCCGGCGCGGCAGCCTCCATTTCGCCCGCATCGATCCGCTAGATTACCGGACTGTAACTTACGAACGCCCCCCGCTCCCGTGCTAAAGAAGAGACGATGAAATCGGTGTTCAAAGCGAAGCAGACCCCGCCGCCTCCGGCGGAGGATCGCACGCTCGCCAAGCGCTTCGAGAGCAGGGTGCGCCTGAGTTGGCTTGCGCTCCTGGCTGAGCGCATCTGGGAGGCGCTGCTGTGGCCGTTCCTCGTGGTCAGCGCCTTCCTCGTGGTGACGCTGCTCGACCTGTGGAGCATCACCCCGCCGCTGCTTCATCGCGTTCTGCTCGGAGCCTTCGGCCTCGCGCTCGCCGTCTCATTCCTGCCGCTCATCCGCTTGAGCCTGCCGACCCGCGAGGAGGCCCTGCGGCGGCTGGAGCGCAAGGCCAATATCAAGCACCGCCCCGCGACATCCTACGAGGATCGCCTCGGCACCACTCCCGCCAAAGACACGGCGCTCTTGTGGGCCGCGCATCGCAAGCGTCTGTCCAGGCTGATCGACCGCTTGCGGCCGTCATGGCCTGATCCCCGGACCGACCGCAAGGACCCGTACGCCATCAGGGCGCTCCTACTCATCGGCCTCGTCGCCGCGCTGTTCGCCGCCGGCGGCAATAGCTGGGATCGGCTGCGCTCGGCCTTCTCCCCGGCAGCGAGCAGCGCCCCGTCCCTGCTCAGGCTCGATGCCTGGGTGACGCCACCGGTCTATACCGGGGTCGCGCCCATCGTGCTTGCCGACGGCAGCGAGACGATCGGCGCAGGCGCCGAGACCTTCCGCGCGCTGTCGTTGCCTGAGCGGAGCGAACTCGTCGTCCGTGCGCACGCACCGCAAGGCGAGAAAGTGACGCTCACCACAAGCAATGAGGACGGCTCGCACGCGACACTCGCCGAGCCCAAGACGGGTAAGGCCGGCAAGACCGAGGGCCTGATCGAGTTCAGCGTGGCGCTGAACGAGCCCGGCAGCGCCGACGTGAAGATCGGCGGCCAGACGGTCGCCAAGTGGCGCTTCGACCTGATCAAGGACGAAGCCCCGACCATCAGCCTGATGGGCAACCCGACCACCACCCCGCGCGGCGCCTTGCGGCTGGTCTATCGCGCCGACGACGACCATGGCGTCGCCAATGCCGAGGCGAAATTCGCTCTGGCCGAGGGCGAGGATGCCGGCCTCGCCGCCCCGCCGATCGCCGTGCCGCCGCCGGTGATCGTTGCGCCGCCAAGCGCCGCACCCAAAGATGCGAGCGGCAAGGACACCGCGATCAAGACCGACCCGCTGCTCGAGCCGCCGCTGATGCCGCTGCAATTGTCGCGCGCCAACGCGAAGCGCGTCGAGGGCCGCGCCACGCAAGACCTGACTGCCCACCCCTGGGCCGGGCTCAAGGTGCGCATGACGCTGGTCGCCCGCGACCAGGCCGGCCAGGCCGGCATGAGCGCGCCGTACGAGTTCATTCTGCCGGAGCGCAAGTTCACCAAGCCGCTCGCCAAGGCGGTGGTCGAGCAACGCAAGGCCCTGGTGCGCGAGCCTGACTCGACGGAGAGAGTGACCCGCGCGCTCGACGCGCTCACCATCGGCGGTGAGAAGGTCAACGAGGACAGTTTCACCTATCTCTCCTTGCGCGACGTCTATTGGCGGCTGATGAGCAATCCCTCGCGCGAAGCGATCGGCAGCACCGTCGATCAGCTGTGGTCGATTGCCCTTCGCATCGAGGACGGCGATCTGCCGGAGGCCGAGCGCGAGCTCAAATCGGCACAAGACGCATTGTCGCAGGCGCTCGAGAAGAATGCCTCGCCCGAGGAGATCAAGCAGCTCGTCGACAATCTGCGCGAGGCGCTGTCGAAATATATGCAAGCTCTCGCCCAGCAGGCGCAGGACAAGGGCAACATGGCGAAGCAGGACAACAAGAACGGCGACCAGCTCGTGTCGCAGCAGGAGCTCGACAAGATGCTGAGCAATATCGAGAAGCTCGCTCAGTCGGGCTCCAAGGAGATGGCCGAGCGCATGCTGTCCGAGCTCAAGGACATTCTCGAACGCATGCAGGCCGGCAACATTCCGGAGAACGCCCAGCAACAGCGCGCGAGCCGTATGATGAAGGATCTGAACGACGTCATCTCGAAGCAGCAGAAGCTGCTCGATGACACCTTCGATACCAAGCGCAAGCAGGGCGGCAACGAAGGCCAGCAACAGAGCCAGCAATTCGATGTTAGCCCGCCCGGGCAGCCGCTCGATTTCGGCCCCGGCATGAGCATGGCGCCGTTCTCCGAGATGCCGGGAGAGGCGCAGCAAGGGCAGATGAAGAGTTCGGGCGAATCCGGCAAGAACGGCTCGCCATCTGACCAGGGCAAGATGGAGATGGGCCAGCAGCCGCCAGGAGGCAAGAACGGTCAGCTCGCCCAGCGCCAGCAAGAGCTGCGCAACAAGCTGCAAAGCCTGATCGACCGCTTCCGCATGGAGGGCGCCGATGCGCCCGAGCAGTTCGATGGCGCCAAGGAATCGATGGGCGACGCCAAGCAGGCGATCGGCGAGGGCAATCTCGACCAGGCCACTGAGCAGCAGAACCAGGCGCTCGACAGCCTGCGCAAGGGCGCGCAGGCCATGGCCGAGCAGATGGAGCAGAGCGGCGAGATGCAGCAAGGCCAAGGCCCCGGCAATAACGGCCGCGACCCGCTCGGCCGGCCCGACCGCTCGAACCGGCCGGATCTCGGGCTGTCGGTCAAGGTGCCGGACGAGATCGACATTCAGCGCGCCCGCGAGGTTCTGGACGAGCTGCGCCGCCGCTTGGGCGACCCGCAGCGGCCGGTGATCGAGCTCGATTATCTCGAGCGCCTGATCAAGCCGTTCTAGCCGAAGAAATAGGCGAGCAGCGTTAGCAGGCTGATCGACCCCAGCGTGCCGAGATAGACGCCGACCAGCACGCCCTCGGGCCACCGGTCCATTGCCTTGCTGCGCAGCGCCTGGACGATCACGACCGGCGGGATGACCGCGCCGATCACCGCGAACACGAGCATGAGTGTGGTTATGGCGGCGACACCTCGCCGATGAACGGCAGCTCGCGATAGCGGTGCGCGAGATCCATGCCGTAACCAACCACGAACACTGGCTTGCAACGAAACCCGGTGAAGTCCGGCACGATATTGGCGGCGCGCGGCACCTCCTTGTCGAGCAGCACGCAGGTCCTGACCGACCGGCTGCCGCGTGCGACGAGCATCGTCTTGGCGAAGGCGAGCGTGCGGCCCGAATCCAGAATATCGTCGACGATCACCACGTCCCGCCCTTGAAGCTCACTCTCGACGTCGCGCAGCACCTTGACCTCCCCCACCGACATTGTCCCGCTGCCGTAGCTCGCGAGGAACATAAAGTCGATCTCGGGCTGAAGCCCCTTGCGTTGGAGCGCCCTGATCAGATCGGCGGCGAAGATGAAGCTCCCCTTGAGCACCGCGATGATGACGAGGTCATCGAGGCGAAGCGCGGCGATCTCGTTTGCGAGCTCATCGACTCTGCTGGCGATCGTCTCGGCGCTGTAGAGCGGCGTGATCGACGGCGCCGCGGAAGAAGCCATGCGCCCTGCTCAATTGGCCTTGGCGAAGCGCACCATGACGCTGCGGACATTGCTCGGCGGCGAAGGAATCTGCCGCAGGAAAGCGGTATGCTCGCCGGCGGCGAGCTCATCGGCCCCGGTCTCGGTGGTCCACTCGGAGATCTCGGCGCCCTTCTCGTCGCGAAGGGCTATCACGACGTGAGGCACCGCGACCGGCGAAGAGGAGCCATTCACCACGTCGCCCTGAATCTCGAGCACGGACTGGCCACCCTCGTTGCTCCAGCCGTAACGCACGCCCTCGAAGCTGAGCCCGCTCGCAGCCGACGACCCGTAAAGCTTGGCAGCGCCGGGGAGGATCGAAAGCAAGGTGCCCTTGGCGAAAAGGAATACGGCGGCGATCAGCACGACGAAGAGGATAAGCCCAAGCCAGCCCATGGCGATAACGCGGGACGGCGCTTCGACGGGGGGGTGCTCGCGAGCACCGGCGCCGGCAGCCATGGCGGCAAGCTCGGCCTCGACCGGAGGCACGTCCGGAAAAGCAGAAGTTTCGGGCATGACCGGCGCCGACACAGGGGCCGGCGCTGGTGTCCGCTTGGCGCGAAGTCTCGCGAAGATCCCCGGTCCTTTTTCGCCGGGAAGGACGCCCTCGGCCGCCATGGCGGCCTCGGCGTTCATGCGCTCGACTTGCGCGGCGACATCCTCATCCATGCCGAAATCGGCGTCTGACGCGGGCTCCGGCGCGGGGACTGCCAGGCGCTCGGCCAGACTCGGCTCGGGCTTCGGCGCGATGCCGGCAAAGCCGCCGAGACCGCCAAGCCCTGAATTGACCGGCGCAGGCTTCGGCTGGGGCGCCGCTTTCGCGGCAGGCGCCGGTGGTGGCGGCGGCATGGCAAAGGGATTGTCGGCCGGAACCTTGAAGGGGCTCTCGGCCGCCACTTTAAGCTCAGGCACGGCAGGCGCGGGCTGCTGAACGACTGGCTTCGCCTGCCAGACATTGCCGCATTTCGAGCACCGGACCTTGCGCCCTTCAGGCGGGAAAACCGCCGCCGTCTCGTAGCGCGTCTCGCATGCCGGGCAGATAATGAGTGTTGCCATCGGAAAAACCAAAGCCGGCCGCAACTGTCTATTCTGCGGCAGCCCCCATGTCGTTGCCCAATTCCATTGATACCGGACAGTGAGTTCAGCATAAAGAGCGAAGTCGCGGCCATTGTTAAGAGACTTTAGGAAGACGGGTGATTCGCTTTGACAACGTGGGGCTCCGCTACGGCTCCGGCCCCGAAATCTTGCGCGACGTCACCTTTCACGTGCTTCCCGGGTCCTTTCACTTCCTGACCGGACCGTCGGGGGCCGGCAAGACGACGCTTTTGCGCCTTCTTTTCATGTCGCTCCGGCCGACCAGGGGCCTGATTTTCGTCCTCGGCGAGAATGTGGCCAAGCTTTCGCCGAGCGCCCGCGCCCAGCTGAGGCGCCGGATCGGCATCGTTTTCCAGGATTTCCGGTTGCTCGACCACTTGACCACCTGGGAGAACGTGGCGCTTCCCTTGCGGGTCATGGGCAAGCGCGAATCCGACTATCGCGACGACGTCACCGATCTGCTCCGCTGGGTCGGCCTCGGCGAGCGCATCGACGCCTATCCCGAGATCCTGTCGGGTGGCGAGAAGCAGCGCGCGGCGATCGCCAGGGCGGTGATCGGCCGGCCCGAGCTTTTGCTCGCCGACGAGCCGACCGGCAACGTCGATCCGGTGATCGGCAACCGCCTATTGCGCCTGTTCGTCGAACTGAACCGGCTCGGCACCTCGGTCATTATCGCGACGCACGATCATGCCCTGATGGACCAGCTCGCCGCTCCCCGCCTCACCCTGTTCAACGGCCACCTCCAGATCCGCTAGGCGCAAGTGACCCTGCTCACCGACATTCGGGAATATCCCTGGACAAGCCTTCTGGCAGGACTGTTGCCGGCGCGTCTCGCCTCGATGTTGCCGGCGCGCTACCGGGCGCGGTCCTCGCAGATCGTGCCGTCGGCCTCGATCGCCGGCAATGCGTTGACCGTGGTGATCGCCATCATGTCGTTCCTCGCGTGCCTCACCGCCGGCGCGGTCTACATGGTCAATCAGTCGGCGAAAGCTTGGGTCAACGACATCACCAGCGAGATCACCGTCGAGCTCGATCCGATCAACACGGCGGACATCGAGAAGAAAATGACGCTCGTCGCGTTGTTCCTCGCCAAGCAGAAGGGCATCACGCAAGTCAAGCCGCTGACCGCCGATGACAGCGCCAAGCTGCTGGAACCGTGGCTCGGCCAGAGCGCGGCAATTTCGGCGCTGCCCATCCCGCGGCTGATCGCGGTCGAGATCGACCGCTCCAACCCGCCCGACATCGCCCTCATCAAGGATGCCCTCACCCAGAATTTCGAGGGCGTGACGCTCGACGACCACCGCCGCTGGCAGGCCGAGATCAAGACGCTGACCCGCTCAGCCGCGCTCGGCGGCCTTGCCGTGCTCGGCCTGGTCGCTGCCGCCACCATCGCCGTCATCGTCTCGGCGACGCGGAGCGCCATGGCGACCAACCGCGAGATCATCGAGGTGCTGCACTTCGTCGGCGCCAACGAGCGCTTCATCAGCCGCGAGTTCGAGCGTCATTTCCTCGGGCTCGGCGTCAGGGCAGGCCTGGTCGGCGCGCTCGCCGCCGCGGTCGCCTTCCTGCTCTTGCCGTTGCTCACCCATATGCTCGGGGGCGGCATCGTCACCGCGGCCGAGACCGAGCGGCTGATCGGCACCGGCGAGCTCGATCTTTCTGGCTATTTCCTCTGCGTTCTGGTGGTCTTCGTCATTGCCTGCCTGTGCATGGTCACCTCGCGGCTCGGCGTCATCCGCGTGCTTAAATCCTACGAGTGACCTCTTCGGATTTCTCATCCAAACGCAGCGAACCCGGTTCCACGGCCCTGCATTTTCTGCCTATTCTGCGTCCACTTGGCAGCGTTGGAGTAAGCGTTGAGGGAGGAAGAAACAGATAGACCAGGACGCTTCAGCGGCTTCTTCGGTGGAGTTAGGCTCCTCTTCGATGCGCTGCTGCTGCTCATGGTGCTGTTTTTCATGGGCTTCGCCGTGTTCGCTACCGGCATTGAGCGCTCGCCGCGCGCGCCGTTGCACTCGGCCGACGGCATCACCGTTCTGACCGGGGGCGCCGACCGCATCGACCAGGCAATGAAGCTGCTCGCCGAGGGTAAGGCGAAGCGCGTGCTCATCACCGGCGTGTTTCGCACCACCACCAAGGAAGAGCTGAAGGAACTCGCGAGCCAGGGAGATCAATATTTCACCTGCTGCGTCGACCTCGACAAGGAGGCGCGCAACACTATCGACAATGCCACCGAAACGAGCGAGTGGGTGGCGCAGCACCATTTCGGCTCGGTGATCGTGGTAACTTCGAACTATCACATGCCGCGTGCGCTGGCCGAGCTCGCCCGCGCCATGCCGAACGTCGTGCTGATCTCCTCGCCGGTGATCGACAAGAACGTGCATCTCGATCATTGGTGGACCTATCCCGGCACGACCAAGCTGTTGATGTCGGAATATCTGAAATATCTGCCGGCGCTCGGCCGGCTCGGCGCCACCAGGGCCGCGCTGCTCCTCTTGCCGGGTGAAAAGACGGCCGTCCCCGAGCCGTAACGGTCAATCGCCTTATGGCGCGCTCGCTCCTCTTCGATTTGCTGTTCTACGTCACGACGACGCTGTTCGTAGTGCTCGGAAGCCCTTTGCTGTTCGCGCCGAGGCGCTGGGCGATGGCGGCGCTCGCCGTGCATTCGCGCTTCGAGCTTTGGCTGCTCCGGGCGATCGTCGGCACCAAGCTCGAGGTGCGCGGCAAAGACAAGCTGCCCGACGGCGCCTGCCTCGTCGCCTCCAAGCATCAATCGGCGTGGGAGACCTTCGCCCTCATCCCGTTGTTTCGCGATCCCGCGCTGCTCATGAAGCGCGAACTGTTCTGGATCCCCTTTCACGGCTGGTTCTCGAAGAAATTCGAGATGATCCCGGTCGACCGCGACAAGGGCCCCTCGGCGCTGAGGCGCATGCTGCGCGAAGCCAAGGGCCGCGCCGCCGCCGGACGCGAGATCATTATCTTCCCAGAAGGCACGCGTCGGGCGCCCGGCGCGCCCCCCGACTACAAGACCGGCGTGGTCCTGCTCTACGATGCGCTGAGCGTCCCTTGCGTGCCGGTCGCGCTCAACTCCGGGCTATTCTGGCCGAGACGAAGCCTAATCCGCCGCCCCGGGACGATCGTCGTCGAGTTTCTCGATCCCATCCCGCCGGGACTGCCGCGGGCCGAGTTCCTCGCGCGACTCACCTCTGCCATCGAGACTGCCTCTGACCGCCTAATTGCCGAAGCAAAGCCCAAGGAATCCGGCAGTACGCAGGGCGTTAACCTTTGAATGCTTGACTGGAGCTCGACGAGAGTTCTACCTTTGTTCCAGAGATTCGTAGCGGGTCGTGTCTTGAATTCGTCACCGATCAACCCATCTGATGACTCGAATTCACGGTTAACGGACGGAATTCCTATGTGGATGCGCAAAGTCGAAGCCCCCGAGTTTGACGAATTTGGCCCGGCCGACGAGCCGGCTCTCGTTTGCTCGGAAGCGGCCTTTGCCCAGGCCTTCCACTATTGGCGTGGGGCCTCGGGACGGCGCTATCTACATAGCGTCTACAGCCTGATCGGCTGCCCTGCTCTGCCGCGCGCTAACTACATCCTGGTCCGCCGGTATGACGACGGGCGTCGTGTCGCGCTGTCCTTCGGCCAGACCAAGGACGAGGCGGTGACCCTCAATCTCGCCCATCTCCGCCACGAGGGCGCTAAGATCGGTGCGAACGAGGTGCATATCCATCTGCTCGCCGAGAACGCCGACGACCGCGTTCTGGTCGAGGCTGACCTGACCGCCGCGCATATGCGCCGGCTCCAGTCCAACGCCGCTTAAGTTTTCACTCTAACGCTAGGCTTCGTCTCTCCTCTCCCCAGCGGGGAGAAGGCTTTCCGCCGCCAAACTGCGCGAGCGATGCTTTATCAGCGGCGCTCGCCGCGGGGGCGCGCATGGCGGGAAGGGACGGGGCAGGGATCGCGATACAAACAAGTCACCGATCCCCCTCACCCGGCCGAAATTGCGGCCGTCCTTCTCCCCGGCGGGGAGAGAGAAGAAGCGAGCGTGCCTAACTGTTTGCGGGAAAACTAGCGCCGCGAGAGCTGCTCGAGACGCTGCTGCATCGCCGACAGTTCGGCCTTGAGCGTGGCGATCTCATCGTCGGGCTTGCCGAGCAGAGCCGGCGTCTCGCGGGGTTCGGCCTCGTGCTCAATATGAGCGTTGCCGTCCTCGGTGCTGCTGCTCCCCTTGGCGAACGGGGTGAACAGTCCTAGCGCCTTCTCGAAAGTGGCGAAGTTCTTGCGCACCTGCTCCTGCATCGCCTCGAACGCGGCGGTGCCGAACGTATGGGCGAATCGCCGGCGATATTGCTCCTGCTGACGGGTAAGCGAATCCAGGCTGAACTCGAGATAGCTCGGCACCAGCTTCTGCATGCTGTCGCCGTAAAAGCGGATGAGCTGGCGCAAAAAACCGATCGGAAGCAAGTTGGTGCCGCGGCTTTCCTGCTCGACGATGATCTGGGTCAGAACAGAATGGGTTAGGTCTTCGCCGGTCTTGGCGTCGTAGACCACGAAGTCACGCTCCCCCCGCACCATTTCGGCGAGGTCCTCGAGCGTCACATAGGTGCTGGTGTCGGTATTGTAGAGCCTGCGGTTGGCGTATTTCTTGATGATGACCGGCCGGCTCTCCTGGTCAGCGTCCCTTGCCACGTGTCTTGCGCTCCTACGCCTTGGGGTCCCGTCCCAAGATTACTTCATACCGCAACTGCGAGATCAGTAGCACGTTCTTTGTGCGCAGCACCAGAGGCGTTGCCGCAGGCTTAATGGCGCTCGAACCCTGGGCTTCCCCAAAGGGAATCACTACGTTATGACCTTTCCTCCCTCGGGGTGTTGGAGATCGGTATGAAAGACGAAGAGATTGTCATCGTCAGCGCGGCGCGGACGCCGGTTGGCTCCTTTAACGGCGCGCTGTCGAGCGTGCCGGCGCATACGCTGGGCGAGGTCGCCATCAAGGCGGCGCTCGCTCGGGCAGGCGTTGACGCGGCGGACGTCGATGAAGTGATCATGGGCCAGGTGCTGACAGCCGGCGAGGGCCAGAACCCGGCTAGGCAGGCCGCCGTCGCTGCCGGTGTTCCTATGGGGGCCACGGCCTTCGGCGTGAACCAGGTGTGCGGCTCGGGGTTGCGTGCCGTAGCCCTAGGCGCCCAGCAGATCGCCAGCGGCGATGCCGACATCGTGGTTGCCGGCGGGCAAGAGAGCATGAGCATGTCGAAGCATGTTGCCCATTTGCGCAACGGCCAGAAGATGGGCGCGCTCGAGCTCATCGACTCCATGATCAAGGACGGGCTGTGGGATGCCTTCAACGGCTATCACATGGGCACCACCGCCGAGAACGTCGCCCGCCAGTGGCAGATCACCCGCGAGGATCAGGACAAGTTCGCCACCGGCTCGCAGAACAAGGCCGAGGCCGCCAAGAGGGCCGGCAAGTTCAAGGACGAGATCGCTCCCGTCACCGTGAAAACCCGCAAGGGCGAGACCGTCGTGGCCGAGGACGAGTACATCCGCGAGGGGGCCAAGGTCGAGGACGCAGCGAAGCTGAAGCCCGCCTTCGACAAGGAAGGAACAGTCACCGCAGCCAACGCTTCGGGCATCAATGACGGCGCCGCCGCTCTCGTGCTGATGAGCGCCAAGGAGGCCAAGAAGCGCAAGCTCACCCCGCTTGCCCGCATCGCCTCGTGGGCGACGGTCGGCGTCGATCCCAAGGTGATGGGCTCGGGACCGATCCCGGCCTCGCGCAAGGCGCTCGAAAAGGCGGGCTGGTCGCCCAAGGACCTCGACCTGATCGAGGCCAACGAGGCCTTCGCCGCGCAGGCGCTCGCCGTCAACAGGGATGTCGGGCTGGGACACCGCCAAGGTGAACGTCAATGGCGGCGCCATCGCCATCGGTCACCCGATCGGCGCCTCGGGCGCACGCATCCTCACCACGCTGCTGCACGAGATGAAGCGCCGCGATGCCAAGAAAGGCCTCGCCACGCTCTGCATCGGCGGCGGCATGGGCATCGCGATGTGCGTCGAGCGGGACTGAAACGCGACTTTGTACTGCGTCATGGCCGGATTCGTCCTCGGGCTTGACCTGAGGATCAGTCCGGCAATCCAAGGCCACTTGCCTGGAGCCTGTTGCCCTGGACGTCCGGCTTAAGGCCGGGCATGACGATTTTAATTGCAGCAGCCAGGCGCCAAAGAAGCGCTTCTAAGGGAGGACGCTATGGGAAGGGTGGCTCTCGTCACGGGTGGAACGCGCGGTATCGGTGCCGCAATCTGCAAGGCGCTTAAAAAGGTCGGCTACAAGGTCGCCGCCAATTACGGCGGCAACGACGACGCCGCCAAGGCCTTCACCAAGGAAACCAAGATTCCGGTCTTCAAGTGGGACGTTGGCGATTACGTCGCTGCCGAGCAGGGCATCGTCAATGTCGAGAACGAGGTCGGTCCGATCGAGGTGTTGGTCAACAATGCCGGCATCTCGCGCGACGCCATGCTGCAAAAGATGACGCATGAGCAGTGGGAACAGGTGATCCGCACCAATCTCGATTCGCTGTTCAATCAGACGCGGCCCGTGATCAACGGCATGCGCGAGCGGGGCTTCGGGCGCGTCATCAGCATCTCTTCGATCAACGGGCAGAAGGGCCAGCTTGGGCTCGCCAATTATTGCGCCGCAAAGTCAGGCGTGATCGGCTTCACCCGCGCGCTCGCGCTCGAAAGCGCGCGCAAGGGCATAACCGTGAACGCGATCGCGCCAGGCTACGTTAAGACCGAGCTGCTCGCCGGCGTGTCTGAGGAGGTCATGAAGTCGATCGTCGGCCAGATCCCGGTCGGTCGTTTGGGCGAAGCCGACGAGGTCGCGCGCTGCGTGGTGTTCCTCGCCGCCGATGAGGCCGCCTGGATCACCGGCTCGACGCTCACCATCAACGGCGGCCAGTTCATGGATTGAGGGCGGACTGCCCCCGTCATCGACACCAGTGGTCAAGGCTCGAAGCCGTCAGGAGCGAGCTCGAAGCCGGGCGAGACCGTGCAGCCGAGAAGCGTCCAGGCACCGAGGCTGCGCGCGGTCTGCCACGCGTCTGCCGGCACCAGCCCGTGCGGGTGCTCGCCTGCGAGCAGGTTGGATCCGAGCCGGTATTCGTGCCGCGTCGCGCCGTCCTAGACCTCGAGCACGAGCGGCACCCCGCCGTACCAGTGAAAGAGCTCGTCGGCATCGACCCGATGCCAGCGCGAAACCTCGCCGGCCTTCAGGAGAAAGAGGATCGCCGTCGAGTGCGCGCGGCCCTCGTGGCCCTCCGCATCGCGGAAGGTTTCCCGGAACCAGCCGCCCTCGGCATGGGGCTTCAGCTCAAGATGGGCGATCACTTCGTCGGCGATGAGCGATTCGTGCGTCATTTCCAAGCCAATCTTGTCATGGCCGGGCTTGTTTCGACCATCCACGATTGTTCGTTGGACTCGGCGAGAAGACGTGGATGCCCGGCACAAGGCCGGGCATGACGGGCTATTTCTTAGAACTTGTCCTTGCGCTTGCGGATCTCTCCGAAGATGTCGGCGAGCTCGCGTCCCTCCATGTTGAGCCGCTTCTGGATGGCGGGGCTCGACGGGCGCAGGAACGGGTTTGTGGCGAGCTCCTGGGCGATCGTCGTCGGCAACGCCGGCTCGCCCTGCTTAGTGAGCGCGGCGACCTCTGCGGCGCGCGCCCGCAGGGCATCGTTCTCGGGCTCGATGGTCAGTGCGAACTTGCAATTTTTGTCGGTATATTCGTGGCCGCAATAGAGCTTGGTCTCGGGCGGCAGCTTGGCGAGCTCGGACAGCGACGACCACATCGTCTTGGCGTCGCCTTCGAGCAGCTTGCCGCAGCCGACCGAGAACAGCGTGTCGCCGACGAAGACGATGCCGTCTTCCGGAAAGAAATAGCTGACATGGCCTTTCGTGTGGCCCGGCGTCTCGATCACCTTCCCCTTGACGCTGCCGATCTCGACCGTGTCGCCTTCCTTGACCTGAGCGTCGATGGCCGGGATCGAGCCGGCCTCCTTGGCTGGGCCGAGAATGGTGCAGCCGGTCATGCGCTTAACGATGGCGTTGCCGGCGGTATGGTCGTGATGATGGTGGGTCGTGAGGATGTGCGTCAACACCCAGCCCTTGTCGTGCAGCGCGGCGAGCAGCTCCTCGGCGTCAGGCGCATCGATCGCTGCGGTCGCCTCGCTCGCCGGGTCGTGGATCAGGACGCCGTAATTGTCGCTGCGGGTCGGGAATTGATGAACTTGCAATTTGGCCATGGAGGTTTCCAACGTTCCTTCTTGCTGTAGGCAGAGACCGTAGCATCTCCTTGCCACCGGTTGAATTGAGCCTTAGCAGAAGTTGCGAACGAACTCTAAACGCTAAGGGCGCTCAGAATCGCAGCGATGCAACTCGACGTGATCGACCTCAAGGATTTCTACGCGCGGCCACTCGGCGCCGTGGTGCGGAGCCTGCTCGGCCCCCGTGTCAGGGGGCGCTGGAGCGAGGTCAAGGGCGCGCGCGTGTTCGGGCTCGGCTTCGCGACGCCCTATCTCACCGCCTTCAGGAGTGAGGCCTCGGTGCTCGGCGCGCTCATGCCGGCAGAGCTCGGGGCGGTGCCGTGGCCCGAGCAAGGCCAGTCGCTGAGCACGCTTGTCGATGAGACCGAGCTCCCGCTCGACGACGAGAGCGCCGACCGCATCCTGCTCGTGCACGTTCTGGAATGGTCGGAGAAGTCGCGCGATCTACTGCGCGAGCTGTGGCGCGTGCTCGCGCCGAACGGTCGCCTCCTGCTCGTCGTCCCAAACCGCCGCGGCTTGTGGGCCCGGGTCGATACCACGCCCTTCGGCTATGGCAGCCCGTTTAGCCGCTCGCAGCTGACCAAGCTGCTCAAGGAAGCGATGTTCTCGCCGGAAAACTGGGAATACGCGCTTTACATGCCGCCCTTCGACTGGCGTGTGTTGATCAAATGGCCGCTGTTCTGGGAGCGGCTCGGCCTCGTGCTGTGGCCAGCCTTCTCTGGCGTGATCCTGGTCGAGGCGACTAAGCAGGTCTATGCGGCCGTGCCAGCGCGCGAGACGCGCAGTGTGCGCCGCCGCATCGTGCCTATGCCTGCCGGCGTGACCCCGAGCGCCCAAAGCTAGCGCGACAAGAGGAACACGGCCTGCTCGCCGAACAGATTCTGCGCGAACCGCGGCATGGCAACGCCGAGCTTGTAGCCGTTGGCGTTGAGCGCCATGGCGCGCTCGATTTTGGCGCCAATGCCGTCGCAGAGATCGACGAAATCGTTGATGGTGCAAAGATGGATATTGGGCGTGTCATACCAGCGGTCCGGCAAATTGTCGGTGCGCGGCATGGCGCCCCTGAGCAGAAGCTCGGTCCGCACCCGCCAATGGCCGAAATTGGGAAATGACACCACAGCGCGCTTGCCGATGCGCAAGAGCTGCTCCAGCACGTGGCGCGGGCTGTAAGTCGCCTGGATGGTCTGCGACAGGATAGCGTAGTCGAAAGCGAGGTCGGGGTAATAGACGAGGTCGGTGTCGGCGTCGCCCTGGATCACCGACAGGCCCTGCGCCACGCAGGAATTCACTCCAGCCTGACTGAGCTCGATACCGCGCCCGTCGACGCCCTGCTTGTCGGCGAGGATGCGCAACAGTGTGCCGTCGCCGCAGCCGATATCGAGCACGCGCGAGCCGGGCTTCACCATGTCGGCGATAAGCAGAAGGTCTACGCGCGGCGTCTCGGTGGTGCGCACGGCCCTCGGCGGAAAATTCACGTTCATGGCCTGGCTGCCCCGTTGGCCGGAAAGATCACGCCGCGATGCCTCGCTGCCGCCGACAGGAACCCGCGGATGGTATCGAATAGCTCCGGCTCGTGCAGCAAAAAGGCGTCATGGCCCTTGTCGGACTTGATCTCGACGAAGCTGACATTGGCGGCGACCGCGTTCAGTGCGTGCACGATCTCCCGGCTCTCCTCGGTCGGGAATAGCCAGTCCGAGGTGAACGACACGAGGCAGAAACGCGTCTTGGTCCCGGCGAAGGCGTTGGCGAGCACCCCGCCATGGTCAGCAGCAAGGTCGAAATAGTCCATGGCGCGGGTGATGTAGAGATATGAGTTGGCGTCGAACCGGTCGACGAAGCTCATCCCCTGGTGGCGGAGATAGCTCTCGACCTGGAAATCGGCGTCGAACCCGAACGTGACCTTGTCGCGATCCTGGAGTCTCCGGCCGAACTTGTTGTGCAGCGCGTCGTCCGAGAGATAGGTGATGTGCGCGGCCATGCGCGCGACGGCGAGGCCCTTGCGCGGGCTCTTGCCCTCGTCGAGATAGCGGCCCTGGCACCAGTCAGGATCGGCCATAACCGCCTGGCGGCCGACCTCATGAAAGGCGATGTTCTGCGAGGAGTGGCGCGCGGCGCAGGCGATCGGCACGGCCGAGAACACGCGGTCCTTGTAGGTCGCGGCCCATTCGAGCACATGCATGCCGCCCATCGAGCCGCCGAGCACGCACAGCACCTGCTCGATGCCGAGATGATCGAGCAGCCGCGCTTGCGCGCGCACCATGTCGGCCACGGTGATGACCGGAAAATCAGGACCATAGGGGCGCTCGGTCGCCGGGTTGATCGAGCTCGGACCGGTCGAGCCCATGCAGCCGCCGATGACATTGGCGCACAGCACGAAATAGCGGTCGGTATCGATCGGCTTGCCGGAGCCGACCATGGTCTCCCACCAGCCGGCCTTGCCGGTGACGGGGTGCAGATTCGCGACGTGCTGATCGCCTGTCAGGGCATGGCACACCACCACGAGATTAGACTTCTCGGCATTGAGCGTGCCGTAGGTCTGATAGGCGATGCAGAACGGTGCGAGCGCGGTCCCACAATCGAGCGGCAGCGGCTCGTCAAAATGCACGATCTCGCTTTGCGGCTCGGCGATCTGCTTGAGCCGCAGGGAATGGTCGGTGAAAGCGTGCGCCGCCGGGGTCTCGCTCATGGCCTTGCCAATCTACTCCAATCCCCCGACCACACGGCCGGTCATTGCGCAGGCCGCAATCCACAAAACCAAAATCATTCGGTGTTGCCCTGGGTTCTGGCTTACGCCAGCACGGCGACTAGCCTTGTGGGCCTCGAATTGGGCAATTCGGGGTTAGCTAGGAGCTTAGCAACGAAAGTCAATCTTTTCTTTGCTTTGGTCCAGGAAATGTCCCAAGACAGCCGCCTCGCAAGCCGCAACAAGGAGAGCCGAGATGACCGCCAAGCGTGGGCCGATCCCGCGTCAAGGCATTCTCGACATCGCGCCCTACGTGCCGGGCACGAGCGCGCTCCCCGGCGCGCATTCGGTCATCAAGCTCTCCTCGAACGAGACGCCGTTCGGGCCGTCGCCTGCGGCGGTCGAGGCCTATCATGCGGCGGCGGGCTCGCTCGCGCTCTATCCGGAGGGTTCGGCCAAGCCGGTGCGCGAAGCACTCGCCAAGCTTTATGGACTCGATGCCGACCGTATCGTCTGCGGCGCCGGCTCCGACGAGCTTCTGAACCTGATCGCCACCGTCTATCTCGGTCCCGGCGACGAGGCGATCTACAGCGAGCACGGCTTCCTGGTTTACAAGATCGCCATCCTCGCGCGCGGCGCAAAGCCGGTCATCGCGCTGGAGAGCGATCTCACCACTAATGTGGATGCGATCCTCGCGCGGGTCACGCCGCAGACGCGCGTGGTGTTCATCGCCAATCCCAACAACCCGACCGGCACCTATCTCGCCTTCGACGAGGTGAAGCGCCTGCGCGAAGGTCTGCCCGAGCGCGTCCTGCTCGTGCTCGACGCGGCCTATGCCGAATATGTGCGGGCCAACGACTACGAAGCCGGCATCGAGCTGGTCGCCACCACGCACAATACGGTAATGACGCGCACGTTCTCCAAGATCTACGGGCTCGCTTCGCTCCGGCTCGGCTGGGCCTATTGCCCGGCGGAGGTGGCGTCGGCGCTGAACCGCATCAGAGGGCCGTTCAACGTCTCGGGCCCGGCGATTGCCGCCGGCGTCGCGGCGCTCAAGGACCAGGCGAGCGTGCAACGCTCCGCCACGCATAACGAGACATGGCGCGCACGCATGGCCGAGGCTTTGTCGGCGCTCGGACTCGGCGTCACGCCGAGCGCCGCGAACTTCCTCCTGCTGCATTTCCCGAAAGGCAATGGCCACTCGGCGCAAGAGGCCGACACATTTCTGCATGGACGACGCATCATCCTCCGGCGCGTCACCGAATACGGCTTCCCCGATGCGCTCCGTCTAACCATCGGCAACGAGGACGACAACAACGCCGTGCTCGAGGCGTTGCGCGCCTTCATGGGCAAGACCGGCCAGGCGCGTAAATGACCAAACCGCTCTTCGACACCCTCGCCATCATCGGCCCGGGCCTGATCGGCTCGTCCATCATGCGCGCCGCCCGCGCGCAAGATGCGGTGCGCACCATAGTCGCCACCTCGCGATCCCCCGAGACGCGGAAGCGCGTCCTCGAGCTCGGCATCGCCGATAGGGTGGTTGAGACCAATGAACAGGCGGTCGAAGGCGCCGACCTCGTCATCGTCTGCGTTCCGGTCGGGGTTTGTGGCGCGGTCGCCAAGGAAATTGCGCCTTACCTCAAGGCCGGCGCGATCGTTTCCGACGTGGGTTCGGTCAAGGGCGCCATCGTGCGCGACATGTCACCGCATCTGCCGAAGACCGTGCATTTCGTACCGGCTCATCCGGTCGCGGGCACCGAGCATTCAGGCCCCGATGCGGGCTTCGCCGAGCTGTTCGAGAACCGCTGGTGCATCTTGACGCCGCCCGAGGGAACCGACCCGCAAGCAATCAAGAAGCTCACCGCTTTTTGGCGGCTGCTCGGCGCCAATGTCGAGCGCATGGCCCCCGATCATCACGACCTGGTGCTCGCCATCACCAGCCACTTACCGCATCTGATCGCCTACACCATCGTCGGCACTGCCGACGAATTGCAGACCGTGACGCGCTCGGAAGTGCTGAAATTCTCCGCCGGCGGCTTCCGCGACTTCACCCGCATCGCCGCTTCGGATCCCGTGATGTGGCGCGACATCTTCCTCGCCAACAAGGACGGCGTGCTCGAGATGCTCGGCCGCTTCAACGAGGATGTCGCGGCCTTGACCAAGGCGATCAGGAAGGGCGATGGCGACGCGCTTTACGAGCATTTCGCCCGCACCCGTGCCATCCGCCGCGGCATCATCGAAGCCGGCCAGGACACGGCAGCCGCCGATTTCGGCCGCCCCCACACCCACGACGATTAGAACCGCAGATGGCTGAGCTTTGGGTATTCGGTTATGGCTCGCTGATGTGGCGGCCGGGCTTCCAATTCGCAGAGCAGGCGCCCGCGCGGCTGATGGGCGCGCACCGCGCGCTCTGCGTCTACTCGGTCGTGCATCGCGGCACCGAGGCGGATCCAGGCCTCGTGCTCGGGCTCGACAAAGGCGGCGCCTGCACGGGGATCGCCTTTCGCGTCGAGCCCGGCGTCGAGGACGAGACAGTCGCCTATTTGCGCACGCGCGAGCAGGTAACCGACGTCTATGTCGAACGCTCGCGGCCGATTACGCTGCTCGACGGCTCAAATCACAAATTTCGCGCTCTCTGCTATCTGGTCGACCCCAAGCACCCGCAATATGCCGGCATGCTCTCGCTCGAGCAGCAACTGCGCATCGTCCGGAACGGCAAGGGCCAGGCCGGCGGCAATATCGAATATGTGCTGAACACCGTTCGCCACCTCGAGAAGGTCGGCGTGCACGATCCGCTGCTTTCTGCGCTCGCCGCGCAGCTGGCAGGCTAGACGGCTTGCGGCTACTCCTGGGGACCGACGTTATCGTCGCGGCGCGCGGCGTTGATGGTGACTGAGAAGCCGGCGATTACGTCTGTCAGCGCCATCAGCATCAGCAGAAAGAAGGTCGAGGTCGCGGCCCGATCCCAAATCAGGAACAGGATCAGGCAGACGATAAACACCATCATCGAGAAGGCGTGGTCGATGACCGAGGCGCCGCCGGTACGTGTCGCCTTCAATATCTCGAAGAACAGGAGCCCTAGCCCGACCGTCAGCAGAATATCGCCGAGCGCGATCTGCCAGAGCCCGAGCGACGGCATGGTGACGGTGAAGCGCGAGGTGTCGAAATCTGCGCCCGAGCCGGCGATGGCCACATAAGCAACGACCGGGATGAGCAACAGCGGCACGGCCGACATCCGGCTCCGCCGCTCGCGCCTGCGGACTGGCCTAGCTTCCGGCGCCGGTTCCATCATGGCGGATCGAGCCTCCCCGAGACGGCGGCCCAAGCGGGCCGTTCAGGCGAGACGCGGTTTACGCCTCTTCCTTGACGTTCAGGACCTGACGGCCGTGATAACGGCCCGATTTCAGATCGATATGATGAGGCCGGCGAAGCTCGCCCGAGTCCTTGTCCTCGACATAGGTCGGCGCCGCCAGCGCGTCGTGACTTCGCCTGTTGCCGCGCTTCATGCGCGAGGTTTTTCTCTTCGGAACAGCCATGTTTGTTTGATCCTGTCAGCGGCCCCCCCAACCGGCGAGCCTTCGTGGCGCCCTTATAGGGGCAAAGTTTTCGGCTGGCCAGAGCCGTTGCCGCGCTTTGTCAGGGCTGGGAAAGCACGCAGCCGGAGCGCTTGGCGATGATCGGCATGCGGAGCTCGACCGCCCGCGCGATCCGAAGCATGCGCAAGCTCGGCTTCCGCGGATTGCGCAGCAGCGGATTGGGCAGGGTGGCGGCGAGCAGAACGCCCTCGTGGCGAGTGAGCTCTGACGCGCTTTTGCGGAAATAATAGCGGCTCGCTTCCTCGGCGCCATAGAGGCCGGGACCGAACTGGGCGATGTTGAGATAGACCTCCATCATGCGCTGCTTCGGCCAGATCAGCGACATGACATAGGCGAGCGGCAGTTCGAACACCTTGCGGATATAGCTCCGGCCGTTCCACAGATAGAGGTTCTTGGCGACCTGCATCGGAATGGTGCTCGCTCCGCGAATGCCGCCGGCCTGGATCGCCTCGCGCATCGCCCCCCAATCAACGCCCCAATGGACGCAGAAGCGCCCATCCTCGCTTGCGATCACAGCGAGCGGCAGGTTTGGAGAGATGTGCTCCAGCGGCACCCACTGCCGGTGCAGGGTCATGCCGCGAAGCTTGTCGGCCATCATTACCGTGGTGATCGGCGGCTTGACGAAGCGGAAGGCGACGATCGAGAGGAGGAGGAGCGCGAAACCAAGGAGGATGGCGAGGGCCGCGCGCCGGAGCCAGTCCCCCATACGTCTCGAAGAGCGCTTTCGGGGACGCGCCCCTGAGACTGCCTGAATCACCATATCCCCCGCGTTTTAACCCTCGTTTGCCGCACCGAGCAACGTGGTAGTAGGGTAATGCTTAGCAACGATTTGCGGCAAAGAGCGGCCCTCATTCGCCCTATCCCCAAGATGACCTTTCACGAACAGCTCGAACGCGCGGCGGGGCTCGTTGAGACCCGGCTCGATGCCTTGCTTGGCAATGGCGGGGGCGCGCCTGTGGCCAAGTCCGGCACTTTGGCGGAGGCCATGCGCTATGCCGTGCTCGGCGGCGGCAAGCGACTGCGGCCCTTCCTGCTGATGCAGTCGGCAAACCTGTTCGGCGTAGCCGAGCAGGCTTCCCTGGACGCAGCTTGCGCGCTCGAATGCGTGCACTGCTACTCGCTGGTCCATGACGATCTGCCGGCGATGGACGACGATGACCTGCGCCGGGGCCGGCCGACCGTGCATAAGGCTTATGACGAGGCGACAGCGATCTTGGCAGGCGACGCGCTGCTTACCGTGGCCTTCGAGATTCTCGGCGCGGCTTCGAGCAACCCCGATCCCACCATTCGCACCGAGCTTGTGCTCGGTCTTGCCAAGGCGGCCGGCTGGCAGGGCATGGTGCTCGGCCAGGCGCTCGATCTCTCCGATGAGCGGGCCGGCCTCTCGGTTGCCGGGGTCGCCCGCATGCAGGCGCTCAAGACTGGTGCGCTGTTCCGTTTTGCCTGCGAGGCCGGTGCCGTTCTTGGCCGCGCCATATCGCCCGACCGGGCGGCGCTCATCTGTTATGCCGAAGCATTCGGCCAGGCCTTTCAACTCGCCGATGACCTGCTCGATGCGGAAGGCGATGCGAGCGCGCTCGGCAAAGCGGTGGGCAAGGATGCCGCCCGGGGCAAGGCGACGCTGATCGCCGTGCTCGGACCCGAGCAGGCGAGAGAGCGCCTGCGCGTCTTGCTGCAACAGGCAGAGGCTGCACTTGCGCCATTCGGCGCGCAGGCTGAACTGCTGGTTGAGACGGTGCGTTTCGCAGCAAGCCGCACGCGTTAGGCGTGGCTTTCGCAATGGGCGAAAGAATCAGGTAGCCCACAGTCGATGGTAACGCGAACCACCCCAAAGCCCAAACCAAGTCCCCGCCAGCAATCGCTCTGGGCGGCGTTGAGGAGACACGCGAAGGCGCAAATTCGCTTCCTAATCGCCTTTACCGTCGGCATCGCCGTTGCGCTGCTCGCGCCGATCGAAGATCTGACCCCGCGCATTCTCGCCGGCTGGAACGCCGGCGGCTGGCTCTATTTTGTGCTGGTCGTCATCAAGATGTGGCATGTCGAAGTTGAAGGCATAAAGAGCGAGGCCGGCATCGAGCGTGAGAGCCGCACCGCGGTCCTGTTCATCGTCGTCCTCGGTTCGGTGTTCGCCCTGCTGGCCTTGTTCGCTCAGCTCACGGCTCTCAAAAGCGAGCACGGCATCGATCGAACCATCAGCATCAGCCTGGCGATCTCGACTATTTTCCTGTCTTGGCTGCTGATCCACACCGTGTTTGCGCTCTATTACGCGCACGAGTTCCACAGCGAGAGCCACGGCGGCGCGCGCGACACGGGGGGCGGGCTGAAATTCCCCGATGACCGGACGCCCGACTATCTCGACTTCCTCTATTTCTCGTTCGTGGTCGGCACCACCGCGCAAACTTCCGATGTCGCCGTGTGCTCGCGAGCCATGCGTCGCGTGGTGATGCTGCACGGCATCCTGTCGTTCTTCTTCAACACCGCGGTGATCGCGCTGATGGTCAATCTCGCTGCCCAGCTCGTGCAGGGCTAAGAGCTGATCGTCTTCGGCAGTTTAGACCTGAGGGTCCAAACTAGTGCCCGCAGGATTTGGCCGGCGCGGGCTGGAGCAGGAATACCGAATGCTCCGGGTTGGAGGCCGAGATCAAAATGAAGCCGCTCGTATCGACTCCCGGCACCACGGCGATGTGTTGATCGGCGCCCTGCATGGTGATCTTTATCGCCTTGGCCGCAGGCTCGAGCGCGAACCTGCCGATGAAGAACCCGTCGGTGACGCAGAGCAGATGGTCCTTGGCGGAGCCCTTGACGGCGCAGCGCGCGGCGCTCGGCATGACGTAGGCGTCCGGCTTGTCGCGGAACTTGGCGGCGAGCTTGGCGGAATACATGCCGGGGTCGCTGTCGCCGGAAGGCGTGCGCGTGCCGATCGACAGCGTCAGCGCCGTAACCGCCTGTTTCGGATGCTTGGCGAGATGGGCGGAGTCATAGACGCGGGTCCAGCACCCGACGAACGGATCGGCCGCTGCGGTTTCATCGGCCGGCTCGTCATCTGCCGCACGCACGCCATGCAGCGCGACGGTCGACGAGAGCACGAGCACGAGACCCGCTAGCCACAGCAAGCGCATCGTCTTTTACTACTCCGCCGCGTCGCGCCCGAGCGCGCTCTGTCCGAACCGCCGCTCGATATAGTCGAGCACCATCTGCTTGAACTCGGCGGCCGCGCCAGGGCCACGCAAAGTGGCGACCTTCTTGCCGTCGACGAACACCGGCGCCGCCGGCGCTTCTCCGGTGCCGGGCAGCGAGATGCCGATATCGGCCTGCTTGGATTCGCCGGGGCCGTTGACGATGCAGCCCATCACCGCGACGTTGAGCGTCTCGACGCCGGAATACCGGCGCTTCCATTCCGGCATCTCCTCGCGGATGAAAGTCTGGATGTCGCGGGCGAGCTCCTGGAAGGTGGTCGAGGTAGTGCGGCCGCAGCCGGGGCACGCGGCGACCAGCGGAACGAAATTGCGGAACCCCATGCTCTGCAGCAGCTCCTGCGCGACCTTGACCTCGAGCGTGCGGTCGCCGTTCGGCTCCGGCGTCAGCGAGATGCGGATAGTGTCGCCGATGCCCTGCTGCAGTAGCACGGCCAGCGCCGCCGATGACGCGACGATTCCCTTCGAGCCCATGCCGGCTTCGGTCAGACCGAGATGCAGCGCGAGATCGGAGCGCGCGGCGAGCAACGCATAGACTGCGATCAGATCCTGCACGGCGCTGACCTTGGCCGAGAGCACTATTCTGTCGGGGCCGAGCCCGAGCTCGATAGCGCGTTCGGCGCTGATCAGCGCTGACTGCACGATCGCCTCGTGCATCACCTCGCGCGCATCCTTGGGCGCAGGCTGAAGCGCATTCTCGTCCATCAGCCGTGTGAGCAGGTCCTGGTCGAGGCTGCCCCAGTTCACGCCGATGCGCACCGCCTTGCCGTTCCGCGCGGCGATCTCGACGATCTCGGCGAATTGCTTGTCGCGCTTCTCCTTGAAGCCGACATTGCCCGGGTTGATGCGGTATTTGGCGAGAGCTTGGGCGCACGCCGGATGCTCGGCGAGCAGCGTATGGCCGTTATAGTGAAAGTCGCCGATCAGCGGCGCTTCCACGCCCAAAATGTCGAGCCGCTCGCGGATGTAAGGGACCGCCGCCGCAGCCTCGGCGCGGTCAACGGTGATGCGCACAAGCTCGGAGCCCGCCCGTGCCAGCGCCGCCACCTGCCTGGCGGTCGAATCGATATCCGCCGTGTCGGTATTGGTCATCGACTGGACGACGATGGGAGCATCGCCGCCGAGGATGACGTTGCCGATCCTGACCGGAATCGCCCGACGCCTGGCTTGAGTGTTCATGCGCCAAGGATACAGCAGATTTCGTTGGCGCGCGCCAGGGCGACCTAGCTTGAGAGGCTCGCGCGGGCCTGCCGGCGCTGCCATGCTTCTGTCACAAGGCTCGCCGCGAGCGACGCGACCAGAACCCCAGCCGCCCCGCAGAATGCCGTCGGCACATCGGGGATGCGGTCGGCGGTTAGGCCTTGCAGGGCCTCGAGCGCGGCGGCAATGGCCATGAGCCCGGCAGCTACGAAATACGGCCGCGGCAAGGCAAGACAGAGCAGAAAAGTCACGGCGAAATAAGCGAGGAAATGTTCGATCAGCCAATGCAGGCCGAGGCGTAGCTGGAAAGCGACCGGCACCAGGGAATCCGCCGCAACCGCTAACAGCAGCACCGCGCCGGTGCCCGCAATCCATCGAGATGTGGAGGTGAAGGCCACCCACAATCATAACCGCGAAATTCATCCACCGCTAATTGCGGCCGTCATGACCGGGCTTGTCCCGACCATCCACGTCTCCCTCTTTTGGGCGAGACGAAAATCGTGGATGCCCGGCGCATGGCCGGGCATGACGAGTTGGGTGTGCCTAAGCCGACAGCGCCGCAGTCAGCGTCTCGATATTGTGGCGGAACATGTCGAGATAGGTCGGCGCGGGACCGTCGGCCGGCGACAGGGCGTCGGTATAGAGCGTGCCGCCGATCTTGGCATTGGTCTCGCTCGCGATCTGATCGAGTAGCCGGCGGTCGGTGATGTTCTCCATGAACACCGCCGGGATGTTGTCGGCCTTGATCTGGCGGATGATCTTGGCGACGTCCTGCGCGCTCGCCTCGCTCTCTGTGCTGACGCCCTCGGGTGCGATGATCTCGAGCCCGTAGGCTGCACCGAAATAGCCGAACGCATCATGGCTGGTGATGATCTTCCTGCGCCCGGCCGGCAGGGCGGCGAGCGCGGTCTTAACGCTCGTCTCCTCGGCAGCGATCTCGCCAAGATATTTGGATGCGTTAGCCTCGTAGGTAGCCTTGCCGGCCGGATCGACGGCGATCAGCGCGTCGCGGATGTTAGCGACATAGAGCTTGCCGTTGGCCAGGCTCTGCCAGGCATGCGGGTCGGTGATCGTCTCTTCCTTGCCGCCCTCCTCCTCGATCATGGTGCGCGGCTTCACGCCCGTCGACGCAACCACGACCTTGCCCTTGAAGCCCGAGGACTTCTCCAGTCGGTCCATCCAGCCCTCGAAGCCGAGGCCGTTGGTGAACAGGATGGCGGAGATTGCGAGAGTCTTGGCATCGGCCGGCGTCGGCTCGTAGACATGCGCGTCGCCGTCGGGGCCGACCGGCGTGGTCACCTCGATCCGGTTGCCGCCGACTTGGCGGACCATGTCGCCGAGGATGGAGAACGAGGCGACGGCCTTGACCTTGTCGCCCGCCTGCGCGCCGCCGGACATGCCGAGTAGCAACGCGAGCGCCACGCCTAGAGAGGCAACGAGACGACTCTTCATGACGCGGAACTCCTATGATTGAGGGGATCAGGCTTCGAGATGCTTGCGCGGCAGGAAGCCCCACAGCAGTCCGCCTTTGACGCCGATCAGAATGGAGGTGAGATAGAACATGCCAGCGATGAGGATAATTGCGGGGCCGGTCGGCACGCTCGAATAGTAGGATAGCAGCAGGCCTGACAGGCTCGCGGCGAAGGCACAAGCCACTGCGACCACAATCAGTCCCGACACGTCCTGGGCCCAGAATCGCGCGGCGACCGCGGGCAGCAGCATGATGCCGACCGCCATCAGCGTGCCGAGTGCCTGGAAGCCGCTTACCAGATTGAGCACGACCAGCACGAGGAAGGCGAAATGCGTGGGCGAGCTCAAGGCGCTCGCCGAGCGCAGGAATTGCGGATCGAAACATTCGAGCACGAGCGGGCGGTAGATCACCGCGAGCACCGCGAGTGACAGCGTGGCGATCGAGGCGACCAGGATCAGCGCCGCATCGTCGAGCGCGAGCACGGTGCCGAACAGCACGTGCAGCAGATCGACATTGCTGCCCCTGATCGAGACGATCATCACGCCGAGCGCGAGCGATACGAGATAGAAGGCGGCGAGGCTCGCATCCTCGCGAAGCACGGTCGAGCGGGCGACCAAGCCCGCCGCGAGCGCGACGGCAAGGCCTGCGGCGAAGCCGCCGAGGCTCATCGCGAACAGCGACAGCCCGGCGAGCAGATAGCCGATCGCGGCGCCGGGCAGGATGGCGTGGCTCATGGCGTCGCCCATCAGGCTCATGCGGCGGAGCATGAGAAACACGCCGATCGGCGGCGCGCCTAGCGACAGCGCGAGGCAGCCGACCAGGGCCCGGCGCATGAAGGAGAACTCGATGAACGGCTGGGTCAGCGCGTCGATCATGCTTCCAGGCGCTCCGGCGAAGGCTGATCGGCCCGGACGCAAATTTCCGCATGCTCGTCGAACGCCTCGACCAGCTGGCGCGACTTGGCGAGATTGGCGGGCGTCATGACCTTGGCGGTCTCGCCCCACGCCACCACCTCGCGGGCGATCAAGAGCGTCTGCGGGAAATGCGCGCGCACCTGTTCGATGTCGTGCAGCGCCGCGAGCACGGTGCGCCCTTCGCCGTGCCAACGAAGAATGAGCGTGATGAGGTGATCGATGGTCTTGGCATCGACGGCGCGGAATGGCTCGTCGAGCAGGATCAGCGAGGCGTCCTGCAAAAGCAGCCGCGCGAACAGGACGCGCTGGAACTGACCGCCCGAGAGCGCGCCGACCGGACGGTCGCAGAGATCCTGCAGCCCGACCGTCGCAAGCGCGCCGGCGACCGCCTGCAAGGCTGTGACATCGAGCCCGCGCCAGGCGCCGATCTTCCGCCATAGGCCCATGGCGACGCAGTCGAACACCGAGATCGGGAAGCTGCGGTCGATGTCGATCTGCTGTGGCAGATACGCGATGTCGGCCTTGGTCAGCCCGTCGCGATCGACGCTGCCGCCGAGCGGCTTCAGCTCGCCGATGATGCCCTTCAGCAGCGTGGACTTGCCGGCGCCGTTCGGACCGACGATGGCGAGCAGCTCGCCTTGCTTCACCTCGCCGTTGATGTGATGCACCGCCGGATGCCAGTCATAGCCGAGCGTCAAGTCGTGGAAGATGATGGCCGGCTTAGCGCGCGGGCTCATGACAAGGCCCAGGCGACGGCGACCCACAGCAGCAACGATGCGGCGGCAACCATGACAAGCCGCGCCGGCACCGACATGCGGAGCAGAGACCAGGTAGCGGTAACCCCGCTCGCGCCGAGATGCGACGCGTGGCTAGCGCTTGAAGCGCCGCCGGGCGGGTTGGCGACAAGGGCCACATGACGGTGTCGATGCTCCCCGCGCTCAGACCGCATTTTCGATTATCCTTTGTTTAGAACGCTGTCAGGACGGCCGGCAGGCTAGGCAAAGACCGGCAAGCTCGAGCGTGACCTGCTCGGGCACGATCTCATCGGGCGCGAGCGCGAGCAGAACGGTCCGGTCCTGGTCGGATAGCGGGATCTCGACCACCTTGTCGCATTGCCGGCAGATGGCGAAGGCGAACTTGCCGTCGCACGCGCCATGGCCGCAGGCAATGAAAGCCGAGCGCGACTGAAGGCGATGCACCATGCCCTTCTGCATCAGCTCGGTCAGCGCGCGATAGACCGTCGGCGGATGGGAGATGCCGGAGGTGCGCACCCGGTCGAGGATGGCATAGGCGCTCATGGGCTCCTTGGCCTTGCGCAAACAGGCGAGGATCTCGCTTTGATTGCGCGACAGCTTGGGGTGAGTGTGGTGATGGGCGGCGTTCATGCGCGATGATATAACATAACAACCCCGCCCTAGGTCAAGTCGAGTGCTGGACCGGGTTCGGCGTCCGAAATGGCCGGAATTGGCCAGGAATAAGCCCCTGTCCTGCGTCGTTTAGTCTCAAAACCCGTCGGAGGCGGAATGGGCCCGCCGCTGACCAATCCGATCTGGGTCTATGGCAGCGACGACGACACTCTGTTCCGCCTGATCGCGCTCGGCAGCGATGAGCTGCAGAAGCAGGGCTACAGCCGCAAAGGCTCGGACGTGGTCGGCCCGATGCCGGCAATGGGAAGCGTCGTGAAATCCGATGACGATATGTGGAAGATCATCGCCTGGATCAAATCGGGAGGCGCTACGGCGCAGCCAAACGAGAGGCTTGATCCACGGCGCTCTGCATCCTCCAATTGGCAATGCGCGAGTGGATAGAGATCGTCGAGGGCGACATTACCCGACTCGACGTCGAGGCCATCGTTAATGCCGCCAACCGGTCTCTGCTCGGCGGCGGCGGAGTCGATGGCGCCATCCATCGCGCAGCCGGACGTGACCTCTATGAAGCGTGCAAGACGCTCGGCGGCTGCGACACCGGAGAGGCCAAGATCACGCCTGGCTTCAAACTTCCCGCACGTTATGTGATCCACACCGTCGGGCCCGTGTGGGGCGGCGGTCAGCGCGGCGAGGACGCGTTGCTTGCGAGCTGCTATCGCAACGCGCTTGCTCTTGCCACTCGGCATGGACTTGCCTCGATTGCCTATCCTGCGATCTCCACGGGCGCTTTCGGCTTCCCGCCCGACCGCGCCGCGTCGATCGCGATGAAGACGGTGCTTGCCGCGCTCGGCGAGGGAACGAGCGTCGAGAGGATCGTGTTTTGTTGTTTTGGCGCCGACTCTCTCGAACACCACCACAACGCATTTGCGGCCACCGCGCCCAAGACCTGAGCCGCGAAGGACCCATCAGCGATTCCGCAAGCGCCGATCATCGTCTGGTTCCGTCTCGATCTCAGGCTCGCCGACCACGCGGCGCTGACTGCGGCTAAAGCGGCCAGCTCCCCACGGGGCCGATGCAGCGCCCTATTTCCGCATCTTCAACCCAGTGCTCCAGGGCCGGAAATTCGACCCCGACGGCGCCTATGTGCGGACCTGGGTGCACGAGCTTGCCAAGCTCGCGGCGCCCGATATCCACGCGCCGTGGGAAGCCGCGCCGCTCAACCTCGCGGCGGCGGGGGTGACGCTCGGCAAGACCTATCCCGAGCCGATCGTCGAGCACGGAAAGGCCCGCACCCGGGCACTCGCCGCCTTCAAGCGCATCGCCAAGGACTAGCCCGCAACCGATCTGGACAGTGTGCGGAGTAAAGACCGCATGCACCATGCGGCGCTCATGCTTGTTTCCGTCACGGGCCTGCGGCGTTACTGTGGTTGAATTCGATTCGCTGCTACCCGCTCGCCTGACCCAACTGAGCGGGACGTGGCAATAAGGCGAAAGGCGACATGCCAGAGCTCGACCCGCTTCTGCTTTCGCGCATCCAGTTCGCCTTCACGATCTCGTTCCACATCCTGTTTCCGTCCTTCACCATTGGCCTCGCCGCTTGGTTGGTCGTGCTCGAGGCGCTATGGCTCAAGACCGGCAAGGACATCTATTTCCGCATCGCCCAACATTGGACCAAGATCTTCGCCGTGTCGTTCGGCATGGGCGTCGTGTCGGGCGTCGTGCTGTCTTACGAGTTCGGCACCAATTGGAGCGAGCTGTCCCGCCGCGGCGGCAACGTTATCGGCCCGCTAATGTCCTACGAGGTGCTGACCGCGTTCTTCCTCGAAGCGGGCTTCCTCGGCATCATGCTGTTCGGCTGGAAGCGCGTGCCGAAGCCGGTACATTTCTTCGCGAGCTGCATGGTCGCGCTCGGCACGGCGATCTCGGCATTCTGGATCCTCTCGGCCAACAGCTGGATGCAGACCCCTGCCGGCTTCCGCGTCGCTCCCGACGGCGTGCTCCATGTCACGCGCTGGTTGGACGTCATCTTCAACCCGTCCTTCCCCTACCGCTTCGCCCATATGGTGGCGGCCGCCTACCTCACCACCGCCTTCATCGTCGCCGGCGTCGGCGCCTGGTACATCCTGCGCGAGCGGAGCGTACCGCATGGCCGGATCATGCTCGGCATGGCGCTGAGCCTACTCATCTGGCTCGCGCCGCTGCAGATCGTGCTCGGCGATCTGCATGGGCTAAACACGCTCAAATACCAACCGGCCAAGATCGCCGCGCTCGAAGCGCATTGGGAGACCGGCAAGGACGTGCCGCTGATCCTGTTCGCGTTCCCCGACCCGAACGCAGAGACCAACCATTTCGAGATCGCCGTGCCGCATCTCGGCAGCCTGATCCTGACCCATGAATGGGACGGCGAGATCAAGGGGCTGAAGGACTTCAAGCCGGAGGACCGGCCGAACCCGATCATCCCGTTCTTCGCCTTCCGCGTCATGGTCGGCATCGGCGTCATCATGGTCGCGGTCGGCGTCATCGGGTCGATGCTTTGGCTGACCGGCCGCCTGTTCACCACCCGCTGGTTCCTGCGCGCGCTGACGTGGGTATCGCCGCTCGGCTTCCTCGCCGTTCTGGCCGGCTGGTTCACCGCCGAGGTCGGTCGCCAGCCCTGGACCGTCTACGGCGTGCTGCGCACCGCCGACGCCGTGTCGCCGGTGCCGGGCGGCAGCGTGCTGACGTCGCTCATCCTGTTCGTACTCGTCTACGGCGTCGTGTTCGGCGCCGGCCTCTATTACATCGCCAAGCTCGTGCGGCGCGGCCCCGACGAGACGCCGCCGGTGCCCGAGGAAGGCGACGCCGACCTTTCCCACAGGCCAATGGCCGCAGCGGGCAACCCATGACCCCAGCCACCGCCACGACGCTGACCGAAATCCTGCCGGTGCTGCTGCCGCTGATCTGGGCGGGCATCCTCGCGCTCGCCGTGTTCCTCTACGTGCTGCTCGGCGGCTACGATCTCGGGCTAGGCGTGCTGTTCCCGCTGGCGCCCTCGCACAAGGACCGCGATGCGATGATGGGCTCGGTGTCGCCATTCTGGGACGGCAACGAGACCTGGCTCGTGCTCGGCGGCGGCGGACTGCTCGCGGCCTTCCCGCTCGCTTATTCGATCATGCTGCCTGCGCTTTATATCCCCATCATCCTCATGTTGATCGGGCTCATCCTTCGCGGCGTCGCCTTCGAGTTCCGCTTCAAATCCGAACGCTATCGCTTCCTGTGGGACACGGCCTTTGCCGGCGGCTCGCTGCTCGCTGCTTTGATGCAAGGGGCGATCATGGGAGCGTTCGTGCACGGCTTCGCCGTCACCGACAACAAATTCTCGGGAGGCGCCTTCGACTGGGTCACGCCCTTCTCGGCGGTCACGTCGGTCGCGCTGCTGTCAGGCTACGTTCTGTTGTCGGCCGCCTGGCTGATCATGAAGGGCGACGAGGCGTTGCGCGAATGGGCCTATGGCGTCGCCCGCTGCGCTCTGATCGCCGTTGCCGTCTTCATTGCGATCTTCAGTCTGTGGACGCCGTTCCTGCATCCGGAGATCGCCGCGCGCTGGTTCACGCCGGCGCATATCGTCATGCTGAGCCCGGTGCCACTCGCAACCGCGGCTTCCGTGGGCACGCTCTGGCTCACGCTCAGGAAGCGTCAGCGCTACACGCCGTTCCTGCTCGCGACCGCGATCTTCATTCTCTGCTACACCGGGCTCGCGGTCAGCCTGTTCCCGTTCATCGTCCCGCCTGGCATCACCATCTGGCAGGCCGCGGCTGCGCCTGGCAGCCTGGTCTTCATGCTGTACGGCGCGATTCCTATCCTGCCGATCATCCTCGGCTATACCGCCTATTCCTATTACGTGTTCTGGGACGCGACCGAGGATGACGCCTATCACTGACCGTCAAGCGCCCGCCGCCCGCCGCTCACCACCAACTCAGCCAAAATGATGAGGGTAACAGGATGAGGCGTAGCACTATCACCAGCAATAGAAGGATACCGGCTAGGCTACCGTGTTGACCATGCGGCCGTGACCATCACCACTTGCCGGCGAGTTCGTGCTGGGCGAGCCGGCGCTTCAGCAGCCTGATCTTGCCGTAAGCCTGCTCGACGCGGAGCCGCGAGATGCGCCCGTCGGCGACCGCGGCGGCGATGATGGCGTGGATCTTCGAACCGAGCTCAGTGTCTCCTGCGGTGATGTTGGAGAACACGATGATATCGGTGCCGGCATTGACCGCCTTGATCACGCGATCTTCGAGCGAATAGTCGTGAGCGACCGCGCCCATCTCCATATCGTCGCTAACCACCACCCCGTCGAAATTGATCCAGTCCTTGTTCCTGAGCGCGCGCACCGCCTTGGCCGATAGCGATGCTGGCAGCTTGCCCCCGTCACTGAAGCGTGGATGATAGAGATGCCCTATCATCACCGCATCGAGCAGCCCGTCCTTGGCGAGCTGGCGATAAGGATCGAGCTCGATCTCTTTCCAGCTCATCGAGATGTCGGCGAAACCCCTGTGGCTGTCGGCATGGCTCGAGCCGTGGCCGGGGAAATGCTTGGCGACGGTGACGACGCCCGCCTCGCGATGGGCGAGGATGAAGGCGCGCGCCATCGTCGTCACCGTGTTGGGATCGGCGCCGAAGCTCCGCTCGCGCTCGCCGATCACCGGATTGCCGGGATTGAGGTTGAGGTCGACCACGGGGCCGAAATTCAGGTTGAAGCCGGCATCGGCCAGCTCCTTGGCCATCGAGGCATAGAGGCGCTTGGCGCCGTCCGGCGTGGCGAAGCTCGGATTCTGCCCGACGCTCCGCGCCGAAGGGAAATAGGTGAAGCCGTTTCCACGCGACAGGCGCTGTACCTCGCCGCCTTCCTGATCGACGGCGATGAACGGGATCGGCGCCGAGCGCGCATTGCGCAGAAAGGCATTTAGCGAACTCACTTGCTGCTCGGAGCGGATGTTGTCGGGATAAAGCACGACGCCACCGATCGCCCCGTTGGCGATCTGCTCGCGGACGGCAACAACCCCCTTGTCGGTGTCCACTGTGCCGGGAAATCCCACCATAATCATCTGCCCGATCATGGCATCGAGCGCGCCCGAATCCTCCTCAGGCGCCGATACCGCGCGGCCGAGCGTGACCGGGCCGAGCAGCAGAAGCCCGGCGGCAAACAGCGTTCTAAGTATGGGGAGCGGCAAAGCGAAGCACCGATGGCCGAGCGGCAAGAGGGGGTCGCGGTCTTGTAGCTGTCCGAACGAGGAAATTCTATGGCATAGAATCTTGCGGCGTAGCATGGGGGAACAACGCAACGGCTATGCTGATTTTGTCAGGATTATGATTACACTGTAAGGCCCGCCTCGTTTAGCACCATGTCAAGGAACCATCATGGTCAGCACCGTCTCTCTCTTCTCACGCCTCACTCTTGTCGCCGCCTTTGCGTTGGGGATGGCGCTCGCGCCCGAGCCCGCTTCCGCCAAGAAGAAGCCGAAGCCAGCGGAGCCGGTTGTCGTCGATGATTCGCCCGAAGTGATCTTCGCCAAGAGCTTTATCGGCAAGACCTACGACGACGATCTCGACATCGAAGGCTGGGAGGACGCGGGAGGAGGCCTGGTCTCGCCGCCGATCTACGTCCACGAATATCGGCGCGACGACGGCACCGTGATGGTGCTGACCGCCAAGGAGACCTCGACCTCTAAGGGCGACGCGCCAAGCACCTACCAGGTGCTCGATGCGGTGATCATGGGAAAGCCGCGGAAGGATGCGGTGTTCTCGACCGCCTGCGTGCAGGGAGCCGACCAGACTCTGCAATTCCTTGGCGAAGCCTTGGGCAACGATCAGAAGGAATGGTGGACCGACGTGCGCCGAGCCTGGGAAATCTCGCTCGACACCGGAGCGATTGCCTCGATCCCGCCGAAAGGCGTCAAATGCACCAACCCGACGTTCTGAGCATCTCGCAATGAAGGCTACGCTCAAGGACCGGGTGATCGCCGACAGCGACGACATCGTCGAGGAAGGCGGTTATTCCTACTTCCCGAGCTCAGACATGTGCCTGGAACTGCTTGAGAAGGCCGACAAGACCCCCTCCGACCGCGCCTGCCCGCACGGCGTCCAGTTCTATGACGTGGTGATCGACGGCAAGCGGCACGAGCGCGCCGCCTGGCGCTACGAGGCGCCGCGTCCGTCGATGAAGCACGTCGCCAACCGCTTCAGCTTCTGGGACGAGGTCGAGGTCGTCTGACGCTCATCCAATTTTAGTTTCGTCATTGCCCGGCTTGACCGGGCAATCCGGTAACCGCCGAGGACTAGTTTGCGAGCTGCGCGACGAGGAATTGGGTGAAGGCGGCCCAGGACTTCTCGTCCGCGTCTTGCCGATAAGCGTCAGTGCCGAACACGGTGAACGCGTGCGGCGCGCCGGAATAGACTTGAATCTCGTAAGGCAACTTTGCGGCCTCGAGCTCGCGCGACAGCGCGGCGACATCCTCCATGGTGATGGATGCGTCAACGCCGCCGTGCAGGATGAGAAGGGGCGGCGTGCCGGCCGGGTAGGACTCGCCCTCCGGCGTCTTGAGGCCGCCATGGAAGGTGACATAGCCCTTGACGCCCTCGGCTTTGCCCGAGCGCGCGAGTTCGAGCGCTGCCGCGCCGCCGAAACAATAGCCGATGACCACGGCCGCCTCCTCTCCGCCGTTGCGCGCCTCCTTCAGACCTCCAATCAGGAGCTTCTGCATGCGCGCCCGGTCCTCATAGAGCTTGGTCGCCTCCCTCTTCTTGGCGTCCGTGTCGATAGGGCGGTTGCCCTTGCCGTAGAGATCGAGCGCGAAGGCCTCATACCCGAGCGCTGCGATCATGTCGGCGCGCTTCTGCTCATAAGAGGTCACGCCGCCCCAAGCATGAATGATGACCACGAGACCTTTGGAAGTGCCGTCAGGCTCGGCGCGGTAGCCCTCGAAAGTTTCGCCATCGACAGTGTAGGCAACGGTCTCACCCGCGTGAGCGGCCAGGGGACTCAAGGTCATGACAAGTGCCAGCGCCAACGCTCTCATAACGATTCCCAAATCCTGCATCCTGCGAGCTCCATTCTCGCGAACAGGGCTCAACCGGCAACACATAAGTCCGTGCTTGGGTTCCGGGCGCTGCGATCAGTCCCTGGGCTTCACGCGCGCAAGCAGCTCGTCGACCTTGGGCATGATGCTTGCGACGATCTTCGCCACGCCTTTGCCGTTGGGATGGATGCCGTCTGCCTGCATCAGCGAATCGTCGAGCACCACGCCGTCGAGGAAGAACGGGTAGAACACCACGCCGTATTTGGCCGCGAGGGCGGGATAGATGGCGGCGAACGCATCGATATAGTCCTTGCCCATGTTGCGCGGCGCCTCCATGCCGGCGAGCAGCACCGGCACGCCCTTGGCTTGCGCCGCCTCGATGATCTTGGCGAGCGCATCCCTGGTGCCCTCAGGCGGGATGCCCTGCAGCGCGTCGTTGCCGCCGAGCTCGACGATCAGCGCTTCCGCATTCTCAGGCAACGACCAGTCGAGCCGCTGCAACGCCGCGTTCGATGTGTCGCCCGATACCCCCGCATTGACCACGCTCACATCCTTGCCGCGCGCCTTGAGCGCGGCCTCGAGCTGCGCCGGGAAGCTCTGATTGTCGACCAGGCCATATCCAGCGGTCAGACTGTCTCCGAAAGCCACGATCGTCATATGTGAATCCTTTGTCTCGGCGCCTTGCGCTGCGAGTGCCCAAAGAATGGTCGCGGCAAGCATCGACAGGGTGACGACAGCGAGCTTCATCTTTTCGACCTCTTTACCCTTCTCTATTGCCGCCTCACATGCCATCTGTCAGTCACTAGCGCTCGAGTAGCGAACCGGTAGCGCAAAAAATCTCCCCCGCCCATGGATCACAGCCTCAAACAAACGCCCGCGATTCTGCTCGAAGACGTGCAGGTTACCCTGCCATCTCGCGCCGGGCCGGTGGCAATTCTGCGCGGCATCGAACTCGAGGTCGCGACCGGAGACTCGATCGCCGTGGTCGGACCGAGCGGCTCGGGCAAATCGACGCTGCTGATGGTCATTGCCGGCCTCGAAAGCGCGACCGAAGGCCGCGTCAGGGTGGTCGGCGCCGATTATGCCACCCTCGATGAGGATGGCCTGGCGCGGCTCCGTGCCGCCAATATCGGGATTGTGTTTCAATCGTTCCACCTCGTCCCGACCATGACCGCCATCGAGAACGTGGCGCTGCCGCTCGAATTCCTCGACCAGGAAGACGCCTTCAATGCGGCGCGGGCAGCCCTTGCCGAGGTCGGGCTGTCGCATCGCAAGGCGCATTTCCCCGGTCAGCTGTCGGGCGGCGAACAGCAGAGGGTGGCGATCGCCCGCGCGCTGTCGACGCGGCCAGCTTTGATCCTCGCCGACGAGCCGACCGGCAATCTCGACCTCGCCACCGGCGCGGTTGTGATGGATCTTCTGTTCACGTTGAAAGAGCGCACTGGGGCGACGCTGCTGCTCATTACCCATGACCGCTCGCTCGCCAAGCGCTGCGACCGCATCGTCAGCCTTGCCGACGGGCGCATTGTCAAGCCCGGCGCCAAGCGCAAGGTCGCTGCATCGTGACGGCCGGCAGCGGCGCGGCTGGCGCCATTACCGCGCGTCAGGTGACCCGCTCCAAGCTCAAGCTTGCGCTCGCCATTGCCCAGCGCGAGCTGAGGTCGGGCGCCGGCGGACTCACGGTGTTCGTGCTGTGCATCGCGCTCGGCGTCGCCGCCGTGGCGGCCATCGGCTCGCTCGCCGCCTCGTTCGACCAGGCGCTCGCCCGGCAGGGGCGCACGCTGATCGGCGGCGATCTCTCGTTCGAGCTGATCCACCGCCAAGTCAATCAACAGGAGCGGGCGGCACTCGAGGCGCTAGGCCAGGTCAGCGACTCGGCGAGCTTCCGCGCTATGGCTCGCTCGCCGGACGGCAAGAGCGCGCTGATCGAGGTGAAGGCGGTCGATGGCGCCTACCCGCTCTACGGCGACGTCAGCATCACCCGCGCCGGCAAGGCCGGACCGATCTGGCGCGACGGCGACGTGGTGCTCGTCGAGCAGACGCTGCTCGACCGGCTCAATCTCGACGTCGGCAGCAAGCTCCTGATCGGCGAGGCGACTGCCACCATCGGTGGGGTGCTCGGCGAGCAGCCCGATCGGCTAGCCGACCGGCTGGCTTACGGGCCGAAGCTACTGATGTCGCACGACACGCTTGGCAAGACCGGCCTGGTGCAGCCCGGCAGCCTGATCCGCTGGACTTACCGGGTAAAGCTGCCGGAGCCGAATGCCTCCGACAAGGACGCTCTCGCCGCTACGCGCAAGGATATCGAGACGCGCTTCCCCGAGAGCGGCTTCGCGATCCATGACTGGACCGACCCCGCGCCATCGCTCCGCCGCGACGCCGACCGCTTCACCCAGTTCATCAATTTCGTCGGGCTGACCGCGCTCCTGCTCGGCGGCATCGGCGTCGGCAACGCGATCCGCAGCTACATGGCCAAGAAGCGCGAGATCATCGCCATCTTCAAATGCCTCGGCGCATCAAGCGGCCTAGTGCTCGGCGTCTACATGCTCCAGGCGCTGTTCCTCGCTTCGCTCGGCATTGCGCTCGGCCTCGTCGTCGGCGCTGCCGCACCTGCGGCCATCGCCACGGTCTACGGCAATACCATCCCTATCGATCTGGCAATCGAGCCACATCCTCTGCCGCTGTTGACCGCCGCGCTCGCCGGGCTGCTCACCATGGCCCTGTTCGTGCTCTGGCCGCTCGGCCGTGCGGCGCTCGTCTCGCCCGCGGTGCTGATGCGCGCGCATCTGAGCGAGGAGCGCGAGCGATCATCGCTGCCCTTCGCGCTCGGCTCTGTCGCAGCCGGCGGCGCCCTGTTCGCCCTCGCCATCGCCGCATCCGAAGAGCGTCTCATCACCGCCTCGATCTCGGCCGGCATCGTCGTGTCGTTCGGCCTGCTTAGCGGCTTCGGCATTCTCGTGCAGCGGGCTGCCGCCAGATGGCGGCGGACCAGCCACGCTTCGCTCGCGCTGGCGCTTGCCAGCATCGGCGGACCCGGCTCACTCGCCCGCTCGATCGCCGTCTCGCTCGGACTTGGGCTTGGGCTCCTGGTCGCGACCGCTCTCATCCATCGCTCGCTGGTCAAGGAGATCGACGGCAATATCGAGGTCGACGCGCCGGCCTATTATTTCCTCGACGTCGAGGAAACCGACCTCAACGTCTTCCGCGACACGGTGAAGGCAATCCAGCCCGACGCCAAGCTCGCCGACGCGCCGATGCTGCGCGGCCGCATCGTCAAGGTAAAGGGCGTGCCGGTCGATCAGCTGGTGGTCGAGCCTGATGCGCGCTGGGTGCTCGCCGGCGACCGCGGCCTGACCTATACCGACGAAGTGCCGCTATCCTCGACCATCACTGCGGGCGAATGGTGGCCGAAGGGCTACAGCGGCGAGCCGCTCGTCTCCTTCGACGAAGAGATCGCCAAGGGACTCGGACTCAAGCTCGGCGATCATGTCACCGTCAACATTCTCGGCCGAAACGTCGACGCCAAGGTCGCGAGCCTGCGCAAGATCGACTGGGAGTCGCTCGCCATCAACTTCGTGATGGTGTTCTCGCCGAACACGCTGCAAGGCGCGCCGCACCGCGTGCTGACGACGCTCGAATTTCCCAAGGGCACCGACCCCGCGCGCGAGGGCAAGGTGGTGCAGGCGCTGGCCGAGGCCTTCCCGCTGGTGACCGCCATCAAGGTCGGCGACATCGTCGCGGCGGCCAAGGAGCTGCTCGCCAAGGTGATGAGCGCGATCAGGGCGACGGCCGGCGTGACCCTGCTGATCGGCGCGGCGGTGCTCGCGGGCGCGGTCGCCGCCGGGCAGCAGCAGCGCAAATATCTCGCTGTGCTGTACAAGACGCTAGGCGCAACTCGCTTTCGCATCATCAGTGCCGAGCTGCTCGAATTCGGCCTGCTCGGCCTCGCCACGGCGCTGCTTGCGGTCGCCATCGCGACGATCACCGCCTGGGCCTTGTGCAAGTGGGCCTTCGAGGTCACCTTCGTGTTCACGCCGATTGCCGCGGCCGAGACGGTTCTGCTCGCGCTTGGGCTCGTGCTCGGCGTCGGCGCCATCGCCACCTGGCGGGTGCTGTCGGCTAAGGCGGCGCCCTACCTTCGGGCCGAATGACGCAAAGAACTTGTTTAGGGTTCTCGCGCCACATGGAGGTCATCTTGCAGGGCTAGGCTAAGCCCACCATATTTACTTCCGAGGTGCCCTAAGCCAGATTGGTCGTGGGGCGAGAATTTTGATTGGCAGCAAGGGGAAAGGACCCTCAAAACAAATGGCTGATCTCGACAGACGTTACGCGCAAGGCACGACCGTCGGCCGCACCGATGCGGGCGTCGTCGACCAGGGCCTGCGCGCCTACATGATCCGCGTCTACAACTACATGGCGATTGGCGTCGCCATCACCGGCGTTGTTGCCTATGCTATCTTTGCGATGTCGGTGCAGCAGGGCGCGGCCGGCCTCGAGCTGACCTCGTTCGGCTCGTTCATGTTCACCAGCCCCTTCAAATGGGTGGTGATTTTCGCGCCGCTGGCGCTCGTGTTCTTCATCTCCGCGCGCATCAACTCGATGAGCCTGGGCGCCGCGCAGATGACCTTCTGGGCATTTGCGGCGCTGATGGGCGCTTCGATCTCCTCGATCTTCCTGGTCTATGCCGGCGAGAGCATCGCGCGCGTGTTCTTCATCACCGCCGCCTCGTTCGGCGCGCTTTCGCTGTGGGGCTACACCACCAACCGCGACCTCTCGGGCTGGGGCTCGTTCCTGTTCATGGGCCTGATAGGCGTGATCATCGCCTCCCTTGTTAACATCTTCATCGCTTCGACGGCGTTGCAGTTCGCCGTGTCGGTGATCGGCGTGCTCGTGTTTGCCGGCCTCACCGCCTACGACACGCAGCAGATTAAGGAGATGTACAGCGCCAACGACGACGGCTCGATGTCGGGGCGCAAGGCGGTGATGGGAGCGCTCAGGCTCTATCTCGACTTCATCAACCTGTTCATGCTCCTGCTCCAGCTGTTCGGCAACCGCCGCTAAGCGACGCAGGCTAGAAACATCAAGGCCCCGGCCGTTCGCCGGGGCCTTTTTATTTTGGAGTTTTCGGAAGGCGTAGTATGCCGGCGCCCTGCAACGCTGTTGATCGAGGGCAAAAGCCCACTGCCGCCATCCCTAAGCTCTGCAACAACCAATTAAGAGCCCGAGCAAGCGGAGGAGCGGAATGACGGATTGGCCGGAGATGACAAAGGAGCTGTCGCCGCACCTTCGCGACTTGCGCAAGCGCTTGACACCAAGACTAAGGGACACATCGCGCTCGCCATGGCTTTGCGGTGCGACGACCGCATTGCCTTCCACGTCAAGGCCGCTCGACGCCTTTCAGCAGTTCGGCCTCGCGGCCAAGCCCGATAGCTGCGACGCTTGATAGCGGCCCCTATCTCTAGCCGTAACCGCCTCAAGCCTCGACGAGGCGCAGGCCCTTATCGAGAGCGCGAAGCACGCGGGCGAGATCGTGCCCGCGTTTCAGGATCAGCCCAGTCGCCGCGATCACGCTATAGGCGCCCTGCCGCCGCGCCAGCTTCGGCGCCTTTTCGATGCGGTAGAGCGGCGTTTCCGACGCGCGGCGGAATACCGAGAACACAGCCTTCTCGCGCAGCATGTCGATGGCATAGTCGCGCCACTCGCCGTTCGCGACTTTGCGTCCGTAGACGTTTAGGATCTGGGTTAATTCCCGCCGGTCGAAGGTAATCGCGCTGCGCCGGGGTGTTTCTGGAAGGTGTGAGCCGCCGCCGGCCTTGCGAGCCAGCGGCAAAACTATTGCGTCCGTTTCGCTCAATTGCGCCTCCTGTAACGGAAGCTTCATGATTACCGGAGCCTGAGGGAAATTCAAGCCGATGCAGGCGCTTGCACGGCCTGTAACATAACGAAATATAAATCACAGTTCGGCCTAAGTTCAGCCGTTGGCGTGCCCAAAAGAACCTTATGATACGTATCGTTGCCTCTCGGCCCGGTCCATGGAGGGACTTCGGATCTCAGCCCCCCAGCCCCCCCGGGGTCTTCTCTCGGACCGGGCCACTTAATTCCCGAGGCACTTTTAGACGGGTCGGCTTGCCGGCCCGTTTGTTTTTTGGGCTGGGTCTCACGGTCCGGGATTCGGCGATCAACTGCCGTTTGCGGCGACCTCGTACTCGGCGGCGCCAAGCACGGGGCCCGAGTTCTCGACCTGGACCATCGCGATCAAGCAGTCACCGCCCATCGTCTTCAGGTCTTTCAGCGGAAGCCGGAGCGTCATCGCCTCGCCCTTCCACATGCCGACCGGCGACAACTCGCGCACCGGATGATGGTAGCTCAGATTGCGCCCGCGATTTTCGCCACGCGTGACGGAGACGGTTTCTTTCTCCTTGGCGATGGCGAGCCACACGGTCGCCGCGCGCGTGTAGGATTTGTCCTGCGCCGCGCCGATGGTGATCACGAGCGTGTCAGCCTCGCCGTGCATGCTGACGCTCACACGGATATTGGCGAGCCGCGCCGAGGCATCCTTAATCGCCTGGCCGATGGCAATCGCGTCGCCGCCGTTAACGTGCAGCAATCCGTCGACCACGACCTGCGGCGTGTACACCCTGCCGTCGCCGCGCGCCCGCGCATATTCGCGCTGGCGGTCGCTGTTGGCGGCGCTCGACAACGTGTCGTGCCAGCCGAGATAGTTCCAATAATCGACCGAGTAGGACAGCGCGACGATACCGGGCTTTTCGGCAAGCTCGGACAACAGCGCATCTGCCGGCGGACAGGACGAGCAGCCTTGGCTGGTGAACAGCTCGAGCACGGCGTTGCCCTGCGGAGCTTGCGCCGGCGACTCTGCTGCTTCCGGCCGCGACACGACCGCGACGGCAAGCGCGACGAGCGTGCAGGCGCTCAGGATAAGACCAAGCCTCATGAGCGATACAATGGAGGAAGCGGGCCGCAATTTCCGGCAAAAACCGCTCACCAGCGGGTCACAACTGAGTGACTGGAGCTGCCCAAAATCGAGGCTGCAATTGCCGGCGTGATCCCATTATGGTGCGCGGCAGGATTTCTCCCCACCCATCCATCCACAACCGGCAGCTCTCATGAATTTGCTTTCTCTTTTTGGCTTCGCTGCCACGTCGCTCATGCTTCTTTGCTACGCACTCGAGGATCGGAGCGTGTGGTTCGTCCTGGGATTTGCCGGAGCGTGCGCGCTCTCAGGCGTCTACGCCTTCCTGCAAGGGGCGTGGCCGCTCGGATTCGTGGAAATCGTGTTCACCATCGTCGCTCTCAGGCGCTTTGCCACGCGTCTCAAGACCGCTTGAGTCATTCAGGCCGCGGGCCGGGCCAGAGAGCGGAGCACGTAGTGCAGGATGCCGCCATTGCGGAAATAGTCCAGCTCGTCGAACGTGTCGATCGCCGCCCGGAGCGGCACCGCGCGCTTCTCGCCGCTCGCATAGACGATCTCGGCATCGAGCCACTGCATCGGCTTGACCTCCGCCAGTCCCTTGAGCGAGACCTCCTCGTCGCCCTTGAGCTCGAGCGACTTCCAGCTCATGCCCTCGGCGAACAGCAGCGGCAGCACGCCCATGCCGATCAGGTTCGAACGGTGGATGCGCTCGAAGCTCTGCGCGATCACAGCGCGCACGCCGAGCAGCCGCGTGCCCTTGGCCGCCCAGTCGCGCGATGAGCCCGTGCCGTATTCCTTGCCGGCGAAGAGGACGAGCGGCACGGACGCGGCCTGGTAGCGCATCGCCGCATCGTAGATCGGCATGCGCTCGCCAGACGGATAATGCACCGTGACGCCGCCTTCGACGCCGTGGACCATCTGGTTCTTGATGCGCGTATTAGCGAACGTGCCGCGCATCATCACCTCATGATTGCCGCGCCGCGAGCCGTAGGAATTAAAATCCTGGTAGGCGACGCCGTGCTCGTTCAGATAGATCCCGGCTGGGCTGTCTTTCCTGATGCCCCCGGCCGGCGAGATATGGTCGGTGGTGATCGAGTCGAGGAACAGCCCGAGGATGCGCGCATTCTCGATGTCGGTGACCGGCGACGGCGTGGTCGACATGTCGGTGAAGTAAGGCGGGTTCTGCACATAGGTCGAGCTCTGGTCCCAGCCATAGGTCTCGCCGCCCTCGACCGCGATCTTGCGCCACCCCGAATCGCCGCGGAACACATCGCCGTAGCGCTCCTTGAACATCGACTTCTTCACCGCCTTGCGCACCACCTTGGCGATCTGCTTGGCCGACGGCCAGATGTCCCTGAGATAGACCGGCACGCCGTCGGAATCGGTGCCGAGCGGCTCGGTGGCAAGATCGACCATCACGGAGCCGGTCAGCGCGTAGGCCACCACCAGCGGCGGCGAGGCCAGATAATTGGCGCGCACGTCGTGATTGACGCGGCCCTCGAAATTGCGATTGCCCGACAGCACGGCGGCGACCGCGAGGTGATGCTCGTGGATGGTGTGCGAGATTTCCTCGGGCAGCGGTCCCGAATTGCCGATGCAGGTCGTGCAGCCATAACCGACGAGATTGAAGCCGAGCTTGTCGAGCGGCTTCTGCAGGTCGGCCTCGTCGAGATAGTCGGTGACCACTTGCGAGCCGGGGGCGAGCGAGGTCTTGACCCACGGCTTCACCGTCAGCCCTCGCTTCACCGCGTTCTTGGCGAGCAGCCCCGCCGCTACCATGACATACGGGTTCGAGGTATTGGTGCAGGAGGTTATTGCCGCGATCACCACGTCGCCGTGGCCGAGATCGAAATTCTTTCCCTTGACCGGCGCGCGCAGCTTGGCCTCCGCGCCCTTGCCGTATTCCTTGTCGAGCGCCTCGGCGAAGGCCGAGGCGGCCTTGGCGAGCGGCACGCGGTCTTGCGGGCGCTTAGGCCCGGCGATCGAGGATTCGACCGCGCCGAGATCGAGCGCGAGTGTCGCGGTGAACACCGGGTCAGGCGTGTCGCTCTCGCGGTAAAGCCCCTGCCCGTGGGCGTAAGCTTCGACCAGGGCGATGCGCGATTTCTTGCGCCCGGTCGCCTTGAGGTAGGCGATGGTCTCCTCGTCGATGGGGAAGAAGCCGCAGGTCGCGCCGTATTCCGGCGCCATATTGGCGATGGTCGCGCGGTCCTCGAGCGGCAGGGTGTCGAGCCCCGCTCCATAGAACTCGACGAACTTGCCGACCACGCCCTGGCGGCGCAGCATTTCGGTGACGGTGAGTACGAGATCGGTCGCCGTCACGCCGTCGCGGAGCTCGCCAGTCAGACGGAAGCCGACCACTTCAGGGATCAGCATGGAGATCGGCTGGCCGAGCATGGCGGCCTCGGCCTCGATGCCGCCGACGCCCCAGCCGAGCACCGAAAGCCCGTTGACCATGGTCGTGTGGCTGTCGGTGCCGACCAGCGAATCCGGGAAGGCGACCGGGTTGCCGCCATTGGCCTCTTTGGTCCACACCGTCTGCGACAGATATTCGAGATTGACCTGATGGCAGATGCCGGTGCCGGGCGGCACCACGCGGAAATTGTCGAACGCGCCGGCGCCCCACCGCAAGAATGCGTAGCGCTCGCCGTTCCGCTCATATTCTTTCTCGACATTGACCCGGAAGGACCGGTCCGAGCCGAACGCGTCGACCATCACCGAATGGTCGATGACAAGATCGACAGGAGCGAGCGGGTTGATCTTCTGCGGGTCGCCGCCGAGCTTCGCCATTGCGTCGCGCATGGCCGCAAGGTCGACCACGGCGGGAACGCCGGTAAAGTCCTGCATCAGCACGCGGGCCGGGCGGAAGGCGATTTCGCGGTCGCTCTTGCGTTCCTGGAGCCAGAGCGCGATGCCGCGAATGTCGTCGGAGGTGACCGTGCGGCCATCTTCGTGACGCAACAGATTCTCGAGCAGGACCTTGAGCGAGAACGGCAGGTTGGCGATACCGATCAGCCCGTTAGCCTCGGCCTCCTTGAGGTCGAAATAGTCGTATTCATCGCCGTCGACGTCGAGCGTGCGCCGGCAATTGAAGCTGTCGAGCGAGGGTTCAAGCGCCGATGTCACGAAAATCTCCCAGATGAAAGCTGAAGGGGCTGCTAGCCCCCGCTTTGACGCTATCCTTGGCTCAAGGCTTGCGCGAGCGCCCTATATAAAAGCCCTTGCGGCAACGAGACAATGACGCGAAGAGACTTTGCCGGCGGCGAACCGGCCGCCTCCGCTCCCCGTGTCGACCGCAACTTGCGCAAATCCTGAGCAAATGCCCCAAACGATCAGCCTCGCCGCACATGGGATCGGTTGCCAGCGCGGCGGCCGGCTCTTGTTTCTGGACCTGAGCTTCGCGCTTGCTCCGGGCGAAGCAATGCTCGTCACCGGGCCTAACGGCGCGGGCAAGACGAGCCTGCTTCGCCAGATCGCCGGACTGCTCCCGCTGGCTGGCGGCGAGCTCGGCCTGTCCGGCGCAACCGACGAGGCCACGCTCCCCGAACTCTGCCACTATGTCGGCCACGCCAACGCCGCCAAGGCGAGCCTGAGCGTCGCCGAGAACCTTGCCTTCTGGGCCGACTTTCTCAGCGAGGACCGCAACGATCCGTCAAAGGCGCGCGCCGCCTTCGGGCTCGGTCCGCTTGCCGATCTGCCCACCGGCCTGCTCTCGGCGGGGCAGAAGCGGAAGCTTGCCCTTTCGCGCCTGTTCGCGGCGCCCCGCCCCATCTGGCTGCTCGACGAGCCGCAGGTCTCGCTCGACGCAGCGTCGCTCAAATTGCTCGACGGAGCGATCAGCGCCCACCTCGCGCAAGGCGGCATTGCCGTCGTCGCCAGCCACACGCCGCTCAAGACCAAGTTCGTGCACAAGCTCGTGCTCGGAAAGAAGCGCGCACGATGAACGCCGCGCTTGCCCTCCTGAAGCGCGACATCGCCCTTGCCTTCCGCGAGGGCGGCGCCATCGGCACGGCGGTCGGCTTCTACCTCATGGTGGTGGCCATCACGCCGCTGGGCCTCGGTCCCAACCTCAACCTGCTCGCGCGCATCGCGCCCGGAATCTTGTGGATCGCGCTCCTGCTCGCGGCGCTCTTGTCCGCCGACCGCATCTTCCACAACGATTACGAGGACGGCGCGCTCGACGTGCTCATGACCGGACCGCTGCCGTTGCCGCTCGTCGCCGCGATCAAGAGCCTTGCCCACTGGATCACGACCGGCGTGCCGCTTGCGCTCATCGCCCCGCTGCTCGGGCTCCTGCTCAACCTGCCGCTCAACGCGATCCCGCTGCTCGTGCTGTCGATGCTCGCCGGCACCCCGGCGGTGAGCTTCGTCGCCGCCATCGGCGCGAGTCTCACGCTCGGGCTTCGTCGGAGCGGGCTCCTGCTCGCGTTGCTGGTGCTGCCGCTCTACGTGCCGGTGTTGATCTTCGGCGTCGCCACCGCATCGGCAGCCATCGTCGACCCCGCCTCGCCCTGGCCGCCACTGCTGACGCTCTGCGCCCTCAGCCTAGCCAGCATCGTGCTCGCCCCACTCGCCGCCGCCGCCGCATTACGGACTGCGCTGCGCTGAATCGCGGCTACGACGCCGACTGATTTTGCGAGGGTGATCTCTTCGCCGAGAAGAATCACCCTGAGAGTGAACCCTCCAGCGATGAACATGCCGTAGATCGGGACGACGACGCTTGCCGGCCCCAATTCTAGGGCTCTGAACAGAGACGTGACCGCGACTGCCAAAGTGAGTCCTGCCGCCAGCGGCCAGAGTCCGGCGCGCGAGTTTAAGGAGAGCAGGAATCATAACCCCGTGAACCAATGGCGCTATTCGCAGGCAGCCCGCAGACGAGCGGTCTTCCTTCGCGAGATTCACTGGTCGAAAGGGGACCGATCCCTTTGCATCTGGCTGTCGATTGCGCTCATAGGACAAACCCACTAGATCAAACCGATGGTCAACCTCGCCAATCCGACCCGCTTTTTGGTCCTTGTCGACCGCATCGTGCCGTGGCTCATGGTCTTGACGGCGATCCTGCTCGGGGCTGGGCTCTATCTAGCCTTTTTCGTGGCGCCGCCCGACTATCAGCAGGGCGAGACGGCTAGGATCATGTTCATCCACGTGCCGTCAGCCTGGCTCGGCATGTTCGGCTATATGCTGATCGCCGCGTCGGCGCTCGGCACGCTGATTTGGCGCCACCCGCTCGCCGACGTCTCGGCCAAGACCGCGGCCCCGATCGGCGCCACCTTCACCTTCATCGCTCTGGTCACCGGCTCGCTCTGGGGCAAGCCGATGTGGGGCACTTACTGGGTATGGGACGCGCGGCTCACTTCGGTGCTCGTGCTGTTCCTGCTCTATCTCGGGCTGATCGCCTTGTGGAACACGATCGAGGAGCCTGGCCGCGCCGGACGCGCCGCCGCCATCCTGGCCCTGGTCGGGGCCGTCAATGTGCCGATCATCCATTACTCGGTCGAGTGGTGGAACACGCTGCACCAGCCGGCGAGCGTGTTCCGCGTCGGCGGCCCGACCATCGATCCTTCGTTGCTCGCCCCGCTCCTCGTCATGGCGGTCGCCTTCACGCTGGTGTTCGTGCTGCTGCATCTGATCGCCATGCGCGCCGAGATCCTGCGCCGCCGCGTGCGCGCGCTGCAGCAGACGCAGGTCGAGCAAGCAGCCCTGGTCGAGGCTTGAGCGAGCGCCATGCCTGACCTCGGAGCGCACGCCGATTTTATCATTGCCGCCTATGGCGTGACGTTCGTCGCGGTGGCGGCGCTCGCCTCGTTCATCGTCGCCGACGATCGCAAGCAGCGCCGGCTCCTGGCCGAGTTCGAGGCGAAAGGCATCAGGCGCCGCTCGGCTGGCGGGGCTGCCAAGCCAAGAGAGTCCGCATCGCCGCGAAAGCGCCGCGCGTGAGCGATGTGACTCAAAAAGTTCGTTACGGCGGGCGCGCGCGGCGCTTGGGCCTCGCTTTGCCGCTGCTGTTCTTCACGGTGCTTGCCGGGCTGTTCTGGTACGCGCTGCATGGCGGCGATCCGTCGCGTCTGCCCTCGGCCCTGCTCGGCAAGCCGGTGCCCGTGTTCACCCTTCCCCCGCTCGAAGGCCTGGCCGACGACGGCAAGGAAGTGCCAGGCTTCGCCTCGACCGACCTCGCCCAAGGCGAGCGGACCATGGTCAACGTGTTCGCCTCGTGGTGCCTCGAATGCCAGGAGGAGCACCCGCTGCTGGTCGCTCTCGCCAACGAGCCCGGCATCAGGCTGTTCGGCATCGACTACAAGGACGACGCCGCGGCGGCGCGGCGCTTCCTCGGCCGCTACGGCAATCCCTATTCGCGGGTCGGCGCCGATTCATCGGGACGCACGGCGATCGATTTCGGCGTCTACGGCGTGCCCGAGACCTACGTGATCACCCCCGACGGCAAAATCGCCTTCCGACAGGTCGGACCGCTCAGCGAAAAGATCATCAAGGAGAAGCTCCTGCCGCTGCTCAAGCCCGCGCCGGCGCCCACGCCGCAGGGCTAGGCATCAGCGGATCGCACTTCTGCGGAATTCCGTCATTCCGGCGAAAGCCGGAATCCGCTTCCACCTCCGCAGCAATTTGCTGGATACCGGCGTGCGTCGGAACGACGACCACCGTTTGAAAAACTGCAAGCTACTTGCAGACCGAGGTGATGATCAGGCTGAGCAATTCGAGGAAGTCCTGGCGCTTGGCGGGGGAAAGATTGGCAAGCAGTCGTGTGTCGGTCGTCGTCGCGGCCGGCGTCGCCTCGCGGAGCGCCTTGGCCCCTTGCGGCGTCAGCTTGATGGCGTAGGCGCGGGCATCCTCTTTGGCCCTGCGGCGCTGGATCAGCCCGCGTCCGAGCATCCGTCCGACAATGTCGGCGAGCGTGGACCGGTCGATCCCGGTCCGCTCGACCAGGTCGGTCTGGGTCAGTCCCTCCTCATCGGCGACCACCGTGAGCACGGCGAATTGGCGTGGTGTGAGCCCGCTGCTGCGGGCCTCGGACGCGAAGATGTCAGCCGCGCACTGGCCCGCGCGGTGCAGCAAATGCATCGCGGATCGGTTCAGATGGTTGCCAGACTTAGCCATCATGCGACCCATCGGCATTCGCGTTAGGCGTGTGCCCTTCCGTCTTAACCCTTGCGTATCGGACGCTATTGCAACCCAGCGGTGTTCTTAGATAACGGGTGCACTGAAAAGTCGTGGTAATCGGCTTTTGACCGCAGTGCAACATATCGTTACTGAGAATTCGCGTGCAAGATTGGTTGCCTGGCGCCGTGGATGTCAGCCTGCTAAAGGCCGCTCAAGCCAGCTTCGTTCCGCTTAGGGAACGTCATTCCCCTCGTCGGCCGGCTCAATTCCGTGCCGCTGCATCAACGGCACCTGCAGCACGGCGAACAGGAACGTGAGCGGCAGAAAGCCGAACGCCTTGAAGCTAACCCAGGTGTCGGTCGAGACGTTCCGCCATACGAGCTCGTTGACCACCGCCATGACGGCGAAGAACAGGCGCCCAGCGGAGCGTGAGCTTGCGCCAGCCCTCTTCGGTGAGGGTGAACGCCGCGCCGAACAGAAGCTCGAGCACCGGCTTCTTCCACACCAGGCCGGCCCCGAGCAGCACCGCGAACAGCGTATAGACGATGGTCGGCTTCAGCTTGATGAAGGTCTCGTCGCGGAGATAGAGCGTGAGCCCGCCGAACACCAGCACGATGACGCCGCTGACCAGCGGCATGATCGGCACCTTGTGATAGGCGAACCAGGCGACGACGAGCGAGACGATAGTCGCCGCCATGAACGCGGCCGTTCCGGCATAGATGCCTGCCGCCGCATTGGTGCCGAAGAAGACCAGCAGCGGTCCGAGCTCGATCGCGAGCTTGAGCAGCACCGACGGCGCCGGCTCTATCGCCTCAGTCTCCGCCGTGGCCTTGGAGGGCGCAGAGGACTTCGGATCAGGCTGCGGCTTCATTCTCGCTCTCCACGCCGGCAATCGCCCGCGCGAAGTCCTGCGCGTCGAACGGCTCGAGGTCGTCGAGGCCCTCGCCGATGCCGATGGCAACTATGGGAAGTTGAAAGCGCTCGGCGATCGCGACCAGGATGCCGCCCCGCGCCGTGCCGTCGAGCTTGGTCACGACCAGGCTGGTCACGCCGGCGATCTCCTCGAAGATCTGCACCTGGTTCAGCGCGTTCTGACCCGTCGTCGCGTCGAGCACGAGCAGGACGCTGTGCGGCGCGCGGTCGTCGATCTTCTTCAGCACGCGCACGATCTTGGCGAGCTCGGCCATCAGATCGGACTTGTTCTGGAGCCGGCCCGCGGTGTCGATCAAGAGCACGTCGGTCCCTTCGGCGCGGGCGCGCTCCAACGCCTCATAGGCGACACCAGCCGGATCGGCGCCGACCTCCTTGGCGACCACCTCGGCGCCGACGCGCCCGCCCCACACTTTGAGCTGATCGATGGCAGCGGCGCGAAACGTGTCGGCGGCGGCGAGCATGACGCTCAAGCCGTCCTGCTTCAGCCGATGGGCGAATTTGCCGATTGTCGTGGTCTTGCCGGTGCCGTTGACCCCGACCACCAGCACGACATAGGGATGCTTGGCGGGCTCGGGCGCGAAAGGCTGCGCCAGCGGCTTGAGCACGCTCGCGATCTCGCTGGCCAGCACCGCGCGGACCGCCTCCGAGGAAACCCCCCGCTCGTAGCGGCCGCCTGCGATCGCGTCGCGGATGCGCCCGGCCATGGCGACGCCGAGATCGGCCTTGATCAGCACCTCTTCGAGCTGGTCGAGCGTATCGTCGTCGAGCTTACGCTTGGTGAGCGCGCTGGCGAGATTGTCGGAGAGCGCGGTGGAGCTCCGCGCGAGACCCCGTCGAAGCTCGGCGAACCAGCTCCGCTTCGGCGCAGGCTCTGGCGCCGATGGAGGCTCGGCAGCCCGCTTCGGCGGAGGTTTGCGCTCGGGAGGTTCGTCCTCGACAGGACTCTCGCGTGGCGGCTCCTCGCGTGCTGGCTCCCGCGACGGGGGCGCTTTCTTGGTAGGCTCCGCCGGCTCGTCTTTCTTGGGCTGATCCCCGCCAAGCCATCGGTCGAGCAATGACGGCTTCTTGCCTTCGCTCATGGCCTCACCGTGGCGAGCAGCGCCGAGCCGTCGTCGCCGCTCACCACCGCATCGACCAGCGCGCCGGCGCCCCGCTCGGCCGCGAGCCTGACCAGCGTGAAGTCGGCCGAGCGGCCGTGCGCCTCGTTCTCCATGAGCACCTGGATATGCCGGCCCCGTGCGCCGGCGAGATGGGCCTTCAGCGCAGCCACGCCCTTGTCCCGAAGCGCGGCGGCGCGCTGAGCAACGGTCGCGCCATTGACCTGCGGCATTAAAGCGGCCGGCGTGCCCTCACGCGCCGAGAATGGAAACACATGCAGGAAGGTGAGCCCGCAGGCGTCGACCAGCGACAGCGAGTTGGCGAACATGGCATCGGTCTCGGTAGGGAAGCCGGCGATCAGGTCGGCGCCGAACATAATGTCGGGGCGCACGCGGCGCACCGCCTCGCAGAACGCGATCGAATGGGCGCGCGCGTGACGGCGCTTCATGCGCTTCAGCGTGAGGTCGTCGCCCGACTGGAGCGAAAGGTGGAGATGCGGCATCAGCCGTTCCTCCTCGGCGATCGCCGCCATCAGCGCGGCATCGGCCTCGATCGAATCGATAGAGGAAAGCCTGAGGCGCGGCAGCTCGGGCACGAGCTTGAGCACCGAGCGCACCAACTTGCCGAGCGTCATCTCGCCGGGAAGGTCCGCGCCGTAGGCGGTGATGTCGACACCTGTCAGCACGATCTCGGCATAGTCCCGTCCGACGAGCCGCCGCACCTGCGCCACCACCTCGCCCGCCGGCACCGAACGCGACGGCCCGCGTCCGAACGGAATGACGCAAAACGTGCAGCGATGGTCGCAGCCGTTCTGGATCTGCACATAGGCGCGCGCCCTTGAGCCAAACCCGTCGATCAGGTGCAAAGCGGTCTCGCGCACCGACATGATGTCGTTGACCGCGACCTTCTCACTGCCCTCGACCGAGAGCGCCTGGAACGCCGAGAGTTGCGTCTTCTCGTGATTGCCGATGACGTGATCGACCTCGTTCATCGCCGCGAACCGGTCAGGATCGATCTGCGCGGCGCAGCCGGTCACCACGATCTTGGCGTTGGGGCGCATGCGGCGCGCCTTGCGGATCGCCTGCCGCGCCTGGCGGATGGCCTCGGCCGTCACCGCGCACGTATTGACGATCACTGCGTCGCTCATTCCGGCGGCGTTGGCATGCTCACGCATAACTTCGGATTCGTAGGCGTTCAGCCGGCAGCCGAAGGTGATGATCTCGATATCCAAGGACATGAGGCGGCTTCTAACATGAAATGTTCTGCAAGTCAGACCCCGCTCGCGTGGCAATCAAGCGCTGGCGGTCTGGAACAACTCTCCCGGCAGCGTGCCCTCGAAGTCGAGCGCGTAGGGTCCGGTCATCAGAATATGGCCATCGCTCTCGCGCCAGTCGATGAGGAGATCGCCGCCAGGCAGCGTCACCTTTACCTTCCGCCCGGCGAGCTCGCGCCGCGCGGCCGCGACGGCTGCCGCGCAAGCCGCGGTGCCGCAGGCCTGCGTCAGCCCGGCGCCGCGCTCCCAGGTGCGCACCTTGAGGTGATCGGGGCTCAACACCTGCACCAAAGAAATATTGGCACGCTCGGGAAATAGCGGATGATGCTCGAGCATCGGCCCGAGCTTGGCGAGGTCATGCGCCATCACATCCTCGACGAAGAACAGCGCATGCGGATTGCCGACATTAACCACTGATGGGGTATGCAGCACCGGCGCATCGATCGGCCCGATCTGAAGCTCGATCCCCCGCGTGTCGTGGAACGGCTCGGTCAGCGGGATCTCATTCCAGGCGAAGCGCGGCGCGCCCATATCGACGGTTACCGTGCCGTCGGTACCGGCGAGCGCCGAAAGCACGCCGCTATCGGTTTCGATGCTGACGCTCTTCTCGCCGCGTTCAGCGGCGACGATGCCGGCGACGCAGCGCGCCGCATTGCCGCAGGCGCCGACCTCCCCGCCGTCGGCGTTCCAGATGCGCATGAACACGTCGGCCATGCGCGATGGCTCGAGCGCGATGATCTGGTCGCAGCCGATGCCTTCCTTGCGGTCGGCGATGGCGCGCAGCGCGTCCGCGCCGAGCGGCAGCGCACGCGAGCGCGCGTCGAGCACGACGAAATCGTTGCCGAGCCCATTCATCTTACGGAAAGGTATCGCTTGAGCCTGCACTGAGGTCCTCGCCCTGGTTGCCCTCTATATAGGGCGAGCAGGTCACGAACTTCCAGCGTGGCTCGTCGGCCCTTGCCTGGCGAGCAGGAAGGCGACGAGCACGAGCCCGATCGAATCGGCAAGCGGGAACAGCGGCTTGGTGACCGCAGCGAGGCCATAGCCAGCCACAGTAAGCGCCTTCCGCTTGCCGAGCGCGTCAGACAGCCAGCCCGAGAACACGCGGGTAATCTGCGCCGTTGCCTCGGCAATGCCCTCGATGGCCCCGAGCGCGATCGCGCTCGCGCCGAGCGTCACCACCAGGAATACCGGCAGCAGCCCATGGATCAGCTCGGAGGAGGTATCCATAAACAGCGCGGTGAGCCCAAGCGCCCACACCGCCCGCGGCAGATCGTGTTTGGTCTTATCCGCGGCCATCGGCCCGCCCTCTCCTGCCTTGAGGTGTGCGCGCGGCTCACGCGTGTGTGTTATATGCCTTTTCTGCCAGAATCGCGAGCAGGAGCAGATGACCGCCATTCCAAGTCATGACGAGGCAAAGGCGCTGGTGCCACACACGTTGAAGGAGCCTCTTCTCGGCCTAAAGTCGGGGCCGCTCGCCGCACTGACCTTCATGGTGAAGGATTTGTTCGCGATTGAAGGCCGCAGGGTCTCTAACGGCAATCCGAGCTTCTACGAGCATGCCTCCCCGGCCAAGGCGACGGCGCCGGTGATCGGGCGTCTGCTCGCTGCGGGCGCATCCTGCACCGGCATCACCATCTGCGATGAGTTCTTCTACAGCGTGCTCGGCTCGAACGCCCATTACGGCCAGCCGATCAACACACGCGCCCCCGATCACGTCACCGGGGGCTCGTCGTGCGGCTCGGCTGCCGCAGTCGCGGCCTCGATGTGCGATTTCGCGCTCGGCAGCGACACGGGTGGCTCGATCCGCGTGCCGGCGTCGTTCTCCGGCCTCTACGGTCTCCGCCCGACCTTTGGCCGCATCGCCACGACCGGCGCGACGGCAATGGCGCCGAGCTACGACACGATCGGCTTCCTCGCGCGCGAGGCCGAGCTGTTCCGCGCCATCGGCCATGTGCTGCTCGATGGCCCGAAGGTCGAAACGCCCGTCAAACGGCTGATCATTCCCGAGGACGTCATCGGCTATGCCGAGAGCAGCATCGACGTCGCCTTGTGGGAGGTATTCTCGCGGATCGGCGGTGCGCTGCCGCACGCCGAGCGGAAGATGCTCGCCGGCGAGGACACCGACAGTTGGCGCGATGCCTTCCGCGTGATCCAGGGCTTCGAGATTCAGTCTTCGCTGTTTCCCTTCGTCCAGTCGCACAAAGTCGACCTCGGACCGGGCGTCAAGGAGCGCTTCGAGATCGCCGCCAAGATCAGTTTTGCCGAGGCCGAGGCGGCGCGAGAGGTCCGCGCGGAAATCACCAAACGCATGCGCGGGATCGCCGAGCCCGGAACCGTGATAGCGCTGCCGACCACGCCGACGCTGCCGCCCGAGCGGAACATACCCGACGGAGCCTCCTTCGCCGAATTCCGCACGCTGACCTTGCAGAGCACCTGCCTCGCTGGTCATGCCGGGCTGCCGCAAATCTCGATTCCCGCGCTCGAAGCGGCGGGCTGCCCGATCGGCCTCTCCTTTATCGGCTGGCAGGGCGGCGACGAGGCCCTTCTCGACCTTGCGGTCCGTCTTGAGCCCGTCTTAAGGAAACGAGCCTAGGTCGTTCGCTTCCAAGCGAGGACGCGATGCTGGAGAAGACGCCGTTTCCCTATGGCGCGGGCTTCCGCTCACTCGACCGCAAGACGCTCGATCCCGTCAGGTTGAGCGTGCGAGCCGAGTTGCCGTCCTGGCTCGAAGAAGCGCTGCTCCGCACCAATCGTCGACGTGTGGACGCTGCCTTATGTGGGGCTTACACCGAGGCCGCCATCCACAATGCCCGGCAAGTCCAGACCGCTTTGGCCTTCACCAGCAACCCTCCGCGTCCTTGACTTGGCCCGCTCCATGGCGCATGGATTTCCGCGAAATTCAAGGCAGCTCCGTTCGACGAGCCGCCGCCCTGAACATTGTTGATTTGTTGCGCTATCGGCCTCTGGCTACTTGAGAGCGCAACAAATAACCGGGCGTCAGGGGGGTCAACATCCGCCAGCGCTGTGCGCCCGCGGGTGACATTTTTGTTTGCACTATCGGCCTCTGGCCTGCTTGAGCGCATGTTTGTTTGAGCTACCGGCCTCTGGCCAGCGCGTTATCGGAGACAGGCAAGTCTGTGTTTGAGACACTTTCGGAACGGCTAGGCGCCATTCTCGACAAGCTCACCCGCAAGGGTGCGCTCTCCGAGGCCGATGTCGGCGAGGCGATGCGCGAGGTGCGCCGCGCTCTGCTCGAGGCCGATGTCGCGCTCGACGTGGTGCGCTCGTTCATCGACCGAGTGAAGGAGAAGGCGGTCGGCCAGGAGGTGGTGCGCTCGATCACCCCCGGTCAGATGGTCATCAAGATCGTGCATGACGAGCTGGTGCGTATGCTCGGCCATGACGCGCAGGGGATCGACCTCGCCGCGACGCCTCCGGTGGTGATGATGCTGGTCGGCCTGCAAGGCTCGGGCAAGACCACGACCACTGCCAAGCTAGGCAAGCGGCTCGAGGCACGCGACAAGCAGAAAGTGTTGATGGCCTCGCTCGACACGCGGCGGCCCGCGGCGCAGGAGCAGCTCCGCGTGCTGGGCGAGCAGACCGGCGTCCCCACCCTCCCGATCGTCGCCGGTGAAGGGCCGGTTGCCATCGCCAGTCGCGCCGTCAAGGCGGCCAAGCTAGGCGGCTATGACGTGCTTCTGCTCGACACCGCCGGCCGCACCCATATCGACGAAGAGCTGATGGCCGAGACGGCCGAGATCGAGAAGGTGGCGCATCCGCACGAGACGCTGCTCGTCGCCGACGCCCTGACCGGCCAGGACGCCGTTAATCTCGCCAAGAATTTCGATGCGCGCGTGGCGCTGACCGGCATCGTGCTGACCCGCGTCGACGGCGACGGTCGCGGTGGCGCCGCGCTCTCCATGCGCGCCGTCACCGGCAAGCCGATCAAGCTGATCGGCGTCGGCGAGAAACTCGACGCGCTCGAGGATTTCTACCCCGAGCGCATCGCCGGGCGCATTCTCGGTATGGGCGACGTTGTCGGCCTGGTCGAGAAGGCGATGCAGCATGTCGAGCTCGACAAGGCCGAGGCCATGGCCCGCAAGGTCAAGAAGGGCGCCTTCGACCTCGCCGACCTTTCCGAGCAGCTCTCACAGATGCAGAAGCTCGGCGGCATGGGCGGCGTGCTCGCCATGCTGCCCGGCATCGGCAAAGTGAAAAAGCAGCTCGACGCCGCCAATCTCGACGACCGCATCCTGAAGCGCCAGCAGGCGATGATCGGCTCGATGACCAAGGCCGAGCGCCGCAACCCAAAGATCCTCGATGCCAAGCGCAAGAAGCGTGTCGCGGCGGGCTCCGGCACATCGGTGCAGGACATCAACCGGCTGATGAAGATGCACCGGCAGATGGCCGACATGATGAAGGCGATGGGCAAGAAGCGCGGCATCTTCAGCCAGATGTTCGGATCGGGGCCGCCTGAGATGCCGGCCGAGCTGCCCCCTGGCGCCACACTGCCCCCCGGTGGCTTGCCACCGCTGCCGCCGGGCGGCTTTCCGGGTTTGGGCGGAGGGTTGCCGCGTGGGATCCCTGGCCTGCCCGGCGCACCCCGCGGCCTTCCCGGCCTGCCGGGTTCCAAGAAACGATGAGATCAACCTGAACAGGAGAACGAAACCATGTCACTGAAGATCAGACTGGCGCGGGCCGGCGCCAAAAAGCGTCCCTACTACCGCATCGTGGTCGCCGATTCGAAGAGCCCGCGCGACGGCCGCTATATCGAGAAGATCGGCACCTACGATCCGCTTCTGCCGAAGGGCTCGGTCGACCGCGTGAAGCTGGTCGAGGTGCGGGTGAAGCATTGGCTCTCGCATGGTGCGCAGCCGACCGACCGCGTGCTCCGCTTCCTCGACGCCGCCGGGATGCGCAGGCGCGATGCACGGTCCAACCCAAACAAAGGCCAGCCGGGCAAGAAGCGTATCGAGCGCGAAGAGGCCAAGGCTACTGCCGCCGCCGACAAGGCCAAGGCCGCCGCCGAAGCCGCCGCCGCACCACCGCCCGCGCCTGAGCCCGAGCAGCCCGTCGCCGAATAGCCTTGTCAGCATCCGAAGAGCGCGTGTTGCTCGGCGATATCGGGGCGGCACAGGGGCTGAAGGGCGAGGTGCGCATCCGCTCCTTCACCGCGGAGCCGGGCGACATCGTCGCTTACGGCCCGCTCGAGGACGACCAGGGGCGCACCGTCGCAATTGAGTCTTTGCGCGCGACGCCGAAAGCGCTGATCGCCCGCATCGAGGGCATCACTACGCGCGAAGGCGCAGAGGCCCTGACCGGCACCAAACTTTACGTCCCGCGCTCGCGATTGCTCGAGCGTGACGACGAGGAGTGGTATCACGCCGAGCTGATCGGGCTCGACGCGGTGGGGCGCGACGGAGCGCCGATCGGCAAGATCGTCGCCGTGCACAATTTCGGCGCGGGAGACCTGCTCGAAATCAGCCCAGCATCGGGTGGTGAGAGTTCTGATCGTGCCCTTCACCGAGGACAGCGTGCCAGAGGTCGACATCGAAGCTGGTCGCCTCATTTTGGTCCCGCCCGAGATGCTCGAGTAGTCACGCGCGGGGCGCCATTCCCACGAACGCGGGAAGCCAGTAAACACTGGCGCCGTTGGCCGATTGCATCTCCGGAATTACTGGATCGCCCGGTCAAGCCGGGCGATGACAAGAGTCAGCGCCGTGACCGTTCGCTTCTTCTCCAAATCAGAGACGCATCGCGAGTTCTCGAACTTCGCCCCCTTCCCCATCGATCTCGACGAGATGTGCCGACCAACGGTCGAGCATTACTATCAGGCGCAGAAATTCGCCGATACAGAACTCCAGCAGAAGATACACAAGATGCCGAAGCCGGCGGCTGTCAAGGCTATCGCCGATAAGTGTAGAGCGAAGGCTCGGCCCGACTGGTCCGAGGCGAAGGACGTGGCGATGGAACGCGCGGTGCGCCGCAAGTTCGACCTTTACCCCGAGCTTCGGACGCTTCTGCTCGCGACCGGCGATGAAGAGCTCGCCGAAGCCGCGCCTACCGACTGTTACTGGGGCGTCGGACGCGAGGGCACCGGCGAGAACCGGCTCGGCAAGCTGCTCATGCGCATTCGCGCGAGCTGACGCGGCGACGCCCGATTAACGACGCCGCGCTGTCGCTCGCGCGCCACGGCAAGCTCCTGTACGATCTGCAAAACGTCAGTCGAGCGGTCCAATGAGCAAGCGCGAAACCACCCCCTCCGGGCTCTCATCGCCGACATTTGCCTGGCTTGGCCCACTCTCCGGATACGCCGAGCTTGGCACCGAAGGCTATCCGCGCGCCGTGCGGCGCCGGCTGACCATCGTCAACCTGATGGCGTTCCTGATCGCTTTCTTCTCCGTCGTCTACGCGGCCGTGTTCACCTATTACGACGCGTATGCCTACCGGCAGCTGATCGCGATCAATCTGCTGTTGATGGTGATCGCGCTGTTCGTGCCGCTTGCGCATCGCGTCAACGATGTGGCCGCGGCGATTCTGATCGCCGCGATCGAATATGCAGCACTGTTCCTTTTCGTCCGCGCTTTCGGTCGCGAGGCGGGAATCCAGATCAATTACATCATCGCCGCGGCGGTCGCCTTCGCCATCTACAGCCTGTCGCATCTGCGGCTTGCCGTCGTGGTGATGGCCATCGGCCTCGCGTTGCACCTCGTGACCTGGTTCCTCTATCCGCAGGAGAAAGCGCTGTTCGACGCCGAGCCCAGCCTGCTCGCCAATCTCTATGTATCCTCGGCCGTCACCACCTTTTGCATCATCGCTCTGATTGTTGCCTACGCCTTCAGCGTGGCCGATCAGGCGCGCGCCGAAGCCGACTCGCTCCTTGCCAATATCTTGCCGTTCGCCATCGCCGAGCGGCTCAAGGACAGGCCCGAGGAGCGCGTCGCCGACAGCGTCGCTGAGGCCTCGGTTCTGTTCAGCGATCTCGTCGGTTTCACCGAGCTCGCGCAGAGGCTCGGCGCACCGCGCACGGTAGCCCTGCTCGACCACATCGTCACCGAGTTCGATCGCCTCGCCGCACGTCACGGGGTGGAAAAGATCAAGACCATCGGGGACGGCTACATGGCCGTCACCGGCGTCAGCCTGCCGCGCGACGATCATCTGCCGTGCCTGGCGCGTATGGCGCTGGGGCTCCCGGAACTCGTGGATCGGCTGTCCGCCGCGCATGGCGTCGATCTCAAGATCCGGATCGGCATCGCCATGGGACCGGTGATGGCGGGGGTGATCGGCACCGACAAATTCTCGTACGACGTCTGGGGCGAGACGGTGAATCTTGCGTCCCGGCTCGAATCACATGGTCTTCCCGGCGAGATCCAGGTCTCGTGCGCGGTCAGGGATGCGCTCGTCGAAGGCTTCGTGTTCGAGGCGCGGGAACCGATCCAGGTCAAAGGCGTCGGCAAGCTCGAGACCTGGCTGCTCAAGGAAGAGCGCGGCGGGACCGGCGGGGCCGCCCACTTATGACCGCGATGTGGCGCGCGGCCGTGCTCACCATCTTCCCCGAGATGTTTCCCGGACCGCTCGGGCAAAGCCTCGCCGGCAGAGCACTCGCCGAAGGCAAGTGGCAGCTCACCGCCATCGACATCCGCGACTTCGCCACCGACAAGCACCGCTCGGTCGACGACACGCCGGCCGGTGGCGGCGCCGGCATGGTGATGCGCGCCGACATCGCCGCCGCGGCGATCGACGCCGCGCACGCTTCGATGCCGCCCGACGCCCCTGCTCTCTATCTCTCGCCGCGCGGACGTCAGCTCGATCAGGTGCGCGTACGCGAACTCGCCCGGGGCGCCGGGGCCATCCTGCTCTGCGGCCGCTTCGAGGGGATCGACCAGCGCGTGCTCGAGGCGCGCAAGATCGAGGAAATCTCGATCGGAGACTATGTGCTCTCGGGCGGAGAGCTCGCGGCGCAAGTGCTTATCGACGCGGTCGTGCGGCTGCTGCCGGGCGTTGCCGGAAACGAAAGCTCGCTCGCCGAAGAGAGCTTCGCCTATGGGCTGCTCGAATACCCTCACTACACGCGGCCGCGCGAATTCGAGGGTCACGCCATCCCCGAAGTGCTGCTGTCCGGCGATCACCAGGCGATTGCCAAATGGCGGCGCGAACAGGCCGAGAAGCTGACCCGCGAGCGCCGGCCCGATTTATGGCGACGCGCCGGCAAGACCGAACCTTGATCGAGGTCAGATCGTCGCTACGGCTTCGTGCTATCAACCGGCGCTGACAAAAGAGAGGTGCTGGCAATGAAAGAATGACGATGGTCGCGGCGACGATGCTGCTCGCGGGCGCTACGGGCGCCGAGGCGCACGAGGAATTGCTTATCGACAGAAGCGGCCCCTTGCGCTAGGAAACCTCCGCGCGGCGTTTTCGCCCGCGAAATCATCTTAGGATCAATCAAAAAGAATGGCGTTCGCCCCCAAGGCTTACGGCCAGGCAGGCGCCCTACGAAAGGTATGGCCATGAATATCATTGAGCAGCTCGAGAAAGAGCAGGTTGCGACGCTAACCAAGAAGCGCAAGGTGCCAGAATTTGGCCCCGGCGATACGGTGCGCGTCAACGTCAAGGTGATCGAGGGCGAGCGGAGCCGCGTGCAGGCCTATGAGGGAGTGTGCATCGGCCGGGCCGGCGGCGGGGTGAACGAGAACTTCACGGTCCGCAAGATTTCCTACGGCGAGGGCGTCGAGCGCGTCTTCCCAGTTCATTCGCCGCTGATCGACTCGATCGAGGTGGTGCGCCGCGGCCGAGTGCGCCGGGCCAAGCTCTATTATCTGCGCGGGCGGCGCGGCAAGGCTGCCCGCATTCCCGAGCGCCAGGACGTCAGGGGCAAGAAGAAGGAAGCCTTCAAGGGCTTCAAGAAGCCCAAGGGCGATCCTGACGATCTGAAGCTGATCGCCGGCGTAACGCCCGAGCTCGAGAAGAAGCTGAATAAGATCGGCGTGTTCAGGTTCGAGCAGATCGCCAATTTCTCCGACGAGGAGATCGCCGCGGTCGACGAGGCGCTCCAGCTCGACGGCGCCATCGAGAACGAGGACTGGGTGGCCAAGGCCGTGGCGCTGATGGCCGAGACCACGGCCGACGAGGTGCCTGCCGGCGAGGACGAACTCGCGGACGAAGCTGACTCCGACGCGCCCAAGGCCAAAGCCGACAAGCCCGCCAAAGCCAAGTCCGAGAAGCCGGCCAAAAAGCCCAAGAAGGGCTAGGGCCTCGCAATCCCACGACGGTTGTCATGCCCGCGTAAGCGGGCCTCCAGTAACCACCAACATCGCGCTTCAACCATCGGCAGTGGTACTGGATCGCCTGGTCAAGCCGGGCGATGACGATGTTCTTTTTGGAGGGTTTGTAAACCAGCCGCGGAGACGCTATCTCAAGTGCTCTAACCAAGCTCACGACGTTTCATGACCAACCATCGCACCCTCTACGATAAGATCTGGGACGCGCATCTGGTGCACGAGGCACCTGACGGCACCTGCCTGCTCTATATCGACCGGCATCTGGTGCATGAGGTGACGAGCCCACAGGCCTTCGAGGGCTTGCGCATCGCCGGGCGCAAGGTCCGCGCACCTGAAAAGACGCTTGCCGTGGTCGATCACAACGTGCCGACCACCGATCGCTCCAAGGGCATCGACGATCCGGAATCGGCGATACAGATCGAGACGCTCGCCCAGAACGCCCGCGATTTCGGCATCGAGTATTACCATGAGCGCGACAAGCGCCAGGGTATCGTCCACGTGGTCGGGCCCGAGCAAGGCTTCACGCTGCCCGGCACAACCATCGTCTGCGGCGACAGCCACACCTCGACCCACGGCGCGTTCGGCGCGCTCGCGCACGGCATCGGCACCAGCGAGGTCGAGCATGTGCTCGCCACCCAGACGCTGATCCAGCAGAAGGCCAAGAACATGCTGTTGCGCGTCGACGGCGCGCTGCCGGAAGGCGTTACCGCCAAGGACATCATCCTTGCCATCATCGGCGAGATCGGCACAGCCGGCGGCACCGGCCACGTCATCGAATATGCCGGCGATGCAATCAGCGCGCTGTCGATGGAAGGGCGCATGACCATCTGCAACATGTCGATCGAGGGCGGCGCGAGAGCCGGACTGATCGCGCCCGACCAGAAGACCTTCGACTACATCAAGGGCCGCCCGCGCGCGCCGAAAGGCGGCGCCTTCGAGGTGGCGCAGCAACATTGGGAGAAGCTCTATTCCGACGAGGACGCCCATTTTGACCGGATCGTCGCCCTGAAGGCGAACGAGCTGCCGCCGATCGTCTCATGGGGCACGAGCCCCGAGCAGGTGGTCTCGGTTGCCGGCCGCGTTCCCCTGCCGGCAGAGATCGCCGACGAGACCAAACGCAAGGCGGCGGAGCGGAGTCTCGACTATATGGGCCTGAAGGGCGGCGAGAGGATCACCGATCTGACACTCGACCGCGTGTTCATCGGCTCCTGCACCAATGGCAGGATCGAGGATCTGCGCGAGGTAGCCAAGGTCGTCGCCGGCAGGCAGGTCAATGCCAATGTGCGCGCCATGATCGTGCCAGGCTCGGGCCTGGTGAAGGCCCAAGCCGAGCAGGAAGGCCTCGATCGGATCTTTAAGGACGCGGGCTTCGAGTGGCGCGAGCCCGGCTGCTCGATGTGCCTCGGCATGAACCCGGATCAGCTCAGCCCCCGCGAGCGCTGCGCATCGACCTCGAACCGTAATTTCGAGGGACGCCAGGGACGGCTCGGCCGCACCCATCTGGTCTCCCCGGCCATGGCCGCGGCTGCCGCGATCGCCGGGCGCTTCGTCGACATCCGCGAATTCCACTAGGCGGCGGGCATGAGCTCGCTGGTTCAGAAATTCGGGGCAGCCTCCACCGATTGCGCCGCCTCTGCGGTGCACGCCAAGGGTGGGAGCCTCGCCCGGCTGATCGAGCTCGTCGATCCTAAGCCCTCATGGCGCGTGCTCGACGTCGCGACCGGCGCCGGCCACACCGCGCTCGCCTTCGCACCTCGCGTCGCCAAGGTCACGGCGAGCGACATCACCGATCAGATGCTTGCCGAGGCCAAGAAGCTCGCTGCCGAGCGCGGGCTCGGCAATGTCCGCACCTCTCGCGCCAAGGCCGAAGACCTCCCCTTTCCCGACATGAGCTTCGATCTCGTGACCTGCCGGCTCGCCGCGCATCATTTCGCGAAGCCGCGAGCTTTCCTCGCCGAGGCCCATCGCGTGCTGATGCCGAACGGCGTGCTCGCTCTCGTCGACAACATCTCGCCGGACGGTGAGAATCTGCCCGCGCTCGAAGCCGCCCAAGTAAGCGACCTCGCGTCCGCCTATAACCAATTCGAGAAGCTGCGCGACCCGCGCCATGGGCGTTGCCTCGGCCTTGCCGAGTGGACGGCGCTACTGGTGAATGCGGGCTTCGCCGTGGTGCACAAGGAGCACATGGATCAGGACATCGCGTTCGACCCTTGGACCGCGCGCATGCGCTGCGACGAGCCCACGGTGGCGCGGCTGAAGAGGCTGCTTAGCGAGGAGCCGCTGCGGAGCTTTCTAAGGCCCCGCGATGGCGACCAGGGACTGGTCTTCACCCTGCAGGAAGCGATCGTCATGGCGCGGCGCGCCTGAGCCGCACAGTCGCATTGCTCGCTGGGCGGAACGAGCTCGTCTCACCTTACGTTGCGGGGTGCAGGTTCCAAACTCCGCGTCGATTTTACCCAAAATTGGCGATCGACATGGCCATTTGACCGGTAGCCTGGATACGCGGTCCACCTCAGAAGACTGTGTCTTCCGTGAAGGATGAGCACGTTTGGGTCCTCGTAGGCATCTCCGGGGCTAAACAGCCCCCCACCTTCGAACACCCCAGAGAACAACCGACATTGAGCATGACGGATAGGGGGAGATTGGCCCGCCGAGGGCGCGCTCCTAAAATGCACGGCTGACGGTTCTATGAGTGGCCGCCTTAGGCAGACACGCCCTTAGTGGTCCTGCTGAAATTTGCGCAACTGGCTGTAGTCGGGCTGGAAATTTCCGCTCCCGTTGCCGTTGCCGTTCCCATTGTCATTGTCATTGCCGTTGTGATCGTCGTCGTCGTGGTCCTTGTGGGCTTCTTTCTTCTTATTCTTGTTGTTGCTGCCATTGCCGCCGTTATGCGGACCGTTGTCGTTGTCATTATCGTGGGCGCCCTTCTGATTGTAGCCATTGTTATTATTGCCGTTGTGTTTGTTCTTGTTATTGCCGTTGCCGTTATGCGGGCCGTTGTCCCAATCGTTGTGATCGTTGTCGTAGCGACCGTAGTTGCGATTGCCGCCGCCGCGATTATCTTCACCATAGTTCGGACCGCCGCCATAGGCATAGGGTCTCCAGCCCGGCGCCCAGCCTGGACCGGGCCCATAGGCCTGCTGCGCGCAAAAGCCATTCCACGGTCCGCACACGCCCCGGCACCAGTTGTTCCAGCCGCCGCATTGGGCTTGGCAATAGTTGTTCCACGGTCCGCATTCCTGTGCGCACCAGTTATTCCACTCGCCGCATTGCGGCATGCACCAGTTGTTCCAAGGGCCGCAGCCTTGGGCTGCTGCGGGCGACGATCCTCCCGCGTTTGCGGCAAACAGAAAGCCGACGAAGGCTAGTGCGGCAAAGTAGCGATTGGTGAGCATTGCGATCCCTTGTCCTTCAGTAACTCCGCGGTAAGGCGGAAGTTCGGTCATTGCTAGGTTACACTCATGGCCTGAATGCGACATGAGCGGGAAATTCAGCCATCGTTCAGAATCGAAACGGGCCAACCTGATGCCAAACAAGCCAATCACACCATGACCGCCGGCAAGGTAACAAACGACTGGGCTAAGCGCGAGGCGCCAAGCCTCGCCGAGCTCGAGATCCTCGCCGACGCAGCCTATCGTCGCCTGCCCGACGCCTTCCGCCAGCTAATCGGCGACGTCATCGTCCGCATCGAAGACTTCCCCACCGACGAGGTGCTCGAACTCGATGGGGATCGATTCGCCGTTCGATCTGCTCGGCCTCTATACCGGCGTCGACCTCGCACGCAAGAGCGTTATGGATGCGAGCGCCATGCCCGACATGGTGTTTCTCTACCGCCGCCCTATCCTCGATTATTGGGCCGAGCACGAGGAGACCCTGGGCGGCATCGTCACCCATGTTCTCGTGCACGAAATCGGCCACCATTTCGGCCTCTCCGACGCCGACATGGAGCATATCGAGGCGGAAGTCGCGGCGTGAGCCTTGGCTATTAAACTTGGTTGCGGATTGCCCGACCTTGCGCGGCACGCTCTTTTGAAATGGGTGACCGATCGGCGACGAGGCTTGCCCTGGGAAGCGGCGGATTAGACGTTGACGCTTCCGTGACCCGCCCGCAGACTGACCGGCGGTCGGTGCATCGGGGCAGCGAAGGGAACATCAATGCGGTCGGCTGCCCGGGTCATCGCCCCGATCGCGCTTATGCTTGCTCTGGCGCTTTGCGTCGCGGCAATCATGCCGGAGGAAGAGGCGAGCGCGCTCGACCAGGGCAAGCTCGTCCAGCCCGGACGGCTGGTGGTCGGGGGGCGCAAGCTCTCCTGCGGCGCGACCGCAACTCTGCTGCGGGATTTCGAGGGCTTTGCCGTCTCCTCGACGGTGATCATGCTCAACATGCAGGCGCTCAAGGACCTGCCGCGCCCGGTGCAGTGGCTAATCTATTATCACGAATGCGGGCATATCCTGTACGGGCCGGGCGAAACCTCCGCCGATTGCTACGCCGTCAGGCGCGCTCGGCGCGAAGGCTGGCTGAACGAGAAGGCGCTCGACGACGTTTGCGCGGTGTTCAACATCGCCGGCCACGGCCCGGTTCATCCCGATCCCGAGCAGCGCTGCAACGATCTTAGGCAGTGCTTCAGCAAGAAAAGCGGCATAACGGCGCAAGATGAAGGCCACTAGCGTTGGGCGATTGCGCGGAGTCATGCCTGGCCGTAGAGTGCGATTCATCATGAGGGACGGACGGGCACGTTTCGGGTTGGCGCTTGGCTGCGCCTGGGGGATGGCGCTCTGCATCATGCACGCAAGCATGGTCCGCGCCGAGGACTGGTCTGGCAGCGCCGAAGGCTCGACCACCGACGGTCCGACCATCGAGCAATATATGGAAGATGCGGGCCCGGACGCTAAGCTGGTCAACCACGGCGCCCTCAAGATCGACGGCAAGTCGGTCAATTGCGGCAAGCGGCCGACCGTGATGAACCCTAATTTCGACAGCTGGGGCGGCGCTTTCCCGGGCTTCCTGATCCTCAACACCAAGAAGATCAGCGGTCTCTCGACCCAGGTGAAGCTCTACGTCTACAGCCACGAATGCGGCCATCAGTTTGAGGGCCCCGACGAGACCAAGGCCGATCTGTTCGCCATTAGGCGCGGGGTGAAATGGGGCTGGCTCGATGCACAAGGCATGGAGGACATCTGCACCTTCATCTCCCAGCTCAAGGGCGACTCGGTGCACCCGCCCGGTCCGCAGCGCTGCGACACCATGCGCAAATATTATCGGGAGCTGATCGAGAACCCGACGCAACACGCTTCCTCGGGCGGATCGCCGGAAGCGCTGCCGCAGACCCTCGGCCCCGCGCAGTAGACTGCATCGCAGTCATCGCGCGGCTTGACCGGGTGATCCAGTACTCACACTCGGTGGTACTGGATTGCCGCTTTCGCGGGAATGACACCCTCCCGATTTAGACTAAAAGATCCAGGCGATCATCAGCCAGAAGATCACGAAGAAGATGAGGAAGCCGGCGATGGTGAACGGCAACTCGCCGAAGATCGCGTCGCCGCCCGACACGACCGCCATGATCAGGATCACCGCCAGCGACACGCCGAAAGCGACGATCGCCGCGTTCTTGAGGTCGAGTCCTGCCGAGAACGGGTCGGACTCGCCGAGCCCCACGACCAGATAGATACCCGCGCCGATAATCACGATCAGCAGCAACAGCGCGATCGCCGCGGCGATCAGGAGATGCATTGCCTCGGTTCTGTCGCGCTGGTCGTGCTGGCTTGGCATCGACGCCTAGTCCTTGTCGCCGGCGTCCTGCGCCGTCGAGATCGCTTCCCTGATCTCGCCCGGGTCCGGCATGTCCTTGATGGTGAACTCGGGCTGATCGCCGGCGGTCGAGACCTGGATCGTGCCGACGCCGAAAATGCGGTTGAGAAAGCCCTGCGTCACATGCACCGCGCGGATATGCTTGAGCGAGACCGAGGTGCGATCCTTGCTCAAGATGCCGCGCTCGTAGAGGAGTTCGTGCTGGGAGACGCTCAGCGTCGTCTGCCGCGTGTGGATGTACCAATAGAGCATCAGCAACACGCCGATTCCGAGTGCCGGGATCAAGACGATGCAGCCGATGAACCAGAAGGGATGCGCCCGGAACATCGCCGGATGTGCCTCATAGACCACGTTGTCGTTCATGACGCCGCCCCCTCGTTCATCGGACGCGCGAACTTAATCCGCGCATCTGCGGGTGAAAAGCAGAGATATCGCGTAGCTCATCGGGCGTTGTGTCTGGAAAGGGGGAGGCTGAGAGGCTAAATAGGCCTCACACGACAAGAGGCTCGCTATGCAGAAATTCACCACGCTGACCGGGATCGCCGCGCATCTGCCGATGATCAATGTCGACACCGACATGATCATCCCCAAGCAGTATCTGAAGACCATCAAGCGCACCGGGCTCGGCCAGGGCTTGTTCGCCGAGCTGCGCTATGACGAGAAGGGGGAGCCGCTCCCGCATTTCGTGCTGCACAAGCCGCCCTATCACGAGGCGACCATCCTGATCACGGGAGAGAATTTCGGCTGCGGATCGAGCCGCGAGCACGCGCCCTGGGCGCTGCTCGATTTCGGCATACGCTGCATCATCGCACCGTCCTTCGCCGACATCTTCTACAACAACTGCTTCAAGAACGGCATTTTGCCCATCTCTTTGCCGCAAGCCGAGATCGATAAGTTGATCGACGACGCCTCGCGCGGCGCCAATGCACGCATCACCATCGACCTCCCGGCGCAGGAGATCAGGGGCCCTGACAGCGGCATGATCAAGTTTGACATCGATCCGTTCCGCAAGCGCTGCCTGATCGAAGGCATCGACGATATCGGGCTGACCATGGAGAAGGCCGACGCCATCGGCGAGTTCGAGGCGAAGGCGCGCGCCCACCGCCCCTGGGCTTGAGGTCGGCGCTTCGGTTTTCGCCGCCGGTCACGGAGTTCTGATCTCTGCGCGGAAGTTGAATGGCCCAGCCTTGTAGTCAAATATTCAAGGTATGATCGGGTCCTTGTGCCAGGCCTTAACATCGCTATGCGAATCGACCCCGGGCACGGTGAACGCTCGTCTCGGAAGTAGGTGTGAAGGCCAAGCGATTTCGCGATGGCGATGGTAGCGTCATGACTCTCGTCGTCGGTCAGGATGATGTCGTCGACAACGTCCTTGGGGATTTCCGCGTATGTCCGTTCGAGTATCTTAGCGGCAATGTAGGCGGGCAGAATGACCGCAAGGCGCTTGTCGAGAATCCCGTCCTACCTCACGCCTGCTGCTAGGGGGTGGACGGGCGTCTACTCGAACGGGATTGGCGGCGAGGACTGCTCGATCAGGGTCTTGCCGTCGCGGGTGATCTTGACCGCGGCAGAGTATTTCCATTCCTGCGGCCAGCCGCCCGCCGGCACGCCCCGCTTGCCCGCCAGCAGCATGAAAGTCTGCTTGTCGTCGGTAAGCGTCTCGCTGTTGCTGAGCAAGGGCTTCTCCTCGTTGCTGAGCGAGATCTCGACGACGTCGCCCTTCTTGAGATCGGCAGCGAGCACATAGGCGATAGCCGGCGTGTTGAACTTCGGTACGGGGGGCTGGCCCTTGGCAAGATCGTCCACGGTGACCTCACGATCGGCGAGGCCAAGCGCCACGACCTTGGCCTCCTCTGCCGATACCGGACCGGCCAACCAGCAAATCAGCACCCCCGCAAACAGCACCCTTGTCAGCATTTCGCTCTCCAGTTACCCAATCTTCGTACTAACCCTCTCCTGGCCGGGTTGCCCGGCCATCCCATCTTCGGCTTGCAGCGTGCAAGAAAAATCGTGGTGCCCGGCTTAAGGCCGAGCCTCACGGCAACCAATGGCGCAAGGCATGAAAACTTACAACTTGTTGCTGCTCCCCGGCGACGGCATCGGGCCCGAGGTTATGGGTGAGGTTGAGCGGATCGTCGGCTGGATCGACGCCCGGGGCCTCGCCACCATCAACACCGAGACCGACCTTGTCGGCGGCTGTGCCTACGATGCGCACGGCGAAGCGATCTCCGACTCAACAATGAAGACGGCACTCGAAGCTGACGCGGTCATGCTCGGCGCCGTCGGCGGTCCGAAATGGAATGGCGTCCCATACGACCAGCGCCCCGAAGCCGGGCTGCTCCGGTTACGCAAGGACCTCGAGCTGTTCGCCAATCTGCGCCCGGCCATCTGCTATCCCGCGCTCGCCGACGCCTCCTCGCTCAAGCGCGAGTTGGTCGACGGCCTGGACATCATGATCGTCCGCGAGCTAACCGGCGGCGTCTATTTCGGCGAGCCGAAGACGATCACGGATCTCGGCGGCGGCCAGAAGCGCGCCATTGACACTCAGGTTTATGACACCTACGAGATCGAGCGCATAGCCGCCGTTGCCTTCGAGCTTGCGCGTAAACGCCGGAACCTCGTCCATTCTGCCGAGAAGCGCAACGTGATGAAGACCGGCGTGTTGTGGAACGAGGTGGTCACGCGCCTGCACAGGGAGCGCTACGCCGACGTGACGCTCCAGCACATTCTCGCCGACAATTGCGCTATGCAGCTCGTGCGCGCGCCGAAGCAGTTCGACGTGATCGTCACCGACAATCTGTTCGGCGACATGCTGTCGGACGAGGCCGCCATGGCCACCGGCTCGCTGGGCATGCTGCCATCGGCATCGCTCGGCGCCACTGACGCGAGCGGGCGCCGCGCCGCCATGTACGAGCCGGTGCACGGCTCGGCGCCGGACATCGCCGGCAAGGGCGTCGCCAACCCGATCGCCACCATCGCCAGCTTCGCCATGTGCCTGCGCTATTCCTTCGATCTCGGCGCGACCGCCGACAAAATCGAGCGTGCCATCGCGCAGGTGCTGGATCGGGGCTTACGCACCGCCGACATCAAACAAGAAGGCTGCCGAACCGTCGGCACGCGCGCGATGGGCGAGGCCATCCTCGCCGAACTCGATTCCGACAAATCGGCATGAGCGAGCCGCCCCCTGCACCTGGATGCCGCAAACGGCTCGGAGGTGAGCTGGTTTTCACACTGGGTTATCGGCGCGCTTGCACATTGTGCGCCCAGTATTGCTAAAGGGGCCGGTCTGGGTAGTGATCTGGCCGGCCTCCTGGGTCGGTGCGTTGCAGGCCTATCCCCCATCAAAAGGTTGTTTTAAGCTCGGCGATGCGCGCCTTCGGCCACGGCTCAGAGAATCGAGGGGAACGGCATGAGTCACACCGTCAATTTTGCGGCCGCGGCGTTGCTGCTGGCCTGCCTCCCCGCTTTCGCTGCCGAGGAGAGCGGAACGCCGGCAGCTCCAGCCCCCGAGGCTACCGCACCGCAAGCGGCCGCGCCCGCCGAGGGCGGCGCTCCCGCGGCGAAGGAGCCCGAGCTAAGCCCCGAGGAAAAGGCCGAGAAGGAAGCGCGCAAGGCCTGCAAGGCGAAGATCTGTGACATCCTAGCCACGCGCGAGGAGGCCGGCGACGACGTCGCTTGCGACATCGTCAAGACTTGGCGCGCCGAGGACATCGCCAAGATGCTCGGCGGCAAAGTCGACTGGCCATTCGGCAAGGCGGTGTGCTCCTCGAAGCTCGAGTTGAAGCGCGCCTCGCTCGCCAAGGCCATGAGCGAGGCGGCCTACGAAGTGGTCTTGCCGGCACAGACGGTGAGCTGCAGCCTTGCCCAAAAGGACAAGGGCGAGCCTTACGTGGTCGAGATCGAGATCGCGCCCAGGGTCAGCTTCGAGAACGGCAAGGCGGTGAGGGCCGCCCTCAACTGGGGCAAGGCGTCGGCGCCGCTCTTCGTCTATCCGCTGGTCTATGCCGGTACCGGCCTCGACAACCAGACCAACGTTCTCGGCCCCGAAGTGGTGCGCATGGTGAACGCGTTCTCGACAAAGAAATGCGCCGAGGTCAAAGCCGAGCTGCTGCCAGCAACGCCCGCGAACTAGCGCATAGGTCGGCAACGCGGCGTCTCGCATGCCCTCCGGCAGGCCGAGGCTTCGCGTATGCAGAGTTGAGGCGAGGAAGCTTTCCGGCAGGAGCGAGCCTGCGCGTCGCGGCTCAGCCAATAGGCAAGAACGATCAGGCTGAACAGAACGCGTAGGCCCGCGAGCTCGCCGAATTCCTGGGCCCGCGAGCCGAATACGCCATTCATACCGAGCTTGGAGACCAGCGCATGACCCATGGTGTCATGCAATTCCCGCGAATCGTCGAACAGAAAATAGGTGAACAGCAATGCCCAGGCGAGATAGAGCGGCGCCCGCGCGCGATCTCGGGCAGGCTCCCCGTCCCGCTCGAGATTTGAGCTTGTCTGGAAGTTGATCCTGCGACCAAAGCGATGTGTGAACGATGATGAAGCTGGCGTCGATCAGCAACACGAGCATCGCATGTCGAGGACAACACCTGATTTGAGCCGAGCGAAAGCAAGGGCGGTGGCGCAGCGCAGCCTTACGGTCCACACTCCGCGCCATAGCCGCTATAGCCGGGCCGCCCGCGGCATCGAAATATAGGAGCGTGATCGCGCATGAGCGTGCAGGGCGAGGAGAGGTCTTCAACCGAGACGGCTGAGCGACGGACTCGGGTTGACGACCCGGGCAGCTGGCGCACCTCGCAATTGCTACGCGCATTCGTGGCGAGCCAGACCACGTCGCACGTTAGTCTCGGCACACTGCGCGACGCCTTGGGCGACCGCGGCTTCGGCGTTCTCCTATTCATCTTCGCGCTGCCCAATCTCGTGCCGGTCAACATCCCGCTGCTGTCGGCGGTGCTCGGCCTTCCGCTCGTGCTGCTCGCAGCGCAGCTCTCCTACGGCAGGCACAAGCCATGGTTTCCCGATTGGCTCGAACAGCAGTCTTTCCCGCGGCTCGGTTTGGCTGCGGTCGTCGGCAAGGCGCTGCCGTCGCTCGAGCGCGTGGAGCGGCTATTGCGTCCACGGCTGACCGTGCTGCTGTCGTGGACCGGCGAGCGGCTGGTCGGCATCGCCATTCTCATTCTCGCGCTCGTTCTCACGCTACCGATTCCCTTCGCCAACGCGCTGCCGGCCTGTGCCATCGCCATCTTCGCCCTCGCCATTCTCGAGAAAGACGGGCTCGCGGTTCTGGTCGGGCTGGCCGTCGGTGCATTCAGCTTGGTCGTGGCCGCGACCGTGGTCATCGGCTTGCTGAAGGCGTTTCTGTTCTTCTTGGAAACGGCGTTCGCTTGATCAGGCGATGCCGGCGCGCTTGAGCTCGGCGCCGAGCTGTCCGGTGACGAACAGCCGGAACATGCGGATGTCGCATTGGAAGGACCAGGCGGGATGGGACACCATCGCCGGGCGGTTTCGCTCCACCAGGAAATGCCCGGTCCAGGCGAACAGATAGCCGATCCCGGTGCCGATCAGCGCGATCATCGGATTTACGTCGATCAGGCCGGCGATCAGCGCGAGCGCGCTGAGCCCGGTGCCGATCACGTGCAGAATGCGCGTGCCGCCCTCCGCATGATCGCGGAGATAATGCTGCCAGAACTGATCGAAGCTTTCCTCGGCCATCACCATCTCGATCTCGCCTAAGCATGAAGCAGCGTATTGCCCTCGTTGCCGCCGGGTCAAGCAACCGCGTCAGATCGCCTGCTTAGAGCTCAGCCAAGCGCACTCTCGCCTGAGTTGACGATCGCGTTTTGCGCCAGCGAATTGGCAAGCGCCAACTCGGCGACGGTGGGATGCGCCGCGTAGTAGCGGCGAAGCTCGAGGAACAGCGCCGCCGCACCGAGCAGCGACAGCATTATCGGAACGGACAGGGCCACGCCGAACGCGGCGAGAGTGGCCGCAACCAAGCACCCGCTCGCCGCGCCGACATCCCAGGCTCCTTCCGCCGCGACATGAAACCGGAGCGCGCACGGCGAGCTCTTGGCTTGATTGTAGACGGCCGTCATCAGCGTCGGGATATAGAGGCACACCACGAGCGCGCCGAGCGCGTTGGCGATCACCGCGAGCAGAGCGTGGCCCGGCGAAACGGCACGCAAGATCGTGGTGACGGCGAGCGCGCCGAGGCCGTACCAAACGGCGCGCCGGCCATGACCGGCGTCGATCAGCCTACCAAGCAACAGGCCCGCCGCCGCACCGACCAGAGCCGCAAGCGCAAGCGCTCCGCCGAACGCCGTAAAGCTCTCGGCGAGCGACAGGAACAGCACGATCTGCCAGACGAACCCGTAGCCCGCGGCGATCCAGCCATCGGCCAGGAACAGCACCATGCCAGGAATCGCCGCCTTGAACGCGCCTGGGACTTTGTGCGCGACCGCGACCTCGGGGGTGAAGAATAGCGGCAAAGCCGCCGACACCTGAAGAACCGCCGCGCTGCCGAACGCCACCAATGGCCCGAACGCGACCAGCAGAATGCCCGTCGCGAGCGGACTGACGATGCCGGCCATTGCGGCGATCGCCTCGCGCGCGCCGAGCTCCGAGCCGCGATGCTCGTGATTGCCGAGCGCGGCAAAATAGGCGTGGTAGCTCGACCAATAGAACGTGTCGCCGAGTGCGGCGATCGCGCAGAGGACGAACAGAGCCGGACCCACGCCGTGCACTGCGGCGAGCAGCGGATATTGCACGGCGGTGAGACAGGTGCCGGCGATGACAAGCGGCCGCATGCCGAAACGTACTGCTAACGGCACCACGATCGGCCTGATCAGGAACCGCCCCGCCAGGATCAACGCGAGCGAACCGAGCACCCAGGCGACCGAGAGGCCGGCCTTGAGCAGGTAGACGGCGAAGAATGCGCCCGCACCGCTCAACGCGATCGAGTGGATGCCGTAATGTAGGTTGAGGAGATTGACCATCCTTGAGCGGAAGAAAGCCATTTTTATTCCGATGCGCGTATATCTTGTGGAGACGAGGACCGGTGACCCGGTCCTTAACGGTCAGGCTGGAGCAGCCTATTCGGGCGCCGCCAAGGCCGGAGTTGTCATGGCTTTACATTCGCGCTTCCGTCCCATAAATCCGCCCGGAAGCCAAGCTAACCGCCGGCATAGGAGCCATCATGGGTTACAAAGTCGCCGTCATCGGCGCGACCGGCAATGTCGGGCGCGAGATGCTCAACATCCTCTCAGAGCGCGAATTCCCCGCCGACGAGGTCTTCGCCATCGCCTCGCGCCGCTCGATGGGCGTCGAGGTCTCCTTCGGCGACCACCGGCTGAAATGCCGCGACCTCGAGCAGTTCGATTTCAGCGGCGTCGATTTTGCGCTGATGTCGGCCGGCTCGGCCGTCTCGAAGGAGTGGTCGCCCAAAATCGGCGCGCAAGGCAGCGTGGTGATCGATAATTCCTCCTGCTGGCGCTACGACCCCGACGTGCCGCTGATCGTGCCGGAGGTCAACGCTGACGCCGTCGCCGGCTTCACCAAGAAGAACATCATCGCCAATCCCAATTGCTCGACCGCCCAGCTCGTGGTGGTGCTGAAGCCGCTGCACGACTACGCCAAGATCAAGCGCGTGGTGGTCGCCACCTATCAGTCGGTGTCGGGCGCCGGCAAAGAGGCGATGGACGAGCTGTGGGACCAGACCAAGGGCATCTTCGTTACCGATCCGCCCGAGCCCAAGAAGTTCACCAAGCAGATCGCCTTCAACGTCATTCCTCATATCGACGTCTTCATGGAAGATGGCTCGACCAAGGAGGAGTGGAAGATGATGGTCGAGACCAAGAAGATCCTCGATCCCAAAATCAAGCTCACCGCCACTTGCGTGCGCGTGCCGGTGTTCGTTGGCCATTCCGAAGCGGTCAATATCGAGTTCGCGGAGCCGATTACCGCGGCGGATGCCCGGCGAATCCTGCGCGAGGCGCCCGGCGTGCTCGTGGTCGACAAGCGCGAGCCCGGCGGCTACGTGACGCCGGTCGAATGCGTTGGCGATTACGCAACCTACGTCTCGCGTATCCGCGAAGACCAGACGCTCGACAACGCGCTGTCCTTGTGGATTGTGTCAGACAATCTGCGCAAGGGCGCCGCTCTCAACACGGTGCAGATCGCCGAGACCATCATCAACCGCAACCTGCTCAAGAAAGCCGCCTGAGCGGGATTTTGATGATCGTCGGGCAGCTCGCGCTGATCGTCGCCGCAGCCTTCACCGGCGCCGCCTTCTACGTCACCTTTGCCGAGCAGCCCGCACGGCTCAAGCTTGACGACAAGGCTTTGCTCGCCGAGTGGCAGCCGTCTTACCAACGCGGCTTCGCCATGCAGGGCACCCTCGCCATGGTCGGCGCGCTGCTCGGCGCACTCGCCTTCTGGCAAACCAGCGACTGGATGTGGCTCGTTGGCGCTTTGCTGCTTTTCGCCGGCTGGCCCTACACGCTGATCGTCCTCAAGCCTATCAACGATCGGCTGCTGGCGATCGCGCCGGAGAACGGCGGCCCAGTCAGCCGCAAGCTGATCGAGGGCTGGGGCCGCCTCCACCTCGTCCGCGTCATGCTCGGCGCGCTGGCGACGGTGAGCTTTCTCGCCGGCGTCGCCTGACGGCAATTGTGGAACGACTTCCCGGGGCCCCTCGTTCTCCACTCAAATCAGGAGAGCGCTCATGGTTTATATGCAAGACTGCATTAAGAACTGCCTCGATTGTCACGCACACTGCATCGCCAAGGGTGGCGATCATGCCGACCCCGCGAGCACATACGCCTGATGCAGGACTGCGCTCAGATCTGCATCACCAGTGCCGATTTCATGCTGCGGAAGTCGCCACTCCATCAGATGACCTGCCGCATCTGCTCGGGGATCTGCGAGATGTTCGCCGAGGATTGCACGCACCTGGCCGACGATCTGCGCCGTCTCATCAAGAAGCAGACGAGCCTGGCGCCTGCGACCGAGTCCAGCCTCCCGCTCCAAGCGGGCCCCGCCGTCTAATCTATATGTCGCTCAGAGCCTCGAATTGGCCGGTGTCCTCATCGAGATCGAGAAGTTCGCCGGTGCCGAGATCGAAATGGAGCCCATGGAGCTCGAGCAGGCCTTCCTTGAGCTGCTTCTTGATGAAGGGGAAGGTCCTCAGATTGGCGATCGAGGAGCGCACCGCGGCGAACTCGAAGGCCATCTCATCGCCATAGGCGAAGGTATCGCTTTCCACCAGCTTCAGATTGTCGAGCAGGGTGAGCCAGCGGCCGATGAAGCCGTGCTCCGGGACGTTGTCGCGCACGCCGCGCCGATAGGTAGCGACGCCGCCGCAATGCGAATGACCGAGGACGATGAGATGCGGCACCTTGAGCGCGGTCACCGCATATTCAACCGCGGCACTGGTGCCGTGATATTTGCCCTCCGGCTCGTAGGGCGGCACGAGATTGGCGACGTTCCGCATGATGAACAGCGCGCCGGGCTCGGTGTCGAAGATCGCCGACACGTCGACTCGCGCGTCGCAACAGGCGATCACCATCGCGGTCGGCGCTTGGCCGAGTTCGGCGAGCTGGCGGTAGCGCCCGCGATCCTTGGCATGCACCTCCCGGCGGAACCGGGAATGTCCCTCGACCAGTGTTTTTGGCAAACGCAAAGCCGGCTCCCCAATTGCAAATGATGCGCTGCACCATTTCAGCCCAACACTGGTTTGTCCAGCAGGGCCAATCGGAATCGCCGAATGGGCTATCGGGAGTGGCGGCTTGAAGGCATGGGCGCGGGCCGGCAAAGTTATATGGCAACGAGAATAGCTGGGTGCGCCACCGACTGGCGGGAGACAGGCGAGGAAACGCCAAGGTCGAGCGTCGCGTTTAGTGTTCGCCCGATGCTTGAAACAAGGCGGCCTGCCATCGGATCGATCGGCTCGTTCTGATCGAACGGCCCGGTGGCGGGCCCTATGAAAGGAGTGGCGCCATGGCCAAAGTAGTTTGTGTTCTCTATGACGACCCGGTCGACGGCTATCCGAAGAAGTATGCCCGCGACGACATCCCCAAGATCACCAAATATCCCGATGGGCAGACCACGCCCACCCCGAGCGCCATCGACTTCAAGCCTGGCGAGCTGCTCGGCAGCGTGTCGGGCGAGCTCGGGCTTCGCAAGTTCCTGGAGAAGGCCGGCCATACCCTGGTCGTGACCTCCGACAAGGACGGCGCCAATTCAAGGCTCGACAAGGAACTGCCCGACGCCGAGATCGTGATCTCGCAGCCGTTCTGGCCCGCTTACATGACCAAGGAGCGGATCGGGAAGGCGAAGAAGCTCAAGCTCATCATCACGGCGGGCATCGGCTCGGACCACACCGATCTGCAAGCGGCGATGGACAAGGGCGTCACCGTTGCCGAGGTCACTTACTGCAACTCCATCAGCGTCGCCGAGCATATCGTCATGATGATCCTGGCGCTGGTCCGCAACTATATCCCTTCCTACGGCTGGGTCATCAAAGGCGGTTGGAACATCGCCGACTGCGTCGAGCGGTCTTACGACCTCGAGGGCATGAATGTCGGCACGGTCGCTGCCGGCCGTATCGGCATTGCCGCGCTCAGACGGTTGAAGCCGTTCGGCGTGAAGCTTCACTATTACGACAAGCACCGACTGCCCAAGGAGGTGGAGCAGGAGCTCGACCTCACGTTCCATCCGAATGTCGAGTCCTTGGTAAAAGTGTGCGATGTGGTCACCATCAACACGCCGCTTCATCCCGAGACCGAGCACATGTTCAACGACAAACTGATTGGCATGATGAAGCGCGGCAGCTACATCGTGAACACCGCACGGGGCAAGATCTGCGATCGCGACGCGATCGTGCGCGCGCTCGAGAGCGGCCAGCTTGCCGGTTATGCGGGCGACGTGTGGTTTCCGCAGCCCGCGCCCAAGGATCATCCCTGGCGCACCATGCCGCATCACGGAATGACGCCGCATATCTCGGGCAGCTCCTTGTCGGCGCAAACGCGCTATGCCGCCGGCACGCGTGAGATCCTCGAGAGCTACTTCGCTAAAAAACCGATCCGTACCGAATATCTGGTCGTGGACAAGGGCAAGCTCGCCGGCGTCGGCGCCCATTCCTATACCGCGGGCGACGCCACCAAGGGCTCGGAGGAAGCGGCTAAGTTCAAGGACAAGCCCAACGCTAAGACGTGAGCTTTCGCCAATTGAGCTTGGGCTTCGCTTCCGCTCGGGAGGCAAAGCCCCATTTTTTTACCCTCTCCACGCCGCCGTCAGGGGTGCAGCCATGTCTGAGCATGCCAAGGAGCGCGAGGCAGGAACGCGCAAGATTGTCGCTGCCATGAAGTCAGAGGGCGTGTCGTTCAAGGCGCTGGCCGGCAAGGCCGGCTTGTCGCCCTTTATCGTCGCTGCGGCTGTCATGGGGCAAATGGCGTTGCCGAAGGAAGCCGCGGCGCGCGCTGCTGCCGCGCTTGCCATGCCGGAGGCCGAGGATTTCCTGGCCGAGATCCCGATGCGCGGGTCGCTCGGCGAGGCGGTTCCGATCGATCCGACCATCTACCGCTTCTACGAGATCGTGCAGGTCTACGGCACGACTTTGAAGGCGCTGATCCACGAGGAATTCGGCGACGGCATCATGAGCGCGATCGACTTCGATCTCGATCTATCGCGCGAGCCCGACCCGAACGGCGACCGCGTGAAAATCGTCATGACCGGCAAGTTCCTCAAATACAAGAAAGCCTGAGTCCCTCGAGCCGGGAACCTCGCGGCGGGGACATCCGGCGCCTGGTGACATCCAATGGCTTTGTCGGGTCGCAGGCATACGGCGATCCGTCTCCGCGAAGCGACCCTTCGCCAAAGCCCAGAGGATTCACCATGCGAAAACCGTTTGCTTTGATTGCGCTCCTCCGTATCACCCTGATTGCCGGCGAAGGGTAGCACTGGCAGGATGCAAGGGCTCGCGATCGCCAGCATCCCGGCGTGAAAGGCGAGGGCAAGCAGAAGCATGGGGCGCTCCGCGGCGTCTTCGGGGAGCCTGGACCTTGCCGTAAGTCGCGTTCACGTCAAACTGACGTTAGCGTGTCGGTTCCTTGAGCTGGCGCGATAAAGCCAGGACGCCGCGAAGCGACACCGCCGCGCTATGGCTTCTTCTTGGTGGTCTTGGTGGTGGTGGCGGTCTTGACCGTCTTGCCGCTCTTGGTCTTTGCCGTCTTGGTCTTCGCCACCGTCGTCTTGGACTTCGAGGTCTTGGCTGTCGTGGTCTTCTTGGCGGTCACCTTGCCCTTCTTGGTGGTAACCGCGGTCTTCTTGGTGACCGTAGCCGTCCCGGTCTTGGCTGATCTGAGCCTGCCGGCCTGGGCCTGGGTCATCTCCCCGGCATCGACCAGGGCGGCCACGCAGGCATGGGAGATCTTCTTGATATTGCGCGACATGCAGGCTCGCAGCGCCTCCGAGCCGAGGCCATATTCGCCGCAATAGGCCTTGTAGTCTTTGGGGCAATCGCGTTTCTCGCGCTCAGTGATCACGCCGGCCAATGCCGGAACGATCAGCAGGATCGTGGCGAAAAGCGCCGTGCCAAAGACGGTGCCATAGTCGATTTTCATCTCGCTCAACTCTATATGCTGACGCACGTCAGGAGCAAAGCGCTCGACGCGCGCAAGGTGGGACGCAGCGGCAAATAGCCAATCGACCAAGGCCAAATAATGTCAGCGGGAAAGCTCGGGATTCCCGTGCCCATCTGGGATGGAGCGCCGGGCGCTCAGGACGTTTCGGGCACGTCCTCGAGCAGAACCTTCATGGTCTTTGTCGATGCGAGGATGCGCGCCTCGTCTTTCGTCTCGACCGCGGTCGCGGTTACGCCCTCTGGCGAGACCGTCACTACCAGGTAGGGCATCCCCGATTTAGGCGGATGATAGACTGCGGTACGGTACTTCTTCTTGCCTTTGCCCATGACTTCACTCTTGGAAACGCTGCCCGGGCCACTCCCCGTTGGCCCTGGGCAGCTTTACATGCGCGCTGCGTCTGCGTAGCGATTAAGACGGCTACGATAAGGCCATGTCACAATCAATCGAAGATCGCCATCAATCGAAGATCGCCGCCATGGGTGCGGGTCTGACCCCGCGCGCCAATTTCGCGAATGTCGTTGGCTAAGCCGCGCCGCGTCACAAACTGTCATCGCGATTGGTTAACGCTCGACCGATGGAAGCGTGTCATGGGCGAGAACGACCGCATCGCGCTGTACATGCCGGGGATCACGCTGATCCCGCAGCAAGGCACGCTTCCGACCGAGGCCGACCAGCAGATCGAGCAATTGCGTGCGGCCATCGTCGAGATCGATGCGCAAATCGCTACTCTGTCCGGAGCTTAAGCGTCCACTCCATCGTTTTGGCTCCGAACAGTCGCGTCACCCGACTGTCATGAAGAGCTCAGCCGGACGCGCGTAGGATCTTGTGCTCCCCAAGGGTCTTGCGGTCCGGAACAAGCCCGTTCAAATTGCTGCCAACGATAAACTCCAAACGGGCTCAACTGGGGGAATGAACATGACGAGCGCGGCAGCGACAGCCGGCGACCGCGCCGGCCTTCTCGACAGGCAGCGCATCATCGCGCCGGACGGTTATAACCGCTGGCTCGTGCCTCCCGCCGCCCTTGCCATCCATCTCTGCATCGGCATGGCCTATGGCTTCAGCGTGTTTTGGGTGCCGCTCGGGCGCGCCGTCGCCGCCGCCCAAGGACTTGACAAGCCGATCGCCTGCCCAGGCGACGCCACCACATTCTGGGGCAAGGTCGCTATCACCGGCCATGCTCTGTTCGCCAAGGATTGCGATTGGACCCAGTTCGATCTCGGCTGGATGTTCACCCTATTCTTCGTGCTGCTCGGGGTTTCAGCGGCGATTTGGGGCGGCTGGCTTGAGCGCGTCGGCCCCCGCAAGGCGGCGGTTGTCGCTGCGATTTGCTGGGCCGGAGGATTTTTCATCTCGGCCTTCGGCATCTATATGCATCAGCTCTGGCTGATGTGGTTGGGATCGGGCGTGATCGGCGGCGTGGGTCTCGGCCTCGGCTATATTTCGCCGGTCTCCACCTTGATCAAATGGTTTCCCGATCGGCGCGGCATGGCAACGGGCCTCGCGATCATGGGCTTCGGCGGCGGCGCCATGATCGGCTCACCGCTCGCCACCCTGCTGATGGGCCATTTCAAGACGGCGACCGACGTCGGCGTCTGGCAGACCTTCATCGTACTCGGCATCATCTATTTCATCTTCATGATGGGAGGCGCCTTCCTTTATCGAGTACCCGCAGCGAACTGGTCGCCGAAAGGCTGGGCGCCGTCGCCCTGGCAACGCGCGATGATAGCGCAGGGCCATGTCCACCTCCGGGACGCGCACAAGACGCTGCAGTTCTGGCTGATCTGGCTTGTGCTCTGTCTCAACGTATCGGCCGGCATAGGCGTTATCGGCGCCGCATCGCCAATGTTGCAGGAGACTTTCGGCGGCCGCTTGTTTGACGATCCCAGCGTCGGCTTTGCCGCCTTCAACGATGATCAAAAGGCAAAGGCTGCGCTGGTGGGCGCCGCTTTCGTCGGCCTGTTCTCATTGTTCAATATTTTTGGCAGGATTTTCTGGGCTTCGCTGTCCGACAAGATCGGCCGCAAAACAACTTACTTCGCCTTCTTCACGCTCGGTTTCATCTGCTATGCGGCGGCGCCGACGCTGGCCACACTCGGCATGCTCGGATTATTCGCGGCGGCATTCTGCCTGATCGCCTCCATGTATGGCGGCGGCTTTTCCACGATCCCAGCCTATCTCGCCGACGTGTTCGGCACGCAGTTCGTCGGCGCTATTCATGGACGCCTGCTTACGGCGTGGTCGACCGCCGGCATCGTTGGTCCGGTGATCGTCAATTCAATGCACGATGTCCGCAAGGCCGAGGGCGTGGCTCCGGACCAGCTCTACCACCCGATCTTCTACGTGCTGGCGGGATTGCTGGTTGCCGGTTTCATCTGCAACCTTTTGATCCGGCCGCTCGCAGCCAAGTGGTTCATGAAGGAAGACGAGGTGAAGGCCTTCCAAGCCGGCTATGTTGCGGCCGGCTCCGCCGCTGGCGTGAAGAATATTGCGGCTGACGTGCCGCAAAAGACCACCAGTTTGGGCGCGATCCTCGCCTGGGCAGCGGTCGGCATACCGCTCGTTTGGGGCATATGGATCACGCTCGAGAAGGCTCTCGCCCTCTTCCAATAGCCGGACTTCACTTAATCACCGTCCAAGGGGATCACCCGCGCAAGGCCGCGGAACCGGCGGTGATCTATATGCGGGGTACATATTTGGAGTTTGGACCTACATCTTGGGGACTAGCTCAATCCTGCTGTCAGAATTTGTTAATGTGGCATTCAGGGGTTTTTCATGGACCAGTCATGCGGCGTCCATCCCAGATCGCCATTATCCTAATTCGTAAGTTCACCGAACTGAGAAGTTCACCGAAGGAGACGACCAATGAAAGAGTGGCTGAAACCCGAGATCACAGAGTCCGAGGCTGGCATGGAAGTCACGAGCTATCTCCCGGCCGAGCTCGACCGCGCTTAATTAGCCGCATCGATCTTACAAGTTTTCGGAAGATGGCGGTCCCCGCGAAGGTGGGGGCCGCCATTTTTGTTTTGGGATGGCCTGTCCTTTAGGCAGGTCACGCCGCACCCGACCTCGCTTTCCCTTGAGCCCGCCGTCAGGCTAGATACGCCTCCCTCCTAAGAGGCAAGTGGCGATGCGCCTCCTCCTAAGCACACACAAGACCGACGCGCGCCGCGGTACCTGGGCTGGGATCGGCGTCGTCCGCCAGCCGCAAGGCGGAAGCTGATGGATCCGACATTCGCTGCTCTGATCGCCGTGGTGATCGCCTTTCCTGTGCTTGCGATCGTCAGCTTCGTCCTGGTGCTTGGCTCGCGCGAACGGCTGAAGCGTCTCGACTATCGGCTCGCCTTGCTCGAACGGCGGCTCGCGGATTTGCCAGGTGGTGTCCCCTCGGTCCCGAGCGCGATTCCCGAAGCCCTCGTGAGGCCGCCCGAGATCAAGACCGAGGAGGTGCTACCGCCCCAAACCGCGCCAGAAGCGCCCGTTGCCCCGCCTAAACCAGCGCTGCCCACAGCTCCGGCAAAGCCGAAGATCAGCCTCGAGGAGCGCTTTGGCACGCAATGGGTGGTGTGGGCCGGCGGCATCGCGCTCGCGCTCGGCGGCTTCTTTCTGGTCCGCTACTCGATCGAGCAGGGCTGGTTCGGTCCGGGTCCCCGCGTCGTGCTCGCCGGCATCGTCGCGCTCGCTCTGATCGCCGCAGGCGAATGGGCGCGCCGACGCGAGATCGTGACCGGACTCGCCGCCATCCCCAAGGCGCATATACCGAGCGTGCTGACCGCCGCCGGCACGGCCATCGCGTTTGCCGATGTCTACGCGGCCTACGCGCTGTACGGCTTCATCGGCCCCACACTCGCCTTCCTGTTGCTCGGCGTAGTCGCGCTCGGCACGCTCGCTGCCGCCATGCTGCATGGACCTGCGCTGGCTGGCCTCGGCCTCATCGGCGCGTTCATCACACCGCTGATCGTTTCGACCGAGCAGCCGAATTATCTCGCACTCTATATCTACCTCGCCGTGGTGACCGCCGCCGCCTTCGCGCTCGCTCGCGCGCGGCTTTGGCGCTGGCTCGCCATAAGCGCCGTGGTGGCAAGCGTGCTGTGGACGCTGCCGGGGCTCGGCGACCTGGACTCGTTGCCCGAGCACGTGCTGCATGTCGCCATCGGCTACATCTTGAGCGCGCTGCTAATCGTCTCGGGCTTCCTGTTCGGCCCAGCCTCGGCGCGCGGCGACATCGACGGCGTCTCCTCGGGCGCCCTCTCGGCCTATTTGTTCGCCGCGATTCTGCTCGCGCTCGCGACCGGCCATGACAGTCTCGCGCTGTTGCTGTTCTGCGTCCTCGTCGTCGGCACGCTGGCTATCGCCTGGCGCACGGATTCAGCTGCGCTCGCCGTGCCCGCTGCCGCTCTGTTCGTGACGCTCATCTTCCTGCACTGGTCGCTCGATTTCGACGTGAGCGAGCTTGGCTTGCCCTCGGGCCCGTCACCCGACAGCCTGTGGAAGCCCGAGCATTATCTGTTCGGCACCCCGCTCACGCTCGGCGTCGCCTTCGCACTCCTGTTCCTCGTTTCCGGATTTCTCGCTCAGGGTCCCGAGGAGCGGCGGCGCGTCTCGGTGCTATGGGCGGCCTCGGCAGTGTTCGCGCCGATCGCCATTCTCATCGCGCTCTATTACCGCATCGCCGGCTTCGATCGCTCGATCCCGTTCGCCGGCGCCGCTCTGGTGCTGGCCGGCGCCTTCGCGCTCACCACCGAGATGCTGACCAAGCGCGAGAGCGAAGGCGGCAGTCGGGCCGCGAGCGCCATCTTCGCCACCGGCTCTATCGCCGCGCTCGCGCTCGCGCTCAGCCTCGCTTTGGAGAAGGGCTGGCTCACCGTGGCGCTCGCGCTGATGGTGCCCGGCATCGCCTGGATCGCCGAGCGGCGGCCTTTTCCGGCGCTCCGCTGGCTCGCCGCCGCCGTCACCGTCGGCGTGTTCGGCCGCATCGCCTGGGACCCGCGTATCGTCGGCGATGCCGTCGGCACGCGGCCGATCTTCAATTGGCTGCTGTACGGCTACGGCATCCCAGCGGCGGCGTTCTGGTTCGCCGGCCACACCCTAAGGCGCAAAGCAGACGATGTGCCGGTGCGCATCGTCGACGCGGCCGCCATCCTGTTCATTGTTCTGCTCATCGTGCTCGAGGTGAACCACTATATCGACGGCAGCGCCCCTTACGGCGGCGGCAGCGAGCTCGCCCAGGTCGGCCTCGACGTCTCGCTCCTGCTTGCTGTGGTGATCGGGCTGGAGCGCATCAGGCAGAAGAGTGGCAGCATCATCCACCTGATCGGCGCGCGCCTGCTGGCCTTGGCGCTCCTGTTCACGATCGTGTTCGGGCTCGGCGCTCGAGTTCGATCCCTGGCAGACCGGCGAGCCGGTCGGCGGACCGATCATCAATCTCGTGCTGCTCGGCTATGGCATCCCGGCGCTGCTAGCCGGCGTGCTCGCCTTTGTGACGCGGAACGCGAAGCCGCGCTGGTACTCGACGCTGGCCGCGATCGTGGCGCTCGGCCTCGCGCTCGGCTATCTCAGCCTCGAGGTGCGCACGCTCTATCACGGCCCGGTGCTGACCGAGGGCGGCACCTCGGACGCCGAGCAATACACCTACTCCGCGGTCTGGCTCGCCTTCGGCGTCGCCCTGCTTGCCGCCGGCATCTTCCTCCGCTCGCTCCCCTTGCGCGTCGCCTCCGCGGCGGTGATCGTGCTCACCGTGCTGAAAGTGTTCCTGATCGACTTGTCGGACCTGACCGGCATTTACCGGGCGCTCTCGTTCCTCGGCCTCGGTGCGGTGCTGATCGGCATCGGCTGGTTCTATCAGCGGCTCTTGTTCCCGCGCACCGCCGAGCCCAGCACCGAGACGGCCAAGGGGTGACAGAGCGGGCCACGCAAATTATGGTCCCTTCGTCCAAGCCCACAGAGCAGATATGAACGACACGCAAGACCAAAAGATCGACAAGACCGTCACCGGCAATTTCTTCGAGGATTTCAAGCTCGGCCAGGAGATCGTGCACGCAACGCCGCGCACCGTGACGGTGGGCGATGCGAGTCTGTTCACCGCGCTGTACGGCCCGCGCTTCGCCGTGCAGTCGTCCGACGCCTTCGCCCAGAATATCGGCTATCCGCGCAGCCCGATCGACGATCTGCTCGTGTTCCACATCGTCATCGGCAAGACCGTTCCCGACATCTCGCGGAACGCCATCGCCAATCTCGGCTATGCCGAGTTCCGCTTCGTCGCCCCGGTCTATCCAGGCGACACGCTCGCCTCGCTGTCGAAGGTGATCGGCGTGAAGGAGAACTCGAACAAGAAGAGCGGCACGGTCTATGTCCGCTCGATCGGCAAGAACCAGCGCGACCAGCCGGTGCTGTCTTATGCCCGCTGGGTGATGGTCAACAAGCGCGACGTGGATGCGCCGGCGCCCGCGGCCGTGGTGCCCGACCTCGCCGCGAGCGTCGAGCCGGCGGCACTAGGCGCTGCCCTGCCCCCCCTCGATCTGACCGACTACGACTACACGCTGGCCGGCTCGCCCAAACGCTGGGGCGACTACGCGGTCGGCGACAAGATTGACCATATCGACGGGCAGACCATAGAAGAGGCCGAGCACCAGCTCGCCACGCGCCTGTTCCAGAACACCGCGCGGGTGCATTTCAACCAACATGTCGAGGGCAAAGGCCGGTTCGGCCGCCGCCTCGTCTATGGCGGGCACATCATCTCGATCGCCCGGAGCCTGAGTTTCAACGGGCTCGCCAACGCCTTCCATATTCTCGGGCTGAACGGCGCGCGCCACGTGGCGCCGTCCTTTGCCGGCGACACCATCTATGCGTGGAGCGAGGTGCTCGACAAAGCCGAGCTGCCGGGCCGCTCGGACCTCGGCGCGCTCCGCTTGCGCACCTTCGCCGTCAAGGACCGCGCCTGCGCCGATTTCCCCGGGCTGAAGGCCGACGGCAGCATCGAGGACGGCGTCGTGCTCGACATGGATTACTGGGTGGCTGTGCCGCGCTAGCGCCGCCGGCAACTGGAAGCGTTTCGAGCCTTATGGCAGCACTATTCGTCCTCATAGAGAAGGGTTTGATGAAAGCTCCTTGGCTCATAGCGTCGATGATAGCAACCCTGCTAGCCTCCTCGGCTCTGGCAGCCGATCAGGGGTCGCCGGTCTACAAGGCATCGGCCGTGCTAAAGGACGCGACCGGCAAGGAAATTGGATTGGCGACGTTCTCCGCCACCCCAAGCGGGACTCTGCTTGACTTGAATCTGACCGCGGCCCAGCCGGGCGTGCACGCGATTCACGTTCACGCGGTCGGCAAATGCGAGCCGCCTGATTTCAAGTCGGCCGGCCCGCACTTCAATCCGGACCAGACCAGGCATGGCATCATGAGCCCTGAAGGCCCGCACGCCGGCGATCTGCCCAACATCCACGTCCCCGCCGACGGCAAGCTCGAGGTCGAGTTTCTCAATCCGGTCGTGACGTTGAGCCAGGAATCGGCGCTGCTCGACGCCGACGGCTCCTCGATCGTCATCCATGCCGGCCCCGACGACTACAAGACCGACCCCGCCGGCAACTCGGGCGACCGCATCGCCTGCGGCGTGATCGCCAAATCGCCCTAGCGGCCATTTACCGAAGCGAAACGGTATGGAAGCCCGGATCACGTCCGGGCATAACGGCGGGAAGCGGGAAGCCAAGGGGTCGATTGCCCCAGGGCTGTGACTTGCGTTATGACAAGCCTAGCCTGGGCAACAGCAGCACGAAAACAATGGGACATGGCAAGCTAGAGGCGGAGCGGCCGCTCTCGCCGCATTTGCAGATTTACCGGCCGATGCTGACCATGATGATGTCGATCGCCCACCGCATCTCGGGCGCATCGCTCGCGGTCGGCTTCCTCCTGCTCGCCTGGTGGCTGATCGGCATCGCCTCAGGGCCGGAGCAATACGCGACGGTGAGCCATTTCTTCGCCGGCATCCCCGGACGCCTGCTGCTGTTCCTGTTTACCTGGGCGCTGCTCCACCACATGCTTGGCGGCATCCGCCACCTGATTTGGGACACCGGCCACGGCCTCGATCTCGTCAGCATCGAGATCTTCGCCTGGGCGACTATCCTAGGTTCGACCGCGCTCACGATCCTGATCTGGGCGGTGGGCTATTGGCTGAGGGGGGCCTGAGCGTGGCAACGCCTCTCAAGCGAGTGCGCGGGCTTGGCACCGCCCATCGCGGCACCGAGACGTTTTGGCGGCAGCGCCTGACCGCGATCGCCAACGTGCCGCTCACCATCTTCCTCATCCTGTCGCTGCTGACGCATAGCGGCGCGAGCTTCGATGACGTGCAGGCTTATCTCGCACGCCCGTTCGTCGCTATTGCCATGCTCGCTCTCGTGCTCTCGGCCTCGCTCCATATGCGCATCGGGCTGAAGGAGATCATCGAGGATTACGTGCATGGCGAAGGCTGCAAAGTCGCCGCCATCGTCGGCGCCACCTTCTTCGCCGTCGGCATCGCGCTCGCCTGCGCCTTCGCTATTTTCAAGATCAGTCTCGGAGCCTGAGTACCAATGCCGCAAGACGCCACCCCGCCCGCCAACGTGCCGCGCGTAAACGGCCGCGCCTATCCGATCATCGACCACGCCTATGACGTGGTGGTCATCGGCGCCGGCGGTTCGGGCTTGCGCGCCGTGGTCGGCGCGAGCGAAGCGGGCTTGCGCACCGCCTGCATCTCCAAGGTGTTCCCCACCCGCTCGCACACCGTCGCGGCCCAGGGCGGCATCGCCGCCGCGCTCGGCAATATGGGCCCGGACGACTGGCGCTGGCACATGTACGACACGGTCAAGGGCAGCGATTGGCTGGGCGACCAGGACGCCATCGAATATCTCTGCCGCAACGCGACGGCAGCGGTCTACGAACTCGAGCATTGGGGTGTGCCGTTCTCGCGCACCGAGGACGGCAAGATCCTCCAACGCGCCTTCGGTGGCATGACGATGGATTACGGCAAGGGCCCGGCCAAGCGCACCTGCGCCGCAGCGGACCGCACCGGCCACGCCATGCTGCACACCATGTACGGCCAGGCACTGCGCCATTCGGCCGAGTTCTTTATCGAGTATTTCGCCATCGACCTGATCATGGACGATGAGGGGCGCTGCCGCGGCGTGGTTGCTCTCAATATGGCCGACGGCGCGCTGCACAGATTTCGCGCGCACCAGGTCATCATGGCGACCGGCGGCTATGGCCGCGCCTATTTCTCCTGCACCTCCGCGCATATCTGCACCGGCGACGGCAACGCCATGGTGCTGCGCGCCGGGCTACCGCTTCAGGACATGGAGTTCGTGCAGTTCCACCCGACCGGCGTCTACGGGGCCGGCGTGCTGATCACCGAAGGCGCGCGCGGCGAAGGCGGCTTCCTGCGCAACTCCGAGGGCGAGAAGTTCATGGAGCGATATGCGCCCTCGGCCAAGGACCTCGCCTCGCGCGACGTCGTCTCGCGCGCGATCACCATCGAGATCCGGGAGGGCCGCGGCCACGGTCCTGACAAGGACTACATCCACCTCCATCTCGACCATCTCGATCCCGCCATGCTCGATGAGCGGCTGCCAGGCATCAGCGATCTCGCCCGCATCTTCGCCGGCGTGAACGTCAAGGATGCGCCGATCCCGGTGACCCCGACCTGCCACTACAATATGGGCGGCATCCCCACCAACATGCATGGCGAGGCGATCTCGCCGCGGAACGGCGACCTGGACGCCATCGTGCCGGGGCTGATGGCGCTCGGCGAAGCGGCCTGCGTGTCGGTGCATGGCGCTAACCGGCTCGGCTCCAACTCGCTGATCGATCTCGTGGTGTTCGGCCGCGCCGCCGCGCAACGCTGCGCCGAGCTGATCAAGAAGGACAGTACGATCCCCGAATTGCCCAATTGCGCTGGCGAGGCTGCGATCGAGCGGCTCGACCGGTTCCGCTACGCCGACGGCGACAGTCCCACCGCCGTGCTCCGCATGCGCATGCAGAAGACCATGCAGCGCGACTGCTCCGTGTTCCGCACCAAGGAGGTGCTGCAAGAGGGCGTAAACGCGATTCGCGCCGTGTGGGACGATGCCGCCGACATCAAGGTCAGCGACCGCTCATTGATCTGGAACACCGATCTGATCGAGACGCTCGAATTCGACAATCTGATCTCGCAGGCTGCGGTCACCGTGCAGGGCGCGCTCGCGCGCGAGGAAAGCCGCGGCGCCCATGCCCGCGAGGATTTCCCCAAGCGCGACGACAAGAACTGGATGAAGCATACGCTGTCTTATGCCGATTACTGCACGCACACGGTCAGACTCGACTTCCGCCCGGTGCACTCCTTCACGCTCTCGAACGAGGTCGCCTATATCGAGCCCAAGGAGCGGGTGTATTGAGGGGCGCGCCGCTGTCCTGACCCCGGAGCACCCCTGAAGCAGGACCCCGAATGGGTGCCATCAGAATTGCGTTCTCGCTGGCCTCGCTCGTCGGCGGCCTGTTCTGCACCAGGCTGAAGACCGCAGCCATCGCCGGCGCCGTTCCCGCGCTTCTCTACGCGACGCTGGTCATCATCGGTCTTTGGGAAATTTTGGGCGACGCTGACATGCCTTCTTTGCTTGGCATGCTCACGGCAGCCTGCCTCGCGATCTTCCTGCCCGCGATCGTCGGCTTCTATCTCAGGCGCGGCGCGGGATGGCTGTTCCGCCGGCGCGAAACCCCAATCCTGACGTCACGCGCCGCTTTGGCGGAAGTCAGTTGCGGCGAGCAGCCTGCCGAGCACTGCCTTCACCCCTTCGAAATCGAAAGGCTTGGCCAGCACGATCGGGGAGTCAATGCCAGCGTCCGCATCGAGACCGCCGTCGCCTGAGGCAAATGCGTAGGGCACGCCCTTCTACTCAAGCGCGTTCGCCAGAGAAAAGGAGTTCTGGCCGCCGCGACCTGCTCGACGCCTAAGCGAAGCGGACTTGCTCGTTTGACCGTGCCCCGCTACCAATGCGGGGAAGAGAACATCCGCCATGGTCCAGTTCACGCTTCCCAAGAATTCAAAGGTCGCCAAGGGCAAAGCCTGGAACCCGCTGCCGGAGGGCGACGAGGCCGGTCGCTGGCGCGAATACCGCGTCTACCGCTTCGACCCCGAGGCGGGCGACAACCCGCGGCTCGATACCTATTGGGTGGACATGAACGAGTGCGGCCCGATGGTGCTCGACGCGCTCATTTGGATCAAGAACACCATCGATCCGACGCTGACCTTCCGCCGCTCCTGCCGCGAGGGCGTGTGCGGCTCGTGCTCGATGAACATCGCCGGCACCAACACGCTCGCCTGCACCATGCATGCCGGCGACGCCAAGGGCGCGATCGCCGTCTATCCGCTGCCGCACATGCCGGTGATCAAGGATCTGGTGCCGGACATGACGAATTTCTACGCCCAGCATCGCTCGATCGAGCCGTGGCTCAAGACCGATAGCCCGACGCCGCAGAAGGAGTGGCGCCAGAGCCACGAGGACCGGCAGAAGCTCGACGGGCTCTATGAGTGCATCCTGTGCGCCTGCTGCTCGACCGCCTGCCCGTCTTACTGGTGGAACGGCGACCGCTATCTCGGCCCGGCCATCCTGCTTCAGGCCGACCGCTGGGTCGAAGACAGCCGCGACGAGCGGACCGGCGAGCGGCTTGACGACCTCGAGGACCCGTTCCGCCTCTACCGCTGCCACACCATCCTGAACTGCACCAAGGCCTGCCCCAAAGGGCTGAACCCGGCGGCAGCCATCGCCTCGCTCAAGCGCAAGATGGTCGAGCGCGCCGAGTAGCGAGGCCGTCTCGTCCAGGGAGCGCAAGCGATGATCGACCATATCGGCATGAGCGTGCGCGACATCGCCCGCGCCAGCGAGTTCTACCGCAAGGCGCTGGCCCCGCTCGGCATCGGCGTCGTCATGGAGGTCTCGGCCGAGGACACCGGTCATGGCGCTGCGGTCGGCTTCGGCGCCAACTGGAAGCCGTTCTTCTGGATCGGCGAGGGTCCGGCTGGCAACCAGCACATCCATGTCGCGTTCGCCGCTGCATCCCGCGAGACGGTCGATGCCTTCTACGCCGCCGCAATCGCCGCCGGCGGCAAGGACAATGGCCCTCCGGGCCTGCGCCCGCGATACCACGAGAATTATTACGCCGCCTTCGTGCTCGACGCCGACGGCAACAATATCGAGGCCGTTTGTCACAGCCCTGCTAGCGCTCAAGCAGCGACGCGGTAGCGCATTAGCTCAGCGCGGGCAGTTCGGCAGCGAGAAGGTGCAAGTCGGCACGCCGGCATCGCGCTTCGCCGCCTGCTTCTCGGGATCTTTCTCTTTCTGCCAGGCATAGGGGCTGTCGACGTCCTTATGCGCGAAGCTCACCCGCGTCAGCCGGTCACCGTCGAACACCAGGCTTGCGGTGCAGGTCCAGTCGCCCTTCTTGCCCGACTTGGCGCCGCCGAACAAACCCTTCGGCTTGTCGTCCTTATCGCCCTTGTCGGATTTCTTCTCCGGCACCGGCCCCGCGCCGTCATAGTGATAGGTGATAATCTCGCTGCCGCCGGCTGCCGGGTAGCGAGAATGCGGCTGCCCGGCGCAGGCGATGACCTCGGCCTTGGTCATGCCGATATAGGCCTTGGTCGGGTCGCTCGCGGTGATGCGGTTCACCATGTCGGCCGGCCCTTGGACCGCCGTGGCGCACGAACCGAGCAGCACCGCGGCGGCAAGGTTTGCGGCGATGGAGAGATAGAGGCGCATCGGCAGAAGCTGGTTGTCCCGAATTCCGGCGGCATCATGGCGGGGTTTGGCGCACGAGACAAACAACGCCTCGTCAAGCCCGCGATGGCGGGCATCCGGTAACCGATGGTCCTCTCAATGCAAGCCGGGCGATGACACGGCATCGTTGCGGCAGCGGCTACAGCGCGGCGAGGAAATCCCAGAGCAGCTTGATGTTGAGCACGATCACCGTGGCGGCGACGATAGCCGCGAGCGCCGTCATCCAGCGCGGCGCCACGAGCGCCCCCATCTTGCGCTTGTCGGCGGTGAACATCACCAGCGGCACGATGGCGAACGGCAGCTGCAGCGATAACACCACCTGCGACAGGATCAGCAGCCGCGCAGTGCCCTCGGACCCCCACCAGATGGTGACGATCGCTGCCGGGATGATGGCGATGGCGCGGGTGACCAGCCGCCGCAGCCACGGCGGCAGGCGGATGTCGAGGAAGCCCTCCATCACGATCTGCCCGGCAAGCGTCGCTGTCACTGTGGAGTTCAGCCCGCAGGCAAGCAGCGCGATGCCGAAGAGGCTGGGCGCGAGCGCCGAGCCGAGCAGCGGCGCCAGGAACGAATGCACCTCGCCGAGCTCGGCCACGTCGGTCTTGCCGGCCTTGTGGAAGGTTGCCGCGGCGAGGATCAGGATCGAGGCGTTGATGAGCAGCGCGAACATCAGCGCGATGGTCGAATCGGCGGTCGCCAGCGTGATAGCCTCGCGCTTCTCCGGCAGCGAGCGGCCATAGGCGCGCGTCTGCACGATGCCCGAATGCAGATAGAGGTTATGCGGCATCACCGTCGCGCCGAGTATGCCGAGTGCGAGATAGAGCATCGCCGGGTTCTTTACGATCTCAACCGTCGGCGCGAAGCCGCGGATCACTTGGCCCCAATCTGGATCGGCCATGGCGATCTGGATGCCGAAGCAGACTGTGATGACCGCCAGCATGGCGACGATGAACGCCTCGACCCAGCGGAAGCCGAGCCGCTGCATGCCGAGGATCAGAAACACGTCGAGCGCGGTCAGGATCACGCCGAGCTCGAGCGGGATGCCGAACAGGAGATTGAGGCCGATCGCCGTGCCGATGACCTCTGCCAGGTCGGTGGCGCAGATGGCGAACTCGGCCGCCGCCCAGAGCGGCCAGGACACCCAGCGCGGGAAGGCGTCGCGGCAGGCTTGCGCGAGGTCACGGCCGGACGCCACGCCGAGCCGGGCGCAGAGCGCCTGGAGGATGATCGCCATGATGTTGGAGAGCAGCGCGATCGACAGCAGCGCGTAACCGAACTTCGAGCCGCCAGCGAGCGAGGTCGCCCAGTTCCCGGGGTCCATATAGCCGACCGCGACCAGATAGCCGGGCCCCAGAAAGGCGATCAGCTTCTTCCACATCGGCCCGGTGGGCCGCGTCTTGATCGAGCCGAACACATCGGCGAGCGAAGGCTCGCGGCTGGCACGCCGCCAGCCGGCATCGATATCGTGGTCGGGCGCCACGAGCTCCGCGGATACAAACTCCGCGGCGCCTGCGCCTGACGCGCCCTCGGATTCTCGATATGTCCGCATGAACTCCCTCGGTTGGGTTGCCCCGGCTCCGCCGACCGGAACGCCTCACACTGGGATATATCTCACATGCGAATAATTTGCAAGTGCAGGTAACGGCAGCCCAAGATCTCTCGGCTGGAGTTTATGCCGACAGAAACGCCGGTCGCTCAGCACCGCCCCCTACTGCGCGTCCTACGATCCCTATTACGCCGGCCCGGCCTATTATCCGCCGCCGGTCGCCTATGCTCCGGCAGTGGTTTGCGCGCCGCCGGTTCCTTACGGCTACGCGCCGCCAGTCGATTACGACAATGTGCCCGCGCCAGGTCCGGGCGTTGTCGTTGTCAATCCAGACGTTGCTACGACGGCGGTTATTGATTGAGGACGAAGGCTCAGCGCGGCGCCGCTGAGAAGCCGCGATAGACATATTTACCGCCGGGGTTCGTGTGGAACTTGGCTCCCGGGCCGCGATACACGTATTTGCCGCCTGGATTGGTGTGGAACTTAGTTCCGGTATCGAGCTGATACTTGGCGCCCTGATTGGTGCGCGGCTCCGCGGCGAGTGGGCTCGCCCAAACGATCATCGCGTGCAGGCAAGCGATCGTGCCTCTCGCCAAACGACTTCTCATCGCTCTCGCGTACCGGGCTTTTCGTTTTTTTGACAGTTGTCTCAGCCGACGAGCGGTTTGTCGGAACCCTGCGCAGTTTGGGCCATTACCCTTACATGCTCGAAGCCAACCATAGGAGCCTGCAATGAACAAGGTCAAACAGGGCGCACTCGCGCTGTCTCTGCTCGCTGGCGCCGCGCTCGTGTCGGCGCCAGCGTTTGCCAACTCGATCCACGACAACGGCCATTTCGGCGGCTCATGGAGCCGCATCGGCCCGTCGCATCATCACGACCGCTATTCGCGCAATTTCTACCGTGGTTACGATCGCGGCTACTATCGTAGATATTCCGGACCGGGGCCCTATGCCGCTTACGGCCCGTCGTATTATGATTACGGATATGGCCCGGGCTTTATCGGCGGTCCCGGCATCGGCTTCTCGATCGGTATTGATTAGGGGCCGGGCGCCCGCCGCGCGTTAGCCCTTGCAAAGGAGCTGACGGAGATGTCGACGCTAGCGAGACACGTCGCGCTGGTTTTGGTGCTCCTCACCGGCGCGGCGCTCGCCGCGGCGCCGGCCGAGGCGGGCAAGTTCAAATACAAGACCAAGTCCGGCATGGTCGTTTATCAGAACTTCGTCGATGACTGTCCGTACAACCCGCGTCCCGCGGCGTGCCGGCCTAAGAAGCCGGCCCCAGTGAAGCCCCTCCCTTATTTCAAGCCGCCGGCCTATGTGCTGAGCGGCGAGTATAAGACCCACCCGCGTCCGAGCGGCTATATCGGACCGCATTACCAATCGGCCTGGGGCCCAGGCTATCATACCAATTGGCCCGGCATCGGCATCGTCCGCTAGTCGATCCCCCGGATCCGAAGCTGAGGAAGCTATTGGCGGGGCCTGAATCGCGGCCGTTGCCTTGGTTGTCCCCGCCACTCGAAGGCGGCGTTAAAGTCGCGGCGCTCGGGTTCGCTTCGCCGGATTTGTCTTCGATGCCGCCTTGCTGCTGCGACGAGTTCCCGGTGCCGGGCGCCGGCTGCATGCTCGGCCGGAGGCGCCGCCGGCCCCCCTTCGGAGCTCGTCTCCGGCGCCGGGCGTGGCTCGCGGGCAGGAGGAAGGCGGCCGAAGCCAGCGCAGCGATCAATCTCGAACGCCAGAGAGCCATCGAGCCCTTCCTCTTATGTCAATTCCAGCCGGCGAGTTGCGGATAGCTCCCAAGCCGAGCTCCGGCCTTCGGGACTACCGTCCAACTGAGCGCAGCGAGCTGAGACGTGGCGGTTGGGCTCGCGCTTCCAGTGATCCATAGTGCTCCGCCGCCATGACTTGCGGCCGCAATTCCGGCGATCGGCGCGCTCCACACGATATAGTCAACCGGAAGAATGCTCGCGGTTCCCTTCGCTGTCATGAGCATAGGCGCGCCGCCCACTCGCACGAAACCGCGCACAGGTGCGATTTTCTTGGCGTACTGCACGATCAGCATGGCCTGATGTCTGTAGAAAAAGCCCATCTCAATGGAGGAGGCGTTGGCTGCGCCGGCAATGAAGAGCTCTCGCCCGTCGACGCCGCCAAGACTCTCGAGTAGCGTTACGATGACTATTTTGTCGGTCGGGCTGAGATTGGCGTTGGCGTAGAAGGCATTTATTGTTCCCAGCGAAATGCCCATGGCGACCAGCGATTTGCGCCCGTCCTTTTCGAGGTCTGCCGGCGATTTGTCGCGGAGCATCTCGCGGACCTGACCGGCTGTTCCTCCGACGCTGATGGCGATGCCGGCGGGCCCAGCGACAAAGCTAAGCCCGATATTGGCCGAGGTCTCGCCGAGCGCGCTCGCGGTGGCGACGCGCTTCAGCTCGGCGGCGAGCGGCGGAAAGCTGGTATTCGGATCGACGCCCAAGTCGAAGGCGAGCTTGCGCCGCGCCGTCGCCCCGCCGGTGACGGACGATATTATGCTGTCGCCCTGCGGGTCGGTCGCGTTCATCGAGGCGTCGGCGCTGCCAAAGATCCGGCCGACGCCACGGAAGGTATCGCCAATCGTCTGGCCGGGATTGGTAACGAGGTCCTTGGCGGTGTTTACCGGTCTTAGCGCGGTCTTGCCCGCTGCCTCGGCTGCGGTTTTCGCGCCGTTGACCTCTTCGAGTCTTGCGGTCGCCGCAATCTCACGCAGGCGCACGCGGAGCAGGTCACTGCCCTTGACTGTGAATGGCCCCCATTTGGTGTTCACCTGGAACACGTATTGGAAGTTCTCGACGGTGACGCGGTCGCCGATCGAATAGTTAGCCGTCCTGAGCGGAATGCCCGGGAGCACCTGGCTGGCCGAGAAAGTGGGTGCCCCTTCATATCCGGCGTGCGCGGCTTGGGTGATGAGGAGGATGGCGAGCGCGCCGAACGCGACCCTGCACAAGGAGACCCAGGCTCTATTCATTGCTTTCGCCCTCAACGCGACGCGACCTTCCCGCGCGGCCTTCTTGGCCGCCGGCCTACTCCCGTAGGCGGCAGAGTTTAGCCCCAAAACAGCAGGGCGAGAAGGAGGGCGAAAAGCCGCCTATTTGGCCAGAGCGAAATAGATGACGTAGAGCCAGCTGAAGAACCCGTGGATGATCGCCCACAGGATCGAGTGGTTGTTGACGTAGGAGATCGCGATGGCGAGCGCGGTGCCGAAGCTGATGCCGTATTTGGCGCCTTCGACGCTGTAGTTGACGGTTCCGTTCATGGCTGCTCCTTGCGAATCGCTTGTTGCGCCGGCGACTATAGGCCGCCCGGCCGGGCATGGCATCGTCACCGCATTCGCCGCGTGACATGCTACCCGTGATGCTCACGAGAGCCGGAGGCGAAGTCCATGCGGATGAGAAGCGCGGTCATTGTCGCATTGCTGGTCGGGATGCTCAGCGGGGCATTCGCCGGCGGTGGCTTGGTGCTCGCACGCGAAGGCGATGGCGCCGACAAGGTCGAAGCTCAGGACCTGTTCGTCAAAGACTTCGCCGGCGACCCGAGCAAGGAGGTCAAGGCGCAGCTTTATACCTTCCCCCCCGGCTCGATCCTGCCCTGGCACATCCATCCCGACGCCGACGAGATCGCCTATGTGATCGAGGGCACGTTCACCTTCCAACGCGCCGGGGAGCAGCCGAAGACGATGAAACAGGGCGAGGCCGACTATGTCGCGCCGAACGTAGTCCATCACGGGATGAATCTCAGTGACGCGCCGGTCAAGCTGTTCGTGGTACGCATCAAGCCCAAGGACAAGCCGCTCACCGAGGAGGTGCCGGCGCCGCAATGAGCTGTGCGCATCAGCTTGGCGACGGCGCACGCCCAAGCGCAAAGGACCCCGCCGCGGTGGCGAGTAGCGCGATGCACCAATTGAACAGATTCGTCTTCGCATCGAACGTCATGGCGAGAGCGTGCGCGTTGAGCGTGCCGATGATGCCCAGCGCAGCGAAGAAAGCCGCTCCAGCCAGCACGAACGGGGTGGCGTAGCGCGGGCGGTAGAAGCCGATGAAGGTGCCGAATAGCCCCCATAAGAGATGAAAGCCGCCTTGTACCGGGTCGACGCGGAAGCCCAGCGCGAAGCGATGCGGGTCGGTGTTGAAGCCGTAGTAAGCATAGGCGAGCAAGACGAGCGCGCCCTGTGCGAGGAGATATACGCTACAGCGCGCGGCCCAGACTTCGAGCGGCCAATGCGGCGTATCGAGGAGCTCGGTATTCGTCTTGTCGTGCGCCATGTAAGCCCTCGCGGCCAAGGCTTTCGAGAGGATCCTCCTGGAACAAAACAGCGGACCCGATGGCGGAGCCTATCACGAACGGAGCCCACGGACTCAACCCAGAGCGTCGAGCTCTATTGCTGCGGCACCAGCTCGACGCGGCGGTTCTTGGCCCTGCCTTCTTCTGTGTTGTTGGAGGCGATCGGCTGGTGAGCCCAGCGCCTTCCGAGCCCAGCCGGTCGGCGGCGATGCCGTAGCTTCCCGTCAGCGCCGTCACGACAATTGGCGGCGCGGCGGCTTGACAAATCGAGATTGTATTCGGCCGTGCCCTTGTTGTCGGTATGGCCGACAATCTTGACCTTGAGCTCGTTCTAGCCCTGCACAGCTTGGCGATCTCGTCGAGAGTCGGCTTCGACTTCGGGCTTCACCAAGTCCCTTGCCGGTGTCGGCGATAGCCTGGTCCATCTGCGTTGCATTGATGAACTCGATCTTGCCGCTCTCCATCTCCTTGGTCAGCTCAAGGCGGCGGCCGGCGCGCTCGACAAAGGCCCTCGCCAGAATAGCCCCGGCTACGCCGATGATACCCTAAAACCGAGGCGAACCGCAGGGTCGCGGGTTAAGTTCGCCGGCCGCAACCGCGGATCCGAGCCGCGGACTTTCTGGCGCCCAGCCAAGGCGCCGGACTCGCCCGTCAACTCAATATCGATGAGCACCTTGCGCACGGGAAGGATTGCATTTAACCAACCCTTCGCGTGAACTGGCCCTGACCAGGGCAAGTCTCGATCAGTCGAACCGAAGGGGGTCTTCATGGCGCGTAATCGCATTGCGCTCATCGGCGCAGGCCAGATCGGCGGCACGCTCGCCCATCTCGCCAGCATCAGAGAGCTCGGCGAAATCATCCTGTTCGACGTGGTCGACGGCGTACCGCAAGGCAAGGCGCTCGACCTGTCACAATCGGCGCCGGTGGAAGGCTATGTCCCGAAAATGCGGGGCACCAACGAATATGCCGAGCTCAAGGACTCAGATGTGGTGATCGTCACCGCCGGCGTCCCGCGCAAGCCGGGCATGAGCCGTGACGACCTTATCGAGATCAACCTCAAGGTGATGGAGCAGGTGGGCGCGGGCTTACGCAAATACGCGCCGGAAGCCTTCGTCATCTGCGTCACCAACCCGCTCGACGCCATGGTGTGGGCGCTCCAGAAAACGAGCGGGTTGCCGCGCAACAAGGTGGTCGGCATGGCCGGCGTGCTCGATGCGGCGCGCTTCCGCTTCTTCCTCTCCGAAGAGTTCGACGTCAGCCCCGAGGACATCGCCACCATGGTGCTGGGTGGCCACGGCGACACCATGGTGCCGCTGGTCCGCTATTCATCGGTCGCTGGCATCCCGCTCGCTGACCTCGTAAAGATGCGCTGGATCACGCAGAAGCGGCTCGACGAGATCGTGCAGCGCACGCGCGACGGCGGCGCCGAGATCGTCGGCCTGCTCAAGACCGGCTCCGCCTACTATGCGCCGGCTGCAGCCGCGCTCGAGATGGCCGAGTTTTATCTCAAGAACCAGAAGCGAGTGCTGCCCTGCGCCGCCTATTTGAACGGCGAGTATGGGGTGAAGGGCATCTATGCCGGCGTTCCGGTGATCATCAGCGCCAAGGGCGTCGAGCGCGTCATCGAGCTCGACCTGACCTCGGCGGAGAAGGACGCCTTCAACCACTCGGTCGAATTGGTCAAGGCTCTGGTCGAACTCTGCCAGAGGATCGCCCCGAGCCTCGCTTCATCGACCTAGCCATCGCTCCGCTCCTTAGCAACGGCCCCGCGAGGCGCGAGCCAACAGGATTGCCATGAACATCCACGAATATCAGGCCAAGGCGCTGCTCAAAGAGTACGGCGCGCCGGTCGCCGCTGGCCATGTCGCCCGCTCGGCCCACGAGGCCGCCGCGCACGCCCGCGATCTTGGCGGCGAGACCTTCGTGGTGAAGGCACAGATCCACGCCGGCGGACGCGGCAAAGGCGGCGGTATCAAGCTGGTCAAGACGCTCGATGAGCTGAAATCCGAGGCCGACCGCATGCTCGGCAAGCGCCTGGTTACGCCGCAGACCGGCCCGAAGGGCCGTATCGTGCGCCGCGTCTACGTGGTCAAGGACGCGACCATCGCCCGCGAGCTTTATCTCTCGCTGCTCGTCGATCGCGGCATTGGCCGGGTGGCGTTCATCGCCTCGACCGAAGGCGGCATGGATATCGAGAGGGTGGCGGCCGAGACGCCGGAGAAGATCGCGACGCTCACCGTCGATCCGGCCTCAGGCTTGAGTGGCTTTCATGGCCGCATGATCGCCGCGGCGCTCAAGCTGGAAGGGCCTCTTGCCAAGCAATGCTTCGCGTTGGTCGCGAGCCTCTACAAGCTGTTCGTCGACAAGGACGCGAGCCTGATCGAGATCAACCCCCTGATCGTGACCAAGGAGGGCAATCTTCTCTGCCTCGACGCCAAGATCGGTTTCGATGACAATGCGCTGTTCCGCCATGACGACATCGCCGAGCTCCGTGACTTCGACGAGGAGGAGCCTGCTGAGGTTGAGGCCTCGCGGCTCGGGCTCTCTTACGTGAAGCTCGACGGCACCATCGGCTGCATGGTGAACGGCGCCGGCCTCGCCATGGCCACCATGGACATCATCAAGCTGCACGGCGCCGAGCCCGCCAACTTCCTCGACGTTGGCGGCGGCGCGACCAAGGAACGGGTGACCGAGGCGTTCAAGATCATCCTGTCCGACCCGCACGTGAAGGGCATTCTGATCAACATCTTCGGCGGGATCATGCGCTGCGACACCATCGCCGAAGGCGTCATCGCCGCGGCGCGTGAGACCAACATCGCCGTGCCGCTGGTGGTCAGACTCGAGGGCACCAATGTCGAGCTAGGCAAGAAGCTGCTGCGAGAGGCGGGGCTCGCCATCATCCCCGCGGACGATCTCGACGACGCGGCCAAGAAGGTTGTCGCAGCCGTCACGGCCGCGGCTTGAAAACTTGCAAGGCTATCAAGAGCAACCATGTCCATTCTCGTCGACAAGGACACGCGCGTCATCTGCCAGGGCTTCACCGGAGCGCAAGGCACCTTCCATTCCGAGCAGGCAATTGCCTACGGCACCAAGATGGTCGGCGGCGTCACGCCAGGCAAAGGCGGCACCACTCATCTCGGACTGCCGGTGTTCGACACGGTTCGGCAGGCGGTTGAAGCGACCGGCGCCGACGCGAGCGCGGTCTATGTGCCGCCCGCTTTCGCCGGCGATGCCATCCTTGAGGCGATCGACGCCGGCGTGCGCATCGTGGTGTGCGTCACCGAAGGCGTCCCGGTGCTCGACATGGTCAAGGTCAAGCGCGCGCTGTGCGACTCGGCGACGCGCCTGATCGGGCCGAACTGTCCTGGTATCATCACGCCCGACCAATGCAAGATCGGCATCATGCCGGGCCATATCCATAAGCCCGGCTCGGTCGGCATCGTCTCGCGCTCGGGCACGCTGAGCTATGAGGCGGTCGCCCAGACCACCGCGGCGGGGCTCGGCCAGACCACCGTGGTCGGCGTGGGCGGCGACCCAGTGCACGGCACGAGCTTCGTCGATGCGCTCGAACTGTTTCTCGCCGACGACGACACGAAGTCCATTGTCATGATCGGCGAGATCGGTGGGAGCGCCGAGGAGGAGGCCGCCGAATTCCTCGCCGGCGAGAAGCGAAAGAAGCCCACCGTCGGCTTCATCGCCGGGGTGAGCGCCCCGCCCGGCCGGCGCATGGGCCACGCCGGCGCAGTCATCTCCGGCGGCAAGGGCAAAGCCTCGGACAAGATCGAGGCGATGAAATCGGCGGGCATCAGAGTCTCGCCGAGTCCCGCAGCGCTCGGCAACACGCTTAAGGACCTGCTCAAGTCGGCCTGATCGCGGGCTAGGCAACTATGCTGCCAAAGCTCAAAATTGAGGCAACGAACCGTGACGAAAATGTCATGGCAAAAGCGCGCAACCGGCCTTGGAACGCGGCTTGCACGCATATTACATGAGGGCGAAGGGCGGGCGCCCAATGCTCGCCTCTTTTGCCCTTCACGCCGGTCACCCGACGACCGGCAGGACTAATCAAATGACGAGACATGAACTGAACGACGTGTTTTCCAGCACGTCGTTCCTGCAAGGCGAAAACGCCACCTATCTCGCCGAGCTTTACGCGCGCTATCAGAACCACCCGTTCTCGGTCGATGCCGAGTGGCAATCCTTCTTCGCGAGCTTAGCGGACAATCCCGACGACATTTTCGCCGATTCGCGCGGGCCGTCATGGGCGCGCGGCAACGGGAGCGCTCTCGTGTCGGCAGCCGAGCACCGCTCGACCGAGCCGCAAGGTCTCTCTGTCGCGCGCGACACGCTCGGCCTGCGCATGCTGATCCGCGCCTACCGCACCCGTGGCCACCTTGCCGCTAAGCTCGACCCACTCGAGCTCGTCACTCGTCGCGAGCATCCCGAGCTCAAGCCGAAGACCTACGGCTTCACCAAAGCTGATTACGACCGCCCGGTCTATGTCGGCGGCGCGCTCGGGCTCGAGTTCGGCACCGTTCGCCAAGTGCTCGGCATCTTGAAGCACACCTATTGCGCCACGATCGGCGTAGAGTACATGCACATCTCGGACCCCGAGCAGCGCGCCTGGATCCAGGACCGCATGGAGCTGCCGCAGCACCTCGTGTCGTTCACCGTCAACGGCAAGAAGGCGATCCTAAAGAAGCTCATCGAGGCCGAGTTCTTCGAGCGTTTCCTCGACATCAAATATACCGGCACCAAGCGCTTCGGTCTCGACGGCGGCGAGTTGCTCGTGCCGGCGCTCGAGCAGGTCATCAAGCGCGGCGGCCAACTCGGCGTGCGCGAGATCGTCATCGGCATGCCGCACCGCGGTCGCCTCAACGTGCTCGCCAATGTGATGGCCAAGCCGTATCGCGCGATCTTCAACGAATTCAAAGGCGGCTCGGCCCATCCTGACGAGGTCGAGGGCTCCGGCGATGTGAAATATCATCTCGGCACCTCCTCCGACCGTGCCTTCGACGACAATCACGTGCATCTGTCGCTGACCGCCAACCCCTCGCATCTCGAGATCGTCGATCCCGTCGTGCTCGGCAAGGTGCGAGCGAAACAGGACCAGCACCACGACAAGGAGCGGAAAGAGGTGCTGCCGCTCCTGCTGCATGGCGACGCAGCATTCGCCGGCCAGGGCGTGGTGGCAGAATGCCTCGGCCTGTCCGGCCTGCGCGGCCACCGCACCGGCGGCTCGATCCATTTCATCGTTAACAATCAGATTGGCTTCACCACGGCGCCGCGCTTCTCGCGCTCATCCCCATACCCGTCCGATGTCGCCAAAATGATCGACGCGCCAATTTTCCATGCCAACGGCGACGACCCTGAAGCCGTGGTGCATGTGACCAAGATCGCCACCGAGTTCCGCCAGCGGTTCAAGAAGCCGGTGGTCATCGACATGTTCTGCTACCGCCGCCACGGCCACAACGAGGCCGACGAGCCGGCGTTCACTCAGCCGCTGATGTATGCCCGCATCGCCATGCATCCGAGCGTGGTTGAGATTTATTCGGCGCGGCTGGTCGAGGAAGGGTTGTTCATCCGCGAAGAGGTCGACCGCATGCAGGCCTCCTTCCGCGACTATCTCGAGCAGGAATTCGCCGCGAGTGATGCCTATCGGCCGAACCGCGCCGACTGGCTCGATGGCAAATGGTCGGGCATCGGCCATGCCGAGGAAGGCGCGCGGCGCGGCGTGACCGGCGTCGGTCTCGATGTGTTGAAGGAGGTCGGTCGCAAGTTGACCACCATCCCCAAGAGCTTCACGCCGCACAAGACCATCGCCCGCATCATGGGCACGCGTCGCAAGATGATTGAGGACGGTCAGGGCATCGACTGGGCGACCGCCGAGTCGCTCGCCTTTGCCACGCTTCTGGTCGAGGGCTTTCGTGTCAGGCTGTCGGGCCAGGACAGCGAGCGCGGCACGTTCTCGCAGCGTCACTCGGTGCTGATGGATCAGGAGAACGAGAGGAAATACACCCCGCTCAAGCACGTCGCCAAGGAGCAGGCCGAGTTCGAGGTGATCAACTCGATGCTCTCCGAAGAGGCCGTGCTCGGCTTCGAATACGGCTACAGCCTCGCCGAACCGAATGCGCTCGTATTGTGGGAAGCGCAGTTTGGCGATTTCGCCAACGGCGCCCAGGTCATCGTCGACCAGTTCATCTCCTCCGGCGAGCGCAAATGGCTACGTATGTCAGGGCTCGTGCTGCTGCTGCCGCACGGCTATGAGGGCCAGGGACCTGAGCATTCCTCCGCGAGACTCGAGCGCTATCTCCAGCTCTGCGCCGAGGACAATTGGCAGATCGCCAACCCCACCACGCCCTCCAACTACTTCCATGTGCTCAGGCGCCAGCTGCATCGCCAGTTCCGCAAACCTCTGGTGTTGATGACGCCGAAGTCGCTGCTTCGTCATAAGCGTGTGGTCTCGTCGCTCGTGCAATTCGGCCCTGGCACGAGCTTCCATCGCGTCTTGTGGGACGACGCCCAGTTCCTGCCCGACCAGACGATCAAGCTGGCGTCCGACGACAAGGTCAAGCGCGTGGTGCTCTGCAGCGGCAAAGTCTATTACGATCTCTACGACGACCGCGATAAGCGCGGGCTGGACGACGTCTATCTGCTCAGGATCGAGCAGCTCTACCCCTTCCCGGCCCGCGCGCTGATTCAGGAGCTGTCACGCTTCAAGGACGCCGAGATGGTATGGTGCCAGGAGGAGCCGAAGAACATGGGCGCCTGGAGCTTCATCGAACCCAATCTCTCTTGGGTGCTCGACCATCTCGAGGCGAAGCATCGGGGGCCGCGCTATGCGGGGCGTCCGTCCTCGGCAGCGACGGCGACCGGGCTGATGAGCAAGCACAATCGCGAGCTCAGGGCATTTCTCGACGAGGCTCTGGGTTAGGCGTGCAAGCTGGATAGGGCGAAGGGGCAAGCAGCATGGCGACTGAGATCCGCGTGCCGGTCTTGGGGGAATCGATCGTCGAGGCGACGGTCGGCCAATGGTTCAAGCAGGCTGGTGACCCCGTCTCCGCCGCCGAGCCTTTGGTTGAGCTCGAGACCGACAAGGTCACCGTCGAGGTCCCGGCCCCTGCCTCGGGCGTTCTGTCGGAGATCGTCGTCAAGGCCGGCGAGACCGTCGCGGTCGGCGCGCTGCTCGGCGCCATCGCCGAGGGCGATGGCAAGGCTAAGCCGACGAAGGCCAATCAAACCGCCAAGGCAGTTCCCGCTATGGTCGATCTCGCGACTGCCGAGACGGCAGCTATTGCCGACGAGCCCAACGTTCGCCCCGTGCCGATAGAGGCAAATTCACTCGAGCGCGAGCCGATGCGCCGCGAGGAGGTGAGTGGCGACGATATGCCTCCCTCGCCCGCTGCCCTCAAGCTGCTCGCCGAACGCGGCATAGCGCCGAGAGAAGTGAAAGGCTCGGGCCGCCGCGGCCAGGTGCTGAAACAGGACGTTCCGGCACAGGCCGCCGAGGCGCTGCTCGCGCGCGAACGCAAGGTAAAGGTTCCACCAGCGCCGCGTGCGTCCGTGACCAAGGACGATTCATCCCGCGAAGAGCGCGTGCACATGACGCGGCTACGCCAAACCATCGCCAAGCAACTCAAGGAGGCGCAGGACAGAGCCGCCATGCTCACCACGTTCAACGACGTGGATATGAGCGGCGTAATGGAACTTCGCCGCGACTATCGCGACGCCTTCGAGAAGAAGCACGGCGTGAAGCTCGGGCTGATGGGCTTCTTCGTTAAGGCTGCGGTGCAGGCGCTGAAGGATATCGCGGCGGTCAACGCCGAGATCGACGGCGACGATATCGTTTACAAGAACTATTACCATATCGGCATTGCCGTCGGCACCGAGCGCGGCCTCGTTGTGCCGGTATTGCGCGACGCCGACCGCATGAACCTCGCCGAGATCGAGGCGGCCATCGCCGATTTCGGTGTCCGCGCGCGCGACGGCAAGCTCTCGCTGGAGGAGATGCAAGGCGGCACGTTCACCATCTCCAATGGCGGCATCTACGGCTCGCTGCTGTCCACGCCGATCCTGAATGCCCCGCAATCGGGCATTCTCGGCATGCACAGGATCGAGGAGCGGCCTGTGGTGCGTGGCGGCGAGATCGTGGCTCGGCCGATGATGTATCTCGCGCTCTCCTACGACCACCGGCTGGTCGACGGCAAAGAAGCCGTCACCTTCCTGGTGCACATGAAGGAAACGATCGAGGACCCGAAGCGCCTCGTCCTCGATCTTTAATCCGCGCCAACCGGTTTTTGCGCATTCGTTGGACGGGTAGCTTCATCTGCTTCAGGGTAAAGGCTCCGATAGTCAACCGAGCGATCGCCATGCGCCCATTCGTCATTCTCGCCAGAGTTTGCGCTCTCCTTGCCACCCTCAGCCTGGCTCAAGCCCCGGCGCCTGTGGCGCGCGCCGCGCTTGTCATCGGCAATGCCGACTATTCCTTCGGCGCTCTTAGCAGCAGTCTGACGGGACTATGGGACAGCGGGCGCGGCGAGGAGACACTCACGCCGGAGCAGTGAGGGGGATAGACTGCCACATGGGTTACGATCTCATCGTCATCGGCACGGGGCCGGGCGGATATGTCTGCGCCATCCGCGCCGCGCAGCTCGGCATGAAGGTTGCCGTGGTCGAGAAGCGCGCCACCCATGGCGGCACCTGCCTCAACGTCGGCTGCATTCCATCGAAGGCGCTACTGCACGCGAGCGAAGCCTATGCCGAAGCCTCCCATGCCTTCGCCGGCATGGGCATCAAGGCCACCCCTGAGCTCGACCTTGCCGCGATGCTCGCCTTCAAGGATGAAGGGGTTAAGGGCAATGTCGACGGCGTCGCCTTCCTGCTGAAGAAGAACAAGATCGACCATTTCCACGGCACGGGCCGCATCCTCGGACCGAGCCAGGTCGAGGTGAAATTCATCAACGGCGAGAAGCAGATCGTCGAGGCGAAGTCTATCGTCGTCGCCACCGGCTCCGAGGTCGCGGCCCTTCCCGGTATCGCAATAGACGAAGAGACGGTCGTCTCATCGACCGGCGCCCTCTCACTCAAGAAGGTGCCGAAGCGGCTGGTGGTGATCGGCGGCGGCTATATCGGGCTCGAGCTCGGCTCGGTGTGGTCGAGGCTCGGATCAGAGGTCACCGTGGTCGAAATGCTGCCGCGGCTTGCGCCGGGCCTCGACCGCGAGCTGGCGCGCACCCTTCAGCGCGTGTTGGAGAAGCAAGGGCTCGCCTTCAGGCTCGGCACCAAGGTCGTCAAGGTCGATATCAAGGGCAAGAGCGTAAAGCTGACGCTCGAAGCTGCTGAAGGCGGCAAGGCCGACATTCTCGACTGCGACGTGGTGCTGGTCGCGGTCGGGCGAAAGCCCAACACGCTATGCCTCGGCCTCTCGGAGGCCGGCGTCAATACCGACGATAGCGGGCGCATCGTCGTCGACGACCATTTGCAGACGAGCGTTGCCGGCATCTACGCCATCGGCGATGTCATCAAGGGACCGATGCTGGCGCACAAGGCCGAGGAGGAAGGCGTCGCGGTCGCTGAGATTCTCGCCGGTCAGGCAGGCCACGTGAATTACGACGTGATTCCGAGCGTTATCTATACGGCGCCCGAGGTCGCTTCGGTCGGCAGAACTGAGGAGGAGCTTAAGCAAGCGGGAATCGCCTATCGCGTCGGCAAGTTTCCCTTCACCGCCAACGGTCGCGCTAAGGTCAACCGCACCACCGAGGGCTTCGTCAAGGTTCTGGCCGACGAAGGCACCGACCGCGTGCTCGGCGTGCATATTATCGGCGCCGACGCCGACACCATGATCGCCGAGGCCGCCGTGCTGATGGAGTTCGGCGGCTCGGCAGAGGACCTCGCGCGCACCTGCCACGCGCATCCCACTCTGTCCGAGGCGGTCAAAGAAGCTGCGCTCGCCGTCGACAAGCGCGCCATCCATATGTGAGAGCTAGCGGTTATTGCGCGGCGTGTCGGCGAGCACCGAGGCGATCAGCGCGGCAAAGCCAAAGAGCTCGAACAGCGAGATCGTCGCGTGGCCCCACTCCCACCGCGCGCGGTACGTGGTCCAATCGGTTGGCACCGGACCGTTGACCCATTTCGCCAGCTCGACATTGACTGGATAGACCAGCACCCACCACAGCAAGAGCCCAGTCGCGAACAGAAGCGCGGCGGAGAGCGCGAGTCGGATGCCAGGCGTGTGATGCTCGCGCACCAGATAGGTGAGCAGACCGAGCGCGATCACGGTGGCCACGTCGATCACCACGCCGACCGAGCCGAACAGGCTGTATAGCCCGCCCTGAACCGTCGATCCTACCCAGAGATACTGGTCCCAGCTCATGCGCGCCGGCAGCTGCATCAGATGGGCAAGGCCCATGCCGAGGGTGAGCGCGGCAAGCATTAGCGAGACGAAGCGCACTCCAATCAGGCGCATGGCTGCCCCTCCTGCACGACGGCAGTCTACCTACCACACCTGCTCGACGACGGCGACCCGCGCGGTGTCAGAGATGATGATGCACATGCACATGCCCGCAGCTGGGCTGCTGCTTCTCGCAGCTCAGGCGAGTAAGGCGGCAGCCATAGAAGCAACACCTCTGTTCATCGGTCTGCGTTTGCGGCGAAGTTGTAACCTTGTTTCCGCATTTGGCGAGGCACCCGGTGAGGGTGTGTCGCAAGTTGAGGCAGCGGGTCCGCAGGTCGGCTGCAGCGAAACGAACGGAAGCGAAGCGAACGCCGCAAACAAAAGAGAGTGTGCATCATAGCCTCCTGCACCATCTGGCCCGGGAAACGCGCAAAAATGGGCAACAATCGCGATAGCAGGCGGGTTCCCCGCCCGGGACAGAGTGGGTTACGACGGTGCTGGCTTAATCCAGCGTCTTGCGGAAACGCAGCAGCGCTAGACCCATCGCGACGATCATGAAGATGAACAAAGCTGCCGCGTCCACCTGCATGTCGGCGAAGCCGTTCCCCTTTAGCATGATGCCGCGCACGATGCGGATGAAGTGGGTGAGCGGCAACACCTCGCCGATGACTTGCGCCCAATGCGGCATGCCGCGGAACGGGAAGGCGAAGCCCGACAGTAGGAAGTTGGGCAGGAAGAAGAAAAACGTCATCTGCACCGCCTGGAGCTGGTTCTGGGCGACGGTCGAGAACGTATAGCCGACGGCAAGGTTCGAGGCGGCGAACAGCGTCGAAAGCGCGACCAGCAAAACGACGCTGCCGAGGATCGGCACGCCGAACACGAAATGCGCGGCGCTGATGATGATCGCCATCTGCACGAAGCCGATCAGCACAAACGGTGCGATCTTGCCGATCATGATCTCGATCGGCTTGATGGGCATCGACAACAGGCTCTCCATGGTGCCGCGCTCGATCTCGCGTGTCACCGCGAGCGCGGTGAACATCATCATGGTCATGGTGAGCACGACGCCGAGCAGGCCGGGCACGATATTGTATTGGGTGATGCCTTCCGGATTGTAGCGGCGCTGTAGCGTGACCTCGAACGGCTCAGGCGAGCCCTTCACCTCTGCGTCAGGCCCGCGCAACTCGCGCCTGAGCGCGGTGCCGACCACGCCTTGCACGGCCGCGATGGCCGTGCCGGTCGACACCGGGTCTGTGGCGTCGGCAATCACCAGGATAGCGGGACGGTCACCGCGCCGCAGGTCACGCTCGAAGCTTGCCGGGACTTCGATGCCGAATTGCACTTTGCCCGAGCGGATCAGCCGGTCCATCTCCTCTGGATCGCGCACCTGCAGCTTGAAGTCGAAATAGTCCGTGTTCTCGAGCGCTGCGAGCACGGCGCGGGTCAAGGGACCCGAATCGCGGGTCAAGATGACCGCCGGCATGTGCTTTGGGTCGGTGTTGATGGCATAGCCGAACAAAGTGAGCTGCAGGATCGGCACGAAGATCATGGTGGCGAACGTCATGCGGTCGCGCCGCATCTGCACGAATTCCTTGACGATCATCGCCCAGGTGCGCCGGAGGAAGCCGGGATCGCGCCGCTCGCTGCGCTCGGCCTCTGCCGCCTCGATGCCGTCGTAAGCCACCGCGCTCATGCGAAATTGTCCTTGGACTTGTCCATCAGCAGGATGAAGACATCCTCGAGGCTCGGCTCGCCGCGAGTCCATTGATGCGCGCCGTCAGCCTTCTTGGCGGCTTCGATCGCAGCATCGAGCGCCTGCTTGTCGCGGCCTGAAACGTGCAGCTCGGTGCCGAACGGCGCCACCATGTCGATGCCGTCGCAAGTCTCGAGCTTGGTGGCTAGGCGGTGAAGGTCCTTGCCCGACACGATCCAGGTCGAGAGGTGCGACTGCGCGACAACCTCCTTCGCTGTGCCCTTGGCCAGCAGCTCGCCGAAGGCGATATAGGCGATCTCATGACACCGCTCGGCCTCGTCCATGTAGTGGGTCGAGACCAGCACGGTGATGCCGTCGGCGGCGAGATTGTGGATCTCGTCCCAAAACTCGCGCCGCGCCTTGGGATCAACGCCGGCGGTCGGCTCGTCGAGCAAAAGCAGCTTTGGCTGCGGCAGGATACAGGATCCGAGCGCGAGCCGCTGTTTCCAGCCGCCCGACAACTCGCCGGCAAGCTGGTCGGCGCGCCCAGTGAGCCCGAGCCGCCCGATCGCCTCGCGCGCCGCCTGGCGTGGGTTCGGCACGCCGTACACGCGCGCGACAAATTCGAGATTCTCGCGGATCGACAGGTCGGTGTAGAGGCTGAAGCGCTGCGTCATATAACCGACATTCCGCTTGATCTCGTCAGCCTGGGTGAGGATGTCGTAGCCAAGGCAGGTGCCCGAGCCGGAATCGGGCGTGAGCAGGCCGCACAGCATCCGGAGCGTCGTCGTCTTGCCACTGCCATTAGGCCCGAGAAAGCCGTAAATCTCCCCCTTCGGCACTTGCAGGCTGAGATCGTGCACGACGGTACGGGGGCCGAAGGTCTTTGTTAGGCCGTGCACGTCGATGGCGATCTCCTTCTTGCTCATCGCCGCACCAGTTGCGCCTGCGGGCCGATACCGACGGTCACCGGCTGGCCCGCGGTCAAAAGCGCCGCCGCCTGGTCTGGCCGCGCCTCGACGAGGAATACGAGCTTCTGCCTCTGCTCACGCGAGAAGATCACCGGCGGGGTGAACTCGGCGTCGCGCGCGATGAAGCTGATCTTGGCCTTGAGGTCGGGCGGGCAGCCGTCGCAACTGACGCTTACCGTCTGATCGAGCTGGAGCGCGGCGCGCACCGGCTCGGCGACGAAGAAGCGGACCTTGAGATTTCGCGGCGGCAGAAGCGCTATCACCGCCTGGCCGACGTTCACCACCTCGCCCGGCCGGAAATAGACTTCCTCAACGGTGCCTTCGGCGGGCGAGGCGACCTGGCGCTTGCCGAGATTCTTCTCGGCCTCGGCGAGCGCGTGCCGCGCGGCCTCGGCGTTGGCTGAGGCTGCGTCGATCATGTCGGACCGGCCGGGAAGCTTCGCAGCGATGATACGCTTCTCCGCCTCTGCGACTGCAGCTTCGTTGCGGTCGTGCTGGGCAATGACGTCGTCGAGCGCCGCCTTGGTGGTCCAGCCCTTGTCGAACAGCGCCCGCGCACGGTCGAGATTGTTGGTCGCGACCTGCAGCATGGCCTTGGCCTCGTTGAGCGAGGCTTCGAGCACATGGATCTCATCAGGGCGCTGCAAATCGGCCTTTACGTCGGCGAGCCTGGCATCGGCTTCCTGCACGCGGGCGCGCGCCGCTTCGACCGACGCTTCCTGCTCCGAGCTTTCCAGCGTGAAGATCGGATCGCCCTGTTTGACATGCGCGCCTTCGTCGACGGTGAGCCTCGCGATGCGGCCGGCCTGCTCAGAGCCGACCAGCACGAAATCGGCCTCCATATAGCCGGGGAATTCGGTCTCCTTGTTGGCAGGAAAGGTGAACAGCGCGACCGCGACGGCGATTGCGCTGAGCGCGGCGACAATGAGCAGGGCTTTGCGCTTCATCGCGCGTCCCCCTGACTAGGGACGGGATCGCGACCGGGCGCCCTGATTGCGTCGGTCAGGAGTTCGATGTTGGTCCTGAGCAGTCCGTCGGTGTCGAGGCGACAGTGGCGCTCGAACAGCCCACGCCAGATGATTGCCGTGAGCACCGGCGCGATCAGCAGCTGCGGATAGTCGCGCAACTTGGTCGGCTTGAACTCGCCGCGCTCGATGCCGCGATCGATCAGCCGGGTAATGGTCTCGATGCCGCGAGACACGACTTGCTCGTAATAGAATTTGGTGAGTTCGGGGTGCTTGTGCCCTTCGGCGATGAGGAGCCGCGCGATGAACGCGCGCTTGGAGCCGACCAGCTCCTGGATGAAGGCGAGGAACGGGCCCTTGAGGAACGCCTCGACAGGGAGGTCGGTGCGCTCCATCTGCTCGCGGATCACGTCGAAATGCGAGGTAATGACGCTTCTGATCACCGCCTTGAACAGTTCTTCCTTGGTCTTGAAGTAGAGATAGGGCAGGCCCTTCGAGACGCGCGCTCGCGTGGCCACATCCTCGACCTTGGTTGCCGCGTAACCCTTCGCCGCAAACTCCTCGAAAGCTGCCGCCACGATTTCTTGCGGGCGGTTGTCTTTGCGCGCGCGCTTCCGAGGTGTTTCCTCCGCGGCGCTCTCCTCTGATTTGGTCTCGGCCATGCCTTGCCTCGCCGAGAGCGGCAGTCTCGTAATGGCCAGCCCTCGCTCCCAACGGACTAGCCTCATCGATGACAATATAATGACTGACCGGTCAGTACTGCAATGGGTCAACCTGGCCAAAACGCAGGAAAGTAAGGGATGGCTAACAATGGCTGGGAGGCACGCGCCAGGCTTTGACCGGTATCAATTGCGACTATCGACGCTCAACGTCGGGCCCTAAGCGCGGGGGTGGGCGCGCTCGTAGGTCTTAAGCAGATGCTCGCGGTCGACCTCGGTATAGCCCTGCGTGGTCGAGAGGCTGGCGTGGCCCAGCAGCTCCTGGATGGCGCGGAGATCCGCGCCAGCACCGAGCAGATGCGTAGCGAAGGAATGCCTGAGCGCATGGGGCGTCGCCGTCTCCGGTAATCCGAGCGCGGCGCGCGCGCGCGCGATCTTGAGTTGGATGATACGCGGGCTAAGCTGCTTGCCGTAAGCGCCTACGAACAGCGGATCGTCTGATCCCTGACGCATCGGACAGAGCTTCAGATAGAGCTCGACCGCCTCGCGCGCGATCGGCAGAACCGGGACCACGCGCGTCTTGCCGCCTTTGCCGTGCACGCGGAGCATGTCGCGGCCCTTGGTCGGCGCGTCTTTGCGCTTCAGCGTCAATGCCTCCGAGATGCGCAAGCCCGAGCCGTAGAGCAGCGCGAGCACGGCGGTGTCGCGCGCCGAGATCCAATCCGGTTGGTCCGGGGAGACGATGTCGGTGCCGTCGACTAGCGCCGTCGCCTTTGGCGCGGTGAGCGGCTTAGGCACCGAGTGCGGCAGCTTGGGTAGAGCGACGGCGCGGATCGCATCGTTCTTGCCGTAGCTGCGCCGCTCGAGGAATTTGTAAAACATGCGGAGCGCCGACAGCGTGCGTGCAAGACTACGGCTCCCCACCCCCTCGCTCCGGCGCGAGGCGAGAAAGGCGCGCACGTCGCGAGCCTGGAGCGCGAGCAGTTGAGGCATGTCGGGTACGCGGTTCAGATGGCCGGCCAGGAAGGTCAGGAACTGGCCGATATCCCTCTGGTAAGCTTCCGAGGTCTTGGCCGCCAGCTGGCGTTCGGTGGCGATATAAGCGAGCCAAGCCTCGACCGCCTCGCGGACGTAAGGCGTGCCCATATATCCAACTGGTGCGGCCCTTTCTGGCAACCTCGAAATCCCTCAATACGACCCTGACCGGCGCATGTGGCGAAGCGCTACTATGGGTATGTGAGTCGTTAATCGCCGCCTAACCTCGAGCATCCGCTGACCGAGACCAAGCCTAAGCCCAAGACGCGGAGCGCGGGGTCATCCACCGTGCCGGTCATGCTGCCGCTCGCTTTGCCCGCGCCTTACGACTATCTCGTGCCGGACGGAGCGCGGGTCGAGCCTGGGCAGTTCGTGGTCGCTCCGCTCGGCCCCGTAGAATATCTCGGCGTCGTTTGGACGCGGCCTGAAGGCGAACCGGCGCCACAGATCAAGCCCGAGAAGCTTCGCGCCATCGTCGAAGTGATCGACGACGTGCCGCCGCTGCCGCGCGTCAGCCTCGAATTCGCCGACTGGGTCGCCAACTACACGCTCTCTTCGCCAGGCATGGTGCTGCGCATGATGATGAGCGCGGGCCGCGCCTTCGTCCCGCCCGCGCCGCGCCACGGCGTCCGCCTGATCGGCGCGCCGCCCGGGCGCATGACCCCTGCCCGCGCGCGCGTGATCGAGGCGGCTTCCAATGGGCTGATCTGGGTGAAGTCGAGCCTCGCCGAGGCTGCCGGCGTCAGTCCAGGCGTTATCGACGGGCTGGTTGACTCTGGCACATTGCTGACCGAACTCCTGCCTGACTTGCATGCCATGCCGCTCGATCTGTCGAAGCAGAGTACACAACTCACGGCGGAGCAGCAGGAGGCGGCGCGCGATCTGCTCGCCGATACCAAAGACGGCTTCACGGTGAGCCTGCTCGACGGCGTCACCGGCTCGGGCAAGACGGAAGTCTATTTCGAGGCGATCGCCGCGGCGCTCGCGCGCGGGCAACAGGCGCTCGTGCTGATGCCGGAGATCGCGCTCACCAGCCAGTTCATCGCCCGCTGCGAGCACCGCTTCGGCGCGAAGCCGGCGGAGTGGCACTCGGGCGTTCCGGCGCCCCAGCGCGGCCGAGTCTGGCGGGCCGTCGCAGAGAATAAGGCGAAGCTTGTGGTCGGCGCACGTTCCGCGCTGTTCCTGCCCTTCCCCAAGCTCGGCCTCATCGTCGTCGATGAGGAGCACGACCAGGGTTATAAGCAAGAGGAGCGCGTCCTTTATCAGGCGCGCGACATGGCGGTGGTGCGCGGCTCGCTCGGCGGTTTCCCGGTCGTCCTGAGCTCTGCAACGCCGTCGATCGAGAGCGTGGTCAATGCTGAGCAAGGCCGCTACCGCCATATTCGCCTTGCTACGCGCTACAAGGCGGCGGGTCTTCCGGCCATCGCCGCAATCGACATGCGCGCCTCACCGCCGGAGCGCGGCAAGTGGCTGTCTCCGGTTCTGGTCGACGCGGTCGCAGGCACTCTCGGGCGCGGCGAGCAGGCGCTCCTGTTCTTGAATAGGCGCGGCTATGCGCCGGTCACGCTCTGCAGGAGATGCGGCTTCCGCTTCGAATGCCCGAACTGCTCGGCGTGGCTGGTCGAGCACAGGTTCCGCCGCCGCCTCGAGTGTCACCATTGCGGCAAGTTCGCGCCGATCCCTGAGAAATGCCCGAACTGCGAGGCCGAGAATTCGCTGGTCGCGTGCGGGCCGGGCATTGAGCGCATCGCCGAGGAGGTCGCTGAGTTGTTTCCTGATTCACGCCGGCTGCTCCTATCGAGCGATCTCACGCCGAACGTCGCTGAGCTTCGCCACACCTTGCGCGAGATCGAGGAGCGCGAGGTCGATATAGTCATCGGCACGCAGCTCGTGGCCAAAGGTCATCACTTTCCGGGGCTTGCGCTGGTCGGCGTGGTCGACGGCGATCTGGGGCTGGCGCAAGCCGACCCACGCGCGGCCGAGCGTACCTTCCAGCTGATGCAGCAGGTAACGGGTCGCGCCGGCCGCGAAGCGATTCCGGGCCGCGGCCTGATCCAAACCTATATGCCCGAGCATCCGGTGGTCGCGGCGCTCGTCTCGGGCGACCGCGACGCGTTCCTTGCGCGCGAGATCGAAGAGCGGCGCGACGCACGTATGCCGCCGTTCGGCAGGCTGGCCGCCCTGCTTGTCTCGGCCGGCTCGCGCGAGGCGGCCGAAGCCTATGCGCGCGAGGTCGCCCGCGCAGCTCCCGCCGCATCGAAGATCGAGGTGCTTGGCCCCGCCGAGGCGCCGCTCGCAGTGATCCGCGGCCGTCACCGTTTTCGCCTGCTAATGAAGGCTGCCCGTGAAGCCAACCTTCAGGCCTATCTGCGGCTCTGGCTCGGCCAAGTGCCCAAAGCCAAGGGCGACCTACGTCTCAGCGTCGACATCGATCCCTACAGCTTTTTGTGAGAGCGATCGCGCAAGATTAGCTTCGCGGGGTGGGCGTGGACCCATTAGGAGTGCTCGAGGTCGTCAACGCGCGACGCGCTCGGCGAGCACCCAATGCGCCTCCTCGGGCGTGAGCTTGGCGTAGGGTCCAGCCTTCTCGTTGTAGAGATGCTGTTCGACCTGGGAGGGATTGCGCTACGAGCGGTAGAGAATCCAGTTTTCTTGCCATTTGTTGAGATGCTGGAGGCCATCGAGCAGCAGGATGAAACCGGCGGCGACGCCCACGGCGAGCGCGCCCCATTCGGCAACGATCGGCATGGCGACGGCAAGAACGATAATGGCGATCTTCGAAGCCTTATAGGCGCGCTGGTTTGCCGTACCTTTCCGGTCGTACCAGTCATCTGCGCCTTGAGCCGGTCCCACAACGGCGGCAGCTTGGCCGGGGCGGCCCGCTCGGCTTTCTTGGTCGCCATCTCGTCGGCCTTCCTCCTTTGTACCGAGCTGAATTACATCCCCTGACGCAGGCCAGCAAAGCCCATCTACGGCACGATTCGGGCTTCCCGAGGTTGCACCCCCTCCCCCTCTATGTTACAGCCTGCCCGGGCTTTCCGGGGACCGTTTGCAGGGTTTCAACCTGTTGACGTGGAGGCGCCAATCCAAGAATTTCTCGGGTCTGGGGACGAGGCTGCTCAAAAAAGCGCCCGTTCGGGAGGAAAGGCGTTTACGTGACCAGTGAAGTCGATACGAGTTCGGGCGTGGCCGGCCGCTATGCCACCGCCTTGTTCGAGCTTGCCAAGGACGGGCACTCGCTTGACGCCGTCGCATCCGACCTCACGCGCTTCAATGAGGCGCTCGATGCCTTCGACGATTTGAAGCGGCTGATGAAGAGTCCGGTGTTCTCCGCCGAGGAGCAGAGCCGCGCGCTCGGGGCCGTCCTCGATGAGCTCAAGATCGAGGGGCTGACCAAGAATTTCTTTCTGCTCGTCGCCAAGAACCGCCGCCTGTTCGCGACCCCCGACATGATCCGCGCCTTCCGCGCCATGCTCGCGCGCGAGCGGGGCGAGACGAGCGCCACCGTCACCGCCGCTGCCAAGCTCACGGAGAGCCAACTCACCGCGCTGAAGCAGGCTCTGACGGCCGCGCTCGGCAAGACGGTGATGCTGGACGAGCAGGTCGATCCCTCCCTACTCGGCGGGCTCGTCGTCAAGGTGGGCAGCCGCATGGTCGATAGCTCGCTGCGCACCAAGCTCAATTCACTCAAGTTAGCCATGAAAGAGGTTGGCTGATGGAAATCAGGGCCGCTGAGATCTCCGCGATCCTCAAGGAGCAGATCAAGAATTTCGGACAGGAAGCCGAGGTCGCGGAGATCGGCCAGGTTCTGTCGGTCGGCGACGGCATCGCCCGCGTCTACGGGCTCGACAATGTCCAGGCCGGCGAGATGGTCGAGTTTGCCGACGGCACGCGCGGCATGGCGCTCAACCTCGAGGTGGATAATGTCGGCATCGTGATTTTCGGCGACGACCGCCACATCAAGGAAGGCGACGTCGTCAAGCGCACCGGCGCCATCGTCGAGGTACCGGTCGGCAAGGGCCTGTTGGGCCGCGTGGTTGACGCTCTCGGCAACCCGATCGACGGCAAGGGCCCGATCTCCTACGACGAGAAGCGCCGCGTCGACGTCAAGGCGCCCGGCATCATCCCCCGCCAGTCTGTGCACGAGCCGATGCAGACCGGCTTAAAGGCGATCGACGCTCTGATCCCCATCGGCCGCGGTCAGCGAGAGCTCATCATCGGCGACCGCCAGACCGGCAAGACCGCCATCATCCTCGACACCATCCTCAACCAGAAATCGGTCAACGCGCTCAACGACGAGAAGACCAAGCTCTATTGCATCTATGTCGCCGTCGGCCAGAAGCGCTCGACCGTCGCCCAGTTCGTCAAGGTGCTTGAGGACAACGGCGCGCTCCCCTACTCGATCATCGTAGCCGCGACCGCCTCAGACCCCGCGCCGATGCAATATCTCGCGCCGTTCTCGGGCTGCGCCATGGGCGAATATTTCCGCGACAATGGCATGCATGCACTCGTCACTTATGACGACCTCTCCAAACAGGCCGTGGCCTACCGCCAGATGTCGCTGCTGCTCCGCCGTCCCCCGGGGCGCGAGGCCTATCCCGGCGACGTGTTCTATCTCCATTCGCGGCTTCTCGAGCGCGCGGCCAAGCTCAACAAGGACTACGGCTCCGGCTCCTTGACCGCGCTTCCCGTAATCGAGACGCAGGCCAACGACGTGTCGGCCTATATCCCGACCAACGTCATCTCCATCACCGACGGGCAGATCTTCCTCGAGACCGATCTGTTCTATCAGGGCATCCGCCCCGCGGTGAACGTCGGTCTGTCGGTGTCGCGCGTGGGCTCCGCCGCCCAGGTCAAGGCGATGAAGCAGGTCGCCGGCAAGATCAAGGGCGAACTCGCCCAATATCGCGAAATGGCGGCCTTTGCCCAGTTCGGCTCAGACCTCGACGCCACCACCCAGCGCCTGCTCAACCGCGGAGCGCGGTTAACCGAGCTCCTTAAGCAGCCGCAATTCTCCCCTCTCAAGATCGAGGAGCAGGTGGTCGTGATCTATGCCGGCGTCAACGGCTACCTCGATCCGCTCCCCGTCTCCTCGGTGTCGCGCTTCGAGGCCGAGCTTTTGCGCTTCATGCGCGTGGAGCATGCCGATCTGCTCGCCGCCATCCGTGACCAGAAGGAAATCTCCAAGGAGACCGGCGACAAGTTGAAGGCCGCCGTCGATAAATTCGCCAAGGCCTTCGCGTGATGCATGCAGCGTTTGTGACAGGGATTGCCGCGGCTCCGATCTCCCCCTCCCCCCTTGAGGGGGAGAGTAGGGAAACACAAACTCTGCGCTTGCCGCTTACCCCCATCTCCAGCTTTCCCCCTCAAGGGGGGAGAGGGTTAGGCTGCGGCTCCGCGCCGGTCACCATGCCCTATCGAGGGTACAACCCATGCCGTCGCTAAAAGAGCTGCGCAACCGCATCGCTTCCGTCAAGGCGACGCAGAAGATCACCAAGGCCATGCAAATGGTTGCAGCGGCCAAGCTGCGACGCGCGCATAGCGCGGCCGAAGCCGCGAGACCTTATGCTGCGCGCATGGAGTCGGTTCTCGCCAATCTCGCCGTCGCGCTCAAGGGCCGCGACGGCGGGCCGCCGCTGATGGTCGGGACCGGCAAGGACCAGGTCCATCTCCTCGTCGTTTGCACCGGCGAGCGTGGGCTTAGCGGCGCCTTCAACTCGGCCATCGCCCGGCTTGCGCGCGAGCACTTGAATCGACTTGTCGCCGACGGCAAGCAGGTTAAGATCCTCTGCGTCGGCAAGAAGGGCTTCGACCAGCTCAAGCGCAACTACGCTTCGCTGATCATCGACACCATCGAGTTCCGTGGTGTGCGTCAGCTTACTTTCGAGCATGCCGAGAAGGTGGCCGACAGGGTGCTGGCCCTGTTCGCCGATGGCGCCTTCGACGTCGCCACGTTGTTCTTCTCGCGCTTCCGCTCGGTGATCAGCCAGGTACCAACGGCACAACAGATCATCCCGGCCACCATCTCGGCCGATACATCCGCTGGCGAGGCGGTGCTCGGCGGCGCGGTCTACGAATACGAGCCCGACGAGGCCGAGATCCTGAGCGAGCTCCTGCCGCTCAACATCACTGTGCAGATCTTCAAGGCGCTGCTCGAGAACGGTGCGTCGTTCTACGGCGCGCAGATGACGGCGATGGACAACGCCACAAGAAATGCCGGCGACATGATCGACCGGCTGACGCTGAGATATAACCGCACCCGCCAGGCCATGATCACCAAGGAGCTGATCGAGATCATCTCCGGCGCCGAAGCGGTATAGTCATTCGTGAGACGTGAAGGAACGAAAAGCATGGCAAATAAGTCCCCCGTGGTCGCAGAGACCAAAAAACAGCAGGCGGAGGTCGCGGCCTATGAGGGCTCCATGGGCCATGTGCGCCAGGTCCTGGGAGCCGTCGTCGACGTGCAGTTCGACGACAAGTTGCCGGAGATCCTGAACGCGCTCGAGACCCAGAACCACGGCAACCGGCTCGTGCTCGAGGTCGCGCAGCATCTCGGCGAAAACACTGTGCGCACCATAGCCATGGATTCGACCGAAGGCCTGGTGCGCGGCCAGGACGTAGTCGACACCGGCCAGCCGATCGCCGTCCCGGTAGGCGACGAAACGCTCGGACGTATCATGAACGTGGTGGGCGAGGCGGTCGACGAGGCCGGCCCGATCAAGACCGCGGAGAAGCGGCCGATACACGCGCCGGCTCCCTCCTATGTCGATCAGTCCACCGAGGCCGAGATCCTGGTCACCGGCATTAAGGTCGTCGATTTGCTCGCGCCTTACGCCAAGGGCGGCAAGATCGGCCTGTTCGGCGGCGCCGGCGTCGGCAAGACCGTGCTGATCCAGGAGTTGATCAACAACGTCGCCAAAGCCCATGGCGGCTTCTCGGTGTTCGCCGGCGTCGGCGAGCGCACGCGCGAGGGCAATGACCTCTATCACGAGTTCATCGACTCGGGCGTGAACAAGGACCCCAAGAAGAACAACGGCTCGACCGCGGGATCGAAATGCGCGCTGGTTTACGGCCAGATGAACGAGCCACCGGGCGCACGCGCCCGCGTCGGCCTGTCGGGACTGACGGTCGCCGAATATTTCCGCGACCAGGGCCAGGACGTTTTGTTCTTCGTGGACAACATCTTCCGCTTTACCCAGGCGGGCTCAGAGGTGTCGGCGCTACTCGGCCGCATCCCCTCTGCCGTGGGCTATCAGCCGACTCTCGCCACCGACATGGGCGCGCTGCAGGAACGCATCACCACCACGCAGAAGGGCTCGATCACCTCGGTGCAGGCGATCTACGTGCCCGCCGACGATCTGACCGACCCGGCGCCGGCCACTTCCTTCGCCCATCTCGACGCCACCACCGTGCTGTCGCGCGGCATCGCCGAGAAGGGCATTTACCCTGCCGTGGACCCGCTCGATTCGACCTCGCGCATGCTCTCCCCGCTCGTCGTCGGCGAAGAGCATTACGCCGTCGCCCGCCGCGTTCAGGTCATCTTGCAACGCTACAAGGCGCTCCAGGACATCATCGCCATTCTCGGCATGGACGAGCTGTCGGAAGAGGACAAGGTGACGGTAGCGCGCGCGCGCAAGATCGAGAGGTTCCTGTCGCAGCCCTTCCATGTGGCGGAGGTATTCACCGGTTCGCCCGGCGCGTTCGTCGATCTCGCCGACACCATCAAGGGCTTCAAGGGTCTGTGCGACGGCGACTATGACCATCTGCCGGAGGCTGCCTTCTACATGGCCGGCACCATCGAGGACGCCGTCGCCAAGGCCGAGAAGCTCGCTGCCGAGGCCGCTTAGGTCAGATTTCACAAAACACAGGTGCCAATTGTCAGTTGTCAGAATGAGGCGATACCGCTCGCTCTCCCTCCCCTCTTGAGGGGGAGGGTTAGGGAGGGGGTGAGCCGCTCGCTCCGATTCTGAAATTTACCCCGCTCCCCCTCAAGGGGAGAAGTGAATAGCCGGAGAGACCATGATGTCCGATCCCTTCAAGTTCGAGCTAGTCTCGCCGGCCAGGCTCCTCGTCTCCGGCGAGGTCGAGCAAGTCATCGTCCCGGGCTCTGAGGGCGAGATGACCGTGCTCGCTTACCACGCGCCGCTGCTCGCCACGCTCAAACCGGGTCTGCTCGAAATCGGCTTTCCCGGCGGTGAGCGTCAGCGCTATTTCGTACGCGGCGGCTTCGCCGAGGTCTCTCCCGCCGGCCTTACCGTTCTCGCCGAGACGGCCGTCGACCTCAACGAGCTCGATGCCGACCAGCTCGCCGAGGCGATCAAGGACGCCGAGGAGGACGTGGCTGATGCGGCCGGGAACGACGCCCGCGACCGCGCCCAGACCAAGCTCGACCAGCTCCGGCAAGTGCAGGCCACGCTCAACCTATAACCCCGTTTCCTTGCCTTCGGCCTCGGCGTCACCCTGCTATCCGACCTTCCGTCGCTCCGCCTGTTCGGCAATCTCTCGGCCATGACGCTGGTTGCGGCGTTGATCGACGATCTTGTGCTGCTGCCGGCGAGCGTGTTGCTTTATCGCCGTTTCATACGGCGCTTGCGGCTCCTATCAGGCCAAGCACCCGCACATTCTGGCACAGGGCTGACGCTTAGGCGTTAACCAGCGGCGAGAATTCCTCGACCACCCGCTCATAGACCGCGCGCTTGAACGGCACGACGAGCGAGGGCAAATCGGCGACCTTCACCCATTGCCAAGCGTCGAATTCCTGCTCATGGCCTTCGCGCGGCTCGATGTCTATCTCGCTCTCCGGACCTTCCAGCCGCGCGGCGAACCACATCTGCTTTTGGCCGCGATAGCGCCCTTCCCAGGCGACACCGATGAGATGCTCCGGCAGATCGTAGAGAAGCCAATCCGGCGCGCTGGCGATGATGCTGATGCTGCGCACACCGGTCTCCTCGAATAGCTCGCGATGCGCGGCCAGCTCGGGCGCCTCGCCTTCGTCAATGCCGCCTTGCGGCATCTGCCACCATTGGCCGACGCCTTCAGGCGCGCCGCTCCGGTCCGACCGCTGCCCGACGAAGGCGAGTCCTTGCGCATTGAGCAGCATAATGCCGACGCAAGGCCGGTAGGGCAGCGCCTCCTTGTCTGTCATGAGAGAGGGGTCAGCTTTGCCGCTGCGAGCGCACCGCGGCGCTGACGGGCACAAGCACGAAGCCCTTGCCCTGAAGCTTTCCAGCCCATTCGGCGAGCTGCTTGACGGCGGCGGGCTTGGCCCTCACCACGCCGATCGCCGCACCCCGCTCCTTGGCCGTCGCTTCGAGCTTAGCCAGCTGCTTGGCGATATCGGCCGGCGAGGCGTTGCCGTCGATCTGGACGCTGGCGACCGAATAATCGAGGCCGATCGCGCCGGCGATCTGCGGCACCGTCGAGCCTTGCACGCTGCCGTCGTCGACATAGAGCAGGCCGCGCGCCTTGACCTCCTCGAGCACCGGCGTGAGCGCATCCTGGGTCGCCTCGAACTTGGCGCCCATGTGGTTAGTAATGCCCACATAGCCGGTATAACGTGACATCAGCCATTGCAGCCGCTTCATGTTCTCCGCGGCAGGCAGCGACGTCAACAGCGTGTGCGGACCGGGGTCCTCCTTGGGATAGTCGGCGGGCTCGAGCGGGATCTGCAAAAGCACCTCGTGTCCGTCGGCGCGTGCTCTTGTGACCCAATCCTGCAACGAGCGGCCATAGGCGCCATAAGCGATGCTGATCGGCGCTGGCAGCCCCTTAAGCATATCGCCGGGCGGGCTGTCGGGAAGGCCGAGCCCACTGACCAGGATAGCGATCCGCGCGGGTTCTCCCGCTGTACCCTTGACCGCGTAGCGTGACGGCCTCGCATAGACATCGATCGGACGGCGTCCATCGGATGCCACTTTCGGCAATGGGCCGTACTGCGATTCCTCCACCAGCTCGGCAACCGGCACCGGCGCGAGCGAGCCCGCGCCCGGTTCGACGTCCGGAATGGTCGGCGGCAGCGGGGCGACGGCGGCCGTTTGCTGCTGGGGCGGCGTGGCGGCAGCACTCGGCGCGGGCGCAGTCGAGGCGCTTTGCTCGCCCCCTTCTGCCGTGCCCTGCCTGCCATCCGGTGTCGCCGCATCGGCGGGCGAAGGCGGCTCGGTCGGCGTGCCGATCTGCTGAGATGGCAAGATGTCGCCTGGGCTAGGCGGCTGGAGCACAGGCGTTGGCGGTTTGGCTCCAGGCGCGGTTACGGCGAAGCCGGGTGGCATGTCGGCAGGGGTCTCGCCCGTGTCGGCGTCGGCTGCAGGTGCCTCTGCCGTTGCAGGCTCGTGGCCCTCTTCGACCGAAGCACCTGTGTTGGCGTCGGGCGTGGCGCCAGCATCCGCGGGCGCCCCAGCATCGACCCCGCCCACAGGCTCGACCTGTAGGATGGCCACCGGCTCGCCCGCGTCGCTACTCGGAAACAGGGCGAGCCACGCAATCCCGAGCACCAACGTCCAGAACACAATTCCCGTCGCGACGACCAGCGCTTTCATCTGACTTAGCCTCCCCGCACGCCCGCCCTCTTATGGGGCTTGGTCGCCTCTCCTCTCGGCAGCCTTCGAAGCGGTCGCCATAAGACGCCAGGCTTAGTTGGCCTCGGCCTTCTTCTTGGAATCGGTATCGACCGACTTGATGCCGCGCAAGAGATCGAGAGCATACTTCAGCTGAGTGTCCTTGTCCTTCTCGGGCGCCACATAGGACGAACTGCCAGACTCTTCCTCGCCAGCCTCTTCGTCCTCGTCGGCGCCCTCGATCTTGAGGTGGCCACGGAGGTTGGCTTCGCCCTTCGTGCCGAGGTCATCGGCCTTCTTCTTCAGGTCCTCGGGCAACTCCTCCTCGACCAGCACCTCGGGCTCGATGCCCTTGGCCTGGATCGAGCGGCCCGACGGGGTGTAGTAGCGCGCCGTGGTGAGCCTGAGCGCGCCGTTCGAGCCGAGCGGGATGATGGTCTGCACCGAGCCCTTGCCGAAGGACCGCGTGCCGACGATCGTCGCACGGTGATGGTCCTGCAATGCGCCGGCGACGATCTCAGACGCCGAAGCCGAGCCGCCGTTGATCAGGACAATCAGCTGCTTGCCATCGGTCATGTCGCCAGGCCTGGCGTTCGAGCGCTGCGTCTCCTCGAGATTGCGGCCGCGTGTCAGCACGATCGCGCCTTGGTCAAGGAAAGCGTCCGACACCGAGATCGCCTGGTCGAGCAGGCCGCCCGGGTTGTTGCGAAGATCAATGATGTAGCCCTTGAGCTTCGGTCCGAGCTGCTTCTTCAGGTCCTCGATCGCCTTCTGCATGTTGGCGGTGGTCTGTTCGTTGAAGGTGGTGACGCGAATATAGCCGACGTCGTCGCCCTCGGCGCTGTATTTGACCGGGTTGATGTGGATCACGTCGCGCGTGACCTTGACGTCGAACGGGTCCTCCACGCCCTTGCGCACGATCGTGAGCGTTATCGGCGAATTAACCGGCCCACGCATCTTCTCCACCGCTTCCTGAAGCGTCAGGCCCTGGATCTGCTCCTTGTCGAGACCGGTGATCAGATCGCCAGATTGGATGCCGGCCTTGGCGGCAGGCGTATCCTCGATCGGCGAGACCACCTTGACCACGCCATTCTCCATGGTGACCTCGATGCCGAGGCCGCCGAACTCGCCGCGGGTCTGCACCTGCATGTCACGGAAATGCTTCGGGTTGAGGTAAGCGGAATGCGGGTCGAGCGCGGTCAGCATGCCGTTGATCGCGGCCTCAATCAGCTTCGAGTCCTCGGGCTTCTCGACATAGTCCGAGCGCACGCGCTCGAGCACCTCGCCGAACAGGTCGAGCTGCCGGTAGATTTCCGAGTTGGCGGCCGATGCGGACTGGCTTCGCGCCAAGCTCACCATCGTCGAACCGGCAGCGAGCACGGCCAGCACCAGTAGCGCCCACAGCGCGTATTCGGATTTCCGCATCATCCTTGCACCTTTTCGGAAGCCTCGGCCCACCATGGGTCAGGGTCTATTGGCCTGCCGTCCTTTCTGAATTCGACATAGAGGACGGGGCGTGAACTGTCGGCGCCGCCTTGGCTCGGCGCCGCCGAATTTCCCATCATCGCGATGGGCTCTCCGGCGAGGACAAACTGGCCGAGGCTTACGTCTATGCGGCTCATCCCCGCAAGGAGAACATGATAGCCCCCGCCTGCGTTGATGATCAAGAGTTGCCCATAAGAGCGGAATGCACCGGCATAGACCACCCAGCCGTCGGACGGCGCGGTAATCCGGGCCTCCTTCCGGGTCTGGAGGGATATGCCTCTGGCCGTCCCACCCGCCGGCTCGGCATCGCCGAAATGCTTGGTCCGCCGCCCGGCAGCCGGGAGCCTGAGCGAGCCCTTGGCAGCCTCGAACGGCATAGCGGGCTTCATACGGTCAGGGCTGGCGAAGGCGAGTTTGGTTGATTCCGGCTTGATCTCAACCACGCTCTCATTGGCCGGCGTGGCGAGGGCCTGGGCCTGCTCGCGCTCGCGCAACGCGCGCTCGGCGGCGACCTCGGCGTCGTATTGGGCGACCTCGACCTTGGCGATCTGAGCATCGAGCTTGTCGATCAGCTCGTTAAGGTCGGTGACGGCCTGGGCCTGCTCGGCAGTCGACTGCTTGACTTGCGCGAGCTCGGCCTCGCCTTGCGCAAGCTTTACCTTCTTCTCCTGACACAGGCGGTCCAGACCGGCCTGCTCGGAGGCGAGTCGGTCGGTCTCCTGCTTCTCGGTGTCGCGCTGCTCGCGAATGCCGGTCTCGAGACTCACCATGCCTTCGAGCTCATGCGACAGATTGTCGGCCTGATATTTGATCTCGGGAAACACATCGGCGAGCAGCATCGCGCTTCTGACCACGGCGAGCGCATCGTCCCGCCGCGTCACAAGTGCGGGCGGAGGGGTGCGGCCCATCCTCTGCATGGCCATCAGCATTTTGACGATCGTTTCCTTCCGCTCGGTGATCGAGCTCTTGATAACGTTCACCTGGTCGGTCAACTCGGCCAGCTTGGCCTCGGTCTCTGAGAGCTTTGCCTCGCTTGCCTGCACTCTATTACCGGCCTCGATCAGCTCGGTATTCAGCCTCGCCCGTTCCTCGGTAAGCGTTGAGATACCCTGGGTAAGACCCTGCTCCTTCGCGCGGCTCGACTGCAACTGCTGCTCGGTCTCGTCGAGGCGCTTCTTCGCCTCGTCGCGCGAAATATCCTCCTCGGCCTCTGCCAGCCACGGCAACATGCAGACCAGGCTGACAAGAAGCAGAGCGGATCGAAATCGTCGTCTTACGGGAGCCAATCGATCGGTATGCGCCATACGACTTGGCCGTTTCAGCCGATCGCAACGACAGCGGAGCGATACGGCAGAATCAAGGCAAAACGCTTACGAATCCTTAACCTTGCGTCCGCCGCGCGCGGCTCAGGCGCGATGATAGGGATGGCCGGCCATGATAGTGACCGCGCGATAGATCTGCTCGGCAAGCACGATGCGGGCGAGGCCATGCGGCAGGGTCATACGGCCGAGCGAGAGCACCTTATCGGCCTTGGATGAGGCCGTCGGACCAAGGCCGTCGGCCCCACCGATCAGGAAGGCGAGGCCTTGCGCGCCGCCATCGCGGAGCTTGACAATGACCTTGGCGAATTCCTCGCTGTCGAGCGGATCGCCGTAAGGGTCGAGACAGATGATCTTGTGCGAGGGGGGCACCTTGGAGAGAAGCGCTTGCGCTTCCGCCTCTGAGCGGGCCTTTGCTCCGCTCGCTTTCGCCTCCGCGACTTCCACGACGATCAGCGGCGACAGACTGAGCTTTCGCCCCGCGGCTTCCGCGCGAACGAGGTAATGCGCGAACAGATCGCGCTCAGGCCCCTGTTTCAGTCTGCCGACTGCAGCGATCAGGAGCCGCATGGGTTATTCGGCGTGAGGATCCAGGCGGCGGCTCACCGCTAACGGCAGGCCATCGATCAGATCACCAGCCGCTCCATCGGACGGTCAGCCGACCACATCTTCTCCAGATTGTAGAACTCGCGGACCTCTGGGCGGAAGATATGGACGATGACGTCGCCGGCATCAATCAGCACCCAATCGCATTGGGGCTGGCCCTCGACGCGGACCCGGCCATAGCCTTCCTCTTTGAGCTTCCTGACGAGTTGGTCGGCGATGGCTCCGACATGCCGTTGCGATCGCCCCGAGGCGAGCACCATATGGTCGCCGATCGAGGTTTTGCCTCTCAGATCGATGCAGGCGACGTCCTCTGCCTTAGCGGCATCGAGCGCGTCGAGCACGATGGTGAGCAGGCCTTCCGGATTGGCGCGCAATGACGCAAATCCGTTAGGAGGCGTGCCGTGTTCGGCAGCCTCTCTAGCTGAGCGCATGTTGTGGTGAGTGTCCTTCTGCCATTGCTCCTCGAGGAGGCGTTTTCGCCAGTCTGACGCCGCTCACAACGCGGAAGGCGCCTCTTGGTTGCCGCTTCGCCCCATAAGAATAGTATGTTCGCCGTTTAATTTTCAATAGCTAGTATTTGTTAGTGCTTTTTCTTGCTCATTGTGACCTTTGCACCACCCCTCTTCTCGGAGCGCAGTTTGGTCGAGGAGAGGTCAGAGAGCCGGTGGCTAAGGATCGTCCAGGCCGGAGGCGCAAGCCGCGCCAATCCGGAGGCATCCAATTCATCGACATGGAACTCCTGGAAGCGCCTGCCGGCCTGGCTCGCGCGCGCCTTGAGCCTGAAGCCCGGCCGGTCCAGCACAGCGATCGGCACCGCCGCAAAGATCTTCTGCCAAGAACGCCAGCGATGGAACAGGGCGAGATTGTCCGCGCCCATCAGCCATATGAAGTTGACGCCTGGAAACCGGCGCTTGAGCTCGGTCAGCAGGTCGATCGTATAGGCCGAGCCTTTGTCGCCGGCGAAGCCGGTGAGGGCGATGCGCGGGTGGCTCGCTACACGCTTCGCCGCCGCGACACGCTTCGCGACGCTCGGCAGATTGGACGGATCCTTCAAGGGATTGCCCGGCGTCACGATCCACCACACCTGATCGAGCCCGAGCCGTTTCAGCGCCGTCAGGCTGATCTCCATATGGGCCGCGTGCGCCGGATTGAATGAGCCCCCCAGCAGCCCGATCCGCATATGGCGCGAGGCCATCGGTAGCCGCGCCGACGAGCGCTCGGGCGTAGGACCTTGCGACGCGCGGTCCTCGGTTCGCTGGGGCAGTTTGACTTTGGCCACGCGGCGCTTCTGCTTCCGCGCGACCGTGGATTTCTCCGCTGCTATCTTGGCCGATTTCGCCCGCTTATGCGGCCTCGTTGCCGATTTCGCCGCCTTTGCCCGTTTGGACATGTCGGCGGCGGCCTTTGCTGATTTGGCTGCCTTCGCCTTCTTCTTTGCAGTCTTGGCTTTGGCGACCTTCGACGGCTTAATCGGCTTCTTGCTCTTTGACGGCTTCAGCGCCTTTGCGATCTTGGCCTGCTTCACCTTCCCCGGCTTCGCTGGCTTGGCGAGCTTCTTCTGCTTGGTCGGTTTTTGTTTGGGCACTGTCAGCCCCTCTTCCTGCAATCGATTTCTTCGCGGTCATATCGGCCAAGGCCGGTATCCAGCAACACGCTCACCGTTTCGAGAGAGCAACTAAGGCCGGATCTGGCCCTGGCCGCGCACGACATATTTGAAGGTTGTGAGCTGCTCGACGCCCACGGGCCCACGCGCATGGAAGCGCCCCGTGGCGATGCCGATCTCAGCACCCATCCCGAACTCGCCGCCATCAGCGAACTGGGTCGAGGCGTTGTGCAGCACGATCGCGCTGTCGACGCGGGCGACGAACTGCTCGGCGGCCGCGCGGTCCTCGGTGACGATGGCGTCGGTATGCTGCGAGCCGTAGCGCGCGATATGCTCGATCGCCTCATCGAGGTCGTCGACAACTTTCACCGCGATGATGGCGTCGAGAAATTCCTGGGGCCAATCCTCCTCGGTCGCGGGCTTGACCCGGCTGTCGGCGCGCTGCGTCTCGGGATCGCCCCGCACCTCGCAGCCGGCCTCGATCAGCATCTCGACCAACGGGCCAAGATGCGTCGCCGCCGCTTTGCGATCGACCAGCAAGGTCTCCGCCGCGCCGCACACGCCGGTCCGCCGCATCTTGGCGTTGAGCACGATGGTCTTGGCCATGGCGAGATCGGCCGGCGCATGCACATAGACGTGGCACACGCCTTCGAGATGCGCGAACACCGGCACGCGCGCTTCGGTCTGCACGCGCTCGACCAGGCTCTTGCCGCCGCGTGGCACGATCACGTCGAGGGCACCGCCAAGGCCGCCGAGCATGAAGCCGACCGCCGCGCGATCGACCGTCGGCACGAGCTGGATGGCGGCTTGCGGCAGCCCGGCCTCGGCCACTCCCTCGTTCAGAGTGTTGGCGATGACGAGCGAGGTGAGGAAGCTCTCCGACCCGCTGCGCAGTATCGCCGCGTTGCCGGATTTGAGGCAAAGCGCGGCGGCGTCCGCCGTCACGTTGGGGCGCGATTCGTAGACGATGCCGATCACGCCGAGCGGCACGCGCACGCGCGAAATCTGCAAGCCGTTCGGCCTTGTCCACGACGCCGTCACTTGCCCGACCGGATCGGCGAGCACCGCGACCGCGCGCAGGCCTTTGGCCATCGCTGCGACGCGCGCAGGATCGAGCATCAGTCGGTCGAGGAAAGCCTTGTCGCGGTCCTTGCCGCGCGCCGCCTCGAGGTCCTGCACATTGGTGTCAATGATCTTCTGCGCGTTCGCCTCGATCCGCGCAGCCATTGCTTCGAGCGCGCGGTTCTTGGCCTCGGTCGGGGCGAGCGCAAGCGCTCCCGCCGCCTCGCGCGCGAGGCGTCCCATATAGAGCATCATTGGCTCAATGGTCGGTAAGTCTTTGTTTTGGTTCACTTGATTTACAGGCATCATCTCGTTAAGCTAACAAATGGCTAACGTCAATTGGTTATGCCTAAAGACGGCACGGCGATCTTGACCTTTCAAGCATCGACCGGGAGCTCCCGTGCCGCCTTCCCCGACAAGTACCCTTCATACACCCGTCCCAACAAAAACATCCCCATCCCCAACCGGCCGCAAACCCCTTCCGGTTCCCCGTACTCACGAGCCTCCTCACCAATCGATCACATGCCGTGCGTCCGCTCTCCATCCGTCCGTTCTACCACGACGACATCGAGTTCATGGCGAGCACTATAGCGGGCGATGGCGGCGAATCCGTCCTGTCCAACATGGCGATGTTGCAAGGCAGGACACGCTCGCCATCGTCGTATTCACGTTCATGCCTCTTTTCGCGGTAGGCGTAATCCCATAACCCAAATAGTTTGGCCGGGCCCCCTCCCTACCTTCTTGGCCAACCGCCGCTGATGGTGCTCTCGTGGACGCCGTGCTGCTTGGAGATAGCCGATTGCATCATCGCCGCCGAGATTGCTAAACCGGGTCAAGTTGAACGAGTTTGCGTTGGCGGTCGCGGCGAGATCAACAAGTCTAAAGGCGAGGGTAGCCGCCAAGGGGCACCTTCTGCGGCGACCGCCATGTCAGCCCTTGCGGCTTAGCGTCATGTCGTCCCGGTGGATCAACTCCGGGCGGCCAAGGTAGCCGAGAATATCGGCGATTTCACTGCTCTTGCAGCCGATAATGGCCTTGGCTTCTTCGTGGTCGTAGGCGGCGAGCCCACGGCCGATCTCGGAGCCATCGCCGGTCCTGATCACCACCGCGTCGCCCCGCTCGAAGCTGCCCTCGACTTTGGTCACGCCCGCCGGGAGCAGGCTCTTGCCGGAGGCGAGCGCCTGCACTGCGCCGTTGTCCAAAACCACTGCGCCTTTTGGCTCGAGCGTGCCGGCGATCCAGCGTTTCCGCGCCGTCACTGGGTCCGAGCGTGCCAGGAACCACGTCGCCGTTCCCGTGTTGGCGAGCGCCTGCAGCGGATGCATCACCTTGCCGCTCGCGATCACCATGTGCGTGCCAGCCGCGACCGCTATCTTAGCCGCCTCGATCTTGGTGACCATGCCGCCCTTCGACAGCTCAGAGCCGACATCGCCCGCCATCGCCTCGATCTCTGGCGTGATGTCGGCGACCTCGTCGAGCCGCCGCGCGTCTTCGCGCGATCCCGGCGGGGCGGTATAGAAGCCGTCGATGTCCGACAGCAGCACGAGGCAGTCCGCGCTCATCATCGAGGCGACGCGCGCCGCGAGCCGGTCATTGTCGCCGTAGCGGATCTCGCTCGTCGCTACCGTATCGTTTTCGTTCACTACCGGCACCGCGCCGAGCTTCAGCAGTGTGGTCATCGTGCTTCGCGCATTGAGATACCGCCGCCGCTCCTCGGTGTCGCCGAGCGTGAGCAACACCTGCGCCGCGACCAGGGAGCGCGCCCGAAAAGCATCTTCGTAAGCATGCGCCAAGTCGATCTGCCCGACGGCGGCGGCAGCCTGGCTGTCCTCGAGCTTGAGCGCGCCCTTGGGCAGCTTCAGCGCGTTGCGTCCGAGCGCAATGGCGCCGGACGAAACCACCACGATTTCCTTGCCATGCGCGCGCAAGCCGGCGATGTCATCGGCGAGCGCTTCGAGCCAAGCTTGGCGGAGCGTTCCCGACGCCGTATCGACCAGGAGCGACGAGCCGATCTTGATCACAAGGCGTTTGGCGCTCGACCATTCGCCCCTCATGGCTGCCACCCTGAGGACGCCGCCCCCACCTCGCGCGGCTTCTTGCCGTCGCCGCGCATCGCCTTGATCTCGGGCACGAGCGCGCGCAGCACCTCGGTTATGCCCTCGCCGCTCGCCGCCGAGACGATCAACGGCGCGACGCCCGCAGCCTTTTTCAGCGCGCGCGCCTTTTTCTTCATATCGTCCTTCGGCGCTGCGTCGGCCTTCGACAGGGCGATGATCTCGGGCTTGTCCTCGAGCCCTGCGCCATAAGCCTCCACCTCGCCGCGAATGATTGAATAGGCCTCTGCCGGGTCGTCGAGCGTGGCATCGACGAGATGGAGCAGCACGGCGCAACGCTCGACATGACCCAAGAAACGGTCGCCGAGGCCCGCGCCTTCATGCGCCCCTTCGATCAGCCCGGGAATGTCAGCCAGCACGAAATCGAAATTGTCGATCCTGACCACGCCAAGATTGGGATGAAGCGTGGTGAACGGATAGTCGGCGATCTTCGGCTTGGCCGCGCTCACCCGCGCCAGGAAGGTGGATTTGCCGGCATTGGGCAGCCCGATCACACCCGCATCGGCGATCAGTTTGAGCCTCAGCCAAATATACAGCTCCTGGCCCTGCTGGCCGGGATTGGCGTGGCGAGGCGCCTGATTGGTCGAGGACTTGAAATGGGTGTTGCCGAACCCGCCATTGCCGCCGCGCGCCAGCACGACCCGGTCGCCGGGCTTGGTGAGATCCGCGATCAGCGTATCGTTGTCCTCATCGAGGATCTGTGTCCCGGGCGGCACCTTCAGCACCACGTCGGCGCCTCTCGCGCCCGAGCGGTTCTCGCCCTTGCCATGGCCGCCCTTCTTCGCCTTGAAGTGCTGCTGGTAGCGATAGTCGAGCAACGTGTTGAGGTTCGCCACGCATTCGACGATCACGTCGCCGCCGCGGCCGCCGTCGCCCCCGTCAGGGCCGCCAAACTCGACGAACTTCTCCCGCCGGAAGCTGACGCACCCATTGCCCCCGTCGCCCGAGCGCACATAAACCTTGGTCTGATCGAGAAATTGCATGGCGAGGGCTTAGCACTAGCTTCTTTCCAATACACTAGGGCTCGGCGGAGGTTGGCCTATGCCCGCAGGAAGCCGGCGAGCGCGGCGTGGCGGTCGAGTCGGTAGACCAGGCAATGCGCCTTGACCCCGCGCGCCGCGCAATCGCGCACCTGCCTGCCCTGCGGCACAAAGCCGAACTTGGCGATGACCCGCGCCGAGGCCGGATTGTCGGTGAAATGACCGACATTGAGATAGTCGAAGCCGTCGCGCTCGAAGGCGTGCAGGATCAGCGCGCGCACTGCCTCGCTGGCATAGCCCTGCCCCCAATAAGGCTTGCCGATCCAATAGCCGAGCTCGGCATGGTCCTCGCCAAACGCGCGGTATCCGATGCAGCCGATCAGGAGGTCGGCGCGGAGAATGGCGAATACCACGCCCTCCTCGCCGTCGATGACGCTCGCAATCCAAGCGGCAGCCATGTCCTCGCTATAGGGATGCGGAATCGTGCCGGTCATGCTGGCAACGTCGTAGTCGCCGGCGAGCAGGCTGATCCGCCCGGAATCTTGGAGCACCGGGGTGCGCAGCAGGAGTTTTGGAGTTCTGATGTCCACTGGCGGAAGCTTCACGATCGATGCGAGCTTCGTCATGGCCGGGCATGAGCGAAGTGCCCGGAAGCGGAAAAACGCTAGTTCGGCTTCACCGACACGTAGACGCGGCCCTTTTGCTTAGTCGCGTAAGTGACCTCGCCCTCGCGGAGCGCGAACAGCGTGTGGTCCTTGCCCATGCCGACGCCCTCGCCCGGGTGCCACTTGGTCCCGCGCTGGCGGACGATGATGTTGCCGGCGAGAACGGCCTGGCCGCCCGACTTCTTCACACCGAGGCGCCGCCCGGCAGAGTCGCGGCCGTTGCGCGATGAACCGCCTGCTTTCTTATGTGCCATGACAGATGTCCTTACTTCTTCGGCTTGGCAGCCGGCTTCTTCGTTTGGGCCTTGGCAGCGCGTACAGCGGGCTTCCGCGCCGGCTTGGCCTCGGCCTTCTTGGCGGCAGGCTTGGTCTCTGCGGCCTCGGCCTTCTTCTCGGTCTTTTTCGGCTCAGGCTTGGCGGACAGCTTCGACGGCTTCTGGCCGTCGGTCAAGATCTCGGTGATGCGGAGCGCGGTGAGCGCCTGGCGATGGCCCTTCTTGCGACGATAATTGGCGCGCCGCTTCTTCTTGAATACGGTGATTTTGTCGGCGCGGCGTTGCTCGATGACCTCCGCGGCGACCAGAGCGCCGGCGATGGTCGGGCTGCCGGTTTTAGGACCACCGTCGCCGCCAAGCAGGATCACCTCGGAAAGCTCGATGATGTCGCCTGGTTTGCCGGCGATCTTCTCGATCTCGATAATGTCGTTCGGCGCCACGCGATATTGCTTGCCGCCCGTGCGAATGACCGCGAACATGGATTAATCCGTCCAACTCTATGGGCTCAAAGGCCTCACGCGCGCGCACGCGCTAGCCTCGCCTCTGAAAGGGGCTAATGAGCGGCGCAATATAGATGCCAAGGCCGATAAGTCAATTACAGGTGCCACTTTTTCGCGTTGTCGGCGGCTCCGGACAGCCGATTGCAGACCGATCGCTAATTGCCTCAGAATGACCAGAAAACTAGATTACGGCCGCGCAGCCCCGCATGACCATAGGACGACCCATGCCGCCCTTCGGCCATATCAGCAAGATCGTTGCATACCTACGGGCGGAAAGCCCGCTGGAGGACGTCTCGAAGAACCCGATCGTCCAGCACCCGCATAACACCAGCCGGGGCATCCCTGAACGGCTGCCCGCCGCCACGATCAAGGAATTGTCCGCTCTCGAGCCTGGCAGAGAGCTGTTAGCCACTGCCGAGGATTGGGCGGCGATTGCCGGGGCGATCGCGTTCTGCACCTTCTTCTGGCACCCCGCACTCTACCTGATCGCCGTTGTGGTGATCGGCTCGCGCCAGCACTCGATGCTGATCCTCGGTCACGACGCCTCGCATTTTCGCTACCTGCCGACGCGGTGGCAGAACGATCTTCTCGCCAACCTGTTCTTGATGTGGCCGACGTTCGCTTCCGTGGAAGGCTTTCGCAAATTCCATGGAACCCATCACCAATATACCGGCCTCGCCAATGACGGTAATCGGCATATCTGGTACACCCACGACGCCGCCGGAGACCTCGAGCCTGGTTGGGTCTTTCCCAAAACGCGGCTTGGCCTGGCGCTGGTGCTGTTGCGCCGCGCCTTCTTCGTCACCGGACTGTTCTGGATCGTCAGGGGTCTGGTCGGCTCATCGTTGATCCCCTCGCCGCACTGGATGGTCGTCTCCAGAATCGTCTTCTACGCATCGATCGCCGGGGCGCTGACCTTCTTCGAGGCCTGGTATGCTTTCCTGCTCTATTGGATCGTGCCGTTTTGCACCTGGCATATCCTCGTTCAGTACGTTCGCATCATCTGCGAGCACAGCGCGGTCGAAAGCAAGGAAGCGGAATACGCAATCACCCGCACCACCATCCCGACCCTGATCGAGTCGGTGTTCATCCTGCCGCGAAACGTCGGCTACCACCTCGAGCACCATTGGTACCCGAGCGTGCCGTTCTATCGCTTGCCGGAGTTGCACCAGCATCTGATGGCGCGCGAGGGCTTTCGGAACCATGCCGTCGTCAGGCGCTCGATCGTCACTTCACTCGGCGAATGCATCAGGCCTTGAGCACTGGTTTAAGGTGCTTCGACATTGGTCACGCTAGTTCGCAACGGCTCAGGCCGCGTACGAAACCCAGACGTTGGGCTCTTCGTAGGTGCGGGTTTGGCGATCGAAGTCGATCTTTACCGGGCGACTGCTACGAGGAGTTCGAGTAGACCGCCGGCGCGCGAGCGTTCGGCGCACGCTGGGCTGCTTTCGTCAGAGCATGACCTTTCCGACGCTTGCCCTCGCTCAACGGAGGCGCGACCGATGCGGGCGTTCCTATCGCCAAATGGAGACGCAATTGGCGGCGCGACTTCGCGCGCGCCGGAGCGAACCGCAATCCCCCTCGGCAAGATCATGCCGGTAAAGGGTTGAAGCTATCGGCAGGCGCTTGCCGGTGCGGCGATCGACGAGGTTGCCGGCTCGGCCAATTCCGGAAAATCGTGCGGCAGCGCCGCCAGAATTGCCCGCATGTCGTTGTAGCGTGAAGCATGGTCTGCGGCCCCGAGCACCACGGCAACGATCGTCTGGCCGTTCGGCGGCCGCCACGCCACCACCAGGTTGTAGATGTTTTTGCCGACATGCGAGCCGGTCTTCGCGCCGAGGATGCTGGGCTCGCCGAGCATCTCGATCGTGCTGGTGACGGTGACAGTGCGCGCATTGGGCCCGCCGACATTGAACTTTCGTTGCGTGCAGCGCCAGAAAGGCAGCAATCTCTCATCACGAAAGATGGTGCTTCCCATCACCGCCACATCACGCGCCGTGGAGACATCCGAGGGCGAAATTCCATAGGGATCGGCAAATTGCGTGTTCTTAGCGCCGAGTGCGGTGGCCGCCGATTTCATTTCCTGAACGAAGCGCTCGATCGAACTCCCGCGCTTCTTTTCCTCGGTGAGGATGGTGCCGCCGACATGGCCGGCTATAGCGAGCGCAGCGTCGTTGCCGGAGACGAGGAGCATGCCGTAAAGCAAACTCTCCAAGCTCCACACATCGCCCTTGCGCAAGCCCGCCGTCGATCCCGGCACGAGATCGGCCTGGGTGACCGTCACTTGGTCGTCGAGTTCCCCGCCCATGCGCTGCACGAGAACATAGGCCGTCACCAGTTTGGTGACGCTCAGGATCCTGAACGGCTTGCCGTCGTTCTTCTGATAGAGCACCTGGCCGGTATCGGCATTCAGCACGTAAACCGAGGACGCGGTCGCTTGCGGTGGGACGACTGCCGCTTCGGCGAATTGAGGATCGCCGAACAGTGCAAGTATGGCGAGCGCGATGGCGGCGGCAGCAGAGGAATTCCTAGCTGAGCCGGATGGTCGACGCGCAATTTGGTTTCCATTCATGGCCGTCTGATGTACCAGCGAAAGCATGCCGGTTCTAGTAACGCTGCATGTTCTTGCCGCCGTGGTGTGGGTCGGTGGCATGTTCTTTGCCTATATCGTGCTGCGGCCGTCCGCCGGGCTGCTTGAGCCTGCCGCGAGGTTTGCGCTGTGGCACCGTGTGTTCAGCCGCTTTTTCCCTTGGGTCTGGCTGTGCATCGGTCTCCTTCTCGCTAGCGGCTATTGCATGCTGTTCCTCTATCTCGGCGGGTTCGCCAGAGCCGGTTGGCATGTCCATGTCATGCAGACAACCGGGATTCTCATGATGCTGCTGTTCTTGTATCTGTCCTTCGCGCCATGGCGCCGCTTCGGCCAGGCGATCAAGGCAGACGCGACGGCCGAAGCGGGCAAGCAGCTCGGTCAAATTCGCCGCATCGTCGCAATCAATCTCGCGCTCGGCGTCTTGACGGTGATCGTGGGCGCCAGCGCGCGCCCATGGTAGATTAAAGTCATGTGCCGAGTCCGAAGAACCGTTCCGTTTGGCGCTCGTTTCGTCGTGCTTCTCGCTCCTCTCCTTGCACTGATCCAGGCGTCCGCCTATGCGCCGGCAAGCGGAGACCTTTGCCGGGTCGGTCGACATCGGCGGCGGCCGCAAGATGTATCTCGAATGTAGCGGCTTAGGCACGCCGACCGTCGTTCTGATTGCCGGGCTCAGAGGTTCCGCCGACGATTGGAGCATCGCCGCGAAGCCCGGGCCGACGGTATCTCCTGAAGTCGCCAAGTTCACACGCGTTTGCGCCTGCGACCTACCTGGAACGCCCATCGGCGAGGAGCCGAGCCGGAGCGATCCCGTGGCACCAATGCGGGAAATGCGGTCGCTGATTTGCACGCGGGGCTTGGACACGGAAGCCCCGTTGTAACACTTGGCATTTACGGGCATATGTTCCGCGACACCGGTAAAAGCGCCGCCAACGCCATTGAGGCGGTGCTCAAACGATAGCCCGGTGCCAATTCGGTGCCAATTTCACGTTTTGTTGCTATTGCGGCTGGCTTCAAGCCATTGATCTTGTTGTTACGGAGAGGTGCCAGAGTGGTCGAATGGGACGGTCTCGAAAACCGTTGTACGGGTAACCGTACCGTGGGTTCGAATCCCACCCTCTCCGCCAATTTTTAGGTCACTCGAACGTACCGGACGGCGGCTATCGCAAACCCGCTGCAAACCGCAGCAGAATGTTCGCTAAGTGTCAGAAGCGGACTCTCACGACTCACCGTCGCTCCACTTCACTCAGTTCAGTCGCACAGGGCGGGGTTGTGTCCAAGAGCCATCAGTGATCTCCATCTTCGGCCAGTGAAAATTCCGGAAGGTTCCCAGAAGCCGACATTTGCTTGCTGGCGGGCGGAAGGCTCTGACGGGCCCGATGCAGGAATCTTTCAAATTACCAGCAGAGTTTGGCCCCGGACGTACACACATAGGGCGATACCACGCCCGACCAGCAAACCGTGTAGGAACTCTTGTTCACTATGTCTGGCTTGTAAACGCCGCACCAAATGTTGAAGCAGAACATGTTCTCGCTGATGCTGCTGCGCCAATAAGGTTTCGGCGACGCGCGCATGGCGCTCACGGTGACGGCACGGAGTCTCTTTTCCGCCTCGTACTGCTTGACGTAATCTGCAAGCGCGAGTTGCGCGCGACTGACCGCTGTCTCCTTGTCGAACCCGTCGGCGGTACCCGACAGGCCAATGCAACCTGCCTGCGCTGGAGCGCCTAGAGCCAAGCTAAAACCCGCCGCAATCAATGCCAGCGCCGAGCCGCGCCAAAACGATCTCATCGGAATGCCTCCATCACCAGTGCCAGGATGCGCAAGAGTAATATCCGCTACGCGTGGTTGGCAGTGCCTTTGCTGACGCAGAAGGATGATCGGCCTGCGTTGTAGCCTTTATGCAACACGGGTTGGCAATACGCGGCGACCTCAGGTATCTGGTTTGGGTCAAAAGCCGACGACTGTAGCTCTCGTGAATATGGTCCAGTTTGTTGCCGCAAGCGGACATCCGTTCTTGCAAACCAACTGTGCGGCACGGCCCAGCACCAGGCATTACAAATGAAGATGGTGTGAGCGAAAATAGCAAACCAAAGCGCACGGTTAGCTACATCGCGGCTCAAGGCAACACGAAAATCTTAGAACTCGAAAACCGTTGTACGGGTAACCGTACCGTGGGTTCGAATCCCCCTCTCCGCCAGCAATCGTTGATACGTAAGGGATTGCTGGGGATTACAGATTTCGCACTACCCTTTGCGCTACCCTTGCGCAGCCGCTCGGCACCAGCGCGGCGTGGAGGCCACATCGTCTCGCCAGTGCCCAGATCCATGCCGCATGGCTTCCGGCCGTCCTGGGCGAGATGTGGGGGTCGGTCCGGTCACAGCAATCGCGCGTGCGCAGACAGAAATCTGACGCCCAACTCGGGGGAGGGTCAGGCGTCAGACTTAGTCTATCGATTGCGTTTTCGCCGGGGAGGGAAATCCCGGCGCAGTAGGTGACAGCCTAGGCTTACGGGGGGCCTTGCCTATCAATCGACTGCCACCGTCATGTCATAGCGGAATTAGGGCGACCACTCCAAGTGTACGGAGATATCGGCAAACTATACTTAAGTCTGGGTGGAGTCGTTCAGCAAAAGGTTGGCACGTTTAGACAGGCGCGGACGCGGCCTAGTGCATACCTTCCGCTCATCATTTGGGGGAACGGGAGGGGATGCGGCACCAGGGTCCGGACCCGCTTGTCATGGTGCGGCGCTCCCCTCCCAAATCTCACACTCCCGCACGGATCTCCAGCGGGCTGGATCCACAGACGCGCCCGGGCTGCACCCTTGGTGCATGAGGCGAGAGGCCCTACAATTCACGCGGGATCTCCCCACGCGAGGTGCGCCATGAACGCCAGAAGCTATTCCCGCCTTGCCGCGTTGCTCTTTGCCATCATCGCCGTGGTGCAATTCATCCGTGCCGCGGGCGGATGGCAAATAGTGGTCAACGGGACGACCTCAGTTCCAGTTTGGCTAAGTTGGATTGCTTGCGTGGTTATCGCTGGGCTGGCGTGGGTCGGTTTCGACGCATCACGCCGGGGTTGAGCTTGGAAGGGCGGGTCCGAAAGGGTCCGCCCCTTTCTTGACCGATCATGATAGGGGATGGCCATGTCACACAGGGCTGATACCGGCCGCGCAATACAGGCGGCGGCACACCTCGATCATCTGCTGCTGTTGCTGCTGCTGACCAAGCTGAGTCTGCCGCACCTATCGTTGCAGCGCCAAAGGACACTCGACACCTTCGCAAAGCGCATACGTTTGGCCCACGTCGGCGGACTGATCGACGATGCTACGAACGACGATCTCAAGACCATCAACGATGTGCGCGTCGTCTTCGCTCGTGCAGAGCTACCCATGCGTTTCAGCAGCGCGCCAGTCCGCATTAAGGCGCGGAGGTTCCTCGGCTGGAAGCCCGGGGCGAGCGCAAGGCGTCTCTTTGACAAGGCTGTGGACCGCGCTGCTGTGGCAATCAGAGCGCGGACTAACAGCCTGATGTATGAACCACTCCAAGTGTACGGAGATGTCGGCGAACCTATACTTAAGTCTGGGTGGAGTCGTTCCACAAAAGGTTGGCACGTTTAGACAGGCACGGGCCCCAGTCTGGTGATTAACTTCCGCTTAACAGAGGGACGGCAAGCTCCCCTCCCGACCAGCGCGAGAGGAAGACGCCATGACAAAGGACGACCCGTCACTGTTCGATGCGATCTCCACCATGATCGCGGTCGTAATGATCGTCGGCCTGCTCACCGGGATGCTCCCAGGCTGACCCAGACACGTCGAGGTCCCATTCGCGGCGCCCATTTATCTACCGAATTATCGCGGAATATCCGGGGCTTAGCCTCGGCGAAATCGGCGCAAGCGGCCGCAAAATGTGAATTTTGGAGAATGAGGGCGCTCTTGTGGGGCCTCATTCTCCGTTCGGCAACTTGGCGGTCCGGTTACGCGCAGCCGCCCATCTCCGATCCAACGGGCCTGCTAAAGCTCAATGCTGAAGTGTGCCTCAGGCGGTGGGTATCGGCAGAACCGGCATCACCTCCACGGAATCTCCCGGAAAGTTCGTGAAATGTGGATGGTCCTCGAAGAGCTTGGCGGCAGCATCATGCGAATCCGCGCGAACGATTGTGTAGGCGCTCATCAAATTGGTTATGTCCTCGATGCCGCGTTCGCTCACCTTCTTGGTCTTGCCGAGAGGACCGCCCATCTCGACGATTGCGGCACGATGCTTTTCGGCCCAGGCTTTCCAAGCCGCGATTCCCTCTTGCATCTTCGCCCGGCGAACCTCTTCGGGAAGTGAATTCCAAGCCGCCATCCGAGGGCTGGTCTTACTGCCGAGGAAAATCGCGAGAAAAGTATCGGTCGTGCTCATAGTGTCTCCTTGTCTAGAGGGGCGAAGTCACCGGTTAGTGCAGTCGGCCCGAGGATTAACGCATGTTCCCTGTGTGACCGAGTGAATATCGGCCACGCTGAGGCCAGACGGTGAACCCGTGCGGCTCTTGGCCTATAGGTATTGTTTTCACCTGACCTGAGGTGGTGTCGATCGCAACGACCCGAGAGCCACAGCATCTTTGCTACGTTGCCCTATTGAGATGATGCGAAGCGGATGCGGCTGTCTGTTTCGCAAGCTACCCCTGGACTGCCGCTCAGGCATTTCAGCCCCGCGTATGGACTTTGCCATTGTTCAGCCGAACCTTTCACAATATTTTGAGCTGCGCTTAAAGAGGGAGGCGTTTCAATTGCTTTCCGCCCGGCCGTTAGCTACTGCCGCTACAGCCTTGTCGCTGGTCGGGGCTACGCTTTTGTTTTTCGTACCTTCAACGGCGCACCCTCAGACAGAAGCTGCGCAATCAAGCTGCGGAGACGCATTCGACGTCGCGGTTCTGTCCTCGCCCCTCACACCCTGGAAAGGCGCACCTTTACGCGTCCTATTTGCCTCGGAGAAGCAGCTCGACGGCGAGCTTTCGCTGATCGCGCCCGATGGAAGCGTCGCGGTCAAATCGGGCGAGCGGCAGGGCGGCCCGCCCTATTTCTGGTTCGTGGAGGTTGCGTCGCCAGCAATTGGAGCGTGGCATGCACAGCTCGTGGGTGACGGCGCACCTGAGTGCAGCACGATCACACGGGACATCATCGTGCACCGTTACCAGTCGCCACCGCCGCACGCGACGCGCGGGAGTGTCTGGCCATTGCGCGACACGTGGAATCGCGGCACAGAAAATCTGTACTCTGCATGGATAGAGAAGTTGTTCGACGGACCGCTCGACGCGGAACTATCATGGCCCGCGCTGCATGAAGTGGTGCGCGATCCATCACGTAACCTCCTGTTCGATCATTTAGGTCTGCGTGAAGACGAGAAGTCACTCATCCTTCAGCCCGACTGCGCGGACCTCCCGTATTTTTTGCGCGCGTATTTCGCCTTCAAGATGGGTTTGCCGTTTGGTTATGCGAAATGCACGCGGGGCGCCGGCGGCCAGCCGCCGAAATGTCCTCAATGGTGGAATATTCAAAACGAGGAGCCGGCATCCGCACCGCCCGTAGAAGAGCCCGTCGAAGTCGCGAACACCGGCCTTTTTGGAATTTTCGGCCCGCCAACCGTGCTCAGGACACCTAGGGCTGCGCCTCGGCCACGGGCGCTCGTGCAGGGTTTCGGATATTACACGGGAACGACCGTCGCGAATGGCGTCCAGTCGGGAAACGGGCGGACGCGGGCGGACGATGATAACTCCGACTATTATCCTGTTGCTCTCAAAGAGGAGACGCTGCGTCCCGGGACAATCTACGCCGATCCTTACGGCCATGTCCTGGTCCTGGCGAAGCGGGTAGCGCAGTCGGGCGACGCCGCAGGCGTCCTGCTTGCCGTCGATGCGCAACCTGACGGAACAGTTGCGCGGAAGCGCTTCTGGCGCGGCAATTTCCTGTTCGCTCAGGATCCCTCTCTGGGTAGCCCCGGGTTCAAACGCTTCCGGCCGATCGTGCGCGAGAAGAGAGGGTTGCGGCGTTTGACCAACGCGGAAATCGCTAAGGATCCGAAATATGGCGACTTTTCGCTCGAGCAGTCTCAGCTCGGTGTCGAAGACTTTTACGATAGAATGGAGGATGTGATTTCGCCCAAGCCGCTAGATCCTTTTCGGGCAATGAAGGACGCTATCACCTCTTTCGAAGAGCAAGTGAAGACGCGGGTGCTCTCGGTAGAAAACGGGCGAAAGTATCAAAATAATGGGAGCGGCGAGGCAGCCATGCCCAATGGCGCGTCGATCTTCGAGACGACCGGCGCGTGGGAGGATTTTGCAACGCCGTCGCGCGATTTGCGGCTGCTGATCGCTATGGATGTTGTGCGTGGGTTTCCGGATCGCGTCGCGCGGCGGTCGGAGCGCTACGCCATGCCGCAGGGCAAGAGCGCCGCCGACGTGAAAGCAGAATTGGAGCGTGTACTTGCGACGGAGCTTTCGACTCGAAAGTTTTCTTACACTCGTACCGACGGTTCCGCATGGACACTCGCGCTCAAAGACGTGCTCGATCGGGCGACCGATTTCGAGTTGGCCTATAACCCGAACGACTGTGTCGAGCTCAGATGGGGCGCGCCTGGGGGGGAGGAGGCCTCAACCTGCAAGCGGCACGCCTCGTCGACGCAACGCGCGAAAATGCAGGAATACCGAACGTGGTTTCACGAGCGCCGTCGGCCACCGCGCGACACAGGCTAGGTTAGCCTATTGAAACGCCCTCCTACGGAAAAGCTTCAAATGCAGAGGTCGAAGCGGCGTCCCATTCCTGAATGAGTTATTTGATCCTCCTAGAAGGATAACCGGACCTCGGAGACTGAGGTGCACCCCAGCAACTAGCACCTAAAGCGCGAAAATTTCTCCAAAAGCGCAATTCGGCCGATGAGGCGGGAAATTCTGCCGAGAGCGCTTCAGAGGATTCTGGTCGGGCAATTGCGCTACGACGACGATAAGCACGATGCACATCTGTGAGCTCCGCCTGGCCAAAGCGTTCGCGCATTGCAAGAACGCTCGACCTTCCCTCGTCAGATTTTTCAAAATGAGTAATTGCTGCCTTGCTGAGCTCGTTAGAATTGCGATCGCGCTTGCCTGCAGCAAGCTCCAAGCTGCTTGCAGCGGGTTTCTCTAAGAGTGCACCACAAGCCGCTTGGATCGGCTGCCGAAACGGCAATGCCGGCAATCATGATGTGGCCAGATCGTGCGATGTTCTTATTACTTCTTGATGGTCGTCGTCATCAGGTACAAAACCAACGCCACCGCACGTCGGGCATTGACGTTCATCGTCCGTATCTGTGTCAACGACACCACCGCCATTGCAATCTGGACAAGTTTTAGTTTTCATGCGTGTGCCTCGATCCTGCGCAGCATTTGACTGAACCATAGGCGCAATTGAGCAAACTACTCAAGTCGTCGACTGAATGACCCAACAGAGCTGAGCCACCAATCCTCACCTTGCTGCGCGAGCATCACGGGCAATTCGCAGGCCTGCGCTCCGTTTGTGACCTTCTGGTAACGTTTCGCGCTTTAGTTTCTCATCAGCTCAAATAGTGTTGGTGACCGTCGCGTGCGCAAAGTCCTTGCGGCTATGGCTATAGCGACCACGATTGGGTTGCTTGCATGCAGTACTCCACAGTCTCGCCGTTCTGACGCCTCGGATTCATTGGCTTACGAACCTCCCGCGCCAGTGGTCCGTACGCCTTTGCTGCCGCCGCCGGCTGGTTATGCTGCGGCGCCACCTTCCTCGTTGTCGAATGGCCAGTCCTTGAATGCCGCCGAAGCTGCAAAATTGGGGTGGCATGCTTCGCCTCGCTGGACCGAGATAAAAGGAGAGGACGCCTTGGTTGATTGCGATGCTGCCTGTCGTGATCCGCACGCCAAGTTCAAGGCGGCGAAGTCAAAGGCAACAAAGGTGGGTGTAGAAAACCTCTCGGAAGACGACGTTAAGGGCTTAACCCCGGCGCAACTCAGAGAGCTTAGGGGTTACTAAGAGACGGCCAATTAAGTCGACTCCGAATTTCAATCAAACGCTTCCGCCATTAGTTTTGAGAACGCTAGCAGAAGTCACATGGCCTTGACGGTTCCCTCCTAGAATTATCCTGCCGCCGGCCAAATGGCACTGCGGAGCGGGGTACTACCGTCTTTAACCGCTCTGCAAGAATTTAAGGCCAGGGTCTGGCATGCCGTGAGCCAAGAGCACATAGGGGCAGAGCCTAGTCCGCGTGGGTCAGTCCGGCGTCACGGCCATTTCTCTACTGCTCGAGATCTCGAGCCTGGAGGTCGACCGAAAGAAAACGGCCCGCTTATGGCCCCCGTGGTCACAAGCGGACATGGCGGCCTTGCATCGACATATCCTCGTGCGAAGGCAATGCATCAAGCGAGAATGCGAATCCCGGCAAGCACTGGCATTCAGTGCCATCCGCTTGAGCGTCAGGCTGCCGAACTTGCCATCGAATGCGAATGGCGTCGGGTCGGGCTGACCCGCGAGAGATATCTGCTTAAGGTCAAAAGCGGACGTCAGCAAGGACCGACGCGACACGGCCGGCTCGAACCCTCTTGGCTTCATTGGCCCCTTTGTGACTATCGCTAGCTCGATGTAGGTCGAGGAGGATTGACGTGATGCTTCTCAGGATTTTTTTTGCGCCCATCTCATTTCTCGCGGCGATGATCTGGACGAACTGGGCGCAAGCTGCGGAACCAATTACGGTCCTCGCTCCCTTCAACCTAACGGGGCCGCAGGCCGCACTCGGCGCGCCTTGCTATAAGGGTGCCGAGTTAGCGGTTGAGAAGCTTAACGCAGCGGGCGGGGTGCTGGGCCACCCCATCGAATTGATCCCGATCGATACCGCAAGCGAAGTAAGCAGGACGACCAACGCGCTTGAGAGCGCACTTGAGCGGTATCCGAGCGCCACAGCCGGCATTGGTTACACGGATTCCACCTATGCCCTCGTCGCGGGGCGGGTATTTCAAAAGGCCGGAATCCCGTTCATCACGCCGGGCGCTACCGCGCCGGACCTACCAAATCAGGTCGGCTCTGGTATGTTCCTTACGGCGTACGGCGACAACGCTCAGGCGCTCGCCATGGCCAAGTATGCATGGAGCGAACTCAAAGTCAGACATGTAGCCCTTTGGGTCGACGAAAGTAGCGTCTACACGCGGACCGTCGGCGGATTCTTTGAGGAGTTTTTTCGGAATCTAGGCGGGACTGTAGATAGACGAAACTTCCCTGCCGGGCTCACGGACTTCGGCGATTGGATCGCCGCCCTCAAAAAAGCTAATCCCAGGCCGCAAGCGATATATGGCGCAAGCATGCCGGTGTCGGCGGTGTCATTGATTGAGCAAGTGCGTGACGCAGGGGTAGACGTCCCGTTGCTTTCCGGTGACGGCTGGGATGACCAAGCAATAGTGGAAGCCTCTAAGAGTAACGGCATCAAGAACATTGTCTTCACCACGCACCTCTTCCTCGGCGTGGACACGCCCGGCATGAAAGAATTTAGCGAGGCGTACAAGCAGAGGTTCGGTTCGCCACCGCCCAACGCGTTTGCGCCACTTGGCTTTGACAGCGTGAACCTACTTGCCATCGCAATTGAGCGGGCTGGTTCCACCCAACCCGACGCAGTTCGAACGGCTCTGGCGAACACCCGCGACTTCCAAGGATTGGTCGGTAAGATTGCCTACTCGTCAGGGAAACGCGTCCCCGATAAGGCGGTTGCGGTCATCAAGATCGATGATGGGATCGAAACACTTGTTTGGACGTGGACACCGCAGGCACAATGAACGATAGCAGACTATCGCCACCGGTTAGCCTCGGCGTTAGAAGAGAGACCTCTGGCAGGGAAGCCCAAGAGACGCAAGAGCGCGAACGTCCGCTTTGGGTCAAAAGCGGATCGCGGCAAGCGGACGTGGGGGGCGGGGATGTTTGGGGCAAACGGAGGGGAAAACCTCAGCTTGACCAATCAGTCCTTCCTATTGCAGTGAACTTCAAAGTCATACCAGCAGACTTCGTTGCGCGAGGTTAGGATGCCATACCTAGCGCCTTGGAGATGTCGCGAAGTGTCGCCGTCTCGGCATCGCTTACTCGAACGCCACCAAAGCCAAGAAAAGATCCCTCGACGGCAGCTTCTGCGACCTTCTGGCTGATCTCACAGAGCCAGGTTTTAAAGGCCGCTGCCTCGTTAGGGGCCTTGGCATCGACGATGGCGGAAACTTCCCGCAGGCTCGCTAATGAACGCTGTAAACATACCGAGGGCTCCGCCTGGGCAAAGCGTTCGCGCATTGCAAGAATGCTCGACCCTCCCTCGTCGGATCTTTCAAAATCAGCAATTGCTGCCTTGATGAGTTCGTTGGAATTGGGATCGCGCTTAGCTGCAGCGAGCGCCAAGCTGCTTGCAGCGGCTTCTTTAAGAGTGCCCCACAAGCCACTTGGATCGGCCGCCGAAACGGCAATGCCGGCAACCATGATGCTCTCTAACACCTTGGTCCATTCTTCCGGTGTGAAGTCATTTTTATTGGCCATAGCCGTTTCCAGTGAGAGCGAGGCGTCCTATCGCGGTTGCTTGCAAACCGCCCGCTTCTACGTCGAAAGCTGAATTGCGAGTGGCGAACGCGAATGACCGCTTGGTCCCAGAAGCAGACTAGCGCTAATCCCAACTGCTGTGGTTCGATTAGTAACTTCCCGGAGGCGGAGCGTCCGCATAACTCCCGTCCCTGAGGCTACCTCTGTCACGCTTTGGCCCCAGCCACTATACGCCGAGTTAATCGAGAAGGCACGACGTGGATCAGCGATGTCGGGCTGGTGACGAAAAGTTTGCAAACAAGCCACACACCACCGCACGGTACCGTGCAGCTTTTCGGGACTATACTAAAGACCGTTCCTGTCCGGAACGTCGCGGAAGACCATTGAGCCGAATTGCGTAGCGACGAGCGACGTAGATCATGCGGTGCCCTAGTTGCGATAGAGCGAATGCGGAGGCGGCCAAATTCTGCGACGCCTGCGGCACGGTCTTGCCACGGCGCTGCCCCGCCTGTGGCGCATCGAATCGAACCACTGCGAAATTCTGCAATGAATGTGGTGCCTCGCTTGGCCAGCAAGCTCCCGCGGCGGCGGCCCACTCGATCGATACGCCCCAACCTGCGGTCCTCGGCTTTTCCCTCGGCACTCCCGTCGAGGATCAATCCGTTCTAGAGGGCGAGCGCAAAATGGTTACGGCCCTGTTCGTCGACATCATTGATTCAACCGAACTCGGGCAAAATCTCGATCCCGAAGAAGCTCGCGCGATCATCGACCCGGCACTTGGGCTGATGATTGACGCCGTACGCCGTTTTGACGGCTACGTCGTGCAATCGACGGGCGATGGCATCTTCGCGCTGTTCGGCGCCCCCGTAGCCCGCGAAGATCATCCTCAGCGCAGTTTGTACAGCGCGATGCGGATGCAGGATGAGATCCGCCGCTACAGCGCGCGTCTACGAGCGGATGGCCGGGCACCAATTCAGATCAGGGCTGGAGCCAACAGCGGCGAAGTGGTAGTGCGAACGATTAAAACCGGCGCCGGCCACACCGAATACACGCCGATTGGTCACACCGTAAATCTTGCATCCCGGTTGCAGAATCTCGCCAGTGCCGGATCCACGGTCATTAGCGACAGCACTCGCACATTGGTCGAGGGCTACTTTGCGCTCAGGCCGCTGGGGCGGGCGCAGGTGAAGGGGATCAGCGAGCCCGTCAACGTACATGAGGTAGTCGGCTTAGGGCCGTTGCGGACCCGACTCCAGCGCTCGGCCGGCCGCGGTTTGTCAAAGTTTGTCGGTCGAACCAAAGAGAAGGAGGCGCTCTGGCGCGCGGCCGCGCGCGCTCATTCGGGTGCTGGGCAGATCGTTGCGGTTGTCGCCGAGCCTGGCGTTGGCAAGTCGCGGTTGTTCTATGAATTTAAAGCCGAGGTGCAATCCGAATGGACGGTCCTCGAGGCGTTCTCGATCTCACACGGCAAGGGGTCAGCCTATTTGCCGGTCGTCGAGCTACTCCGTGGCTATTTTCGAATCAATGACGAGGACAGCGTTCAGGCGCGTCGCGATAAGGTCGCAGCCAAGACCAGGTCGCTCGATCCGAGCTTGGAGGATCTGCTCCCTTATTTGCACGCCTTGCTTGAGATTGCAGATGACAAGGACCGTCTCGCTGGAATGGACGCGCAGCTGCGCAAGTCGCGGACTTTGGATGCGGTCGCGCGGCTGCTCCTGGCGGAAGCCTTCAATCGCCCCCTCCTGCTGATAATCGAGGATCTGCATTGGCTGGACGATGAAAGTCAGGCGCTTCTTGACAGACTCGCCGATTTGCTCAGCGGCTCACGCATGCTGCTTTTGGTCAACTACCGGCCGGAATACGCACATCGCTGGGGCGACAAAGCATGGTGTTCGCGATTACGGCTCGAGTCGCTCGGAGAGGGCAGCGCAGACGAAATGTTGTCCGCCATCCTGGGCGATACCCCCGCGCTTGCGCCGCTCAGGGAGCTCATCGTTACGACCACCGGCGGCGTCCCATTTTTCATGGAAGAGACCGTTCAGGCTCTGTTCGACGAAGGGGCGCTCGCGCGGGAGAGCGGAACGGTAATCCTTGTTCGACCGCTTGAATCGCTCAAGATTCCTCCCACCGTGCAGGCGATCTTGGCTGCGCGCATCGACCGCCTACACAACGACGAGAAGAACCTCTTGCAGACGCTCGCGATCCTCGGGCGTGAGTTCGTCCTCAGTTTGGCGCGTGCAGTTGCGGGCAAGTCTGAGGACGAATTGGAACGCCTAATCGCAAGGTTGCAACTGGGCGAGTTCGTCTACGAGCAACCTTCCATTATCGACGTCGAATATATTTTCAAGCACGCACTCACCCAGGAAGTGGCCTACAACTCGGTGCTCCTCGAGCGCCGCAAGCGGCTGCACGAACATGTGGGTCATGCCATTGAAACGATCTACACCGCGTCGCTCGACGATCACGTCCCCGAATTAGCCCATCATTTTTCGCGCAGCGGGAACCAGGTCAAGGCTGTCGAGTATCAGCATTTGGCGGGGACACAAGCCATGGCGCGGGGGGCTTTGCCCCAGGCGATCAGAGACTTCGAGCAGACCTTAGCATTGCTCAAGGGCTTCCCGAGCGGCGATGAACGCGATGCTCTGGAGTTGCAAACTCTAAGTCCTCTCGGCACGGCCTACATCGCTGTGCGAGGCTACGCAGCCCCTGAGGTTGGCCCTGTCTTCGTGCATGCGCGCGAGCTGTGCGAAAGAATAGGGGAACCGCCACAACTCTTCGCCGTGGTGTGGGGCAATTTCGCTTGGCATGTGGTCCGTGGCGAGATGGGCTTGTCCATGGAATTGGCCAGAGAGGCGATCGATCTTGCTGAGCGCTTCGACGACCCGGGCATCTGGATGGAGGCACTCTTCCTCCTGGGCTTGACGCTGTTTTACCGGGGCGATTTCGTGGGCGCCATCGCCCAATATGAAAAGGCCCTCTCGCACTACGACGATCGTGAACGCACGGCTCTGTGGGCGTCGCACGTCGGGCAGAACGCGGGGATAACGCATCGCTGCTATTTGGCGCTGGCTCTTTGGCAGCTGGGCTATCCTGAGCGGGCGCAGCGGGTGAGCCAAGAAACGCTCAAGCTCGCGCGCGCGATAAAGCACCCCTTCAGCCTTGCCTATGCCCAGCACCACACGAGCTGGCTTTACCATCAGCTCGGACTTCCCGCCGAAACCAAGGCGGCAAGCGAAGATGGAATGCAAACCGCGACCGAGCAGGGCTTCGCGATGTTTTATGCCACCGGGACCCTCTACAAGGGTGCGGGAGTCCTCCTCGAAGGGCGTCCGAACAAAGCATTACCGCTGCTCATGCGAGGTCTCGAAGCTTATCGGGCTACCGGCGCGGGTCTCGCGCTTCCGTACTACCTCGGCATACTCGGAGACGCCTACATTCAAGCCGGGCGACCTGACGACGCCAGAGAGGTGCTCGATGAGGGTCTTGCCATCGCCGAGAGAGGCGACGAACTCTGCCAAAGAGCCGAGTTGTACCGCCTCAAAGGCGAACTTGCGTTGCGAGCTGGGTCACAAAATGGAGATGCCGAAGTTCACTTTCGTCGGGCGATCGGAACGGCGCAGCACCAGTTAAGCAAAGCCTGGGAGCTCCGAGCAACGACAAGCCTGGCGCGTCTTTGCCAGCAACAGGGTCGGCGCGACGAAGCGCGCCAAATGCTCTCTGACACTTACGGGTGGTTCACCGAGGGCTTCGATACCCCTGACCTTAAGGCCGCCAAGGCGCTATTGAATGAACTGGACGCTAGGGGCGGTTGATTTGCTGACGACCTCGCCCAGCGCCACTCGATAGGCGGCTCGATTGCCGTTGAGGGTGCCGCCCCGCTGGAACAACTGGCACGCGAAAGCTGCATCACCTGAATGTCCACTTTGGGTCAGAAGCGAACGTCATGGAGATCGACGCGAATGTTCGCTTCGTCATATCACCGAATGAGGGGCGTCGGCTTCGGGGCCGCTAAACGTAATGCGACCTTAGGGGCTCAGGTAGGCTCGCAAGCACCCTGTCGAGCAGGGTGTCGAAATCAACTCCGTTGCTGTCAGCGAGGTCGAATACCCGCTTGCGTAAGAAAGCCTGCCGCTCTTCAACTTCGGCCTCATCGCGAGGTGGCTGGCGGACCGAAACCTGCTGCCAAGCGACGTCGTAGACCAAGTCAATGATTTCCAAGTCGAGCGGGTCAAATGCGTGGCTTTTGGACGAGCCCATGGGTGCCTCCCACCGAAAGCAACCCCAATTCCAGCACCGACAGTGTACGAGTCAAGACAGTTGGTGGGCGGAGCAAAAAAACACATGCTGCAGCTGCGTGTCCGAAATCGCACAGAAGCTCGTCGGATTCTTTGGGCGGCTTGTTTGGAGATCCAACCAATTTAGTTTCAGCCCAAGTGATTTGTCGAGCGGAAGCTGAATGGAGAACCCCATGCGTGCAAAAAAGCGCGAGCATGGCACCGAACTAGGAACTCGTCCTCACCCGGTCACTTCGCTGGGTCCTTGGCATCGACAGGGTCAAGAGTGGAAGAGGCAATCGCGCTGAGGCGCCTGATCCGGCGACCATGTAAACTGCACTTTTTCCTGCCCTAGTGCAGGAGCCATGGGAGGTGTCATGCTGAACATAACCACGACGATCGCAGAAGCCGTCGGTACAAAGCTGGCAGACACCTACCGCCACTACTACGGAGAGCAGGAGGCGCGCTTCGCTACAATACTGGACGCCGGCGCGCGACTGATCATCGAACGGATCAGCACGAGCGATGCTCTCTATCACAATGTTGAACATACGATCCTCGTGACCCTCGTGGGGCAAGACATCCTAAGGGGCAGGCTGTTGTACCAGGCGGTCCAGCCGTCCGATTGGCTGCACTTCATGTTTGCCCTTTTGTGCCATGACATTGGCTATGTGCGTGGCGTGTGTGTGGGAGACGAAGAGCAAAGCGCGGTTATTGATGAAGCTGGAGAAAGGCTGCACCTTCCGCGCGGTGCCAGCGACGCGGTGCTGACCCCATATCATGTAACGCGGGGTAAGATGTTTGTCCGGGAGCGACTTAGCCAGAGCGTCTTGGATGGCGACCGGATTGCGCGTGCCATCGAACTGACCCGCTTTCCTGTGCCGGATGACGATGATCACGCCGACACCAATAGCGAGGCTGGCCTTGTCCGCGCGGCGGACCTGATTGGCCAGTTGGCCGATCCCCGCTATCCGCAAAAGCTGAATGCACTGTTCTATGAGTTCGTGGAAACCGGAACCGCCAAACAACTTGGATTTTCGAGCCCCGCCGATTTGGTCGCTACGTATCCAACGTTCTTCTGGAAGAGTGTCGAGCCGTATATCGGCCCTGCCTTGCGCTATTTGGACCTCACATCCGAGGGCCGGCAATGGATCGCAAACCTGCATTGCCATGTCTTTGCGGTCGAGCATGGAAGACTGACTTCAGGCCCGCAAGGGGGCAACTAGTCACTGTCGAATGATTGCAGCCTTTAAGAAGCCTGAGTTTCGGGTTGGAGAATAATTTGCGTGAGATTCGGGACACTCCTAGCTGGGACAGAAGGACGAATGCCTCGCAATGCACGCTTCGTAACGACTCTCACCCTACGCTCCCCCTGACCGATTGCCCAACCATTGCTTGAAAGCCCTAGATGGTTCCGCTGTCCTGATGTGGCGCACCACGAATGCGGCAGCCTTAGCTAGTGCCAACAGAACGGGGGAGTCCTTGTCACGAATTTGTCGTGGAAACGTGCGCCCATCAAAAAAAGGTTGGCTAAAGGAGGTGAGCATGCTGTTCATGGTGAATAGTCGGCCAAGGGTAGGAGCGAAACGGGAACAACTCATCGAGCACCTAACACGCCGCCTAGATCCTTCTACCTGGGATCTGATCCGTAACGGCGTGCTATCCCACGTCTTATACAAAATGGGAGATGAGCCAGGCTTCTTTGCCGTTCTCAACGCACCTAGCATCGAGGAGGCAAATGAGACCGTTGCGGCGGGTGCGGAGAACTTGGAGCTGTTTGATCTCGAAATCGTTCCGGTCAACCAGTTTCCACAGTTCGCCTGAAATCAGTCGGTGCAACAGCAAGCCGACGAGTCTGCGATTTGAGGCCAAACACATAAGGCGACAACGCGAGCCTCGGCTCGCTGCGATAAGAGCTGATTCCCCAGGCTTCACCTCCAGCAAGGTCGGCATAGTGCGATGCGACTACTCTTGGTAGCCGATCTCCATTATTCGCTGCCGCAATTCGACTGGGTGCTTGGCATCGCAGGCGATTTCGACCTGGTGATCATGGCCGGCGACCATCTCGACGTCGCCTCCCTGGTCGACGGCCGGGCCCAGAGCGTTGTGGTACGCAAATATTTCAGCCGGCTCGCCGCCAAGACGCGCCTCTTGATCTGCTCGGGCAATCACGACCTCGACACCAAAGACCCGAGCGGCGAGAAGACCGCGCGCTGGCTGAAGGGAGCGCAGGTCGGCGGCGTCCCGTCCGACGGCGAGACCTTCCTGATCGGCGACATCCTATTCACCATCTGCCCGTGGTGGGACGGCCCGATGGCTAAGGCCGGCATCGTCGCGCAACTGGCCGACGCCGCTGAAAAACGCACCAAGCCATGGATCTGGGTGCATCACGCGCCGCCGGCCAAATCGCCGACCAGCTGGGGGGGCGACCGCTACTTCGGCGATGTCGAGCTGCTGGAATGGATCGACCGCTACCGCCCTGACATCGTGCTGACCGGCCACGTGCATCAGTCGCCGTTCGTCAAGGACGGATCGTGGGTCGACCGCATCGGCGAGACCTGGGTTTTCAATGCCGGGCAGCAATTCGGCGTACCGCCGACCCACATCATCATCGATACCGACATCGGCGAGGCGCTGTGGTTCTCCTCGGCCGGCAATCAGATCGTGCGCCTTGGCGATCCGCTCGAGCGGCCGGTGCAGCGGCTCCAGGCCCTCCCCGACTGGCTCACAGCCGCGGATCGGCCGAGCTCTCAGGGCCTTGCGTGAAGTCCTCGTGCTGCTGGTGGATCAGCGTCTCGAGCACCTCCCCGACCATGCCGAGATGGTTGCCGTGCCCCTCGAACTGGCGCTTCAGGTCAACCAGATAGGTGGTCGCGGCGTTGAGGCGCTCGGCGAGCAGCCTGCTCAAGAAGAACGCGATCTCGGGATTTGACTTGAGGAAGCTCTTGGCGTCCTCGAACACGAACACGCCTACCGGAGATGCCGCTCTCACGGTGGCGGTATGCGGCCGGTTGAGCAGCACCGACATCTCGCCGAACACCGAGCCGGCCTCGCCGACCAGCGCCACCTGGGTATCGCCGCGCAGCACCTCGACGCTGCCCTCAGCAAGGATGTAGAGCCGTCCCGAGGTCTCGCCTTCTGCCAGAAGCACGGTCCCCGGTGCGAAAGTCTCACGCGCGACGCCGGCGCAATTGTCGAGGATCGAGGTCATCGGGGGAGCGTAGCGCCCGCGGAAGGGTTGGAAAAGCGCATTCTGGCCGCAGGCGGCGGCCTAGAGCTGTCCGCTGCCAAGCGCGACACCGAGCCAGGCGAGGCAAATTCCGCCGAGAATGACGAACAGCTCGATAAGGCCATGGCGCTTGATGAAACGCCATGTCGTGCTCCGCCTGCGAGCACGGTACGCGCGCGTGCTCGGGATCGCTGTCTGCGATCAGGGCCATTGGGGATGTAGCGCGGAAGGGTTGCTCTAGTCAAAGTGCGGTGGAGCATAGCGGCAGGTCGCAAATAAACCGTTCACGCCAAACTAGTTGCCGAGGAAGTTCAGCATGATCTGCTTGGCCGCGGCCTCTGGCGCGAGCGCGGGATCCGACGCTGCGTCGCCTTGCGGATTGGCCGCCGGTGCCCTCTGCTTCTTGCCCTTCTTAGCAGTCGCACCGTCGTCTTCGGCGGTTGCGCCCTGCTTTACCTTGCCTTTGCCGGATTTGGCTTTGGGCTGAGCCGGCGCCGGATCGGCAGGCTGCTGCTCGGCGACCGGCGCTTGATCGGCAGGCTGCTGCAGGTCGGCGCCAAGCGCCTGCCCGGCCGCGCCCTTAGCGCCAAGAAGCGCGCCGAGACCGACGATTGCGCCCTGCTGCAACGCGCCCTTGTTGATCTTGCCGTTCTGGATGATCCCGCCGGCGATGCTGCTGCCGGTACTCCCGAGCGGGTTTCCTTTAAGCGCGACGAGGCCACCTGTGAGCTTGTTCAGCTGCTCGTAGGCGGCTTGCGGGTTTTGCAGGATGCCTTCAATGTCGGGATAAATCGAGGGCTTCGCCCACGGACCGGCGATGATGATCGGCACGCCGAGCCCGGCTAGGTCGCCCTTGCCGCCCTGCCCTTCGAGGCTCGCCACCACTTGTGGATCGACGCGGAATTTCAGCGTCTGCGAGGGCAGATCGACGACGCCGGCGCCCGTCATGCGCACCAGCGGGCCGGTGAGATGCAGATCGGCGGTCTGCGCCTGCCCCTTGGCGATCTTAAAGCTCGTGCCGAGCGCGGCGAAGTCGGTCTTCTCCTCGGCGCTCTCCTGCCAGCCAGCCAGGATGGCGGTGGAGAGGCTTCGCACCGATTTGGCGATGTTGATGCCGCGAATGGCGCCGTCCGTGAACTCGAATTTCGCCGTGCCGGCAAGCGCCTGCACGATGGCGCGCTGGCTCGCGCCGCTCATGGTCAGGTCCAGCGCGATCACGGCGGTGCCGTCGATGCTCTCGAACGAGGCGGTGTCCTTCAGGAACGAATAGCCGTCGAGACCGGTGAGTTGGAGCCTGATGGCCTGCGCCGGCATCTTGCCGCTGGCATCGATCGCGATCGCGGCGCTGCCGCCGCCGTCATAGAGCTTGAGCGTCGGGATCGTCGCATTGAGCTTGCCGCCGGCGATGGTCGCTTGGATGGTGACCGGGCCTGCCTTGATCTGCTGATAAACGAGGCGCTGGAGTGAGATCGCGAACCGCGCATTGACCAATCGGAGCGCCGAGAAGTCGATTCTCGCATCACTCCACCCCGCGCCGCCTCCCGCGCCGCCCGCTGCGGAGCCACCGCCACCCGATTTCGGCAGCAAAGCATCGAGATTGAGCGTCTGTCCGGCGAGTGAGGCGGTGACCGCGGGAATGTCGCCCGAAAGATCTGCGGACACTTGCCCCATGAGCGCGACATCGCCCATCTTTGCGGTCATCGATTTGAGGGTGAAGGCCTTGCCCTGATAGATCGCGTTGCCGGCGACCGAGAGCCTCTTGGTGAGATGGGCGGGCGCCTCGATCGAGACCGAGATCGGCGTCGCGACGCCGTCAAGAAAATGCCCGAGGCTCGCAAGTTGGCCCGCGACATGCAGCCTCTCGCCGTCGAGCACCGCCTTGGCGTCGAACTCGAGCGGATCGGCGATCGAGGGCAGAGATGCTTGCAGCATCAGCGACCCGATCTGCTTGCCCGGCGCCCCGCCTGACGGCGGCAGGATCATCGTACCGTTCTCGATGACGAGCTTGTCGAGGCTGAGATTTTGCAGCGAGACCGACGCCGGGCTTCCACCGGCACCCTCAGCTCCAGCTTTGGCCCCGGCCTTTGCCTGCGGCACGGTGATGACCGGGTCGATCAGCGTCACCTCGGTGATCTTGATCTTGCCGCCGAGCAGCGCCCTGAGCGACAGGCTGAATTTGAGCTTTTTCGCCGTCGCGATCTCCGCCGTGCTACCCGAGGCGCCCTGCGCCACGCCGACATCCTCAGCCACGAGATCGAGCGAGGGAAACATCGAGAGGTGCACCGGCCCGTCTACTCTCAGCCGATAGCCAGTCGCCGCCTCAACCTGCGCGAAGAGTTTGTCGCGCACATCGTTTGTGGAGATGAACTGCGGGCCGATAAAAGCAACCGCTGCGCCGACGACGGCGATGGCCGACAGGCCGATAAGGGAGTAGCGCATTCGACCTCCAACGCAGAACTGACCCGCACACGCGCTGACGTTGGTTAACGAATACGCTCCAATTCCTAAAATAAGAGATAAGAGCGAGCGGATCGCAGGGCGACGAGGCGGAGACCGGCTATCTCCGCGCCTATTACGGCGCGTATCTCGAGCGGCTGGTCGAGATCAAGCGGAAATACGATCCATTCCGGTTCGCCCAGTCTCCCGGTTTTGCTGTGACCTTTAATGCACCGGTCCGTAACTGTCCGGTCCGTAGCCGGCGCACGAGCCCTTTAGCCGGTTGTCGAACCCGACCACCTGGCAGAGATAGACCTTCTTCAGCGGATTACGGTGGACCTCCTCGGCGGTGACCTTAAAGCCGCGAGACTGGGCGACGCGCGCGATCTGTGCCTCTTCGCAATAGGGCGTGGCGATCGGGCCATATTTGCTGATCTGGAAATTGCCCTGGCATTCGATCCGCGCGACCGCTGGCGTGGTGATGGCCGCTAGGATGGCTACGCCGAAACCGACGCCGGCGAGGCGGTTAATGATCAGCATGGCTGCCTCCTGTGACGATTGAGTTGCCGCGAGCTTACCATAACGGGAACCCGCGTGTACCTCGCCGCGCTTCTCTGGTGCGGGGGACAACAGCGGACGCTACCGCTACTCGTCGCAATCCTTCGTTAAGCATCAGCTTATTTGTCCAGAGCCGTGGCGGCGAAAAACTCTGCTTTTTCCCTCGTTTCTGCGAGCTCTGGACTTCGCTCCCGGCAACGGCTAACAACGCGGGGCCGCAAGCGACCCCGTCCCCGCAAGTCCGCCGATCTCGGCCCCACCGCTATGAAACTGCCAAAGCTGGCCGACGTTCGAATTGGCGTCATCGGTCTTGGCTATGTCGGTCTGCCGCTCGCTGTCTATCTGTCGCGGCACTTCCCCGTGCTCGGCTTCGACATCGACGCGACCCGCGTCGATGAGCTGTCCCGCGGCATCGATCGCACGCACGAGGTAACCGAGGCAGAGTTCGCCGCTGTCGCGCGCATCGCTTATGCCGCCGACGTTCAGTCCTTGCGCGAGTCGAATTTCTATATCGTCACCGTTCCGACGCCGGTCGACCACGCCAAGCGCCCCGATCTAGGCGCGCTGGTCGCGGCGAGCCGCACCGTCGGTCAGGTACTCTCACAGGGCGACGTGGTGGTGTATGAATCGACGGTCTATCCTGGCGCGACGGAAGAGGTCTGCGTGCCTGAGCTGGAGCGCGTTTCGGGGCTCGTCTTCAACCGCGACTTCTTCGCTGGTTACTCTCCCGAGCGGATCAATCCAGGCGACCAGACCCACCGGCTTCCCGACATCGTCAAGGTCACCTCAGGCTCGACCCCCGAGTCGGCCGATCTGATCAACGCCGTGTACGGCACCGTCATCACCGCCGGCACCCATCGCGCGAGCTCGATCCGCATTGCCGAGGCCGCCAAGGTAATCGAGAACATCCAGCGCGACGTGAACATCGCACTGATCAACGAGCTCGCCATGCTGTTCAAGGAGCTTGGCCTCGAGACGCGCGAGGTGCTCGAGGCGGCCGGCACCAAATGGAATTTCCAGCCGTTTCGCCCCGGCCTCGTCGGCGGTCACTGCATTGGCGTCGATCCCTATTATCTGACCTACAAGGCCGAATCGATCGGCTTCCATCCGCAGATGATCCTCGCCGGGCGCCGCATCAATGACGGCATGGCGGCCTTCGTTGCCAACGACGTGATCAAGACCATGCTCAAGCGGAAGCAGAGCATCGACGGCGCGCGCGTGCTGGTAATGGGCTTCACCTTCAAGGAGAACGTGCCAGACACGCGCAATACCAAGGTGGTCGATCTCGTGCGCACGCTGCGCGATTTCGTCGAGGAGGTGGTGATATACGATCCGATGGCCGACCGCGTGCTCGCCAAGCACGAATACGGCCTCGACATCGTGAACGAGCTGCCCAAAGGGCCGTTCGATGCGGTGATCCTTGCGGTCAAGCACGAGCCGATCGCCAAGATGGGAGAGGCCGGCATCAAGGCGCTGCTGGCGCCAGGTGGGCTGATCTACGATCTCAAGTCCATACTGCCGCCAACCGTGAGCCACGCCCGCATCTGACCGTTTCGGCCAGCTATTCGGCTTTTCCCGGAATTGCGGTACTATCCGTGCCTGGAGCGGGGCGTCACGATGCGCTGGAACCTCGATGGTAATCAGACGTTAACCGCCCGGACCAAAGATGGGGGGCCATCGCGGGTTCGTCCATGACTTTCAAAGCCGAAATCCTGCTCATCGGCGCGGCGATCGCTGCAAGCCTCGTGCTCGCCCATATGCTCGAGGGCGCCAGGCTCGCGGCCGTCATCCAATAGAGATAGACTCAACTCTGGCGGAGCGAGCCGTAATGGTAGCGCCGGCGGAGCGGCCAGGTGAGCGCGGCGACCAGCACGCGGTAAGCCCTCGGCATCGCTGTCTTCCACGCCACATCTTCCTTGAGGTCGGTTGGCGATAGCGCCTTGAAGCGCATGGCGTTGCCATAGAGCTGGTGACGATTCCTCGAAGCTTTGCTTTGCTTAACTGCCGCTGGCAGCTCGAGCGAAACCCTGGTGAGGACTTGCCCAACCGTTGGCAGCGGCGCGCACACGAAATCCTCATACCGTAGTCTGAGATAGCGGTCGGGGTGCAGCCAGCCGAACATCTCGCAGCCGAGATTGGCGATGGTCCAACCGAACGCCGTCTGCAACGATCGGCTGGCAGAGGATTGTCGGCTCTTCACCCTGCGAGTCTTAGGCCGGCCTTTTCGTGTGGTTCCGGCATGAAGCGGCGACCTCATAGTGGACCAGGCAACGGCGCGTGGGTCTCGCACTAGATGGACCAGCAGGAAATCATCACCGAGATTTCGTGACAGACGGATCGGCATGAACGTAGAGCCCCAAGCAGTCTTGGAAGAATCGACCATCACCGTGTAGTCACCGGCAATATGCGCCAACAACGCTGAGGTCAGCTGATCATGACTCCATCCCACTAGCTTTCTTGATTTGTGCCGAAAGGCTCCCCACACTGGGCACTTCTTCAAACGACGGCCACAGGTACAGATTTTGTTGTTTCCAAATCGGCGAAGATGCCGCTCTACTTCGCCGCAGGCGACGACCTCAGGCGAGGTCGTTAGGAGATATTCGAGCAGCGTCGAGCCGCTGCGGCCATAGCCTCCGATATAGACAAGCTTTGCCAATGCCGCCCTTAAGCTGGGAACGTCGTCTAGGCTTCGGGGAGAAAGAAGATGTTGTTGACGTAGCCCGAGTGGCGGTCCCCGGCAAGCCGGCGGACGAGCCGCGTGTGGTCCTGCAAGCTGCGCAAGGCTGTCGGATCGATCGGCGTCAGGCTCTTGCCGTCGGCCAGCGCGCGCGGCACATAGCGCTGCGCCTTGAGCCAGTCGAACACCTCGCCGACCCGGGCGCCGTGGCGATATTCGAGCTCGACTAAGAGCACCGGCCGCTCTCTGGCAATCAGCGCATCGCCCCCCTTGAGCACGGCGAACTCGTGGCCCTCGACGTCTATATTGACGAAGGCAACTTGCTCGCCGCCTTGCACGAGCGGAAGCAGGATCTGATCGAGGGTGACCGTCGGCACCGTGTGCGTGGCAAACTCGCTTGCCCGAGATTCGGAGGCGAAGCGGTTGGCCGCCTCGATGGTGGCGAGCGCGTCCATGGCGATGCCGCCCGCAACCGGGACGCGGAGCGTGGTGGTACCGTCTTTGTCCGAAACGGCCTTGGCGATCACCTCGCAATTGCGCGGCGCAACACGCGCCAGATGACGCGCGCAAGCCGGGTTGGGCTCAAATGAGATGACGCGCTTGGAATTGCGCGCCAGCACCGCGGTGAACAGCCCGACATTGGCCCCGACATCAACGGCGATCTGGTCCGGCGACAAGAACTGCCTGGCCGTTACCATCTCGGGCTCTGTCGGCCACCACATCGTGTGGCGCACCAGCCGGTAGGCGTGCACGAGCCGGGGCGGCAGCGTGACTTTCAGAGCTTCGCGCAGATGCGCCAGCATCACAGCTCCAATCTATTTTTGGCCGACGGCCGGGCGGCGCTTACGGTCCTAAGCAAAATTTTCTATCATCGGACCCTAGCAACGTCCAAATTTTGGGGGAAATGGCCAAACAGCTCGATTTCGTCATCTTCGGCGTCCCACGCAGCGGCACCAAAGCGCTCGTCAGGGCGCTCAACCTGCACCCGCACGTCTATTGCGCCATGGAGCGCTTCCATTTCCGCGCCGACCACGCGCAGATCACGTTTCCGGAGTCATTCCTCGACACGAGCGCGATCCGCGACGCCGATGACCTCGCCAAGGTTGAGTACATGCGCGAGGAACTCGCCGACAAGCGCGAGGTTCGGTACGCTGGCAACAAGCTGCCGCGCTATTATTTCGCGCTCGATCGCATCAACCGCGAGGTGCCTAAGCTTAAGAACATCTGGATCTATCGCAGCCCATACGGCTTCATGCCGTCCTGGAACCGGAGAGAGCTCGACAAGGAGCGCGGCCAGTGGCCCGCCGGCCAGGTCGGGCTGTTTGGCCTCATCGAGCTTCTCGTCTGCATTGAGAATAGCCTCAAGCTCGGCAAGGACGTGTTCGTGTTCTCCTACGCGCACGGGCTTGCCCGGTCAGCCGAAGCGACGCTCGAGGCGCTCGACTTTCTCGGTGCCGATCCCAAGCTTCACGACCAGAGATCCTTCGACAAGAAGCAGCGCCTGCGCGGCAGGCGCCAGCAGCGCCGCAGTGTGGCTGGCTCGCACAGTCTTCCCTTGCAGGAGCACGAGGAGGAGCTGCTCGATGCGCTCAAGATACGCGAGCTCGACCAGATCATGGAGCAGGGTCGCGGCCTGATCGTCTCGGAGATCGCTCGTTCGCTAGAAGATTTTCTCGCGCGCAGCGCCGAGGTGCTGCCTGACGCGCTCGATCGCGCCTTCGCGGCTTCGGACAATCACGCCGTGGCCTCGTTCGGACGCGACTATGTCCAGCGCAATCGCACCGAGCTTGCTGGAATGATCAGGCTCGCTCAAGGATCCAAGGCGCTCGCCGGCTTTCAGCGCTTCGGTCCCTATCAGCGGCTGAAATCGGTTTATGTGCAGAGATGGGCGCTTAGACGGCGCTTTGCCCCGGCCGTCGACTGATTTCGATCAAAACAACCCCATGCAAAGTAGCACTGCCGCGAACCTCGCCGGGTCCCTGGCCGACCGTCGAGGCACGCACAGCACTGGGCGTTATTGTGGTTCGAATGGAAGCCTCAACTCGCCGCTGCGGGCGACTTAACATTCTCGCTTGCTGGAACTCTTCGTCTAGAATTTTCCATGGAAATTCAGATGCTTCGTTAAATCGAAGTGCCCGAGCTGGAAGGGATCAATTCCTGTGGTATCTTCGCCTCGTGTTGGCTCAGAGCCGACAGACCAGATCGGTGGTGCCAGGCGAAGCAGATCGCAAAACCAGCGATCAGCTCTCTGTCATGGCACCGTGCAAACGCCGGGCGATGCGCTTCGCCGACCAGATAGACCAATCTGGTGGTGAGGCGCTGACGCCAAGATTCGCGGCGACCCGCTCCGCAGGCTTTATGAGCCTGCGAAAATGAACTCATGGAGTTCAGGAGCGGGCTCTCCCATCCGGGACGCAGGTGACAATGAACCGGCGTTCCATACCGACATAGACGTGTCGGAGTGCTCTTGCATTCCGCCGCGAGGATCGAGGTCCCGCTCGGGGCTAACGTCCTCGCGTGTCCCAACCACAGAAGGAACGATTTCCAATGAATTGCCTCAAAAAGTCCAAAACCAAAGCCCGCGACACAGAGGCTGAACCGATCAAAGCCAAGTGGGCAGTAACACGGCGGCTTCGCTCCGGTCCTCGCTAGGCGCGCGTCCAAATCAAAAAAACCTGCCGGTTGCCGAACAAGCCCAAGGCGGGCAAGCCAACGGTAAGGGGTCATTAGACCATGCTGCCTTGGCCAGCAGTCGCCGTGACCAGCAAGCGGAACTCGTTTTCAAATTGAAGACTGACCGATCGAGGGCCAGTTCCCGAGATCATCGCCCGCTGGCCAAGTTAGCAGCCAAGGAGGCCGAGCTCCGCGAGATTTCGACCGCTCGCGCTCAGTTGCTCGCAGCGCGCATCAAGGCCGCGGATCCAACCCTGCTTGCGTTTCAAATCTCTGCCTCGGTCAATACCCAGCACGCGAGCGGTCATCTGGCGAAACAGATGAAATCGGATGCTCTCCATCTATACGCGGCACTCCAGTCAGGAGACCCAGTCGAGTCAATTATCGACCGGCTGCTCGTTGCCGCAACGAATGCTGCGATGGGTTCGTATCATCGCGCGGCTAGCCCCGAGAACACCAATGCCCGCCATCTCGAACTCCGTTCGGGCATGAAGGGTACTGAAGTGGTGGGCAATCTCATCAAGCTCCGAGATTCACGTCGTGGCGCCGGGAACCAGAACGTAACGGTTGGAAGCCTCAAGGTGGAGTCGGGCGGCCAGGCTATCGTCGGGAATGTGAATGGCAGAAAAACAGAAGATGAGACGTAAGGCCAGAAGGACCCGAGCGTGCGCCGGAAGTGGTGACGCGCTCGACCGTCTTTGCGAATTAGCTAGGAGGAACGCAACGTGGCAGTAGGTACGCATAACCGCAACACCGCTCCGATGCTGAACAGCCTCCGCTGCGGGGCGAAAACCCGCACCGGAGGTCGGTGTCGCTCGCCCGCCGTGAGGGAAAAAAGACGCTGTCGGATGCATGGCGGAGCCAAGGGATCTGGCGCACCGAAAGGAAATCAGAACGCCCTGAAACAGGGGTCATTCACTCAAGCCGCGTTGCAAGAAAGAGCGGTGATACGCGAGCTCTCTCGAAAAACCAAAGAGATGCTCAAAGCGGCCGATCTCGTTGATTAGCGGCGCAGGCTACCCAGCAAACGAAGGACCTCGACATGCCCTCACGAGCAAAAACTCGCGTTCACGAAGACCCTGAAATGGAGGCCAAATCGCGTTATGCGTGAGCTTGCCAAGATTGCATTCTCCAGCATGGCTGATTTCGCAACTTTCGGCAGTCGGGGCGAGATAATTGATATCGACTTCGAGAAGGCGCGCGAGGTCGGTGCGACTGTCTCGGTGGTTACCCGCAAGGTCGGTCGGGGAAAAAATGCAAGGACCGTTGTGACAACTGAAATCGAAATGCCGGACAAGGTCAGAGCTCTAATCCAACTCGGCAAGCATTTAGGGCTGTTCCAGGACTAGGCCCTTTCGAGCCGATGCACTGTGACAGATCGCATTCTCGGGTGCGCCCTGAAGTACTGGAGCGTGATACCCCAACCCCGTGGTTACGAACATGCCCTGAAATAGGGCATCGGGGGCGCGATAAGCTCCTCGCCAGCTACGAGGGGCGGCATAAGCCCTAGCGACGAGCGACCCTAACACCGAGTCCTCCCGTCGCGTCCTCTTGCAAGAAGACGATTCCCTCTTCGGCAAATGCCCGTTCGATAAGAACGAGTGTTTCCACGCGCGCGCCGTGGCCGTTTTCAAAGCGGCTTACGGTGTTAGGCGCGAGCCCCGCTTTCTTTGCAAGATCACGAACCCCCCACCCTAAGGCGGCCCGAGCCATGCGCACTTGAACCGGCGTTAGCAAATTCGCCCTCCCCAAAATAGTTCTTGACGAGCCTCTACTATATTGGTACACTGTACCCTTAACTTGGTACAATGAACCCAATTACGAGGTTGCGATGAACGTATCAGCTCTCCGTTCCGAAGTTCAGCGCTACACCCTCCTCCGCGAGAAATTGCTTCAAGCCTTCCCTGACGTCGATGAGGACACAATTCGCGACACGCTTGAAGGTATCAGCACCCTCGACGAGCTGATCGCCGAAATCGTGCGCTCTGCCTTAGTCGATCAGGCGCTGCAGGCAGGACTACGTGGGCGCCTGGACGATATGAGAGAGCGCCTTGGGCGACTTGAGCTTCGTGAAAGCAAGAAGCGTGAACTCGTCCTCGACGCCATGAACGATGCGGGCTTGAGGCGCATCGAGGCGCCTGACTTTACCGTTTCGATGCGTAGCAGTGCTCCGAGTTTGATCGTGACCGCCGAGAAGGAAATTCCAAGCTCCTTTTGGCTGCCGCAGCCGCCAAAGCTCGACCGACAGGCCCTCCTTGGCGCGTTGAAGAGCGGCGTTGCAATCAGCGGCGTCGAACTCAGCAATTCCCAACCAGTGCTTACCGTGAGGAAAAGATAATGTCGTTCTCGGATACACAAACGCGACAGCTGAAAGCCAAGCTCGATGCGCAATACGTCAAGACGCGCAAAGTCGACAATGCCACGCTGCATTATATCGAGGGCTGGCACGCGATCGCCGAAGCCAATCGCATCTTCGGATATGACGCGTGGGATCGCCGAACGCTCAGCGCGCGCTGCGTCTGGACCGGCACAACCGGCCAAAAATACGGCGCAGCGTACATAGCCAAAGTTCGCATTCGTGTCCGCGCCGGCGACGTCACCATAACCAGAGAAGGCTCTGGCTCTGGCGAAGGCCGCGCGCTTACGCCGGGCGAAGCGCACGATATCGCCTTGAAGTCTGCCGAGACCGACGCCACTAAGCGAGCACTGACTACCTTTGGCAACGCCTTTGGTCTCGCGCTTTACGATGCAGAGCAAGCGGGCGTGCGGCGAAGACCGTCGAAGACCGAGTTTCGATCAGCGATCCCCGGACCATGGATCGTGCATGACTTGGACGGCTTAGCTGCAGCAAGCTTTGAAGCAGCGGCTGATTTCGCCGAAGCGCTAAAAGTTACCCTTGCCTCAGCGGCCGACATTGAGACTCTGTTCGAGTTGTGGGAGCGAAACGTGACCACGGTGCGAACGCTAAATCGAAGCGTCAAGCAGGTTGACGCCGATCTGGCAAAAGCTCTCGTCGTCCATTTTAAGAATTGCGCGCAGTCTCACGCCAAGCCAGCGCAAGCGTCCACAACCGCCCGAACTGATCAAAGTCCAGCTGAAAAGAAGATCGACAAGAGCGTACTCACCCTCAGCGAGCCAAAGAGAATTCGCTCGAAAGAGCATTTGCGCTACGTCGCAAGCCAACCTTGCCTAATTTGCGGGCGGTCGCCCGCCCACGCTCACCACATCCGGTTCGCTCAACCCAAAGGACTCGGACTTAAAGTGAGCGACGAATTTGCCGTCCCCCTTTGCGCCATTCACCATTCGCAAAACCACACGACCGGAAACGAATTGCGCTGGTGGGAAGACCAAAAGATCGAGCCACTGGCGATTGCTCATCGGCTTTGGCAGGAGTTTCAGCAGCTTCCTAAGTCTGGCTAACCCGCGACCTGGCATTTACACCCCTCATGTCCGGCTCGTCCTGCGGCTAGCACAATGGATGCGACAATGGCGATCCTTACGAGCAGGAATCTCCGCAAGCGCAGACACGATCATCTGACCGCACGGCGAGGTCACGCTATGCCGATGGCAGATCACCGGGTCCCCAACGAGAACAGCCGTCACGAGGGCGATCGCGTTGACGGGGATCATTGAGGCGTCGGGGGTTAAATGTGGTGCGCGGAGGATTGTGCGAGGGATCCGTATCAATCATCGTGAACCGCTTAAGTTGAATGAAAATTAGTGAGCATTTTTCAGCTTAAGACTTATCACAGAAAAAGAGGTGCGGAGAAGACCGCTTCCACTATTTTTGTGCCACTTGTACGGACAACATGCGTTTGACCAGCGGAGTGACGCAATGAGTCCGGTAGTAGATATGGCCGAAGCCGTGCGCGCTGGATGGCTGGAATTATGGTATCAGCCCAAGATCGAGGCGCGGGCTATGGTGATGCATGGGGCCGAAGCGCTGCTGCGCGTGCGCCATCCTTCCTTGGGAATTTTGCCTCCCGCGCACTTCATCGCGACTGATGGCGATCCTCGCCTGCGATCTGTTTCGGAGGCCGTAATCAACTGTGCGACGGACGACTGGCACCTTTTCGTTTGCGAGCAAGGCCCGCTTCAGATTGCGATCAATCTACCGATTGCCTTTCTGAAGGATACCGATGCGATTGATTGTCTATGGGAGCGCCTGCCTGACCACCCAGCTTTCGAGGGACTCATCGTTGAAATCAATGGCACTGACGTTGTGCGCAATCTGGTTGTCGCCAAAAATATCGCGAAAGCGCTTGTTCGGCGCAAGGTCGCGGTTTCATTAGACGATGTCGGAGCAGAATGGACTTCGCTCGCTGCCGTTCATGACTTTCCATTTTTCGAAGTGAAAGTTGGTCGGCAGTTCGTAAAGGGCTGCGCCCACGACGCGTTGAAACAGTCGATGTGCTGCCGAATTATCGACTTTGCGCGTGGCCATGGAGCACGCACCGTCGCCGAGGGTGTCGAAACGTGGGCCGACTTCCTGGCTGTTCGCGATATGGGCTTTGATCTGGTGCAGGGGTCCCTATTTGCCAGACCCTCCAGTGCGGAACAGTTCGCGCGCACTTGTTGGGCGGCTGAAACTCATCGTTTGGGGTCAGTGCGCTTTCGTTCTGACTCGCAGCTGACCGTTCGTCCTCCTACTCTAGTTTCTAACAAGAGGAACTGTAGCCATGATCGAAGGGTTGAAAAACGTCATGACACCCAAACTCCACGAGGGTGAGTTCTAATGAGAGTGTGGAAAGTGTGGCTCTCGCAGGCGCGGTCGCCATCCAACGGCTGATTGCTGACCGCGATCGTCTTCGTGATAGTGCCGATGCTCGACAAAGGGACTTGATGGCTCTGAGTGCTATCAACGAAGATCTTCGTCGTCGCATTGACCTCATCCGCCATCACTATGTCGAATTGGGCACGAGGATCCTAACTCAGCTCGAGCAGTTCGATCAGGCTACGCGTGAGGCGATGCAGGAAATCCCGTACCCCGCACCCGCCCCGAGTGAAGATGCGAATCTCGTCGCTCTCGCCCACCGCCTGAAGCCGAACAATGGATCCTTGAGGCCAGCTAATGACGGAAAGCCCCGCGAGCGATAGATAGTTGTTCCAGATTACGGAAGAGCACACTCGATGGCATCGGCCCGCATGCCGTGTAACTCTAACCGAGCATGCCAAGGGTGTCTAAAGAAGTGCCTGTCCTGCCCGCAAGCGTCTCATTTCGGCGTCGACCATCATTCCAACGAGCTCTGAAAGAGGCGTCTTGGATGACCATCCGAGTTTGTCCCGCGCCTTAGTTGGATCTCCAATTAGTAGATCGACTTCCGCTGGCCGATAGAACTTTGGATTGACGCGTATAATCGTTCTCCCTGTTGTGGCGTCGATCCCAGTCGATTGGTCGGACTCGCCCTTCCACTCCAAATCAAAACCTAGTGCTTTCGCTGCTAGCGCGCAGAAATCGCGAACGCTTGTCGTAGTGCCTGTCGCGAGAACGAAATCGTCGGGCTGATCCTGTTGGAGCATTCGCCACATGCCATCGACATAATCCCCGGCGAAGCCCCAATCTCGCTTTGCATCGAGATTGCCGAGTTCAACCACTCCCTGTTGCCCCTCGCGGATACGGGCAAGGCCCGCGGTGACTTTGCGTGTGACAAACTCTATGCCACGCAGAGGACTTTCATGGTTGAATAGGATTCCGGCGGCGGCAAAAAGGTTATACGACTCCCGGTAGTTGACTGTTATCCAGTGACCGTAGAGTTTCGCAACCGCATAAGGACTACGCGGATAAAACGGCGTGGTTTCATTCTGAGGCACCGCCTGAACCTTGCCAAACATCTCTGACGTGGAGGCTTGGTAAAATCGGATAGCCGGATTCACCTGGCGGATCACTTCCAGTATACGCGTTACACCCAAGGCATCGACGTCCGCCGTGAAGATTGGCTCCTCAAAGGACACTTCTACAAAGCTCTGCGCGCCGAGATTGTAGATTTCGTCCGGCGCGGCCTCCTCGATGGCTCTACGCATGTTGGCGTATTCGAGGAGTTCGAAGGGTACGAACTCGATATCCGACTCGCGCAGACCTAGCTCGTTGAGCCGCCAAAGGTTGAGCGAAGCTCCCCGACGGAACGCCCCTATGACGCGATAGCCCTTGTCCAACAATAACCTGCTGAGATAAGCGCCGTCTTGGCCCGTGATACCGGTAATTAGTGCTGTTTTCGCCATCAAAATCTGTCCCCCACTCCTGGAGAGCATGGCGTAATGGTCGCGGCGCTCAATGGCAAGTCACTGAGCGACCCGTGGGCTGGCGCGCCCTACGGCGGGGTCCAGGGATGAGGCGAGGAACGGAGTCTACCAGTCAGAGGAATACTGGAGCGTCAACGGCAGCCTGACACTTAAGTCGCTGGATAAGTTGGTTTTCGAAACCAACTAAGATGCCGTACTCATGATGTCTCGCGATCGCGTCGCATTCACCCGCATTGGGCCTGGCTTCGGCACTTTTACCGAGGTCCATCGGTCGATCTGCGCCTTTATGGCGTAAGTCAAACCGCTGCCGGGAAGAACGGAGAGGTCGGCATTGTAGCCAATTGCGGCTACGCGGTATTGCAGTAGGGAAAAGATTTCGGCGCGATGACGATGTCCCATCATCTGGTACTTAATCAGTGAAAAGTCCCTCGCGCGCTGCTCAGGTAAGCGCGCCGCGCCAATGGCTCCCCCGTCATGTTTCAGGCCAACGCGATCATAAAGATTGCTGACCACCGCGTGAGGCCCGGCGACGAGCTCTTCATAGCGCACCACGTGCCAATTGATGTCACGCTCGTTTGCCAGCACGTCGACGGCCTCAGCCCATGTCGCTGCGGCCCGAACAATAAGATCGTCCGGAAAGCTATTCACGAACACGGTGGGCACTATATAGGATTCGTTGCCTTTGACGGTAGCGGACCGAATGGTCGGCCAAGGCGCGCGCAAGGCGAAGACGAAGAGCGCGTCCGGAAACATGGCTTTGAGCATGTCCACTCGGGCAAGGCCAAGCGGGTTTTTGATCACCAGCCGCTTCGGTCCCGCCATTTCGAGATAACGGTCACGAAGGATCGCCATTTTGGCGAAATCGAAGACCGGGCGTTCGCAGACGGGGCGCGGCTTGTCCGTCCGCCACACACCGAACGTGAAGTGACGCCGCCAAAGCTCGGCGTCGCTTATACCCGATCGGTCTTCCGGACAATTGCGTTGCTTGAGATGGACGGCGACTTCGGTGATTAGGAACACTTCGTTGCTTGTGCCCAGAATGCGGGCCAACAACGTGGTCCCCGATCGCGGGGCACCGAGGATGATGATGGGTCTGGACAACGGTCGGCTCCAGTAAAGAACCGGGCATGGTTAGCGCTTCACTGATTACCAGGCTGTTAACTCACGCCGATCGGTCACGAAATCGCTGTGTGCGAAGCCAGTTGGCGAGCCGCGACGCCGAGATCATCGCCTTGATGAACATCCCCCACGGCGCCGATTTCCATCAGGCCGTCGATCGCGTGCCAGGACATGTCGACGCCGCGTTCCAAACCATGAACGGCGACGGCGTCGCCTTCGCCGACGGAGTTATCGCGCTACTGGTGACCGACAGGTTGTCGAGCTTGTCGATCAGCGATTTCGGTTTTGTTTCCGTCGCGGCTTAACAAGTCCCAACCGCAGGACGAGCGTGATTGTGAGCACGTGTCCGCTCCGCAGAAAACCTCTGATGCAATCGTCGAAATCGTGCAAGAAACAGCATGATTGTGCGCCACGAAGAGAATCTTGAGGGCAAACGGGTTCAACAAAAACTTGGCCGAACGCTTTGTCTGACGCGCGGCTGAAGCCAGAAGCGCTGAGGCCCCTCTCCACTCGCCGCTTTTAATTGCGCGGACCGCTTTCAAACCAGGTGCGTGGTGCGAACGAGTTTTTACGGGTTCAAAGCGTCGTTTTCGACGGCTATTTTGAAAGCGACCCGCTAAGGTGCGCAGGTCCTGTTGTTTGAGTGCAACTGAAAGGCCTGTGCGGCTTCTTTCAGTGCCGGTTTCACGTGGTTCGATTGCTTTAGGGTGTTATCCTTGTTCGTATCCAGCAGCAAAAAACCCCTCAGGTTCGAAAACGATTCGAGACGGAATGGAACACGGTTCTTTACCGTTCTATTGAAGAGGGAGTTGCGAAGGTCGACAACAAAGGCCACGTCAGATTGGTGTGAACAAGTGTATGTAGCTGAAGGGCTGCGGATGACGGGTGCATGCCGGCAAAGAGAGGCGGCAAGGCTAAGATTTTTTGCTGCGTGTGTAATGGCGGGGAGACGGCGGGGGTGACCAAAGACATCGCCGTTGTGCTGCTTTGAGCCAATCAGCAGATAGGCAGTCCATCATCAATGGTTGGCGGAAGCTATCGCGGGAGCGACTACCAACCGTGGATCTGCCGGATACCGCACTATCGCCATGGTGGTGGGCAGCAATGGGAGTTGCGGCGCTCATCAGTACTGTGATTGGCGCGTTCCTCATTAGCATGCCTTTCCAGGTCGGCGACCTGTTAGCAGAATCTTCTTTATTTGCAACGCCTCTCTTGGGCTGAGCTGCTCGACAAGCTCATGCACCTCAGCCCAAGAATAGGAATTTGGCTCACACTTAAGTTTTTCGTTGAGATCGCGCAGGGCCGTTCTTTTTTTACCTTCAAGGCCCTGCATGTGGTCATGACGTTAGCCTCGTTGTTGCTCGCCGTGCGCTTGATGCGGGTTAGGACGGCGATAGATTTCGCGGCAGCAACGATTGCACTCTACATCATCGTCGGAATGCACACTTTTCTCGGTCTGATCGAGGAAAGCTTTCCAATCAACAATCACCTCACACCAGTCCTCGGTGCGCTGATCGCCGCTAATCTCGCGTATTCCCGTGGGGGGTGGAGTGTAGACATCGCCGCTATCACAACCTTCGTCGTGGCGGCCCTCACGGTGGAAACCGGCTTAGTGATACCCGTGGTTTTGGCAGCCGCTTACTTGCTCGGATGGCGGGGCGTCTCGCTGCCGGCGCTAACAACAATCGCCGTCTTGTTGCTCGCCTTTGGTTTGGCACGTGTCGTGCAGTTTGGTGATCCTGGAACGCTCATTCACACCGGCACCGGCTTCGGACTTTCGCATTATGAGCCGTCCGAACTCAGCTCCAAGTTTGCCGGTGAATTACACCTCTTTTTTATCTACAACGCATTGACTGCCATTATTTGCGTTTTGTTTTCAGAGCCTCAGGGCGGAACATGGGAGTTCACAAAGTCTCTGCTCGAAGGCGATCTGCGGTCATGGCAGGTTGCAGAAGTTGCATCGTCCGCGCTTTTGTTGGTTGTTATAACTATATACCTCATTGGTCGCCGAAAATGCATGGCCGAGGGTTTAAACCACGCCGACAGGCTTGTGCTTTTGGCCTTCCCAGTGCTTATCGGCAATGCTGCGATGAGTTTCGCATATTCCAAGAATGTGATTCTGGGCACGGCGGGGATTTTTTGGGCGCTGGCTGGCTATGCCGCAATTCGGGAGATGATGCGCTTTAGCGTCAGCCCGAATACTAGGTTGCTAAATGCGCTAATGGCCTGCGCACTCGTGTTTTTGATTAGCTTGGGATTCTCTATGCGAACTTTGTCGAGCCATTTGCGACTGATCTACCGCGCTGCATCTAGTCAATCGGCATGGGCAGAATTTCCCAGACCACCCTACAGCGCAGTTAAGTTGCAATACGAGGTACCCAAAACGGCAGAAGAGCAGGCGATCACGGAGCAACTCAGGTCTGAAGCGCTATCCATGCCCGTCCCGCCAGAGGCTTTCATGCCCGAATGGCTTTTGCGGCTTCGATCGCGGTGAAACTGTGGGCTCAGTGATCAACGATGCGATGTTGGCCAAGAGGGTTCGCTCACTATTGCCTTTTGTTGCCGCTTCTCCATCGCTCCTCGCTCTATTGGCCAGCGTCATCTTCCTATTTGTGTGGGCTGATTGGCGCTTGCGGCATCCCGATAACGATTTGAATCCAGCGGAGGCGGCTTTGAGCCGCGATGTTGGTCGTCTCTATCGCCTTCTTGAGGCAGGGTCTTCACCGACGGCCAGTTACCCTATCCGACGCACGCTTCGCTCGAAAGAAACCAGCTCCATGCTGACACCCCTCCAGGCCGCGATCGTGGGTGACTCAAGGTCTGCAGTGATCCTATTGCTCGGTGATAACATTTCGCCCGAGCAAATCACTCTGGTCGGATGCATGGCGTTGAAGGCGCGCGCTCGCAATATCGAGGAGTGGTTGGCGGAGCAAGGCGCGTCGGAAAGAACCGACGCTAACTGTCCTTAGCATTCCACGGAGAACCTAGCCGATGACTGGGAAGGGCGGGAGACTTGGGCGAATTGAACGAAACCGCCACGCCATCGAACTAGACCTGCGTTACGAGCAAAGAGGCAAAGTACTTCTCTCCCGCCGTGTACTGTGGCTACGAGATTTCGTTGCCTATCGTGCTGGCCCATGCCGGTGGCGACCTACTCGACATTGGTGCAGGGCATGTGCCCTTCCGCCCGCACTTGGAAAAACAAGTCACGGTGTACCATACATTGGACCGAGAGAAACGCGTTGAGGAAATCGATTTCGTTAGCAACGCCCAGGACATGAGCGGCTTGATCTCGTCTTGTCGGTACGACACGGTGTTGTTGCTCGACGTCCTCGAACACGTGCCGGATCCGTCGAGTGTGTTGTCAGAGATCAACCGAATTCTCAGACCAGGAGGTAAATTGATCCCTCGGTCCCGCATTTGTCTCGCCTCCACGAAGAACCCTACGATTTCTACCGCTACACCAAACACGGGCTGACGCACCTGCTCGAAATGGCGTCCTTCCGTCACATCGTGGTCGAGCCGTGTGGTGGCATATTTTGCTTCTTGGGGCACCAAATATCCACGTTGGTCGTTGGTTCGACGTGGCACGTTCCAGTCATCAAACACGTAGTCTTCAGCTTAAATAAATGGCTCATTACCAAGCCGGCCTTTTGGTTGGACACCATAACAGACAGGAACAAGCTGTTTGCTCTAGGATACGTGGTAGTCGCCGCTAAGTAGTCGGCCGACAGCTCCCGACAACTCCGCCTAGGATTCCCCACAGGCGTTGGCAAGGCTCCAACGAAACGGTGAGCGACGTGAAGTGCGTTCCCTGCATCATCGCATGAGGCGGAGAGTTGTTGCAGGTGTTGTCTGCGCCCCTCATGATATGCGTTCGTCTCTTCAGCACTTTTTTCCATCCAACTTCTGATACGATTAGAAGGCTTGGTAGATGAACGGCTTGATCGGCAATCCAAAACGGTAGAGTCCAAAATGGAAGAGGATGCCGATTGCAAAGCCAAGCGTGATCGACAACACGACTCTTTTCATGGTGGGCCTCCGTATCCAAGTGTCCGCGCCTTCTCGGCCACCAAGGGAGCGACGATCTCGACCAGTTTCTGCGCGCCTTGCTCCGTCAGGTGTTGTGCATCTGCAAAGTCGTTGACGCTCCACTCACACCCGACGACAACTGAGACAAACCCTACGCGGCGGTGCGCCTCGTTCGCCGCGGTGAAGCTCGCAGCGTAAACGGATTTTTCCTCATCGGTAAAATGGGTAGTGTAGTAAGGTGAGTAACAGATAGGGAACCAGATGGCGTGAATTCTAAGCGGTCGCGGTATCGTTTCCAGAGATTGCTCATACGCGAGATAATGTTCCTTATTGATAGTTTGGAAAGCTGTGCGAAGCTGCGCTAATGACTTTTCGAAAATATAGTAATCATAGTAGCCATTGGCGGGCACTGTCTGTTCTGGATCTTTCTTGAATACGCGAGCCTCCGTTGGCGAGGGCAGCGCCAATTGTGACCAGCCCCCGATAAATAAATACCAGTAACCGACGTAGTTCCAAAGGTCGTCGAAATAGGCAAATCGGTTCAGAGAGGCCCGAAGGTAAAGTTCCTGGAGGTCCCAACCGGTGATAGCCTTGTCCTCTTGAACCTTGACCTGCGCGTCGCGTGCGCTTGACTGCAACAACAGGTCGCGTGCCTTGGCATCATAAAACATGTAGCGGTAGTCCCTCGTCGGCCCCAAAGGTGCCATGGGGACGAGCAAGGGTGTGTCGGCCACAAAAATAACCTTGCGACCTTCTTTGATCATCGCTTCCGCCACAAACGAGCCGAATAAATTCGGCGCTCCGGAGCGAAGGGCGAGATTAATCACCCGATAATCAGATCCGAGCCTCGCCTGTAATCGTTTTGACCATATGCCCGGAGGTGTTTGGCCGACGCCATTGAGGCGCGAGTCTCCGCCGATGATCACCAGGATTTTGTTGCGGGGTACATCTTCAACAAGACGCCGCGCTTGCAATGCCGTCACATTGAATAAGCTTTCTGAACCGATCAGCTGATGGATGCGGACAAAATCCTGAAACAACGGCTTCTTGGTCGAGAGGTAGCCGAGAAGGGCAGAGAGAACGAACCCAACCACGAGCGAAGTCAAAAACAGGCGCGGAATAAGCAGCGCGCTGATCCGCTCGGTGAAGGGGCGGTCGATAGATGAAAGCCTTGAGAATTGCAAGAAAGGCATATCACCAACCTAAAACAGCTCTCTCGCCATTTCGAGCGCCTGTGGCAAAGGATAAAAGAATAAAAGCCAGCCGAGCGCCACAAAGAGCATTGTAGCAAGCCACCCCATCACGCCGAATACAAGCCGCGTGGCGCGGCCATATCGAGAGAGTTGCAACGGCGCAAGCAGCCTCTGAATGGGCTCAGTGACGGCAACGCCGACACCCTGATAGACGCCCCAAATGATGAAGTTCCACCCCGCCCCATGCCAGAGCCCAACCAGAAGAAATGCGACAAGGAGATTACGCACGCGGCTGATCGGTCCGTACCGATTTCCGCCGAGCGGAATATACACATAGTCGCGAACCCATGAGCTTAACGAGATATGCCAGCGGCGCCAGAAATCGACTGGGCTCACCGCGAGATACGGCCACCAGAAGTTCTCGGGAATCCGCACCCCCATCATGCGCGCATAGCCGATGGCAATATCGCTGTAGCCACTGAAGTCGAACAAGATGCGGAGGGCAATGGCTCCGACAAGACCCCAGCGCGACGACAATGCAAGCTGGTTGAAGAGGTCGTCATAGAAATCGATTATCTGGCCGAGATAGTCCGCGATGAATTTTTTTACTAGGCCTTCGGCCACGCGCAGAAGACCACTGGCAATATCAGATGCGTTCCTCCGGCTCAGTCCCGCCTCAAGCGACGGTGTAAACTGCTCATAGCGCTTGATCGGCCCGGCGACGAGGGTAGGCCAGAACAGCGCGAAGCTTGCGAACAAAAGAGGAGATCGCAGCGGCGCTTGCCCGCGCCTGACGTCGAAAAGATAGTGACAGAACTCGAAGACGAAGAAGCTGATGCCGAGGGGCGGGGCAGCCGGCAGGCTCGAGCCGATGGCCGCGACAGCTTGCGTCACCGTCGCTTCCGATAGGACGAGGCCGAGCACGGACTGGACCAGGAACGTCAGGTATTTATAGGACGCGAGGGTCAGGACGCTGGCCACGATACCAACCGTGGTCGCAAGTTTGCCGCCGATTAGCCCGCAGACATAGGTTAGAACGGCGAGCAAAAGGATTGGAAGGACCCCCGCCGGGCCAGCGAAGTGCAACTGAAAGATAAGGCAGCTTCCAAGAAGCAGAAGAATGCGGAGAAAAGGCTGATAGATGAGCCAATATGCGACGAAAAAGACGCCGGCGAAGACCACAAACCAGTATGTCAAGAAGAGCATCGGACCAGATTCACCTCCGCCCGGTCCGTGGCGAGCGATTTTCAGGCCAAGGCGGTAAACCCGATTGTGAGAACGCTGCGGGTCGGCCGTTGCTTCGCTGTGGCCGATACGTAATAGTGCCCAAGCCTTGTCTACGCGAGTACTGCGGTCCTTGTGTCGGCCATGACGGCATCAATTCAAACGCCTCTCTGTCATCCCCGTCGAGTTTCGTCGGGACAAGGCAAGCCACAAACATTATCCAAGCGGTTTGCTTTGCAAAATCGCTCGGCTTAGCACTGTCAAACGTGACGATTTCGACGGCAAACTTTTCGCGAGGTTCCGTGAGGGCCTGAGCTAGTGACGTACTCATGCCTAACGCTCTGATTTTCAACCACTTAAGCCCGAAAAAATTGACTGAGTATGTTCAGCAAGCAGCTGAATTTCCGATGACCTAGTGTGGGAGCAAAATGGAAATCGGGCTAGGGGCCGCACTAGAATGGGGTCGTTCCGCCACTGGGAGGCGCGCCAAAATGTCGACGACATGTGAGGTCGACAAACATTTAATGGCCCGTGAGCCGAGCCACGTCGGCCTGGCGGCTACTTAGCCTGTTGCTAGCGCACACTCGGGGTGCTTTATAAGCAATTCCAAAAATGAGGTACTGACGGCATTTGAGCAGACGAACAGTTTGCTTTAATTCCGTCCAATCACACTGAACACCGGAGTTTCATGCCAAGTCGATATGCGAGCTCCGAACGACTGCTTGAACGCGCCCGCCAAACGATCCCCCTCGGCGCCCAGACGTTCTCCAAAAGCTTGACCCAATATCCCTTTTCCGTCTCCCCCTATTTTGCCCAGCGAGCCCTTGGCTCCAAGCTGTGGGACGTGGATGGAAATGAATATGTTGATTTTGCCAACGCGCTTGGGGCCGTAACGCTCGGTTACGCCGATCCCGACGTCAATTCCGCAGTAACGAGCCAATTAGCCGCCGGCACCATTTATTCGCTTTCGCATCCGATCGAGGCCGAGGTGGCTGAGTTAATCTGCGCCACGGTACCCTGCGCGGAAATGGTTCGATTCGGCAAGAACGGATCTGATGCTACCGCCGGCGCAATTCGTATTGCGCGCGCTTTCACAGGTCGGGACCATGTACTTGTTTGCGGCTATCATGGTTGGCAGGATTGGTATATCGGCAGTACAGCGAGGAACAAGGGCGTTCCTGAAGCGACCCGCGCTCTGACACACAGCTTTTCCTATAACAACATTGCCGCCCTGGATGCCAAGCTCACGGAATTAAATGGCCAAGTTGCTGCCGTCATTCTGGAACCGATGAACATAACTGTTCCTTCACCTGATTATTTAGAAGGGGTAAAGCGTCTCGCTCACAAAGCGGGCGCGGTTCTGGTCTTTGACGAGATCGTGACGGGGTTTCGATTTGCGCAGGGGGGCGCACAGGAGTTATTCGGCGTGACGCCTGATCTCACAACGCTCGGAAAGGGGATGTCCAACGGTTTCCCCTTGTCAGCGGTTTGCGGGCGACGAGAGATCATGAAGGAAATGGAGGAGGTCTTCTTTTCCTTTACAATGGGCGGTGAAACCTTGTCATTGGCAGCTGCTCGGACGACCATCAGAAAGCTGCTGGACGAGCCGGTGATCGACGTCATGCGATCCCAGGGCACTCGGTTGAAGGAGGGCATTGCAAAGCTCATCGAGCAGCATGGCTTTGACAGCTTCATGGCCATTTCAGGAGATCCGACCTGGACATTCCTGGTCGTTGAAGACACTGATACTGGGACTTCTTGGGAAATAAATACTTTATTGATCCAAGAGTTATTAGAGCGTGGGGTTATATCACTCGGTACGCACATGATGAGTTACGCTCACTCGACAGACGACGTTTCGCGTCTGCTTGGTGCCTATGACGAAACTTTTTCTATTTTGGGCGACGCGGTTCGCGGTGGTTCGATCCGATCCTATTTAAGATGCGCTCCCTTAAAGCCGTTGTTTCGGGTCAGATGAGGAGGGCGTGCGGCACGGCTTCATAGATCGTCTGGGTCTTGGAACAGCACAGTTCGGCGGTGCCTATGGTGTGTCTAACAAAATCGGAAGGGTTCCTTACCGTGACGTGGCCGCGATCATAGAGGTCGCTGACGGCGCCGGGATAACGATGATCGACACCGCGCCTGCTTATGGTGACGCAGAGAAAATCCTTGGCGATACAATTCCGCACGATGCGACTTTCCGACTTACGACAAAAACCATAAGCCTTTCCCACGGCGTGTCAGCGGTCCTAGCTCGCTTCCACCGATCGCTTGAGCTGCTGCGGACTTCTTCGGTTGACACGTTGCTGGTTCACTCGGCAGCCGAGCTTAATGGCCCGGATGGTCCTGACCTTTGGCGAGCCTTACAAAGGCTCCGAGAATGTGGATTATGCCAGCGCGTTGGATTTTCAGCCTATTTTGACGATGAGCCTCTTTCACTGGCTCGGCGATATCCCGACGCCAACGCCATTCAACTCCCAATCAGCTTTTTGGATCAGCGTTTGTTGATGAACGGAACCATCGCTCAATTAAAAAACATGGGAGTTGTTGTGCAGGCGCGATCCATTTTTTTGCAAGGCGCAATCTTCCTTCGTGAACACACCTTAGTAAAAACGTTCGGCCGCTCTGGTTTGCAGCTCTCTCAAATTTTTATACGGCTGTTACGGGAAGGTGTCACCCCCGTTTCAGCTGCCCTCGGTTTTGTCTTGGCGCATCCGGAAATCGACTTGTCGATCGTCGGTGTTACCTCTGCCGCAGAAATTTCCGAAATCACGAATCAAGCAGCCTCAGCGCCGCTCGACTTGCCCTGGAGCAGCTACGCAGTGCAGGATCCATTCTTATTGTCGCCCTTTCTTTGGACTGCCAAGGATCCATCGCGTCTCTGATGAACCTCGCCATCCTGCAAGCGCGCATGTCCTCGTCGAGGCTTCCGGGAAAGGTCATGAAGCCAATCCTCGGACGTCCGATGATAGGTCGGCAGCTTGATCGATTGCGCCATGCTCGACGTATCGACAAATTGATAGTTGCCACTAGCTCCGATCCTAGTGACGACCCTTTGGCAGCCTTTTGTACCGGTCAGGGTGCGCCCCTCTATCGAGGTACGCTTGGCGATGTTTTAAGTCGCTTTAGAGAAGCAATTAGCGCTCTGGGGCCAGCTGACCACATCGTCCGTCTTACGGCGGATTGTCCCCTTGTGGACTGGACCGTGGTCGATGCCTGCATCGAGCTGCATCTCAGACGCGGAGCGGACTTCACCACAAATGCATTGAAGCGCAGCTTTCCCGATGGTCTCGATGTTGAAGTGATGAGCGCCGCAACCTTTAATAAGCTCGACCACGAATTGATGGACGAAGGTACGCGCGAACACGTGACAACCCTCGTGTACTCTCATCCCGAGCGGTTCAACATTGCTCATTTGGTGCAAGCGCTCGACCTGGGAGATTTACGTTGGACGGTGGATACGGAGGCTGATTTCCGTTTTGTTAAGGCAGTCTTTGAGGCGCTCCTGGATGACAAGCCAGACTTTCTACAGGCCGATGTTTTGAAGCTACTCTTGGAACGGCCCGACATTGCTTCCATGCATGTTGAATCCAAAAACGTGTGTTCTGAAGGTGGCTAAGGAATATCCGACTAGGAAGCGAGCCGATCCTTCCTCTCGGTCCTCTACAACGTTGACAACCGCAACGCCGAAACCGGATCGCAGTTACCCTGCTCTGATACTGCTACGCTACAAGATCGTTGGAAGGGTTGCTTCCAATGAAATCCGCAGTCGCACAATGTCGAACGCCTCTGCCGCTTCGAAGCCCGCGGCCGCACCGCGATAGGCTGCTAATGCCATCACGGCCTCAATGGAGCGGGGATGGGGAAAAGACCGCAACTCTTCCTGATAGCAACGTAACGCCGCGAGCTTTCTTTCCATGAAGCGAGATGCGTCAACGAACAGGCGCGGTAGAAAGACGTTGGCGCTCGAAGGGCTCATCCATTCTGTGCTGGACAAGACCTCAAAGGCAGCTATTAGCGAAACGGCATTACCGGCGAGGGGCCGGCACGCAGTAACCACGGCGCGATGCACGAGCCCGTGGTCGATATTCAGGTCGCCGCCATGATGCGTGTAGACGATATCCGGCCTCACCTCCTGAATAAATTCTTCGATGGGCTTTACGATATCCAGCATGGGCCGCTGGTCGAGCCGGTTGTCCGGAAAGTCGAACACTGTCAGGTCGCGCGCGCCGAGTTCAGTGGCGGCCGCCTCCGCAGCCAGGCGCCGACGCCGCTTCTGAGATTTTGTCGGCGCTGCGCGAGGAAACCCCATCTGCCATAATAAGGATGCGCACTTCGTCTCCACGCTGGGCATGTTGGGCAAGCGTGGCGCCGCAGCCAAGCACCTCGTCGTCAGGATGAGCGGCAATGGCGAGAACGGTGGTCACGGTGTGTTGAGGTCAGTTAGTTGGGACGATACGTGCCAAGCGAGTGATCTCTCTATCGCCTGCATAGCAATCACTGTCAAAGCCACTTCAACCCACGCCCGTCATTATGGCGAACAAGCGTCACAAAAGGTGCTGCCTGATCGCCTTGTTCCGAATAACGCCCGTGGCACTTCCTTGCCCCCTTCTAGCTTATGAGGCAAGAGCATTGCGGTAGAACCTCAGATGAGTGCGTTAGCGCCCGCTCGACGCGCTCATACCGTCCAGGCTTTTAGTTTTAAGACTGATGTGCCAGTTCGCTACGAAGAAGTCGGACATCAAAGGTATTCGTGGCTTGTTGAGTGCCAGCTATGGAATTCACTTAGGGGATGCAAACAGGATGGGATAAGCGAACTGAGCCCCGCCGCCACTCCAGGATTTTCGGCTGATACACCATGGTTCATATTGCGAAAGCGCATAAGAAAACACGAATTCTGTTGACCTCAGTGGGAGGCCACGGCGTTCCGAGGCTATTGGAAGCCATTCGGACCGTGCCAGAACTTGACGTGATAATTATCGGCGTCGATGCCCGGCGGGATGCGATCGGGGCACATTTCGTGGATGAGTTCTACACTGTCCCCTACGGGACTGCTCCGGAGTACCTTGATGAGGTACTTCGATTGTGTTCCGAACGCCATGTGCAAGTTGTCGTCCCCCTATCCGATGAGGAAGCTCTTCAACTTTCGGCTGGTGCTGCGCGGTTTTCCGACACTGGCGTCACGATTATAGGATCGAGCTATGAGACGACCCGACTTGCATCTAACAAGTTCCAGTTTCTATCTAGACTTAAGGCCTGTGGTGTCGAGACGCCTCTAGCATTCGTCCCAACCTCGGTGGCGGAGGTTGAGCTGGCACTAGAGGCCTTGGGATTTCCTCGCCGGCCGGTCGTGCTTAAACCGCTTCAAGCGCACGGGTCGCGCGGGTTCCGTCTGGTTGTCTCCGAACTCGACGAGTTCGCCTATATGCTGACGAATACGAGGGACACACTGATCTCGGCGCGTCGCCTTGTTGAATTGCTAAAGCGGCAACCAACTGTCCCCGCATTCCTGCTTATGGAGTACCTTGAAGGCAATTGTTACAGCGTAGACGTTTTAGTAGAGAGTGGCACGACCTCGTACGTGATCCCCCAACGAAAACTTCGTCCACGTCATGGCTCTTTAGAGAGCGGCTGCATCGAGAAGAACGCGGAAGTTAATGCGTGTGTAGAAAGGATTGTTGCCGCGTTCGACTTCCGGTACCTCATCAACATTGATATGGCTTATCGGACACATCCAGCGGAGGGGGCAATACTGCCTTTCGATCTGAACGTTCGTCCCTCCGCTGTGATCGCGGCCGACGCAGGCAGCGGGCTGCTTTTTGTTGGCAGAAGCAATCTTCATGGCTTTGGGAGTGGAACGACCCCGAAATGAGTTCCACCCAGTGAAGGTAGATAGGTATTGGGCAGAGAGATATGACCCCATCCCATGATGGGTATCGGTGGCCAACAGAACTTAAATAGCGACACTATTTTATGGCGAACCAGCGCTCACCGTGGGGCTGTCCCCCGTTTGACTACCAGGCACTCCTTGCAGCCTTCGGCAGCCCGCTCTTCATTTTTTTCCCTCAGCTCTTGAAGCGGAACGCCGAGCGGCTGCAAAAGGCACTCGCTGATCAATACCCCAATAGCCTCGTCTCATATTCGATCAAGACCAACTACTTAATGTCTGTGGTCAAGACGCTGGCTCGCATCGGTGTGGTACCGGAAATAGTGCCGGAACTCGAATTGGAGATGCTGGAGCGGCAAGGCTGGATGAACACCCGCGTCATCGTAAATGGGCCTTTGAAAACGGAGTCCGAACTGAAACGAATTATCCACTACGGCTGCCGGATTAACGTAGACAACCTCCAGGAACTGAAGATTCTCGAGGCGTTGGGGCAAGAGGCCGGGCGGTTGATAGAGATTGGACTTCGGGTCACCGCTGAGCTTGGTGCAGTTCCCTGGCTTCGCTTCGGCTTCGGCTTGGAGAGTGGCGAGGCAGTCCAGGCAGCTCGAATTGTACGAGAGACTATGCCCCATCTTCGTGTGGTAGGCCTACACATCCATGGGGGCACAAATATCACTGATGTCGGGTACTATCGGGCGGCTTCAGGGCGGATTAGTCAACTCGCCCAAACCCTAGTTGATTCTGATCTGATCGACTTGCGCTACTTAGACCTGGGCGGGGGCTACGCCACGGACTGCCCATTCAAGGATGCGATCGACTGGTCAGTGCCGTCGGCGGATGAGTACGTTGCGGCCATCGTGCAGCCAATTCAGCAGATACGTGCGGACCCACTTCCTACTTTGATCCTCGAGCCGGGACGATACCTCGTTGACAATGCATTTTTGCTCCTCACAACGGTCGAGAGCGTGAGAGGCCTGCATTTCGACGAAGTTGTGTTGGATGCGGGTATTAATGTTCTGCCGTCTGCTCGCTTCCGACGTCATCGCGTTGTCAACCTATCCGGCGCAAACCGACCGGCTCGAAAATATTCCCTCTTCGGTCCGCTCTGCATGCGATCGGATTGTCTTGGCGAAGAAGTTTCGCTACCCGAACTTCAGCGTGGGGATGTTCTTGCGGTGGATCACGCTGGTGCTTACAGCTTTAGTCAAGCCTGGACATTCATACGGCTTCAACCCGCTGTTGTGGCCGTTGAAGATAATACATACCGGCTAGTGCGCAAACGGGAAGACATTGATCATTTTCTTTCTCGGGAGATAGATTGTGATCCTGCGTAAGGCGAACTCTTCAGACAGCTGGGTCGCTTGGCAATGGCGCAACGATCCGGCAGCCAGGTTGATGTTCCGGAAGAGTGATGAGATCTCTTGGTCAGAGCATGTCGCCTGGTTCGAAGCAGCCCTCGCCGATCCCAGAAGACTTCTGCTAATCGCGGAGGATAGTCTTGGTGCGGCGTCAATAATTCGATTTGAGAGGCTTGATGATTGTAGCGCTGAAGTCAGCATCAACGTCGACCCAGGGCGACGCGGCCAGGGAATTGGAAGACACGTTCTAAAGCTCGCCTGTCGGTGCGCGTTCGGATGTTGGGCACCGCACCTCTCTCGCATATGTGCCGACATTAAAACAGACAATCTACCGTCGAGATCTGTGTTCACAACACTGGGTTTCCAGTGCCATGATACGGTTGGTGGCTTCTGCCGCTACGCGCTTTCTAAAGGCGACTTTCCCGAAGAGGTAAAGATGGGTTTCTCTAAAGAGTGGGACGATTGTTATCGGCGGGGTGGTCAGGCCATCAAATGGCCGTGGTCCGATGTGATCAGCCTCGTGATGCGGCACGCTCGCCCAACTGGATCCGAGTTTCGAGTACTTGAACTTGGATGCGGGTCGGGCGCAAACATCCCATTTTTCAAGTCGCTTGGTTGTGAATATTTTTCAGTTGAAGGTAGCGAAGTTATTTTGAGAGAGCTTTGGGAGATCCACCCGGATCTGAAGGGACGTATCGTTAAGGGAGATTTCACCGTCTCGCTGCCATTCGAGGGAGAATTTGACCTGATCGTTGATAGAGGAGCGCTCACTTGCAATACGACAGCGGCAATCCGCAAGGGTCTCGAGAACGTCTATGCCAAACTCAAGCTGGGCGGACATTATGTCGGCGTTGACTGGTTTTCGACGTCTCATCATGACTACGGGCGTGGACAGCCGGAAGACAAATTTACGCGATCCGGATTTCAGGACGGTACGTTCGCGCATTTAGGGCCGATCCACTTTAGTTGCAGGGAGCACTTGCTAGATCTGTTCGAAAATTTCGAGATTTCCATGCTGCAACACAAGCTTATTCGGAGCGAGATTCCAGAGGACCATTGCGAGTTGGCTACCTGGAACCTAGTAGCCCAAAAACGTCCATAAGGGCTATCGCGCCGGCAGATGGCACATCATATCCTCCACGTCGAATACATGCCCGTTTGGCACCGCTCGCCGAAGGATGCGCCCATCGAGCAGGCTGACTTCGTTAGGCGGCATTCCGTGACCAGGCCGCCGAAAGGCGATGTCTTGGACAGTCAGCCGATGTCCTTTCGGCAGATCCGTGGCTGCGACGCAGGACAGACGGAAGTCGAGGCGTCCCTGCTCTTCGCTCTTAGTCGAACTCAAATCCGACGTGCCAACCATCTTTTGTGCACTCCGCGCTGCCTTTACCAATTCCGCCAGCTCGCCCGGCGACAGTGAAAACCAGTGGTCTGGCCCCGGCAGATCGTGGTCAAGTGTGCAGTGCTTTTCAATCAAGCATGCGCCAAGGGCCACCGATAACGCTGCCGCTAGCGTGCCGAGTGTATGATCACTAAATCCAATAGGACAATCAAACGCGCGGGCGAGCCTAGGGATCCTAGCCAGATTTGTTTCATTTTCCGGCGTCGGGTAGGACGAGACGCAATGGAGCAATACAAGATTGCGATTGCCGGTTTCGTGGAAAGCCTCCACAGCCTTCTCGATCTCGGCCCCGGTCGCCATACCGGTGGAGATTGCGGTCGGCAATCCGGTCTCTCCCATCGCTCGTATCAGCTCCAGATGGGTCAGGCAATCGGAGCTGCTTTTTAGAAACGGTGCGCCAATAGCCATCAGATCTTTGATACCACGCGGGCTAGACGGAGTGCTTTGGAAAACTATCCCGCGCGCGTCGCAATGGGACTTAAGCTCGGCCAGCTCGTCAGGCGATAACTCGCAACGTTTGAACGCATCGTACTGCGCCTCGGTAATCTGATGTCCTTGCGACACGTAGGTGAAGGTTAGGTCGCGGTTCGAAAGAAAATCCTCGGTGCTATAATTCTGGAACTTTACTGCATCTGCACCCGCTTCAGCCGCGGCATCTATCAAAAGTTTAGCCAGCCCTACGTCACCGTTATGATTGATGCCGGCCTCAGCCACGATAAAGCAGGGCTGGCCGAGGCCAATCTTCCGCCCGGCCACCTCGACAATATCGTTAAACCTGAGAACGTTCATGTGTGTCGATCTTTTGCGAGTGCGTCTCGAGCAACTAGCAGCGCTTCAGCGGCTCGGGGAGCACCCTGACCGTCGCATAGCTTCGCCGCAGCGCGACCAATCTCTATCAACTCTGTCGGTGTCGCGCGTAATTTCGTTACGGCGGCGGCCAGATTTGTTCGCAAAATATCAATTCCTTGTCCGAGATAAAGCATAGCCCCGGCGCCCGACACCAACTCGCCCACTGCTTGCTGATTGTCGGCGATACTTACGGCCACGGAAGGTAGACCAAGAGCGCAGCGCTCCCAGGACATCCCGCCCGCCGCGCCAATCGCCAAGTCCGAGCTTGCCATCAGTGCCGCCACATTGTTCCGCGACTTAAGAAGCCGCACCCGATCGGTAGCGTTAGTGCTCTTTGCGCGGATCGACCGCGCTCCGTGGTGCGAGGCCCCCACCAGGATGCTAATAAGTACATTGGGGATTTGAAGCAGAATGTCGAGGGCAGCCTCAGAGTAATTGTCCGGGTCGCAAGCACCGAAGGCAATTAAGATTTGTTCCAATCGCCCAGCCCGCCGTTCGCGCCTTGCCAGACTTACTTCGCGCATAGAAGCAAACTGCGGTCTGAGCAGAGCATATTCGGAGCCAACCAGACAAAGCGCTCCAGGTGCCGATTCCACGTAGGCGAATGCTGTGCGGCCATAGGTTGGATCAATTATCACATCCACGAAGTGATGTCGGGCAGGAACATCGTCGATACTTGCGATGAAAGGAGCCCACGTGCGTGCAGTCTGCTCGAAAGCCGCGCCGAGCCGATAGTCGTCGACAATGAGTACATCGACCGGGCCCACACGAATTCCCATTTCGTTTGCCTCAAGCGCTTCGCTCCTTTCGTCAAGTAACACAATCTTGTGGCCTGAGGAGGCGAGCGCCGGCACAGTCTTCAAGGAGATTTCTCGCGTGGCGAAGATGCAATTGGCATTCCGCTCGGCAAGAGCGTCAGCCAAGGCCAAGCATCGATAGACATGTCCTCCGCCGCTTGCCGGCGCAGCGTCGACTCGGAAGGCAACCCTTACAGGCGCCCACTTCTGAGGTGACTTCGTCGCTCGACTTGATTCGGAATTCACTTTAATGCTGTCGTGATGGCTTCTACGACACGATCCTGCTGAGCGTTCGTAAGTTTCGGGAACATCGGCAGACTGAGAGCTTCCGCATAGTGGCGCTCCGCCTCCGGAAATTGTCCTTTCCTGAAGCCCAAGTTTCGGTAATAGGGATGAGTGTGAATGGGAATGAAATGGACATTGACGCCCACGCCACGTGATCTCAGAAAATCGAAAAGCTGGGTCTTGCGAGCCACGACCTCATCTCGGAGGCGCACCACGTATAGATGCCAAGCGGACTGGATATCTGGAGACTGCCATGGAAGAGTGATGGGCAGATCACTGAACGCGTCATTATACCTGGCTGCCAATTCAGAGCGCCTTTGGATGAAAAGTTCCAGCTTGGCGAGCTGCGCCTGCCCGAGGGCGGCGTGGATGTCGCTAAGCCGGTAGTTCAGACCAAGCTCCACTTGCTCGAAATACCAAGGACCATCTGGCTGGCCCTGCATCCCGAGGGGCTCACGATTGATCCCATGATTGCGTAACCGTAAAAGGCGCTTATAGAGGTCGTCGCTATTCGTCGTCAGTAGGCCACCCTCTCCAGTGGTTATGACTTTGACAGGATGAAAACTGAAGACGGTGATGTCCGAAAATCGACAATCGCCGATAGGAGAGCCCTCATAGCGGCTGCCAATTGCATGGGCAGCGTCCTCCAACACAAAGAATCCATAGCGGCGTGATAAATTGCGGATGCTTGCGAGCTCCGCTGGCTGACCCGCGAAGTGCACGGGGACTACGATTTTGGGCAACTGACGCCCGCCACTACATTCATGGAGTTTGCGATCAAGTGCTGCAACGCTCATGTTGTATGTTCGGCTGTCGATATCGACGAAGTCGACGTCGGCCCCGCAATAACGGGCGCAGTTGGCCGACGCCACAAAGCTATTAGGGGATGTCCACAAAATATCTCCCGGCCCTAGTCCAAGAGCTAAACATGCGAGATGCAAGCCCGCGGTTGCGCTGGAAACGGCCACAGCATGTTTAACATTGCAATATTCGGCGATGCGGCGCTCGAAGGAGCTAACCGCGGGACCTTGAGTTAGCCAATCCGACCTAAGTACCCGTAGAACTGAAGCGACCTCATCGTCATCAATCCACTGGGTGGCATAGGGAATATAATCGGGACCGTGCTCCATTAGGGGTTGCTGGGGCTCGAGATAGCAAGGTACTCCTGCGCCATAAGTTGAAAATCCTCGACCGTGAGCCACTCTTTGTTGGTGTCACTGCTGTAGCGAAAACCCTCGGGTAATGATTTCCCAGCATCAACAGGCTCTTCTTCCCAGAAAGCCTGAGCGGGCTCAATCACGTAGGTTTCGTCAAATTCAAAAGTCCTTCGTGCTTCGTCTTCCGATATCAGAACCTCGTGCAGCTTCTCACCGGGGCGAATGCCGACCTCATCAATTAAGCATCCAGGCGCCATTGCAGCAGCAAGATCGATTACCTTCATACTAGGTATCTTGGGCACGAAAACCTCGCCGCCCCGCATGTTCTCCACGGTAGAAAGCACTAAGCGTACGGCGCGATCTAACTTGAGCCAAAAACGAGTCATCCGCACATCGGTGATAGTGATACGTCCTCCTTTGCGCTGCGACAGGAAAAGCGGGAGCACGCTGCCTCGGCTACCGACAACGTTTCCGTATCGGACACAGCCAAACCGAATGTCAGCACCGCCCACATAGGAATTGCCATGGACGAAAAGCTTCTCAGCGCAGAGCTTCGTTGCCCCATAAAGATTGACCGGGTTGACCGCCTTGTCGGTGCTGAGCGCGACGACGCGCTTGACCTTTTGATCTATCGCCGCGTCGATCACATTCTTCGCACCCAGAATGTTAGTCTGAATCGCTTCGAATGGATTGTATTCTGACGCAGGCACCTGCTTCAGAGCCGCTGCATAAATCACGATATCCACATTGTGAAAGGCGCGCTGAAGCCGTTCCTTGTCCCTGACGTCTCCGATGAAAAACCTGATCGGCGACGAAGACATGTCGGGGTATATTTGCCGCATATCATGCTGTTTGAGCTCGTCGCGGCTAAAGACGATTAAGCGCTTTGGCCGCTTCTCCCTCATTACGATATCGACAAATTTTCGGCCGAAAGAACCGGTTCCTCCCGTCACCAAAACGTTCGCATCAGACCAGCTTATCATTTTACGGGATGACCTCCGTCACACTTCAGGCGATGGCCCTATACCCTGCTCCTAGAAAGCGAAGGGCTACAGCCGAATTTCGGCGGAGTGTTGCCATACTGCACTTGCGAATGCCAGAGGAGGTTCTAAGTTGGGCCGTCTATGTTCTCAAGAACAACCTTGACAAAGGTGAAGTGTCGGTCGGCGTACTTCGACCTCTAAGCGTGTTGTTAGCGTAACCGCGGCTCTTAGTCCGCGTGTTTTGTCTCGCGTTTCGAGTCAATAAGCGAACCTCGCGCGGAGTCGAAGCACTTGTCTAAATCAGAACTCCCACTGGTCCGACCATCAACTCCGCCCGGGGAGCCGAGAAGCGAAGCAAGCTCATTGCAGGTGGAAACGAGTCCGAGACACGACGATCGCACGAAGCGGTTTTCGCTTCGTGCCGTTGGGTCAAAACTACGCGCCAAACTTGCTCCGTCGAGGCCTGAGGTTTCCCTGTCAGACTATGCTGCCGTGCGGACTCGTTCATCCGATAGCGATCACCAGCCCTCGGTTGGCTTTCGCCTAGAAAACTCAAAATCCGTCCAAATGCCTCAACGGGAAGCGTTTCGCAGCGAGGAGGGCGATCGGTGGTTCGAACGCAATATGGCGGCATTCGACTCGACGTCTGATCCCGTTTTGAAGGCCCTGGAAGACCTAGAGATGAAGCCGAAGAGCGTATTAGAAGTTGGCTGTTCTAATGGTTATCGCCTTGATCAAATTGCCAAAACGAGGGGAGCAAAGGTTGTAGGTTTGGAGCCATCGTCCATCGCAATCGATGATGGCAGAGCGCGTTTCCCTGAAGTTGAGTTACATGTGGGCACCGCGGATGATTTGCCTTTTGAGTCAAACAAATTCGATCTGGTGATATTCGGTTGCTGTCTCTGTCTCGTAGACCCCGCCTTACATTTTCGCTGTGTCGCCGAGGCAGATCGCGTCTTAGCTGATGGTGGCTATGTAGCCGTCTTTGATTTCTTGTCAAACAGTCCATATGCGAATGAATGGCATCATGCGCCCAACCTGCGGTGTCATAAGATGGAATTCTCGCGTTATTTTTCGGCCAATCCGGCCTACATCTTGGTTCACAGAGTTCTTCGGCATCATCATCAGCCTGATGAACGGCTGGGTGTTGACATCCTAGTGAAAAATTTGGGCAATGCCTTCCCGGTGAATTCAGCGCGACATTCTGGCTCACGAGGTCTTGTCTCGCGATCAACCGCCTAGCCGGAAATCGGCTCTCCTTAGACCCGATAACCCTCCGATCACTTTCCTTTTCGTGGAAGCATAGAGACTTCCCTAGTCAAATTTCGGGCATGCGTCATGAACAGTCAAAAGGCAATATTTTTGAGTTCAGAAGGGGATGCTTGGTTCGATCGGAATGCCAAACACCTCGACTTGGAAAATGATCCAGTTATCCAAGCCTTAAATGATCTTCGAATTGAGCCAAAAGTTGTTTTAGAGATCGGATGCGGGTCAGGTGCCCGCCTTGCGGCGTTGCATGAAATGCATGGAGCACAGTGTCATGGAATAGACCCTTCGACAAAGGCAGTCGAATTTGCCCGGAGGACATATCCCAAGCTTCATGTTGAGAGGGGCACGGCCACGGAGCTCCCATTTCAGCCTGGAAAATTCGATCTTATAATATTTGGGTTCTGCCTCTATTTATGCGATCCAGTCGATCATTTTTCCATAGCCGAGGTCACAGACCGAGCACTCGCGGAAACCGGTTTTCTGGTTATCTACGATTTCGCCCCGCCACTACCCTTCAAAAATTTGTACGAACCATTTCCTGGAGTGTTTTCATATAAAATGTGCTGGTCGCGGATGTTCACGTGGCATCCCCGATATCAGTCGATATCTCGGCGATACTTTGAGCACGAGCGCCCTTGGAACTTCAGCCCCAACGAGACAATCGCTGTCGACATACTTCGCAAAGATTCAGCCTCCGCGTTCCCTTTAAATCCTTGGTCAGGGACTTGAGGTTTCCGGCGTTTGATGTTCTCGCGGGCAGCGTGAACGCTACCCCGCCTCGCGGCCAGTTGCGGTCCCCCTGCCCCCATGCTTCATTGAATTCGCGCAGCCCAAGAAGCCACCACAATGGAGGTCCTAGCACAGGGAATTCAAGCCGCAAACGTTAGCAAATTTTTTGGGCTTATGGCGTGTTGCCCCGACGGACCCACCTGCCAGTAGTAGTCGGTCTGAGCGTGACGTGGAGTTGCATTAAGACATAAAACAAATCTCGTCCGAGCAGCTTAGACATCCCCGAAGCCACTTGGCAGCAGGGTTGCGACTGGTCCAACACTCATAACCGTGGTTTCGCTAGTTCAACAATGAAATCTCTTGTCCTACCAATTGAAGTTAAAGTCAGGGATTTTCCCCCACGCCTATTACTCGCTTGCTTTGCCGCACTCCGGCAGAAGCGGATCATCCTAATCGGCGAAGAAGACCACCTGATTGCCGCCGCCGACCGCCTTCCCCTTGGCAACTGGCTGTTAAAAAGCATTACCATCGAAGATCTCGACGCTCTAATTCGGCTGAACAAGTTAGGCTTCCAATGCTTTGTTGAATACGCGGAAAGCGGTGGATTAAGCGCGCCGCGTTTGCTGACGGTGTCGGTCGATGAAAACGCAATGGCTCTCACAGCCGGTTTTTTCGCCTGGGGTGAATACCACCGCGAGTTAATCGCCGAAGTCATGCCGAACCACGCCGACCGGGTCAAAGCGGTCGGCTCGCCGCGCTTTGATCTTTTGCGTAAGCCCTTTCTTGGGCGGTTCAATCGAGCGAGCTATCCGTTCTTACCCGACGAGCCTTACGTCCTCTTCAATTCGAGCTTCGGCACCAGCGATGTGGCCATTGAGTCCGAGGAGAACGAATACCAGAAAAACCGGATTTATGCGCCGACTGAGGAAATCGCTCAGAGTTACTGGAAGCTGTGGAAGCACCGCGCTTCATCACGTAAGCACTTTACTGACCTCTTGATCGAAGCCGCGCAGCGCTACCCCGACCAGCGCTTCGTTCTGCGTCCACATCCGGTAAAGTCACTCGACAAATGGCGAGCGCTGCTGCCCTCCTTGACCAATCTGAGTACCATCAAAGAAGGTAGCGTGTTCCCGTGGTTGGCCAACGCTACAATCCTCGTCCATTCAGGGTGTACTACCGGCGCCGAGGCTTATGCCGCAGGTATTCCGTCGTTCTACTTTTCGCCCGAACGTGAAACTCAGGAGTATTTGGATGTCGATGGCTATGTCATCAAATTCAACGAGGCGATCCGAACGCAGGAAAAGGCAATAGAGATTATCGCCTCGCGGATTGCCGGAGTCCCTTACCCCTACCCTCCGTCTCTGGCGCACACCAACGCACGCCTCCTCGCTGCCTTGGAGGGCAATTATGCATCGGACACCATTGCCGAGATTTTAAGCGGCAACTCCAGTTGGCATCCTTCCAGCGACGCTGTGACGTCGGCGGAGCACCGCCTAGAGAAACACCGGCAGCACCGCGCAAGCATCAAATACGAGATGGTCGGCGATTATAGAACGGCCAAATTTCCTGGACTGGACATTGCGGAAATCGAGGCCGAAATCGACGCCCTGGCCGCTATCTACCCGCGCTTCGCGGGACTACGCGCAAGGTCCGTCGAGAATGGTATCTTCACGATTGAGCAATACAAGAAGCAGGCGGTGTCTCGGGATATGAGTGCCGATCGGCACGTTGAACCTTACGCGAGCACCGAGCCCCTTAGCCGGAAATTCGGACTCGACATCGGCCACTCGATCGCCCGTCACTACATCGATGAATTCATCGCATCGCAACGTGAACTGATCCGAGGACGCGTTCTCGAAATTGGCGATGACAACTATACCCGAACCGTAGGCAACGCCACGGCGAGTTTCGTTCTCACTGCCGACCCCACTGCTGGTGGCAATGCCATCGAAGGAGATCTAGCTTCGGGGCGCAACCTCCCGGATGGAACCATCGACTGTTTCATCTGCACACAAACGCTTCAGTGCATCTTCGATATGCGGCAGGCGCTTCGTAATGCGATCGGCTGTCTTGCCCCCGGCGGTACACTTTTGCTCACAGTCAGCGGTATCAGCCAAATTTCCCGCTACGATTTCGAACGATGGGGCGAATACTGGCGCTACACCACTCAGGGCATTGAGGGATTACTCCGAGAAGTTGCGCCGGACGCAGAAATTCAGGTCAATAGTTCGGGCAATCTGGCCGTCGCAAAAGCCTACCTCGACGGCTGCCCTGTGGAACGGATAAGCGACGACACTTTGCGTGTTAATGACCCCGACTATCAACTGATCGTAACGGCAGTTTTGAAATTGCCGAAGGGGGCGCCCTCGGAACAGATCCTGGCGACACCGGAAAATCTTGCCGCGCTGCGGGATATAACTGACCAGAAGCGAAACTATCAGGTTCGCCTCGCCAATCTCTTATTCCAAACGAATTCGCTACCTTCGCTAGCCAGCGAATACGAACTTATCTTTCAACGCGGCATTTACGATTTCGAGGCCGTGCGTGAAGATCCGTTCGTGATCGATGGCGGTGCTCATATCGGGTCATTCTCGCTCAGCACGATGTTGAAGCACCCAGGAGCCAGCATCGTCGCTTTTGAGCCGGAAAAAAAATCCTGGCGCCATCTTAGAGCAAATCTGATGGAAAACCTCGAGCCGGAACAAGCGTCCCGGATAGAGCTCGTGAACAGTGGACTAGCCCACTTCGATGGAGAGATTTCCTTCGACACACGTGACGCCGATGGAAGCACGGCGTTCTCGGTGACAACCAACAGTTCGATCCCGGTTCGTCGGCTGAGCGTCTATCTCGACCGCCCAGTTGACTACCTGAAGCTAAACATCGAAGGACTAGAATTAGAAGTATTGAGGGATATCGAGCCGAAAATTCATTTGGTCCGCGAACTATGCCTCGAATATCACGGGTTTCCGGAAATCGGCCAAAGGCTCCACGAGATTCTCGACATCCTTCATCGCAACGGCTTCCGATATATGATTAACGACCTAGGTGCGTATTTCAATCCGGCCTGTCAGCCGCCTTTTCGCATCGCGGCAGATACGCGGTATTATTTGCTTGTGTACGCTCGCAGAATTCAGGACTCCCCTCAGCCGCTTTGATGCGCTGGCCAAACGGCGATTGAACAAGGCAGTTCTGATAGCGGATCGCTCGTTTGTGACCAACACCGGGGCCATCCGCCTACCCGGGTGATCTTGTCTTAGCACCGGCGCAAGATTCTTGCGGCCGTGGCGAGCGGGGCGATAGCCTCCACAGCGTCCGTTATTGTCGTATGGATCTGACTGCTTTGAGGAACTCGCATCTGTTTTTCCGGACCTTTCGTAGAGTGCGCAAGAATATGAGGTCGCGCCTCGTATCTCCGCGAATCCACGTCGTTTTCCTGCTCCACGACTCCACTTACCTGCGCAACTTTGAAGATGGCATCGCCCGCCTCCTTCGAAGCGGGCATAGGATGACAATTGTTTATCCAGAAACCCACGCCGCCAAGCAGCCGAAGCATTTTCAGAGACGAATCTCCAAGAAGCGTGGTGTTGGCATCCGCTTCGCGCCTAGCGTTAGAGCCGACCAGTGGCAGAGCCTAAAGCAATTTATTCGAAACGCACGGAGCTATCTTTTTCATCACCGAAGGGCCGTACAAGCTCGCATCAATGCGAAGACGCCCGAGAATATTAGGCGCTTTCTCGAAGGTCCTTGGATCCGACCATGGCCCCGCCTTGTTGATTTTATTTGTCGCGTACTGGAATTTTCGATTCCAGCATCCCAGCAATTGAAGCGGCTCATCGCCGATCTAAACCCCGATGTGATGATTATCGCGCCATATATAGGACGGTCCGCGCTCTATCAGGTTGATTATGCGAAGGCGGCACAGGATCTTGGCGTGCCGGTCGGCGTGGCTCTTTTCAACTGGAATGACCTGATGAGCGAGGGACCCATTCACGTGAGCCCCGACCTCCTATTCGTTTGGAACCGAGCTCAGCTGAAGCAGGCAGTATCCCTGCACCAGATGTCGACCTGGCGCATTTCAATTATTGGCAGCATGCGATTTTCGAAGTTCTTTGGCGCGGTTCCGCGCCTACCACAAACGGAGTTTTGTCAGCGTTTGGGCCTTGACCCGTCGAGGCCCCTAATCACATACCTCGGCTCTTTGTCGACGATTGCGCCACAGGAGCATGAGTTTTTTTGGCGTTGGGTAGAGGCATTACGTTCCTCGAAGGATTCTAGATTGCGTGAATGCAATGTCTATGTTCGGCCGCATCCAGCAAATCGCGCCATCCGGGACCACTGGCCAGACAGGGCGCCAGATCGCGTAGTCCTGTGGGATCGTCAGGGCGATGATGTGCACGGCATCATTGAGTCCATCGGCCAGAGCATCGCTATTGTTGGGATCGACCCGACCGCAATGTTCGAGGCGGCAGCAATGGATATACCAGTGCTTACAGTGTTGGATGACCCGCGCGCCGGGAATGCCGAGCGCATCGATTGTCTCTTAAACTCGCTAGGGGATTTGCCTACCGTTGCAAATACCCTTGACGATCATGTCAATCAACTGGGCGCACTCCTGGACGGTGATCATCGCTTTGCAGAAAAGAGCCGGAAGTTTTCGCAGGCTTTTCTGAGACCTCCTTCGCCTTATGACTCGCCAGCCAAGGCCTTCTCGGAGACAGTTGAACGACTGGCCCGAACTAAACAGTCCAAGCCCTTTGGAGGATTCTCCGCGCGGGCAATCTTGCGGCCGGCCGCCGCTTACTTCGCTCGTCGCTTACGCACTAAGGAGGCAGCGGCCGCCAAAGCGGCAACGTCTTCGGCTGCGGCTAACAATATAGCGCCTAGGACACCAAGGTTAGATGCGCCGAGATTTAGCTTACAAGATATGAATATTATAGAAACTGCTGATCCTCATGGAACAATTTTTCACGTCGCTGAATATGCGGACCGCGTATTTAGGCTTATCCACCAAGATTTTGGCAATTTTTATTTGGGACTTTTAGAGCAGGAAACCTTGGCTACTCTTATTGAAGATGGTCTTGTTGAAACGTGTAGAGCGGATAAAGACGGCCCCAATGGTGAACTTGTATTGGAGCACAAAAAACTTCTGATAAATTTACCATGCGAGTGGAGCCAGGCAGCCACGCATAAGGCGGCTTTGTTTTTCTTAAATCTGAATAAATCGCTGATAAGAACTGGACTATTTTCTTACGATTCCCATACGTTCAATATCGTATTCGATAAGAACAGACCTATATTTATCGATTGGGGAAGCCTTATTGAAAATCCTGCATACATTTCTCCGGAGTGGGTGAGGGAATTTTTTGCGTACTTCATGTTTCCCTTAGCGTACTTCGCCATGGGCGGAGGAGATGCATACCGGTCCCTTCTAAAAGATGATGAGAATCCAGGGATCACGGCTAATCACTTCAAGCAGCTATTCACCACCCTTTTGAAGGAGCATGCTCGTCATCGCCGGCCCGCCGCGGTGCTGCGTTCGTCGCAAATTTACGCCAAAACCGCCAAAGCCTTTGCCTCGGAAGTTAGAAAGGCTAGGAAAGGTAAAATTGTTGGTGTTAAAAGACAAATTGCGTTTCTAGAACGGAACGACAAGCTGATAAGGAGAGTTGTTTCAGTATCACCTAAAAGCAATCAGGAGTTAACCCTTGGCGTAAAATTGGAGAAGTGTATATGTGAGATTGGATTGAAAACCAATCCTCAGACTATATTGGGAATAGGATGCAATACGGGCCTTTATGTATCCACTCTATTACGTGTGGTTAATCCAACGCCAAGAATCATTATTGCCAATGACGATGAAATATCTGCAGATAGGCTCTTTAATGATGGAACCGTTGACTCCCTTTTTATTAGACCAGAAGCATTTAGCGATTTAATTCGGGGCGGAAGCTACGCCCCGTTTTATAGGCGCTATTTAGCCGATCTCGTAATTTTGAGTTATTCCGAATTATCTGACAAAGACCACTCTATTATCGTGCAAAACATGGAACGAGTGGGAGGAAACTATTTGGCGATTCAGTTCAGTAACAGTGAAGGCTTAAAGGACAGTGACAGATCTACCCTACAAGCATTCCTAAGTAATCTAGAACAGTACTTTGTTATAGATTCGCTCTATACAGTAACGTCAGACGTGGAAAATATCATGCTTTTCCGAAGACGGTCGGACTGAGGCTCGCGATTTCGCGTTCCCAGCGTTGCCGCGATCTCTGGGTTTTGAAGCTCGTACAACCCTTTCCGATCTTGGTAGTATTGCGGAACGCCCGACGCCCACAGCTAACAGGGGCCCCTGACGAACTGACACGGGGCCAGCGGCCTGCTCACCTAAGTCAATCATGTTGAAGGCTCAGGGAGCTCTTTCCGATGAGCAAGCCCAGAATACTGATCTACCATCGCGTCGCTGACGACCCAATCGATGCTCAGCTTTTATGCGTGTCCCCGACTAATTTTGACGACCAGCTGAGCGTTCTTTCTCGGCTGTATCGTGTGGTGTCGTTGCGCCGACAAATTGGAGAGTGGCAAGACGGGATTCTCCCCGCTGGTACAGTTTCACTGACTTTCGACGACGGATATCTCGATAATCTGACTGCTGCGCTTCCGCTCCTCGAAAAACATCGGGTGCACGCTACAATCTTTGTCACCTCCGGAATGTTAGGTAGCCAGTCCGGCTTCTGGGGCGATGTCGTAGAACGGATATTGCTGACAAGCGTCAGCCTTCCCGCTCGCTTGCAAATAGCCGATCTAGTCGACACTTCGACCGCGACCGCTGAGGAAACCGTGCGAGCGCACGACGAGTTGCGGCGGATACTGCGCAACTTGCCTGCGCCGAAGATAAATGAGGCAGTGCTGAAGTTACAGCAATGGGCTGGAAACGAGGGCTGTGGACCACCCGAACGGCCGGTCCTGAATAGGTTCCAGTTACGCCGGCTGGCGGCGTCTCCGTTTATTGAGATCGGCGCTCATACGCAGTCGCACACCAAACTACCCCTGCTCTCACGGAAAATGCAACGTGCAGAAATCGAAGGTAGCCGGAAGGAACTCGAGCAAATTCTCGGTGAGCCAGTGCGCCTGTTCGCTTACCCCTATGGATCAGCCGACGCCTTCAATCAGGACAACCTAGATATCGTGAGGGAACTTGGCTTTGACGCAGGGATCGCCAATCTTCAGGGCGACCTCGATGAGAATAGCGACCTTTATGCCTTACCCAGACGCCTCGTACGGAACTGGAGTAAAGAAACCTTTTCTAAGTGGATGGTAGCCCCAGATCAGTCGGATGCCGAGGCGACTAGCCTTGAGGAACGTGCCAGACGTCTGCTGGCCATTCGACAGCAATCCTCACCATGCCACGAGGCGATACCGAGGTTGAGTGCGCGTCGAACTCAAGGCAAGTCGCTCTCTATCGTTCATATCAATACCTATCTCGGCCACGGTGGGGCAGCCAATTCCACGCTCCGACTATGTCGGATGCAACGCGCAGACGGACACGACTCACGCGTTCTAGCCCACCGCGTCGACATCGATGTTGATTTCGCTGAAACGTTTCCCGCCCTGCCCGACGCGACGCTACAGGCTATCTGTCTAAAGGAAGGCTATCAGGATATTGAACTGCAAGGCAGCCACCAGCTTTCGGTGCACCCTCGCATTGCCGCAGCCGACGTGATTCATTTCCAGAACTTGCACGGCGGATACTTCAATCCCCTCTCGATCCCATTGTTGAGTGCGGTCAAACCGATCGTCTGGACTTCTGAGGGACATGCACTCGATTACCGGCCATTGCGCGCATAGCCTCACGTGCAAACGATGGCGCGATGGATGTCACGACTGCCCAGATTTACATTCCTATCCTCCGGTACAGAAGGACAACTGCAATACCGTCTGGGAACTAAAGCGCCTAGCTTACTCACACAGCCACTTACAGGTCGTGGCGCCAAGCAAGTGGATCAAGAAAAAGGCCGAGCGCGGCTTGCTTGCCGAGCAGCCGGTTGAACTTATCTATAACGGTGTCGATCTCGATACCTTCCATCCTATCGATCAAACAGAAGCGCGCAAACTTCTGGGGTTGCCTGACAAGGGCACGCTCATTGGAATGGCCGCCGATTATGGCTTGGCCAACCAATACAAGGGAGGTGATCATTTTGTCCGAGTTGCCCGTGAGCTGAAGTTGCGACATCCGACACTGATTTTCGTCGCGGTCGGCTCGAAGCAAGGGAAGCCGGACTTTAACAGCCAGGGGGTCCTCGAATTACCTTATCTCGAAGATTCGAGAGCCATGGCGGCCTATTATAGCGCGTTGGATTTTTACCTTTACACAGGTATCGCCGATACCTGCCCGCTGGTCCTCATCGAGGCAATCGCCTGCGGATTACCAGTTGTTGGTTTCGGAACCGGTGGCGTCCCCGAAATCGCTCGGCATGAACGCGAGGGATTTATCGCGCCTTATCTAGACGAACATGCACTGACGGCCTTCGCGGAAAAGATGATCCTGGCCTCTAAGACTGACACGGAGCTGTTCCGGCGTTCGGCACGCAAGCGGGCCGAAACCGTTTTCGACATACAAGACATGCACGCCCGCTATCTTCGCATCTACGAGCGAACGATTGAAAACTGGGCTAAGACGAACATCCCTCTCCTTCCTGTGGAAGAACTGCCCGATGTGGCCCATTCCAAGGAGCTTGTGAATGCTGTAGCGGGAATCCGGGGGCAGCGCCGCGCCGATCGCAAAGCTAATAGCTTGCATAAGGTGGGAAGCGGCGTGAATTTGAATTTGTCGAGCCTCCTCAGCGCCACCAAGCGTTTGACCGAGCCATTTCGTCAGAGTCGCGCGCCAAAACTGGTGACGAAAGGTGGGAGACCGTACGCGCTTTATGGGCAATACGACGATGGATGGATGGCACCTCACGGAGTTATTCGCGTCCTCGATCGAAAGCCGAGGGTGCTCCAATTGAAGGTCGAGATTCCTGACTGGTTGCCGTTCAGATTTCCGGTCTCGCTGAAAGCTGTACTCAACGAGAAGGAGATTGTTCGGCTGGACTGCCCCGCGCCAGGTGGTTACAGCCTCAACGTCCCACTCAGCGGACCAGGTCTGATCGAACTTACGGCGGATCAGTGGTTGGTACCGCCGGAAGTAACAAACGATAGTCGGTCGTTGTGTTACAGGGTAATTTCCGTTGAATAAGGCGTACGTCTTTACGCCGTGCGATTATCGGTGACCCCTCCGCGTAAGTTTAGTCCCATGGCGGCGCTCGCTGCGGGGTCAACCATCCGATAAGATCAGGACTGCAAACGACCGCCATGCCAAGAGTGCCGAGTCAGCCAAGCTTCCCAGGATTCGAGCAGATCCCCCGCGTGTCACTTGATTCATACGAGTAGCGCGCCGTCACGGTTTGCGTTGGTCAGAACACTGGGTTGAATATCTCGAAGAATAGCATGTCGCTACACGCCCCATGTAAGGCCATAGTTCGTCAGCGCCGTTACTAATTCTAAGGCAGGACCTGGCGTAACGGCTAGCAATACTAGAAGAAACTCGCGCACCTTATTACAAATTTTGTACACCCGCTTAGATTCATTAAGAGAAAGATCCCAGAAGCTGGTTGTTATAGCCCCTGCGCAACCTCGTCTAGCGTCGACTATCACAATCGATCCGAAAGAATCGTTGTTAACTACTTTGCGCCTTCCAAATATATAGTCTATAGTACATGGATCCCGTATTTCGTATCTATACCAATCACCACTGCGTGCTAAAGCGAGTTTATACTTTACCAAAGGCATATCTTCGGGATTAAACGTGACCTGACATTGTTCATATTCAGCGCTGGCGCTATACGCTGGATTTGTTATTTTGTACATCGTATCAATACTTTTGGCTGACCAGTTTCATCAGTATTGCTAGGCACAATCTCTACCGACGAAAATCGGCGGCTGAGATTATCTAAAAACGTCTCAAGATTATAATGCGATGGGAGGTCTGTAGGAGCCTTATCAACTCGTAAGCCCCACGGCATAAATTCCGTAATTAGAACCCTCCGGGTAAGGGAAGACAGCCGGGAAGCAATTTCGCTGAAGTGATAGCCCTGGCTGAAACGGAGATGGTGGGTCAGCCCCACCGCCATGACTACGTCTGCGATCGGCAGATTCCCGAAATCAGCGCTCATCGTATCGCTAACGCCGAAGGCAACCTTCCAGGTTGGTTCTTGCTCTGCTCGCTGCAAGCCTCGCGTGAGCGCGAGCTCATCCGTATCGGTGATTAGGACTCGCGCGCCGGCGGCGGCAGCGTGGAGCCCATAAAAGCCATCGTTGCCTCCGAGGTCGAGGACTGTATCTCCTGCTCGAAGCTCACGTCCTAACGCGGTCAAAACCCTAGCGTCATGGGATGATAAAGACGGTGATGCAAAACAATTGGGTGCGATATTGTGCAGCCTCTCACAATAAGTTCCGGGGGATGACCATATGGTGCTGGGCAACGCAAATTTTATTCCGGCGATTACCTCATGAAGGTGCTCAAGCATCCCGCGACGGCTTACGCCATGAGGAAGAAGTCTGAAGCCGGTCAGCCAAAGAGCGGTCTCCTCCTCCAGTCCCTGGCCCCGGCCCCAACTCAAGGCATGGCTACGGATCATTTTTGCCAAAAGTGGATTTTTGTGCACGGCTAAGAGCGGCCCAAGAAAATATCTGCAAAACTGATCAAGACCGATCGAGCTATCGGAGCCTGATGGCAAGGCGATTATCGACCCGAGATCAATCCACCGAGGGACTGAGTTGCCGAAAAGCATCAAATTGTCGAAATGCCCATCTGCGAGCGCAGCTCCGTGCTCTTCGAGAGCAAGGTTTGCGAGAACCCATTTTATCGCCGCCCGTTGAAGCAAGAGGAAAGGGAAGGCGCTCGCCGATATTCGAAAATCTGCTGGTTCAGATTCTACCGTGAAGGCGTAGCCTTCTACCTCCAATTCCGAAACCGATTGTCGATTCAAAAACCCAATTTCATAAAGCTTCGGAATCACCCCTTCGCGAAAAAGGGCCAATGCGTGTTGCGAGGCGGCAGGACGGATGGCGCGGTAGTAGGTTTCGCCCACTTTCAGAACAGGGCCCATGGGGTCGTCTGATTCGGGGCGCACCCAATGCACTTCTGTAGCCCTGAGCACGTCCTTGATGGGCCCGGCGCCGGTCCCCGGACTAGGCAGCGCTGCTAAATCTCCGAAGCCCGACATCCTTAGACCTCTCTCGTCCTAGTTGCATGACGGGAGCGGAAAGCTTGATGCAGCAGTCTCTCGACAATTCGCCGCATAGACCGCCGATGATTTGGCGCGGTCTCTCGCGATTTTCGGTTCGCGCGTCGCGGTCTTGCAATAACGAAAAATCGTTTGACCTTGACCGCGTTCGTGATGGGCATGATGCCGAGTTTGTAGCCATTCTCAACTAGATGCGCCTGCAGGCTGTCGGCCCGAGGTCGTCGATCGTGAAGAGATTGGAAAAGCATCCAGCCATTGGGTGAAAAAAGGGGCCGCATCTGTTCAAATAACTTCACCATGGTCTCGTCACCGTCGTTGTCGCTTCCATGGTGGATTAATAAAACATCGAAGGGCGCTTCGGTGAGTGCTGCAGGAGGCTTCGAAACCAGGTCCCAGACGTCACCGCAGAGCGTTGTAATCGGCGTGTGAAGCCCTCGGCAATAGTAGCGGGAAAGTTCAAGACTCAGCGGATTTCTATCTATTGTAACAATGGTTCCATTATCCCCGAGCGCTTCCGCCAACGCTTGGGTCGTCCGGTGTCCGCCATCCATATGCTCGATTGCACCCACCTCGAGAACTCTGGCGAAGGGTTGATGTTCGAGAAACTCGAAGACACGCCGCCGCAAGAATAAGCGATGCGGCTGAGCAGCTAAGAATGGGGCAAAAACGGGCAATTGTCGCAGCGGGCTACAATTAAAGAAGTGAAATAGGACCTCACTGAAGCTCGGTGATAGTAGCAGGACGGCGTCGAACATCCTTGGCTCAACTCCCGATGCATGCATGCAAGGCAACCCATGCCAGATGGGCTCTGTGAATTTGGAGTCGAAATGGACTAACGAAGTGACTCTGTCACCGATATGTTGCCGCAGTTGATCGATGAGTTTTTCGGCCAGTGGCTCTGAGACATACTCTGTAGGGACATGTGCGATGACCCCAATTCTCCTCCAGGGTTCCTTCGCGATGGCGTCAAACAGTTGTTCCGGTTGAGTGGAGTAAAATGACGGATTCATACCACTCGACCCGTAAACCTTGCGATTCTGGTGAGCATCTAAAGGCCCAATAGTCGATGGCTCCTGCCGACCGTCGACGCCATTATTGGAAGGCGCTTGATACTATTATCACCGCTTTGCTGAAATCGCACCGTCGCAAACGGAGAAGAGGAATTTGGGAGGTGCCCGCCTGTGAGCACTACGGCCCATGCTTTTTGGAAGCAGGGTGCAAAAATCTATTTTCATAGCCGCAGGCTTGAGGAAAGGAAGGAATGCCGCTCGCCGGTATCTGAGCACCTGCTGATCGGGATTCGACGGGAGCCCTCAGTCTCTAATTCCGAAAGCAAGGCTGGGCACTGCGCGCGACCCGGCGCGAAGAAAAGTTTCTGCAAATCATGCAATCCCCCGTCGCGTCTGATCTAGGCTGAACGGGTCTCCGGTTCGGGTATAATCCTCTTCCGCAACCCGGAGTGCGGCACCTTTCGTGGAAATGGAGCTCTTGCTGTTTCCGCAAGAGGCCGCGTGTCTAACATTTCGAGGTCCCCATACTCGAGGTTGATAAGTCGCGAGCGCACTTCCTCCAAAAGTTTGCGATTGACGGAAATAAGGTCGGCCAGAAGGCCACTCATAATGACAAAAAAGCCAGATAGGAGGAATACCGCCGCAAGAATGAGCGACTGGACGTTCCCAGATCCCCCTCCAGTGGACAATAGCCAGAGATAACGAAGGCCAAGGGCCACGCCGGGTAGCATGATCGAGACGCCAATGATCAAAAAAGTTTGCAGCGCTCTGTAAACCACAAACATGCGGGTCATGACCGCCAACATCCGAAAGACATAAGAAGTGATCGTCTTCATCAGGCGCGATGGGCGAAGCTCACCATTTGTTTGGACGGGGACTGACGTGATGGCCATGTTTTTCTGGCCAGCTTGAATGATGGTTTCAATCGTATAGCTGTATTCATTGAACACGTTTAGCTGCATGGCTGCTCGGCGATGAAACGCTCGGAAGCCACTCGGGGCATCTTGTACGGATGTATTGCTCAGCTTGCGGACGATAAAACTGCCCAGCTTTTGGAGGCGTTTCTTCAACGGCGAAAAATGTGGCACTCCGAGGACTTGGCGATCGCCAACTACGATTTCGGCACTCCCGTCCAGAATGGGCTGTATCAGCGCTGGAATGCAACGAGCGTCGTATTGGTTGTCCGCGTCAGTGTTGACAATTATGTCGGCGCCGCGCTTAAGGCACGCATCGATTCCTGCCAAAAATGCAGCTGAAAGCCCCTGGTGATGGTGCAGTCTTATTATATGATCGACGCCGCATTCATGAGCCGCGCGCGTTGTGTCGTCTGACGATCCATCATCTATGATGAGCCACTCAACGGCGTCGACGCCCTCGAGTTCACGCGGCAGATCGCGGAGCGTAATCGGCAGGGCTTTCTCTTCATTATAGCAGGGAATCTGAATGATTAGCTTGCGCGCTCGCTTACCGCGAGTTTGAAGTGTCGCTCTCGGAACAAATGGCATCGTCCAGTCCCCCAGACTGTTCTTTGTGGGATGCGCGAACGCAGAACTAAACCTATGCGCGACCGAGGAACCCATTATACCGGCAAGCTTGCGTGACTGAGTCGTGAAGAAGTTCCACACCCCACCGAATTCTCCAGGGTTGTTGCAGAATGGTCCCACACGCGGATGGTGCCGATGGACATAACCGCTATCGTGGTGAAAATTAGAAGGTTGCAGCTTTATCGGGTCGCTATCGCAATCTTCTCGAACAATGTCGCTGGTCAAGATCTGAAAACAGATAGAAACGATGTATTCCTCTAGATAGCTCGCGCAAACGCTGACACAAGGCAAAAACTTCGATGGATTACACAGTAATCCCTTATGATGCCGTTGATCGTAATGCATATTCTAATCTGCTAACGGAATGTTCTAAAGTTACACCGTTCCACTCTCTGGATTGGATGCGGATTTACACACTGTTCTCGACTAAGGCTAATCAATTCATACTTTGTGCCCAAGAAAGACAGACGATTTTCGCAGCAATGCCTGTTACCGTCTTCGAAAAATTCTGCTTCCGCGCAATATTTTCGAGCGGTTTTGGTGTCCACGGTGGGCCGATTTGTCGGCTTGATTGCGAACCCAAAGTACTCGTCACACTTATGAAGGCCTTCGTACGCCACTTCCATGGCTTCAGAACGGTACTTGTGAGTGTACCTGACTTTACGGGTCTGGGTGCCGCACTTGGAGACTGCGGATTAAAACAGACACTTGTTTGTACCCACGTCATGTCTATGCCCGATACCTATGAAGAGCTGGACAAGAGAGCCAAATCAAGCGCGAGGTACAGGGTCCACAGATCAGCGAAAGCAGGGATCCGAACGTTTCGAAGCACAGACATCGATGAGTTCAAAGCCTGGGAGCAGTTGTGTTCGGCCAATTATGCCGCTCATGGCCGCCAGCCCTACCCCTCTGCATTATATCGCGCCGTCGCGACGCTTATTATGGAGACGGATACGCTCCGCTTCTACGTCTCCAAGCTGAATGGACAGGTTGTCGGCGGTTCCGTCCAGGTCTTCGCATTGGGACAAGCCTATTATTGGATGAGCGCGACCGATCCGCGGTTCCGCAACTTTGGTGTCAACGATGCAATCTTTGAGGCCAGCTTTCGAGACGCCATCACGGAAGGAGTGACCAGCTACGATTTCGGGCCATCGCCGACGGGAGCGAAAGGTTTGATCCGCTTCAAGGAAAAGTGGGGCGGTGTTCAAAAAAATTACTATCAGTATTCTTACGCGAACGCGCTGGGCAGGATCGGGGCCAATCTCGTCAGAAACCGAAAGTTTTCAAACACTGGGGCGATTGACCATGAACGACACGGATAGTCACACTGCCGTGTCCCAATACGACGGCGCCCGGTCGAAACCAGCGTATTGGAATAGCCTTGTTAAACAGGGAGGACCAATCGCCGCGGTGATCGATCCTTTGGATCGCCGGGGTTTCAAGAACCTGTATATCGACACGCTGCAAAAGATAGTTTTGACGGAAGTGTTGGACATTAGCGGCGCAGTCTTACTGGATTTCGGCTGCGGCTCGGGCCGGTTTTTCTCCCTGACCGTAGGACTCGCCAAATGTGTGGTGGGTCTCGAGATGAGTGAGCACATGCTTGCTTATGCCCGGGAACGCGAGCAAGAGGGCTGTTGCGGCCTTGTTGTTTTTGATGGCAACCGATTGCCATTCGTTGAAAATTGTTTCGACGCTGTCTTATCCGTCTGGACCATGCAGTATTTAGTCGACGACAGGCGGTTTCAGAGCATGGCTGAGCAGATTGTGGCGTGTGTGCGAGCACATGGCAAAATTTATCTGCTTGAGCAGGTTCGTGTCCAAGAAGGGACCTGGCAAAGAACGGCCAACGAGTATCATAACGTGTTCAAAAATCGGGGCTGTGCGAGCGTTGCGAGCTATCCTGTTCGTAACAGCCGTAGCCTTTTGCTCTACGCGATCCGCTACGGGCTGGTTCCAACTCGATGGCTATCGGTGCTCGCCACTCATGAGATACAGAATACTCGCCGACAGAAGCCCGCTTCCTGGGTTCAATATCAGGATCACCTCTTCGTTTTCTCTAAGCAGTAGCTGTTGGCAATATTGATGACAAATTGGCTCAATCGGAGACGCGTTGCCCTCGCAGCAGTAGAACGACCCCGCATCTGAGCTTAGCCCCCGCTCCGGGTAGCCAAACTGAACACTCAAAAGGCGCAAAGGCTTTTATCTGATGGATGCCTATACTCGCGCAGTTCAATCCTACTATGACGACCTCGCCAAGAACGGTGCCTATGGCGTACTGGCGCCTCATAATCGGGGTGGCCCAAAAAGCCGCTACGTCGCTGCGGTTTTCGATGCAGCACTTCTTCCCCTTCTGCGTGCAGAATCCGGGCCCATCCGAATGCTAGATTTTGGCTGCGGAACGGGGATCTTCACCGTCAAGGCCAAACCCCTAACGCAGCAGATTGTCGGGACTGATCTCTCGCCGGGTCTCCTGCACGTCGCTCAACAAGTCGCGGCTGACAGTGGCCAGGCTGTTTCCTTTGTCCAGGCCGATGGTGCTCACCTCCCCTTTAGGTCCGACGCGGTCAACCGTGTCCTCGCCAGAGAAGTCCTCTGCACGATTTCAGAATTCTTTGCTCCCTCAAATCTTGAGGGAACTCGGCCGCGTACTCGAGCCGGGCGGTAAGTTCTACCTCCTGGAACAGGTATCAGAATCTCCTAAGTGGCAGCGGAACCCCCGGGATCCTTTAGTCAAGAAGCGGAGTGTAGACGAGGTTTTACGTTTCTTTAAGTCTGAAGGATTTGATCTCGAATGGTCCGTCGCCGTCCGGCAGCCACGATTCCCATGGATCTACCCCATCTGGTTCCATCTCATCCCAGAGCACTTCATCGAACCGCTTGCCAGACTGGAGGTCACATGGAACCGTCACTTTCGGCCGGTGAGAACACGTCGGTGGCTCGACGCTCTTTTCGTATTCCGGACGACGAAGCGACCTCCCAGCGCTTCTGACCGCATTGCGTAGACACGACGCAATAATATCGCCTATGATAATTTGCGAGATCTCTAAATCACTTTACAGTGAGACGGTAGAGAACCATCCTCACCACACGATATTTCACACCGCACTGTGGCTTAAGAACGTCGGTGAGGCGTTCAGGACGCGTATGAAGTACCTCGGCCTGTTCGAGGACGAGGCTCTCATTGGCGTATGTCCGCTCTTCATCAAGCGGGTGTACGGTGTCACGATTTAGGGCGGCTGGCTGCCTCGCCACGGGACGCCCCCCGTCTACCCCCTCATCCCATTAGGTCGAGACGAGGAAATCATCTCCGCCTTCGATGCGTGGGTCAGACAAAACGGCCTCTCGCACTTTCAGCTATGTTGGGGGGGGACAAACATCCCCCTACCCCCAGGGGTACGGGCCGAGATCGGCGAGAACTTCGAGGTCGATCTTAGTTCGAGTGTTGAAAATCTCTGGAAACAAATCCACCCGCGGCAACGAAACCATATTCGCTTTGCTGTCCGTCGGGGAGTCAAGGTTCATTGGATCTGCAAGGAAGTCCTTCCTTCCCACTTACGCCGGGCTTATGGCTTCAACCTGGCAAGAGCGTCAGGGGCTGGAGCCCAACGCTCCATCAAAGCTCTACGCTTCTATTTTCAAGCAACGCGAGGTGCTAAAGCTCAAGGTCATGGCAGCGACCTATCAGAGGCGAGTGATTGCCGCGATTTGGCTTTTATTTCGAAATGACCAATGCTGTTACTGGGATGGAGCATCGGACCAACCCTATCGGCGGCTGAATGCCACTCATTTGCTCCAGTGGGAGGCTTTCCGCTGGTGTCTCAAGAACGACTTTAAGGTGTACGACATGGGGGGCGGAGCGACGACTGGCAGAGAAGGTCTCGTACGATTCAAGAGATCGCTCGGAGCGCGCCCAGTCGAATATTCCAACTTGTACTGGCAAACCAACACCATGCGTCTTGCCCTCGCTGGGTATAGATGGGCTGCCCGACTGAGGAATCGATTGAAACGGCGCGACGGGCCCATACCAGGCGTGGAAATGACACCGAAGTTTGTCACGCGAGACGAGGCCGAGCAGTCATGACACGTCACCATCTTTCGCGCGTGCTGGCCCTTGGAATGGTCGTAGCTCTCGGTGCGTACATTTGGTGGCATCGAGGGGAATTTGCATCGGTCGTGGTGGTGTCTCCATTTTACCTAGTGCTCTGCGCATTCACCACTGTCGGGACTCTCGCATCTAACGGAATACTCCTTTATGCGATGGTAAATAAATTGGGGGGTCGCATCGGTATTTGGGAATCCACAAACCTTTCAATCGTTGCGACGGGGGCCAACGTGTTGACGCAGAGCGGTACGGTGGTGCGTGCGCTCTATCTGAAGCGGCTACACGGCTTTGCATATAGCCAGTTTCTGGGCACGCTCATTGGAAGTCAGGTGCTAATGGGAATTGTGTGCTCAGGATTTGCGGCGATCGGCCTGGCATGGCTTGTACTCATCGATCACCGCCGCGGCTTGGGTCCTTTAATTGGTGGCGTGACTATTTGCCTTGGAGTCTCGCTCCTTGCGTTCTTTCTTCCACGAATCCGGCCTGGCGATAGTTGGTTCTGGGGCCGAGTAGCTACGGTTTCGGATAGCTGGTACCGGTTGCGCAAGGAGCCCAAATTCTTAGCCACGTTGACTGCACTCGTTGCCCTACAGGTCGGAAGTCAGATACTAAGCTTTTGGACTGGATTCTTGGCGATCGGTATTGGGGTGGGACTGCCCGCTGCGACCGCGGCTGGGTCGCTCGCAACGCTGGCTTCTATACCCAGCGTTACGCCGGGCGCCATTGGGATATACGAGGCAGCGTCAGCGTTCATCGGGGCAAGTCTTGACATCCCTCCGGTAAACAGTGTCATGGCTTCCATGGTCTCGCGCGCAGTTGGGTTGGTACCTGTATTGGTCCTTGCACCGCTCGCCACCCTTTTTTTAGCACGACAAAACAAAACACCTGCCGAGGCTAGAGTGGGTTCACGTGAGGCGCCGGATCCTCCTGGCTCAGTCTCGCAACCAGCGCTTCGGCAATCCCTTCCACGGTGATCAAGCGGGGAAGAGACGACTTATGAGGTGCCCCGGGGGACTCGAGTATTGACAGGAGCGCTTCGGCCAGAGCCTCGGGATCGTTCGGGGGCACTGTGATACCAAGCTTGTGACGGCGCACCAGCTCGCCCATATCGCCAACCTCTGTAGCGACTACGGGTACACCCGCTTGCATGGCATCCCCCAGGATCAGTGGAATGGATTCGATTCGCGACGGGATCACCAGCACCTTGGCGCAGGCCAGCGCGCCTGCGACCTCAACAGCTGACAGAGAGCCGGCAACCGTGACGATGTCCTGCAGCCCCAACCGTTCAACCTGTCTTTCCAAGTGGGGGCGTAGCGTTCCTTGTCCGTGTAAGCGAAGCTTAGCGTCGGGACGGCACCGATGCACTTCGGCGAAGGCCTCGATGAGCAGATCGGGCGCTTTGTTCTCATGGTAGCGACCGATAAAGAGCACGTCGACGGCCTCGGGCAAGATCGCGGGCGGTGGCGGAAGCCTACGAATAGAGGGCAAGAACTCGATACTCTTTCCGGACATTCGGAAGGCCTCCGCTGCCAACTCCGACCCGTCAGCGTAGGCGCCGTTCGAGTCCTCGATGACTTTGCGTAGCAGTGTCCGTCCAAACGGATAGGAAGGAGCCTTCCAGACGTCCGAGCCCAACAACCAGATCACGTACGGCACGCCAAACCATCGATTAATCCAACGCGCGAAAATGCCGGAGGGGAGCGCCCAGAGGGCCAAGATTCCATCAGGCTTGGCTCGAGTGACTGCGCGCCGAAGTATGGGGCGTGCTAAGGCGAAGAGAGAGAGCATCCGGATCAAATCAAACGGCGCTCGGGCAGAAAGGTCGGTCAAAGTTACGGTTGGCCTCAACCAAGGCAATGCCACTAGTTCCAGCCCAGGATCGAGCGTGATGCCGCCAGGCTTGTTCGGAGTCACCACCGTGACCTGGTAGCCGAGTTGAAGGAGAGACAGCGCAAGGTCACGCGCTAATACGCCTGCATTAATGGACTCCTCCGGCACGCGGGGGTACGAGGAAGTGATCAGCCAGAGATGCATCAACCCTACTTCCCCGGGTGGCGAACAATGGGCAGCTGAAGAGTTCAGGCTGCCTCATGTTTCGCTGCAAACTTCACTCTGATAACAATAGAATTGCGTCCTGACTATTTTTCTTGGGATGAGGAACCGCGCACCGAGCGTTGCGGGAGAGCGGTGGATGTTATGATGATAAGTCAGCCAAAGCACAAAATATCGTGCGCCGAAAAGCGAGGAAATAACTATCGTCGGCTTCACGTCGCCATCCTAACATCCACAGTTGCTCTGAGACCATTGCTGTATATTGCAGGGTATTTTTTGCTTTACATGATCGTGTTGGGATTATCCTTCTTCTCATACGACCATTTTGTCTCGACAGATGAATCTGACGCGGGTTCTTACATGTCTCATGCCTTCACCATCGGCTTAGATGGTGATCTCAATTATACCAATGAATTTTCAGCGCTTACTGCCGGACCCTACATTCACCAAGGTTGTATGAACCCTACTAAGACATCGGCGTGCCACCCAATCGGGCCAGGTTTACTCGCAGCGCCCTTCGTAGCCCTGTTCTCGATAATCGATCGCATTAACAAGCACCCCGTTTTGATAGACCGAAGGTCCTACATAGGATCCTGGTCTTACTTTGGGATTCAATTTGCTACGGCACTGTACTTTCTTATCGGCATCTCTTTATACCAATTCGCGATGCGTCGGTGGATTTCTCCCTTCATTGTGGCGATTGCTGTTCTCTCGTCTGGGCTTCTTTTCTACGTAACGGGCCGATTTGCCTTTGGTCATGCTTACGAATTCTTCTCTCTAGCCTTGCTTACCGGTGCATGCATATGGCTTTGCGATCAAACCAAATCCCCGCGACTTCTCGCACTAGTCTCCTTGATTGCGATGGCGACGTTCTTTTCCTTGATGGTGAGATGGGTCACCTATGGTTTGCTTGCGGTACCGCTTTTGGCCGTGCTCACGCACTATTTCATTGAAAGAAGAGGAAAGTATCGCCGAACTCTAATATTGGGATATGCGGCGACGGCGATAGGAATTTTGGGCGTTGCGATTTTTTATATTCTCGCTTTTCATATTCTCTGGCCCACTCCTGAGTACTTTTACGGAATAAAGACGGAAGATGTGCTTAAGGCTTCCGATAACAACCCTCTTAAGTACATTTCCCATATTCCATTGTTGTTTTTGTCATCGGAGTTTGGAATATTATATACTTTCCCTCTGTTTCCGATTGGAGTATTTGCTGCAACGTATTTGTGGGCGCGAAACGTAAAAAAAGAACCTCTCCCATGGACTTTTTGGGCCTTCGGTTTCGCAGTCTCAGTCGGCACGCCGCTCGCTCTTGTTCTTTTGTGGCAAAGCACGGCAACCCTTTACGGATACAGATATCTCTTGCCGGCTATGCCTGGATTGATGCTTGCGACTGCAGCCTTTGTAAATAGTCGTAAAATAGACGAAGAGTACGGACGCACCGCCGCTGGCGTGGAGAATGTTATCCCTTTTATTCTGTGTATTTCTGCATTTCTTGTTTTTGTCTCTTTAGTTTCCCAGTTCGGATTTGCTAAAATGCCTGGATTTACACCGCATTCGCAAGTGAATGTGTTTGGTATACAGCACGAATATAGCGCAAGAGGTTATATGGATGCCGTTTTTGGTGCACTTTTTGACTTCAATTCGTGGCGGACGATTGTTGGGGAATCTATATTTTATTATATAAAATCGCCAGAATTGGCGACCTTGGCACAACCGGAGCTGCGGTATCAGCTCTGGATTTTATTATTCTTCGTTCCGCTTATCGGGGCCCTACTTAGCGCGGCACCTCATTTCGAAAATCTGAGGGGTTACCTTCGTACGGCAGCCGTAGTTACTACGCTGGCGGGGCTCGCATTGGCGGTCAGCGCATGGATAATTTTCCCACCACAGCCCCCAGTGGTCCTGGATGGAGCGTACGGAAACGAGCGGATTGATGGTCGCGATTTCACATGGATGCGGCGGGATTCGAGGATAATACTGCTCACGAGCGGACGCGACGCATGCGCTTCACTCGAAATGTTCACGTTGGCCTACGAAGGTTCCCCCTCCAATGTGACGGTTCGAGCACCTAGCGGCGACGGATTGGAAGTTAGTCTCAACGGCAGCAGGCCCCTTTCACCGGCGAGCGCCAACGTCCCGATCAAAAGCGAAACACATGATGCTGTCCTCCAGATCACCGCTAATTCAGACTTCATGTTCCCTGGGGACCCTCGGCGCTTGGCTTTCGGACTATTACTCCCTATTGAGATCCGCGAACCACCTTGTCCCGGTGAGTGAAGAAGAGCCTGAGGAGGCTCGTATTTGCTTTTCCCCTGCCTTGCCTTGAGCTGACTGCTGAGCTTTAAGTTAAGCCTCAGATCTTTGTCCTTTCGTGTTCCATTGCATCATTTGATCCCCTAATGACTCCTACATCAACTTTATCTGACAACTCTTTCGTTTTAAGCCGAAAGGTTTTGTTGTTAAGCTTGGTGTTGACTATCATGACGTCATTAGTTTCGCTAAATTCATCTTTAAGCCAAGGTCGACTATCTTTTCTGGCTACTTACGATGATGTAATTTATATGACTGATAGTTTGAAGCTGTTGGATTTATTGCAACACAAGGGTTTTCTAGCTTTTACTATTTCGATCTTGAACGACACTTACCATTCGGGACTATTTAGCGGATTTGGTGCAATCGGCTATCTTCTATTTGGTTTACACGATTGGGCACCGTATATAGCGTTATCTTTTCTGACATTTCTCACATTCGTACTAATTTTTCAAAGGATCTCTGAACCTTATACTTTTGATAGTATCGTGATGGCAGTTATATTGGCTACTATCCCTTTGTATCAATTTGCTTTAACTGAATTTCGACCGGATATATTTTGGGGAATTCTCTTAGCCTACGGATCTTACCGATTATTTTTTGATTGGATAGCAGATGAATTTAGTCCGGGCCCGGCCCAAAACGAGTTGCCATGGGTAGCAGGGCTTACGTTTTCGCTAGGAACGATCCTGAAGCCCACTGCTCTCATAGCGACAGTGGCAGTAATGATCGGAGCCGTATCAACTCTGCTGATCGGCGCGGCGATTTCTCGGATCGAACTTCGGGTCGGAGGGCCGATCACGCGATCAGGCTCATTCGGCCGGGCTGCTTGGCGCGCTTTATCGTTCGTTATTGTTGTGCTTGCGTTTTCCACGCCCTTCATAGCGCATCAGATCTCGGAGATCGTAGCCTATACGGTTGCAACTCTTGTCACTCAAAGTAATTTGTGGGGTCCAGCGCTTCCGCTAAGCGAGGCCCTCACTTATTACCCCTACCTTCTAAGCATAATGCTGACTTATGGGCTCGTTGTGCTTGCCTTAATCGCCTTTATGACGATTCTTCGCGCAGTGTCGTCAAGCTCTACAATCACCCTGGCGAAGATTTTCTGTGCCATAAGTCTAGTCGCAGTGGGGTACCTAATTCCGACCATCCCCCAAAACAAAAGCCTATTCCTGGGTGCTACTTTTTACGGAATGGCTCTTATGAGCATGGTGTTTTTATATACAGAATTCAAATTTGAGGTGAGCAAAATTGTCTCTTGTTTCTCCAAGAGTGGCGTTTTACCGAGCTATTTTAGCAATCCTATTATATGGACTTCGTTGCTATTGGTCTTATGTGCAGCGTGGGGTTTGATCACGCGCCCGCTAGCTCTTACCGCAATATACGCGCGGGATGCACCTCAGATCGCTATTGACCAAGACCGACGGGCCACGCTTGCGGCGGTGTTGCAACTGATCGGCAATCCGAAACTCGATAGCTTTGTTCCGCGTCGACCAATCGTCTACATCAATACTGTGGGCCATTTCGACTTCGACGTTCTACAGTACGAAGCGCTCAAGCGCGGAATTGGAGTTTCCGGGACCGGCCACGCCTTCAGCGACGACTTCGAAGACGCTTTGGCCAAATCCACACAAGCAGACATCGTGCTTCTCCCTTACCAAGAAGCGCGTGGTCTTCTAAAGCAATTCGTTGGCGTGCAACTTCTCGACCGACTGGCTGATGCTCTAAGCGTCGATCCCCGCTATCGGCGATTGGAGAATGAGGATTTTGGCATTCCCGTTCTTATGAGAGCCTATATCCGGGTGGACCAAATGGTCCGCATTGAGCCCGTGCAGGGCTGGGACGCACCCGAAGGTCCCTATCCGGACCGTGAATTGCCGTTTCTTCGACGCATGGCGGGCCGCTCAGCCCTCCTTCTCGTCAGTTCGCCTGTTCCGGTTACCGGCAGGTTGAAACTGAATTGTCTATCTAACCAAAAGCAGACACTCGATGTTTCGTTGGACGGTGCACGCGTAGCGACGATAGCTGTCGGAGAATGATTCGATCCACTTGAAATCCCTATTCAGCTGGTTCCGCATCGGACGGTTAGGGTCGCAATTCAGTTGAACGACGCGAAGTCGGCCTCAGGCGACTTGCCCTTTTGCGGCAACGTCCAGTTCATTTCGTCATCACAAAACTGATCTGCATTCCTATTGGACGAAAAAGCAAGAGACCTCGTCTGCCACTCTGTTGATTTCATCGTCACAGAGCCCGGCAAAGAGCGGCAATCGTACCAGCCGATCCGCCCGATCTTCCGTTACCGGAAGCATGCCTCTGCGATAACCGATCGCCTCTCCCATGGGAGATAGGTGGAGAGGAACATAATGGAAGGTCGCACCAATGCCGCGGCTTTTCAAAAATTCAAGGAGTTGTGACCTCGTGTCCAAGTCTTCTGTTAGTGCATAAAACAGATGATAGTTGCTCACGCAGTGTTGTGGGATGCTGGGGAGTTCTAATTGTCCAGTTTCGGCAAGCGGTTCAAGCCGCTCACTGTATCGGTGGTAAATGTGCAGGCGCCGTTTGGTAATCTCGTCCATCGCTTCCAGTTGTGCGAGTAAAAACGCGGCCAAGAGATCGGAAGCGATGTACGAAGAACCGATATCAATCCACGTATACTTATCCACCTCTCCCCTCAGGAATTGGCTTCGGTTGGTGCCTTTTTCACGGATTACCTCGGCGCGTTGCGCCAGATGTTCATCATGAGTGACAAACGCGCCGCCTTCACCGCACACGAAGTTCTTCGATTCATGAAAGCTGTAACATCCCATGTCGCCAATTGTGCCGAGAGGACGGCCTTTGTAGGTGGCATTCACGCCTTGGGCCGCATCTTCAATGACCGTAAGGCCATGTTTTTTGGCCAGCGCCATTATCGTATCCATTTCACAACCGACACCGCCATAGTGCACCGGTACAATGTCTCGTGTGCGGGGTCCGATTGCCTCTTCGATTAACGCCTCGTCCAAGTTCATTGTGTCAGGTCTTACATCGACGAACTTCACAACCGCTCCACGCAGGTAAAATGCATTTGCCGTAGAAACGAAAGTGTACGAGGGCATGATCACTTCATCGCCCGGACTCAATTCGCAAAGAAGGGCGGCCGTCTCGAGGGCTGCGGTGCAAGAAGTCGTTAGCTGGACGCTCTGCACGTCGAACTTTCGCGCCAAGAGGTCCTGGCAGCGCTTTGAAAATGGCCCGTTGCCCGAGAGCCAGCCGCGAAGTGCTTCTTCGACGTAGACGTGTTCGCGTCCCGTCAAAAACGTCCGATTGAATGGAATGTCCGCGCTCGGGACAACCGATGGAATTTGATATTCTGAGGCACTCATGCAGCGCGAGCTTTCTGCGCAACAACAAGCAGGGATCCACCCAACGGCAATGAGAAGCCGAGACGAATAAGGGCTTCATCAATTCGCATGGCGGCGCCGCAGGCAGCGTTCACCATCTGAGGAAGCTCCAGTTCAGACCCAATCGCGTGTGTTCCGCTATCTCGCCGCAGCCTTCGCGTGGCGAACAGCAAGGGCAGCAGTACTGTGACAAAAGAGGTGCACCGCAATACATCAAACTTAGCACCTCTTATTTTTGCTAAAAGTGCGGGCCGAGTGTAGCGCCTTTTGTGGCGAGCCTGATCATCAGCCGCACTCCACAGCCATGTGTGTTGAGGTACGGTAAGCAAGAGAAGCCCCTCGGGTCTTAGCGCCTGATATATACTGGCGAGTACGCTTATATCCTCCTCTATGTGCTCGATCACATCGAATGCCCCGATTGCATCGAACTCGGACTGGTAAGGAAGCTGGCGCGCATCGAGTTGAACAAATCGAGCTGTCGGTAGTCGACGCATAGCATACCTTAGGCCCGCTATGTGCACTTCCGCTCCCGTGAGGTCGTAACGCCCTTCGGCAGCTAGTCCCTTAAGCACGTAACCGGTTCCACAGCCTATTTCGAGCACACGCGCATGATCGATTCCGGTTAAATAGTTTCGCAGCGCCCAGCATATGATGCGGTTGCGGGCGCGGAACCAGAAGTGACGCTCTTCCAGTTTGTATAACAGCTCGTAGACATCTATCGGGTAGTCGTCATTGGCCGATGCAAGAGCCGGCGCGTAGCAAGCAATGCCGTCAATGAATTCAGCATCCTGCTTACCTGCCATTGGCCTACACGCCCCCATTCGGAGCGGCTTCGTCGCTAGCACTTCGCTCGCGCACTTCCCAGAATACCCATAGTTTCTGAACTACGAATAGGGCCATCGCAATTACAACGATGAGGATAGCTTGTATCATCTCGGGCTGAAGGCCGATCACGTCCACCAGGTAATACAAGCCAAATATATTGAGCAAATAAGCAGCTAGATAGGCAAGGACGTAACGTATCAGCGAGTTGAAGCTAAAGTGGCTGACCTGGAAGGTCCACCTACGATTAAGTGCAAAGCCAATCAGCAAAACAGCGGCGAAAGAGACTGTCGCCGCGACCTTCGGATCCTGACCGCTCCACACTAGCTCGAGATACAAAAAGTATCCTGCTCCGTTCGCAATCGCGCCAACAAGCGCATAGCGTATGAACTGCCCAGCAGACGCGGCCCATGCCTTGTCAAAATTCATGCCTACTTACCGAGAGGCCGCACTCCGGGCGGTCGCCAGTGCAGAGTAACGTGCGGTTTCGGAAAACGATATCCAAGCGCCGCGTAAAGATTGATCATTGGAGTGTTATGCGAACTCACGCTCGTCACGATCTTGTCCACGCCCTCCGCCGCGTGGTAACGCATCATCGCTGTCCACGTTTGTCGACCTAGTCCTCTACCTGTATATTGCGGTCCGAGGCCGACCAGACTCCAGTAGCGCTCCTCGGGCGAGGGCGACTTAACGACGAAGAAGCCGATGATATGTGTGTCATGAACGCACTGGAGTACTTTCTGCTGCGGATTGTCGAAGGCGCGCGATAGCCAGTGTGCGTAACGCCGATTGGCTGCCGCCATACTGACCCGTGGATCTTGATGAATTCGGCCGTACTGGAACATTTGCTCTGCCATATCCACGAGCTCGGCACGAACCTTAAGCGGGGCGTCGGAAATCTGTATGTTGGTCTCGGGTATTCGCCCCGCTCGACTTTGTAACTTGTCAACGAACACCCGGTAGTTCAGCTCAATGAATTGAAAACTTCTATCCTCGAGGAACATTGATTTGACAATTCGATCTTGCTCGACTTGCGCGGAGCACAACATGATACGTTCAGACTCGCACCAATCTGAAAAACGCCGATAATCGATCGTTGCCGTCGCAGAATCCCTCACACCGATTCTCTGGAGGGCTGCGATCGGAGCATGAAACGTCTCCTCGTCATCCCGAACGCGACAGCATTCCAGCGTAAGGGCCGGCGTCTTTATCACCAGCGATTCCGAAGTCAAGGCAACAACCTCGCTCGACTGCGTCAAGAGTCCGAGCCAAAGCGGATCTTATTTGTCGCATTATCTAGAAGCGGCAGTATCGCTCCGGTCGCCGTCTGCTCACTAACAACGTAAACCGGCTTTTCCATCGAACGTGCGAATATGACTGCAAGATATTCTCCAATTATTCCAAACGCGAAAAGCTGTACGCCGGAAAAAAGTGCGACGATCGTGGCCAGAAATACGAAGCCCGGGACCACGGAGCCGTGAACGAGATATTGACCCAGCACCCACATCAAAACGAATAGGCCGAACAGCGTAAACGTAAACCCGATGATGCTGACCATCCGCAAGGGTAACGTACTGAACCCCGTCACCATATTGAAGGCATGGTTCACCAGCTTCGCCAGCGTATAACTCGAACTTCCGCTGCGTCGAGGCTCATGCCGCACCCTTACTGCGCCAAATGCCTGCGTTGCCCACGACAACAGCACATCGATGGAAACTGACGGGCTCCGGTAGTCTTCGAAGGCGACGCGCAAGCGCGTGCGAAAGATGCGGAATGCGCTCACGTTGCGCGCGGTCTTGGCTCCCATCGCACTCTGCAGCGCGATTTTCGTCAACCGAGACGCTAAATCGCGAAGTAGTCCATGCTTTAACTCCTCAGGTACTCCGTAGACAACATCGTAGCCTTCGCGGAGCTTCGCGAGGAGTCGTGGTATTTGATCAGGAGGGTGTTGGAGGTCGTCATCCATTGTGACGACAGCCTCATATCGTGCCGCACGGATACCACATAGTGTCGCATTATGCTGTCCGTAGTTGCGCCAGAGTTTGAGCCCACGCACTCGCGGATCGCGTTCAGCAAGTTCCTTGATCACGGTCCAGGAATTGTCGCTTCCGCAATCCTCCACGAATATGATCTCACATGGAACCGTCAAGGCATCGAGGCTCTGAGCCAGCTGGCGATATAGCTCGGGCAAAATCGATGCCGACCGGTAGACCGGGATAACTATTGAAAGGGTCTCCGCCATACTCTGTCACCGATCAGCGTATTGGCTCTGATAATATTTTTGGTAGGCACCGCTGCGAATAGAATCGGCCCAACCGCGGTGGGCAATATACCAGCGGACGAGAGCGGGCAATGCCGCGTCAAAATTCTCTTGCGGCCGCCACCCTAGGCTCTCGCGTATCCAGCTTGCATCGAGTGCATACCGACGGTCGTGACCCTGACGATCTTTTACATGGCGTATCAATTCCGCCGACATCCCCACAGGACGCCCGAGTTCGACGTCAACTGCCTGACAGATCATACGGACAACATCGATATTGCAACGCTGCTCCCCGGAGCTAATGAGATAGGTTTGACCCACCTCGCCTTTGTCAATCACCGCTAAAAGCGCGCGGCAATGATCGGAAACGTGAAGCCAGTCACGTATTTGCATCCCGTCGCCATAAACCGGAAGTTCGTTCGCTTCGAGAGCATTAAGAATCAGGAGCGGTATGAATTTCTCGGGAAACTGGGAAGGCCCATAGTTGTTGCCGCAATTGGTGATAATTGCCGGCAAGCCGAACGTCCGATGCCATGCCCTTACCAAGTGATCAGCTGCAGCCTTAGAGGCGGCATAGGGACTGGACGGTTGATAGGGCGTTCCTTCGACAGCCGGCGGAGCCGCAGGGGCTAGATCACCAAACACCTCATCCGTGGAGACATGAATGAAGCGTCGACCACCGATGTTGCGCTCCCAAAAACGTCTGGCGGCATCGATTAGAACATATGTACCCTGTATATTTGTCTCGATGAATGGTTGAGGTCCAAGTATAGATCTGTCAACGTGACTTTCTGCAGCAAAATGTATTACGCAGTCGAATTTAAAGTTAGAGAAGAGTTCAGAAACCAAGTCCGTATCACAAATATTGCCTTTCGTGAAACGAATTCTGCTGCCATCAATTATATCGACAATATTGTTTATGTCACCCGCATATGTCAGCGCATCCAAAACAACGATCGTGTCTACATCTCGCTGGCACGCCAACCGAAGAAAATTCGACCCGATGAATCCAGCGCCTCCAGTAATAAGCCACGCAGTCATGTTTTGATCTTATTGGCTAGGTCAAACATCAACTGATTTGCTTCATTTAGGGATTCGAACGTTCCAGCGTCTGTCCACCGTCCCCTGACAAAACCGTGTTCTAGCTCTCCCCTTTCTAAATAAGCGTTGTTCACAGCCGTAATCTCGAACTCCCCACGCGGCGACGGTGTAATGTTGGATATTATATTGAAGACATCTTCATCGTACATATAACAGCCAACTACTCCGTAGTTGCTATGCGGCTGCTTTGGTTTTTCTTCTATCGATACGATTACTTTTTCATCGAGCGCCGCGATGCCAAATCGCTCTGGGTCGCCTACTTCCTTAAGGAGGACGCGCGCCCCCCGCTTTTGCCGCCGAAAATCGTTCACATGTGGAGCGATGGAATATTCGAATATGTTGTCGCCTAACAAGACCACTATCCGCTCGCCCGCCGAAAAGGTCTCCCCTAAGGCGAGTGCGTTAGCAATCCCACCCGCCTTATCCTGGACCCGATACGAGAACTCACAACCGAAACGGCTCCCCGAACCTAGGGATTGGACCACTGATCCCATATGGTGCGTTGAGGTAACTATCAGGATTTCCCCAATCCCGGCATCAACCAGCTGTCTTACGCCGTGCCAAATCATTGGCTCCTTTCCGACTGGAAGAAGGTGCTTGTTGGTAATTTCGGTAAGCGGCGATAGGCGCGTGCCGAGACCGCCAGCCAAAATGACGCCTTTCATAGATTGACACTCATCGCAGTCGAGGCCTCCGAGGCCCAGTAAAAGGGGAAGCTATGGCGGAGGGACGTGTGGCGTTACTTGATTGCCAAGCTAATTCGCTCACTTGCACTAAGTATGCAAATTGCTATGCGCGTCTTTCCCGTTGGCCCCGTGCGAGGCTGCATTTTCGACGTACCACGTATAGGTCGAGCGCAAACCTTCAGCCAAATCGATCTGCGGAACCCAACCCAAGCTTGTGATGAAGCTAGAGTCCATGAGCTTGCGCGGAGTCCCATCAGGCTTCGTTCGATCAAAAATAATTTCGCCGTCGAAGCCGACGACGTTTTTTATAGCGTGGGCAAGCTCGAAAATCGTGAGGTCGCTGCCATATCCGACATTGACATGCTGATCGCCTGAATAGCGCTTCAAGAGATGCACCAATGCGTCCGCAAGGTCGTTAACATGGAGGAATTCACGACGTGGACTGCCGGTGCCCCAGATTTCGAACGAGGGAAGATTTTTCCGCTTGGCGTTATGCGCCTTGACCAAGAGCGCCGGGAGCACGTGCCCTGACATCAGATCGAAATTGTCGTTAGGCCCGTACAAGTTGGTTGGCATCGCGGAAATAAAATCGCAATGATATTGGCGACGAAATGCTTGGCAAAGCATGAGCCCCGTAATCTTGGCAATCGCATACCATTGGTTTGTGGGCTCCAATGGTCCAGAGAGAAGAGCATCTTCCTTGATCGGCTGGGGTGCAAATTTGGGATAAATACAAGAAGAACCAAGAAAAAGAAGTTTTTCAACGTCTGCTTTCCAAGCAGTGCGGATAATATTCGATTCAATCATTAGGTTGTCGTAGAGGAAATCCACCGGGTACGTGTTGTTTGCCATGATCCCGCCTACCTTTGCAGCGGCGATCATAACTACGTTTGGGTGGTGCTCGCCCACCCACCGCTCCACGCTACTCTGGTCTCTGAGATCAAGCTCGGACCTTGAGGCCGTGAGGATCTCGCAGTCCTCTTGCTTAAGCCGCTCGGTGATCGCTGAGCCGACCATACCCCGGTGGCCCGCCACCCAGACCGACTTTCCCCGAAGGGAAAATGACTGATCCTGAGTCACGATGTCTCCCCTTTACTCTTAAGTCGGAAGATCATAGGGAGTTTGCTGTGTAGTGTCGACCGGCGCCAGCCCCCACTATCGAATCCAATGATGCGCCATCTATGGTAGGGCGCCGCAATTGTGCCTGACTGTGGCCTTCACCAGTGCATCGGCAGCTGACGCTGCAACCATCTTATGGTGCGAGCCAATTCCGTTCGACCAATCGCCGATAGCGTCTGAGCTGTCCGCCGACCGTCACGCGCCGTGTTACGATCAAGCGATTTTGATAGCTCCCGATTAGCGCGCTCTAACTCTCTAAGCTTTTCTCGTAGCTCTCTTGTCGTATTGCCTCTTTCATCCAGAAGCTTGCGTCGCTTATCGGCATACTTTTTATATTTGGCTCGGGCTGCGCTTCCGGCTTGATGACATGAGGGAGCGCCTGACCCGGCTTGAGCTGCGATGCGAAAAGAAGCGTCAATTGGCGCTAAAGGCTATGAGCGAGGTCGAACTCAGGAAACTAGAACAGCCCGACTTCACGGCTTCGACGCGAGCCGGATCGCCGGGACTCGTCGTCGTGAGTGAGGGCGACATTCCACCAGCTTATTGGGTGCCTCAGCCGCCGAAATTGCAAATCGACAAGCCCTTCTCGCCGAAATGAAGCGAGACGGCGAAGTTCCGGGCGTTCAGCTCGGTAATCCCAAGCCCATTCTGATAGTGAGGACCAAGTGACGCCAGAGCCAGAGCCTTCTCTGGTTATGGTGACGTCGCCGGCGCGGATCGAGCCACTGGCGATTGCTCATCGGCTTTGGCGGGAGTTTCACCGGCTGCCTAAGTCTGGCTAACCCGCGACCTCGGCCGATGGCATTTACGCCCCTCGCACTTTGCCCACCTCGCAACCTCAAAAGGCTCGCAGGCAACGTGCGGTTTCTGTCTCTATAACTGCCACGTAGGAGCCGGTCGATTTCGGCAAAATCAATCAGTGCAACGTCGCGCACTCGTTAGCGTCAGTACCAGAGCTGGCGTGGCTTGCTTCGCGATGGCGATGACCCCAGCGAATTCGCCACAAGCGCGGACGGCCAATCTTTGGCGACCAACGAGGGTCAAACCTAGCCGAGCGCGTTCGCCGGATCACGACGAGAACAGCCGTCACGAAGGCAATCGCGGCCAGTGAGCGGTTGCGGGGATCATTGAGGCGTCGGGGCTAAATGTGATGCGCGGAGTATTGTGCGAGGGGCCCGTGTAATCATCGTGAACCGCTTAAGTTGAATGAAAATTAGTGAGCATTTTTCAGCTTAAGACTTATCACAGAAAAAGAGGTGCGGAGAAGACCGCTTCCACTATTTTTGTGCCACTTGTACGGACAACATGCGTTTGTCCAGCGGAGTGACGCAATGAGTCCGGTAGTAGATATGGCCGAAGCCGTGCGCGCTGGATGGCTGGAATTATGGTATCAGCCTAAGATCGAGGCGCGGGCTATGGTGATGCATGGGGCCGAAGCGCTGCTGCGCGTGCGCCATCCTTCCTTGGGAATTTTGCCTCCCGCGCACTTCATCGCGACTGATGGCGATCCTCGCCTGCGATCTGTTTCGGAGGCCGTAATCAACTGTGCGACGGACGACTGGCACCTTTTCGTTCGCGAGCAAGGCCCGCTTCAGATTGCGATCAATCTACCGATTGCCTTTCTGAAGGATACCGATGCGATTGATTGTCTATGGGAGCGCCTGCCTGACCACCCAGCTTTCGAGGGACTCATCGTTGAAATCAATGGCACTGACGTTGTGCGCAATCTGGTTGTCGCCAAAAATATCGCGAAAGCGCTTGTTCGGCGCAAGGTCGCGGTTTCATTAGACGATGTCGGAGCAGAATGGACTTCGCTCGCTGCCGTTCATGACTTTCCATTTTTCGAAGTGAAAGTTGATCGGCACTTCGTAAAGGGCTGCGCCCACGACGCGTTGAAACAGTCGATGTGCTGCCGAATTATCGACCTTGCGCGTGGCCATGGAGCACGCACCGTCGCCGAGGGTGTCGAAACGTGGGCCGATTTCCTGGCTGTTCGCGATATGGGCTTTGATCTGGTGCAGGGGTCCCTATTTGCCAGACCCTCCAGTGCGGAACAGTTCGCGCGCACTTGTTGGGCGGCTGAAACTCATCGTTTGGAGTCAGAGCGCTTTCGTTCTGACTCGCAGCTGACCGTTCGTCCTCCTACTCTAGTTTCTAACAAGAGGAACTGTAGCCATGATCGAAGGGTTGAAAAACGTCATGACACCCAAACTCCACGAGGGTGAGTTTAATGAGAGTGTGGAAAGTGTGGCTCTCGCAGGCGCGGTCGCCATCCAACGGCTGATTGCTGACCGCGATCGTCTTCGTGATAGCGCCGATGCTCGACAAAGGGACTTGATGGCTCTGAGTGCTATCAACGAAGATCTTCGTCGTCGCATTGACCTCATCCGCCATCACTATGTCGAATTGGGCACGAGGATCCTAACTCAGCTCGAGCAGTTCGATCAGGCCACGCGTGAGGCGATGCAGGAAATCCCGTACCGCCGCACCCGCCCCGAGTGAAGATGCGAATCTCGTCGCTCTCGCCCACCGCCTGAAGCCGAACAACGGATCCTTGAGGCCAGCTAATGACGGAAAGCCCCGCGAGCGATAGACGGTTGTTCCAGATTAAGGAGAATGATCCTGCCGTAGGCTTCCCTGCTCGGTAACCAGGATGATTCCCGCAAAGATTTGCCTTAGTGCCTGCGATGGCAAATCGCATAGAGGTTAGTCCACCTCGCCACAAGTGGATCCCACGCAGCGCCGTGCACGAGGACAGCGAGGATACCGAGATCGACTGCAAAGCCGATCGAGCCCACGACGCCAAAGCGAACCAGATCGCTCCGACGCAGTGTCATTCGGCTTGCGGAAGTTTGCGGGGTACCGAGAGATAGAACAAGCGCTTTTGTTGCGCCAACGCGTGAGCCACGCTGTCCAGGATGACTCCGGTCACGAGGCTTATGGCGGCAATCACCATCAGGCTCGCCGCCAAGACGGCGGAAGGCAGGCGCGGTACGAGCCCGGTCTTAAGAAATTCCGTGACCAGAGGTATGCCGACGACCAACGCCGTGAGGGCCGAGACCAGCGCAATTATTCCGAACATCAGAAACGGCCGCTGATGTCTCAGGAGACGGAAGATGGCAAGCATGATGGCCCCACCGTCGCGATAGGTTTTGAGCTTGCTCTCAGTCCCATCACTTCTTTTGTGGTAGGTCGTGATGAGTTCAGCCGTGGGAAGATCGAGTTGGAGAGCATGCACGCTCATTTCCGTTTCAATTTCAAACCCGCCAGCGACCGAAGGGAACGATTTCACGAACGGACGCGATAGGGCCCTGTAGCCTGAGAAGATGTCGCGAAATGCATTCCCGAATAGCCATTTCACGATGACGTTGAACAGCTGATTTCCAAATTGGTGGCCGGCTCGATAAGCCTCCTTCGCCACAGGACGGCGAACCCCCACCACCATATCGAGCTGTTGGGACCAGAGCGTCTGCACGAGCTCTGGTGCTGAACCAGCCTCATAAGTTCCGTCACCATCGACAAGCACCCAGATATCGGCCTCGACTTGCGAGAACGCTCGACGGACCACGAAGCCTTTTCCTTGCAGAGCCTCATGACGGATGACGGCACCCGCGCGCCTTGCTTGGGCGACCGTATCGTCGGTCGAGTTGTTATCGTAGACGTAGACCGTCGCAGAAGGCAGCGAGCGCCTAAAATCCTCAACGACCTTGGCAATTGTCTTCCCTTCATTGTAGCACGGTAAGATGACGGCGACGCGTGCCGGCATCACCATATCTGTCGCAACTTTAGGCTCTCGCGTAGGCATCTTCATTTCTGCTTATCTTTGCCGTCGACCAGCCTCGAGCAAATCTGGGCGCTTAGCGCACGAAGGCGGCGTCGATCGCGCTAGAAAATGCGCAATTTTCGCTTGGCTAGCAATCGCCCTGTGTCCACTTTCCCAATCAGTAGGATGGTACGCATCGATAACGTGCGACCTAGAAGATTCGATTTATTGGAAATCGAGGTCGGGCGCTACGGCAGGAGGCGTTCGGAAGATACCTTTCTGGTTTTCATGAAGCACACTCTTGAAACTATGGAGCCATGTGATTTCAGCCGTGCCGGAAGGTCCTCCTAGTCTTGAACTTACAACTCCTGATATTTGGGAGAAAACATCACCAACAAAGAAGGAGGCGAGCAACCACTTGGTTGCCCAGCAAGCTACGTACCCGATTAACCAAAAGCACGTCGCCACCAAAATAGGTACACATGTTTCGTGTGGAAATTTTTTTGCATGAAAGGCAACTGACCAGAATACTCCAAATAGCGGAATTGTCAGGCTGACTAACGGATTATTTAGTAGTCCGAAAAACGCGCTCAACAAGCCAATAAAGAAAAAAGCAGCGCGTAATCCGTTCACTGATAGCGTGTCATGCCTTTTGAGCCCTCTGACAATCAAGCCACAAGCCAGAAAACCTATGACCCAATCCATCGCATGGGGCAAAATGAACAATGCTGACTGCAAATGTACGCAGAATAGTGCTGAGAACATCGCCAACCCACAGAGATAAAGGCCGTGACGATACAAGCTAACAAAGCAGAACATAAAGGATGACACAAAAAGGAAAAAGGTGACCGCCCGCACATCAAGAACAGACATGATTGTCAGCGCAGGACGCATTATGATTTGGGAACCATGCCAATACCGCCAGTAATTAAATGCCGGCCCTGTTCCAGTTTTCAGGTATTGCCAGGATTCTTCGCAATTACCAAGCACGGGGGATAGCACCGACCTTTGAATCAGCCGCAGTTCGGAATTGTCGGCGCTGATTCCAACAGTCGCGGCGGTACACTCGGTGAATTGATCCATTTTGGTCGCACCGAACACGCTACTATAGTTTTTCGACGGTAGGGATTGACGAAGGTGGTGTAGAACTGGGTCGTTCGGGATTAAATTGGCACCTAGAAGGGACAAGATCATAAACGAGACAGATAGCAGATAGATCAGCCCAATATGGCGGTTAAATCTCCAAAATGAAGAAAATCTGCTATCTTGACTATAGGTCCTTACGTGGATACGCATTTCTGCGGCTAAGTAATCTTCAGTACATCATGGGGCGACATCAACTGAATAGCCTAAAAGAGGAAGTAATGCTGCCAAGTCTGCGTAGGCCTAGGATTGCGGATCATCGGCAGGTTCTCCCGAAACTCTGTCGAGGAACCGGCAGGTTCGGGTTGTTCTGATAACCAGGAGGCGGGATTGCACGTAAGCCGATGATCCGGATCATACCCCGCTGACTGGGCCTAGTGTAGAGTGGATCACAAACGATTTCGCGTAGGTCAGGTAGAATGCCCAGCTAACAGCATTAAGGTCGAGGGAAGAGCGAAGATAGCGTATCGAACGACTGGATGGATGATGCCAATGGCTCCGAGAATTAAGGGTAGGCTTTTGCTACCTCTGTCCGATGGGAGCATTTCTTTAAATGTGCGTGGCATCCTTAGGTTAGAACCCGCGCACTATGGCAGCATTTCTCCCTTTCGCGCCCGCCTCAGATCAGCCTCAACCATCATGTTGACAATCTCTGGCAGCCTCTTCTTGGCCGACCAGCCGAGCTTCTCGCGGGCCTTGCTAGGATCACCGATCAGGACATCAACCTCTGCCGGTCGATAGAGTTTCGGACTGACACGGATGACGGCCCTGCCCGAGCGCCGGTCAACCCCGACGGTATCCAATCTCTTTCCCTCCCACTCAAGATCAAAGCCCACGGCGGCTGCGGCAAGATCACAAAAGTCTCGCACGCTGGTCGTAGTACCCGTCGCAAGCACGTAATCGTCCGGCTTCGGCTGTTGCAGCATCCGCCACATTCCCTCAACGTAATCGCCGGCAAAGCCCCAATCGCGCTTGGCATCAAGATTTCCGAGCTCAATCACGTCCTGCAACCCTTCGTGGATTCGGGCAAGCCCGGAGGCGATCTTCCGTGTCACAAACTCAATGCCACGCAATGGGCTCTCGTGATTAAATAGTATTCCGGAGCAGGCGAATAGACCGTAGGATTCGCGGTAGTTCACGGTGATCCAATGCGCGAATAGCTTGGCAACGCCATACGGGCTGCGCGGATAGAAGGGAGTGCTCTCGTTCTGCGGGACCGCCTGCACCTTGCCGAACATCTCTGAGGTCGAGGCCTGATAGAATTTGATTGCCGGATTTACCTCGCGGATGGCCTCGAGCATGCGCAGAACTCCGAGCGCATTGACATCAGTCGTGAACAAAGGCTGCTCGAATGAGATTTCGACGAAACTTTGGGCGCCGAGATTGTAGATCTCGTCGGGCTCCGTCTTGGCGATGACGCGGCGAAGGTTGGCATATTCAAGGAGTTCGAACGGAACAAAGGTGAGGTCGGCCTCACTGATCCCAACCTCCTTCAGTCGCCATAGATTGAGAGAGGAGCCGCGGCGGAAGGCACCGAACACGCGATATCCCTCATCCAGCAGGAAACGCGTAAGATAAGCGCCATCCTGCCCAGTAATTCCTGTAACGAGGGCTGTTCGCGCCATCGCTGCTCCCTATGACTGTGGGCAAAAGATGCAAATGTTGGATCGGTTCTGAATCGCCCCGAGAGGGGGCTATAACGCCCCATGCCCGAAGCGTCAATTCGGCTGAGTCTACTACGCATGTCTGCGGTGACCTGGGGCAACATTCGCCGGAATTATCGAGGAGCTCCCGTTAGAATCGCACGCTTCAACTCCTCTCCGGACAGTAATTCTTCAAAATAGCCGATGGTGGTTTTGAGACCTCTACGGAGAGGAATCGTGGGGCGCCACTGAAACAGACGTTCGGCATCACCGATAACCGGGCGTCGCTGCTTCTGATCGTCCCGATGGACAATCTTAGAGCGTGAACCGGTGCGCTCCAAGATCGTCTGTGCCAACTCGACAATTGTAAATTCGCTTGGATTCCCCAAGTTGATCGGTCCCGTTACCTCGATTTAGCAACGCCTGAATGATAGAGCTTGATACCACGCGGCCATCATTGGGATGCGTGCGAGGCGCATATGTATTGAAGATGCGAATGACCTTGATGGGCAGGCGATGTTGCCGTCACTAATCAAAGAAAAGCGTCTCGGCCCAGCGCTTACCCTCATCGTAGCAGGAGCGGGGCCCAATTGGATTTACATTACCCCAATAGCTTTCGCTTTGCGGATTCACGATGGGATCGCCTTATCAAATGTCGACAGACTTGTAAGGTCTTGGACCAAGAAACCTAAAGAACCAAACGTCTCGCTGGGGCCAGGGAGCCATGTCCACCGACTCGGCGAATGGAAGCAGAAATGGTTGGTAATCGCTTCCCACTTTCGCCCAGTACTCTGGCATCTTGTTGTGCCAATTGACCAGGCTACGCCCACCCAAAGAGCGCAAGAACTCCAATCCAGTTACCACCCGGATGGGCCACAGAAAGGCGCAGGCTACGCTCGCGATGGTCATCCAGATGAGCACATGCGAACGTGCTCTGACGATGTGTTCGCAAATATGATCGAGGCGCCAAAGGAGTTCGCGCAGCGAGAGATACGAGCAATATGCCAAAAGTGGTACTGCCGGGGCACCGTGACGATGTCGCGTGTAGTAGAAACCGAGTGCGGCGCAGGCGAGAAGTGCAGCTGCGAAAAGAACAAACCATCTGGGATCAACACATGGAGCATTAGGCGGTTTGCGCTCGGTCGAATCCATTGCCAGAAACCACCCGCAAACTAACAATATCAATGTCGCGACACCTGCTCCAATCTGGGTCCATTGCCACGGCTCATGGATGAAGAGCATGGCATTCTTCCAGAGACCGTCATAGGGCAACCCAACCCAAAACATAACGACTGTCGCCATCACATTTGAGGCGAAGCCTAGCAGAGTAGTCGCTTTTTGCGGGTCCTGAGAGGTAAGTAGGGGCAACGTGTAGAGATGAAAAGAAAGATACATCCCTACTATTCCGACAATGATCACTACGCTGGTACGACGTACGCCTGGAAACCCCAAAAGGCCCGCAACGATGAACACCCATGCAACGACTAAGCCGACCTCTTTAGTTAGAAGACAGACGGCGGCGAGGAAGATGGCAACGATTTGCCCCCACACTGTCGGCGGACTGCTAAGTATGGCGATAGAGATAAGGCCTGCGAGGAGGGTTATGCCGTTTGAGAGCACGATATTGAACTCCAACGACCCCTGCGTGGCATGGTGACCTACGAGCACACCAAGCGCCACAAGGAAGGCGGTGAAGTCGCGGCCATTGCGCGGATAGCAAAGGAGCGCAAATCCCGTTACTACGAAAGCCAGCCAGATGATCGTGGAAAGATTGTACCCAAAGATGCCTTGCCGCAGTCCGTGAGAGATCAGCGAGCGCCACACGCTCTCAAATGGCCGGAAATACTCCCGGGGGTTCAGAAACTCATTGCGCAACATTTCGATCAGGGGAACCCTATAGCTGTTGGCAATTTCAGAGAAGTTGTCGTTAAACAGCACCGGGATGCGCGCGACCGCGTGCGCAATGATTGCGCATAGAAGCAAAGCTGACCCAATAGCCCCTATGAGCCAAACATGCTCGCGGGTCTGATCGCGGTTCATCGGCAGGTCCGTCCGAAGCTCCGATGAGGAACCGGTAGCGAGCGGTTGCCCCTGTAGTCTTGAGGAAGCAGCGCCCGCAAGGCCGAAACGGATGATCCAGAGTCGTACCCCGCCGTCTCCGCGTGGTCAGTGTAGAGTGGATCACACACGATCTTTGAGTAGATAATGTAGCCTGCTCCCGCGAGCAGCATCACGACCATCGGAAGCGCAAAAATTGCGTATCTAATAGCGGGATCAAGGCTCCCTACGGCCCGGAGAAAGAGTGGGAGATCTGCTCTGCTCTTTCCGAGTGCTTCGACGCACACGTCGGGGGTGCCCGCCTTTTCGAGCGCGCTTGCTTCGTTCAAGATGCTTCCCCCGTGGGTTGCTTCAGGCTGAGCCATGTTTCAGTACACTGCGGCGCGTACGTAGCCGCCGCTCTGTCGAGGACCGACCGGCGCTAATTGACGAATCAAAGTTTGCGATCGTAAAAGCGGGGTTTGGCCCCATACCTCTGCGGGTTCCCACGGTACCAGTCATATCTCTTTTCGAACACGGTCCTGCAGGGCTGAAGGCACGTCACGGGCGCATCAACACAATAAAGTATTCGCCGTGAACTTTGCGACCTCCTTGCAGACTGAACCCGTCGAATCCCGGACAGCATCAGCCTCGCCCGATTGCAGCAATGCTTTCATTGTACAAGTCGAGCGTTCGACGGACTACGATCTCCAGCGAGAACTCTTGCTCCACGATTCGACGACCTTCCCTGCCCATACCGCGCGCGCAATTCGGACTGTTAAGCAGTCGAAGAATTGCTTCGGCTAGCGCCGTTATCGCAGACCGGAACAAGCAAGCCATTAACGCCATGCCGGCCGATCTCTCGGCAACCTTCGGTGTCAGTGGTGACGATCGGCCTCGCCGCCGCCGCCGCCTCAAGCAGAGCACGCGGCAGGCCTTCTCCGTAATGAGACGGCAAGACAACAACGCTGGCACGGGCCAAGATCGAGGGCATGTCATCGCGATGTCCCCACCATTCTATTGCGCCCTCTCCAACCCAAGTACGGAGATCGGCCTCCGAAACCGCCGCGGGATGATCGCCGACAATCTTTCCACAAACGACGAAACGTGAGGCAGGATACTTTGCTCGCACGAGGCGTGCCGCCTCCGCGAAACTCAACGATGCCTTTCGACTTGATCAGCCTACCAGCGAACAGCACGATCGGAGTTTCCTCCGGCTTCGCGTCCGGATTGTAGTCTCTGGGATCGACGCCGGAGCCGGGAAGGATCTCGATCCTCGGCCAATCGCCACTGCCGAGCGAACTGCTCGCGCCGCAACCGTTCACAATCGTCGGGGTTCTGCAGTGTCAGTACGCTTCCCCGACCACCAAGTGCATAACGGAATGCCGGCGAAAGCAATCTGCGCACGGCGCGCGTTGTGAGGTCGGTCGCGTTGAACATGAAGCCTAGGCCCATGATCGACTGAATGCGTCGTTTCGATGCCGAGCCAGCGGCTCACGGCGCCGCCGTATAGCGCCGGCTTGACCGTCAGGTGGTGGACGATATCCGGCCGAAGATCGCTATAAAGTCGCCGCAGCGCGAAGAGGGTGCGGAGTTCGAAGCACCGGATTCATACCGACTGGCTTGTAGGGATATTCGTGAATCGCGATTCCGCCGTCGGCTATGGTCTTGCGGTGCTCGTTAGACACCGGCGCGGGTAAGAGCGACGCCGACGTGATAGCCGCGCGCGACGAGGGCGCGCGCAACGCCGATGCGATGGGAAACAAAGTAGGGCGTACTGTTGCCGACTAAAAGGACGTGCGCCACCCTCCGATCACCGGTGCGCATCGAGTACCTCCACGTACGCCGCAAGCGTTGCGTCGATCATGCCGTCGAGCGTGAATTCGCGTGCCCGCTTTCTGCCCCGCCGTCGCCAAGCTTTTCACGCAGGTCCGTATTCTCCAAGCTTTACGATAGCCGCACTCAACGCGTCTGGGTCATCGGCAGGAACGAGCAGACCGGTTACGTCTTCTTCGACCACTTCTGGTATGGCGCTCACATTCGTCGCCACGACGGGCTTGCCGGCCGCCATCGCCTCAAGAAGCACCAGACCGAAACCTTCGTACTGCGACGACAACGCGAAGACATCGAACGAAGACATCACGGCGGGAATGTCGTCGCGAAATCCAGCCCACACCACTGCGTCCGCAAGCCCAAGTTCGAGCGACCGCGCCTTGAGTTCAGCTTCGAGCGGGCCATAGCCGACCATGACAAGACGCGACGGGCAGTTCGCGCAAGGCGCGATACCGGGCGAAACCTTCCAACAGAACGTGCAGGCGCTTTCTGAGGCACCAGTCGCCCCACCGTGCCGACGACCAACGTATCGTCGCTCGCACCCCACTCCGCCCGCAGCCGGTTTCTCTCGGCAAGCGCGACGAGAGCGAAGGGCTCAGGGTCTATGCCGTGCCGGATGGTTCGGGTCTTTGATCGCCGACACCCCGAGGTAGCGGTGGGTGTGGTCGCGCACGGCATCGGAAACTGCGATCACGATGTCTGCTCTGCGGGCAACCCAGGCCCCCACTTCGCGGTGCCATGGGCCACGATAGAAGCTTTCGTCGTTGTGACGAGTGAGAACAAAGGCCCTCGCGGGTCCGCCGATCGCAAGTGCGAGCCGTGAGTAGAGCTCGGCCGGCGGCATATGGGCATGCAGGACGTCGGGGCGAAGACCCCGCATTGTCGCGCGAAGACGCACGATTGGCCGTGGATCGCCGTATCGCGACATCCCCAACGATCAACCGCCACACCGGCTTCCACCAGCGCATCGCGCCAATAAGGATCCCCTTTAAGGTAGGCGACGGTTACGCTGGCGCCCCGCTCAACCTGGCCACGCGCCAGTTCGACGACATGCGATTCCGCGCCGCCACGGACGATGCTGGTAATGATGTGGAGGATTACCAACGCGCCTGTGCCTGTGAGTTTATATCCGCAGCTTCCTGCAATGTCTTTTCGTAAGCTGCGAAGCAAGCTTCTTCACTGAAGTTACTCTCAATTCGGCAGCGTGCGGCGGTGGCAAGGGTGCTCGCAAAATTTTTCAAACTCGAAGAGTCGACGAAGTGCGGCGATCAGCGCGCCTTCGTCACCGCATGGGATCAGCAACCCACTCTGCTCATGAATCAGAACCTCGCCGGTCCCGCCTACATCGGTCGCCACCACGGGAACGCCTGCGGCCATCGCTTCAAGGACAACATGCGGCAGCCCTTCGTAGCTCGAATTCAGAACGAACACATCCGTGGCGCTTAAAAGCGCTCGAACATCTGGTGCACCGAGCTTCCCAAGGAACAGTATACGATCCGCAACGCCCCCGCTGCGCGCAATGCCTTCAAGGCGCTCTCGTTCGGGACCCTCACCAGCAATTGCAAGACGCGTCCCTGGCAATTAAATCACCGCGGCGATCAAGAGGTCGACGCCCTTCCATGGAACAAGGCGGCAGATCGTCGTAATCGTCTTGCCAGGGAAGGGCGCCAACTGAAGCTCGCCGAGTGAACCGTCGGTCGGAGTGGCGTTGGGGATGATTTGTATTCGCTCTAGCGGGACGTCCCAGCCTTCAACCACTCGCGAAAGGTAACGGCTGGGAACAATGATCTTCGTGGCGCGCCTCAGCGGGTACGTGCGCCAAAGGTCGAGCGCCCGAACCGCTGCTGATTTCGGTACCTTCTGATAGGCGTCCAGATCGCCTAAGAACCAGCCGCGTGTACGAGCCAACTCCCACGCACGATCTCCAACCACCTTGAATACCGCGGGTTTGCCAAGACTTCGCGCCGCAGCGTGGACCTCCTGGTCAAGGGTATTGGCAAAAAACACATCCGCGTTTGCTCCAACGGCACGAAGATTCATCACGGTCGCAAGGAAACGACCGGCGCGGTTAGTGCGCCGGGAAATCCGGTGAACCGCAAACGGATATTGGTCCTCGTGAGCGAGAAGATCGGACCAGCAAACTACGTCGACCGAGTGACCGCGCCCAGAAAGCCAGTCAGCAATGCGAGGCACAAAGTTCGCCGGACCGCCGATGTCAGGCGGAAAAATGCCGGACGACAGTGTTATCCTCACGCGATGCCGCCGGGTTCAATTCCGGTGAGCACGGCATGCGCGCGATGCTCCCATGTATACTGCGCCAAGAAATCGCCGCGCGCAGCGGAACCAAGCCTGTCGCGCTCGCGCGGATCACCAGCCAGGCGCCGCAGGGCAGTAGTCCACGCACTAGCATCTTCCGGCGGAAGCATAAGTCCATTGCGGCCGTCATCGATGATCTCACGCAGCACCGGCAAATCGGAACAAAGGATTGGCTTGCCCCACGACATGTACTCGAAGAGCTTCATCGGCGACATAACGGCCGAAATATCGCCGCTACCGCCGGTGATAGAGACCTGGCGCTGATAGGGCGCAAGAACCGCATCGAAGATTGGAAAGAACTCGACAAGCCGCCCATGGGGCTGATGCCCGTAAATTAGGACGTTTGGCGTCAGCCCCAACGACTTGAACCGGGTGCAATCTGCTGGTGTACCGCCGACGATATGGAACGTGATCTCCGGAAGCGCCCCCCGCCACCGCTTTTAACAGCTCGCCGCCGCGTCCGAAATAGAGGTGTCCGACATATCCGACGTGGAACCCGGCACTTGCCCGTCGCTTCTTCGGCTTCGGATCGTCAGCTGCGTCGTGCGCCACGACAATCTTCCCTGCGATGCTGGGAAAGATCGTTGCATAGATATCCCCAAGCTTCGCTGAGACAACGACGAGCCTGCGGAACCCAACGCGGGCAAAGAGGTGGCCCTCCAAAAGTTGATAAATCCGATTGGCTGGCGGCACGTGCGCCTCGGCAATGAACGGAAGCGCGCCTGGTTGACCCGCAAGCCACATAAGATTGCGCGCATAGACAAGGTCTGGTCGCTCCCGCCGGATCAGCGGTGCAAGGGCCCGGCGCCCAAAGAGGACCGAGGCCGCCGAGGCTATACGGAGACCGGGAATCACTCTCTCCGCAATCCGGCGAGCCCAGCCGCCGCCGGATCGGCGTATTCATCGTGGCGGAGGAGAGTGAAATGCCTTCCGACCCCGTAGTAACCAAAGGCTGCGTCCTCCCCGCCGCCGCCTCTGATTGCGCTCAGCGTTACCTTGTGCCCGTTCGCCGCGAACGCTTGACACATCTTCATCACGTGCACGGAGTTGGCGCTATCGGAGACAATAACCGAGGGAGCGAGATAGTGGATGTGCATGGCGCCGAGACCGGTCTGCGGACCTAGTTTACTAGCAGCAAGGATAGTGATTGGAGAACGGAACGGTCGCGACTTCGCCAGCGGTTTTGGAAGTCGGCGGTCATGAACTTCGTACACGAAACCGACCGGATGGTTTCTGTCAGTTTGATACCTGCACGATCACGCCGACCGTCATATCGCACGAACCTACACTGCACGAGCGATCGCGCAGATGATGGATCGCACTCCTACTAAGCCGTGGGTTCCAAACAAAGTTCTGACAATGATCCAATATGACGAGGCATCCCATTCTCGCCGATCGTTTCAACCGAAATTCTCAAGGCATGGAGACCTGCAAAATTAGGTAGATCGAGTTCGATCTCAGAATTCGACCACTCACGCACACTATATTCATTGCTGTGACTACCGAGGCGGAGAAAAATTGGTCTTGGTTTGTGCCCGAGGCCCGGGTTTGCAACGCGAACACCCCTAACCGGACACGATCGCGCTGCAACCGATGTCGGCGTTCCCATGTGCTCTCGAAACGCCGCATAGTGAACTTCAAGTTCGACTGGAATTCGACCGAGCGGCGGTGCGTTCCAATCGATGTCACCAACCCGATGCTTTTCATCTTTGAAAATGATTGGAAGCGCGCGTTCAAAACCCGAAAACCGCCGTCGAGCGTCGGAAATATTTGGGTCGGGAAGACACACGACGGGGGTTCCAAGCCCGATGCAGGGTAGCGCAACGTGCAACCGACGCGTTATCACAAGTCGAGCGCTTCCGAGCGCCTCATAGAGCCTCGCCGCGGCAGCCAAGCGAGAAAGTGGAGTGGTAGGAATCGATCGGTCCACTGCGGTCGTTAGTCGTTCGGCGCTTCGAGCTATCTCGGCCGGTACAAAGCACCGCTCGGTTTCAGCGTCGATGTCGATGATCAGTACCCTCTCCCGGCGCTCGAGCGGCCAAGACATTAAGCGGCGGCCTGCATACATCGAAATACAACCCGTCCAATAGGCCGAAATTCCCTTCTTCGCTAGATCCTCCACGCTTGCCATGTCTCGGCATCCGACGGGGGCAAATTCCTGCAAGTATTCTGCCCATCCGTGCTCGAGGATCTCAGGCCGCCGACACAGAAACCAAATAGTATAGACTCGGACATTAGAACTAGGGGAGAATGTACTTTGCTCGTTTAAATGGATGCCATCGCCGCTTCCTACAAAACATAAACCAGCTATTGAACACTAACCGAAGCGGCTCTGTCACCTCGTGTAAATGCTCGCGCTCTACGAATCGATCGACGGAAGTCACGTGCTGTAGCACGGAATACGACTGAACATCGTCTCCAATATTGCCTGTGCGGAAGGTAAGCAACCCCGTGGACTTTTCAACCATGGAAGGATGTACGCGATGATTTGTTTGAAGCGCTGAATTCTTTGTGTTCCACATCAACCGCATAGGATAGAATTGGCTTCCTTGCCACGGTATTTGGTGGCGCGCGCTTTACTCTCCCCAGGCAGTTCGAGCTCGTCCCCCAAGGGTGCGTCATGGAACCCTAAATAAGCGCAACCATCGGAGTGCAAACAAGCGCGCCGATGAGGAGAGCACCGCGACCACTCGTCAACTACACGATCCACCGCAGCATTAGCGCCACCGGCAATTTTATGCTCCAAGCCCGCATATGGACCGTTGAATGCTTGGACCGTTGAATAGAGCCTGTGATGATTTCAATTTCATTTGATCAGGTTGAATCTCCGGAGCTAACGCGTCGCCGTCTTACGATTTCTGATCAATCTGGAGCGCCACTAAGCCAAATCGATTTCGACCTGTTAGGAGCCGGACCAGCGCAAAGACCGCAAAACTTGGACGGCTTTATGGGCGCGGTCATTCAGTATGCAATGTTCGTGCGTCAGCCTCTCGCGATCAAAGGCCGACTGAGCCGGCAATGCCTGCACAACATTGCCGAGTTTCAATCGCTCATTGCCTCCTACTACCCGCAAATGTTTCGTGTGATCGATGTGCTGCCAGACGATGTGGATGAAGGCGCACCGGCAAAGGATGCCATGCGGGCAATCTCGCTCTTCTCCGGAGGTGTCGATTCCGTCTTTACCTTGCTGAGGCATCAAGGAAAAGCGTGCCCCGGCGGCCTTTCGATTAAGAACGTCGCGCTCATTCACCACCAGTATCTTGAAGATCCCAACTCCTATGTGAAAAAGCGTCTCGAACGGTTCGCACCACTTCTCGAAAGCCTTGGTGTCGCGATAACCGTCCAGCGAACGAACCTTCGGCAGGCGATGGTAAAACTTGGGCTAAAATACGTTCCTACGCATGGCGGTCAATTGAGCGCTTCGCTGCAGCAATACGCGCACTGCTTCGAAATTGGTCTGTTCGCAAGCGGCACACCAGCGCGTGCGCCAGTCTTGCCCATGGATCAACTCCGGCGGCGGATATGCTTTTTTCAACCCCGCGGATGCAGATATTTCATGACGGATCAGGTTATGCGCGGCAAGAGAAAGTCGAGTTCATCGCCCAAAATCCTCTCGCGGTACGCACGCTCCATGTCTGTCTCAAGCATCCTTACGAAAACTGTGGGGTCTGTGCCAAGTGCGTCCGCACGCACCTCAACTTTCTGGCTCTCGGCGCTGATAGGCCGGAGTGCATGCCGGGACCTCTTGATCTGAGTTTGTTCGATAGAAGTACTTTCTCCGGAAACGATCTGAACGAGCTAGAGCTTATCCTTCAGCATGTCGAGAGGCACGGAGCAACCGGGCCGTGGCGCCAACGACTTGAAAAGAAGGTACGAGCTAGAGGTCGTCGCGGTCTCATGGCGAGGTTAGCAGGTCGCCTGCATTTACGTCGAGGGCTTTAGCAATCTTCTCTCGAACGCTAACACGGCCGGCATAGATCAGAAGGAAATTCACGCCGCGTATCTGCCGGGCATCGATATCCGAATGGCTGTGGCAAAATGCATAGTGGGCAGTTCGAAGCTAACTATGTATCAGCATTCGGCCGGATACGGCGAGATCGAGGAGCACCTCATGTATCATGCTTGAGTCGTCATTTTCAGACCAATTCCGCACGTGGGGATGGAAGTTAAAGGAGAACGACGAACCTTTTGCCTTACGGTTGATCAAGCCCCCGAGGCAGCGATTCCGGCAGGGCTTGAAATCCCGGGACTTGGTGTATGCCGTCATCAGGGAGCATAGAGCGAGGTACGTAATTGTCACCCGCGAACTGCAGCGCCCCTTTTTCTCCGTGCTTCATCCTCAACATACCGCAAAGACGGTGATTCGACTCGTCCCAAGAGAGGAGGTTGTTTGGGACATTTCTGAGAGCCTACTGCAATTGCGAACTGCCATCACACACGGTTCGGGGTTCATCATTTCAGCATGCGGATTGCTAGTCAAAAATCGCAATCAAAGGGAGTGCAAACAAGCGCGCCGATGAGGAGAGCACCGCGACCACTCGTCAACTACACGATCCACCGCAGCATTAGCGCCACCGGCAATTTTATGCTCCAAGCCCGCATATGGACCGTTGATGCATTGGACCGTTGAATAGAGCCTGTGATGATTTCAATTTCATTTGATCAGGTTGAATCTCCGGAGCTAACGCGTCGCCGTCTTACGATTTCTGATCAATCTGGAGCGCCACTAAGCCAAATCGATTTCGACCTGTTAGGAGCCGGACCAGCGCAAAGACCGCAAAACTTGGACGGCTTTATGGGCGCGGTCATTCAGTATGCAATGTTCGTGCGTCAGCCTCTCGCGATCAAAGGCCGACTGAGCCGGCAATGCCTGCACAACATTGCCGAGTTTCAATCGCTCATTGCCTCCTACTACCCGCAAATGTTTCGTGTGATCGATGTGCTGCCAGACGATGTGGATGAAGGCGCACCGGCAAAGGATGCCATGCGGGCAATCTCGCTCTTCTCCGGAGGTGTCAATTCCGTCTTTACCTTGCTGAGGCATCAAGGAAAAGCGTGCCCCGGCGGCCTTTCGATTAAGAACGTCGCGCTCATTCACCACCAGTATCTCGAAGATCCGCGACTCCTATGTGAAAAAGCGTCTCGAACGGTTCGCACCACTTCTCGAAAGCCTTGGTGTCGCGATAACCGTCCAGCGAACGAACCTTCGGCAGGCGATGGTAAAACTTGGGCTAAAATACGTTCCTACGCATGGCGGTCAATTGAGCGCTTCGCTGCAGCAATACGCGCACTGCTTCGAAATTGGTCTGTTCGCAAGCACCGCACCAGCGCGCGCTCCGGTCTTGCCCTATGGATCAACTCCGGCGGCGGATATGCTTTTTTCAACCCCGCGGATGCAGATATTTCATGACGGATCAGGTTATGCGCGGCAAGAGAAAGTCGAGTTCATCGCCCAAAATCCTCTCGCGGTACGCACGCTCCATGTCTGTCTCAAGCATCCTTACGAAAACTGTGGGGTCTGTGCCAAGTGCGTCCGCACGCACCTCAACTTTCTGGCTCTCGGCGCTGATAGGCCGGAGTGCATGCCGGGACCTCTTGATCTGAGTTTGTTCGATAGAAGTACTTTCTCCGGAAACGATCTGAACGAGCTAGAGCTTATCCTTCAGCATGTCGAGAGGCACGGAGCAACCGGGCCGTGGCGCCAACGACTTGAAAAGAAGGTACGAGCTAGAGGTCGTCGCGGTCTCATGGCGAGGTTAGCAGGGCGCGCCCGCATGCTGAAATGATGAACCCCGAACTGAGTGGGATGGCGGTTCGCAATTGCAATAGGTTCTCAGAAATGTCCGAAACACATCCATCGTCTGGACCTCACGCCACCAGGCGAGGATCGCAGTGCTGTTGAGGAAGTTAGCCGCAGATTCCGCGGTGTGGTGCAGGACCCCAATACGAGTGAATTCTACGTAGAACTGGCTAGCCAGATCTGTGAATTCGATTGCCTCCGGCATAATCGCAATTACAGGGAGTCCGGCAGACGCACATTCCATGAAAATCGATGACGGAAAGGCGTCCAGGATTACAATTTCCGCGCCTCGAACCACATCCGTCATGGATTTGTCGCCTTCAATCGCCTTGACCTTCGATCGAATCGGCGGCCAGACCTGCAATTCTGGCGATCCCCCTCGCTGGGCGCGGGTCCGAATTACTATCTTTGCGATGTGCTGAGGCCGAAGTGTTGAGAAAAAACGGCGCTGAAGGTCGAGGGTGGCAATTAGGTAGTTCGGTCTGTGTTCTCTAACAATTGCATAAACCCAGTTCCCAGATCTTGAGCCCGGACGGAATTTTTGCCTTGCTGGCTTCATCAACCGCAGGGCGATGAAAGGTTCGTCGCCCTCTCGCAACTTCCATCCCCAGGTGCGGAATCGATCTGCTAATGCCGACTCGGCATGGTACTTAACGTGTTCCTTGACTTCGCCATACCCAACTGAATGCTGATAAATATACAGCTTGGATCCGCGAGCAACGCTTTTCGCCACAAACATTCGAACGTCAATGGCCGGTAGATACGAAGTATGAATTTCGTTCTTTTCCATACCTGCCATCTCGACCCCCGAGAAAATACTGCTGAAGCCCTCTACGTACCACCAGGGCAACCACATCAAACCCAAGCGTGCTAGAGGCCAATTTACATCCCCGACCATCTCCAGGAGCATTTGCCGTTTGGATGGTTCAGTTAACCTCCTGCTGTCCACGCCATGCATCCTCATGATCGCGGTAGGGGGCGGAACGTAATGAGATATGACGTGGAAATGGTCGAACCCTATCAGGACAGATCGGCTCAACTCGGCGGGGCGACGCGACAGATACCAGCGCTGCGAACGATCGCGCCATATCGAGGGCGCATAACGAAGATCCCGTAATCCACTGTGGGCTGCCTTGGCAACGCGCGAAGCCATCGACTGAACCGAAGCTGTGGACGTACCACTGTCTGTCACCACAGCGCCTAGGACACTCTCGTCGCTGGCAATGACAGGCGGTATCAGCGTAGGTGACAATTGGTCGCTTTGCGCGAGGATAAAATTATACAAATATCTGTAAAGTAAAATGCCCCAAAAGCGCCGAGAACTCATTGCGACCATGCAGTGTATTTAGGATGGGGTAGATTGTCTCCAGCAAGCGATCGAATCGCGCGGTTGGGCTCGGCCCATTGATAAACTCGTCGTTCGACATTCGCTCACGCTTGGTCATCGATCAAATCCAGTCTTTGAGAACAAGGGACGACGCGGTGGAGGCCGCTAATCGCTAAGTGGGCTCGATGACCGCGTAGCTTGCAGTCACCTGCCGAACGCGTCCCTCGCCGATCCGATGAGATCGGCAGCCGTCGATCACCATCTCGACATGTTCCGCGTTCAGTGTTCCGCGCTTCGAAGCAATGTAAGCATCGGCGCTGCTACCCTTGACGAGATGCCGCAGCGCCTTCTTGAGCGTGCTCTCTCGCGGTATCGCGACGCTCGACGAATCGATCCTCCGTTCGCGCAAGACAGCCATTGTCTCACTGGTTAGCAAAGGGACCGCATCGACTTTGAGGTTATTGAGCATAGCCACCGCATCCTCAGACCAGGAGAGCGCTAAGAACCCGCTGTCCAACAGTTGCGACACCGTCTCCAACGCGTCGGGGATAGTGCCAGCCGTCACGCCCGCTTCGCGCGCGACCGCAATGTCGATTTCGCTCCGGCTCTTCCCAGCTGGCAAGAAGTTCACAACCGGACGTCCTGCAAGCACCGCCTCAATTCCGGTGGTACAGTTGCTATGGACAATCAGTTCAGCCGGCCTAATCCAGCTCAACACGCTGCCGTTGCGTCTCACGACGACATTCGGGAACGGAGCGAACGCCTGCTTAAAGAACGTCATGTTTTCGCTCGGATGCGGCCGTACGACGACGGTGTATTGCGGAAAGCCAACCGCGATCTCCTTCACCAGAACGACAAACTCAGTGAAGTCGTGCATGTCCTCCCGCCACTGCTCGAACATGTCAAAGCCCTTGGGCCACGCGCGGGGGTCATCTTGGCCCTCGAAAGGGCGTCCCGGCCCCTCGGTGTAACTCGGCAACGCGAACCGCGAACAGACCAGGATATAGGGGCGGAGAACGGTGGGATCTTTCTCGCTCTCCGCATCAGTTACCCAAGCAAACGACGGCGCACATATGTCGAAGCGCGGGCTGCCCGTGACTACCGCAATGTTTGCAAGTTCGGCGAAGTGCGTGCCGAGCACGGCTTTTTGTTTCTCCCCCCACAGGCACTCGCGGCTGGCGTCCCTTAGTGCCAATTTCTCGAGCCCATTCTTGAAGATGAAGAAATCCGTCCACGTGCGCAGAGGATACACGCCGCCTTCCTCATGGAGGTGCATGATCGCAGAACCGTTTTCGAGCAGGCGGTCCGCGAGGTAATCTCCGGAATTGCCAGTGAAAAGGCTCTTTCCCTGCCAAACGACGCACTTCGACGCACGGCCGATCGAGCTAATGATCTCCTTGTGCCCCACGATCGCGCGGCACCCATGCCCGGCGAGCACGGAAGCCATCACCAACTTGCTATCGAGCTCGCGTGTAGCCGTTTCGATCGGCATGAGCACAGTTGGGAGGTCTAGTCGCAATCTCATCCGGCGGAGCCTTTCATATCTGGGTGCGAATTGGATTCGATGACGCGCAGGATCGCTTCTGCCGCCCGCTCCCCCGCTCTACCATCTTCATTGCCTAGCCATGCATGGAGAAGCTGCAGCGTGGGCTTGGGCAAGTGCGCGGGCACGGGTGTTCGCGCCAAAGCCAGCGTCCTCAACTGATCGATGAGATCGTCCTTCGACGACGCACGGCTGACCGCCGCACCGAGGTCATGCACGTAGCGCTGGATCCGCGGCTCGAGCGCCTCGGCGAACCATGGAACGACCACGGGCCGGCCGGCGGCGAGTGCCTCCAAAAGCAGGGTCGAGTGGAAGCCGCACACTACGGAGGCCTGGGTGATTAATTCGAACGGCGAGCCGCCATGGACGACGCGGAGGTTGCCGGGCAGTTCGCCAAGACTGCTGACCCCGAGCAATCCGGGTAACTCGCGCAGATCGCGCTCGCGGCCCTTCGACTTGATCAGCACGGTGATTTCTGGACAGGCCACAGCAAGCTCGACCATGGCGCGATGCGCGTCGCGGCACAGGCGTGTAAGTTTTAACTGCTCGCTATTCCGACCGAAACCATCGGCACTCGATCTTGGCGATATTCGCTGGGCGCGCTGGGGTTTGGGCAAGATCGGCATGCCAACGTCTTCGGCAAAATGTGCGAACAGCACAATCGGCCCGGCCCTGATGCCGACATTGGCCGACCGCCAGTTGTGGATCACATCGAGGCGCGGCATGCCCACCACTTGGATGCGAGCACGCTCGACAATGCCCGCACCAACCTGCTGATCACGTTCGATCGGCGAATAGACGAGAATGCGCCGGCCGAGAAACGGTCCGCGGAGCTCCCGATAAACTCTTCCCCAGAATTCTCGGGTACCCGAGAGTTCAGGAATTCTCCTTTTGAAGAACTATAAACGGGACGCCAAGCTCCTCCAGTGCTGCGGCAAATTCCCGTTCTGCATAATATCCGAAATTTCCGGTCATCACGGCGTCAATGCGACGGTGCGGATCGAATTCGCGCCAGAACCCCACGAGGAATTCGCGATACCGGACCATGGCCGCGCGCGCCACTGCATCGGCCGACGAATAATTGTAATCGCTAACCTCGGGCGGCAGGAAAGCAGCGGCTATAGCCTTGAGCGTTGGGCGTTTCAGCGTGTGAACCTTCATCGAATCGATTTTGGACAGCGTCGTGAGGGCGTCATCTAGGAATCCCTGCTTTGTCAGCAACAACACACGCCGGCGCACGCGACCTGTCGGCGATCGATAGACGGTTTGTACCTTGAGCTTGACAATTCGCGCGGTGGTCCCCGGGAGTTTTCGCGCTGCCAGCCACGTGATCATTGCAAGGGACGCCCCATCAACAGCGTGCATCACCCATCGCAGCAGCGGCCGAACCGGACGACCGCCGACGAATCGCAGTCGGCTCTTGGGGCTTTTGAACGCGCTCATTGCCACTCTCGTCTTGAACAGTCCGACGATACTTGCAAATGCCGTTGCGCGCCGGCTGTCGGACGCGGCGCGCCGCATCTCGTGTTGACCTTAATGTTTCTCATCCGCGCGCCTTAGACCGCCTTGCGCCTTGTTGGCGAGCACGAACTCCACTTTTTCAAGATCCGCTTCAGTGTCGATGGAGACATGCTCGCCCTCGATGATCAGCGCGCCCGCTCGCTTGCCCTTGATTGAGCGCTGCTCGACAAGACAGGCGCGCGTCATGACGTATGCTACGCCGTTGCGGTGATAGACCGGCGCGAGCTCCTGGCGGGCCACGATCGCCGCTCCTTTGCCATCGTAGTAGCCAAGCGCCCCGCCGGTAACGGTGAGCTGTTTCAGCGGATGCGCTTTGAAGTCCGTCGGCGATACGGTCCATACCGAATCCCAGTTTTCCTCTACCAGCATGCGGATCGCCGCCGATACCTGCTCCGGCGTCCGCAGCGGCGACGTCGGCTGAAGCGTCACCACGACGTCGTAGCGCCGCTTGTCGAGTGCTTCCATTGCCTCAAGGGCGTGGATCAGCACGTCGAAATCGCCGATCCGATCGCCGGAGATGGCTTCCGGCCGCCTGAACGCCGCGGAGATGCCGGCCGCCTCTGCGACCGCGGCAATTCCTTCATGATCCGTCGAAACGACCACGCGGTCGATCTCCGGGACGGCGCGCACCACGTCCCCAACGCGAGCAACCAACGGACGGCCGCCCACCTCCCGCAGGTTCTTGAGCGGAATGCCTTTCGAGCCTCCACGTGCGGGAACGACCGCAAGAACGCTACGACCGTCGATCATCCGGCAACCGCCAAGGCAAAGACCGTGTCCCTGTACCAGGCCTTTCACGACCGGCTCGAATAGACGAATGGATTGGCGTTGGAAAGAATGCCTCGTAGGCTGCGGAACCATAGATGGACAGGGGTCGGATCGTCGAGCGAAGGCACCTCGATGACGATGAGGCAGCTGGGCGCTAGCTTGTTGGGCGATGCAAGGAAGTTCATCATTCGGTGCAAACTGCCGTGGAGAACCTGACTTCGATCACCGGGCCGCCTGCTCGGGAAAACCAATCGAGCAATTCTTTACGCGATCGAGCTTTTGCCCACGCGATGCGAACCAAGTTCTCGACTTTCAAACAGTTTTGGCAAAAAACCTCGATTGGACCGAATTCCATAATAAAAATGTCGACGCGCTAATGCTCGATCGACCACAGCGTCCTCAGCACCGTCGGCGAGAGAGTAATTTGCTCTGCTGGAAAGTATGGCCGCCAATAGGCGATACAAACCAACTCTTTTAAGGTCGAGCATCCTCGTGATCACGTTGTCCTTGTCGCTGAAGCGACCCACCAAATCCCTCTCAACGTCACTCAAGTATGCTCGCTTGTTGGCTACCGAGAACCCGGTACAATGATCATCCCTACGTAGGCATTCAATGGTTATGTCCGCCTCAGGATGGGAGGACATTACGCGTCCATCATCCAGATAAATATTCAAACGGCCGACTTGATAGTCTCGTGGTTCACGTAATTCGACAAACGAACCACACGCGAGCCTCAATCGCGTGGAGTGGCCACACCTGTACGCGACCTTAATGCCTCCCCCCAGACCTAGATCCTCGCGAGCTATGGCCTTGGCGAGAGCGACGGCATGATGTCTGTAAGCCGAATTCAGAAATCGTATCTCTCGAACTCTGGACATCTCGTCAATGCAGGCATGAGCTGCCGGCAGCCATGGGAGCACGATTGAATCCTCAGCGACATGCACGCTTTGGAATCTATCGTAGTCAGCGTTTAGGGTTTTCGACGACACGACGGGGGTATCGACGATCAGGCGGATTTGGCGACAGTCGTACTGCCTAAGGGTCGCCAATACCTTCGGTACTGAGTCCTGGGGTACCGCAACGTAGATTGCATTGGCAGAAGCAATGGCTCCTTCTGCAATTCGTCAATTGGCATCACTCCACAGGCTCTTTGCCGGCCGAAAACGACACCTGGGCGAGTGGCATAGATCGACTGAATATGCGCCAACCCACCCAAGGCCTCAATGGCCGGCACCACATCTTCCGCCACGCGGCGGCCGCGCCGACGATGATTATTCCATCGCCTGTCGCGGCGATCATTGCTAGCCTTAGGAAAGGACTTTGGGGCTGGTGGCGACAACGTCGCACGAATATTGTCGGCCAATCTTAGAGATAGGCCAATCATGGTGAGGGTCGGGTTTGCGTTCCCTCCAGTGGGAAAGGTAGAGCCACCAGCTACGTAAAGGTTATCCACTCCGTGGAGCCTTAGTTCGGGGTTCACAACCGAGGTTCGCGGGTCAGAGCCCATCGACGTCCCTCCAAGGTGATGAGCAGCGTCCCAGTTCAGAGAAGTGCCCAAAGCAGATGCATATGGCGTAAACTTACCGATACCCAAGGTGTTTAACTCACACGAGAAACGCGTGAGCAATGCTGTTTACAGACTTTAGGGCAAGTTCAGAGACACTATATTTGACGATAGGTATCGGGACGCCCAGCGGATCCGAACGCTCGGAAAGCGTTATGCGGTTGCTTGGGAGGGTTCCATTTCCAAGAAGCAGCGTACCCGTGCCTTTGGAGACGGTACCCCACCGAAGTGGCACCTTGAAAGCTCTAGTCAATTCCCAGAGGTCCTTCAGCGCCGACAAACCGCTTCGGATAGCTTGGCGCGGCTGAAGCCGGATAGCCTTCTTTACTGCTGCCCTTAAGTTGCGTGTTGCATACAACGGCTCAAGTCGAAGACAACAATTTAGAATGCCATCCTGCAGCAAGTTCTTTCAGCCGAAACCCTACATAACCTCTGAAATGCCCCCGGTGTAGCTGAAACACTGGGTGCCTAAGATCCAAGGGACGATCGAAGCACACTTCGCCCACGTAACCTTTAGGGTGATTCATGAACCTCCGACCCAGCTGATCGTGGTGGTTTCCTAACGCCGTGCCTGTTTCGTCTTTCGAGTTCAATAACAGGCGAACATTCTCGATACAGCCTGCGGCTAGAATGAATACTCTCGCGGCTACCTTTCCAGTCCGTCCAGCCGAAGACCTCAATGTAGCGAAAGTCGCTGACCGCCGTCACCGCTGTTGTCGGTATCGAGGCCGGTGGCGACGGCTCCCAATACCAAGTCAAAACCGCTTCTAGCGAAAGCGTATTTGAACTTCCGCGCAAAGTTCAAAGGAGGTTTTTGTACAAAGAAAATTTTTTCGGCGAGTTGAGCCAACTTGGGCCACGGATCAAGACAGAGGCTGTCTGCGTCAAACAGAGAGAGTTGGGGCAGATTATAGCGATGTCCCCGCTCATCGATGACGGCAGCCACGTTTGCCTCGTTAGGCCATCCTGGGTGTATTGCAGCCCGCGCGATTCAAATCAATCGCGTCTAGTGGCGCAACAAAACCGGACCAGGCAGTCGAGCTGCCTCCGAAGGCTCGGACGCGGGAATTCATCTTTGATCTCAAGTTCTGGACATTCAACGCTCTTGAGTTGTTTGTAATAGCCGTTCTCATTCACATCTCCACCCGCGACAGTGCAAACGGTTAACCCGGGTAGAGCAACTCCAAGCCACAACACATTCCTGAAGGCCCACTTCCGATAACGCATATGTCGTATAGTTCTCCGTTGCGATCCAAAAAATCATCCGCAGAAAATATCATTTTCAACCTGTACTTTGCAGTGACGAGTTCACCCTAGCCCGTTCTCGCAGGAAGTGATCCTCCTCTCTGATCATGAGGCCAGTTGAAAGCCTTTGTTCGGCTGTCCAAACCTTTCGACTGTCGCCCTAGTCAAAAAAGGCGCGCGCCCACAATTCGAGGTTCAGCCATTGCCAAATAAAAAACGAGTTGGCGCCCCTACCGCCACAATAGTCGTCGTATGCATGCATCGCCGCTTGAGGATCGACCCAGCCGCGCCCGGCGAACGACCGCGATTGAAGAATGTCGCGGATGATTGGCGCCCAATCATCGGCCAGCCATTCGCGTTGCGGCGCCTGCACCGACCGCTTTGGCGCCCATGCGATATGGCGAGGGATCCACGCTTCAGCGATTTGCCGAAAGAGCGACTTGTTGCCACGATCATCGAGCAGATACGGCGTCGGCACACTAAAGCCAAATTCGACAAGACGGTGATCGAGAAAGGGAACCCGCAACTCCTTCGACCGCGCCATCGCCATTCGATCGTTGAAGCGGAGTGCACGGGGCATCTTTCCGACCAGGAGATCGCCCGCCGCGATAGCCTTAGTCACGTCTCCAAACCCCGGAATGGTGAGATTAACAGGCAGAACTTCGGCAGTTCGCCGCAGGCAATCCGAGACTGCGCCAACGTTCACGGCAATAGTGCCATCGATCGATCGCCCCTTTGCAAGCGCGACCGCGTCATCGATTGAATTCGCGTCGGCCTGCTCATAGAGCATGCGATACTTATCGTAGCCCAGAAAGACCTCGTCCACACCGTTGCCGTCGAGCAAGACTGTCACGCCTTCGCGATGCGCTGCCGAATAGACCGCGTCATAGCCGCAGACTGTCACGCCACCGAAAGGTTCGCCCTGCCACCGAACGACGTCGTGCAGAATGGCCTTGATGTCCGCGCTTGCCAGAGACGCAAGATGAAGCTGGCAGCCGGCTGCAACCTGCCGGACCCCAGGGCGCTTCACTGTAGGGCGGCTCATAATCCTGCGTGAAGACATGGATGTTGTCGACATACTGCCTGGTCAGCGCGCACAGCAGTGAGGAGTTAAGCCCTCCCGACACGTTGAGCCCCACGCGCACATCCGACACCAAATGATTGCCGACCGCGGCATGAACCAACGCCCTGCCCCTTTCGACAAGAGATCCGGCATCGACGTTCGACAAATCCGTAATATGGTCCGCGAGCCGATACCAGCGCTCTTGGTGTAATGTTCCGTCCTCAAGATCGATGATCAGGACCGAGCCCGGGTCGAGCGATTGAATACCGTTAAAGAACGTCCACCGTCCACAGTCGTAGATGCCGGTCTCCAGATAAGTGCGGATAGCATTCTGGTTTGGAGCAACCGACTTCACGAATGGCAGGATGGGGGGAATTCTCACTGCCGAACACAAAACCGCCGTCCGGCGTTTGGGCCCAATAGAGCGGCTTGATTCCGAACCGATCGCGGACCAGGTAAAGCTTGTTTTCTACAATATCGAGCAGGGCGAATGCAAACATGCCCACCCACTCATGCAGTGCTTCCAATCCGCGCACCGCAAATGATGCGAGCATCACTTCCGTATCGCCGCTGGTCCGAAAATTCCAAGGGCCGCGATAATTCCGCCTAACATCCGCGAAATTGACGATCTCGCCGTTATAGACCATCACCCAGCGACCATCGGGCGAAACCATCGGCTGGTCCGCAGTTTCCGACAGATCCAGAATTCTCAGCCTAGTATGCCCGAGGATGACACGGGAATTGGGGCTGACCCAGATCGCGCGCGCGTCAGGTCCGCGATGCGCAAGAGCATCGAGACTCCGTTCAAGCCGATTCGTATCGGCACGCGACGGCGAATAAAGTCCGATTAGACCGCACATGATGGATGCAAGGGAGCTTAAATTCTCATACGGACATTTAAAGCTTGCAGTCAGCGCTGCCCGGTCACCGAACTTTACCGGCGAGGGGTGACGTTAAGCGGCACGCCAAGGTCTCGTAGGCGATCGCTTTGCTTGCACGCGTTTTGTTCGGCGCGATTTGCGACGCCCTTGACCACACGGAATGCCGCTCCGGATTCTCCTCGAATGCGAGATACTCGGCGCTCTTGTCACCAGGGACGAAAAGGCCAGTTTCATTTAGGCTCATCGCACAATGTCCATGCCGCCGACTGCGGACACAGGGCGCCGAGTAAGCATTTCGATAGAAACGTCTCGGTTTTCTGAATCATTTTAAGGGTCGAGCCGCCAAGATGCGGCGTCAGGACAAGATTTTCGTGCATTCTGGCGTACGTCTTTAGCTCCAAGGCGTGCGCGATATCCGCCGGATCCTGGGAGTTTTCCATCTTGAGCACGTCGAGCGCCGCACCGCCCAGTCTACCGAAGCGCAGCGCATCGAGCAAAGCTGCCTCATCGACCAGTTCGCCGCGGGCGGTGTTGATGAAGATTGCGCCCCGCCGCATAGCGGAAAAATGTTGTGCTCCGATCATGTTGTTATTTTCGGCGCTCGCAGTGGCGTGCAGGGAAACGATGTCCGCGCTCCTGCAGAGTTCGTCGAGACTGCATCCCTTGGCCCATGATGGTATTTTGGCGGTCTGGTCATATGCGACAATGTCCATTTCGAAGGCGCGGGCGTAGGTTGCGACTTTGCTCCCGAGCCGTCCGAAGCCGATCACTCCTAGTGTGCGGCCATTGAGCTCGGAGCCGCGAAATAGGTCGCGTTTCCAATCGCCTGCACAAACGGAAAGATGGGCGAACGGAATCCGGCGGATCACGGCAAGTATGAGAGCAAAAGTGTGCTCCGCGGTGGCGTATATACCGTCGAGAAATGTCCGCTGCCCGCGCAGCGATATAATTGCGATGCCTCGCTTCCGTGCTGCCTCTTCGTCGATATGTATGAGAGCCGTTGTCGCGCTCGCAACGGCGGTCAACTTCGGCGCGTGGGAGAACAGCTCGTCATCGATGCGGTGCGAGAGACGAACGAACAGGACTGCGGCATGCCGTACCGCATCTAGCAATTCCTGTCGGCTAAACGGTCCTTCCACGAGTTCGAAATGGCGTTCGAGCTGCAACCTCGCCTGCGACGGAAAGTCCAGAGGCTCCGCCAACACCAGTATGGGCTTGGCCGAATTCACGAGGCGCGTCCCCGGACCGCTAGCAAAGCCTCTGCGAACGCCCAGTCAAACGGCTCATCGATGTTCACCGAACGCTCGCGCGGCATCGGGTAGCCATAGATGCGCTCGCCGTAAAGCGAACGGCGTTCGCGAATGACGGAACAGCGGATCGCGTAGACGGCGCCGTTGCGCCACCAGATCGGCTCGAGACCCTGCCGCAGCACTCCGCGCCGGGCAGGGTCATTAGTGGCTCCAACCGGCCGTCATCCTTGCGCCAATAGTAGGTCGCCGGATGGTATCCGCCGACATCCGTCACCGTAATAACTGTGTCGGCCTGCTGGCGCTCCATCAGCGAGAGCGCTCCGTCCACATCATCCCGCACGCGTAACGGAGAGGTCGGCTGCAACACACAGACGGCGTCGTAATTCTCGCCTTTCTCCGCCAAGGCATCGATCGCGTGGCGAATGACGTCGATCTGCAGCACATCGTCGCCGCCCAAATGTTCCGGGCGCATGAACGGCACGTCTGCACCTTCCTTCCGGGCGATGTCCGCGATTTCCACGTGATCGGTCGAAACGATAACGCGCGCGATGCGCCCGCTGTTCAGGCCTGTCTCAATCGAATAGGCGATGAGCGGCCGGCCAGCCAGCAGCTTCCAGTTCTTGCCAGGAATCCCCTTCCGAGCCGCCGCGAGCGTTAATCAGGCCGAGTATCCGCATCACTGCAACCAACCCGCACTCATGAGACGCACGATGGATCTATGATTGGCCTTGCGCCGAGCATTCCCGATGCGCGCTTAGCCTTCGATTTCGTAACGTCGGCCTCATCGAACACGAAATTGAGCACCTTGACCACGCCGAGCGGCGCGCTCGCCAGCACTTCGACAATGCGTTCACCGGCCGCGCCATCGCCGAAGAGAGTGGATCGCGGATAGCGACCGTGAGCGATCTGGCGCCGCGACGCAGCCTCAATTGCATCAGCCGTGTGCGGAACGTTGGTGACGTTGCTGGCGTGCTCTCGCCATTGCTGACGTGATCCGATGTTGACGGCGGGTACGCCCAGGAATGCACCCTCGCGTAAGGCCGAGCTCGAATTGCCGATCAAGCAGGAGCAATTCGCGATCAGTCGCGCATAATCCTCCACCATGAAATTCTTGAAGAACGAGAACCTCTCATCAAGCTTCCGTTCCCGGCTAAGGCGCAAGCCCTTTGAGATGTCGTCCGCCCCCGCGTCGATGTTGGGCCAGAGCCACACGGTCCGCATTCCCAGCCCTCTGACCGCGTTCAAGGTTTCGTTCACTTGCGCGAGGCCAGCGCCATATTCCGTGGTCACCGGATGTTGAAGCACCACGATGTAAGGTTCGTTTGGCTTCGGCGGATGTCCCGTCCCTTTGTTGCGCTCGAAAAAATCGGACGGCATGGCCATATCGATGTTTGCGATGGCATCGATGGAGGGACAGCCCACCAAGAATACCCGCTCCGGATCTTCTCCCATGCGGATGAGGTATTGCGCCGCACGCCCGGTGGCGGGAAAGTGTAGATGGGAGAGCCGGGTGACTGCATGTCGGACCAATTTATCGATCGACCCCGTTACCTCGCCGCCCTGGATATGCGCCACGGGAATGTTCATGTACGAAGCGCTGATCGCCGTCGCCATGGTTTCAAAGCGATCGGCCACCGTGACTACGATTTCCGGCTGGATGTTCTCGAATAGCGTGGCAAGTTCGATAATTCCAAGCCCCGTTGACTTCGCCATCGTTACCGGCGTATTTCCTTCGACGATAAACGGAGCGCGTGCGGTAATCTTGAATTCATCCTGCTCGATGATGTTGACGACATTGCCAGTGCGCTCGAGCAACGCAGACGCCCCGACAATGAGCTGAAGCTCGATGCGAGGATCGTCCTTGAGTTTCTGCATCACCGATTTGACGCGACCATAATTGGCCCGGCTGTGGACCACTACGCAGATGCGGCGGGGTTTGGGTATTTTATTCTCAGCAACCAAGATCGTCTTCCTTCAAGATTTGATGTGGAGACACCTCCCTCAGCAATTTGCGGCCGATAAGCTTGGGCAGGTCCGCTTCGGGATAACCTAAGCCTGGCTTCTTCAGCGTCAGATGCTCTTCCCGCAGGATGGTACCCGCTGGCAGATGAATTGTCGCAGTCCAGCTCCTTCCAAAGACCTTTCGCCAAGACGCTAATTGCTGTGCCATCTGATCCTTGTCCACCGGAGACGAAGCGAGTTCCGCGAACGCATTCCGGGCGGCCACCAAGGCCGCGAGTTCCACAAGATCGAGTGACGACGACACATCGGGCCCGAAGGCGCTCCTTGAGAATGTCACATGAATTTCGATCAAATCAGCGCCGCGAGCCATAGCCATCAGGCTCGGATAAGACGTCCCGGAATGATCCGACAATCCTACCGGAACGGCAAAACGCGCACGCAGCTCGTCCAGGACGTTGAGACCGGCGTCGGACAGCGGAGTAGGATAAATAGTCGTGCACTGAAACAGTGCAAAGGGACGGCCCTCCGAGCGCACCAAGGCAACCGCGTCCGCGACGTCGGCATATGAGGCCATCCCAGTTGATATCAGCAGGGGAATTCCCGTTAGACACAGGCGGCGTAACATGCGTGGAGAGAACATCTCTCCCGAAGCAACTTTCCACGCTGCGATTCCGAGCCGCTCAAGGAGTTCGACAGCCGAATGTGAAAAGGGCGAGCTCATGAAAATCACTCCCGCCGCGTCGGCATGCGCCTTGAGACCTAACCATTGTTCGGGAGTAAATTCGAGGCGCTTCCAATATGAATAACGAGTTTCGTCCTGTTGCGAGAACTCGGTCCTGAACGGCTCGTCAAGGGTCGATTCTGCGTCGGCGAGATGCGTTTGAAATTTGATTGCGTCAACGCCAGCCTTGGCCACCGCATCAATAAAGGAATGGGCCGCTCCGAGCGAGCCGTCATGAGCCTGCGCCACTTCGGCTATGAGAAAGCACCGTCCCGACCCGATACGCCGGCCCGCAATTTCAAAGTTTATCGTCAAGTCAATAATTGCTTTTCAAAGTTGGATCGATTCATGTCGACGCCAAGTCGCTGAAAAAGTTACGACTGGCCTGGATAGGTCCTTTTCGTCGCGCTCGTATGCCGAGAAGGGGGAGCGGCAAGTGGGTGAGCTTTCCTGCGAAGGATCAACTCGGCAGCAGGCCAGTTGGCTCAGTCTGGGTCGATGACGACATATTTTGGTGAGAATTCTCTGATCCGACCGGCTCCAATCCGCATCGTGCGACAGCCGTCCAAGATCATTGCAACATAGTTGCAGTCTAATTGACCTCGCTTCGAAGCAGTATAGCTCCTTGTCTCCAGCGCCTTCCGGCCCGTTACCCGGCGTACGAACTTACGGATGCCAAACTCTCGCGGCGGGAGGACGAGGCGCGAACTGTCGATCCCACATTCTCGAACAACCGACAGGGTTTCATCCAACAGCAATGGAACAGCATCTCTCTGAAGATCGTTCAAGATGCTCAGGGCGCGCGACGACCACGTCGGAACACGTCGCTCCCCCGCCAGTAATGCATCGGCCGTTTCAAGAGCTTGGCGTATTGACGTTGCGGGCGTCCCCGCCTCGCATGCCACTTCAATATTCACGTTCGATCGATCCTGTTCCTGGGAGGAAGTTCAGAACTGGACGCCCAGCCAGCACCGCCTCGATGCCAGTGGTGCAGTTGGAATGCACAACCAAGTCGGCTCCGCGAATCCAGTTCAGAACGTTGCCCTCTCGAGTTACCTCGATATTATTTATCTGCGAAAAAGCCTTTTGATAGAACATCTCTGTTTCACTAGGGTGGGGGCGTAATATAATTTTATATTTTGAATACGCACGCGCCAACTCTTTGATCAAAAAAACGAATTCTGCAAAATCATGAGCATCTTGGCGCCATTTGGTGAACCACATATCCTCAAGTTTCTTTTTATCTATGCTACTTATACTTAGCTCTGGATCAAACTTCTGTCGAAAGAAATGATGAATGCCATAAGCGTGAGCAAGGCTTCCGAAACGGGTACAAACAAGGATATAAGGACCGGCACGTCTTTCTATTTCTTTCACTACCGGTCGCGTAATCCATTCGAAACGGGGACTGCAAATGTCGAATTGGACGCTTCCTGTAACCCGAATGCGGTCTGCCAATTCCGGCGAATGGTCTGACATCACTTCGGCTTGTGTTTTTCCCCAAGCACATAAGCGGTTAATTGTCTTCGTTTTCATTGCATCGAGCTGATGTTTTTCTATCACCTGGTCCTTCCAGGTACATATTTGGAAGTACCTCCTTCTTCATCTTGAATGTATATTATTGCAGAACCATTACTTATCAGTTTGTCAGCAGTACTATTTTTAGCTGAGGCGGGATTTTGTGAAAATAGTTCCTTTCCATGCCGAAACTATTGGGCTGCCCGAACGGTTGCCGATATAAGCGATCTCCCCCTTGTGGCCAAAAATGGCACGGCAACCACGCGCAGCAAGTGCAGAGGGCCATGACGAGTTTGCTTTCCAACTCCCTGGCGACAATATCAATAGGAAAGAGCACAGTTGGCACATCATCCTTAACGACAGGCGATCTGAGTGACATTGTTCGAACCTCAACACATATCCTCGTATCGGTGGGCACCCTCGAGATCTCTTCTCAGAGGAGAATGCTAGCCGCTCTATTCATGACTACGCAGATTTGAGGTCGGCGAGTGTGGTGTACCACTCGGTCGAGTACGAATGGGCGTTTGAATTCCGATGACTTGATTGTTCCGGACTGATCCGCCCTGAGATTACGTGCAATCTCGTTCGAGCCGTTTAGCGCACGAGTTTTCGAAAAGCACGCTGGAGCCGTGGACCTACTTAGAAACCTTCGTTGTTGTACGCTCGGCCGAGACGCCTGGCACGACGTCCGATCGACTTGTCGGCGGACAAACTGCAGCCTGCGAATTCATGATGGAGTTGGGGCTTGTCTCGCGGCGCTTCATTCGCGCACTTTGCAAGGATTCCTCTTTGTTGCGCGAGTCCAACCAAAACCTTCTTGCGTTATTCACAATTAGGACATGGACCAGCATCGCCCCGATTTCACGAAAACTGCGCGAATATTCCAGTAGTGCGCTAATTCCATGGGAAGTGCCATCGGGCGGCCCGCACCCGCCGCATGCGAAAGATGCGAGCAACTGTAATTCGGCGACGCGGCAAACGACAACAATGACTTCTGGATGGAGTGGAAGATCTACACCTCGTCGCCAGCCAGGTGCATCAACGGTAACTTATTGTCAATGTCGGCTATCACGCCTCGGCTGTCGTTCATCTGGAATGTCGCCCCTGATGAACAATGTCTGACCCTTGTGTCCGCCCCTTTTTTTCGGTCTGATGAATGTCATAGTCGAATTTAAGGTTCTGCTTCAGGCATTCGACCGTTTCATAGCGGCCATCGACAAGAACGGCGTAGTCCTCTGGCGTCGCTCCAACGCAGCGCGTCAATTCCAATTTTTCCTGTGCCCCGGCACCAGGCCGCCATCGACATAAACTAGATTGCACCGGTTGATCGGGAGCCGATCGAACATCGAACTGAGCTGACCGTTGATCTCAGTCAAGACGGGCACAGCATGAAAGAACTCGATGTGGTGAGCAAGATGGGCTGGCATGCGGCTTTTGACGACGCTTTGCCAGTGTTCGGAGTCGCCAACGCTGTGAAACTCGATGACGTACCCAGCATCTGCCAGCTGTTTGACCGCGTGTGCGATGACGAAGGTCGAGTATCCACCACCTAGTTCAAGGATTACGGCGGGCCGCCGCGCCATCACCAGCCGATAGATTTTTTGCAGGTCGTCCCATTGCGGCTTGATCGCGTCGCTCGGGTAGCCACGGAAATGATCAACTATACCGAGCTGTCTCAGCTCGTAATAACAGGGTAGAGCGCGAAAGCGACTTGCGAGGCGTTCGACTTCGCGTTTGAAGCGCTTCCTCCTTACTGCCACAGAGGTGGCTGCTCGGTGCAGAACTTTGGTGCTGAAAGCACTCTGATGGCGCCCATGACTTGGCGCCACGATCGAGGCGGCGGTACGCATTACTAATCCCCACTCTACGCTCGCTTAACTATCTATAGGCGCTGCAGTTCCATGACCTTTCATTTATGTTTCTCGGTTCTCGTGCTCGCTTATCTGGGTCGGCTCACCACAGCGTGGACATGGCACCCAGCGATGGAGAGGTGTTCCATCCTTCACGATTAGCGCGTTGTACGCGCGCCCATGATCGTGCGCTGCGCCAGAAGGCCATCACCAGATCAGCAGCGGCGCCACCCAACATTCGTCCAAAGACCCAGGCACGCTCACGCAAGGTAGCTGGTTCGCCCTGTAATTGGCAGTATGATCTTTGATGAGCCATTTCCCATTCCCTTTGAAATGGATGATGTAAGGACCTGAAACGCGGCGCAACATCCTAACCCCCACCGACCCTTTCTTGGGGACCAGTTCCAATCCGCTCCCTGCAGGAACTGCACTTCATATCCATCGAAACGATGCAATGCGGTGCCCTCAGGTTGAAGCTTAATTTCGGCAAACATCGTCCGCAACAACTTTGCTCGCACTGCCATCCTGATTTGTGCGCGAATTTTTCGTCTGCCGTCATAATCATTTGATCGAAAAACGCGAGCCCCTGGGCGCGCCGCCACCCGCGCACGCCAATAAAACCGCCGTTCACGAAATTCCTCTTTCTACGCCATGTCAACAGCACGTCTCCGCCCATCGTCAACAACGGATGAAGAGGCCGGTTGACCACCATATCGCCATCGAGAAACAAACAAATCTCGTCATTACCTAGCGTCGAAGTGAACTCCCGTTGCACGCGCGCCCTCGACAACATCAGCCGCGACAAATCTACCGGGAAACGCATCACCTCGATATCGCCCATGTGAGGCGGTGACGTTTGCTCGTCTGTGAGCAGCACCGCGCGCGCATCGGGATGGAACCTGCGCAAGGACCGAAAAACCAATCCGATCTGACGGAATTGGGCATCGAGCGGTTGCGGCTCCGGTCCGTCGCCCTTGGCGGCGACGAGGGTTGTGTTTCCGAGCGGCGCAAAGAATACGCCGACAACAAACCTGTGTTCTTTGCAGTCTTCGCCACCTGCAGCCATCGATCCGATCATGCCGAATTATATGGTGAAGCTTTGCGCCAACAACCGAAGCAGGCCAAGAGGAGCCGCGCCTAACACGCGAGTATAACCAAACACGATCAACTCGCCCTCCCGCAACTTTGGTCGCGCCATTTGCACCGGGGCGGTGGCAGAGCACGTCCCCCCGCGACACTGATTTGATTCTCCATTTTTACCCGAGTGCCCACGTCTGGATGCTGCTGGTAATCCAGGTGGGTTTCTCTGGCACACGCAGACGCCGCTTCACAAGAGGAACGCCCGAGGTGTAGGTAAAGGTGATGAGAATGCGGTTTCCCTCGCGTGGTTTGCCGCCGCGATGGTAGCCGACCGTGTCGGCAAGGATCATTGTCGAGTCGCAGGTCCCGTACAGACACGCCAGCGATCTTGAGGGAAGGTTGCTAGCATCTCCTCGTCGGAAATGCGTTTGAGGTCCTTGTGCTTTAACACCTTGCCCGCGTCGCGGCTAAATGGATGACTGTTGGGAACGAAACTGAACTGACCGTTGCTCTCTCCGATGTCATTGAGATAGATGAATACCTTCACGATCTGTAAATCTTCCGGATCGCGGTGCCAGAGCTGGATTTCTTCGCCTCGCCGTCAGTCGGAATATTCAACCATGCTCCGATTGCGTGGAGACTCGGCCACATGCCCAAATAAGAAGAAACAATCTCAAGAAATTTAGGATCGAGGGCCAGCCTCAGTAGCGGACTGTCCTTCGGACAGTCATATTCCTTAGGAATGAGGTAAATCAGATAGTCTTTGGTGGTCTTGTCATTGTGCTTCGAGAACGTCGCGACCACCTCATCGCGGTGGCTCATTGCGAGCACGAGTTCGGAAGCTTCGGAAAGGGCATCGTTTCCATCATCGGAGAGGAATTTCCGGCTTGGCCCGACGACAATCCCAGAGTCCTCGATCTCGGAAGCAATAGTTCTGACTTCGAGATATCTGGATGAGTTGAAAAGCGCGCGAAACGAGCGTCCGGTGTTTTGGACATAGCGCCACCCCAGGTAGATCAAGTCCTTCCGAACCAGCGCGTGGCGTTTAAGTTTTTCCGTGACATGTTTCTGCCCCCACTTATCCGAACCGAAGGCCGTGATGGATAGTATTCCAGCCGGGAAGGCCTGAACCCCGATAGAATTCCAGCGTGCAAATTGCAGATTTTCTTGGTGATTTAGAAGGCGTGTCAACGCCGGACATCGGCTGGCTCGCGGGAGAGCACGCTGGCCGGCGGAAGGCTCACGTCTCCGCGGCGGGCGACGAGCAAACGACCGCCCACCCTGCGCAGGAGCGCTTCAACCGGCAGCAATCAAGATTTGATGGCTTGGACCGTCGGCCCGCGATCATGCGTTCGTTGCCAAAGCTTGCAATGGTGCTAGCATATATGCTCCGACGTCGCGGAGCTGCAGCGTTGGAACATCGGGATTGGCAGCAGCGTAGGATCCGGATCCGACCGCAATGAATTGCGTTCCAACCAACTCGGCCGCGCGAGCATCGTCAATCCCATCACCAACGACCGCGATCTCCTCGCCGCTCGCACTCTCCGCGCCACAGATCTGTACGAAGCGTTTCTACCTTGCTTTTCGGCGCGCCGTGGATACCACTGAATAGGCCGGCCAGCCGCGCGTCTCAAGTATTGCAGGGAGGCTCGCCGCGGGGGTAGCCGAGCTGAGGTGTAGTTTTAAACCCGCATGGCGGAGATTGATAGAAGGTTGCTTGCGCCCTGCATTTCAGGTGCAGCGGCCACGGCGGCGTCAACCTGCGCGCCGTAGCTCGCCACGAGTTCATCGACCTTCAAACGGACACCCGCAGCAGCCATGCAACTTGAAAACGCCGACAGAATGGAGCGGCGATCGCCCGTGTTTCGATGACCTCTGCCATCGTAGCCGCGCCCCCCGGATAGCCGGCCGCAAGGCGAAGAAAGCCTTCCCGCTTGATGGCATTGGAGTCGACGAGCGTGCCGTCGAAATCAAAGACAACGACCCTAATCACCGCCGGGACCTCGGCCTCGCGCAGTTGGTCGCTGATCTGGAAACGGCCCCAATGGTCGACGACGGTCTTGCGCTGCGCCGGGTGCAGCTTGTTGATCGCGTCGTCGCGATAGACCGAATCATTGGTCGAAATGCGTTGGTCGAGATCTCCTCGAATACGCAGCCCGTCTCCGTCCAGAATCGGTGCCAGACGCCGGGAGTACCAGCAGCGTATCGCCCGCGCTCGAGCTACCCTGAGCCGGACCTCGACTTCGACGTGCAGTCGCCCCGTAGCAGCAAGAGGAAGGTTTCTTCCTTGCGCTTGTGGAAGTGCCACGGATGCATCTGGCCCGGCAAGCTGGACAAGAACCTTCTTGCAGTATTCGCGGTTGATGACGTTGATGAGCACGGCGCCGAACTTGCGGAAATTCTGCACGCCGTAATGGTGCGAGTATTCGACCGTGAATTCCGTTGTCAGCGGCACATGCGCTAGATTGAGCAGCGCCTTCACCTCGTGAACGGCGTCCTTGATGATCTTGATCGTCCGGATCGCCCGGAATATCGACCGACGCTTTGAGCACCGGCGCATCCGGGGCGATGTCGTGCGGTCGTGACTATACCGTCCCGCCATTCGCCGCTCGACAGAGCACCCGGCGCATAGCGGAAAAGCGAAATAAACATCGTCGCGCGCTATCGGTGCGCCGGCCGCGATCGGCCCGCGCGCGAAGACGCCGCGCCTGAGGTCGTCGATCGCGCTTGTTCTCTTCCGGTATTGCCGGCAGGCGCGCACGTGAACCCATCAGCGTTTGCGCTTTCTTCCAGGCCGCAATCCAGGCATCGACTTGCTCCGGGCGTCGCGGAATAGGCATTGAGCTTGATCGTATCGGTCGCAATGCCGACATGCCGCTCGAACATCTCCGCGCCGAGCGCCACGGCCACGCCCGACTGGGACCATGTCGGCCGGGTTCTCATGGGTCGACCAGCCGATCACCCGCCCCGGATAGCGCTCCCGGAACGCGGCGATGTTGCGCGAGATTGCAGGCATCGTCCGGCGTCGGATAGATCGAGACGCAATGCATCAGCGCGAAGTCGCAACCGCGATGTTCGAGGATAGCTCACGAGGTCGTCGACCTCGTCATGGGTCAAGCCCACCGGTCGAGGCAATAATTGGCATTCCCGTCGACCGCCACTTTCTCGAGCAGTGGCCAGTCGCGCGCCGAGCAGCTTGCGACCTTGATTACGTCGAAGTCCATTTCGACGATCTTGTCGACCGAGGTCTCGTCGAACGGCGTGCACATCGACACCAAGCCCTCGCTCTTGACCAGTTGCGAGCAGGCTGCGGATAGCTGCGCCCAGTCCAGTCGCGTCGAAAGGAAGCGTGGCACGTGCTTGTTGGTGCGTGCCGGCAAGGTGATCCGCATGGATGAACGTGTCGAGATCCCGGAACTGGAACTTGACCGCCGGCGCGCACGCCATGCTTGGCGACGACATCGGCACAGCGCTCGATGATCGTCTTGCCGTGCTCGACTGCGCCCTGATGGTTGTTGGCAAGGTCGAGCACGAACAGATCGTGGAAGTCGAACCTTTCCAATCGTCTCGTTCATGACATTCTCCTGCCTCGCACGCTGCCTATACTAGAGCGAGTGGCCTGCGGACCATAGCCCTGGCATAGTCGATTCGTACGCGGCGGCCAGTTTCAAGCCGAACGATGCGCTGCGGCGATGACGAGCATCGTGTCGAGACCACGCGCAAGCGAGATCGGCGAACGCGGCATCGGATCGCCGGCGAGTGCAGATTCGATGTGCCGCAGCTCCTCGATGAAGTCGTCGGGTCGCGTCTTTGCCACCGCTGCTCGAACGCTCGCCTCCGCAGCCGCGCCGGTGACCACGTCGACGCCGGGTTCGCGCCCACATGACCATTCGACATAGCCTGTCGTCGCCCTGCATGCGAGCCCATTTGCGCGGCGGCTGCGTGACCACGTCCTGCACGCAACGGCCGAGCAAGGCCGTTCTCGGTCCGCAGTGTCATCAGGCAAAGGCGATCGTAGTCGACGCGGCCGTCGCTTGACGAAATCGAGCGTCGCCTGCACCTCGACCACCCGCCCTGCGCCGGCAGAGATGGGCGAAATGCTGCCAGAGATTGGCGGCGTGCGAATGCTCGCCGGATGCACCGCCGCCGCGCCGCCAGAAGCCGAGATAGCTGTCCCACGGGCCGGCAAGCCAGGGATGGGCCTCGAAGATGCCGCCCCAATGCTCGCGGAACTCGACGTCGAGCGTAACGACGTTCCCTAGAGCGCCACGCGCAGTCGCATCGCCGACCAGCCGGCTGGCGCTGACCGACTACATGATCGTAGCCGACGAACACCGCTACTCCGGCGGCCTTTGCGGCTTCCGCAAGCTCCTGCGCGCCGTCAAGGTCGGGACCGCATAGCGGCTTTTCGACCAGAATCGCCCTTGGCATCTCGATCGACCGCGGCACGGGCGAGCGGCCATATGGCTGTCAGGCGGCGTGCCGATGCAGATCAGGTCGTAGCCACCGCTCGGGGAATCCTGCGGCGAGAACAGGCGGATCGCCTCGTCCCACCTGCCGTAGCGGGACGGATAGATCTGCTGTGCGCGTGCGCTCCAACGCCGCTGGATCGGGATCGACCAATATCGACCGACCAGCCGAGCCGGCGCGCGGCGTGCGACAAGATGATTGCCGATCGAGCCGGCGCCGAGAACTTTGACCTTCATTTTCGCAAGCCTTCCGATGCCGCTAAGCCCGGGCTTGCCGCCATGTCGCGGAAGCGCTCGTTGCCGGCAATCAGCTCATCATAGGTCCCGCTTGCCGACAGACGACCATGCTCCAGTCAGGAATATCCGGTCACAGGTCCTGACCGTCGTCAAACGATGGGCGATCAGAATGATCGTCTTTGCTCGCGCGAGGTTATTGACCGCTTCCATGACCGCTCGCTCGGTGATATTGTCGAGCGCGCTCGTACCCTCGTCCATGATGAGGAGATCCGGATCGCGATAGAGCGCGCGCGCGATGCCGACGCGCTGGCGCTGGCCGCCAGAGAGCCTGATGCCCCGTTCCCCGATCAGCGTGTCGTAGCCCTGCTCCAGCTCGCCCGCGACGAAATCGTGGAGATTGGCAATGCGTGCCGCCCGCTCGACCTCGGCCATATCGATGTCGCCCGGCGCCACCCCGAAGGCGATGTTCGCGGCGACCGTATCGTCGGCGAGGAAGATCTGTTGCGGCACATAGCCGATTGTACTTCTGCCAGGCGCGCCGGTTGGCGTCGGTGATCGGAACGCCGTCCACCGACAGTTCGTCCCGCCTCCGGTTCGAGCAGGCCGAGGATCACGTCGACCAACGTCGTTTTGCCGGCGCCGGTCTGGCCGACGAGGCCAACCGCCCGCGCGCGCTGGAATACTGAGGCTCACCCCGTGCAATGCCTGCGTCGCCGAGCCTGGATACCGGTAGCTGACTGCTCTGATCTCCAGCCGGTTCTTGAGGCCGAGCGGCTTCGCTGAATCCTGCTTCGGCGCATTGCCGCCCCGCATCTGCGGTTCGGTCAGGTCACGATGCAGCGCGTCCAGCGCCGGCTTGGCGTAGCGCAGCTGGGACAGCGCCTGGTAGATCTTCTGGAGCGCCGGCATCAGGCGGGATCCGGCGAGTGCGTAGAGCGCGATCACCGGCAGCGCCTGGCTGACATCGTCACGCACCGCAAGCTGGTACCAGACGATGACCAGCACGATCGCGAAGGCGAGCGCCTGGAGCCCGTATTGCGGCATCTGGCCGACAACGTCGCTCGCCGCCTGATGGGTGACGAACCGTCTGGACGGCCGCTTCGAACCGGCTGATGAAGGTCGTTTCCAGGCCGAGCACCTTGACGTCCTTAATGCCGCCGAAGGCCTCGCCGCTGATGCGGAAACGCTGGCGGTTGGCCTCGACGCGCTCCTCGCCGATGCGCGTCAGATATCGCCGGCTGACACGCGTAGATCAGCGCGTAGCCGCCGCCGAGCGCGAGGCTGACGATGACTGCCAGCAGCGGATCGGCAATGAGAAGGAGCATCACCATAAAGGCCGCGGTCACGCAGCCGGTGATCAGCGACATGAACGGTATCAGGGCGCCGCCGATGACCTGATTGACCTCCGACAGCACCGACTTACCGAGATCGGCGCTGTGCCGCCTGAGGAACCACTCGTAGGGCCGGTTGATGTAGACCTCAAAGAGGTCGCGCGACAGCCGGTAGTTCCGCATCGCGGTGAAGCGGATCGTTGCCCAGGCCGTCAGCGCCGTGAAGGCCAGCGACCCCAGCGTGATCGCAAACACGACCAGGCCGAGGACGAAGAGAAACGCATTCGGACTCTCGAAGCCCAGCCATTGATAGGCCGCCGCCAGATACGGATTCGTCTTCACCACGCTCGCGTCGGCGATCACCGCGACGAATGGGACGATCGACGCCACCCGGGCCGATTCTACGAACCCCGAGACGATGATCATCGCGAGCAGCAGCAGCGCGCGGCATTGTTCGCGCCGGTCGAGGAGATCGCGTAGAAGTCTCAGGATTTCCAGCATGGCGAACGCAGCAGATCCTCGTGGTGAACGAGCGCCTAGTCACGCAGGTCAGCTTGAATAGCAGCGCCCTCTGTCGAGCGGACATCCAGGCGCCCAGCTAATCTCCGTGCGCGCTACAGATGTCCGACTTTCACAGCCGCCAATCAGTTCGCATGCAGATGCGCTTAACAGTGCGCCGTCGGCCGAAGTCAGCCGACAACACTCAACCATAAGCAAGATTTCCATTGCTACCGCAGGACGGGTGCAATCGCCCCATCCCGACATGCTCTCCCTGCAGCCACACTCCGCTCGAAGCGGAAGTGCCAATTTTTATGCCGCCAATCCTCTGAGCGGGACGCTTGCCCGCACCTCGCGGCCCAACAATTGACGAGCAAGACAACACGATCTTGCCCAGACCGTGTTTCAAACAGACCCTCAAGATCGAATCGGCCCATCGCCACCTTTACGGATTCGCCAACAACGAGCCGGCGCGGCGGCCGACAACGGTGCCCGCCTCGTCGCATCTTTCCATGATCTCCTCCACCAATCCGGCGGGGACAACAAGGGGCGTATCGCCGTTGCACAGCAAACGAACGACTCCGAACGTCCCGTTGATCGAGCGCCAAGGCTCGCTGGTGAGATCCAATCGAACGAATAGATAGCGAGGAAAAAGTGGCTGTAAGCGTGCTGTCGACTCGCCGGGCATGCCGACGCGCACGCCGGATCAAAGGCAGCCAGACTTCGAAGCCCTGCCGGCGCAAATTCACTTCTGCACGCACCTCTTGGCGGGCCTGCGTATGGACCACGTACCATCGTTTCATCAGGACTGCTCCGCCTTTTGCGCCGCGGCGATCAGATCGGCGCGGTCGCGCGTTATTTTGAGTAAAGGCGGCGCCAACACCTGCGCCTCGGGCAATCGCTCGCGCATGTCCTCATAGGCCTGTTGCGGTGTTCGGCTGTCGGTGATCACGACAGCATCGAACGGTCCAATCTCGTCGAGCGATCGGATGCGCTTTACTCCGTAGCGTTGGTCCTGGTTTGTCTCGGAATCGAGATAGCCCAAGAGCGTCAGCCCCTCGCCCCAAGCGGCGAGGACTGCGATCTCGGCGAGTTCGCCGCCGCCCACCAAGACGAGCCGCGATAGGCCGTCCGTGCGGGCGCGTGCGAAAATTTCGGCATATTCGCTGCGAGCCGCTGCGGAAAAAGGCGAGCGAGTTTTCTAGATAGATCGCGACCAGTCGACTTTTTTCGCTAAAGCCTTTCGGCGTCACGTAGTAGGCATAGCGCTTGAAGGGGACCTTGCGCGCCTTGACGTAGCCGTTGCGCATCCCGCGCTTCACCAGCGCATTGACCAGGCCGATGGAAACGCCGATGCGCTTCGTCAGCGTCATCTGCGTAACCACCTCACCGCGCTCGATCGCGGTCAGGAACTCGAGTTCCGAATTTGACTTAACGTCCCCCGGCACTGGCTGCCCCCTAGAAACTACAAGGCACATCTGGGCCACGGCCGGCTAAATTCAAGCGATGAATTTCACGACGTGAACGACGCGGCTACTCTCACATCTCTCCTCTTTATAACCCGGACTGAGTCAGGCTGCAGCGTGTATTGCACGAGCAACCCGAGCTCGCAACGAGCCCTGCAGCGCATTCTTTGCCGCAGCGCTCGACGCACACGTCCCATTAGGCACTGTCACGACGTCACGTTCCGTACTTCAAGCGAGCTCGATCACCGGGGCCACTGCTTCCAGCGGACGCGCAGTTGAAACCCGCATCAGCATGAAGTCGGCACAGCAGCACAGCGATAAGTAACGGTCGACTAGCGGCCGTGACCCACCAGCACCACGCGGAGGGTCCTGATCAGGATCACGAGGTCCAGCATCACGGAATAGTTCTTGATGTAGTAAAGGTCGTACTGCAGCTTCTCGCGCGCGTCCTCCACCGAGGCGCCGTAGGGGTACAGCACCTGCGCCCATCCGGTGATCCCGGGCTTCACCAGGTGCCGGAGATCATAGTACGGGATGGCCGCTTCCAGCTCACTGTTGAAATCCGGACGTTCCGGGCGCGGCCCGATGAAGCTCATCTCCCCCAGAAGCACGTTCCACAGCTGCGGCAGTTCGTCGATACGGGTAGCTCGCAGCAAGCGACCCACGCGCGTGATGCGCGGATCGTTCTTCTCCGCCCACCGGGCGCCGAACTTCTCGGCGTCCTCGACCATCGTGCGGAACTTGTACAGCGTGAACGTCACCCCGTTGAGCCCGGTGCGCATTTGGCGATAGAAAACAGGCCCCTTGCTGTCGAGCTTGATGGCAATGGCGGTGACCAGACATCAGTGGCGAGAGCGCCAGCATGAGCGCGAAGCTCAGGACCACGTCGATCACCCGCTTCGCCCGAAGCTGCGATGGTGTGATGCAGCAGGTCGAAACCGTGAGCCAGGATCAGCCAGCCGTCGCGCAGGTTTAGTACCGGCAGCTTGAATAGGAAGCGCTCGTAGAAATCCGTCAGGTCGTAGATGCGCACGCCGCGACAACCGCGCCCGCATTAGCTCACTCACCGTGGCATCTCCCGGCGCTTGTTTGGTTGCCAGAATCACGCCGGTCCACGAGCGCTTGAGGAACTCCGGCAGAGCCGACAGGCTTCCCTCGGGCACCGGCATGTTCACCGTCCGCGACCCAGCATCCTCGCTTCCCTCCTCGAGAAAGCAGAGATGGCCTAGGCCGCTCTTGCCGCTCTTGCCTCACGTCGCGCCACAGGCAGCTCGCCAGCGGCCCGTATCCGAGCACCAGCCAGCGGGTGGGCGTGCGGCTCTTCACCCAGATGGCGAGGATCTTGCGCCAGGCTACCGCCCAAACCAGGAACATAGCGGTGCCCACCGGCAGTACGCCACGCCAGTACAGTGCGTTCGACTCCAGAGGCTTGATGACATAGACCAGACTCGCCACCACGCCCGCGGCAACCACTACGGCGAATGCCGTGCGGATGACGAGCTTGGTGCGCGCCCTCCCGCAGCACGCCCCGGTAGACGTCGAACACGTACATCGTCAACAGGAACACCGCCGCGATCCATGCCAGCGACAGCGAGTCGGGCGGCGTCCCCTGGCCAATGCGGAGAAAGTGCGCAAGGTTGAAAAGCCCAAAGATGCCTGCGACGTCGGCTACCAGCAGCACGATTGCCTGACGCAGGCTGGATACCAGGCTGCCAATCATTCAAGGCACTCGCGCAGCATGACGGAGATCCGGGCATTAATGCGATCGGCGGCGGAACGCGTAAGCCAGCCGCTCGCGGGACCCATGCGCGCCACCGCGTCACCGCGTCGATCGGCCCAGCGCGAATAACGTCGGCACAGCTGACCTTCCGGCATGCGCCTTGGACATCAGGCGCTCGATGATCCAGCGCGGTCAGGCCGTCGCGGTACGACAGCATCCGCAACATCGGGCTACGACCGCTATCACTACGGACTCGCACGCTTGACGCTCGCCGTCCGATGGGAACTCGATCACAGCGCCGTCTGCGGCCAGCCGGCCGTTGCCCGGACGCTCGCGGGTCGGATACTCGTCCCGCCGCCTCAACCGGGGCGAAGCTCGCAGGCAGGTCCGTTAGACCCGCTGCCAATTTATTGAATTAAAGCGCCGCAAGCTCGATTTCGCGCGCGCGCTAACCCGCCCGTAAGGGCGAGGCGACAGATGGCAAGGGTGATCGCGTTGCCAAGAGCACGGAGAGGAAGATCAGTGCCTCGGCCGTTCGCACTTCGTTACCGGCTCTGGCGAGCAGCGGTCTCCCGTCGTGAGGGGCGGCAAGGTCCCGGCTTAGTCACGGGTCGAAAGGGAGATCGTGCGAGTTTAGCGTGGGGCAGCACATGACTAGTTCGGACGACATTAACACCACTTCATAGCGGCAAGGGCGCACCATCTTTGCATGTTTGCGAACCGCCACCGCTTGACCCGCATGCAGCCACAAGCGATGATCGGTCGCTTCTGGCTTCCTGTGAGACTGCTTGGCCTTGGTGCAAATCGGTTTTTTGCAGTTCTGTATGGCAGCGCTCACAACTGTAAGACTTCGGAACGGCCGCCGTGGCTGTTTTTTTGGTGCTGCTAGTTCGCTCGTTTAAACCGTTGGCTTGAAGACGACACACTGCTCTTCTGGGCGTACGTGTTATTTGTTAGTAGTTGCGTGGTCGCAGAGATTTCAGGTTTCGCGCAATATTTGTTTTAGGATGCGATGAAACCTTGGTCTTTATGAAAGTATGGCAAATACTGCATCGTGTTCGCCCCCTGAAGCGTTTTTGTCAGAGAGGCTAACCCTTTCGCGCGTCCTCAGAGTTGGAAACACCGTTCTAGTCATCCTGTGCGCAGCCGGTATTTACCTGCTCAGTGCTGACCTTATCGTCACTGCTGCTTAGCCCGACTATCGGCATCGATAAATTCACGTCGCTTTAATCGTCTCTTGAGATTATTAGTTTTTTAGTGGTGACGGCGCTCTTCGTGTCTCTTTTAAGAGGCTTCTTGAACTCGTGTTTTGGAGTGGTTGCTGTTGTTGCAGGAGCAAACGCTCTAACCGCGATACTCACGTTCGTCGCCTTAACACCTTTTGATCAGGTTTCTTACTATCGGTTGGCTGGACGCCGCTTGGCCGCAGGGGCGAAATTTGGGCCCCTCGGAGCAGTCACGCTCTCCGTTAATTCCGCCATCTTCTTGGTGGCGAGCGTTGCGAGTTTGTCGAAGGCGTTAGGTCTCTTTGGTACCGATTCTGGTACGTCGCATCGGCGCTTACGTTGGGTCTGCGCTTTGCTGCTGACCCAAAGCCGTAGCGTGTGTTTGCGCGGGGGTAGTGGGATCGCCGCGGCTTTGATTGGTCTTCGCGTTTATTCCGCTTGGCCGCTGTGGCTGTAGCTTCGGCGCTGATCTTGGCGGTCATGTCTCACGATTGTTCCTGCTATGCGCGAATGATGCTTAGACGAGGAGACAGTTATCGTTTTGAGGTCTGGAGCCACTACATCAATTTGATCGGGCACCGACCCTGGCTGGGTTACGGCCTGTTCAAAGATATACGTTTCGCTGCCGGACGGTATCGGATTTTGCATCCGCACAACCTGATTTTATCGGCTCAGGTGCGGGGCGGCGTTCTCGCCACCGGAGCTATGATCGTGATCCTCTTTGGAGGTTTGTATTACTCTGCGCGGTACGCGAGACTGACGGGGCGGGGGGTGCCTTAGGCATAATGGTGACTCTGGTGGTGGCGGGCGTAATTGACTATGACATAGTTGGTGATTTGTTTCCCACTTGGCAGACGATCCCCTTTTGGTTTCCTGTAGGTATCTGCATTGGAACGGAATTCTATGTCAGGAGGCTAACCAGTAGCACTAATATAGCGTCCGCAGCTCGCGAAGACGATGTGCTCGGTGGTTCCAAGGGCGCGATGAGGTACGACCTTATATCGAGCCACAAAACCAGCGCAACGAGTTGGTCTGGACCAGACTACCTCTGGGCGTAGGACGCCAGGTTTTGCGCGGTGCAGGCCTTGACTCGCCGTGTTGTGCAGAACAGCACGGTAACCATAAAATTTAAGTTGAGCAGAGTATAGGACGTAGTTATTTTGACAATTCGAGGAAAGTTTGTGGGTCAGCGCCACTTTAAGGACTTTCTGCAGCACTATTAACTTCAAGAATCCGCATATTTGGCTATATTTTTGGGTACCCAGAAAGGTAAAATGAGTTAAATCTAAGGTCCGCTCAGGCATCGTGATGACTTGACAATCAGTCACCTAAGTGAAAAACCTCAACTTTCGACCCATTCCATAATGTTGTCCTTGCTGACGGATGTCAGCCTAGATATCGCCCAATGCCGGTTTTTTTTCAGCCAAGTACGGACTGCAATTCTAAACTCATCCGCATCGTGCGCAATATTTGGAAATTCTGGAGCGTGCTGCCTTATAAAATTGTACAAAAAGCTCCCCACCGGGGGTAACTTATTGTAGTCAAACCCTAGATGTAGAGGAAACGACTGGTATACTGGTAGAAATATGGCTGTATCGATTTTCTCCGTCACCTCTTCGCAAAACTCCGGCAACCAGAGTTTGAAATTTTCAATATAGCGTAATGGGTATACAAGACCGCAGCGGTTGCACCCATGTCCAAGGGCAGCCCGAGCTCGCTTAAAACTTTCGACATTAATTCAGGACCTAGGTCCTCTCTGCGTTGAAAACAGGTAATTGATTTCTCACATGCCAGCAAAAGTTGGCGGGCCACCCAGTCTCTCCTTTTAAAAAAAGCTGCCCATTGCTAACCGACAAAGGTCGATAGTCAGGCGCCTGACTGAGACCAGACTTGCTTCCCATTTGGGAGCTCTGCAGATAAACAGATGGTGTCAATATCACACCACCAGCCGCCATATTCGTATAATACTTTTAGTCTGAAAGAATCAACGAATGGAGCTACATCCGGTCGACCAGTATCAGGGTTTTTAAAGAAAAACATCTTTTCTTCGGCCAATACCGCTGCGGCATCCCTCAGACGAATACCTTCAGGCACATCCAGTTCTTGGTAAGTGAATAGCTCGAAAGCATGATGAGCTTTAAGGAAAGATCTTAGACATGCCCAGTGAAGGCCCCGCAAAGGGGCCCCGTGCCAGAACCCTCGCACAGGGGACCTAGTTGCCTCCGTGCGAAGCCGTCGATTTTAAGCTCTTGAGGATGTTTATCGCGGCACCAGGGTTTGGGAACCTCAGAGTGAGCGCTGCAGGCTTCTATCCCGCAGCAACGTGATTATGGGAAGCGGTTAAGACCTCCTGAATCGCGATCTTCCACTAGAGTGCCGGCAGCCAGACCGTGTGCGATCTGCTCAGGGGTGAGGGCCAATGAGGCATAGTAATTAGCGAGTGAGCCTGCTCCCTGAAGGATTTGATAAAGGTATCGCCAAGTAGACCCAACTGACCGGTCAATACGGGTGTTACGTCCGAGGGCCTCCGCTCCTTCTGATATTTTTCGTTCCAGCTGAGCCAAGCTACGCACAGGGAAATGAAGGATCTCCATCCGATCGGTAGCAAAAGCGGATACCAACTCACCTCCGCATCGGATACCGTGGTTGCCTTCATCGACTTGGATGTTCGCTTGCGAACGATGGCAGATCTTGGTCGGCAACGGCTTCCCGAGGCTATTTACTGAAAATACTTCGCGTATAACTTGTCTCTCGAAAAACGCAAGTTGGTCGTTGGATCGTGCCAGGAGTGGGGCAGAAAATTAGTTCGCCCAACTTGAAGCGCTGCTACGCCGTCGGAAGGAATTGAGCCAAGGGTGTCGTGCAGGTTGCCCCCGACAGGATACCAGAACTCATCGGCATCGAAACTTAATCTAACCAGTCCGCCGCGTGCTCGCGCCTGGCAAGCTCAGCCATGTGTGTAACCCAAGCTCCCTGATCATGTGTGAGTTCCGGCTGATGCAGAAGGCGCAGTAAGTCGCGCTCCTCGTAGGAGTGGAGGATGGCAGTCGTGCCGTCATACGACGCATTGTCAGTGACAATGATAAAATCAACGCCACAGGAAAGGTGAAATTCTATGTTCGCCGCAATGATGTCGGCCTCATTGCGGCAAAGCAGCGTGAGCACGATTCTCGGTAGATTCATTGGCGAAGGTGGTTGTACCAAGCTGCCCTGACCCACCGTCGCCGCATGGTTCTAAAGCTGCTCACCTGTTTACTACCGCAACCGGAACCGGTGATTAACGGGTAAAGCCGAGGCCCGCGGGCCGGATATGACTGCGGCGACCGGCAAGAAACTATGATATCGAGCTTGGCTCCTATCTCAAGGAGAAAGACATATAGAAAAAGCGCGGAACGACCTCGCTGAACAAAGCGGATTTTCCTTGGAACACTCACGAAACCGAAATTTGGCGACGGTGCGATCCACATCTCCCCCTTGCCAGCATCACCAAAAGAAAAAAGCATCTCGAACCCCGTTGCGCGATCCCGGACTAGAGCTAGTGCGACGATCGACAGCGCAACATCGACACGATAGTTTCTGTACAGGAGCGATCAGGGGGGAGGCTGACCGGACTGCGAGACTGGCGAAGCTGATCGCAGAAAATTCGTCTATGACCGAAGGAGCTCTACGTGTGGCCCATGGTCCAGATTGCGTTCCTGTCGGGGCCCTACCCTGTGCCCAAGGCACCCATCAGTGTGCCGCTGGACCAAACTGGTCTTCATTGATCCCCAGAGAGCGCTAAAGCGACTTTGAGGATGTGAGATGGTGGATCACAACAATCTACAAAGAGAGCGATTTCCCGCGAAACTGGTCGGCAACGAGATGACGCCACCGGCCGACCGAAGTGCTTGATCGTGCTCGGCATGCATCGGAGTGGCACCTCCGCCTTGACTGGCGCTCTTGGAATTTTGGGAGCCACATTGCCGAAGGAATTGATCGGCTGCAATTCTTCGAATCCAAAAGGTTATTTTGAGTTCTTGCGTATTATAGAACTAAACGAACAGGTAATGGCAGCGCTTAATACCAATTGGTATGATGTGGGATCCTTCGAGCTTTGCAAGCTTGAATTCACCGTTCTTGACAAGTTTAGAACAAAGCTAACGGAAGCGCTTCATCGCGAGTTTGGCAACGCACCGTTATTTGCGCTCAAGGATCCTCGCATTTCCCGTCTCCTTCCGTTGAGCCTCCTCAGCGCTCCAGGACTTTGGCGCCTCAATTAATATAGTGATCTGCATCCGGAATTCCCTGGAGGTGGCACAATCACTTTCGGCACGAAACGGGATTGCCCTCTCGCATGCCTTGGCTCTTTGGCTTCGACATATGCTAGAGGCCGAGCTTTACTCACGAGGTCACCCTCGAGTGTTCGTCGAATTCTCGGCTCTGTTAACAGATTGGCGCTCCGTTATTCTGAAAATCGAGCAAAGACTTGGGATCGAATTTTCAAGAATGTAGCGCAGATTTGGTGGATCGATTCCTCGACAAATCTCTTAGGCATCAAGTTGCATCAATGGGTTTAGAAAACATAGTAAGTGATGATAATTTGGTTGTGGCATCATATAATGTTATTAGTGATCTAGCGCGTGGACAAGATGATTCTGATCATATATATAAAGCTTGATAAAATACGATATACCTTGAATAATACTGGATTCTTTATTGCCACAATCTATAGGCGAATACTATAGCGAGCTATCACTGCTGCGGCCCGAGGGTTGCTGCCGCGGAAAGGAGGGGGCGCTTAAACTTGAGCGACGCAGTCAACACCTCGGTAGCAAGATAGTGAAATTACAAAAAGACAAAATGAAATTAAGACAAGAAAAAAAAGATCTGCTTTCCTCTTCAAGTTGGCGTCTTACGGCACCCCTCCGCAGAATTAAGTCCCACTTCGGAAAGTTGGGCCTTAAGTGCGAGACCTAAGGCTTCTCGCCTACATCACTGGGCCTAGTAGTGTAGCAAGTCCTCGGCAGGGCTCTGCTCAAGCTTTTGGCGACGCGGCTGATCGACCTTTTCACTCCGGAGCCGAGCCGATTGAGCGACGACCTCAAACCACAGGAGCGTCAAACTCCGGGGACTGAACTGTCGGGTTGTTGGGTCGATGTCTGAAGGTCGCGACAGAGGTGGCTCACCGAGCGCTCGAATTGCTCGCTAGCCACGAAGTTGGTTTCTGGGCGTACCGAATCCTTCTCCCCGGAATACTGGCCGTGTACAAACCCTCACTTCTAGGGGCTCATCGCGGTAGGGCGTAAGCCCCCCGGTCGAAGAACCTGAATCGCAGCGTCAGGTGCAGGAATGAAAGGAATTATACTCGCCGGAGGATCGGGGACTCGGCTGTATCCTGTTACAACCGTTGTATCTAAGCAGCTCCTTCCGGTTTTCGATAAACCGATGATCTACTATCCCTTGGCGACCCTAATGCTCGCCGGGATACGGGACATATTGATCATAACGACACCACAGGACCAGCCCCTTTTTGAGCGCTTGCTAGGAAGTGGTTCTAGTTTCGGGACGTCGCTTCATGTATGCCGTGCAGCAGCAGCCAAGGGGCTTGGCCGATGCTTTTCTAGTGGGCGCTGACTTCATCGACCGAGATCGTGTCGCGCTCATATTGGGCGATAACATCTTCTATGGCCATTCATTAGCGGAGGTGCTCAACCGGGGAAGGCGACCAAGTTCGGGAGCCACTATTTTCGGATACGCGGTGAGTGAACCCGAGGCCTACGGCGTGGTCGAGTTAGATGATGCTGGTCGCGCCATTTCTATAGAAGAAAAACCTGTCGCCCCAAGATCGAACATCGCCGTCACGGGACTTTATTTTTACGATAGCGAGGTCGTCAAAATCGCTTCGGAGTTGAGACCATCGGCCCGCGGCGAACTCGAGATCACGGATATCAATAAAATGTACATGGAGCAGGGCAAGCTCCACGTTGAGGTACTAGGCCGTGGGTTCGCGTGGCTTGACACTGGAACGCATGCTTCGCTTGTAGAGGCCAGCCATTTCGTCCAGATTCTTGAGCAGCGACAGGGAATGCGTATATCGTGCCCCGAGGAAATTGCCCTGCGGCTTGGCTACATTACCTTGGATCAGTTTTACGAAACGGCCGCAAGATTGGCCAAAAGCAGTTACGGGCAATATCTTTTAGGAATTCATAAGACCTTTAGCCAGTCACGCTGTAGGGAGCTTTAGACCATGCGTTTCCGGGGGACGACAATTTTTGTGACCGGCGGAGCCGGCTTCATCGGATCCGCCGTTATCCGACATTTACTCAAGGACACAGAGGCATGCGTGGTCAACATAGACAAGCTGACCTACGCCTCTAGCCTGAACTCGATTACTCTAGGACCACATCACCCCAACTATCACTTCGCTAAAATCGACATCTGCGACGGACCCGCGCTGCGACTTTTGTTCGAAAAGTACCAGCCGACCTATGTGATGAATTTGGCCGCGGAGAGCCACGTCGACCGCTCTATCGAAGGCCCGGCGGAATTCATTCAAACCAACATCTTTGGCACCTTCACGCTGCTGCAGGAGGCGTTGCGCTATTGGCGTAAGATTGACCGGACTCTACAGCAGAACTTCCGTTTCCATCACGTGTCGACGGATGAAGTTTTTGGCTCACTTGGCCCCGAGGGCTTGTTTACCGAGATCCACTCCTTATGCGCCGAACTCACCCTATTCCGCATCGAAGGCTTCGTCGGATCACCTCGTCCGTGCTTGGCATGAAACGTATGGACTGCCCACTCTGCTGACAAACTGCTCGAACAATTACGGCCCCTACCAATTTCCTGAAAAGCTCATCCCACACACGATCATCAGGGCTTTGGCGGGAGAACCGCTTCCAGTCTATGGCAACGGCGAGAATGTCAGGGATTGGCTTTATCGTAGAAGACCACGCCAACGCTCTTCTGCAAGTTGGTTGAGCGCGGCACGTCGGGCGAAACGTACAACATTGGCGGTCGGCAACAACGAACCAACCTCGAGGTCGTGAAACAGATTTGCGGCTGCTCGACGATTTGCTTCCTTCACGTGATGGTCCACGTGAACATCTCATTCAGTTCGTAGCCGATCGTCCCGGTCACGACCAACGTTATGCAATCGATCCGTCCAAAATTGAGCGCGAGATCGGGTGGTCTGCGGCAGAAAGCTTCGAGACAGGACTAGAGAAGACAGTGCGCTGGTATCTCGACAATCGTGCCTGGTGGCAGGCGATCCTGGACCGGGGCTACCGACCTGAGCGCATCGGCCTTGCCGGGGAAATGGCGACCGTCGCCTAAGTTACTGCCGCAGGATCGGAACACGTAAATGGAGCACAAGGTGCTCGTTTTTGGAGCAGGCGGCCAGGTAGGACGGGAGCTGATAGAGAAAGCTGGTGATCTTGCCTTCGGCTTCAGCCACGATGCGGTAGATATCTGTGATGCCGATCAAGTCGATCGCGCGATCTGGGCTCATCCGCCGATAGCTATTGTCAATGCCGCCGCTTATACGGCGGTGGATAAGGCCGAAAGCGAGCAAGAAGAGGCTGTCACGTCAACCGAGACGGCGCGGGTGTACTCGCTGAAGCGGCCTCCTCGGCTCAAGTCCCCTTCGTCCATCTCTCGACCGATTATGTCTTCGACGGCAAGAGCCGACGCCCTTACGACGAGAACGAGGCAGTAGCGCCGCTTAATGCCTATGGCAGGAGCAAGGCTGAGGGAGAAGATGTCGTCCGAGGACGATGTTACCAGCACATCATTTTACGAACCGCTTGGGTCTATAGCCCTTACGGCAGCAATTTCGTTCGCACCATGTTGCGACTGGCCGCCGAACGCAAGACCCTAAGCATCGTCGATGACCAAGTCGGGTGTCCGACGGCTGCATCCGATATCGCGCGCACAATCCTGACCATTGTCGCGACGGTACGACGTGGAAGGGTTTAAGGAATGGGGCACCTACCACTTCCGGGGAGCGGATGTTGTTACTTGGTATTGGTTTCGCGTCCCGAATTTTCGATTTGGCCGCTGCATATGGTCAAGAGAGACCCGAACTTGTTCCGATCGCTACGGCAGATTTCCCTACGCTTGCGCGCAGACCCTCTTACTCTGTCCTCTCCACAAAGAAGCTGAAGAGGATCTTCGGCATCGAGCCGAGGCCGCTAGCTGCGTCTTTGCACGAATGTCTTAACCAGCTGCTTGGAGGCAGATCAGGCCTGCCAAATCTCATCCTGCCTCACGTCCCTAACGGCTAGGCTTTAGAAATAACGTGCGCCTGGATCAAAGTTCGGGAAACACCGATCTCGGTCGGACAGCGTGATTGCCTCCGAATCGAAACCCCAGTCGATTCCAAGAATAGGATCGTCCCAACGCAGGCCTCGGTCGTGACCGGGGGAGTAGCGGTTTGTAACCTTGTAGGAAAAAAGAGTCTCTGGCTCGAGGGTTAAGAAGCCGTGGGCAAATCCAGAAGGCACAAAAAGCTGCTGGCCTTGGGCCGCATCAAGACGAGCAGAAACATATTGGCCAAAGGCTGGGGAAGTCCGATCGCAAGTCGACGGCGACATCAAAAACAGCCCCCCTGATCACGCTCACAAGCTTGTCTTGGGCGAAAGGCCGCGTCTGGAAATGGAGCCCTCGCAAGGTACCTGCCGCTTTTGAATAGGAGAGATTATCCTGGACGAACTCTGCGCTGATACCCAGGTCCGCAGAGTCTGGCCTTGTTGTATGTCTCGACGAAAAAGCCACGAGTGTCTTCGAAGCGTTTTGGCTCCAGCATCAGCACGCCTGGGATGGACATTTCAGTGAGCTTCGTGGCTAGCACTCTTGGCTCCCTAAGGAATCATGGCACCATTTGATGGTGCAAATTGACGCTAGAATCACGCAAATTGCTTTTAGCCGCTCACATCCGAAGTCGCTGAAGCGACCGCCTCGAGCCAACCACGACCGAAATCCTGGTCAGGTTCCAGGTAAGTGCCCTCTCCCCACTCATTCCAAGCATTGACAAAGACTGAGCCTCTCGGATGGTCCGGGCGCATTGATTTCATGCTGGACTACGGCCCGCAGCCAGCGACGGAAATTCGCGGGATTGGCACCATGTAGAATTGTGGCATTCGCTCCGCGCCGTGGGGTATTGTCCCACCCCATCACCACACCCCGGTGACGTACGCCGGTTACTGGCTGCGATAACTGGAGAAGCGCTTTATCGATCACGTCTTCGTAGGTAAATAATGTTGCCACCAAAGGAGCCGTCGGCGTCCGCCAGTTCGACGACCTTGCGGCACTGCTTCGTCAGGCCACGCGGACGAAACTCAACATAAGCATCGAGCCCGACCGCCGCGGGGTCATCCGGCAGAGTTTCGTCGCCGGGGAAGCTTGGCCAGGTTCCGACCAAATGAATTCTCGGTACGCCTAGATCGGCCAACGCTGCGCGAAGCTCCCGAAAGGTCGCATGGCGTGCTGGGATATCCATCGGGCGGTAGACAAGAAACACCGGGTCACCAAGGAACCGAAAATAACGCTGATCGCGCAGCACTGGGGCAATATCGCGGGCCAGCGCTGCCACCCATCCGGAGCGGTATTCCTGTGGCATCAGGATGGCCCGCGCCTTCCCGTCCCACCCTCTGGTCCACGGCTCGTTCGCCCAGCAAAGCAAAAACGGAAAATCCGGTTTGCCCGAGGTCAAAACCTCATCCAACGGCCGCCGAAGCAAAGGCTGACCATCAAACCAATAATAGTGGTAGCAGAAGGCCGAAATACCGTATCGTTTCGCTAGCGCAGCTTGCGCCTCGCGAACCTCAGCGAGGCGAAGGTCGGTGAACCCCAACTCAGATGGCAGGCGCGGCTGACGATGACCCGGAAATTGCGGTCGGGCCCGCGTGACATTTGTCCACTCCGTAAAGCCTTCACCCCACCAAAGGTCGTTCTCGGGAATTGGATGAAACTGGGGAAGGTAGAAGGCAATAGTGTGCACGTGCGGCGACGAAGAGGAGCGGTTCGGCGACCGCGGCGCCTCAGCCGCACTGGCTGTTGCAACCCGCATATTGGCGCAATCGCAAACGAGTCCTAAGAGCCGATCAATCGCAACAGCTGCGGTGCCAGCTATCGGATGCCGCCAAAAGGCAAAATCATCGGCGTCGAGCTTCAGCGACCCAATCATCCGCAACAAGAACGGCCGGATCCAAAAGTCAGAGCCTACAGGAAACGACGGCCGCGCCAATGCAAAGTCAATTTCAGGCAGACCAAGGTTCCTACAGAGTGCGTTGATCTGACCAAGGTTTGCTTGCGTGGGCGTTTCGCCCTTGAGCGCATATGCGTCGGCAACGACAATTCCCAGATCTGGATCGGCATCAAAAGCGCTGAGAATGCCTGCGACGCGATCGGTGTCTCTAAGGACATCTTCGGACGGTTCGGGGCGACCGCCACCATTCACTCTGCAAACGAGCTCATACCTGAAGAGCACGCCAGAGTTTATCAGGGACACGAAAGGGAATATGTCACGACCGAAGTCCGGAAACGTTATGACTTGAGCATACGGAAAATCCTCACGAACCAAATCGTCCGTTTGCTCGGACATCCCGGCCGTCAATGTCACGAAGAGGTCGAAGGGCTCGCTTATCTTATCAAGCGCTTCGCGATACTCGGGCCAAAGTTCGGGCTCGCGCAGATGCAGCACCACGACTATTCTTCCCCGCGGTGTCATGACGAGCAGTGGGAAAAGGTCGGGCACGTCAATGCCTGTCGACCGACGACCCTGTTTTTCCCCCGACCTCATTTATGGCTCTACCAATATTCGTCTGTTCAGTAGTCGGCACGCAAAGCGGATCATCACCTAGTCTGGACGTTTCGCTCTGATCCGTGGCCTCCAGCGTCGGCTTAGCGACTGTCTGTTCGCGGGGACTAGATGCGCACGCGCTTCGAGCCGTTTTCCCAGAGAGTCCCATTGAGGATAACAGGCTTAGCCCTCGGTCCAGAGCAGTCCTCCAAAATGGACTGACCTTGGCATATACCTGCCGCCACAGGGCCGAATGTTCCAGCTCGGTTTTCAGTGCCGCGGTACGAGAACGTTCGCGCGCAAGCTCTCTCGCGACCTCGCGCTTAGCCTTTGCCGCATCGCGCGCCTCTCTCTTTGCGGCATCCGCTTGTCGTAGCGCGGTCCTCGTCTCCAATCTTGCGGCGTCGACTGCCCGTCTTAGTACGCTGAGTTCTGTAACCAGCTGCAGCTCTTGAGTGTCTGGCGTGTTATCGCTTTGCCCCTGTGCTGGACCTGTTGAAGACATGCAGGCTGAATTCCTCTAAACAGATACTCGTCGCTGCCTGGATTTAGATAAAGAAGTTCCAAGTTTATCTTACTACTTGCCGATTGACCGCACTAGACTCCATCCTACAACCAAGGCCTAATCGACGGATCACGTCTAGAAAATGGCGCCCGACCAACCCAAAGTTTCTACCACCGATATGTTCTATCAAAATTATCTTCATGCGCGGGATGCCGCGATTGCAATGGAGGGGACGCCGGTCGACGCGCTTCACGGAGCTGACAGCGCCTTAGCGGGCTTTTTCGACGCGTCCCCTTCTCTCGTAGCCAATCTACGCCGTTATTGGCCCGATTTTAGCAGGAGCGAGGCTGACCGCTATCGCTACGATAACCCGTCGGAGGAAAAACCACTCTTTGAGAAAAAATTGCAGGCCCTCGGCGCCCTCGATATCCACGATGTGTTCGTCCCGGACTCGGAAGAGTTAGGCGGCATGGGTTACCGACTTAGCGGGGGCCTCACCAATCTTGAGACGTTGAAACGCTACGAGTGCCTGATTGCCATGGACCTCGGCGGCGCGCTTTCGGCACTCCGTCGAGCGCCCGAGCGTCAGATCGTGATGGATGTCAATCCGGGCTGGGGTAGTCTTTGTTACGCCCTCAAGGTGCTATTTCCAAATGCATCCTTCATCCTCTCCGACCAGCCGAAATCGTTCCTCTTCTCGATGACTTATTTGGCTAGTGTGTTTCCCGGCGCTAGCACTGCCGTCGTAACCGACACTGCAATGCTGAAAGGTAAGTGGGCCGAGTATGACTTTGTGTTTGTACCAAATAGGCTTCTCAAGATGATCAAGCCGGAACGGCTTGACCTAATGCTAATTTCAGCGGCAACCGGCGAGCAGTTGAGCACTTCGATGCGGATAGCGGCGTCACTTGATTGTCCGATAGCTTACGCTCAATGTCCGAGTCAATATCGATGCTGAAAGTATCATCGCAAAACAGTATTGGGTCACCGAGATACCTATGCTTCTGGTGCCCTATAGCAAACTGCCTGACATTTACCCGGCAAAGGTCCGTGCTGTAGATGCACGTTGGGAGGTGGTGAGGAAAACAAGCTCGCCGTCGACAATCGCCGAAGATGAGCTGCCGGCAGTCGGGTACAGACATCTCGTGGGCTGGAGCAAGATCCGGAACAGATGACTGCTTACCCCCAGATGGCGTTCGGTATTCCGATCTACAACCACGCCCATAAGCTAGAGCGTACCCTCAATTCGATTCTGAGCCAGTCGTTCGGCGACTTTGGGGTAGTCGCTGTCGATGACTGCTCGAGCGACGACAGCCCCGCGATCCTCGCGCGCTATGCAGCCAACGACGCTCGCCTCCACGTCGTACGAAACGAACAACGGCTTGGTCACACCAAGAACGCGCTTAAGGCTTATGGCCTTTGCCGGCGGTTGTTCCCGACCATCGAGTTTTTCGCTTGGGGCAGCGACCACGATGTTTGGCACCCTCACTGGCTACGCCTTCTCATCGACGCGCTAAGGGCACAGCCAGAGGCATCCCTTGCCTGGAGTTGGTGGCAAATCATTACCGGTGACGGAGAGATCGTTAGCTTCCGGGCTCCAGCTATAGAGCAAGGCATGAACGGGGATCATCGTCAGCGGATCCGCTTTGCAGCCAAAGAGGCAGCGGCAGGCTCAATGATCTACGGACTGATCCGTGTCGCCGCGCTGGAAAGGACGTCGGGGCTGCGTTTGGTGCTAGCGCCCGACCGCCTATTAATCGCCGAACTTGCGGTCATCGGCCCGTTCGCCCTCGTCCCTGAGTTCTTGTGGCATCGTCGTTATTTCCGCCTTACCAGTCGAGAGCGGCAGCGTCGCAACATTTTTCCAGACGGGGCACCGCTTCACACATATTTGCCGATAAACCTGCAGCACAGTTCTCTTCTGCTCTATGACCTCGTGACCGGTCGCCTGGGGACTTCAGCCTTGTCGGCCAGTGAGGGCTGGCTATTGGCTCGTGACTTCGTCCTAGCTCGCTGGTCATTCAGGCGAGAACAGAGAATTCGCAAGCGGATGCCGGCGCATCGTCGCCATAAGCGCCTCGTGAAGCTGCGTAAAAAAAATCAATCAAAACTCTTCAGGCGTTGGCGACGCGGGTTGAGTAAAGTTGCCCGCAAGGCTTTGCCAGGATTTTTCTGACCACGCCTTTTGGCAGCGTGCCTGAGGGCTTCACGCAGGAAGGTGGAACGACACTACTTTCAGTCGTTGATCTAAGGTCCGCCTGAATCCACCGGCAAGGTTCACAGCTAGCAAGTCTCGGCGAGACACGACGGACGGGATAATGGCGCGGAGAGTGAAGACCTGGAGGTGGCGGGGTGCAAAGGCCCTTTCCGACCTGCTTGATCGAATCGAGAGGTTTCCAGGCCGGCGCTTTTATGATCTCCACTTGGAGTCCGCGGCTCTCCGCCACCGTAAACTCCGCAACATCGTCAAAGTCAGGGCCAACCAGCATGTCATCCGCTTTCGCGCACCGACCGCACGAGCACTTTGGCGCGCGGAAACGTTGCTCACCAAAGAACCGGCAACGATAGGCTGGATAGACAGCTTCAATCAGGACGAAGTCTTATGGGACGTGGGAGCCAATGTGGGGATCTATAGTCTCTATGCAGCCCAAGTGAAAAACGTGGTGGTGCTCGCCTTCGAGCCTGCTGCCCACAACTTCGCCCTCCTGTGTGACAATATCCGTCTTAATTGCTTAGACGACCGCGTAACAGCCTATAGCCTAGCTTTCTCCGACCACTCGCGGCTAGGCCAACTGAATTTCGCAGATGATGAGCCTGGTGCTGCCGAAGCTAGCGTGGAGGAGGCTGGCACCGGACTTTTGAAGCAAGCTGCGCTTGTGCTTTCGATAGATGATTTCCTCGCGCGATTTGCCCCTTTCATGCCAACTTATATTAAGATCGACGTCGATGGGCTCGAGCTAGAAATCCTGAAAGGAAGTCGTCGCGCGCTCGCCGACCTTCGTCTCAAATCGCTACTGGTCGAGGTTGATGAGCGCGATCAGGCTCGCCCGGGGAAAATCGATGCCCTGCTCGGCGAATTTGGTTTCCAGCTTACAGAAGTGCGAGGCTCTCCGCTTGCTCCCAACTCAGCCTCACGCAACAGAATTTATCGACGAAGCTGAGACGCTGCATCGCCGCACGCCGCGCCACCAATCTTCACAGTGTCCACTAGAAGATCGAGCAGGTCGAGATCATCGACATGGAGTTCGATAAGACGCTTTCCGAGCGCGCGACAAGCGGCATCGGTAGCGCCTCGATGCGCGGGCTTGAGATCGCGGTCATCGGAATAGAAGCCGATCGATGGCACACCATAAAACGGAGCAAGATATGATAGCCCTCCGTAGGTTCCAATTAGCGCCCGCGAATTGGCAATCACCCGACTTTGGACGTCGAGATTGTCGTTGGGGGTGACAAAACGCTCAAGTGTCATCAGTGAGTTGGCAGGGCCATCAACATGGTCATCAATTCTCAAGCCGGTATTAAGCAATACGACGGGGGTAGTACTTAGCAGCCGCTTGGTCACTTGGCTGAGAAAGCTCCGGTTGGCTTCAGTATCGGGAAACGAAGGGCGGAAATAGAAGCGCATAGCGACATAGCTCTTTGGCAGGACACTCGCCAAGTCTTTCGGCAGATCGAGCCGCGGAAGTCTCTCGTAACGCACATGCGTGGCGAGGTCCTTTACCGGAAGGCGGCCTTGGAAGATCGGCCAAAATAGCTGATACATAAGCGAAGGATGCAGCACCTCGCAGTTAGTCAAGCCTTCGCGCTTGCGCGCCACGTCAATGATCATCTCGTCAAAAGCCTGGCGCACGGCCTGCTTCTGATTGAGCTCAGTTTGCCATCGCTTCTGGCTCGCTGCTCGGTAGCGATCAGGAGAAACGCAATCGAAGACGTCGATATAGCGCGCCGCGAGTCCCTCATACCAGCCCTGTGTGCCGCCTCGCGAAACCACCACGATCACGGTCTGGATCTAACCCAAAGCGCTCTTTGATCCAACGCAACATCGGGATCCAATAAAGGAGCTCGAAGCCGACCTCCGACAGCCAGGGGCCGACAAGGATCGGCCCAGGCTTCTCGATGATGCGCTTTATCTCGTTTTCAATGTGTCGCTCGACGTCCGTCGAGCTGCCTTCTCTATCTGAGGAGTGGAGCACCCCCATCAGCCGCGGTAGCAGATGGTTCCGCACGGTTTCTTTAAGGCCAAAAGAACTGAGCAGTCTCGCGGTGGCACTATACCCCCAGCGAAAGGCGGCCTCGCTTATTCGATCGCGATTTACGACCGCGCTTCTCCTTAAGTGATGAACAGACCTGCGGTTAGACCTCGACGAGCTCAAGCCCGCGCTCTCTGGCAATCGCCTCCAAGTCCCTGGGCTCTCGCAAGCGCTCGCGCAACGGATCGCCGCTGTCGCGCATTGGCCGAAAGGCTATTTCTGGGGACACTGGCGCGATCTCTGGACACAAGTCGTCGCGCAAAAAAAAGGCGTTGGTGCCGCTCTCATCACAGGCTAGCAGCTTATAATGCTTGCCGGCAGCAAGTTTGGTGAGTGCCACCAAGGAGGCTCCGTGGAAACCTTTTACCGCTTTGGACATATCGGTGTCGCGAGCGATCGAGAGTGATCGCTCGGCGCCAAAATTGCCGTTGTACTCGAGTATCATCACGCGAGGCTGGCAAACGGTCATCGCCTCGAGCACCCAATAATCAAAACTGTCAATATCGAGCGAGAAAAAATCAACCTCGCCCGCTAGGTCATGACGCTCGATCAATGCGTTGATGTTGCCGGGCGTGACGGCTATGGCTTCGAACGACACTCTGTCATTAACGCCAAACTTGGCCCGCGCCTTGGCGATCTTCGCCTCGTCGATATCGACCATCAGTCCCCGCCAGCCTAATTCTTGCGCCAGCACACCCGAATTGCCACCTGATGCGCCGGAACCGATTTCGACAAATGTCCGATTGGGGGTACCGGCCAATTTGAGCAACGCGAGCGTAACGCCGTCCTCCTCGTTCTGCGACATCAACTTGAACCTTCTGCTCAGCAAAGATGCCGGGTACTGGTGCGTCAGCATCTCATCGAGATAATCCCGCCGCAGCAAGGCGTCGACCTTGCCGGTAAAATGTCCGCGCCACTTCATTTCAAGATTTGCTTGCGCTTCTAGATTGGCGAGCCGCTTGCCGAGATGCCGCAACTCCTCTTGAAGAGCTGTCACTCCAAAGGCGCGGCGAAACAACTCAAGCAGCTTCCGCATCAAGCCGGGCTCCTTCGAGCGTCGCCCGCAGGCGAGCCATTACTCTGAACCGCGAGCGGGCAGTCCGCCATGATCGCCCTCACCGTATCCGCATCGCGGGCGAACACCGCGTGGAAGCCGGTGATGCCAGCGCCGTTAAACTGCACGGCAAGGCCAAAGCCGAGCTGCCTAAGATATTCGGTGAGTTGCATACTATTCCGCTCATCCTGCGCATCAACCAGAACGGTCTCGACCGAACCGTTCGCAAGGGTCGCAGCGGCACCCCGAAGCACCTGCAGCTCACCCCCGTCGACGTCAAGCTTGATGTGATTTGGCGGCTCGAGCTGGAAATCCTCGGTCAATGAGTTGATTGGCACGGCAAGAATGCGTTGTGTATAGACTGGCTTCGTTTCCTTGAAGTCCTTGGTAGCAAGGGTTTGTTGCCCGAGCGCGTGCTGCGTCGCCCCCGAAATGAGGGTCCGGTACTTAAAGACTGTGTTGCCCTTGTCCTCAGTCAGCGCGATCGGCATTGGCGTAACCGATTTATCGCACCCATTCTCCAAAATATTTCGGCAAAGCGCAGCGTAGGTGCTGAAGCTTGGCTCGAAAGCAAAGATGCGGACCGTCTGGTCGTGTGCCTTGGCGGCTACAAGAGAGAAGGCGCCGACATTGGCACCCACATCGTAGAGCACGTCACCCGGCTTTAACACGCGCTCCAGCCAATGCACGGTCCATGGTTCGCTCATTACCGATCGCGTGCGCATGAGATTTTCCCGGGGCGACGTGACAAGGAGCGAGATGGGCATGCCCGGATAATCGAGTGGCGTGCGTCGCGCCACCAGTACCGCGGCGTCCGAGCGTTTGATGCGCGCGATATTGAACAGACCAAATCGGAGCACTCGGGTCGCAAGCTCGAGCGTCGCCGGGCCTGCACGCTCCGGAATCCAGGCAAGCAAGGCAACAGGCGCAAGCATGATCGATGCCGTGGCCCTGAGCCAGATCGGAGGCGGTGCCTGCGGCTTGATCTCGGTAATCGAGGCCAAGGTTTCAGCCACGAGAGGGGTGGCGGGCTTATCAAGCCCCTGTGGTCTAATAAAGCTTTGGATGAAACTGCGTAGATCGGACTTCACCCTCGGTGCCGCGCTTGAGCTCGTCCGCGATTTGCTTGAGATGGGTCCCAAAATCGGGCGACTTCTGCAAGATGCCGCCCTCGATCAGATAATGAAAATGCAAAGTTCCTTCTTGTGTGCGCTGATAGCGCGGGTCGGCCACAGTGAAACTCCGCTTGCCGAGGATTGCCCCCTCGATCAGCGCACTCGTATTGATGCCGACTATGAGTGCCGAGTGGTACAAGGCGTCGAAGAAGTCGGCCTTGTTGCTTTCAATCACCGGCATTCCTCCCGAGCGGGGATGTACTGCGACCCGCTCATAGGGCGAGACATCGAGCTCATCGAACGGCACCTGATGCATCGGGTGCGGTCGTATCAAAATGTTAGCGCTACGCGGCCCAAGATCTGCGGCATTGCGGACGCTTTGCAGCCATTCCCGCACGAACACCACCTCGTCACGTGCGATAAAAATCGACGAACCACAATAGAGAATGGTGGGCTTTTCGGCGTCGAAGCCGAAACTGTGGCAGAAGGTTTCGTAATTGCGTGACGGTTTCCGCTCGAACCACTCGTCGTAGAGCTGCGCGCCAGTGACTATGACGTTCTCTGGGCGAATGCGGTGGAGGTCAACGGCTTCCTTCTTCTGAAAATCATTCCACACGACGACGCGGTCGGGCGGAATTTGAATAAGGCCTTTGTTGGTAAGATTGTCCCAACTCGCTACCAGCAAGCAGGTGGGCACGCGAGCGGAGCGTGCCGCTCTCACCCATTCGAGTTGCTCTGTCTCTAGATCCACCATTGGCGAAAGGATCAGCGCATCTACTCGCGTGGCCGTGAGCTCTTCGATAATTGCCTTATCCGGGGGAAGCCCCATGTCGAGAAAGCGGACGAAGGCACGCAAACTTGCCGCAACTCGCGGCAATCGGCACAGCGCATGGGGAAATAGAATTCTTGGCACCGGTCCAGCGCGTCTCTCGGCGCGCGCCGTCAGGGCTGGAGCGTTCTCATATTGTGGGCGGCGATAGTGCAGTAGGTTCCCAACGTTACGGAGGAAACGCGCCGCCGGGGCCCACCAATCCTCGCGCTCATGGGTGAAACCAAAGGCGATCCCACGATACGGCCGCTCGAGGCTGCGGGCGAGCTGGCGTAGCTCCTCGGGAATTTTGAGATCGAAGGGACTCGTCGTGATGAGGACGCTATCGCCGCGGTCGGCGAGAGCCTGGACGACGACTTGGAAGTTCCGCAGGTACATCAGATTGCGGAGAACAAAACGGAAGCGCTTCTCACTCAAACTGGTCGCCCGTGGGTTACAAGCCAAATCTTGGGGTCGCGGAGCCCTCAAACTACCGGGCCCAACGACCTAATAATCAAGTGGTGACAGAGTTGCAACAACGGCAGCCTCGAGTACTACGCCTGCGAAGGTAAGGCTTTCCTTTGCCCGGTTCACCCTTGATGGGTTTGTCGGCTTGCGGTAAAGCCCGTTGCTCGCTGCGCACACTGCTCCGGGCTAGCTCTAGCCTTAAGCTTCAGCCCTTTCGAAGGACCTGGCAGGTACCTGTGAAAATAGTCTTTATCCTCCGGCATGCACTTTATTTGCGCAATTTTGAAAGTGCTCTGCGCGGTCTCGCCGACCGTGGCCACGAAATCGCGCTCGTTATGTCCCCCTTGGAGAAGCAGGTAGACGCCACCCTCCTCACCGCTCTTACAAACGACTACCCGAATATTCGCGAATGTCCAATCGGCGCCCGCACCAGCTGGTGGTGGCCGGTGAGCGATGGCATACGCGGCGTGCGCGATTTCCTCCGCTATCTCGAGCCGGAATATGCAGATGCCGCGGCACTCGTGGACCGCGGTTCCCGTCGTCTGCCGCACAGCATCAAGTGGGCCTTCGACACAATTCCCGGATTGAGGAGCAAGCCAGTGCGGCGGTCGCTTGATGCTTTCGCCAAACTAATCGATCGCGCTATTCCACCGGATCCTGGCGCGATCCAAACGCTGCGCCAATGGGTGCCAGACCTCCTCATGGTCACGCCTATGATCGATTTCACCTACGGGCAGACCGATTACGTCAAGGCCGCGCGCGCTCTCGGAATCCCGAGCGTACTCGCTGTAGCGAGCTGGGACAATCTCACCAACAAGGGCTTAGTCCAGATCGCACCTGATCGCGTGCTCTTATGGAATGCGGCCCAAGAGTCCGAAGCGGTTACTATGCACGCCATTCCACGGGAGCACGTAAGGAAGACGGGCGCCCAACTCTACGATCATTGGTTCGAAATGAAATCCGACCTTATCGCGTGATGAGTTCTGCGCGCGCGCGGACGGGCTCGATCCGAACAAACCAATCATCCTCTATCTTTGCTCTTCCTCATTCATCTGCCCGGACGAGGTCGCCTTCGTCAGGGAATGGCTGGCGGGCTTGCGCAATCGGGGTGACGTGCTCGGCGGGGCCAACGTTATCGTTCGGCCTCATCCCGCCCATCTCAAGCAATGGCAGTCGGTGGATCTTTCAACGTTCGGCAATGCCGTGATCTGGCCGCGGGCCGGCGGCGTGCCCGTGGACGACGAGCGAAAGCGCGACTATTTCCACAGTCTATTTCATGCCGACGCTGTCGTAGGGATCAACACCAGTGGATTCATTGAAGCGGGTATTCTTGGCCGCCGTACCCTCGCCCCCCAAAGCGGGCATTTCAATGGGACGCAGGCAGGCACACTTCACTTCCGTTATCTCACACCTCTTTTGACCGTCTCACCAAGCCTTGCCCAACATTTCTCCGAACTTGAACACACCATCGTTCACAAGGAAAAGACGAAGACCGAAGTTATTGAATTTATCACCGACTTCGTTCGTCCGTGCGGTTTGGTGCAGCCGGCGACGCCGATCTTCATTGAGGCCATTGAGGATGCCGCTAAGGTCACTCCAAAGCCCTGGCGCGTCCCTCTGTGGGCGCCGTGGTTGCGTCTATTGATCTCCCCCTGGGCATGGATGCTTCGCCGTCATGTCCTTACGCGAACCAACGGGGCCGGCTTCGAGGGGGTTGAACGGACGCGATTCCCGCGGTTTTTAAATCCTCGCGGCGACGCAACGGCTGATTCTGACGCCAAAATAAATAACTTCACGCGGCGTACCGACGATGCTCTCGCCAAAATCGCAAAGAGCGACAAGCCAATAGTCCTTGGTCCTTGGCTGTCCGAGGTCGGCTTTGAGCTGCTCTATTGGATTCCATTGGTACGTTGGGCGATCGAATATTATGGGCTTGATCCTCATCGATTCGTTGTCGTGTCGCGCGGCGGCGTTCAAGATTGGTACACAGACGTCAGCCACCGCTACGTCGAGCTGTTTGATTATTTTTCGCCGACGGAATTCGTTGCCTTTAATGCCGCGCGCCAAAAGGCTTCTGGTATGCAGAAGCAGAAGGGCGTAGCTGATGTCGAGCTCAATCTCGTCGACCGGATCAAGATGGATCTCGGGTTCGATACCTGTGATCTCCTGCATCCGCGACTCATGTATAGTGGAGTTCTGCGCTATCATTGGAGCCAGCGCTCCTCCATGGATCATCTGCTGCTTCATGCTCGCTTCCAGCGGATGAAGAATTCCGGACCCAACGGACCTGGAAGCGCAGCTGCCGACCAATTACTACGCTGTGCGCTTCTACTCCCGGGGACTCCTTCATCGACAATGAAGCCAACAGGCTCTTCGTTCGGGGATTGATTGAGCGCATGCTAGAGCGCCGTGATGTGGTGCTTTTGGATTGTCCTTTCGCTCTAGATGACCACGAGAATGTCGAATGGATGCGCGTGGCCGGCAACGGCAGCCGCTACAACAATCGGCTAGTGCGCGCTGACGCGTGGATGGAGCCTCGAAATAATCTCGACGTGCAGAGCAGAATTATCGCGCGCTCACACTGCTTTGTCGGCACTTATGGCGGCTTGTCCTACCTTGCCCCATTGTATGGACGGCCTTCTATCGCCTTTCACCAGAAAAAGGGTGATGTGATGGATGCTCATGTAAATACGGCGATGACGGTATTCCAGGGGCTGGGTGCTTCGTTTTTGTTGCTCACCCCTGACGAAGCTCGGCTCGCAGCCGAGTTCATTTGATTCTCGTTAGGTTCAAGTATGCTGAACACTCAATTCGCGTACGGCCTCGGGCGGAAAACGTTGGCACAGAACCTGACGAAGGCGTTTCCGCTCTCCCTCAAACATCTGTTCCAGATAGGCTGAAACTTGCGGCGGTATCGCAATGCCCGGTCCCTGATTTCGGCCAGGACGCAATGCGTGCTTCAGAACTGCGCCATCGAGTTGTTCAGCGGCACCAATGTGGCGCATTGCCCGCACGAAATTTTCCCCCGGGCTAATGAGGGCTTTTTCCTGGCTAATGAGGAGAAGCTGTTCAGTCGGATACACGTTTGTCCAGTTTTCAATCATTCGAGAAAATTCACTGAACCGCCTAGTCCGTGCGAAAAATCGGCGGAGTTGCTGTTCGGACTCTAGTGAATGGTAACCGCGCTTTTGGGCCTTCTGCTTAGAAAAGTACCGCTTCGCATGGGACCAGTGACGGGTCACCGGGTCGCGAATCATGAGGATCAGCCGAACATCAGGCAACAAACGGTGCACCAACCGGATTCTGGAAAGCGAGAGGCCCGAATAGCCAGCGCTCTTTTCACCTGTGACGAACGCCTCACCAGCTTCGGGAGGCAAAGTTAAATGCCCCCATTGCCGAAAATGGTCCAAATACCAGACCAAAGGGCGATCTAGGTGGGAAGAAAAGTACTCGATTTCATTAGGGGCCATCAACACTCTGGGGTGCCGCCGCAGCGCTCCGGCCAGCCATGACGTCCCGCATTTGGGAGCGCCGACTATGAGAAAGTGGGGAAGCGTCTCCGACGCATGAGTTCGCACCAGGTCGATTTCTCGCCGCAATCGGCGCTCTGCAATGAGACCGTCACTGAAAAGTCGAATTTGCTTTAGGCTGCGCCGGATCATTACCGGCAAATGTCTTTCTACGAATGGTGCCTGGGCGCTATCCATCAACTGAACTCCGCTTGCGGAATCAACCTCTCTGGGCTGCCGCCCGCGCCTGGGACCGCTGGTCACCGCGAAGCACTTAGCACGCCGGCCGGGGATGTAAGGTTACCGGGCTCGTTTAAATCGAGCAAACGCCACTTCAACTTTACAGCCTTTAAGGGCGTATTGCATGTTTCGCGGTCGGTAAATAGTCTTGCACGGGGGTGCAGGGCAGGTCCGCAATCTCTCGTTTCAACAAAGAGGTCTGCCGTGCTGACGAAGCGGCCGCGCTGTCCTAGCGGCTCGAAGAAGGAGATTCAATCGAATACGGTAAACATCATCCGGTAACAAGTTGCTGTTGATCGGGATTTCAAACCAAAGATCTCGCGGCGCCTTTACGGCGACGGGCTTGGGAAGGAATGACTGATAGAGAGAATATTCCCCTTTAGAAATCTCGAGCATGAGATCGACGGTGGCGTCCACGTTAGATAGCTCTACGCGAACGCGAACGGTGAAAACCGAGTTGCCGCTGATAATACCATCAGGCTCAGGTCTAGGGCTGATTTCGATTTCCGTGATTCCGCCGACGCCATTTTGGTCAGGCAACCACTGTCTCGATCCATCGATACCGCTGTGGAGGCTAGGGTCGTTTTCGCTGGTGAGCCTGCGGGTCTCTTCAATCTTCGGTGGCGGAAGAGGATTATTGCCGCGATGTTGATGCGGCAAGGGAAAGCTCGGTCCCTCCGTATCGCCCGTCGTTTCTTCGTCGCTCTCATCCGCGGCGTTCTCGCAATACTCCCTAATCACTGCAGCTGGCGATCCATCTGCTTTCACTCGTCCCTTGTCCAGCCAAATAACTCGAGAGCAAAGTTGTTGTATCGTCCTCATTCTGTGGCTGGCAAATAATAGCGTTTTGCCAGAAGCACAAAGCTCAACCAAGCGTTTCAGGCATTTTGCTTGATAGATCTGATCCCCGACACCAATCGTATCATCTGCAATATATATGTCTCCATCGAGCTCGAGTGCGGCGGCAAAGGCGAGCCGCGCATACATGTTTTTAGAGTATGTGCGCACGGGCCGCATCATGCTCTCAGACATGTCGGCAAACGCAGCAATCTGCGTCTTACGTTGATCGATTAATTCAGGCGCAAATCCAAGAAAACGGGCGAGTATTCGGATGTTGTCGAGTCCACTCCATCGCTCGTTGAGAGGTCGCGCAACATGGCTGAGCGGGACCACCGAACCCCGCCCAATCACACGACCACTTGTCGGGTGCGACATGCCCGCAGTTACGTTAAGCAGCGTCGTCTTTCCGGAGCCATTTATTCCGATGATGCCTACTCGCTCACCAGAAAATATTGATAGATTGATTTCATGGAGTGCAGCGCGGGTTTCTCCCGGCTTGAACTCTTCTTTGTCTTGATCCTCTTCGGGCTCCACTATGACATTATCGTCGTCGTCATCTTCCCCACCCGCGACCCATTTGCGCTGGTGGCGAAATGTTTTGCTGACATTGACGAAATGGATAACGGGATCGGCCGATCCAGCCATCACGCGCTCCACCCCCACGGGATTGACAGTCTGTTGCATGTAGCTGCATACCAAGCCAAAATGGCGAAAAAAGACGCGCCATTCCTAAGTTGGTTACCGGGGGATACTAGGTGCAAAAGACGCTCTCCATTTCCACGCCTCTCAATAAGACCAACTCCGAATGGACTCGAGTTCCCTTCGGGCAATCGCCGCTGCAACAACTGGCGGAGTTTTGGCGCCGCCGTCGGTTACTGGCTTACCTCTTTTCATACGGATTTTCTCGCCTCTATGGAAAAACGCTTCTCGGCACAGCCTGGCTTTTCCTTCGTCCCGGAATCACGGTAGCCGGATCGGTTCTGGCCATTGGCGCCATGCTGGGCATGACCACGGCGCCTGTGCCATTGGCGATCTTTATTCTTGCGAGCTTCGCGCCTTGGCTGCTGTTCCAACGGGGTCTGCTGATGACGACCAACAGCATGGGTGTGTTCAAGGCGCTCACTAGAAGCTTCCTGTTTCCTCGCACCATGGCGCACGTTGCCGCTATAGGCCCAAGCGTGCTTGTTTGTCTTGCTTTGATTGCCGTAGCGGCCTTGGCCATGATGTATTTCGTGCTAACGGGAAGTTATGTTTTCCAATGGGGTTGGCATATCGCTTGGATGCCCGTCTCTCTTTTGATGACTGCTTTATTAGTTTTGGGGTTGAGTTTCTTCACTGCACCGTTGAATGCAATAGCCGGCGATACGAGATTGGCACTCCGCTACGTTTTGACGCTCCTGATGGTGATATCACCGACCTTTTATCCGATGAGCCGCGTGCAAGAAAATCTTCGCGAGTATATGTGGTATAATCCACTGGCATGCATCTTAGAGCTCTACCGGTGGGCATGGTTTCATCAAGAGGAGCCCTGGTGGTGGCACGTTTGGTTTTCCATGGGCGTTATCTTTTTCATTTTTGTCTCCGGCTGGTGGTTTTTTTCGCGATGTGAGCAACGTGCGATGGAGAGTATCTAAACGCGCAAGAACTCAGTCCTACATATGCTTACAAACGGACCGGTTTAGATTTTAAGTTCGACGCCCGCTTGGGGTCAGCAATTTCCAGCGTATTACGCCCGACTGGGACGATCGCAAGCTGGGCACCCCCAAGCCGATCGAATGCTTGCCAAGCGAGATCCAAGTGGGTGATCGTGAAATCGCAGCTGCCCGTGTATGCGGTCGTATCAACTCCAAGCAGAGGACCAAGATAGCTGAAATCCTCCGTAGGTCCCGTGGAGCGCTTGGGCATGAGCTACCAGGGCCGTCTGTACCGCAAGATTATTGGCCGGATTGTAAAGCCTGCTAGCGTCATAAATTTCAAATCCTGCTCCACGCTCCCGCAGGCTGAATGTAGTCATGATCGTCGAGTTGTTCGGTATTTGACAACAGTACTACATTGCTCCGCTGAGCCAGCTGCGCAACCACGTTTTGAGCAAATCCGTGCAGACCTTTGGGAAACGTGCTCGACACATAGAACTTCACCGCGACGTACGGTCCCTCAAAGGGCAACGCGACGGGATCTGGTCGAGCGAGCGGCTCATAGGAAAAAATGGTTTCGAGCCGTTTGCCGCCAAATCGAGCCCGCCACACGTTGCGCATCAGCGCGTACATGGCGGAGGGCATGATAATTTGGTAGTCGGTGATCTCCGTCTTTCTTAGAACCCGGTCGAGGACACTCAACTCGAAATCATCGACGCTAAATGCCTTCTGAATATGTGGTGGGGTCTCGTCGCCTTCCTGATTTTTTCGAGATGTCCAATCATAAAACTCCTGCGGAGACATCACGTCGAGAATATCGAGATACCGGTCCGCGATATGGCTGTACCATGGTTGGACACCTCCTCGTGAAATCGCAATAACTCTCTCCTTTGGGATAGCGAGCTTTCTCAAAACAGAGCGCAAATAGGGAATCCAGTAGAGTACCTCGAAACCAACTTCCCTTAGCCAGGGTCCGACCACTATCGGCCGGGGATCAGAGGCTCGCACGACAAAGGAAGCAGGATCCACCATTCGGGGTTGGAGCCTAGCTATCTCAATGATCGAGGAGCTTGCATCTGAAAGATGACTTCTGTCGACGTGGGACAGGACCCGCCGCGTGACCTCGGATACCAACTTAGCCTGCTGCCCGGGAGGCAGTGGCATCGCGCATTGATCGATTGTTCTTCTTGCATAGCGGCGCAACATGGCTGAGTCATCAGCCACGAGACCCAACGTACGAGATTGTAAGGTGTTGAGAGCAGAAATGCGTTCCGCAGGCGGAAGGCGGGGAAGAGCCTGAAGTAGGGCCTTTAGGCCAATTCGTGACCAGAGACGGGCGATAGCATTCGCTAGAGACAAGCGTGAGTACCCTTAGACGCTAGTGACCTGCCGGGACTACCAAGTTGATTCCTCTCTGCGCCAGAGAGTTCTTTACGGCTGTGATGTCTCCACGAATCCCAAGCAGATAGCTCACATCTTGAGCCATTGGATACGCGATGGCATAAATTCCAAAACCGCGCGCATTCAGGAAACTCCACACTGCATTATTGCGGTCTGCATCAGGTCCCTGGGCTCTTCCGTCGATTTCGATCAGGCAAGTACGAAGCTGCTCCATGGCAAACGTCTCAGACGCGCCCTCCAAAACCCTAACTTCCCACCCGTCCACGTCAATCTTGATGTGATTTGGGTCGGGTAGTTGCAAATTCCGCCTCGCGTCATCGAGTGTGCTTGTCAAAATCACTACGGATCCGCGCTCGCCCGCTCCCAAGCTCATCGTCTCACCAGCAGATGGAGCAAGGATAGGGTTGCGTGTAGCCCCAATTTGATCGGACAGCGCAAGTGGGACTAATGCGGCTCTCGCGCAAAGTTTATTCAGGTCGACGTTGCGGCAGAGTTCTCGAAAATTTTCATAGTGCGGTTCAAAGGCGATTACCTCAAGTCCACGGCTTAGCGCGAGTAGGCTATAACTTCCAACATTTGCCCCTACATCATAGAATACGTCCCCCGCCCTAAGAACATTTTGTATCCAGGCATAGGTCCAAGGCTCTTTTGATGCGGCCTGGATCCGCATGTTGGACGTCTTCGCTTCCGTGTGGATGAACAACCTCTCGTCCATGCCTTCAAGTGCTCGCGTGAGGCGCGCTTCGGACAGAACACTTATGGCATCATAAGGATGTAACATATCTAATAGAATGCGAAGAAAACGACGCCATTGTTCTACGGAGACTCCCTTACGAATAGCGCTCCGTACCTCTGTCTCGTTCTCACCCGCGGTTACGATAGTCTCTACGACCTGTTTGAGACGGTGCCGAAAATCTGGACGACGCAGGGCCCTCAAGCCGGATCGCCAGTTACTGAGCGGAGGTGACATGCTTATCCCTGCGCGATACTACAAACGGCATCCGCCTTGCAGCAATTTCGCTCTCAATTCTTCGGTCAACTCGTAAGCGCATCGGCGCTCAGCGTCTGATAGCTCCCGACTGCGGCCGAGCACGGCGTCACTCGAGACGTTCGACCGGATCGTCGAAATTGGTGTTAGGGAGAATCGGATTTCCGTCAAAGGTCTGCTCGAGAACCGACTCATCTAACGGAATGCCACACCAATCGCAGATCCGCCGCATCGTCCCTTCCCGGTCGGTGACCAGGTCCCTGAATGATAGCAGCATGAAGCGCTGATCGCCATATTTGCTCTGGTAATGCAGCGCCGTGCGGGCCATGCGGTTCCACAAATCGATCTCTTTCTCGACATCGTCGTAGCGCGCGATCCCCCCCTTGGTGTGAGCGCGGCGCGATGCGAACCAATCGGCAGGATCGCGCAGAATGGAGATGAGCCGCCCATCGGGATAGTCGACGAAGAACCGTCCGATGCTCTCTAGATGCATCGCCATGCGCGGCACGAAGCCCGCGACATAGGAGGCATCGTTCGCGTCGGGCTGCCAGGCCTGGAAGAAGGTACTGAGATAGGCGTCGAACACTTGGCGCGGCGTGGGCGAGGAGGAAGGAGCCTCACGAAATTCTCGTAATGCTCGATACGGCGAATAGCCGAATTTGACGCGCTTCTGCTCGTGCTTGGCCTTGCCGCTCTTGCGGTAGCCCTTGCGTGCCATATAAGCGAGCTCGGCATGGAACAGGGTGGCGAAGAGATAATCCGGCGTGTTGTCGAGCTCGAGCTTCGGCCACATGCCCTTTGACGGGTAGCCGATCCTCATCTCCCACGGATAGACCAGCAGATTGGGGTGACCATCAAACAGCTGGCTGAGCAGGCTGCCGCCGCTCCGCGGCAGTTGCGAGATGAGGATCAGCGGAAGGCTCTTGACGACTTTCGTTGGCGACTGACTGCAGGCCTTGGCGCCCACACTTTCGAAGAACTCACGGAGCGCCGTCGCCGTATCCGCGGCGCCGAGAAATTCGGTCTTCTCCCTGACCCTCCCCTTAGACGTTGCGCCCTTCTCGCTCACCGTCCTCTCCCCCCAAGACTTGTCAGACTTGTCAAGTCTTGCCAGTCGCAACGGATGTTGGTCTCTCAATGCTCCTCGGTTCCCAGCCACGCGCCCGCGCCAGGGCGAGCTCGTCCTTCTCAAGCAGTCGATCGGCGAGCGCTAGCCACCCAAAGCGAGAGGCTTGGACTTCGGCCCTCGCGCCGATCTCATTCAGCACTTTGATATCGGTCGGCAATTCCGCGCAGGCATCAATGTCGACCATGGTCTGCAAGTGCCGGTAGCCTTCCGGCGAGCCGTCGTCGAGATTAGTAATCACCACCGCGCCCGACGTCATGGCTGAATGGACTGACGTGTTATTGGCGCGCACGCCGGTGGGGAAGAACGCCGCGAAATAGGTCGTGGTGCGGAGATAATGCAGCACCGCCGCGTCGGACAGGAACCCGAGGAAATAGACCGGCCCGCTAAACCCCTCGCGGATATTCTTCAGGGCGGCGTCGAAGGCGGTCTCTATCGATATACCCTCATGCAAGCGCGGTTGAGAGATACAGGCAGTAGGACTTGCCGGTCTGCTGCAACAGCTCGATCGAGCTTCCGATAATATTCGCCGCGCACCTTATGCGCCATGCCGAAGGTGAACACCGACAGCTCCGCCGGCTCGAACGGCTTCGCGTCGACCAGAATGCCGGGGCACCACGCCTCGACCACGTCGGCGCGCAACGGGCGGAGCCGATTGGCGATCTCGGCGTTGCCGACATAGACGACGTCGGCCTCAGCGACCAAGCGCCGCTCCAGCGGCGTGTTGTCATAGGCGTGCAGGAATAGCCGCAAGGATTGGGTCGCCGGCCGCTCGTCGAGATAACGCTCGAGCTCGCGCGCGTGATTGTAGGTGAACTCCGACAGCTTGATCGACAGCAGCGGCCGCCGCGCGCTCCTGGCCGACGGGTCGAACAGAGACATCACCTGAATACTGAGCTGCCGCGCCAGAGCCAAGTTGAACTTGGCAATGCCGCAGGAGAGCGGGTTCAGGTGGTAGCCAAGAATGCAGTCCATACGCCCTCTCCGCCCGATTGCTGAAGACTATACCTGGGGGCCGGCCTTTTCATAGACCAAGACCCGGTTTTTGTTCAGCCAATCCATGCGGGCCTCGAGATCGGGCCTGCGGCGGAATCCCTGCAAAACGAACATCAGGCGCAGCATGTCCTTGTTCATGCAGGTGATGTGAGTTGGATCGACATCGAACTCGGTGGTCACGTCGAACAGGCTGGTCGGATTGGGATGAAACCGCGTCGTCACATAGACGAAGCGCGAGGAGATGCGCGCGAGATTCTCCACCGCCTTCTGCACCAGCAGGACGGGCATATGCTCGAACACCTCACGGCAAATGACGAGATCGTAGCTGGCGTCAGGGAGGTCGATATCGGTGATCGAGCCGATGCGAATGCGATCGGCGACCTCTTTCGGCGCGATGTCCTTGCTTGTCTGTGAAAAGTCGATGCCGTCGGCCATCACTCCGACCTCTTGCAGAAGGAACATCAGCGCGCCGGGCCCGCACCCCATGTCGATCACGCGCTCCGGCTGGAACACCTCCTTGATGAGCTCGGGGTTCCGCCCCTCCATCTTGCGGCGCGTCGCGATATCGTAGGCATTACCCTCGGCGCGCCAGGTATCGGTGAAATATTCGGCGCTGAATTCCTGGCTCCCCGGCTCGTCCTGGTTGAGGGTGAAGGTCTCGTAGCTTTCGAGCGAGGACTCGACCCCATGATGGGCGAGGAAGCGGCGCAAGATGCCGCTCGATGAATTGCGCACAGTGTCGAGATAGACGATCTCGATGCCGTGCTCCTTGCAGATGGCGATCTGTTCTTCGGGCAGCTTGCCCTTCCAGTCGTCTCCCTTGACGTAATATTTGGGGCGAAGTTCCTTCAGCACCGTCTCGGTGTCATAAGGATTGGCGTGCACATAGGCGACCGGCCGGAGCGCATCGATCACCTTTGCGCGCTCGGCCTGCTTGAGGAAGGGCTGGTGCTTGCCTTCGAGATAGCGGTCGGAGGCCAGATTGCAGAGAAGCGGAAGCCCGAGAACGGCGCCCTCCTCGAAATACTCCACATGACCCGCATGCAGCGGATCGAACGCCCCGTCGACCATCGCCACCTTGCCGCGATGGGCCTCAAGTTCCTCGAACTCTATGATCATACGCACTTTCCCCTCGACGATCCGTCAGGCGGATACCGACTTTTGCCGCGACCGTCAAACGATAGGAGCTCGATCCATCGCCGGTCGATTATACGCAACACGCCCATCCAGGGCCGGATTAGTGATTGACCGAGTTGGAAGCCTTCCTCCCCAGCGACCTCAAAACCGGAACGAATTTTCTTGGCCACGGCGTCGAGTTGACCGACTCGGCGAATGGCACCAGGCAGGGCCTTTCTGGATCGTCGGTCCTGTTCCAACGCTCCTGCATGGCGTTCTGCCACTTGGACCGGATCTGGCGACCCATGTCGCGGGCAAATTCGAAGCCATTGACCAGCCGCAAAGGCCAGAGCACGGCGCACGCGAGGCCCGCAAGGCCATCAAGACCAGAAGCGGCGAGGACCAGCGCCAGCCTCATCCAGTTGCCCAGAAGTGACCGCACGGGCTGATCATACGGGACAGTTGGCTTCGGCGCCCAATTCCCTCGATCCTTGCCCGTGGCCTTTGACGCATTTATAACCCGGCGACCGACGAGAACTTGAGTGCCCGTTCGCGTGGATGTGGCATACGCCGAAGGTGAGGCCTGTAACGTGGCGATGGAGTTTCCCGACTATTTCCTCGACGGCCTCGATCAATCGGCCTTCGAGAAGCTCAGCCGCTCGACCGGAGAGGTCCGCGAGCACAAGCTCAAATATGCCGATGTCGAGCTTTGGTTGGCACGCTCGTGGAAGGCGGCGCGACGGCTTGGGCTCGACAAATCTCCGTCGCTCGACGTTCTCGATATCGGCATCGGCCCCGGCTATTTTCTCTATGTCTGCCAGCAGCTCGGTCATCGCTGCGTCGGCATCGACCGCCCGGGCGACTATCCGTTCTGGCAGGCGCTGCGTAAATGGCTCGGCGTCAATCGGGTGGTCGAGCACACCATCGAACCGCACGCGCTGCTCCCCGCTGCCGCGCTCGGCACGTTCGATTTGGTGACCGCCTTCCGCGCTCAGTTCAATTTCAACAATGAGGCGAAGCGGCTCTGGACACTCGGCGAGTGGGGCTTCTTTCTCGACGATCTGCGCGGCCACATCATGCGCCCCGGTGGCCGCGTCGCCCTCAAGCTCGCCAAGCAGGAGCACAAGGGGCATGAAGGTCTGAAGCGCGGCGACGCCGACCTCGCCGAGTTCATGGTCTCGCGCGGCGCGACGGTCGAGGGAACCGTATTCGTCTTCGCGCCATTGCGCTAGAGCGGGCGGGATGGACATGCCCACATCCTCGATATCGGCACGGGGCAAGATATTCTTGAAGATGTTTATCAACAGCTTAGCCGTCTCTGCGTGGATCTCGACCAGCCCGGTTCTTTCCCTTCTGGCAGGCGTCGCGCGATGGCTCGGCATCCGCCGTGGTGCAAAACGTGGCTCAGACGCGACGACGCTCCGCTGGTGAAGTTTCTCGCTGAACGCGGCGCGCGCGACAGCGGACGAATTCTGGTGTTTGTGCCGCTGCTCTAGAGACGATCGTGACCAGGGATGTGCGCCGATAGATAGATCGCAAAATCAGCCGCCGGGGCGCCATAAGCCGCTTGGCCGCTTGCTGAAGTCAGTGCGTCGCGTGCGCCACAAAGCCGCGAAGCGCCTCGCGCGGCTCCCACTTGGCCTGCGCGAGCGATTGAGCAGGTTCCGCCGGCGCGGCAAACTCACCCTCTCCGGTATCGACCGCGACTCGGCACGGCTCAGCCACTTGCCCCGGCCTGACTTCCTCA
>CAWFLU010000003.1:0-9137 GCA_963816805.1 uncultured Alphaproteobacteria bacterium
TCCTTCACCAACGCCCTCGGCATGATCTCTGCCGAGCAGATGAGCGGCATCGAGTATGCGACCGCACAATATCCGCGCGCAGCGTGGGTGATTGCGCTGCATCACCACGTTGTCGAGTATCCGTGGAAGGCGAAGACGCTGTCGGAGCGGATCGGAACTGCGCTGATCAACGGCAACTGGTTCATCCGCAAGCTGAAGCCGCTCGCCCAGCGCATCGTGCTGATGCACGGCCACCGTCATGTCGACTGGATTGGCCAGTGCGGCGACCTCACTTTAATCTCGGCGCCCTCTCCCGTCATGGAAGTGACCGACGAAGTGCAGACCGGCTTCTACATCCATACGCTCGCGGCCGGACCTGACGACACGCTCGCCCTGCTCGCGCCGGATTGGATCGAGGTATCTGGCGAGCCGCGCGCGGCGGAAGCTTGACGATCTCGCGAATTAGCGTCGCTACGACGTCGGCGTGTCGTTAGTGCCGCAGGGTCATCGGCCCTTCGTAATGTGGTGATCATCGATCCCTAACTATGGATCGGCGCGCCGGAGCCTGTCGCGGACGGGCCTCGCAGGCGAACAGGTCCTCGGTGGGTTGCCACCCTGGGCGCCCCACCCGCATGCCCTGAATGGGCGGACGCTTTGTTTGAGCGCTCACGCGAAACGGGACCGCCTGCGCTGGCTTGAAGAAATGGTGCCGCTGGAGAGATTTGAACTCCCGACCTTGGCTTTACGAAAGCCCTGCTCTACCCCTGAGCTACAGCGGCCTGTGATACGAGCTGCCCGACAAGCGCCCGCCGTGGCTTAATGCCATTGTGATGTTGATGCAAGACGACGCGGCGCGACGACGTGCCCTCAGCGGATTTGCGCGGCCCGCAAACGCTCGAGCGAGGTCGGGCTTTCGTCAGGATCGGCCTGCGCGACGCCCGGATCGTCAGGCGGACGATCGGGCACGTACAGCGCGGGCTTGCCTCTCTCCGGGCGCTTAGGCGCTTCGGCCTTGGCGGCTGGAGGCTCAGGCAGCGCGGCTTCGACCGGCGTCACCTCAACAATTGCGGCGCGGCGCAGCGGCTCGGCGGGAGCAAGCGCGGGCGGGGCGACTTGCGCCGGACGCGCCGGAAGCTCGGGCCGGTCCTCGATGACGAGCGTGGTGTCGCCGCGGCCGATGGCATCGACCGGGGCCTTCCATTCGAAGGCATCGACCGCTCCGGTGACCGGGGAGACCGGCAGCCAGCGGTCGGATACATAGCCGTCGGCGATCCAGGCGCGGTCGCGCGGCGCGCGCAATGCGCGGCCAAGCCATTCCCGCTCGCGGCCGGTATCACCGAATTCGCCCGACTCGATGCGGGCCATCAGCGTGCAGATGCGCGCGGGAGGACGGTCGGCGAGATACGGCTCGAGCGCGGCGCGCGCCTCCTGCCACTCATGCGCCTCGATCGCCGCATTAGCGACGGCAATGTGGCCTTCGATGTCAGCCGGCGTCAGGCCGGCGAGATGCTTGATGCGCTTCAACCGGTCGCGCGGCGCCTCGCCAGGCTTGGCGAAGGCATAGACCAGCGCGAGGCTGGGATGCGGGGCGAGCTTCCAGGTGCGCGACACGAGGCGCGAGGCGGCGCGCGTTTCGCCCTTCGAGACGAGGATGCGGCCGGCGATCTCGGCCGCCGGCACCAGCGACGGTGCGAGCCGCAATGCTTCGTTTGCCAGTGCAAGAGCTTTCTCGGGGTCGGTGCCTTCGGCGTCGCGCGCCTCCGCGGTCAGCAGCACGGCGCGGCGGCGGAGCGCAATGTCTGGATCGAGGTCGCCGTTCCGCTTGGCGATCGCGAGCGTGTTGAGCGCGCCCTCCCAATCCCCGGCACGCGCCTGAAGATCGAACAGAGCGGCGACACCCCAAGCGAGCTTGGGATCGCGCTTGACCGCCCGCTCGACTAGCGCCCGCGCCGCATCGATGTCGTTGCCGCGCTTCGCCTCGAGGAATAGGCCACGCACGCCGAGAAGCTCGGTCTCGGGCCGGTCGAGCATGGCCTCGAAGGCGCGGCGCGACCCTGCCCTGTCGCCTTTCAGCTGGGCGGCTTGGGCGCGGAGCAGCGCGGTCAGAGGCTCATTCGGCAAATTGCGTCTGGCAATTGCGGCATAACGCTGCGACAGCGCGCGGTCGCCGACGCCGATGGCGAGCAGCCCGCGCGACAAGGCGTCGAGCCCCTGCTGCTTCCGCCGCTCGCGCGTATAGGCAGCGAGCGCGGCCGGGCGGGTGACGAGGTAGCGGAGTAGCGCCCACAGCACGAGCACGAGCACCACGATCGCGATCACCGCCAGCGCGCCGATAAAGGCGTTCGTCTCGATCTGGTAGCCGAGCCATTCGACCTTGATGGTGCCGGGGCGGTCGGCGAACCATGCTAAGCCGAGCGCCGCTGCGACCACGCCAAGGATGAAGAGAAGGATGCGGACCATCGTCTAGTTCTGAGCCTTGTTGGGAGCGCCCACCGAGGCAAGCAACGTCGCTTCGAGACGCTTTACCACATCGTCGGCACCGAGGCGGGCACGTGCATCGGCGAGCCACGCAGAAAACGCATCGCGCGGCGCGCCCTGAAGGGTCTCGATCTGCTGCACACTGCCGGCGAGATCGCCCTTGTCGATCAGGGCTTGGGCGCGGGCGAGCACCGCGCTCGGGCTGTCGCCGGTCGCGGCCTCGTCGACGCGCTTGACCTTGACGATGGTCGCGGCGCTCGCGAGCAGCCGGTCGATGATCGAGCCTGAGCCGGCGGGAGTGGCGGCGGCGAGCGCCACGTCCTCCGCGGCGGCGAAGGACCGGGCAATCTCGGGCACGGTCGGGATGCCCTTGTCGGCGTAGGCCGGCAGCGGTCTGAGATCGTCAGGGTCGGGCACGAAGGATTTGATGGTGGCAAGCTCTGCCGCGTAGGGACGGCCGTCGGCGACCGCGGCACGGAGATTGGCGAAGGCGAGCGCTGCGGTGGCGGATTTCGTCCCGGCCACGCTCTTGTCGATTGCGCCTTCGAGACCGGGAAGCGCCGCTTCGAGCTTGGCGATCCGCTCGGTGAGCGCCGTCGCATCGGGCGATGCGTCGCCGCCAAGCCCTACTTCGGCTAGTGCACCGACCTTGGCTTTGAGCTCGTCGAGCGACGCCTGCATCGCCTGGAGCGAGGATGCGTTAGCGGCCGCTGCATCGGCGAGCGCCTTGTCGAGCTTGGTCTGCAATCTCTGCTCGGCCTCGCCGACCTGCTGGCTGATGGCCGCCGCATCGGGCACCGAGCCGCCGTCCTTGGCGGCTTCCGCCAGCGCCTTGAATGCCGATTCCATTTGCGCGACACGTCCGGTCAATTCGGACAGCTCCGGCGGCGTCTCCGGCGCGCGGTCTTCAAGCGCCTTGACGCGGTCATCGAGCTTGGCGACCGCCCCGATGTCCGGCGCCGGTGCGGACGGAGGTGCGGATTCGAGCTTGGCGATGCGCGCCTCGAGCTTGGCAAGATCCGGTGAGGCTTTGCCGGACTGTGCGCCCGGGAGGAGATGCCAGGCGAAGGCGAGCGCGATCACCCCGATGAGACCGCCGAGCAGGCCGGCGGCGAGATGGGTGACGAAGCTTTTCATCTCCGAGATGGTGGCGGCGGGCGGCGGCGAGACTTTGCGCGCGCCGAGTTCGGGCGCGGCTTCGACGGGCTCAGGCTCGGTCTCTTCCGGCTCGCGTTCGCGTGTGGTGGCGCCTCCGCCTCGGCGGCGTTTTCTTCGGCGTCGTCCTCAGGTTCCTGCTGCGCGGGTGCATCGTCGTGGCCCGCGAAGATCGAACCGTCGGGCTCCTCGCCGGGCGCTGCCACCGACACTTCGGTCGCGGTGCCCTCGATGGTCGGGGCCGGCCGCTTGCTAGCTCCTCCGCTCAACTCGTCATCACCGAAAGGATCTGCCATGACGCCTTAACCTTAAGCTGCTCGCGGATTCGCGAAGCCTACGAGGATGCCCCTTCGGCGCTGACGAGCGCAAGGACATCTTCCTCGCGCGGTTGCGACGCGACGCGTACGCTAAATCCGAGCGGGCTCAGCACCTCTGCTACCGCCTTGGAGAGGCAATAGCAAATGAGACGCTTTCCTTGCGTTACCAGGCCGTTTCGAGCGAGCAGATCGGCGAAAGTCTTTGCCGTGCGCGGCGACATCAACATGACGCCGTCGACCCTGCCGTCCCCGAGCAGGCTCAATGCTTGCGGTGGAAGTTGGGTCGCTTGGAGAGACCTGTAAAGCACGGGCTGACGCACGCTGAAGCCTTGCGCCTCAAGCGGCGATTTCAGGTCGAAAGCGAGCGTTTCGCCGGCGAGATGGACGAGCGGACCATCGATTGACCTCGCCTCGGTTTTGATCAGCTCGGCGAGCCCTGCCCCATTTCCGGGGCCTTCCGTCACATCGGTAAAGGCGAGTTCGCGCGCGGCGCGCGCCGTCGCCGCTCCGACGGCAAACAGCCGAAGCTTGCGGGCTCTGTCGAGATCGCTATGGGTAGCGAGCGCGCGGAGCGCGTTCCGGCTGGTGACGATCAGAGCTTGCGCGGTGGCGAGCTCAAGCGCCACGTTCTTGACAGGCTCGATGATGAGGAGCGGCGCCTTCACCCCCTCATGCCCACGTGAGGCGAGGGCTTCGACCTCATCGCTTGCATCGGGCTCCGGCCGCGTGACGAGAACGCGCATCAGGCGAGCTTCGCCAGGAATTCAAGTCCGGCGCGGGTAAGCAACTCCTCGCCGGCGTCGGTGCCGATACTCCGCGCATGCCCCGCCTCGCCGTTCACCTCGATGGCGTGCGACTCGGTGCCGTCAGGCGCGAGGATCAGTCCGCGGAATCGCAGCACGCCGGAATTGATCTCGGCGAGACCGGCGATCGGCGTCTTACATGAGCCGTCGAGGCTGGCGAGAAAGGCGCGCTCGCAAGCGACGCTGGTAGCGGACTGCGCGTCGTTCAGCTTCGCGAGCAGCGCACGCGTCTCGTGGTCGTCGTCGCGCGCGGCGACGCCGATCGCGCCTTGCGCCACCGCAGGCAGCACGTCTTCGGTCGAGAGAATCGAGGTGGCGTGCGAGGCTAGGCCGAGCCGCGTGAGGCCTGCAAGTGCGAGCAGCGTCGCATCGACCAGGCCCTCGTTGAGCTTCCTTAGCCGGGTCTCGACATTGCCGCGGAAGTCGATGACCTCGAGGTCGGGGCGGAGGCGCCGCACCTGCGCCGCGCGCCGCAACGACGACGTCCCGACGACCGAGCCTGCGGGCAATTCGGCAAGCGAGGGCGCCTTGGTGCTGATGAAGGCGTCGCGCACGTCAGCGCGCGGCAGCACCGCCGCCACGATAATGCCATCGGGCAGCACCGCCGGCAGGTCCTTCATCGAGTGGACCGCAAGATCGACCGCGCCGGATAGAAGCGCCTCGTCGATCTCCTTGGTGAACAAGCCCTTGCCGCCGAAATCGCGGAGCGGCGCGGTGATGCGGTCGCCCGAGGTGGTGATGACGGCAAGCTCGATCTCGCTCTCGCTCAAGCCATGCGCCGCCATCAGCAGCGCGCGCACATGGCGCGCCTGCCAGAGCGCGAGCGGGCTGCCGCGCGTGCCGATCTTTAGGGGGCTCGAAGCCAACTTGGCTCTCCTGACCTTAATCCTCGCGAGGTTTCATCATCCGCGAAAACGGCGATCCAGTAACCACTGTGACCCAGAAATGGCTCTCGACGGTACTGGATTGCCCAAGCCGGGCAACGACAGGGGTTTGTACTGGTCAAAAGCGATCCTGTAAAAGACACGATGGAACCGAAGGAGAGTTCAAATTAATAAATTCAATGAGTTAGTGATCGCTTGTAACGTGATGGTAACAGGCTAACGTCGCCTAACTCCTGGTCGCTTGCCGTTGGCGAACTCGCACATAAATGGTTGCAGGGAACTTTCCCTTGAGCTGCGGCGACCAACCACCGCGCGGGGAGTTCGGTCAAAATGATCAAGCGTTGCCTGCTCGGACTGTTGATTGCGGTGTTGCTTGGCGGCAATGCCTTTGCCGATTGCGTGCCTTCGCCTGACACGCCAGCCTCGATCATCGAATATTTTCAAAAACTCAATAGGCCGCTACCGGAGCAGTTCTGCGCGTCCCCTCAAGCCGCTGAGGAGCGCTCCCAAAATCCTCCCCAATCCTATGAGGATGGCCCGGAATCGTCCCCGCTCGATGAGCCCAGGGGGCCCTATGCTCAACCCCCTGAGTCCTTCAGCCCCCCGGCGTCGGGCTGCGGCCCCTGGAATAATTGGTGCATGCCGCAATGCGGCGACTGGAACCACTGGTGCGATAACGAATGCGGGCCTTGGAACAATTGGTGCCAAGCCCAATGCGGTGGCTGGAACAACTGGTGCCGCGGCGTATGCGGTCCATGGAACGGCTTCTGCGCGTCGGAAGCCTATGGCCCCGGTCCCGGATGGGCGCCAAGTTGGAGGCCAGGCTATGGCCCCGGTTACAGGGGCTATGACCACGATCATGACCATGACCACGATCATGACCAGAACCACCACGGCGATCATGAGCGCGATCATGACCAGGATCACCACGGCGATCATAAGCACGATCATGACCAGAACCACCACGGCGATCATGAGCAGGATCATGACCAGGACCACCACGGCGATCATGACCACGATCATGACCAGGGCCACCACGGCGATCATGACCATGATCATGACCAGAACCACCACGGCGATCATGACACGATCGTGACCAGGGCCACCACGGCGATCATGAGCAGGATCATGACCAGGACCACCACGGCGATCATGACCAGGGCCACCACGGCGATCATGACCATGATCACGACCAAGGCCACCACGGCCATCATGACCATGATCACGACCATGATCATGACCAGGGCCACCACGGCGATCATGACCACGATCACGATCATGACCACGATCACGATCACGATAACGATAACGACTAGAGGAAGCGCCAACTGTCCCGGGTTTGCAAAAGGCTGGAAGCCAAAGTTGCAGAAGACGGGCTGAAGGCGGCATCGCGAATCAGATAAAATCGGAGACGGACGCACTGGACAGCGTCCTCTCCTGAGACTTTTAGGCCCCGGTCACTTCGCCGGGCTTTTTCCGGGGTCGCGGAGTTTTTTTTCCGCAAGTCGCGCTCTGAGGGGACGAATTTCCTCACATGCGCGTTTAGGCGGCAGCGTGGTCGTTTTCCCGAAGATCACGTCCAAGGAGGAAGCTGATGAAAAAGTATCTCGTATCAGTTGCTCTTATCGTTAGCTTTGCGGCCCCCGCTTTCGCGGAGGAGATTTATGTTGCTTTCGATCCCGCGAGTCACAAATGCACGATGATGCACAGCCAGCCCGCTGCTCCGATGAAGAGCATGGGCAGCTTTAAGACAGAGGCCGAAGCCAAGGCGGCTATGGCCAAGATGAAGGAATGCACGGCCTAATAGATAGACGAAACGGTAAGGGGCGTCGGCTTCGGTCGGCGCCCTTTTTGCTGTATGCTTCCATTCATGAAAATTCATCCAGGCTTTCTTGCGGCCCGTTGGTTTGTGACGGCGATCTATATGGTGTGCCTTGGGTGCGCAATTGGCTGGACTATTGATGGACGAGGGCTGGCTTTCCCCATTGCCGCGTTGCTGCTCACAACCTCCTATATGCTGCTCATGTTTTTGCTTTGGTTGTACGAGCGGTATCCGCCGCCTCCCATTGCGTAGGCCCTCTGCGAGCACCCCAAGGACGACCTCAGCCCCGTTCACTCGCCCGGGACTCCTTTACGTGGTGATGAGCAACCAACCGACCCGTGCGAAGCGTGGTAATCTCGCTTATGGCTCGCGGTCTCATAACGGCGCTGGTCTTCGCGGTCATTGGCGGCGGCATGGCTCTGCTTGACCAGGCCTATCTCGCCGATTCAAACACGCAAACAAAATGGCTATGGGTCTGCCTTCCTTGGGCTCTGCTTGGCGCCGTAGTTGGCTTTATCGTTGGTCGACGAAAGCAAGATCGCCACTGAGGCACGCTGTTGTGTCGGTCAAGCCGTGGCGACAGACAGATGCAAGCGGCCGGGCTTGGCGGCGAGGATAAATCGAATGTTGGATTTCGTTTCGATCAAAGCCGAGCTTGATGATGCGGGAACCGACCTCCACAAGATCGAGGGGATTTATGCGCGTGTTCATGCCGAAATCGAGGCAGCACCCGCCGATAAACGAGCAGCGCTTGAGGCGAAGTTCTACGATTTGTGCAATGAACAAGCGTCGCGTGCGAAGCAGGCGCTTGATGCTCACGCCAACGCTGCAAAAGCCGTCTTCGAGCGGTCTTAACAAGAAAAAGCCCACTCCCCTCTTGATCCCCCGCTGCGAGGAACTCCCGATCCGGGACGTCCTTTTCATTTAGTCTCTGCCAATGAGACGATTCCCTCCACCATGGACAGTCGAGGCGCTAGAAGCCGGATTCAAGATCGTGGACGCCAACGGTCAATCGCTCGCCTACGTCTATGGTTATGCCAACCAGCGTGACGCTGATATCGCCAAGGCGCTCACTCTCGATGAGGCGAGACGGATAGCGGCGAACATTGCTAAACTGCCAAAGCTTCTAAGGAGGGAGTCGTGAGTTCATGCACTCAAATTGGCTTCGCACCGTTTTCGTTGGTATTGCCGCGATCACAGCAGTGGCCAATTTCAGTAGCAGTGTTTCTGCCGGGTCCTGCATATCGTGCCCGACTGTTTACGAAAGCTGTGCCCTACGCTGCGGTCCCGGTCTACGTCCGGCGGGCTGCCCGGCATACTGCAAAGACGTATTGCGCCTTTGCCACGTCCAGTGTGCATGCCCCAAGGCGACCAACAAATATTGTTGGGGCGTTGCTCGGTCATACGACTGCGGATGTAGATCGAGCGGTTAAGTCCTGCCCTCTGCGCACTGCGGTAGACCAGCAACATCGCCAAGCTGCCAGCCTTACTAACCGGCAAGTGAGCCTTGCCGACTGTAAGGCATTGCCTTACATAGAGGCAGGATGATCCAATCCTTCAGGAGCAAACGGCTAAAGCGTTTCTGGGAGGACGGTGACCGGAGTCGTTTGCCAGCGAAGCACCTGAAGCGGATCACACAGATTTTAGACCTACTGGACGCCTCCGAGAGACCAACGGATATGGATATTCCCGGCCTCGA
>CAWFLU010000004.1:0-179467 GCA_963816805.1 uncultured Alphaproteobacteria bacterium
ATTTCTCCTTCACCAACGCGCTCGGCATGATCCCGGCCGAGCAGATGAGCGGCATCGAGTATGCGACCGCGCAACATCCGCGCGCAGTGTGGGTGATTGCGCTGCATCACCACGTTGTCGAGTATCCGTGGAAGGCGAAGACGTTGTCTGAGCGGATCGGAACAGCGCTGATCAACGGCAACTGGTTCATCCGCAAGCTGAAGCCGCTCGCCCAGCGCATCGTGCTGATGCACGGCCACCGTCATGTCGACTGGATCGGCCAGTGCGGCGACCTCACCGTCATCTCGGCGCCCTCTCCCGTCATGGAAGTGACCGACGAAGTGCAGACCGGTTTCTACATCCATACGCTCGCGGCCGGACATGACGGCACGCTCGCCCTGCTCGCGCCGGATTGGATCGAGGTATCTGGCGAGCCGCGCGCGGCGAAAGCTTGACGATCTCGCGAATTAGCGTCGCTACGACGTCGGCGTGTCGATTAAGGCGTCTTCGGCGCGTGAAATTTGAGGGCTGCTAGTCGGGCCTTGCCGACGCCGCTTGCGGTAGCATCTGTTTGCCACTTGGGGCAGAGTCGAGGGTGATAGCTCCATTCGGCGTGACTGATTCGCCAAAAGCTCCTTCGGCGAGGAATTCCTCATGAATCAATCTCTGCGCGCACTTGGCTTTGGTTGCATGATAATGGCGCTGGTCGGCGCGTCCGGGCACATCCGCCCCGCTCTTGCAGAGGCCGCCCAATTCGATCCCTCCATACGGCCGGAGTTCAGCGAGCCGGTGACGCTCGCCAGCAAGGATGGCGTCCTCGAGGTCAGGTTGATCGTGAAGCAGGGCCAAGCCCGGCTCGACACGGTGGCCGTGCCGGTCAAGAACTTCCTCGTCTTTGCTTATGAGGTGATCCGCGGCACTGCCTCGAACGGGCAGGTGTCGGGTGACAATCTATATCCCGCCCCGACATTGCAGGTATTCCCCGGCGAGACGCTGATCGTCCATGTGGACAACGCCATGTCCGGCCTCACCATCCGGGATTTCTACGATCCGCTATATATACCGAAGGGCGAGGAGGTGCCGCTCTATCCGACGCAGATGACCGAGTCCCCCTTCAACCTGCACGTTCACGGAATTCATGTCAGTCCCAAGGGCAACGCCGACAATGTGATGCTGCACATCCCCGCCGGTCGATCGAACACCTACACCTATCAGATTCCAAAGAGCATGCCGCAGGGCGCCTATTGGTACCACAGCCACCTCCACATGCTGACGACGTCGCACGTGTATTACGGCTTGGCCGGTTTGCTGGCGATCGGGCGCACCGACGGAAACATTCCGCTGGTGACGGAGAAGCAGATCCCGGTCCGGAATATGCTGCTGCAATACAACTTCGTCTTCGACCGGGCAGGAGGGCTCGCGCAACTCAACAATCCTAACTGGGCTCAATACGTCAGCACGCTGAAGCATCCCCAAGGAGATGAGTTGGCGAAGGGAACCTATCGCCCCAAGCTCACGCCGGTGAACTTCGATCAGGCGAAGAAGGGAGATCAGTTCTTCACCATCTGGTATTCGGGAATTGCCGACTGGAATGTCGGGCCCGGGTCGATCCCCGACTCGCGCGGACAGTTCCACTTCATTCCAAGCAACCTGCAGCGCTTTACCGCCAAAGCCGGTGGCGGAGGTGACGTCCCGGCAGATCCCTCGCTTCCCGACTACAAGCGCGACGTGCAGTTCACGATCAACGGGCAGTTCCAACCGGTAATCAAGAGCAAGGCCGGACAAACCGAGATCTGGGTGCTCTCAAATATCAGCGACATGGTCTACGTCAACGCGCAGCTGACCGAGACCGCGACGGGCAAGCATCCCAAGATCGCCGTCATCGCCCAGGACGGGATACCTTATGGAGAGGTTCGGCATCCGCAGTGGGATGACGGAAGCCGCCTCGTCATTCCGCCGGCGACCCGTTACGCCATCGCCGTCACCCTGCCTGAAAGCGGTGACCTGATCCTCGAAATGCCGCCGCGCGGTGGCGACGTCAGGACGATGAGCGCGCCCGGCATCCTCTACACCAATGACGGCACCGACAATCCTCCGGCCACGCTCGGCTATTTGAGCGTGCCGCCGTCTGCGATCAGCTACGCCGATGGTTTCTTTGTCTCCCCGACGCAAATCTTGGCGAGGGCGACGACCGATGGCGGCCGGGGGGTCACGACCGCGTTCGCCGAGGGCCAGAAGCTCGGCGCCGAGAGCCCGTTCAGGGATCTCTCCAAGCTGACCCCCGACTTCGAACGCGAGCTCACGATTGCCGGCGCCTTCTTCAACGATCTTGCGAGCAAGTCCGATCCCAAGGCCTTCGTCTATGCGTTCGACGGCACCGCGTTTCCCAACGTTCCCTTGCTCCAGCCACGGCTCGGTTCGGTCGAAGAGTGGAGGTTCGTCAATAACAACAATGACGAGCATCCGATGCACATCCACGTCAACGACTTTCAGATCACGCACACGTTCGATCCGAGCACCGGTCGCGAGACGGGTCCGGAACAGTGGTACGTCGACAACGCCAACGTGCCGGTGCCGACCTTGGCGGCGGGAGAGTCTGTCATCCAGCCCGGCACGTTGTCGCTGCGCATGAGCTTCGACGACTTCACCGGGCTATTCGTGATGCATTGCCATCGGCTCAATCACGAAGACAACGGCCTCATGACGCTGGTCAATGTCATTCCCGCGGTCTCGACCTATGCCGTGGCCGTTCCCGGATCGGAGGGGCACGCGGCCCAGGTCAAGGTGTATGACGGCAATGGCGACAAACTCCTCGCGACGGTCGTCCCGTTCAAGGATTTTGCAGGAACGCCAAACGTCGTCATTGGAGACATCGATGACGACGGCGTCTACGACCTGGTGGTCGGCGCCGGAAAGGACTACGCGCCGGAGGTCGTTGCCTATTCGGGAAAGGCGAAAGACGGCAAGCCGCCTTTCACGACCGAATTGGCACGCTTCGAAGCGTTCGATTCCTCGGCGCGCGGCGGGGTCAGTGTGGCGTCATCGCAGATCGATGGTTCGACTGCCGACAACATCATCGTCGGGTCCGGACCAGGCATCCCGAGCGAGGTGAAGGTGTTCAGCTCGAAACTGCCATCGTCCCCGGGCACGGCGCCCGCGTTGTACGCGACATTCAATCCTTATCTCGACGATCACAACGGCGTCAGCGTCACCTCCGGCTTCGTCGACTTCTCGACCGGCCGCTACAGCATCGTCACCGCACCAGGCCAAGGCAGCATCGCGCAAGTGAAGGTGTTCACTTTCTCCCTGATGCCGCTGCTCGATAAGTCCAGGAAGCCCGATGGAGCCGAGAATTGCGAGCCTGGCGATCACAAGCCGGCCGTGACCAACTCGTTCATGCCTTTCGGCATGGGCTATCGCGGTGGGCTCTCCTTGGCGACCGGTTGGCTGACGGGGCCTCTCGGCGGCGCAGAAACTATCGTCGTCGGCCAGTCGACCGAGCCAGGCGAGGTGAAGGTTTACTCGAGCGGTTCGAGGCTGCAAGGAGGACCGTCGATCTACTTGGCCAGCACTGAACACAGCCCCGTCCCCCTGTTCACCGAGATCGCGGACTTCAATCCATTTGATCGCGCCTCCGGCGTCGGGGTAGCGACGACGAGCACCACGATCGGCGCGGATCTTCTCGTGAGCGGTGTCTCGCAGGGCAAGGCGGCGGAGGTTCGGAAGTTCCGGTTTGTTAGGCCGACTGACGACGCCACGACGATCATGGCCCAGCCGCTTGGTGAAATCCTCTCAACTGCTGGCTCGTTGCCGAACGTCGTGGGCGGCGATTGAGCGAACCCGTGAGCGACGATACCTCCACGTTGTTGCTTTGCGCGCGCGTCCACGAGGACAGCCGGGACCCCTTCGCGCAGTGGCAGGTGAGCTGGCAGACTGCGGTTCTCGCCGCCGGGGCCGAGAGCGTCGAGTTCTGGCCGCCGGCGCCGCCCGATCAGCTCGAATGGGTGGCGGTCGCCCGCTTCGCTTCCGACGCTCAACTGCGCAAATGGCGGCGCGGCGAGCAGAACCGCAAGCTGCTCGAGCAGGTCGCGCCACTGGTCGAAGGCGGCATCGCGATGCAACTTGTCGGCCAGGCCGCGGTCGATTATTCCGTCAAGCACGGCGTGACCATGGTGATGGTCACCGAGATCAAGCCCGGCAAGGAAGCCCCATATCGCGCCTGGGCAGAGCGCATCCAGAAACTCCAGGCGACGTATCCCGGCTATATCGGCTCGTTCGTCCAGCCGCCGCAGCACAACGAGACGGGCTGGACGACGGTGCTACGATTCGACTCGGGGGCGAATCTCGAGAGGTGGCTCAAATCCGACGCGCGCGCGGCGATGGTTAAGGAGAGCGAGGATCTGATCCAAGGCTTCCTCGCCCAGCGGGTCGACACCTCTTTCCCCGGCTGGGTGCCGAACGACCCCACCACCGGCAAGCCGCCCAATATGTGGAAGACCGCAGGGCTCGTACTGCTCACGCTGTTTCCCCTCGTCATGCTGGAGATCAGATTCCTCAATCCGCATCTCACGATGCTCAACCCGGCGATCGGGACGTTCATCGGCAATGCGATCACCGTTGCGCTCACGACCTGGCCGCTGATGCCGCTCGCCATCTGGGGCTTCAGCGCCTGGCTGTTTCCCGAGAACAGGCCGCGCTGGCTGGTGACGGTGATGCCGCTCGTGCTCGTGCTTTGCTACGCGCTCGAAATCGCTCTTCTGTGGAATCTCGTGCAGCCCAGATGAGCGTGCCCGCGGCCGGTCTATCCGCGGCCCGCTGAATCAGTCATTGTCACCCCGCTCTTTTCAGGCGTTCCGGGTCATGAGGCTGCCGCCGTGAATCTGAACACCATCACCGAGGTCAAGCGTCCGGCATCGACCGAGGAGATCCCCGACTGGCGCGAGGGGAGCGCGTGGCTCGCCGGCGGCACCTGGCTGTTCTCGACGCCGCAGATCGCCACTCACACGCTGATCGATCTCGAGACGCTGCGCTGGCCGGCGCTGGCCGTCACCCCGAGCGGTCTCGATATCGCCGCGACCTGCACCATCGCCGAGCTCGAGCGGTTCGCGGGCCCGGCAGCGTGGACCGCTGCGCCGCTGTTGCGGCTCTGTTGCCATGCGCTGCTGATGTCGTTCAAGATCTACAATGCGGCGACAGTCGGCGGGAACCTTGTTATGTCACTGCCGGCAGGCGCGATGATCTCGCTCACCGCGTCGCTCGAGGCGAACTGCACGCTCTGGCCGCGCCACGGCAAACCGCGCAAGGTCGCGGCGCTCGATTTCGTTGCCGGCAACCATCAGAATGTACTCGCGCCGGGCGAGCTGTTACGCAGCATCCACCTGCCGGCATCGGCGCTCACCAAGCGCTTCGCTTTCCGCCGCTCTTCGCTCACCCATCTCGGGCGGTCGGCCGCGCTCATTGTCGGCACGCAAGACGCAAGCAAAGACGACCTCACGCTCACCATCAGCGCCTCGACCAGCAGGCCGATCCAGATCAAGTTCGATCGGGTTCCCGCGGCGGCGAAGCTCCACGAGGCGATCGACGCGCATGTCGCTGAGACGCAATGGTTCGGCGACGTGCACGGCTCCGCGCCCTACAAGCGTCACCTCACCTATTACTACGCCGAGCAGATTCGCGCGGAGCTCGCGCGATGAACCTCACCATCAACGGCAGGCAGCTTTCGGCGGAACCGGCTCCTGGGCAGTGCTTGCGCACCTTCTTGCGCGAGCATGGCTGGTTCGGTGTCAAGAAAGGCTGCGACCAGGGCGATTGCGGCGCCTGCACGGTGTGGCTCGACGGCGTGCCCTATCATAGCTGCCTGCTGCCGGCCTTCCGCGCCGCCGAGCGCAAGGTCACCACTATCGAGGGGCTCGCCAAGGACGGCAAGCTGCACCCGATGCAGAAGGCGTTTCTCGATGCGCAGGCCTTCCAGTGCGGCTTCTGCGCCGCAGGCATGATCATGACCGCGGCGACCTTCGATCAAGCGGCACGCGATGATTTGCCGCGCATGCTGAAAGGCAATCTCTGCCGCTGCACCGGCTATCACTCTATCGATGATGCCCTCCACGGCGTGGTCAATGTCGAGGAGGATACCGCCGGTGATGCTTGCGGCAGAAGCGTGCGCAACCCGTTCGCCGAGGCGATCGTCACCGGCAAGGCGCATTACACGCTCGACCTGCCGGCGGAGAATGCGCTGCATCTCCAGGTTCTCCGCTCGCCGCATCCGCATGCGCGCATCAAATCCATCAAGCAGGTCAAGGCCCTTGCAGTGCCCGGCGTCGTCGCGGTGTTCACCTGGGAGAACGTCCCGCGCAAGCTCTACTCGACGGCGACGCACGAGGACCATCTGGTCGATCCCGACGACACCTACATGCTCGACAATGTCGTACGCTTCGTCGGCCAGCGCGTCGCGGCCGTCGTGGCTGAGACTGAGAGCGCGGCGGAAAAAGCCTGCCGCCTGCTCGAGGTCGATTACGAGCTGCTGACGCCTGTGTTCGATCCCGAAGTTGCCATGCTGCCGGGGGCGCCGATCCTGCATGAGAAGAGCGTCGCCTTCCGCGACAATGTTTATGTCGACATCCACGGCGAGCTCGGCAGTGTCGAGGAGGGCTTTGCCCAGGCCGACGCCATCCACGAGATGACCTATTCGACCTCGCGCGCGCAGCATGTGCATCTCGAGACACACGGGGCGCTTGCGTGGCGTGGCGACGACGGAAGGCTGCATGTGCGCACCAGCTCGCAGGCGCCGTTCATCGCCAAGCAGAAGCTTTGCTACCTGCTCGGGCTGTATGACCGCGACGTGCATGTGTTCACCGAGCGGATTGGCGGCGGCTTTGGCGGCAAGCAGGAGATGATCTGCGAGGATCTGGTCGCGCTTGCCGCGCTCAAGACGCGCCGTCCGGTGATGTGGGAATTCACCCGCCAGGAGCAGTTCATCGCCGCCACTACGCGCCACCCGATGAACACGCATGTGAAGCTCGGCGCCAAGCGGGACGGCACGCTGACAGCGATCCAGGTGCGGGTCGTGTCAAACACCGGCGCCTACGGCAATCATGGCGGCGAGACCTTGGCGGCCGCGCTCGGTAGTCCGATTGCCGCCTATCGCTGCCCCAACAAGAAGGCCGACGGCTACGCGGTCTACACCAACATGGTGCCGAGTGGAGGGTTTCGCGGCTATGGCGCCTCGCAAACCACGTTCGCCATCGAATGCGCAGTCGACGATCTCGCGAGATTGCTGGACATGAACCCGTTCGAGATCAGGCGTATCAACAAAGTGCGCGAGACGGACCGCATCGAGTCGATCTGGAAGGACGCCTCTGACGTGATGTTCGGCAGCTATGGGGTCGATCAATGTCTCGATCTCGTCGAGACGGCGCTGAAAAGCGGCCGGGGATTGCCCAAGCCAGAGGGCGACGATTGGCTCGAGGGGATCGGCGTCGGGCTTGCGATGCTCGAATTCGGGACCGCCGACCGAGCACCGCTCCGGCGCGGAGATCAAGCTGCTGGCCGACGGCACCTATCATCTCGCGGTCGGCTCGACCGAGATGGGCAACGGCTCGACCACGTCGCACTGCCAGCTCGCAGCGTCGGTGCTCAATACGCGCGCCGGCAACATCGCCATCATAAACGGCGACACCGACAGGACGCCTTACGACACGGGCACGTTCGCCAGCACCGGAACGGTGGTGGCGGGGCAGGCGGTCGAGAAGACCGCGAAGGCGATCCGCGATAAGATCTTGAGCTATGCAAGCCGCTATGCCGGCTGCGATGTCTCGGAGTGCCGGCTGCAGGACGATGCCGTTATCTGCGCCAACCGCAAGATTCCGCTGGCCGAGCTCTATGCGGAAGGAACCAAGGTGGGCGATCGCTTCGACGTGATCCGCAAGGCCTATCTGTCGCCGCGCTCGGTAGGGTTCAACGTCCAGGGCGTGCGCGTCGCCGTGCATCGCGTCACCGGTGAGATCATGACCTTGCAGAGCGTGCACGCCGCCGACATAGGCCGCTTGATCAATCCGATGCAGTGCCGCGGCCAGATCGACGGCGCGATCGCCATGGGGTTCGGCTGGGCGCTCTACGAGAAGATGGTGTTCGACGATAACGGCACCATGGTGAACCCGGCGCTGCGCGACTACCGCATTCCGGCCTTCGCCGACGTGCCCCGCAGCGAGGTCTATTTCGCCGATACCTACGACACGATCGGGCCGCTCGGCGCCAAGGCGCAAGGCGAATGCGCGATCAACGCGGTGGCGCCGGCGATCGCCAATGCGGTCGCCAACGCTACCGGGGTGCGCTTTCCCGATCTGCCGCTCACCCCGGACCGGATCTACGACAGGCTCAGTCTCCGCTCATAAGCAAGCCTAAGCTAGGCTGCGGTGATAGCCGGTGGGCGTGAGCCCGGTCGCCTTGCGGAAGGCGGCGGTGAACGAGCTCGTCTCACTGAAGCCAAGCGCCAAGCCGATATCCGTCACCGAATGGATGCGCTTCGCCAGCATGATCTTGCCCTGCTCGATGCGCCGGCGGGTGTGATAGCGGTGCGGCGGAACGCCGAACGATTGCTTGAAGGCGCGGCAGAAATGATAGGTGCTTAGGCCGGCTAGCTCGGCCAGCGTGGCGAGCATGATCGGCTCGGCCAGATGCTCCTCGATATAGGACGTGACGGTGCGCTGCTGCCAGGAGGCGAGACCGCCCCTGATGGCGGCCTTCTTCTCGGCGCCCGCCGCGCGGCTACGCGCCAGCTCATGGGCGAGCACGAGGCCGAGAGCCTGGCAGTAGGCGCTGCCGTCGGCATCCGAATCCTCGACCGCGTACGTCAGCTTCTCTGCGGTCGCGAGCAGCGCCGCGTCCTCGAAGAACAGCCGCGGCTCGAGCTGCATGCCTTCCACTTCGCCGCCAATCCGGTGCGTGTGATCGGCCTCATCGAAATAGAAGAACGCAATCTGCGCCGGAACGCGGCCCTCATGCATGTCGACGAATTCGTGACCGGCCGGCACCAGCACCAGCTTCCGCGCGAGGTCGTGCAACGTGGATGACGGCAGCCCTTCGAGCTTGGTCTCGCCGGAACGCCGTGCGCCGCGCTGGTAGAACACGAGCATATGAGTGGCGGACGCCTTGAAACTGATCTCGAGGCGCTCGCTTGTCGTAATCTGGACGATCTCGGCCCCCATGCCTGGCCAGGTTACACCCGATCGCTTCACGCTCTCGGCCGAGGTGATCGTGATCCTGAGTAAAGGCCGGTCCAACGGGGGCCCGCCGCGTAGCGACGTCGCCTTGTTCAGCCTGATCCTCGGCCCGAAGGCGTCGGGGACTTTTCTGTCCACGACTTCCTTGTCGAAACGATCCGAACCCTTCAGACCGCCGCCCAGCAGCTGAAACGCAGCGTGACGCGGGGCTTTGCGTCCGTTGAAGCCCGCGGTTGAGACAATAGCTGTCGCGCTCATTGTTGTAGCCTCCACTTTCGACCTGTGCTCCCAGCTCGCAGGGAGAGTAGGGCTGTGAAGGCTTCGCGTTCCATTCTACATAGGTAGCGCGATCTGTCGGATTGGTTGGGGCGACCTATACGTAGGTGTACGACACTTTGCCCTGGCCGCCGCCACACCTCGAACACGAACCTGCCTGCGATTCAGCGTGGAGGCAAAATAGCGCCGGCGCGGACTAGCCTATGGGCGCCAACGCCATGTCGAGGCAACGGATCAGCATATCGCCGTCGAACGGCTTGTCGAGGCAACAGACGGCGCCGCCGTCAAGCGCGCGGGCGCGGACCTTCGCGTCCGGATAGGCGGTGATGAAGATGATCGGCGTGTTGAGGCCCCGCGCGCGCAAGCGGTTTTGCAGCTCGATACCGCTCACATGCGGCATTTGCACGTCGGCGATCACGCACGACGTCCCATCGACAAATTCCGATTTCAGGAACTGCTCGGCGGAAGAGAAGGTGTGAGTAATATAGCCGAGCGATTTTATCAAGCAGGTCGTTGCCGCCCGCATCGAGTGGTCGTCATCAATGACTGCAACTACCGGAACCTGCAACAGGGGACGTCCTTCAAGTGGCGCCGCCACTAAGATCAACGATCGACAAGAACACGGGTTCACATTGCGCCGTTGAGGCCAGCCGGGAAAGACATACTTAGGTCTTACCGCCCCCAGAGCCTTTAGGAGTTCAGGCCCAAGCTCTCCGCCATGCGCACGAGGTCGGCCAGCGACCGCGCGCCCATCTTGCGCATGACGTGGCCGCGATGGATCTTGACGGTGATCTCGCTTACGCCGATCTCGCCGGCGATCTGCTTGTTCATCAACCCCGCCGTAACGAACGTCATCACCTCGCGCTCGCGCGGAGTGAGCGACTCGAACAGAGCCTTCAGCGCGAAAATGCCCTTCTCCGCCGCGCGCCGAGCGCGATCGCGCTCGATCGCGGTCGCCACGGCATCGAGCAGGTCCTGGTCGCGGAACGGCTTGGTGAGAAAATCGACGGCGCCCGCCTTCATCGCCCTGACCGACATCGGCACGTCGCCGTGCGCGGTGATGAAGATGATCGGAATCCTGATCTCGGATTTGGCAAGCTCCGACTGGAAGTCGAGACCGCTTCGCATCGGCAGCCTGATGTCGAGCACGAGGCAGCTGGCAACCTCGGGAAGCTTGGCCTGCAGCAGCTCGGGCGCCGAGCCGAAAACTTCGACCCGCAATCCGACCGAACGGAACAGGCCGTTCAAGGCTTCGCGCATGGAAGGATCGTCGTCGACCACGAAGACCACCGGTTCGTCGGCGGCAAGTCCTTCAACGCGCGATGGCTTGGTCATGAACCGGTTGCCCCGGCGATCGGCACGGTAAACAGAAAGGTTGCTCCCGGACCGTCATTGTTCTCGGCCGACAGCTCGCCGCCATGCGTCGCGATGATCGAGCGGCAGATCGACAATCCCATGCCCATACCGTCGCGCTTGGTGGTGAAAAAAGCGGTAAACAGGCGGTCCCGCGCCTCGGCGCTGATCCCCATACCGGAATCTCGCACGGCCACGAGTATGCGATCGTTGGCATGTTGGCGCGAGTTGATCAAGAGCTCGCGTGCTCGGTCGGTCACCGGCGCCATCGCCTCGATGCCGTTCATGACAAGGTTTATGATCACCTGCTGAAGCTGGACCCGGTCGCCATGGGTCGTCGGCAGTCCCGCGCCGAGATCGAGGCGAAGCCGCACGCGGTGGCTCATCACTTCGCGCTGTACCAACGCCACCACGTCGTTGATGACGTCGTTGATGTCGATCGGCGCCATTTGCGGGTCGGACTTCTTTGCGAGAGCACGCAGCCCCTTAACCACCTCGCTGGCGCGGTTAGCATCCCTGATGATGCGGGACAACGCCTCGCGCGCCTCGGCGAGGAAGGGAGGATCCCTGGCCAACCATCGCAGCGTCGCCTCGCCGCTGGTGACGATCGCAGCGAGGGGCTGGTTGACCTCGTGGGCCATCGAGGCGGTCAGCTCGCCGAGCGTGGTCACCCGCGTCACGTGGGCCAGTTCGCTTTGCGCCTGGTGCAGTGCCTCTTGCGCCTGCCTCGATTCCGTCACGTCCATGAGCGCGCCGACATATTCGAGCCCGCCCGATGCATCGCTGGTGGGATGAGCGGCGCAATAGACATGCTTGACGGTGCCGTCGGGCATGACGAGGCGGTGCTCGATGCGCCAATCCCGCCGGTCCTTCGATACGCTTTCGATCAGACGCCGGAGCCGTCCGAGATCGTCGGCATGACTGCGGTCATATACCGCCTGAAGCGCCGGCTCGATCGTCGGGTCATATTCCAAAATGCGATAGGCCTGTTCTGACCAGCTGAGCTTTCCGCTGGCGACGTCCCAGCCGAAGCTCCCCGTCTTGCTGAGCTTTTGCGCCTCGGCGAGAAAGGCTTCGCTCCGCCGCAGGGCGTCTTCGGCCTGCCTGCGGTCCTCGATGTCGGTGTTGCTGCCGTACCATTTGACGATGTTGCCGCGCTCATCGCGCAATGGCGCCGAGCGATTGAGGAACCACCGATACACGCCGTCAGCCCGTCGGATGCGCGATTCGTGCTCATAAGGTTTGCCGGCAGCGATGCTTTCGCTACGCGCCTTCAGGACCCTCTGCAGATCCTCGGGATGGTAGGCAACCTGCCAACCGAAGCCTTGCGCTTCGCTGAGAGACAGCCCGGTGTAGTCGAGCCAGCGCTTGTTGAGGAAATCGGTCCAGCCATCGGGCAGGTTGCTGAAAACGAAAGCCGGGATCGTGTCGATGGTGAGCTGAAGCTCCTTCTCTTGCTGCTGGGCCTTGGCCTCGGCGAGCTTGCGCTTGGTGACGTCGTTGTTGGTCTCGAGGATCGCAACGGGGCGCCCCGCGGAATCGCGCTGCACCGACCAACGGCTAGCGACGACCACTTCGGTGCCATCGCGCTTGGTATCGACGAGCTCGCCCTCCCAACGGTCGTTTCGCACTAGCGCCGTTTTGATGTCGGCGAGCGGCGCCGGGAATTCGGTGCGTAGCAGCTCATACAACACCTTGCCGACCGCTTCGTCGCGCGACCAGCCGTAAAGAAACTCGGCGCCGCGGTTCCAGAAGCGGATTACGTCGTTCATGTCGCGGACGATGACGGCGTCATGCGTTATCTCCAGCAAACTCGCCTGCTCGCGCAGCATGCTCGCCGCCAATTGCGTCTTGAGCGCGAGGAAGGTGGTGATGACGATGGCGAGCAGGCTGACCAGGCACCTGATCAAAGCAGGCCCATGAGCAAAACCGTGCTGCAATATGTAGCTGGATATGGTGAGCGCGAGGCAGGTGGCGGAGACGAGCAGCACGCCGCGCCGTTCGAGGAAACGTCCGCCCATCAGCACGACCACCACGTAGAGCACCGCCACGGCGATACCGAGCGGGGTGAATGTGTCGATGGCGAAGATCACGAGGGCGAAGACGATCGCGGTGATAGGAAGGATTACACCCGCGGTGACATCGCGCGGCGGCGACAAATGCTCTTTCGGTAGAGTGGCTTTCTGCATGTTAGGTCTTAGTTGAGATGACCGCGTTCGCGCGCGCCGTGCTTCCGTAAGTCCGATTGGCGGACCGAGGCGGCCCATCCGCCTTTGCACCCGAAACGCGCCGGCATTATCGCGACATCGCCGCCGAGATGGCCGCGTCCTTGGCGCGCGGCGGACGTGATCCCGTCACTGCCGAAGATCGATCCAAGCTTAGAGCGCGTGTCGGGCTACTGTCCACTGCGTCACAAGGGCTGGCCCGCCGCCAATTGCGCAATTGGTCAACAGATGCAGCAACCACGCCCAAGCCGCGGTTCTGCGTCCCGGCTATCAAGCAGTATGCGCAAGATCAAAGAGCGAGCCGCAGATATGGACTCTTTGTATCAGACTCAGAGACTCGTGCAGAGACGATAGCTCAACGGCCTCGGCGGCGCCGATGCTGTTCACGCAGTCCGAGTTCACCACCACCATCGCCAAACTCCGCGCCTTTTCTTTCCTGTTGTGCCTCGACCCGGAGATGGCCGACGAGCTGGTCGAGATCACGCTGGTGCGCGCCAAGGTGGGCATCGACCCCGCGAGCCTCGGAGAAAATCTCTCGCCCTGGCTGATCCGCCGGCTGCGCGGCTATTACTTTCGCGAGTATGCCGGCCGTCCCGCGTCCGGGATGAGGCCGATCGGGCCGTTTGATCAGACCGAGCACGCCGAGATTGTCACGGCGCTCGGCAAGCTACCGGCCGACCAGCGTGAGGCGCTCGTGCTCGTCGAGGCCGCCGGATTCTCGTTTACTGAAGCTGGGCATATCTGCCGCTGCCCGCGCGTGCGTTTCAGGAATTTGGTGACCAGCGCACAGCAAACGCTGGGGAGCTTATTGTCGAAACGACGGAGCGCGAAGCGGGCGGCGATCCGTCTCGTGTTGCTCGCCTCAGCCGAGCATCGGTTCCGCCACGCCTGAACCACGGCAGCCGGCGTCCCAGGAGGACGGGGAACCTGTGCCTCGAGAAGCGCCGTTAACGTAGACGTTGCGCGTCCAATATCACCGCAGTCTAAGCGCGCTTGTGGAGCGAAGCTTTGCCGATCTTGCTCCGCTCCGGGCGGGATTGCTGCGATCGCGGCGATGAGATCTGCGATCGCCTGCAAAACTTAAGAGGGGCCCGTACCGGGGTGAGACGAGCCCCTCGGCTGCGGGCCTCTTTAAGGAAGCCCTCAGCAACCTATCGGCCAACGTCTAGTAAGCGACGGCGCCTGGTCTCTCGAGGCGCGCCGCGCTCACCTTGCTCCCCGACTGGAAGAAGCAATAGTGCTTGCCGTCGAACTGACCGTCGAGGGAGCAGCTCGGCTCGGCGTAACGCTGATCGAGCGCCGGGCGCGGATCGGCGGTGGCCTCGTGTCTGCGCACGGCAGCATTTGCGGCCGTCGTCAGAGCAAGCACGAGTGCGCCCGCCGCGACTGATGCAAGATAGGTCTTCGTCATGGTGGTCTCTCCTTCATTTGCCTCGGTCAGCTGAGGCGCAAGCGCGTAAGCTGCCTTGGCTCAAACTAGGTGCGTTGCGAAAAAAGGGCTTTCGCGGTCTTGCTGCGATTGGCTGCGGCTTGCGCGAAGCCGGACCGTGTGCGCTCTCGTCCACTAGCCTCAGTCGCCGGGACTGATCGGCGCGTCCAATCGCAGCAATTCTCAGACGCATTCGTCGTGACCCATCCGTGGCTGCGGAGAACTGTCCGACAACGCACATCTCGCCGCTGACCCTGCGACGTTTGCGCAAGAGCGAGCCAGTCGCAGCAAGAGCGGCAAAGCCGCCGCCGCACGCCGCACTACATTTGCGGCAAGGGGCGGGTGCGGCATTCACCTCCTCTCCTTCGATCAACGAAGCACGTTCGCCACGTGCCAGCTCTGGACAAAATGATTTGCCAGGCAGGCGTGGCAGCACATCGGACTTGAGCCATGGGTATCGTCAAATTCGCGCTCAGATTCCCGCACACGTTCTATGTGCTCGCCGCGCTCATCGTGTTTCTCGGCATCACCGCGATCCGCGCCATGCCGACCGACATTTTCCCGCAGATCGACATCCCGGTCGTTACGGTGATCTGGAGCTACACCGGGCTGTCGACGCCCGAGATGGAGCAGCGGGTCTCGACCTACAGCCAATATTCCATCAGCTCCAACGTCAACGGCATCAAGGACATGGAGTCGCAGACGCTGAACGGCATCTCGGTGCAGAAGATCTACTTCCAGCCAGACGTCAATCTCGACCTCGCCATCGCCCAGATCGTCTCGGCCACCAACGCCATCCGTGCGCTGATGCCGCCAGGCATCCAGCCACCGATCATCGTGCAGTTCAACGCGTCCAGCGTGCCGGTCCTGCAGCTCAGCCTCACCTCAGACAGCCTCAACGAGCAGCAGCTCTACGATTACGGCATTTATCGCCTGCGTCAGCAATTGGCGCCGGTGCACGGCGTGACCTTTCCGACCCCGGCCGGCGGCAAATACCGGCAGATCATGGTCGATCTCGATCCGGCCAAGCTGCTCGCACGTGGGCTGACCCCGCTCGATGTGGTCAACGCCGTCAGCGCACAGAACCTGACGCTACCGGCCGGCCAGGCCAAGATCGCGAACACGCAGTACACCGTACGCACCAACGCCACACCAGGCAGCATCGCCGAGCTCAACGACATCCCGATCAAATACACAGACGGCGCGACGATCTTCATCAAGGACGTCGGCCAGGTGCGCGACGGATCGGCCGTGCAGCAGAACATCGTGCGCGAGAACGGCATGCGCGCCGTGCTGCTCAGCGTGATCAAGAACGGCAACGCCTCCACGCTCGACGTGGTGAACGGCGTGCGCAACGTCCTGCACGTCGCCCGCGCCGCGGCGCCGCCCGGCCTAAACATTACCGAGCTGTTCGATCAGTCGGTGTTCGTCAAGGACGCCGTGGCGAGCGTGGTGCGCGAGGGCGCCATCGCTGCCGGGCTCACTGCGCTGATGATCCTGCTATTCCTCGGCTCGTGGCGCTCGACGTTCGTCGTCATGATATCGATCCCGCTCGCCATTCTGTCCTCGCTAATCGTGCTGTTCTTCCTCGGCGACACGATCAACACAATGACGCTTGGCGGCCTCGCGCTCGCGGTCGGCATTCTGGTCGACGATTCGACGGTGACCATCGAGAACACGCACCGCCTGTTGACCGAGGAGCACATGAAGCTGCCCGAGGCGACCCTGCACGGCTCGGCCGGCATCGCCGTGCCGACGCTGGTGTCAACACTGGCGATCTGCTGCGTGTTCACCTCGGTCGTGTTCCTGCAGGGTCCGGCGAAATATCTGTTCACCCCGCTCGGCCTCGCGGTCGTGTTCGCCATGCTCGCTTCTTACGGCCTGTCGCGGACGCTGACGCCGATCACTATCGGCCTTCTGCTCAAGGGTGAGCGACACGGTGAACCCGGCGACGGCAAGCGCTCGTGGTTCGGCCGTTTCAATGCCGCATTCGAGCGCGGCTTCCAGCGGATGCGCACCTCCTACGTGGCGCTGCTCCAATTCCTGCTCGACCGCAAGATTGTCGTGCCGATCATGGCCCTGCTCGTGCTCGGGCTTGGCGGCGTGATGCTAACGCTGGTCGGGCGCGACTTCTTCCCACTGATCGACGGCGGTCAGATCCAGCTCCATGTCCGCGCGCCGGCCGGAACCCGCATCGAGACAACCGAAGCCGTCTTCCAGGCGGTCGAGGACAAGATCAGGCAGGTCATCCCCGAGAGCGACCGCGAGCGCATCGTCGACAATATCGGCTTGCCGGCGCGCGCCTATAACCTCGCCTTCTCCGACGGCACCACCACCGGGCCGAATGACGGGGTGATCATGGTCGCGCTGAAGGAAGGCCACGCGCCGACCGCAGATTACGTGCGCAAGCTACGCGAGGAGCTGCCGCCGGCCTTCCCCGAGGAGATTTTCTATTTCCAGGCGGCCGACATCGTCACCCAAATCCTGAATTTCGGCGTGCCGGCGCAGATCGACGTGCGCACCGTCGGCTACGACAAGGCCACCAACCTCGCCGTCGTCAATGAGCTTCGCGATCGCATCGCCGCGATCCCCGGGATCGCCGATGCCCATCTCCAGCAGGAGACTGCCGCACCGGCGTTCTATGCCAATATAGACCGGACGCGCGCCGCGGAGCTCGGGCTGACTGCCAATACAATCGCCTCGAACATCAATGTGAGCTTGAGCTCCTCGCAGCAGGTATCGCCCAATTTCTGGACCGACCCGTCCTCCGGCATCCCGTATTACATCGCCGTGCAGACGCCAGAGCCCCAGCTCGCCTCGCTGAACAGCCTGGAGAATACGCCGGTCTCGACCGCGCTTGCGCCAGCCGGTGATCCAGTGCCGGGGCTGTTGAGCAACGTCGCGACGCTGACTCGCGGCAGCCTGCCCACCAATACCAACCAGGCCAATATCCAGCCGGTCTACGACATCTATGCGAGCGTGCAGGACCGCGACCTCGGCAGCGTCTCGACCGATATCAAGAAGATCGTCGCCGAGCTGCAACCGAAGCTCAAGCCCGGAAATTTCATCCAGATTGCCGGTCAGATTGGCAGCATGAACGACAGCTTCAGCGATCTTGGCATTGGGCTCCTGTTCGCTGCCGTGTTCGTGTTCGCGCTGATGGTGGTGAATTACCAGAATTTCGGTGATCCCTTCGTCGTGCTTCTGGCGCTCCCTGCCACCTTCTGCGGCATCCTCGTGATGCTGTTCATCACCGGCACCACGCTCAACGTGCCCTCGCTCATGGGAGCGATCATGGCTGTCGGTGTCGCGTCGGCGAACTCGATCCTCTTGGTGACGTTTGCCCATGAGCAGCAGCTTGCCGGCAAGAGCTCGTTCGAGGCGGCGGTCGATGCCGGCCATACCAGAATCAGGCCGGTGCTGATGACGGCCGCGGCGATGATCGTCGGGATGCTGCCGATGGCGATCGGCGGCGCGGGCGAGGAGCAGAACGCGGCGCTAGCGCGCGCGGTGATCGGCGGGCTGCTGTTCGCTACCCCGACCACTTTGCTTGTGGTCCCCTATCTCTTCGCGCTGCTTCGAAAAGGCAATGACGGCACGACGGCGCATGGCGTGTTCGCGGAGGCTATCGAATGAAAAAGGTTGTTCCAGAAGACCGCCAGCCCCAGCGTGGCGCCATCGAGCCCGAGATCCCGCCGGCGGCGAACGGGCTCAGTCGTGGCGCCAAGCTGCTCGGCGTCGCTGCCGTCCTCGCGCTACTCGCCGGGCTCGGGCTCGGCGCCTGGCACTACACCGCGCGCCAGGAGCAGGTGAGCGCGGCAGCCGAGCAGCATCAGGACTTCGTGCCGAAGCTTCGCGTCGCCGCGATCAAGCCGAGCAGCGAGATCGTCGCCGTGACGCTTCCTGCCACGACCACGGCGTTTGCCCAGGCCAATATCTTCGCGCGCGCCAGCGGCTATATCGACAAGCGCAACGTGGATATCGGCGATCAGGTGAAGCAGGGACAGCTGCTTGCCCATATCACGGCGCCCGAGCTCGACCACCAAATCGCGCAAGCCGAGGCCACCATCGCCCAGAGCGCAGCGGCTCTGCGTCAGGCGCAGGCGAGCGCCGATCTTGCGAATGTCACCTGGGGCCGCGACAAGCCTCTGGTCGACAAGGGCTGGCTGACGCAGCAGCAGGGCACCGTCGACCAGCAGACGGTCAATGCCCAGGCCGCGGCGGTCAGCGTGGCGCAGTCGAACCTCGTCGCTCAGCAGCAGCAGCTCAACGTTCTGCTGCAGCAGAAGGATTATCAGAGCGTGGTCGCGCCATTTGACGGCGTCATCACCCAGCGCAATATCGACGTGGGAAGCCTGGTCCAGGCCGACACCACCACCGGCACCTTCATGTTCACCATAATGCAGAGCAGCGTGATCCGCGCCCAGGTTCACGTGCCGCAGGACGCGGCGTTCGGCGTCGAGCCCGGCATCGCCGCGAAGATCCGCGTGCCGGAGATCCCGGGGCGCGATTTCCCTGGCAAGGTGACGCGCATCGCCGACGCGCTCGAGCCGAACACTCGTACGCTGCTCGCCGAGATCGACGTGTCCAACCCCGACGGCGCGCTCACGCCGGGCATCTATTGCGCAGTGGAGCTTGATATTCCGCGCATAGTTCCCTCGTTCAACGTTCCGGCCGACGCGATCGTGTTCAATGCCGACGGCTTGCGGGTGGCCGTGCTCGAGGGCGGCACGGCGCATTTCCGCGAAGTTACGGTGACGCGCGATCTCGGCACCTCGGTCGAGGTGAGCGAGGGCGTTCATGCCGGCGACCAGGTGATCCTCAATCCCCCTGTCGATCTCGCCGAGGGCGGCAAGGTCGAGACGCGACCAGAGCTCACCGCGTCGTCGAACTAGCACTCCACAAAGGAATGGCGGGCTGCATCGCTGCAACTCGCCACGCGTCAGTCTTAGGATGAGGCGGCGCTGTTCGCAGGCCCAGCCCAGCCGCAGGCTATCGGTCTGACCGGTGATTGCTGGCAGGAATTGCGCGAGCGCCTGAAGCAACTCGCCATAAGTCGTACTCCGTTGGCTGGGGTCCGCTTAAAGGCGCAGTGGGTCGAGCCAATGCTAACTGCAAAGGTACGCCATCTCGCTGGAGCAACATTCCTGCGCCATGCTGTTGTGAAAACGCTCGTTTAGAGCGCGAGTGTTCCCCCAGGGGGTTCACTGCTTGTTGATGGCGGTCAGCCCTACCCACGCAGTCAATCCTAGCGCGGCGACCAAAGCTCCCAACCATGCGTGTCTTTGAAGCCAATCCTGCATCCTTTCGTTGCGCCGATGCCTTAATACGGCTTCTGCCATTGCAGTCTTCTTGTCACCAAGCTCACCGGAGGAGAGCTTGTGTTTAAGCTCGTCATCGGTGCGTTCGTGAAGAGACATGGGGGAAAAAATCCTTTGGTGATGTGAAGGGCGTTGGCTGAAGCCGACGTCCCGTCACTTTGGTTAGATGACGTGGAGGAGGTACAGCGCGACAACAAGCCATAGGAGGATCGGCGTGACTTTGGTCCTTTCAGAAAAAACAAAGAACCCCTGCAAGGAGGGGTTCTTGCCAATGTCGGCGGGGAACGGCTTGTTGGGGGACAGGGATGCACACCGCTCCAGTTCCGACAAAACACACATGTAAGGCGGAAAGTTCCATTTGAAACCGTCTAAGCGCTGGGCAAGCCCGGATGCACCCGTTGCCATATTGGCGGCATGGCCAAGAAGTTGCTTCCTGAGAGAATGGTCGCCGCTCGTTATGGCGTACACCCCCAAACGCTGAAGCGATGGGAGGCAGATGCTCGGCTCGACTTTCCGAAGCCCATCAAGATTCGGAATCGCTTGTATCGTGACGAAGCCGAACTCGACGGCGGAACACCAGATGCTTGACCCGGCGCGGCGACGGCGACACGGTCTCGCGGTCGAACGTTAACTCTGCGCCACGCAGCGTCTCAGCCATAGCCGGGATGAAGGCGGGGTTCGACGCCACGATGAATGTCTCTCGGCAATGCGCGGCGAGGCTCGCAAGCACGGATCTTGCGGCCTCGTCACCGCTCGCGCGGTGGATGTGCTGATAGACGGCGAGCAGCTGGACGATGTCGTAGGTCGGCGCAAGCACAGCTTCGAGCTGCTCAGCATCGGTCAGATCGACGAGATCGAGCCGATGCGGCGTCTCGACCGCGTTGAAGATCAGCCTGGCTGCGTCGAGCGGCGGCTCCGACCCGTCGATGAGATGCAGGAAAGCCGGCCCGCGCTTGGAAATCTCATAAGCGAGAATGCCGACATTAGAGCCGGCATCGAGCACCGACTTGCCGGCATAATCGACCTCGCAGGCGAACAGGTCCTCGGTGCGTTGCCGCCATGGGCGCCCGACCCGCATGCCCTGAATGGGCGGACGCTGTGTTTGAGTGCTCACAGGAAAGGGGACCGCCTGCGCTCGCTTAGAGAAATTGGTGCCGCTGGAGAGATTTGAACTCCCGACCTTGGCTTTACGAAAGCCCTGCTCTACCCCTGAGCTACAGCGGCCCGTGATACGAGCTGTCCGACAAGCGCCCGCCGTGACTTAATGCCATTGCGATATTGATGCAAGACGACGCCGCGCGACCACGTGCCCTCAGCGGATTTGCGCGGCCCGCAAACGCTCGAGCGAGGTCGGGCTTTCGTCAGGATCGGCCTGCACGACGCCCGGATCGTCAGGCGGACGATCGGGCACGTACAGCGCGGGCTTGCCTCTCTCCGGGCGCTTAGGCGCTTCGGCCTTGGCGGCCGAAGGCTCAGGCAGCGCGGCTTCGACCTGCGTCACCTCGACAATTGCGGTGCGGCGCGGCGGCTCGGCGGGAGCAAGCGCGGGCGGGGCGACTTGCGCCGGACGCGCCGGAAGCACGGGCCGGTCCTCGATGATGAGCGTGGTGTCGCCGCGGCCGATGGCATCGACCGGGGCCTTCCATTCGAAGGCATCGACCGCTCCGGTGACCGGGGAGACCGGCAGCCAGCGGTCGGATACATAGCCGTCGGCGATCCAGGCGCGGTCGCGCGGCGCGCGCAATGCGCGGCCAAGCCATTCCCGCTCGCGGCCGGTATCGCCGAACTCACCCAACTCGATGCGGGCCATCAGCGTGCAGATGCGCGCGGGCGGACGGTCGGCGAGATACGGCTCGAGCGCGGCACGCGCCTCCTGCCACTCATGCGCCTCGATCGCCGCATTGGCGACGGCAATGTGGCCTTCGATGTCAGCCGGCGCCAGGCCGGCGAGATGCTTGATGCGGTTCAGCCGGTCGCGCGGCGGCTCGCCAGGCTTGGCGAAGGCATAGACCAGCGCGAGGCTGGGATGCGGGGCGAGCTTCCAGGTGCGCGACACGAGGCGCGAGGCGGCGCGCGTTTCGCCCTTCGAGACGAGGATGCGGCCGGCGATCTCGGCCGCCGGCACCAGCGACGGTGCGAGCCGCAATGCTTCGTTTGCCAGTGCAAGAGCTTTCTCGGGGTCGGTGCCTTCGGCGTCGCGCGCCTCCGCGGTCAGCAGCACGGCGCGGCGGCGGAGCGTAATGTCTGGATCGAGGTCGCCGTTCCGCTTGGCGATGGCGAGCGTGTTGAGCGCGCCCTCCCAATCCCCCGCACGCGCCTGAAGATCGAACAGAGCGGCGACGCCCCAAGCGAGCTTAGGGTCGCGCTTGACTGCCCGCTCGGCTAGCGCCCGCGCCGCATCGATGTCGTTGCCGCGCTTCGCCTCGAGGAATAGGCCACGCACGCCGAGAAGCTCGGTCTCGGGCCGGTCGAGCATGGCCTCGAAGGCGCGGCGCGACCCTGCCCTGTCGCCTTTCAGCTGGGCGGCTTGGGCGCGGAGCAGCGCGGTCAGAGGCTCATTCGGCAGATTGCGTCTGGCGATTGCGGCATAACGCTGCGACAGCGCGCGGTCGCCGACGCCGATGGCGAGCAGCCCGCGCGACAAAGCGTCGAGCCCCTGCTGCTTCCGCCGCTCGCGCGTATAGGCAGCGAGCGCGGCCGGGCGGGTGACGAGGTAGCGGAGTAGCGCCCACAGCACGAGCGCAAGCACCACGATCGCGATCACCGCCAGCGCGCCGATAAAGGCGTTCGTCTCGATCTGGTAGCCGAGCCATTCGACCTTGATGCTGCCGGGGCGATCGGCGAACCACGCTAAGCCGAGCGCCGCTGCGACCACGCCAAGGATGAAGAGAAGGATGCGGACCATCGTCTATTTCTGAGCCTTGTTGGGAGCACCCATCGAGGCAAGCAATGTCGCTTCGAGACGCTTTACCACATCGTCGGCACCGAGGCGGGCACGTGCGTCGGCGAGCCACGCGGAAAACGCATCGCGCGGCGCGCCCTGAAGGGTCTCGATCTGCTGCACACTGCCGGCGAAATCGCCCTTGTCGATCAGGGCTTGGGCGCGGGCGAGCACCGCGCTCGGGCTGTCGCCGGTCGCGGCCTCGTCGACGCGCTTGACCTTGACGATGGTCGCGGCGCTCGCGAGCAGCCGATCGATGATCGAGCCTGAGCCGGCGGGAGTGGCGTCGGCGAGCGCCGCGTCCTCCGCGGCGGCGAAGGACCGGGCAAGCTCGGGCACTGTCGGGATGCCCTTGTCGGCGTAGGCCGGCAGCGGTTCGAGATCCTCGGGGTCGGGCACGAAGGATTTGATGGTGGCAAGCTCTTCCGCGTAGGGGCGGCCGTCGGCGACCGCGGCACGGAGATTGGCGAAGGCGAGCGCCGCGGTGGCGGATTTCGTCCCGGCCACGCTCTTGTCGATTGCCCCTTCGAGACCGGGAAGCACCGCTTCGAGCTTGGCGATCCGCTCGTTGAGCGCCGTCACATCGGGCGATGCGTCGCCGCCAAGCCCTGCTTCGGCTAGTTGACCGACCTTGGCTTTGAGCTCGTCGAGCGACGCCTGCATCGCCTGGAGCGAGGATGCGTTAGCGGCCGCTGCATCGGCGAGCGCCTTGTCGAGCTTGGTCTGCAATCTCTGCTCGGCCTCGCCGACCTGCTGGCTGATGGCCGCCGCATCGGGCACCGAGCCGCCGTCCTTGGCGGCTTCCGCCAGCGCCTTGAATGCCAATTCCATTTGCGCGACACGTCCGGTCAATTCAGGCAGCTCCGGCGGCGTCTCCGGCGCGCGGTCTTCGAGCGTCTTGACGCGGTCATCGAGCTTGGCGACCGCCTCGATGTCCGGCGCCGGTGCGGACGGAGGTGAGGATTCGAGCTTGGCGATGCGCGCCTCGAGCTTGGCAAGATCCGGCGCGGCTTTGTCGGACTGTGCGCCCGGGAGGAGATGCCAGGCGAAGGCGAGCGCAATCACCCCGATGAGACCGCCGAGCAGGCCGGCGGCGAGATGGGTGACGAAGCTTTTCATCTCCGAGATGGTGGCGGCGGGCGGCGGCGAGGTCCGCGCGCTGAGTTCGGGCGCGGCTTCGACGGGCTCAGGCTCGGTCTCTTCCGGCTCGCGTTCGCTTGTGGTCGGCGCCGCTTCCGCCTCGGGGGCGTTTTCTTTGGCGTCGTCCTCAGGTTCCTGCTCGGCGGGTGCATCGTCGTGGCCCGCGAGGATCGAACCGTCGGCCTCCTCCCCGGGCGCTGCCGCCGACACTTCGGTCGCGGTGCCCTCAATGGTCGGGGCCGGCCGCTTGCCAGCTCCTCCGCTCAACTCGTCATCACCGAAAGGATCTGCCATTACGCCTTAACCTTAAGCCGCTCGCGGATCCGCGAAGCCTACGAGGATGCCCCTTCGGCGCTGACGAGCGCAAGGACATCTTCCTCGCGCGGTTGCGACGCGATGCGTACGCCAAATCCGAGCGGGCTCAGCACCTCTGCTACCGCCTTGGAGAGGCAATAGCAAACCAGACGCTTTCCTTGCGTTACCAGGCCGTGTCGGGCGAGCAGATCGGCGAAAGTCTTTGCCGTGCGCGGCGACATTAATATGACGCCGCCGACCCTGCCGTCCCCGAGCAGGCTCAATGCTTGCGGCGGAAGTTGGGTCGCTTGGAGCGACCTGTAAAGCACGGGCTGACGCACGCTGAAGCCTTGCGCCTCAAGCGGCGATTTCAGGTCGAAAGCGAGCGTGTCGCCGGCGAGATGGACCAGCGGACCATCGGCTGACCTCGTCTCAGTCTTGATCAGCTCGGCGAGCCCTGCCCCATTTCCGGGACCTTCCGTCACATCGGCAAAGGCGAGTTCGCGCGCGGCGCGCGCCGTCGCCGCTCCGACGGCAAACAGCCGAAGCTTGCGGGCTCTGTCGAGATCGCTATGGGTAGCGAGCGCGCGTAGCGCGTTCCGGCTGGTGACGATCAGAGCTTGCGCGGTGTCGAGCTCAAGCGCCACGTTCTTGACAGGCTCGATGATGAGGAGCGGCGCCTTCACCCCCTCATGCCCACGTGAGGCGAGGGCTTCGACCTCATCGCTTGCATCGGGCTCCGGCCGCGTGACGAGAACGCGCATCAGGCGAGCTTCGCCAGGAATTCAAGTCCGGCGCGGGTGAGCAACTCCTCGCCGGCGTCGGTGCCGATACTCCGCGCATGCCCCGCCTCGCCGTTCACCTCGATGGCGTGCGACTCGGTGCCGTCAGGCGCGAGGATCAGTCCGCGGAATCGCAGCACGCCGGAATTGATCTCGGCGAGACCGGCGATCGGCGTCTTGCATGAGCCGTCGAGGCTGGCGAGAAAGGCACGCTCGCAAGCGACGCTGGTAGCGGACTGCGCGTCGTTCAGCTTCGCGAGCAGCGCACGCGTCTCGTGGTCGTCGTCGCGCGCGGCGACGCCGATCGCGCCTTGCGCCACCGCAGGCAGCACGTCTTCGGTCGAGAGAATCGAGGTGGCGTGCGAGGCTAGGCCGAGCCGCGTGAGGCCTGCAAGTGCGAGCAGCGTCGCATCGACCAGGCCCTCGTTGAGCTTCCTTAGCCGGGTCTCGACATTGCCGCGGAAGTCGATGACCTCGAGGTCGGGGCGGAGGCGCCGCACCTGCGCCGCGCGCCGCAACGACGACGTCCCGACGACCGAGCGTGCGGGCAATTCGGCAAGCGAGGGTGCCTTGGTGCTGATGAAGGCGTCGCGCACGTCAGCGCGCGGCAGCACCGCCGCCACGATAATGCCATCGGGCAGCACCGCCGGCAGGTCCTTCATCGAGTGGACCGCAAGATCGACCGCGCCGGATAGAAGCGCCTCGTCGATCTCCTTGGTGAACAAGCCCTTGCCGCCGAAATCGCGGAGCGGCGCGGTGATGCGGTCGCCCGAGGTGGTGATGACGGCAAGCTCGATCTCGCTCTCGCTCAAGCCATGCGCCGCCATCAGCAGCGCGCGCACATGGCCCGCCTGCCAGAGCGCGAGCGGGCTGCCGCGCGTGCCGATCTTTAGGGGGCTCGAAGCCAACTTGGCTCTCCTGACCTTAATCCTCGCGTGGTTTCATCATCCGCGAAAGCGGGTGATCCACTAACCACTGTGACCCAGAAATGGCTCTATGGATTGCCCGGTCAAGCCGGGCAACGACAGGGGTTTGTACTGGTCAAAAGCGATCCTGTAAAAGACACGATGGAACCGAAGGAGAGTTCTGACTAATAAATTCAATGAGTTAGCAATTGATTGTAACGCGATGGTAACAGGCTAACGCTTTCCATCCTTCACCGCAGTTTGCACGATTCGCCGCAAAGCCTCCGGTCGAGGGGGCAAATCTCGCCACTGGTCTTCGCTTCTGATTCAAAGGCAAATGACTGAGAGGCCAAGCCAGGGGGCAAAAACCTGATTTGGCCTCTCGTCCGTTCGCTTACGTTGCCCGCACTTAGTAGTAACCTACGCAGGCATTATACCGGCTCCACCAATAACCACTACCAGTGTACCGGGCTCGCTGCAGGAGCCAATAACAGTCGTCGTCATAAGCGTAGTAGTCAGGACCATAGGCCCAGACCCAGACGCCGTTGCGGAATACCCGATGACGATGGCCGTGATTGAAATCTCGACCATGGTCGAAATCTCGTTCTGCGAAGCGCTTATGAGAATGATCTTGGCGAGCTACGAACCGATCATGATCGCTGCGGTCGAAGTGATTTCCGTGGGGGCCTTCCGCGAAGTGTTGTCTCCCCATCCCACCGTTATGTGCCATTGCACCGGCGTGCATGTTACGGCCACCGCCCATTCCACCATTGTGCGTCATGGCGTGCGTATTGCTGCCGCCCATGCCTCCGGAATGAGCCATCGCACTCATGCCTCCGGCGTGAGCCATCGCGGGGCCACCGCCGCCGCCATGACCTCCTCCTCCTCCACCACCACCACCATTTCCTCCTCCACCTCCCCCGCCACCGCCACCGTGACCAACAAGGGTAACGCCGCTGTGTGGACTGTTGAGAATAGGGAGGCTTGCCGAGGAGGCGGTGCCTTGCATCAAAGCAAAGATGAGCAGCCCGCCGGCCAGGGCAGCTGCCGCTGTATAGTTCGTCTTCATTGAGTGGTCTCCTTGATTCGAGTTTGCAATCCAAACCCAGGAGCCGCTGCATGGTTGCTTCGCGGGGTCACGATTTCGCGACCGCATTGGCGACAGTCGAACGTGCTACCTATGATGGGTCAGTGTGTGCGCGTGCCGCCAGAGGGCGAGAGTCACCCCTTAGCCTCATCTCAGGCCACTTGCCGTTGATCCAACCAACCGACCCGTGCGAAGCGTGGTAATCTCGCCTATGGTTCGTGGTCTCATAACCGCGCTGGTCTTCGCGGTCATTGGCGGCGGCATGGCTCTGCTTGACCAGGCCTATCTCGCCGGTTCAAACACGCAAACAAAATGGCTATGGGTCTGCCTTCCTTGGGCTCTGCTTGGCGCCGTAGTTGGCTTTATCGTTGGTCGACGAAAGCAAGATCGCCACTGAGGCACGCCGAGAGTTAGTGAATGCACCCAGCCCTAATCGGGAACGTCAGTTCTCGCCCAAACCCTCGCTTGGTGGTTCCTCTTTCGGGAGCCGCTCAATTTCGATAGGTAGCGTGTTATTTTGTTGGTCTATCAAGAAGCGTTCTAGGCTCGCGACGAACTCGTAGGTCTTCGCAACGTGCTCCCATTGTTGAGCAAGGTCTAACAACTGGGTGCGGATACGTGGATCCGTTTCCGTTGTCGAAGCTGCAATGCATGTGTTGGCACGGTCGCGACAGGCTGTGATGTGATCGCCGAGTTTTTGGAGCATTGGTCGGTCTTCCTTGTGGACTGACCATAGCAGCACGGATGGAGTCTATTGTCCCCACGTGCGGATGAACTTCCCGCCGATATTCTTCCGCCTTAAAGCCGCCGCGCATCGCGGTGAGCTCTGCCTCGGCAGTACTTTTCCACGACCACGAGCTCATGGCCCTATAGGCCACCCGTCGCCTTGTTGAGTCAAACTACCGTCGCAAACTGAATTAACCTTCGGGCGTTAGATAAGTGAGCCCAAGCAGGCTGATGTAACGCCCCTAGGAGGAAACAAAATGCTTAGAAGATTTAGTTTCGCGGTCGCCCTTGCTGCCGCCGTGATGTTCTCGCCCGCTGCGATCGCCGGCAAGGGCCATGGTGGTCATGGACATGGTGGTCATGGACATGGCGGTCATGGCCACGGCGGTCACGGCCACGGCGGCCACGGCCACGGCGGTCATGGGCATGGCGGTCATGGGCATGGCGGTCATGGGCATGGCGGCCACGGACATGGCCACGGTCATGCGCACTGGAATAATAATAATTGGAACCACGGCCATCGACACGGTCACGGTCGTTATTGGGGCGGTCGTTGGTACGGATATGGAGTGGGCGCCTGCTGGCGATGGACGCCGGGTGGCTACGTTTGGATTTGCTACTAAACACACAAACTTTGAAGAGGGGCGTCGGCTTCGGTCGGCGCCCTTTTCATTTAGTCTCTGCCAATGAGACGATTCCCCCCACCATGGACAGTCGAGGCGCTAGAAGCGGGCTTCAAGATTGTAGACGTCAACGGTCCGTCGCTCGCCTATGTCTATGGTTATGCCCACCCGCGTGACGCTGCAATTGCCAAAGCGCTACACGGCACGTTGCCGAGTGCATTACCATGGCGACGATCAGGTATCGCGGCGTTGGTCGCCAAACGCACATCTGCTCTCGGTGGCCACCGTGCGGGCTGCCAACATGCGGTCGGCCTGGGTTGCACCCGTAACGACGTCCTAGGCAACCTAGCCGTACTTGTGGCCGCGCTCGGCGTGTTCGGAACCCACACTGGCTGGCCCGACATTATCGTCGCGGCAATCATGGCTGGCCTCGCGCTACAGGGGGCGGTTGTGGTGATCCGCCAAGCCTACACTGAGCTAAATCAGCCTGTTCCCGCGGCCGCGTTAAGTCCAAGGAGATTACTGATGGCCGAAGACCCGAACCGCGAGAGCCGCATGAAGTACGTTTGGCCCTGGCTGGGCTTTGCTGCCCTTATCGGCGCGATGTGGTTGGCGTTCGCAGACTAGCGCGGTCGGGACCTGCACCCCATGTCAGCGCAACATACAAAGCAAAGGCGATTTTCATTTTCGCGCCTCCTTGCAATTTCTTTTGAAGTTCAGCCGCTTCCAAACAACATAGTTCGGTAGTGCTACATCCTCCTCGTCAGTGAGGAGCGAGCCGCTAAAAGCGGCGGATGTGGCCACGGTGTTCAGCCGAAGGCAGGTGCCTTCGCCAATCGTCTTGCTTCATACTCTCCTCCTAGCCACTTGTCGGATGTCTATACCAAGCTTACGATAGCGCTCCTCATACGATCGATTGGCCCAACATTTGCCCAAGCAAGGTATGGGAGGATTCCGCCATGTCGCGCGCGAAGCAAGTTCCGAAGCGAGGTCGAGCATGCGCCGTGCCGTTGTTGGGGGCTGCCGGATTGTCGTTGTCGCTGGCGAGCGGCGCATCCGCGGCAATCGAGGTGCCCGCAGCGGATACGCCGACGCAGAACACCGCAGCGAGCCACGAAATAACTTTCGGTGAAGAGGAAATCACGGATGTCAGCCTGGCTACGTTCTATGTCTTCGACAAGGAAAATGTCGGAACATCCGAGCCCGCCGTACAACTTGCCTGGAGAGGCTGCCGCGGTTGCCGAGGCTGCGGAGGCTGCCGAGGTTGCGGCAGAGGTTGCGGCGGCTGCAGAGGTTGCGGCGGCTGCGGAGGTTGCGGCGGCTGCGGAGGTTGCGGCGGTTGCGCTACAGTTTGGTGGGGAGGTTGCGGCGGCTGCGGCTGTGGAGGCTGCTGGGGAGTTGGGTTCAGATGGGGCCGGTGACCACAAACGGACATAGGTGAGGAAATCTTGCCGATGACTACCGCCCAGGCCTCCATGCCGAGTAACCTGGATAAACGTACTTCAGCCCGGGATTAGTGTGAAACTTGGTGTCGACACCCCGATAGACATATTTGCCACCGGCATTTGTGCGGCCGAAGTGGACGTACTTACCACCAGGATTGGTACTGCCAACGGCGCTACCAGCGTCAGCCTGTACGGGCAAAATCAAAGAGCCAACTACCACTGCGCCTATAAGACAGAGCTTGCGAAGCATTGCCCAATTTTCCATCTGAGTTGGAATTAAGGTCAGGCACGGCGGGAGTACTGCTCCCGCCCCGGCTTATGCCGTAGCACTCCACAGGTCACTCAAGACATCGCCTCTCCATCACTCCTTTGTCTATGTCGAATCGCTCTTCCCATTTTGTGCAAAAATGTGGGTGCTCATGACCTGGTTTGGCGGGTGCGTACATATCCTTTTTCGCTTCCGCAGCAATTCCGTTGTTAGGGAGGTTGGGGGGGCGATCGAAATTGTGCTGCGGTTCTGACCCGTGCTTATACTCTTCTGTTCCTTTTTGTTTCTCGCGCTTTAGCTCTAGGGCGTATTGGGTGCCCTTGACTGCACAGGCGTAAGGGGCTTCGGGTCGGACCCCGACTGGCGTCTGCGCGATTGGGTTGCTAAGGCTGGCTTGGGCAGGGCCGAATAAGACCGTCACGACCACTAGAAACGCGATTGCGGCCAAGAAAATCCCAAGCCGGCGGAAGCCGCGGCTGACCCGTTGCGCTGTGCTCATGGATAGTTCCCCCCGACCACAGAGAGGGTCGCAAGTCATGCGGTTCCTAACAAAGGAGTATACCCAATGGCCAAATACGTTCTGCTCGTGACTTGGACCGATCAGGGGATCCGCAACATCAAAGACTCGGTCAAGCGTCTTGACGCCGGCCGGGCGCTGGGAAAGGAGCATGGCTGCGTCCTTGAAAATTTCTTCATGACAATGGGCGGTTTCGACAACGTTGCAGTTGTTGATGCGCCTGACGACGAGAGCCTTGCCAAGTACGTGCTTACACTCGGCTCAGAGGGCAATTTGCGCACCGTCACGCTTAAGGCTTTTCCCGAGGAAACCTACAGGACGATCATCGGCGCGTTGGCTTAGGCCCAAGGGACGGGGCCACCGGTCGCGGAACGCGCTTGCAGGGGTAGTTTACAGTGGAACGGTTCTGTTTTTCGGCGCCGTGAGAAACAGAAAGTAACGGCCAGAAGCCTTGAGAACGGCTGACGAGCTTGCCGTCTCGGTTGCCCTTCCATGATGCCCATTTATGAGTACACGTCCTAGTCAAGATTAGTGCGACGGGAGTTTTGATTCTGAGTTGCAGAAAAAAAATAGAAATGAAGTTTAGAAAATAGGTGTGTGTGCTGGCTCTTGCGCTCACGTTCACTTTGACACCCCTGGTTCTCACTGCGGGGTGCCGGGGGGAGATGGTGCCTCCCATGACGTGTAGATGAGGCTCTTTCAGGAGCAATCCTTGAAAGGCCGCGCCGCAAGCTGAGACCGCCAGCCACGGCCACGCCGATCGCGATAGCGGCGATGGTGATATCGACCAGGGCGACCCAGCTAGACGGCAAGCGCCATCATGCCCTTCACCGCATTAGCTGGTCGTAGGAACTGGCGAGGATTCTGGGGAATTCTGGGTGCTATTGTTACCATTGGTTCGCTTTTCCGAGCGTTTTCAGGCTGAAAAGCCTTACTTCCCAATGGTGAGCTTATGATAACGAAACACCAGATCCCGCTGACCGTGCTGGGCATCGAGACGAGCTGCGACGAGACCGCAGCCTCTGTGGTACGGCTCGCGGCTGACGGCAGCGGCCAGATCCTGTCCAACGTGGTGCGCTCGCAGCTCGATCTGCACGCGATCTATGGCGGGGTGGTGCCGGAGATCGCCGCGCGCGCCCATATCGATCTGCTCGATGCTGGGATCGTCCAGGCGCTGACCGAAGCCGGACTCACGCTCGATGCCGTGGATGGGGTCGCCGCCGCGGCAGGCCCCGGCCTTATCGGCGGACTGATCGTGGGCGTGACCACGGCGAAGGCGATCGCACTCGGTTGCGGAATCCCGTTCATCGCCGTCAATCACCTCGAGGCGCATGCGCTGACCGCAGGCCTCAGCGACGGCCTCGGCTTCCCCTATCTGCTGCTGCTCGTCTCGGGCGGCCATACCCAGTCGCTGATCGTCAAGGAGGTTGGTTCTTACGAGCGGCTCGGCACCACGCTCGACGATGCTTTGGGCGAGGCGTTCGACAAGGCGGCCAAGATGCTCGGCCTCGGCTATCCCGGCGGGCCCGAGGTGGAGCGTATGGCCGCCAAGGGTCGCGCCACGGTCAAGCTGCCGCGGCCGATGATCGGGCGGCCCGAGCCGCATTTCTCCCTCGCTGGGCTCAAGACCGCGCTCAGGCATGAGGCGCTTGCGCGCGCGCCGCTGTCGGATCAGGACGTCGCCGATCTCTGCGCGAGCTTCCAGGAGGCGGTCGCCGCCATCCTTGTCGACCGCGTTTCGCGCGCCTTCGATCTCTATGTCGAGCGCATGGGGACGGGTGCGCAAAGGGCGGTGGTCGTCGCAGGGGGCGTCGCCGCCAATCGCCGACTAAAGGCCGCGCTCGGTACGGTCGCCGCCAAGCACGGCTTCCGTTTGATCGTGCCGCCGGCGGAACTCTGCACCGACAATGCCGCGATGATCGCCTGGACCGGCGCCGTGAGGCTTGCCCGCGGCCTGACCGACGACCTCGACGCGCCTGCCCGAGCGCGCTGGCCGCTCGACCCCGATGCTCCGCCCGCGTTCGGCGCCGGCGTCAAGGCCTGAGCCCGAGGGGAATCTGCAGCCTCGTCATCCCGGCAAAGGCCGGGATCCAGACGCGACTTAGCTCATGTTTTCGCTGGATTCCGGCTTTCGCCGGAATGACGGCAACCCACTGATTCCTGTATGAGTTGTGGGCGAGTGAAACAGAGGCGTCTCAATGGCATTGCAGACGGTCGGCATATTGGGTGCAGGGGCGTGGGGGACCGCGCTCGCCATCGTCGCCAGGCGCGCCGGGCGCGACGTGTTTATCTGGGCGCACGAGGCCGAGACCGTCGCCGACATCAACCAGAAGCACCGCAACGAGACCTTCCTGCCGGGCATCAAGCTTGACAAGGCGATCGAGGCCACCGAGCGGTTCAACGAGGTCGCCAATTGCGACATGCTTCTGATGGTGACGCCGGCGCAGCATGTGCGCTTCATCGCAGGCGAGCTCGCGCCATTCGCGCGACATGGGCAGCCACTGGTGCTGTGCTCCAAGGGCATCGAGCAGACGACCGGCAAGCTGATGTCGCAGATCGTCGCCGAGGCGCTGCCGGCTGCGGAGATCGCCGTGCTGTCCGGCCCGAGCTTCGCTTCCGAGATCGCCAAGGGGCTGCCGGCGGCGGTCACGCTCGCGACGGAGGAGGAGGCGCAAGGCGCCGCGCTCGCCCATGCGCTGAGCCACCCTCAGTTCCGCTGCTACTGGAGCGAAGACGTAGTGGGGTGCGAGATCGGCGGAGCGACGAAGAACGTCTATGCCATCGGCGCCGGCATCGTCGCCGGCAAGAAGTTAGGCGCTAACGCCCACGCGGCGCTCGTCACCCGCGGCTTCGCCGAGATGGCGCGCTTCGGCGCGGCGCTTGGCGGCCGGCGAGAGACCTTGAGCGGGCTGTCGGGCCTCGGCGATCTCGTGCTCACCTGCGGCAGCCCGCAATCGCGCAACATGTCGCTCGGCATCGAGCTCGGCAAAGGACAGAGCCTGGAGGACGTGCTCGCCAAGCGGCTCTCGGTCACCGAAGGCGTCTATACCGCCGGCGCGCTGGTCGAGATGGCGGCGGCGCGGGGAATTGAAATGCCGATTGCGCAGGCGATTCACGCGGTGATCTCAGGCCTCGCCACGGTCGACGAAGCCATCGAAGCTCTGCTTGCCCGCCCCTTGCGCGCCGAGGCGTGACGCATGAGCCTTAGCCCTGCCCGCGAAAGCGGGCATCCAGTAATCACCGGCCTCGTCATCCAATCGAGAACCGACATTACTAGATCGCCGGTCTATCCGGGCGATGACAAGTCAACAGACGGTAGACACTCAATTGCCCGCGCAATAGCCTGATACCAAGGGAGACATCATGCTTTACGCGCTGATTTGCACCGACAAGCCGAACAGCCTCGCAATCCGCAAGGCGAACCGCCCCGACCATCTGGAATATTTGCAAGGCCTCGGCGACACGCTCGTGTTCGCCGGCCCTTTCACCGAGCCCGACGGAGTGACGATGAACGGAAGCCTAGTGGTGATCGAGGCTCCGACGCTCGAGGCCGCGCGCAGGATTGCCGCCGGCGACCCGTTCGCCAAGGCCGGGCTGTTCGCATCGGTCGACATTCGCGCTTGGCTGTGGACCATCAACGCTCCCGACGAGGAAGAGTAACCGAGAGTTCCGGCCATGGCGTACTGGCTGCTCAAATCGGAGCGCGAGACCTGGTCGTGGGACCAACAGAAGGAGTCGGGCCGCAAGGGGGCCGAATGGACCGGCGTGCGCAACTATCAGGCCCGCAACAACATGCGGGCGATGAAGGACGGCGATCTTGGCTTCTTCTACCTGTCGGGCGGCGACAAAAGCGTGGTCGGCATCGTCAAGGTCGTGAACGAGGCGCATGCCGACTCGACCGACGACACCGGCCAGTGGGAGTGCGTCGACGTCGCCGCGGTGACCGATTTGCCGAAGCCGGTGACGCTCGCAGAGATCAAGGCAAACCCGAAGCTTGCCGGGATGGTGCTGGTCAGGAATTCCCGCCTGTCGGTGCAGCCCGTTTCGCCCACAGAATGGAGTATGATCTGCAAGCTTGGTGGCCTGGCCAAGCCGCCTCAGGCTTGAGACGAGGCCGGGGGGAAGACACACATGACTTTCGCTGGCGTGAACTACGTCGCCGTGGTGATTGCAGCGCTCGCCGGGTTCGGCACGGGCGCCGCCTGGTACATGATCCTTGGCCGGTTCTGGCTCGCAGCCCTCGGCAAGAGAAAAGAGGACATGAACCCCTCGCCCACGCCGTTTCTCATCGCCATCGTCGCCAATCTGGTCATGGCGTTCATGCTCGCCGGCGTGATCGGTCACCTCGGCGCGGTCAACCTCAAGAACGGCATCATCAGCGGCGCCTTGATCTGGCTCGGCTTCGTCATCACCACGATGGGCGTGAACCACGCCTTCTCGGGCGCCAAGACCTCGCTCACCTTGATCGACGGTGGCCACTGGCTCGCTGTGCTCTTGGTTATGGGCGCGGTCATCGGCGCATTTGGCGTTTAGCCTGACGCGGAGCCTTTGCGTAAGGAGGCCTGCTGACCTTAGTATCGCTACACAAAAGAGTGGCGCAAAAACAATAGCGTCGCATCGCGTAGGGAGGAGCGGACCGATGTCCGAGCACAAGGTTTATAAACTCAAGGACTACAAGGTCCCGAAGAAGTGGAAGGACCGCGCCTTCATCGACAAGGACGGCTATCGCAAGCTCTACGAGAAGAGCGTCGACGAGCCCGACAAGTTCTGGGGCAAGGAGGGCAAGCGGATCGATTGGATCAAGCCCTACACCAAGGTCAAAAACACCTCGTTCGCCTATCCTGACGTGTCGATCAAATGGTTCGAGGACGGCACGCTCAACGTCGCCGCCAACTGCACCGATCGCCACCTCAAGAGGCGCGGCAAGCAGACCGCCATTATCTTCGAGCCTGACGATCCCAAGGCCGAGGCGCAGCACATCACCTATCGCGAGCTGCACGATAATGTCTGCCGCCTCGCCAACGTACTGAAGGCCAACGGCGTCAAGCGAGGCGACCGTGTCACCATCTATTTGCCGATGATCCCCGAGGCGGCCTACGCGATGCTCGCCTGCGCGCGCATCGGCGCGATTCATTCGGTGGTGTTCGGCGGGTTCTCGCCGGATTCGCTTGCCGGGCGCGTCGAGGACTGCAAGTCGAAGCTGGTCATCACTGCCGACGAGGGCTTGCGCGGCGGACGCAAGATCCCGCTCAAGGCCAATACCGACGAGGCGCTGAAGCGGACCGGCGGCGTCGATAAGGTGCTGGTGGTCGGGCGCACAGGGGCTCAAGTGCCGTGGACCGAAGGCCGCGACCTCTGGCTGCATGACGAACTCGCCAAGGTCGATGCCGATTGCCCGGCCGAGGAGATGAACGCCGAGGACCCGCTGTTCATCCTCTACACCTCGGGCTCTACCGGACTGCCGAAGGGCGTGCTGCACACTTCAGGCGGCTATCTCGTGTTCGCCTCGATGACGCACCAATATGTGTTCGACTACCACGACGGCGACATTTACTGGTGCACCGCTGATGTCGGCTGGGTTACCGGGCACTCCTATATCGTCTACGGGCCGCTCGCCAACGGCGCCACCACGGTGATCTTCGAGGGCGTGCCGAATTATCCCGATCCCTCGCGCTTCTGGCAGGTGGTCGACAAGCATAAGGTCAACATTTTCTACACCGCGCCGACCGCGATCAGGGCGCTGATGGGCGCCGGCGAAGAGCATGTGAAGAAGAGCAAGCGGAAATCGCTCAGGCTACTAGGCAGCGTCGGCGAGCCGATCAACCCGGAAGCGTGGGAGTGGTATTACCACGTGGTCGGCGGGAGCCGCTGCCCGATCGTGGATACTTGGTGGCAAACCGAGACCGGCGGCATCCTCATCACGCCGCTGCCGGGCGCGACCAAGCTCCGGCCCGGCTCCGCGACGCTGCCCTTCTTCGGCGTGCAGCCGGCGGTGGTGGATTCCGAGGGCAATATCCTCGAAGGCGAGACGACGGGGAATCTCGTCATCCTTGATGCCTGGCCCGGGATGATGCGCACCGTCTATGGCGACCACAAGCGCTTTGTCGACACCTACTTCTCGACCTATAAGGGCAAGTACTTCACCGGCGACGGCTGCAAGCGCGACGAGGACGGATATTACTGGATCACCGGCCGCGTTGACGACGTGATCAACGTAGCCGGCCACCGCATGGGCACGGCGGAGGTCGAGTCGGCGCTGGTCGCCCACCCCAAAGTGTCGGAGGCCGCCGTGGTCGGCTATCCGCACGACATCAAGGGCCAGGGCATCTATTGCTACGTGACGCTGATGGACGGAGAGCCGTGGTCCGACGCGCTCAAGACCGAGCTCCGCGACTGGGTGCGCAAGGAGATCGGGCCGATCGCCTCGCCGGATCTGATTCAGTTCGCGCCTGGCCTGCCGAAGACGCGCTCGGGCAAGATCATGCGCCGCATCTTGCGCAAGATCGCCGAGGATGATTTCTCGAATCTCGGCGATACATCGACGCTTGCCGATCCCGGCGTGGTCAACGACCTCGTCGAGAACCGCCAGAACCGGAGATAAGGACCATGTGGCTGAAGCGCATTTTGATCGGTACAGGCATCGTGCTGGCGCTTTTGATCGGCCTGGTTCTGTTCGCGGGCTATTGGACGCCGAGCGGACCTTCGCAACCGGCCATGTCGATGACGGTCGGGCACCGCACCGTCACGGTCGGCGGCAACTACAAGAGCGTCACTCAGGAATCGATGGCTGACGGCATGGGCATCAAGGTCGACGGCCACGAGATAACTCTGACCGGCGATCAGCTCACCATCGACGGCAAGACCCAGGTGCTCGAGCCGGAGCAGAACATCGACATCTGGGTCGACGACAAGGGCGCCGTGTCGGTCAAGGTGGTGCACGCCGAGGCGGGCGTGGGCGGCACTCCTCCGCAATAGGCGGGCGCGAGCTCGCTAGGCGGTCAGCGTGCGGGTGATCTTGTCGAGCAGCGCCGTCCAGGCAGCCCTGGTGTCGCGCGTGTAGTCCTTGGCGAGCGACTGCTCGAGCGTCCAGGTCAGCGCCTTGGCCATCATCCGGTAATGGCGCGTCCTGATGCCGAGCTGGCGGTGACGCGCGCCGAGCAGCTTGAGCGTCGGGGTGAGCTCCTCGTCGTGGTTCAGCGTGATCATGGTGAGCTTCATGGCGGCGGCGAATTTCCGCGCCTGAATCTCCATCGGCCCGGAGAATTTGGCACGGAGGCTCGAATCGAGCGCGAACAGCTTGCGGAAGAATACCTGGGCAACGAGGTCGATGGCCGGCTCGATCTTGGCGAAGCTGGAGCGGATGAGCTGCTTCTGCTCGTCGGTAAGAGGCGCCTCGGCTGGGGCCGGGCTCCGCTTCAGCTGCATGCGGGTCGTTGACCGTGAGGATGAGAGGTGGAGGGCGACTGACATGGGCAAGCTTCTCCCCAACAACGCGACAATTTGGGGAAAGGATGCAGCGGAGCGATTGACGAACCGTTAAGGTTAGGCAATCGCAAAAAAATTCCCTTGTCCTCAAAGAGATAAGCGCTGCTTTGTTGGCGCTCCTGGCGCAGGGCTGAGCCGCCATGGCACGCGCGACCAATCAACAATGTTCGCGAGAAGCTGATTGAGGAGGTTCATCGATCGCACATTCGCGGCCCTCGAACGCCAGCTATCTGATCCCGAAACGCTTGTGACATCGCACTTGTTTTTTCGCTTGTGGGGCCGGACACCATCCAGCCGTTGACGCCACAGCGGGGGGGAAAGCGGACATGGACCAACCGCTGCTTACCAAACTCGATTTATGAGTACAGGCTAGTACCATCCGACGGATAGCACCGCAGGCGCGGACTTGTCAGTATGTCCGCTATGACCCATACCGGACATCGGCATTGGCAGCGAGAGGAGCGTTTCTAGGTCGCACTGCTTGCAGCGACCCCTGGATCGCTCCTTGCCGAAGAGTGAAAACTAATAAGTCGCAGCAGAGACCGCGAGAGATGGCTAGTTGGCCCCGTCAAGAGGATCGCGAAGGGCGGTAACCAAAGCACCAGCCCCAACGCCTGAACTCCGATGATACAGATCGAGTGCGATCACCGAGCCATTGGGAGCTTGCAAGCGCGTATAATTGTAAATCCATGTGAAGCCCGGATAATAAATTCTAAAGAGCTTCATTAGCCCTGCATCGGCGAGGATCATCAGGTAAGCTGTTCCATTATAGGCCTGATCCACGCAGTCTTGCAGAAACGGATCGTGATAGGCATTGGTGACCATATAGGCGTGGATCTCAGACTCGGTCATTCCGTCCAGTTTCTCTCGAAACTGAGCCTCCATGATTATCATGGCCCGTTCCACTCCCTCTAGTTCGCACTCGGCTGATTGAGGGTCGCAACTGGCCATAACCCTGCCCATTTCCGCCGCTACCCGATCCAGCATCGGCTCCGTCCAAATCACTGGAATACGATATTGGCAGCCGGTTCCGGTGCACACCGTCATAAGGTATCCGGTGGCTCGATCCTTCATCAGCAGCCAACGAGGGAGGTTTCCGCTCGCCTCTACGAAGTGAGGTAATTCCAGCTGAGTTACGGGGAGTAGCGGCCTTCCAGCAGCGCTCTTAAGCGAGCGGTCACCGTAGGTAGGAGAGTGATCGCGAGTGATATTAAGGTTATGGTAGCCCCTATCGTCGGCAAATAGGCTCAACGTAAGGCGATCGTAGTGGGGGCTGTCTCTTCCGCCGAAGTTGTAAGGCAGTGGTGCTGCGGGTATTGCATGTGCTGATGTAAGTCCAAAGGCCAAGGATCCGCTCAGCAGCAATGCCAATGTTCTCATCTGGCATTGATGAGTACGTGGCAAGCTTCTCAACGCGGACGCAATCTTGGACATGGGCACTCTCCGTAGAGTGCCAACAAAACGTTAGCCGCCAGTTACCTCATTGGAGCGCAGCGAGACGCCAGCATGTCCGCTACTGATACAAAGCAAACAGCTCAATGCGCTGACGAATGTCCGCTTCGGCACCAAGCGGACATGGACCGACCGCTGCTTACCAAACTCGAATTATGAGTGCCCAGCCTAGTACCATCCAACGGATAGCACCGCAGCGCTTTCTGGGTCCATGTTGGGGTCTACGATTGTCAAAAGGTGGCATTGCTAATAATGCTGGTGCCATGACTTGTGAGGAATCGGAGATCGATGGCGCAACCCGACCACTATCTGCTGGGTAGCGGCGAGGCGGAGGAGGCACGCCTTAAGCGCCAGATCGCCGATCTTGCCCCAGATTCAGACGCGCAGTTCGAAAAGATTGGGATCAACGCGGGCGAGCGCATTCTCGACCTCGGTTGCGGTATGGGCGGGGTCCTGCACCTCCTGGGTAAGCGGGTCGGTCCCACCGGCTCAGTCCTTGGAATCGAGCGGAACCCGCATTTTGTCGGCTTGGCGCGCCGCTTCGTCGCGGATCACGCGCTGCCGCAGGTCGATGTTCGCGAGGGTGACGCGTATAACACGGGATTGCCGCGAGCGTCGTTCGACGGTGCCCATATGCGGTTTGTTCTGGTCAACGTACCGGAGCCTGAACGCATTGTCCGCGAAATGGTATCCCTCGTACGCCCTGGTGGCTGGGTGGCAAGCTTTGAGGCAAACTCTGTCAGTCTCGTCTGCGATCCGCCGTTGCCCGCGTGGAACCGACTGCTCGACGCCTTCACCGCCTATTCGTCCGCGCAAGGAATCGACCTCTTTGTCGGACGACGCACACACCGTCTATTTCGTGCCGCGGGAGTCGTAGACATTCATGCAGATACTGTGGTCCATGTTTATCCGCCGGGCCACAACGGGCGACCGATCCTGAGGGATTTCATCAACAATGTTCGCGAGAAGCTGATCGAAGGAGGCTTCATCGATCGCAGCATTCTCGAGAGGGATGTCGCGGCCCTCGAACGCCACCTATCTGATCCCGAAACGCTTGTGACATCGCACTTGTTTTTTCGCTTGTGGGGCCGGACACCATCCAGCCGTTGACGCCACCGCGCGGTGCAGCGGGTCAAGTTGTCCGCTTCGTGCGAAGACCAGGCACCCTGAAAATCCAAATTCGGATTGGCGGCCGCTTCAGCTGCGCGTAGTCGAATCGATCTCTTCGGATGTCACTTCACGGCCACAAGCATTTATTTTGGCTTGACGCCCCAGGCGTCGCTCAGCGCCATCGAGGAGACAAAGCAGAACATCAAATTCCTTCGGCATCTCCTTAGGAGAGTCAAACTCTGGGCATCGGTGCTGTCCTGTGAATAACACGTTTCGGACGGGGATGCGCATAGGCGCCTCCATGAAAAAGCTAGTAGCCATTTTTCGTCGATTGGTCGGGGTGGGCGGCTAAAGACGCGGGTCCACTGATGAAGGGCCAACTAACCGGCCTCTGGTACGTTCCCGTACAAAATAAATATATTCGTTACTCTAGTAAGGTGTAGCCTCCAGTCATCGTCTGCAACGAAATCTCGGGCGCAGACGGCTGAGAGAGGTCATCACGCTCTTGCCCCAACCGGGAGAGAGGCGATGGCCAAATCCACACTTTTCAGCAAAAACCGCATTCTTTCGCGCTTGCCAGCCGGCGACAAAGTCTTGCTGGAACCCGATCTTGAGCAGCCCTTTGTCTGATTGCCGATGTAGGAAAAAAGAGTGCGAGCGGCACTGATCGCAAGTGAAGCACATGCTCAACGCGCTGACGAATGTCCGTTTCTGTGTGGCAAAGCGGACATGGACCAACCTTAGCCGCCAGTGGTTAGGAGAGTGTTGAGTGACCTCCTTGTGGCGCGGTCAGACGCCTCCATATTTAAGGCACGAAGCCAAGGAGCCATGGGCTCAGCGTCACGGCTTCGAGGAGGGCTCAGATGAGCTATTTGCGCACCGCCATCCTGCTCGCAGTGCTGACCGCCCTGTTCATGGGGATCGGCTTTTTGATCGCCGGCCAGACTGGCATGGTCGTGGCGTTCGTCATGGCCGCGGCGATGAACCTGTTCGCCTATTGGAACTCGGACAAGATGGTGCTGTCGATGTACGGCGCGCGCGCGGTCGACGAACGCTCGGCGCCCGAGCTGTACGCACTGGTGCGCCAGCTTGCGGCAGCGGCCGGGCTGCCGATGCCGCGGGTCTATGTCATGGACAACCCGCAGCCGAACGCGTTTGCCACCGGGCGTAATCCGCAGAATGCCGCCGTCGCCGTCACCACCGGCCTGCTTAGCACCGTGAACCAGGAGGAGCTTGCCGGCGTGCTCGCGCACGAGCTCGGCCATATCAAGCACCACGACACGCTGCTGATGACCATCACCGCTACCATCGCCGGCGCCATCTCCATGTTGGCCAATTTCGGCATGTTCTTCGGTAGCCGGAGCAACAACAACAACAATATCGGCATGCTCGGCTCGCTCGCCTTGCTCATTCTCGGGCCGCTCGCCGCCGGCCTGGTGCAAATGGCGATCAGCCGGACGCGCGAATACGAGGCTGACCGCGAGGGTGCCGAGATCAGCAAACGGCCTCTGGCGCTCGCCTCGGCGTTGCAGAAGATCGCCAGCCGTGCCGAGCAGATCCCCAATATGGATGCCGAGCGCAATCCGGCCTCGGCGCATCTCTTCATCGTCAACCCGTTGTCGGGCGCGCGCATGGACAATCTGTTCTCGACCCACCCCAACGTCGAGAACCGCGTGGCGCGGCTCTCGGCGATGGCGCGCGACATGGGCGAGGCCCCTGCTGGTGCCGCTCAATCGATCGAGCCGGCGTCAGGCCCGTGGTCGTCGCAGACCAAGTCCGCAACGGGCGGGCCGTGGGGCTAGCACGTTCACATGATCACCCAGGACAAAGAGGCGCGCGACCGGGCGCATATGCGCGACCTTCAGGTCGGGCTGCCGGCGCGCCGCGCCGCGGTCGAGCTGCTGGTCGCGGTGCTGCAGAAGAAACAGGCGCTCGACGACCTTCTCGGCCGTTCGCTGGAGAAGGGCATCATGTTCGACCTGCCGCCGCGCGACCGCGCGCTGGTGCGCGCCATCGTGGCGGCAAGCCTCCGACGCAAAGGGCAGATCGATCATGTGCTCGACACCTTCCTCGAGCGCGGCATGCCGGAGAAATCGGGCACGCTCTATCCGATACTATTGTCGGCCGCGGCGCAGCTCATCTTCCTGAAGACGCCGCCGCATGCGGCTATCGACCTTGCTGTGACGCTCGCCCAGTATGATCCCAGGGCCAAGCGCTACAGCAAGCTCGCCAACGCCATGCTCCGGCGCGTGGCAGCCGAGGGCGAGACTATCGCCTCTGGCCTCGATGCGACGCGGGTCAATACGCCGGATTGGCTGTGGTCGCGCTGGGTGACCTATTGGGGCGAGGACCGCGCGCATGCGATCGGCGCGGCGCATCTCATCGAGCCGCCGCTCGACCTCACCGTCAAAGGCGATCCGGAGCTGTGGGCCGAGCGACTGTCGGGCCGGATGGTGCCGACGGGAAGCATCAGGCTTCTGCCCAAGGGGCGCATCGAGGAAATGTCCGGGTTCGACGACGGCGCGTGGTGGGTACAGGATGTCGCCGCCTCCCTGCCTGCGCGCCTGATGGGCGATGTGGGAGGCAAACGCGTGGCCGATCTCTGCGCGGCGCCCGGCGGCAAGACGGCGCAGCTCGCGCTCGCCGGCGCTAACGTCACGGCCGTCGACAGCTCGAAGACACGGCTCGGCCTGGTGCGGGAGAATCTCGACCGGCTCGGTCTTGCGGCTGAACTCGTGATCGGCGACGCCGCGACCTTCAATCCCGAAGAGAAATTCGACGCGGTGCTGCTCGATGCCCCCTGCTCGTCGACCGGCACGATCCGCCGCCACCCCGACATACCCTATGTCAAGTCGGCCAAGGACATCGCCGCGCTTGCCGTGCTGCAAGCGAGGCTGCTCGACAATGCCGCATCCCTGCTCAAGCCGGGCGGCAGGCTGGTCTATTCCACCTGCTCGCTCGAGCCCGAGGAGGGCGAGGCGCAGATCGCCGCCCTGCTCGTCCGCAACGATGCGCTGCGGCTCTCCGAGGTCGGCAAGGACGAGCTCGCCGGACAGGCCGAGTGGATCGAGCCCTCGGGCTGTCTTCGCACCTTCCCCTACGATCTCAAGTTCGATAGCCCCGAATGGAGCGGGATGGACGGATTTTTCGCGGCGCGGCTTATTGGCCACGATTAATGGTTAGTTAACAAGCGGGCTTGATCGAAACAGCGCGCCGTTTGACAATGCCCTCCCGGATGCGTGGGGAGGGCCGTGCGCGAGGAGCGGGCGCCGGCTGGACTTGGAGCTAACAGGGCATGGCGGCTGATTCTCAGGCCTTCGAGCGCGGTCAACGCGTTCAGGGAGCGCGCCCGAGCGGGCCTGGCCCTTTCCGCCGCTTCATGCTCGCGAGCTTGGCCTCGATCAGCTATCCGGGCTCGGCAGCCGAGCAGCTGCTGCTGGCGCCCCAGGAGCTCAGGACCGCCGACCCGAGCTTCGCCACCGAGATCTACAACGGCCATTTCGGGCTTGCCGGCCGCCTTGCCGAGCTCACCGCCGAATCCCCCTTCGAGATCGTCCCGCCGTCGGAAGGGTGGGAGCGGGAGCTTTACGGCTTCGCCTGGCTAAGGCACCTCCGCGCGGCGGGCAGCGAGCTGTCGCGCGAGCAGGCCAAGGCGCTGGTGAACGATTTCGTGCGGCTCCGCCGCTCGATCAAAGGCCTAGCCTGGCAGCCGGAGATCGTCGGGCGGCGGGTGATCTCGTGGCTATCGAACTCGGTGCTGATCCTCGATAGCGGCGAGCCGGAGCCTTACGAGGCGTTTCTGCGCGCGCTGACCTCGCAGCTCCGCTATTTGTCGGCGAGCTATCGCGACACGCCGGACGGCGTACCTCGCCTCGTCACCCTGATGGCGCTGATCTATGCCGGGCTGTGTATCGCCGATCAGCAATCGGTGGTCGACCGCTATACCCGCCCGTTCTGCAAGGAACTCGACCGGCAGATCCTGCCCGACGGCGGGCATATCTCGCGCAACCCTGAAGCCCTGGTCGAACTGCTGCTCGATCTCCTGCCGCTCCGGCAATGCTTCGTCGCGCGCGACCGTGCGCCACCGAAAGAGCTGACCGACGCCATTGACCGCATCATGCCGATGCTCCGCTTCTTCCGCATCGGCGACGGGACGCTCGCGCGATTCAACGGCTGCGGACCGACCGCGACCGACGCGCTCGCCACCGTGCTCGCTTATGACGATGTCGAGGGCTCTCCGGTCAGGAGCGCGGTGAACTCGGGCTATGTGAGCCTCGACTGCGGCACGATGCAGCTCATTTGCGACATGGGACCGGCGCCGGCTGCCTCGCTCAGCTATGACGCGCAGGCCGGCTTCCTCTCGTTCGAGATCGCCTCAGGCGACGCGCCGATGATCGTGAATTGCGGCACCCCGTCGCTCGATCACCAGGAATGGCTGCCGTTCGCGCGGTCGAGCGCGGCGCAATCGACGCTCGTCTTCGAAGACTCATCGTCGGGGGAGTTCAGCGCCGGGGTCGACGGTAAGCCGTCGGTAATCGGCTCGCCGCTGATCGGCCCTGCCAACGCGCAGGCCTCGCTCTCGGACCAGGGCGACAATCTCCGCATCAAGGGGTCGCATGACGGCTATCTTTCGCGCTACGGCGTAAGCCATTCGCGGCAGCTCCTGATCGCGCAGACGGGCAAGCTCATCTCGAGCGAGGACAAGCTCACCTCGCCCAAAGGGCTGTCGAGTCCCGAAGGGTTGATTGCCGGTGCCTATGCCATCCGCTTCCATCTCCATCCGAGCGTGACCGCGCAGCTCGCTCCGGACGGGCGCGGCGTCAATCTCCTGCTCAAAAACGGCGAGGCTTGGCGCATAAGCTCCAACGCGCCCGAGACGACCATCGAGGACTCATTCTTCCTGGCCGATGCGCGCGGGCCGCAGCGCTCCTCGCAAGTCGTGCTGAGCGGCATGATGGGCGAGGCCTACGAGGTCAGGATCGTGTGGAACATCGAGAAAGTCGGCGAGAATGGCGGCGGCCAGCTGGTCGATCCGAATGACGCCCCGCCTGCCGCAGCCTAATCTCATGAATGCCCGGAAAATCGCTCGCGCACTGCTCTCGGTCAGCGACAAGACCGGCCTTGCCGGTTTCGCCAAAGCGGTGAGCGACTATGGGATCGCGATCGTTTCGACCGGCGGCACTGCCAAACTGCTCCGCGATGCCGGACTAGAGGTCACCGACGTAGCCGAGATTACCGGCATGCCCGAGATGCTGGATGGGCGGGTCAAGACGCTGCATCCGAGCATCCATGGCGGGCTGCTCGCCGTGCGGGGCGACGCAACGCACGAGCGCGCGCTCGAAGAGCACGCGATCCCGACGATCGATCTGCTCGTGGTCAATCTCTATCCCTTCGAGGCAACGGTTGGCGACCGCGCCGATTTCGACAGCTGCATCGAGACTATCGACATCGGCGGCCCGGCGCTGATCCGCGCCGGAGCCAAGAACCACGCCAGCGTCACGGTGGTTACCGAGCCCGCCGACTATCCGCGCGTGCTCGCCGAGATGGCCGCCCATGGCGGCGCGACGACATTGGCCCTGCGGAGATCGCTCGCGGCCAAGGCGTTCGGCCGCACCGGCGCCTACGACGCGGCAATTTCAACCTGGTTCGCGGGCGTCGAGGGCGAGCCGAACCCGGCGACGCGCTTGATCGCCGGCAGGCTCGCCGAGGCGCTTCGCTATGGCGAGAACCCGCATCAATCGGCGGCCTTCTACCGCACCGGAGAGCAGCGCTTCGGCGTAGCCACCGCGACGCAGCTGCAAGGCAAGGAACTCTCCTACAACAATCTCAACGATACCGACGCGGCTTACGAGCTGGTCGCCGAGTTCGCCCCCGAAGCGAGCGCAGCCGTGGCGATCATCAAGCACGCGAACCCGTGTGGCGTCGCGCTCGGCGCGAGCCTGACCGGGGCTTACTCCAAGGCTCTAGCTTGCGATCCGGTCAGTGCCTTCGGCGGCATCGTCGCGCTCAACCGACCGCTCGACGCAGAGGCCGCGCGAGAGATCGTCAAGATCTTCACCGAGGTGATCATCGCTCCCGACGCGAGCGAAGACGCCAAATCCATTCTCGCCGAGAAGAGGAATTTGCGGCTGCTGCTGGCCGGCGGGCTGCCGGACCCCAAGGCACCGGGACTTTCGTTCCGCTCGCTCGCCGGCGGCTTCCTCGTGCAGGGCCGCGACGACGCCGTGATTTCCGAATCGGACCTCAAGGTCGTAACCATGCGGAAGCCGAGCCAAGAGGAACTGACTGACCTCATCTTCGCCTTCACCGTGGCGAAGCACGTCAAGTCAAACGCCATCGTCTACGCGAAGAGCCGGGCCACGGTCGGCATCGGCGCCGGCCATATGTCACGCGTCGATGCGGTGCGCATGGCCGCGTGGAAGGCCGACGAGGCGGCAAAGGGGCAAAACCTCAGCGCCAGCCTGACGCAAGGCTCGGTCGCCGCGTCTGACGCGTTCTTTCCATTCCCCGACGGCCTCCAGGCGATCGCCCAAGCCGGGGCGACCGCGGTGATCCAGCCGGGCGGCTCGATGCGTGACGGCGACGTGATCGCCGCCGCCGACAGAGCGGGCCTCGCCATGGTATTCACAGGTATGCGGCATTTCCGGCATTAGAGCCCAATCGCCGGCTTGCGGGGGGTTGACGCCGATGACCGTTCGCTTCGTGTGCGTGGAAGTCCTTGCAGCTCTGGCAGTTGCGGCGCTGGCGCCCTTGCCGGCTTCGGCCGAGGCGCCGTGCAGTGGGCATCAGCTCCTTTCGTGCGATTTTTGTCTCGCCTGACAAGACGCTGCACGCTCAGGTTCGGGTGCATCCCGTCGATTTCAGCCCCTATGCTAATCCGGACATGGAGAGCCGCGTCATGATCCGTACGAGCGACGGCAACGCCGCGCGGCAAGCAGGGCTACTACGTCTACACCGCGAATGGTCGCCGGATGCCGGGTTCTTCGTCTACAGCCTAACATCAGCGGCCGGTCATCAGCCCTGGTCGTTTCCGATCATGATCTATAGCCGCTCGCGAAAGGCGTTCGCGAAGTTAAACGACATGATCGGCGGCGAGCCGACGTTGTCAGGGGATTTCGAACTTCTCCGGACCGCACGCGCTCACCGCCAAGACCTGGAAGAAACAGGGGGAGAGCGAGGATCCGGTCCGGTCACGGTCGATCCCGAAACAGCCTTCGCCAATCTGAAGCTGCTGGAGCAGTAAGCGCAAAGGGGGCCGTCACCTCCTCGAATGCACTTTTTCCATTTCCCTCCCGCAAATTAACCGCTCGTTAACCACCAAGACTGTCCTATCGACGTGAGGGTTAACGAAATGACAACAGCAAAACCAACCACGTCCTTCAGGTTTCGCGGCGGATCGTTCCACGCTCTCGTGGTCAAGCCCGTGACGCCGATCGCGGCCTGGCTCGGCGACATCGACAGACTTCTGGCGCGCTCGCCCGGATTCTTCGCGCGAAAATCCGTGGTGGTCGACGTTTCCGATCTCGCGCTGACCAAGGACAGCTTCCTCGGTCTTCTTGACGAGCTGAGCAAGCGCGAGATCCGCATTCTCGGCGTCGAAGGCGCCGACCCGGCCTGCGTCGATGGGCGCGTCCCGTCCCTGACGCGCGGCAAGACCGCGAAGCCCAAGGAGCAAGCGGCGCCGGCGGTGGTTTCGTCCGCACCCGTCCCGGTCAGCTCGATCCTGATCGATGCTGCGGTGCGCTCGGGCCAGCAGATCGTTCACCCGCATGGCGACGTAACTGTAATCGGCTCGGTCGCCTCCGGCGCGGAGATCATCGCCGCAGGGTCAGTGCATGTTTACGGAGCTTTGCGCGGAAGAGTCCTGGCGGGCGCCTACGGCAACGAGCGCGCCCGGATTTTTTGCCGCCGGCTTGAGGCTGAGCTCTTAGCGATCGATGGCCACTACGTCGTGGCCGACCAGATAGAGGCGCATCTTCGCGAGGCATGCATCCAAGCTTGGCTCGACAAGGACGCGCTCGAAATCACAACGATGGACTGAAGCAAAGGAACATGAAAATGGCCCACGTGCTGGTGGTGACGTCCGGAAAGGGGGGCGTCGGCAAGACGACATCGACTGCCGCGCTCGGTGCGGCTCTGGCGCGGGGCGGCGATCGCGTCGCCGTCATCGATTTCGACGTGGGCTTGCGCAATCTCGATCTCCTCATGGGAGCCGAGCGGCGGGTGGTCTACGACCTAATTCACGTCGTGCAGGGCACCGCCAAGCTTTCCCAGGCGCTCATTCGCGACAAGCGGATCGATACGTTGTTCCTTCTCGCCGCCTCGCAAACGCGCGACAAGGACTCCCTCACCGAAGAGGGCGTCGAGCGCGTGGTCGGCGAGCTCAGGCCGTTCTTCGACTGGGTCATCTGCGACAGCCCGGCTGGCATCGAGCGCGGCGCATCTCTCGCCATGCGCCACGCCGACTCGGCTATTGTGGTCGCCAACCCGGAGGTGTCCTCGGTGCGCGATTCCGATCGGATCATCGGCCTGCTCAATTCGACCACCGCCAAGGCCAAGCACGGCGAGCCGATGGAGAAGTATTTGCTTCTGACGCGGTACGACCCAATTCGCGCGGCGCGCGGCGAGATGCTTGGGGTCGAGGATGTGCTCGACATTCTCTGCATTCCGCTGCTCGGGATCATTCCCGAAAGCAAGGAAATCTTGAGCGCCTCGAACATGGGAACACCGGTTACCTTGAGCAACCCAACGAGCGCTCCGGCGCGCGCCTATCACGACGTCGCCCGCAGGCTCAAAGGCGAGACGGTGCCCCTGGTCATACCGAGCGACAAGAGCGGACTGCTCAACAAGCTGTTTGGGCGGAGGGCGGCATGAGGTTCCTGAACCTATTCGGCCGGCAGCGATCGGCCAGTACCGCTCAGCAACGACTGCAGGTATTGCTGATGCACGAGCGAAGCGCGCCGGGGAATGCCGATCTCATTCCTATTCTCCGCGAGGACATTCTCGCGGCGATCGGCAAGCATATCCCGGTGGATTCGGATCGGGTCCAGGTCAGGGTCGAGCGCGGCGACGCGGTCTCTCTGCTCGAGATCGACATCGAAATATCGTCCCTCGCGCAGCACCTCCTGCAAAGGCGACCGACCCCGTTCGATCTCCGGCCTGGACCAAGATAATTTCACCCCTCGGCGCGAGCCGTGCCTCTCGCACGAGGCCGCACCCGTGCTATAAGGGGCGTGGTGATTGTTACCCTGCGATCACCCTTTGGTTAGGGAGCCCCGGTCAACCACCTTGGCCGGGGCTTCTTCTTAAAATCGTGACAAAATGTTCATGCTTGGAGGAGTTGTTCTCAACTCCTCGCATGGTATGTCGATGACCAAGTGACGGCTTCCCTCCCGTCACTCTGTTCCCAAAGTGGAACCGAAGAGGCCCCGCTCCCCCCGTGCGGGGCTTCTTCATTTCTCGTCGGCGCAGGTCCAGATCCCCAGCCAGACGCAAGGTTCGCCACCGATGGGGATGTCGCGAAATCCGATCAGGTGATCGAGCCGACTACGCCCTGGATCAGATAGTCGGTCTGCTGAAGCTTGTCGGCATAGGGCCCGTAGGTCGTTCCCGCCGGCACCATGAGCTTCCCGGTGTTGTCCATGAGGGGACCGACAAAGATTGCATCCCCGTTCTTCATCGCCTGCATGGCGGTGTTGGCGGCATTGATCGCAGCCGGCGTCGCCCCGGCGCCGAACGGGCTCGAGCCGACATAGTCCTTGTCGTATCCGCCGGTGACGAAGTTCGGCAGGGTTCCGCCCCTCTGCAGCGTCTCGACGAAATTCTCGAACATGTCGGTCCAATTGTAGTCGGCCCCGGTGATGTAGCCTTTGGGCGCGAGCTTCGCCTGGTCGAAGGCATGACCGCATGTCTTGACGCCGCGGCCTTCCGCCGTCTCGATCACCACCCGCGGAGCGTCGAGGTGACAGGCGATGACATCGCAGCCCGCGTCGACGAGCGCATTCGTCGCTGCGGCGTCGTGAGCCGCATCCTCCCACCCACCGGTGAAGATCACCCGCACGGTCGCCTCGGGATTGGTCTGGCGGCAGCCGAGAAGGAATGAATTGACGTTTAGGAGCACAGGGCCGAACGGCATGCCGGCGACGAAGCCGAGCTGGTTCGTGGTGGTGCAGAGGCCGGCGGCCACGCCGTTGACATAGTGGCCCTGGTAAATTAGCGCATTCTGGCAGCCGACGTTCTTCGGGTAGTCGCTGCTGGCGAGCGCCGAGGCCAGGCGGAACACTACATCGGGATATTTCTTCGCCATCGCCAGCAAGAACGGATCGTCGCCGAACGAGGTCGAGAAGATCACGCCGGCGTCATCGGCGACCAATCCCTCCATCGCCGCGGTGTAGGCTCTGGTCTCCGCGTCGTCCTTGCCGCTCCCGTAGTCGGTGCTCTCCGGCAGGTAACCCGCCTGGACGACCCTTATGCCGGGAACTCCTTTCAGCGCCGTTGCGGCGACCGCGTGCGACTGGTTCCAGCCCAAATCTTCGCGTGGACCGATATAAACGAAGCCGGCGGTGAGGCTCGCCGCCGGGGCGGGCCGGATCGGCAGAATAGCGGGGACGAGTCCCGTGGCGCCGAGCAGCGCCAAGTTTGCTCTCGTTCCCCCTTCGCGTGATGCCGACAAGGATCGTGTATGCCATCTGGTCGGGATTGGGTATCGTGCTCATAACGGCTGTTGCCTGGGTTTGGTCGAAGCAGGCGCTCGACCTTTCGGCACTCATTGGCTTGGCGCTCATTGCGGCCGGCATGATCGTGAACGTCTTCTCGAAATCCGTTTTCAATTGATCGCGCCAGGCAACCCTCGAACAGTCCGCATTTCGATGCAGCGTTCCCGCGCACCAAACACTATTCTCGGCGGAGCATCCGCGGTTTCTCCACTACTCAGGAAATGCTGACGGCACGCAGGAACCGGATTTGAACGCTGCATTCAACACGTTCCTGCTCGTGCTCGCGGCGATCTTTCCCGTGGTCAATCCGCCCGGGTCGGCGCTGGTCTTTCTCGGATTGACCCGCGGCGTCAAGCCGGAGACTCGTCACGTCCTCGCCTGGCGTGTCGCGCGAAACTCGTTCTTCGTTCTCGTGTGCTCGCTCCTGCTCGGCGCGCTGATCCTCGAGTTCTACGGAATATCGATACCGGTGCTGCGCGTCTCCGGCGGGTTCATCGTCGCCGTGGCCGGATGGAAGCTTCTCAGCGAGGGCAGTCAAAAGGAGCTCGAAGCCTCGGCGGATGGCGTCTCGCGAACTGATCCGCTCGACCAGGCCTTCTATCCGCTGACCTTGCCATTGACGACCGGGCCCGGCACCATCGCAGTGGTGATCAGCCTCGGGCTATCGCGAGCGTCCTACACTAACTCGACGGACGAGATCCTCTTCGTGCTGGCGAGCCTTCTCGCCGTCGTGGTGATCGCCATCGCCGTCTTTTTGTGCTTCGCCTATGCGGATCGCGTGCAGCGACTGCTCGGCCCCGGCGGCACCGACATCGCCGTGCGGCTGTCCGCGTTCATCCTGTTCTGCCTCGGCGTTCAGATTCTATGGTCGGGCGGAAGCGACCTGCTGCGATCGGTGATTTATTCAGCGCCCTGAGCCTCGTTGTCGACGCGCGCATGTAATTCCCAAAATCTGCCGGCGGAGGCGCTTGGAACTTTGCCGTCCGGGAAGAGGTTAAGTTAATTGATAGCTATTGGAGGCCTGCATGAAGCGCGTCCTCTTACATATAGCGGCTGTGAGTTGCTTAGCCCTGATCCCCGGGATTTCCCAAGCCAAAGACGCGGACCGGCTACATTCCGCCGTGGTGGACTTGCCGGCGGTGATTTCGTTATCACTTCCGGTCGACGACCAAGCTGACCGTCCGCCCTCAACGCAGGAAAATTCTCCCTCCGAACCGAGCTACCCCCTTTGGAAGACAAATTCGACTGCTTACATCCGTAGCGCACCGGCCGATGAGACCGAGATCGTCGGTCTCGCCTATGTCGGGGCCGAGCTCCTTCAGGTCGGGCCTAGCGAAACTGAATGGCTTCAGGTTGCCGACCCGGTGAGCTTCCGGATCGGGTGGATTCGATCCCAAGTTTTGTCACCTTCCGAGGAGAGGGTGGCGTCACACTAATACAACAACTGCCTCATCCGCTCTTTGGGTGGGTCGATAAAGGTTGTCATGCGCTCGTCGGTGAAGCATAAATCCGGTTTCAACTTGCCGATGCCTCGAGCGTTGAGCGACAGCCTCGATCTTGGGCGCCCCGGGAGCCGTTCGCAACTATCGAAGCCAGCGATCGCGGCTCTGGCGGAGCGCTTCGTAGCCGAGCCGCCGCTCGAGCGAAATGCGCGGGGCGAGTCGACGTCATCGCAAGCCGACGCTGCCCCTGCCGTCGCGAACAATCCGGCTACGAAGTGGCTGATCTCTGCGCTGGTCGGTGTAGCGCTGATTCCCACGGCAATTCTGTTTGTCTTGTTGTGGCAGCGGATGATGCAGCCGCACGAAGCTGCGCCGCCGTCGACCGCCGTCAGCTCGAACACTGCAAGCGCCCCCATCTCCCCAGTACCGACGCAAGTCTCGGCCCCGTTGGAGGTCGCGCTCACGTCTCCGGACAAGATCGACGCCCAAGCCGGCGAAGAAGTCGATTTTCCCGTCGCCATTGATGCGACCGACGCTCTCCCGTCCCGTTCCGTCCTTGTCGTCAGCGCGTTGCCCGAGGGCGCCGCATTCTCGGAAGGACGTCCCTATGGCGTTACCGGATGGAGCTTGCGCCCCGACGAGATCGGCGATCTGCGCTTGCGATTGCCGCAAGGGAAAACCGGAGCGTCGGATATTCGCCTCGAATTGGTGACCGCTGACGGAACGGTTCTGGCCCAGTCCGACACGCGATTGGACATCGCTGCCGCCCCGACCCCGGTGGACAGCATCGGCTTCGTCGCTGCGGCGCCGATGGATAGTGTCAGCGTCATCGACAGCAATCCCTTCGCGCCGGTCGTAGCACCCCAGGCTCTCGAGGCTTCGCCACCACCGAGGCCGAAGCCGGTCCGTGCGGCGAACACCGAGCCTCCGGTCAAGGTGACGACCGTCAAGACGGTGACCATCAAGCCGCCTGCGCCGACTCGCCCGCACGACGGCGCTTACGCGTTGGGCGATGCGTCAGCCGCTTCGGCCGAGTGGGTCGAGGTTGCGAGCGCGGTCGACATGCATTCCCGGCCGCAACAGAATTCGGACACCGTGAAGGTGTGGGACCGCGGCGTGAAGCTCCGTGTCGGCGCGCGTGAGAAGAACTGGGTGCAAGTCACCGACCCCGAGACATCGGCGAGCGGCTGGATCTATTCGCGCTTCCTGAAACCCACCGAGCCGCCCGCATAATCTCCTGCTTTGCGGCTTCTGGGTCCAGAGGTCAGGCGAGCACGGGTGCAGCGGCGACTGTGACCGGGACTACGCCGGATGCCAGAAAGACAACGCCTCTTGTAGGTATCGGAAATAGGAAGCGGACCCGGCGTATTCGTTAGCGACTGACCCGATGCGGCCACAAACGCGGTCAATCTATCGGCGCGTTATGCGCTGCACCCTGTCAACGGAGATTTCAAGAATGAAGGCGTTACTGGTGTCGTTCGCATTGTTAGCATTCGTCGCAGCGCCTGGCGCCGCACGGGCGGCCTCGGCGGAGGAGATCAATGCCGACGCCAATGCAACGCTGCACAGATTCGTCGAGCAGAATCCGAGCGCCCAAGAGCTCGGGCGCAAGGCTGCCGGTGTCCTGATATTTCCATCGGTCCTCAAAGCCGGCCTCGGCGTCGGCGGCCAATATGGCGAGGGGGTTCTGATCGTCCACGGCAACGCCACGGGCTACTACAACATCGTGTCGGCCTCGTTCGGCTTTCAGCTCGGCGCCCAATCCCAGGCCATCATCATCATATTCATGACCGAAGAGGCCTTGGCGCAATTCCAGAACGCTTATGGCTGGAAGGTCGGCATCGACGGATCGATCGTGGTCATAACGCTTGGCGCCGGCGGAACCATCGATACCGACAACCTAACCAGCCCGATCATCGGCTTCATTTTCGATCAGACGGGCCTGATGTACAGCCTGAGCCTCGAGGGCTCCAAGATCAGCCGCATCGAGCGGTGAACGCCGCCCCGACTTCAGTCCTCATCCAGGAAGTCGAGGGTCGAGGCGATCCGCGTACGCTCGACTTCATGGTCGGCCGGATGGACAATATCCGGACCGAACCGCTCGACGAGCGCGTCCACCGCGACCTCGAGCCGACGCCGCCGCGCGACCGTCCCAAACAGCGCGAGCTGGACATGAGTATCGGCGGCGACCAGATCGTAGGCGACCAGACCGATCAAGCGGAACGGGCCGGGATGAGCGAACTCATCGAGAAGATCGACGCCGCCCGCGTATAGCCGGTCGGCAACGTCGGTCGGCTCGTGCAGCCGCCGCTGCCGGGTGATGATGGCAAAGTCGGCGGTCTTGAGCTTCACGCCGACGCCTGAGGCGAGGTAGCCCTTCTGCCTGAGGCGTCTGCCGATCCTGTCGGCTGAACCATGCAGATGGCATTTGATGTCCTCTCTTTCCCACACGTTCTTCTCGAGCGTACATTCCGATCCGATGCTCTTCGGCGCGCGCCGTCCAATGACCGCTCTCGGATCTTCCGCGAGCGAAAGAGCATGGAACTGAAGCCCCGCTTTGCCGAGCTTTGCCGCGAGCAATTTCGGGTTGGTCTCCGCCACGCTGCCGATCGTATCCAGACCGAGACGGCGCAGGCGTGCCTCGGTCTTTGGCCCGACACCCCAAAGACGCGACACGGATTGCGGCGCCAGCCACGCTCTCGCATCTTTCGGCGACACTACCGTCAAGCCATCAGGCTTCTGGTAGGCGCTGGCGACCTTGGCAACGTATTTGGTCGCCGAGATCCCCACCGACGCGGTGAGGCCACTGGTCGCCTCACGAACGGCCTGCTTCAGCCGGCGCCCGACGGTTTCAGGATTGCCAAGGAGTCGCTCCGAGCCCGACATATCGAGAAATGCCTCGTCGAGACTCAACGTCTCGACGTCCGGCGTGAAGTCCGCGAACACCTTCATGATCGTGCGGGAGACTTCTTGATACCGATCGAAGCGGGGCGGGACGATCACCGCGCTCGGGCAAAGCCGGCGCGCTTTAGCCATCGGCATCGCGCTGCCCACCCCGTAAGGGCGAGCTTCATAGCTGGCGGTCAGAACGACGCCACGCTCGCTGCGGGGACCGACCAGGATCGGCCTGCCGGCAAGCGCCGAATCGTCGAGCTGCTCGATGGCCGCGTAGAACGCATCCATATCGGCATGAGCGATAACCCGTGGCCAATGATCGTCTGAGCGAATCATCGCCAGAAGAGTAAATCAACGCGGGTTGGATGCCAGCACCGGCACGCGAATTTCGCGAGACCTAGCGTACCAGCATAGTCGCCAATCCCAGCATAAGTCCCATGCCGGCGATATCGGTTCCCGTGGTGAGGAAGATGCTCGATGCGGTGCAGGGATCAGCACCGAACCGCCGCAGGGTCAACGGCACCAGCACACCGAATAGACCCGAAGCCATGCAGGCGCCGATCATGGCGAGCAGGACGACGAAGCCGAGGACCACCGACTTGTCGTTGCCGGTGCCGCCGGCGCTCCACCACATCGCCGCGCCGGCGACGATGCCCGTCAGCAGGCCATTCATTGCGCCAAGAGCGAGTTCCTTCCCGATCAATTTGCGCACAGGATGGCTGTTCAGATCGCCAAGGGTAATCCCGCGCAGCGTGATCGCCAGCGCCTGGCATCCGGTGTTGCCGCTTTGGCCGGCGAGGATCGGCAGGAAAGCCGCGAGCGCCACGATCTGCGTGATGGTGCCCTCGAACAGGCTGACCACGAAACCCGCCGCGAAAGCCGTCAACAGATTCACCTGCAGCCAGGGATGGCGCATCTTGAAAGCCGTCCAGATCCCCGTGTAGAGACGCTCTTCTTTGTCGACACCGACCATTTGGCCCGACTGCGCGCTGATCTCGATCGCCTGACGCTCGAACAGGCGCCAGCCGCGCACCATGCCGATCACGTGCCGGTCGGGGTCAACCACCGGATATACCGGATAGTGGCGATGAAGCGCTGCCTTGACGGCGTCGGCAAGGTCCATATCCGCAGTCAGCGCGAAGGGCTCCGGCAACATCACGTCCGTCAAGGTCTGATGCGGCTCGGCCAGGATAAGGTCGCGAATCACGGTCAGACCGACGAGCTTACCCTCGGCATCGGTGACGTACAGATAGGTGATCTGCTGAGGGGTCTGGTGACTTCGGAGATAGGCAATCGCTTCCTGAACGGTCGTCGCCTGCGGAAGCACGGCGAGCGCAGGGTCCATGATCTCGCTCACGGTGTCCTCCTGGACCTCCGCCAGAGATTCCGAGGCTTGCATCTGCAATTCCGGAGGCAGATAGGCCTTGATGCGGTCGACCAGTAACGGCGGCAGCTCAGCGAAAACCGCCCCAATACGCTCGGGCGTTTCCTTGACGAGCATCTGCGCTGCGTCCATTGGCACGCGCGCACGTATAGCTCGAACCAAGCCTGCAACATCGTCTTGCTCGCTCATCGAATACTCCCCGAACTTTACGCTGCCATGTTGATCGGTCGAATGCGCCGACCGGTCACTGCCGTGCAGAACTCTAGCACCGTAACCGGCGCATTGAGGACCCTTACGCACGTTAGGCAATGCGGCATAGACCCTGATTTCGCCGGGTAGTGAACGACGCAATGAGGGGTAAGTATGCCCTTACCGGGAACAGACCGGCGAAGGCTTGCGGCCGAACCCATTCATGGCCTGGTAACCGGACTCGCTGGCGATGACTAGCTGCCGGAGCGCCGGCCCGACCGAATTGAACGTGCGGCTGTAAGCGGCGATCAGCTGCAGCGACAGCTGCTATGCCGGTCGCGAAGAGCGTCAAGGCGTTGCCGCTAGGAGGGCGCATTGGCCGACCTTCTCGTGGTGGATGGCAATCCGCTCGATAACCTCGCTCTGGTTGGAGACCCCGGCAGGAATTTCAATCTGATCATGAACGACGGGAAGATCTACAAGAACACGCTGCACTGAATTCGACATTCCGGTGGTGTCGGCGTTTGACACCAAGCAGATGCGCGGGGGCGCCCATCACGTGGGCATTTCGACGCGACCGAGGAATTCGGCGCGTCGTCATGGTGGGAGTCGATTCCAACACCCACCCGGTCGATTCTCGCGGGCTCGCCCACAGCTACGCATATATCGGGATCAAGCGGTTGGGCGCCGGCCAGTTCTATTTGATCAACATCAAAGACAGGACGGCAACAGTTATGAGGGCGGCAAGACCTACCGCCTACATGTGCCGCCCAATGTGCCGGTCGAGCCACAGCCTGTCAGCTAAGTCCGGTTATGGCACTAAGCCGACATCAATGCCGACGCTGATCAGGCTGCTTTCAGGTGTAATGGACATGGCGGGGCGTGGTGGTGCGGTCGCTAAGCGGCTATGCTGATCCCCCGCAACATTCGTGTCCTGCGTCAGCTGGCCGATGCAACTGCAGTCCGCTCTTTAGATGTCTAGTTGGAAACTGCCCAGTGCTTTGGTCGGCATGCTGATGATCAGCATGATCCAGCCGAACGCTGCGTGGTCTCAGACGAAAGCCGCGCTCGCAACATCTGTGACGCCGGATCAGCTTAACGCCGCGGGTAACGACGAGAGCAACTTTCTCCATAGCAACGGCAACTACGATCAGACCCGATATTTCCCGGGCGATCAGATCAACACGTGGAATGTGGGAAAGCTGCGCGCCGCCTGGATTTTTCAGACCGAGGTGCAGGAAGTACTTGCGACAACGCCGATCATTGCCAACGGCGTCATGTATGTGACAACCGCCTTCAACCACGTCTATGCACTCAATGCCAAAACGGGCGAGGAGTACTGGCACTACAAACACGCGATGGCTCCGATTACGACATCGTGCTGCGGCCCCATTAACCGCGGCGTCGCCGTCTACGATGACAAAGTCTATATGGCCACTGTCGACGCCAAGCTCGTTGCGCTCGATGCCAAGTCAGGAAGTGTCGTCTGGCAGACCGAGATTGCCGATGCCTCGCGCGGCTACGCCGAGACGATGGCGCCCACCGCGGTTGATGGCAAAATCCTGATTGGCATCAGTGGTGGCGAGTTTGGCATCCGAGGCTTCGTGCGTGCCTACGATGCCCAAAGCGGCAAGCTCATCTGGAATTTCGACACGATTCCGGAGACTTCAGTCGGTGTGTGGGCAACCCACGATGCCACTGGCCGGGAGATGCACCGTAACATTGCGGCGGAAAAAGCCCAGCTCGCCAAGACCGGTGATCCTTATAGAACCCTGGGCGGCCCCGTCTGGCAGAACCCAGCAGTCGATCTCGCAAGCAAGCGCATCTACTTCATGGTCGGCAATCCTTCGCCTGGCCTCGACGGCTCGATCCGACCGGGCGACAATCTGTACACTGAGTCGCTCGTGTCGCTTGATCTCGATACCGGCAAATATGTCTGCCACTTTCAATACATTCCGCATGATGTGTGGGATCTAGACCCAGCGAGTCCGCCAATCCTGGTTGATGTTAAGGACAATGATGGCAACGTGATTCCCGGCGTGGTTGGGGCCGGTAAGATCGGGCATGTCTACGTTCACGATCGCAAGGATTGTCGCCTCATTCGTTTCTCCGAGGCGATGGTGCCACAGGACAACATGTGGGCGGTTCCGACGCCCGAGGGCACACGCATGTTGCCGGGCATGTTCGGTGGGGTGGCTTCGCCCATGGCCGTTGACCCAATACTCGGCCTCGCCTACGCGCTGAATATCAATCGCCCCACGACTTATCACGTCGAAAGCACGCCCTATCCGGGCGGCAAGCTATGGATGGGAGGCACCTGGAAAGCAATCCCAGGTGAGGAGATGTCCGGCAACGTGACGGCCGTCGATTACAACACGGGCAAGATCAGGTGGCGGGTCAAGACGTCATTACCAATGGTCGGCGGCGCGCTGGCGACTGCTGGGGGGCTTTTATTTGTGGGTGAAAGCGATGGCTGGTTCAGGGCCTATGACGCAGCGACTGGTGAAGTGCTGTGGTCCTTTTTCGCCGGGGCCGGCGTCAACGCTCCTCCGGTGTCGTATGCGGTGGATGGCAAGCAGTACATCGCAGTCGCCGCTGGCGGTAACACTAACCTTCCCTTCAAACGTGGCAATGACATAATCGCCTTCACGCTCGATTGAGCGTCGCGGTTCCACGCCTCGCCAGACACCTATGTTCGTTGATGGCATTAGCCGACGTCGATGCCGCGGCTGAACATGCCCGCTTTCGTGGGTAAAGCGGACATTTCCGACGCCGTCTCCAACTTCTGTTTATGCCCCAAAGCGGACGTTCGCCCTCTCGCTTGGGCTTCACTGCCAGATGTCTCTCTTGCATCCTGCTTCCTCTAGGCATCGCTCTCGCAGTTGGCTGATTACGCCGCCTATCTGCGCCTCTACCCACGAGGTGAAAATTGCTTCCTGAGACATGCCACGAAGCTGCCCTGCTACTTCGCTGTTTAAGTACGAAACGAGAGCGGGCGAGACGCCGAGCTGCTCCACGACCTGAAACAGGTATTTGAAGCCCTTGTAAGTCGGGTTGCTGGCGTCATCTTGTAGAAAAGCCTGGGCGAGTTCTTGGCGTTCCCGTTTGCTCAAGCGACCGATGATCTTCCTAACAAAGATGACAGCCACTTGCACGGAGCAGGCGCGAGCATTTGTCCCTTCGACCTGCCCCTGCCGCACTAGACCCGAAGTGCGGACTCGCTGGCTTAGCGAGGGCGGCAAGCTGGTAGGAAAACCGCAAAACAGGATAGTGAGGCACTCGTCGACAGTTCTTTTGTAAACGCGACTAGTGGCGCGCTTCTTGAGTAATGCCTGAAACATGTGCCCATCCCCCGATGACGAGCAACTCACAGTCAGCCAATGGGTTCCGAGATAGCGGAAGTATTTCCAAGTCGCCTCCCGTCCTATCGGGTACCTTGTGGGAGAGCACCCGAGCCTGTTCGGCTCGCGGTGAGCGGTAAGCCTCAGCGCTCCTTCACCTTCAGCAGCAGCAGGAGGCCGGCGATCATGAAGATCAGGCTCGAGGCGATGCCCAGGCGCTGGCTGCCGGTCAAGGCGGTAACGGTGCCGATGGTGAGCGGCGCGGCAAAGGCGGTGATCTTGCCGGAGAACGAGAAGAAGCCGAAGAACTCGGTGATCTTGTCGGGCGGGCACATGCGCGCGAGTATGGTGCGGCTCGAGGCCTGGATCGGGCCAGAGGCGACGCCGATCAGGATGCCGAAGGCGAGATAGGCTTGCTCGCCGATCGAGGAGAACGCCGCGCTGCTGGGAAGCTTCGGCGCGACCGGCACGACGAACAGCACGTGGCCTTCATCGACCGAGAGCACGCCGATCGACCCGGCGATAAACAGAACCAGCGTCGCTACGATGACCCATTTCGAGCCGCGCGAATCGTCGAGCACGCCGCCGAGCACCGCGCCGAACGTGCCGGCGACGATGAGGACGAGGCCGAACAGGCCGAGTTCGGTCGCGCCCCAACCGAACACCGTGCTGGCATAGATGCCGCCGAACGCGAACACCGCGCCGAGACCGTCGGCGTATAGCATGCGCGCGGCGAGGAACAGCGCGATCTGCGTGTGGTTCCTGACGAGATCCTTGACCAGGCTTGCGAGCTTGGCGAACCCGGCGTTCTCCACGTCGCTGCACCGGCCCTTGGCCGGATGGTCGGGGGTAAACAGGAACAGCGGGACGACGAAGGCGAGATACCAGAGCGCCGAGAACGGTCCGACCAGGCGATCGCCCTCGCGTGTCGCGGTGTCGAGCGCGAGGATCGGCTGAAGCCCGGCCACCGTCTTGCCAGTTTGCGGATCGGGGATGACGAGGCCAAGCACGAGAGCGAGGCTGACCAGCCCACCGAGATAGCCGATCGCCCAGCCGAAGCCCGACAATTTGCCGAGGCTGCCGTCGCCGACCAGCGACGGCATCATGGCGTTGGTGAACACAGTGGCGAGCTCGGCGCCGATCGTGGCAATGCCGAACGAGATCAGCACCAGCGGCAGCATGTCGATCTGACCGGGCGCCGCGAACCAAAGCCCGCACATACCGCCGGCCAGCAGCACCGAGAAGCCGGCAATCCAGGGCTTGCGCGGCAGGCCGCCATCGACTATCGAGCCGAGCACCGGCGCGATGGCTGCCGCGATCAGCTCCGCGATGCCGGTGGCGTAGGCCCACAGCGATGAGCCGCGCGCCGGATCGTCCATGAAACCGTTGACGAAATAGGGCGCGAACAGGAAGGTGACGACGAGCGTGTAGAACGGCTGGGTCGCCCAGTCGAACAGCATCCAGCCGACGAGCGCCGACGTTCCTGCCCGCTCGGGCGGCGAGCAGCGGGGGACGGCGCTGGTGCTATACGCCGCCATACGTGTCGAGCACGATCAGATGGTTCGGCAGCTCGTCCTTGTCGGCATGGCCCGGCGGGAAATGCTCGGCGAGCACCTTGCCGCACATGCCGATTGCGGTGATGAAGCCCTGGTCGCGGGTGCCTCGGGCGAGATGGCTTGTGAGCTCGGCGATCACCTCCTCCCATACGATCGGCCGCACCTTGCGATAGATGCCGTCGTCGGCGATCACCTCGGCGTAGTGCTCGGCGAAGGAGACGTAGATCAGCACGCCGGTGCGGCCTCTGGTGGTGTGGAGCGCCTGAGCGAGGAATTGCTCGACCGCCCTCTGATGCGCCCGCGCGCGCTGGATCGAGCGCGGCGTGACGGCGAGGCGCAACGGTTCGTAACTTCCGAACGCGACGCAGAAGGCGAAGGTGCCGAGCTGCAGCAGGTAGATGTACTCGACCGGCCATTTGGTGGCGAAAATCAGCGGCAGGGGCACGACGAGCGCGAGCAGCGCCGACCACATCAACGCGAACGACCAGTAACCGTCGGAGGCCGGGGCAACGACGACGACGATCTCGCCGCTGGTCTGCGCCTCGGCGCGGGTGATGGCCGCCTCGATCGCGGCGCGCTCCTCCGGCGTGAACGGCACCATCTACCAGCCCCCCGAGGCACCGCCGCCGCCGAATGAGCCGCCGCCGCCCGAGAAGCCGCCGCCTCCGCCGCTCCAGCCGCCGCCCCAATCGCTGCCGCCGCTGCCCGGCCCGGGCAGAAAGATCGGCCCCGACCGCCGCCCCGCCCCCGGGCCGGTGGCAGTGGCATAGCGCTGGCTCCGATAGATGCTGTAAACGATCCACGATAGCATCAGCACCCAGAACAGTACCATCAGCCAGTCGACTGCGGGCTCGTCTGCATCGGGGCGGGCCTTGGCGCGATCCTCGACCTCGGAAGCATCGCCGGTCAGAACCTTGATGATGTCGCGCACGCCGTCCTTGATGCCGCCGGCATAGTCTTCGGCGCGGAACTTCGGCACGATGGCGTTGTCTATAATGATCTTCGACAAGGCGTCGGTGAGAGTACCCTCGAGACCATAGCCGACCTCGATGCGGACCTTGTGCTCGTTTGGCGCGACGATCAGCAGCACGCCATTGCTTAGTTTGGCGGTGCCGATGCCCCAATGGCGCCCCAGCTGATAGCCGAAATCCTCGATCGGATAGCCTTGCAGCGACGGCAGGGTGACGACAACGACTTGATCCGAGCTCTTGTCCTCCAGAGCCTTGAGCTCCGCCGTCAGCTCCTCCTCGACATCGGGGCCGAGCAGTTGCGCGTCATCCACCACGCGGCCGGTGAGCTCGGGATAGGTCGGCTCGGCAGCGGCGGCCGGGACCAACCACAGCGCCAAAGAGAGTGCAACGCCACCCGCACCGAGACGCCACGGCAGAGAGGCCAGTTCCGAGGCCATCGGGCCCTCGCTCAGGCAGAAGCTAGAACTTCACCTCGGGCACTTTGGTGGTTTCCTCGGCGACGGTAAAGTTCTGCATGGGCTGCGCATCAGGATAGAGCAGCGCGCGCCACCAGCGGCCGGGGATCGTCCTGATCTCGGTGTTGTAGGCCTGTACCGATGCGATGTAGTCGCGCCGCGCGACGGCGATACGGTTCTCGGTGCCTTCGAGCTGCGATTGCAACGCCAAGAAGTTCTGGTTCGACTTGAGATCAGGATAATTCTCGGTGATCGCAAGCAGCCGCCCGAGCGCTCCGGTCAAACCGTTCTGGGCGTCCTGAAATTTCTGGAAAGCCTCGGGATTGTTGAGAATGTCCGGCGGGATCTGCACCTGCGTCGCCTTGGCGCGCGCCTCGACCACGTCGGTCAGGACCTTGCTTTCCTGGGCGGCGTAGCCCTTCACAGTCTCCACCAGATTGGGGATCAAGTCGGCGCGACGCTGGTATTGGTTCAGCACCTCGCTCCACGACGCCTTGGCCCGCTCTTGCAACGTCGGGATGGTGTTGATGCCGCAGCCGCCGAGCACCATGCCGACGATCAGCAGGCAGACCGCGCGGGCAACATTGCGCGATCGCCGATGCGTCGTAGCCAACATGTTCGCCTCCCTTGAAAGCATCTGAAGCAACGTCGCTGAAAACAGCTTGGGCCTCGGATGTATTGAGGCGCCTTGCCCGAAGCAAGGGCTTTCATCCCCGGCACGCGCGTCCGCCAAGCTTACGGCGCGCCATCACCCAATTCTTGCCTTGCTCGCAGCCTAGCTTGGCGACGCGTCGGGATACCCAACCTGCCCTCCAAGCGGCTCGCGCCGACGCGAATCAGAAGTGTTGCGAGAATGGAACAAAGGCAAAGATTATTCTGCGGCGGCCCACGTGGCCCTTATCGCAGAAGCTGTGGATAAACGGTCGATTCCGCTTCGCCAAGGCCCAGAAGTTCCGCGATTTTTTTCCGAGGACCCCGTCGCGGCAGCGGGGACACTTCGCCGATGCCGCGCGTTAGGTAATCAGAAGGCTTTGCTGGTCAAATTGGGACACCTCTTTTAGTCTGATTCGGTTGAGTCGTGGGGGACTCATGGGGGAGGCTCGCTATGGGTCCGATGAAGCACGGGGAGCGAGTGAGTTGCGTAAACAGCGTATGACGAACGACGCGGCGACGAACGTCGCCAAGTGGACTACATCGACATTTCTGACCACTCTCGGCATTGCCGCTCTGAGCGTCGCGATTGCCGTTGCGCCGGCCGAGGCGAAGAAGCAGAAGTCGCCGGCCGACGCTCACATCTCCGACCTCGACAGCGGCGACCCGCTCTTCCTGGTCGTCTCGACGGGCTCGCAGAAAGTCGACATCTATCGCGGCACTCAGCTCGTCGTCACCTCGCAGGTGTCCACGGGCATGCCCGCGCATCCAACCTTCCTCGGCGCCTTCAGCATCCTCGAGAAGCAGCGCTGGCACCATTCCAACATCTATAGCGGCGCGCCGATGCCCTGGATGAATCGGATCACCTGGTCGGGCACCGCGCTCCATGCCGGGATCGTGCCGGGCTATCCCGCATCCCATGGCTGCATCCGCCTGCCTTATTCCTTTGCGCCCAAGCTCTACGACATCACCAGCGTCGGCGATAACGTGGTCATCTCCCGCGATCGGCCGGCGCCGGCGCTGATCGAGCACCCAAATCTGTTCCAGCCTCTGCCGCCGCCGGCGATGGTGAAGCAGGAGCAGACCAAGCAGAAGCAATCAACCAACGACCTCTTGATTCTGCCGCTGGATGCCGATCTTCCGCACAAGGTGAAGCTGGCCAAGGCCGAGATCCGCGGCGTCACCACCGACGTTCCTTCCGAGGATCTTGGAACCGACGACACGAGCCACGCGACCCTCCTGCCGAAGGCGCCGGTCGGCGCGCAGAACGCGCCGGCAGCGCCTGCACCAGCGGCGAGCACCGCCGTGGCGAGCGAAGCTAAGCCCGCCGCAACTCCCGCCCAGACTGTCGGTGCTGTCGTAGACACCCGGACCCATGCCTTCGATCCGTTGGTGGGGGCCATAGACAACAACACCAATCACGCCGTCGGGTCTGCCGCGAGCGCGCACGCTCTCGACAGCGATAACGAGGACGGGCCGGCCCCCGTAGCCGCTGCGCCTGCCGCCAAGACCCCCGCTCAGATCGCCGCCGCTCCGGTGCAAAAGACCGCTGCCCCGATCGCGGCGGCTTCGGTGGCCGAGACCCCCGCTCTCGTCGTGGCGGTTCCGAAGGCTGAAACTCCCGCTCCGGCCGCCTTCATCATGAGTCCGACGACCGCAAGCACGCCGGCGGCCGAGAAGATTTTGGTCGCTCCGATTGCCGGGCCGGTACCTGCACCTGAAGCGGCCGTGGCCCCCGCGGCGGCTTCGACGGTTCCTGCCGCTGCCGCACCGGTGGTCGCGGCAACGGCCGCGGGCATCGCGCCTGCAGCCGCTCTGGTGGCCTCGCTTGTCCCGGCGCTCGCGCCAGTGAAGCCAGTTCCGGCCGCCCCGGTCATCGCGGCCGGGATCGCACCGGCGGCGATCATCGCAGCATCGGTTGCGCCAGCTCCGGCACCCGTAGCGGCCAAAGCCCCTGAAGTCGCCGCGGTCATCCCAGCAGCGACCCCGGCGGTAGCAGCAGCGCCGGCTGATTCCGCTCCGGAACTTCCAGCCCCTGCAGCAGCAGCCCCCGTCATGGTCGCTGCTGTCGCCGATGACAACATCTCGCCCACGGCTGCAGAGAACAGGCTCGATGCCGGAACCAGGGCTGCCGCGCTCCAGGCCGCCGAGCCCCGCTCGACCGCTCCGCTCCGCATCCTCGTGACTCGCCGCACGCAGCGCAACCGCACCGTCGACGTGCAGAACGTCCTGGCCGACCTCGGCTACCTCGACCGCGTCGACTTCGACGGCAAGCTCGGCAAGGCCACCGTCACCGCCATCAAGGCGTTCCAGAAGGCCAATGGTCTGCCGGAGACCGGCGCCTTCAACGACGCCCTGGCCGACAAGGTCTATGCGGTTGCCGGCAAGGGCCAGCCCCCGGTCGGACATATCTTCGTTAGGCAGGAATTCGGCCGCGTGTTCGACGCGCCGATCGGCTTGAAGAATCCCGAGGAACCGCTCGGCACCCACGTCTACACCGCGCTCAAATTCGCTCCCGGCGATACCAAGGCGCGCTGGATGACCGTCACCGTTCAGGGCGGCCCAGCCGAGGAGGCTCTCGACCGCATCGAGATCCCCGACGACATCCGCCAGCGCATTTCTGAGCGGCTGACCCCCGGATCGACGCTGATCATCGGCGATACCAGCATCAACGCGGCGGGTCTGCCCAAGGGCGGCGATTTCGTCGTGTTGGCCAAATACGGCTCGCCGAAGACCTCCGCAAATTCCAGCGCCAGCGATGACGGCACCGATCAGCCGAAGAAAAAGCGTAGCGTGCGCCGAAAGACCTATAACTACAATTACGGCTTCAACATCCAGCGCGATTATCAGCAGCAGCAGCGGACGTTCCGGTCCAATCCGGGCTGGCCCTGGTAAGGAGAGCCGTCCACCATCGCGCTAGGAGCGGCCCCCAAGAGGGGCCGTTCGCATGTTCGCTGCTGTGGGAAGATTTGGAGCGGGCGAAGGGATTCGAACCCTCGACCCTAACCTTGGCAAGGTTATGCTCTACCCCTGAGCTACACCCGCACTCCAATATCGTAGCTACAGCCTAACGATCTAGTGGATCGCCGCCTCGATGTCTACCTCGCCTGCGTCACCCCGGCCGTGCAAGTTACGCGCGCCAACCCTGGTGACAGGGTGATGGCCATCGATCGCCTGGCCCTGTTCGCCCGCCTCAAAGCGCTTGGCATCGCGACGACCACGGTCGAGCACACGCCGATGTTCACCGTCGAGCAGTCGGAGGCGCTGCGCGGCCAGATCCAAGGCGCCAACACCAAGAACCTGTTCCTGATCAACAAGGAGGGCCGCATGGTGCTGGTGGTCGCCAAGGATGACACGCGCGTCGACCTCAAGGCACTGGGGAAGGCGCTTGGACTTGGCCGGCTCAGCTTCGGAAGCGCCGCATTGCTCGAAGCCGTACTCGGCGTGCCGGGTGGCTCGGTGACGCCGTTAGCCCTCCTCAACGACTCGGCCGGAAGCGTCATCGTCGTGGTCGATCAGGCGCTAACGGAGTTCGCCGAGGTTAATTGCCATCCGCTCGAGAACACTGCGACCACCAGGCTCGCGACGGCTGACCTACTCCGCTTCATCGCCGCTTCCGGCCACGAGGCGCGCGTGCTTGCGCTCCAAGATCCCTCGTAAGGGACGAGTTGCCAAATGACGCGGGGCAGCCCATCTTTGCAGCCGAATCCCTCACACTTTGGGCGCTTGGCAATGCTAGTCTGCACGCCAAAGGGCGCCGGATAGGCAAGGAGCATGAGTGTAGATACCCCGATCCTTAATACCGGCGGCGCGGCGACGCCCGACGTCGAACTGATCAAGAACACCACCACCAAGGACTTCATGCGCGACGTGATCGACGCCTCGCGGGATGTGCCGGTGCTGGTCGATTTCTGGGCGCCCTGGTGCGGGCCCTGCCGGCAGCTGACGCCGATCCTGGAAAAGGCCGTGCGCGGGGCGAAGGGCGCGGTCAAGCTGGTCAAGCTCAATATCGACGACCATCCGGAGATTCCGGGGCAGATGGGCATCCAGTCGATCCCAGCAGTATTCGCCTTCCAGGACGGCCGTCCGGTCGACGGCTTCATGGGAGCCCTTCCGGAGTCGCGCGTCGCTGCCTTCATCGCCAGGCTGGTCGGTGACACGGTCGCAGACACGGCGGCGGATATCGAGGCGGCCGAGGCGGCCCTTGCTTCCGGCGACCTCAACACCGCCGCGCAGCTGTTCGGTGAGGTGCTCCAGCAAGACGGCGAGAACGTGCAAGCCATTGCCGGGCTCGCCAAATGCTACATCAAGACCGACGACCTCGCGCGCGCCGAGCAGACCTTGGCGCTAGTGCCTCCGGCCAGGGCAGAGGCCGCGCCGGTGGCGAGCGCGCGCGCCGCCCTTGAACTTGCGCGCAAGGCTGTCGAGACCGGCGATGTCGAGACGCTCAGGGCCAAGCTCGCCGCGGAACCGAAAGAACCGCAGACCCGTTTCGATCTCGCGCTCGCGCTAAACGCCAAGGGCGATCGTAACGGCGCGCTGGATGAGCTGCTCACTCTCGTCGCCAAGAACCGCAGCTGGAACGACGACGCGGCGCGGAAGCAGCTGCTGCAACTGTTCGATGCCTGGGGGCCTGCCGATCCGGCCACGGTGTCGGGCCGGCAAAAGCTCTCCTCGCTGTTGTTCGCGTGAGGGGGAAGGAGCGCATCGCTTGGGTTTGACTGACCGCTACCGAAGCGCCGCGGATTTGCCGCAGGCGCTGCCGGTGTTCCCACTCAGGGGCGCGATCCTGCTGCCGCGCGCCTCGCTGACGCTGAACGTATTCGAGCCGCGCTATCTTGCGTTGGTCGACCGTGCGCTATCCGGCAACCGGCTGATCGGTATCGTGCAGCCCGGGCTTGAGGCGGGAGCCGCCGAATCGCCGCTCGGCAAGAGTTTCGCCTTGCGCCGCGTCGGCTGTGCGGGGCGCATCGCGAGCTTCACCGAGAGCGACGACGGCAGGATGGCCATCTCGCTCGCCGGCGTCGCGCGCTTCCTGGTCGGCAACGATGTTGGCGCGGGAGAGCCGTTTCGCATTTGCGCGATCGACTTCGGTCCCTATGCCAGCGACTTCATTGCGGGGCAAGGCGAGGACGATGTCGACCGACCTCGCCTGATCGCAACGCTCAGGAGCTATCTCTTGGCCAACAATCTCAATGCCGATTGGGACCGCATCAACAATGCGAGCACCGAGCGGCTGGTGAATTCCTTGGCGATCCTGAGCCCGTACGGGCCTGAGGAGAAGCAGTGCCTGATCGAGGCCAAGGACCTGCGGGCGCGCGCCGATGCGCTGGTGGCGCTCGCCGAGATGGAGCTCGCGGCGCGCGACGACGGCTCGGGGACATCGCTGCAATGACCGGCGAGACGCAAGGCCGCGGGCGACGGCTCGACCCGAAACTGCTCGAGATCCTGGTCTGTCCGCTGACCAAGACCTCGCTCGACTACGACGCCGAACGCCAAGAGCTGATAAGCCGCGCCGCAGGCCTCGCCTACCCGATCCGTGACGGCATCCCGATCATGCTGCCCGAAGAAGCCCGCAAGCTCGACCAAGGCTAGCTCTCTCGTTCAGCTCACATGCGCCTGAATAAGGGCGGTCGCGAGCAAAATGATCGCGACCTGGAACGCGAGTGCCGCTCCCTGCAAAGTCAACATCCGCCGGGCGTCGAGCGCGCGCGGCTCGACGGCACGTCCGGCCTTGCTCTGCGGCAGCAGCCCGAGCGCGATCAGCGCCGCATCGAAGCAGCTCGGATCGGGCGCGCTAGCAGCCTCGCGTTCGGCCAGCCGGCGGAACAGCGCCGCGTCGAACCCGACGCGAAGCGCGAGATAGGTCTCGACAAGGCCCGCCAGGCTGACCAACAGCAGGCCTGCTGTCAGGAGCGCGCCGAGCTCGATGCCGAGACCGACGATCAGGCCGAGCAGGGCGGCGATGGTCAGCGGGCGCGACAGGCGGTCGATGATCGCGCCCTGGTCGAGCAGATCGGCCGAAACAGCGGCGAGCTGGCGGGGCGCCCGCTCTCCCGTCATTGAGCGCGCTCGTCGGCTTCGGCAATTGCCTGTTTCGCCTCATCGCCGAGAACGATGCGCGGGCGTACCGCCCTCACCCTCTCGACAGCCTCATCGACGCTACCGGCGCGACCGGTCATCGCCAGCCAGGTCGCGACCACCGAGGGGCGGCGTGAATAGCCAAGCGCGCAATAGACTAGCACCTCGCCATCCTGCCGCGCCCCCTCGATGGCGCGTGCGGCTGCAAGCAAGCGGCCAGGATCGGGCGGAACGACATCCAGCATAGGAAAAGCGTAGCAGCGGCGCCCCCGGCCTGGAAGCTCGGCGCAGAGATCAATCGTCGCGTGCGAAACGCATTCGCGACGTAAGGGGATGCGCCCGAGCGTAACGCCGTCGGCAATCATGACAGGGTCCAGGTGAGAGTGCGTCCAAGCGCGCGAGTTGACCCAAGCGCCGGCGTGATAAGGCTCCGGTTCGCCCCGCCATAGGTCAGGTAGAAGAACGGCGCGGGCAATTGGAGCCTTGAAGCTTACACTTTCTCGCCCTTCAGCAGACGCGGGACATTGCCGGTCTCTCCGGCCGCCTCGCGCACGAGGAAGCGCTTCAGCGGCGGCGTCCTGTCGACCAGACCGAGACCGAGATCGCGGAGCGCGCGGAGCGGAGCGCTGTCGTTGGAGAATAGCCGATTCAACCCATCCATGACCGCGGCCGACAATGCACTATCGAAGCGCCGCCAACGCTGATAGCGCTCGAGCCCGGGCGCGGCACCGATGTCGAGGCCGAGCCGCGTTTCCTCGATGATAATCTCGGCGAGCACAGCCACATCGCGCATGCCGATATTGAGCCCAAGCCCGGCCAGCGGATGGACCACGTGGGCCGCTTCGCCGATTAGAGCGAGACGGTCGTCGATGAAACTCCGCGCGATCTGAAGCTCGAGCGGAAAGGATTGGCGCGGACCCGCAAGCGTGATCGCGCCGAGCTTCGCGCCGAAGCGGGCGGCGAGCTCGGCGGTGAAGGACGCCTCATCGAGTGCCATGATCTCGGCGCCGCGCAAGGCGCCTTCGGTCCACACGATCGAGCAGCGGTTGCCGGTAAGCGGCAGCATGGCGAAAGGGCCGGCGGGCAGAAAATGCTGCACTGCGCGGCCGCCATGCGGCCGCCGATGCGCGACGGTCGTGACGATGCCGATTTGCGGATAGGACCAGGCCACGCATTTGATGCCGGCCCGCTCCCTTAGCCGCGAGCGCTTGCCGTCGGCAGCCACCAGGAGGCGGGCCGAAATCGCATCGCCATGCGCGAGCTTGGCGGTAATGGCGAAGGTGCTGGTCGCATAGTCGGTGACCGTCGCAGGCGCGAACATCTCGATGGCGCGTTCTTGGACAACCGCGTTTTCGAGCGAACGCGACAACACGCCATGCTCGACGAGATAAGCGCCGGGCTCTCCCGATTTGAGCTCGTCGTCGAAGCCAAGGAAATGTGGTCGGAGTTCGGCATCCAGCGGGCTATCGGTGATGTGGATCGAGAGGATGGCCTGGGCCTTCGGCGCAATCTCCGGCCACACGCCGAGCACATCGAGCAGCTTCTTGGTCGAAGCCGACAGCGCCAGTGCCCGCGGGTCGTCGATTACACGTGTATCGCTTCGCGGCGCTTCCGCGTCGATCAGCGCGACGCGGAAGCCTTGCGGCGCGAGCTTGGCGAGCGCAAGCGCGAGCGTCCGCCCGACGAATCCGCCGCCACCGATCGCCACGTCGTAGGGCGCCCGGCTGGCTTCTTGCTTTGCCTCATCCATCCAACAGCAATGCCACGTTCCGTACGCGGTACGAAACTGTTAAAGGCTAAGTTTAGGTCCAATGAAGGCTTGGCCTATGAGCCGCGCACTCGAACAGCTGCTATCAATTCTCGATCTCGAAACTCTCGAGAAGAACCTCTATCGGGGCTTGAGCCCGCAGGCAGGCTGGCAGCGCGTTTTCGGCGGGCAGGTTATCGGCCAGGCCCTGGTCGCGGCGAGCCGCACCGTGGAGGGGCGCCTGGCGCATTCGCTCCATGCCTATTTCCTGCGCGCCGGCGACCCCGCAATCCCCATCATCTACGAGGTCGACCGCATCCGCGACGGCGGCAGCTTCTCGACCCGCCGGGTGGTCGCCATCCAGCACGGCCAGGCGATCTTCTCCATGGCCGCCTCTTTCCACAACGAGGAGGGCGGGCTGCATCATCAGATCAAGATGCCCGATGTGCCGTCGCCGGAGGCGCTGCCGAGCGAGGCCGAGCTGAAGGAGCGGCTGACCGGCCGGCTGCCGCCCCAGGTCAAGGCCTATTGGGATCGCGAGCGGCCGATCGAGATCCGCCCCGTCGATCTTGGCCGTTATTTCTCGCCGGAGAACCGCGCGCCTTCGCAGCAGGTCTGGATCAGGGCAACCGGGAACCTGGGGGACGATCCGGCCCTGCATCAATGCGTGCTCGCCTATGCGTCCGACTTCACCCTGCTCGATACCGCGCTGATCGCCCACGGCCGGTTCGTGTTCGACCCACGGCTGATGCTGGCGAGCCTCGACCACGCGATCTGGTTCCACCGGAAATTCAGGGCCGACGAGTGGCTGCTCTATGCCCAGGACAGCCCTTCGTCGAGCGCTGGGCGGGCCTTTTGTCGAGGCACTCTGTTCACACGCGAGGGCGAATTGGTGGCCTCGACGGCGCAAGAAGGGCTGGTCAGAGAGCGCAACGGCCGATAGTCTTGCTCATATTCTGAGCAAATTGCTATTCTTGCCTAGTTAATAGGCCAACACACTACTGCCCAGACATCTTGCACCCCAGTCCCTTCCGTAAAAAACTCCTTAAAGCCAACGACTTGCCGCCTCCGGGTCGAGTTGGCACGAGGCTTGACTCTGCCTTCGGGTTCACGCGGCCGGAACGCGTCACCGGGCCAAGAACCTGGCGGCCGGAAACATGGAGGGGTTAATCAGATGAAGCTGGTGATGGCAATCATCAAGCCATTCAAGCTCGATGAGGTGCGCCAAGCCCTCACCGAGCTTGGCCTGCAAGGCATGACCGTGACCGAAGTCAAAGGTTACGGCCGCCAAAAGGGTCACACCGAGATCTATCGCGGCGCCGAATACGCCGTGAACTTCCTACCGAAGATCAAGATCGAGGTCGTGGTCCCTGCCAAGCTGGTCGACAAAGCGGTCGACGCAATCGTCACCGCGGCGAAGACCGGACAGATCGGCGACGGCAAGATCTTCGTCGTTCCCGTCGAGCAGACGGTGCGCATCCGCACCGGCGAAACGAACGAATCAGCGCTCTAGTGGGGAGAGGAAGAAGATGTCGAGACTAGCCAAATATTTTTCTGCCGCGGTCGTAGCAGCGCTTGCAGTGCTGCTATTCGCAAAGCTCGACCCGGCTCTTGCCCAGGAAGCAGGTGCCGCGGCGACTGAGGCGCCGGCTGCGCCGCCCGCTCCCACTCTGAGCGCGGGCGACACGGCCTGGATGCTGACATCGACGGCACTCGTGCTGATGATGACCATCCCGGGCCTAGCGCTCTTCTACGGCGGCATGGTCCGCAAGAAGAACGTGCTGGCCACGGTGATGCAAAGCTTCGCCACGACCTGCCTCGTCACCGTAGTGTGGATGGTGATCGCCTATTCGCTCGCCTTCACCGATGGTGGAAGCATGAACGCCTATATCGGCGGCATGTCCCGGTTCATGCTGAAAGGCATGGACGTCGCGACCCTTAAGGGCACGATCCCCGAAACGGTGTTCATGTGCTTCCAGATGACCTTCGCCATCATCACGCCGGCGCTCATTTGCGGTGCCTTCGCCGACCGCATGAAATTCTCGGCGCTGGTGCTGTTCATGATCCTGTGGCAGATCATCGTTTACGCTCCGATCGCGCATTGGGTATGGGGCGGCGGCTTCCTCGGCGCTCTCGGGGTGCTCGATTTTGCCGGTGGTACGGTCGTGCATATCAACGCCGGTGTCGCGGGCCTCGTCTGCGCTCTCTATCTCGGCAAGCGCAACGGCTACGGCCAGGAGAACATGTCGCCGTACAATCTGGTCTATGCCGTGGTCGGCGCCTCGCTTCTGTGGGTCGGCTGGTTCGGCTTCAACGCCGGTTCAGAGTTGGCAGCAGACGGCCGCGCTGGCATGGCGATGACCGTGACGCAAATCGCCACGGCGACGGCAGCCTTGGCGTGGATGTTCGCCGAATGGCTCGTGCACAAGAAGCCGAGCGTGCTCGGCATCATCTCGGGCGCGGTGGCCGGACTCGTGGCCATCACCCCGGCTTCGGGCTTCGTCGACCCAGTCGGGTCGCTGTGGATCGGGGCAGCGGCCGGCGTCGGCTGTTTCTTCGCGGCCACGACCGTGAAGAAGGCGCTCGGCTACGACGACTCGCTCGATGCCTTCGGCGTTCATGCCGTGGGCGGCATCATCGGCGCATTGCTGACCGGCGTGTTCGCGCGGGCGGCAGTCGGCGGCGACGCGGCCAAGGGCTTGCTCGACGGCAATCCGCACCAGGTAATCGTGCAGATCGAGGGTATCGCCGCAACGATCATTTGGACGGCCATCGCCACCTTCGTGATCCTCATCATCTGCAACATCGTCACCGGCGTCCGGGTGAGCCAGGCGGTCGAGGTCGAAGGCCTGGACATCAACCTGCACGGCGAGGTGGTGCAGTAAACCTGTTCTGCGCGCGAGCTAAGAGGACAAAAAACTTAGTAACTTCATAGCTTTAGTCTTCTCCTCCCTTAACTACTGCTCTAGCCTGGAGCCCCGGCCTTTCGCCGGGGTTCTTTTTCACGCCCATTGAAGCGAGCAGCGGCTTCCCGTACCACCGCCGCCATGCCGAACATCCTACTCACTCCTCTCGATGCCCTGGTCGCCTCGCCGTTCGCGCGGCTGACCGAGCTGCTCAAGGGGCTCGAGCCCGGCATGAAACCTACCGACCTTTCGCTCGGCGAGCCGAAAGGTGTGATCCCGCCCTTCCTCGGGCCCGTGCTGCAAGAACATTTGCGCGAGTTTGGACGCTACCCGCCGATCAAAGGCATCCCGGCGCTTCGCCAGGCGATCGCCGATTGGATGGGACGGCGCTATCCGGCGCTCGCCGGGCATGTCGACGCTGAGCGTCATCTTCTGCCGCTGAACGGGTCGCGGGAGGGTTTGTTCTCCGCGATCTTTCCGGCGCTCGCACGGAAGCCGGGATTGGCGGCCCCTGCGGTGCTCATTCCCAACCCATTTTACCAAGTCTATGCCGCCGCGGCGGCGGCTTCGGGCGCCGTGCCGCACTTCCTCGCAAGCATTCCAGAGCGGGGCTTCCTGCCGGATCTCGACGCAATCGACACGGGTATTCTGAAGCGCACGGTGGCGCTTTATCTCTGCTCACCTTCGAACCCGCAAGGCGCGGTTGCCTCTTCCGCGTATCTCGCGCAAGCCATCGCGCTCGCCCGCCGCCATGACTTTCTGCTGTTCGCAGACGAGTGCTACTCGGAGATCTATGGAGATGCGCCGCCGCCCGGCGCGCTCGAGACGGCCCACTTCGGGTGCGGAAGCTTCGCCAACGTCGTGGCGTTCCAGTCGCTCTCCAAGCGCTCGGGGCTCCCGGGCTTGCGATCAGGCTTCGTCGCCGGCGATCCGGAATTCATCGCCGCCTTCGGCCGGTTCCGCAATGTCGCCTGCCCGCAAGTGCCGCTCCCCATCCAGAATGCCTCGGCGGCCGCCTGGAGCGATGAGACGCATGTGGAGCAGGGCCGGTCGCTGTACCGCGCAAATTTCGATCTCGCCGACGCCATTTTGGGGGCACGCTACGGCTATCGAAGGCCGGGCGGAGCCTTCTTTCTATGGCTCAATTTGGCGAAATTCGGGGGTGGCGAGGGCGCCGCGACAACCCTTTGGAAAGACTGTGGTGTTAGAGTTTTGCCGGGAGCTTATCTCGCGCAAGCGCAACCCGAAGGGGACAATGCGGGTACGGACTATGTCAGGGTCGCGCTCGTGCATGACGCCGACACCACGCGCGAGGCCTTGACGCGCATCGTCGCCACATTGGGCTAGAGGGAATGGCAAGCAGAGGAAGAGCTAAGGAGCGGCGAAGGCTGTTGCCCGGGGCGGTCGAGTCGGGTTTGCGCCGGCTGATGCTCGGCACCTACGGACTTGGCGTCGTCACGGTCGCGTGCGCCGCGTGGGCGAGCCTCGCCACATGGTCGGTGCATGACCCGAGCTTCAACAACGCAACGCGCGCCGCCCCGCGTAATCTGCTCGGCGGCTGGGGCGCAGTGGTCGCCGACCTCGCCATCCAATCCTTGGGGCTAGCCTCGATCATTCTGTTTCTGCCGCTCGCGGCCTGGGGCTGGCACCTGTTATTCCGCACGGTGCCAAAGCGCCGGAGGCTCCGCCTGCTCGCCTGGCCCGCTGCTGTCATGCTGCTTGCCGCGACGCTGGCCGCCCTGCCCCAGCCCAAGAGCTGGCCACTGCCTAACGGGCTCGGCGGCATTCTCGGGGATTTCTTCATGGCCGGCGCCCATGTCATCGGCCCGCTCCTTCCCGAAGCGGCGGTCTCGTTTGTGGCCGGGCTCGCCTTCTTCGTGCTCGGCACCATGCTGCTGCTATTCGCCTGCGGCACCAGCACCTCACGGCTGATCGCGCTGTGGGCCCCGCGCAGTAGCGCCGCCACCGAATGGGCGAGCGCCTGGATCGGCGGGGCAATGCATTTCGTCATGCAGACCGGCACCAAACTTGGACGCATCTTCGCGCGGCGCCGCCGCGACGAGCAGGACGACTATGAGGACGAAGACACGCAGGCTGAAGAGTTCGTCGAGGAAGAGCCGCAAGTCGACGCCGATGGCCGCATCGAGCCCTCGTTCGGTGCCGCGCCGTTCGTGCCTGCGAGCGAAGAAGAGGACAATGACGAGGATGGCGCCGAGAACGTAAATGCACCCGGCTACCGCATCACCCGCACAGCCGCCAAGGAGAAGAAGAAGCACACAGGAGTGCGCTCGGCACCCATGGAGGAGCCTTACGAGACGCCGTCGATCAAGCTGCTGCAGCAGGCGCGCTCGCCGCGCGGCCGCGGCGTGTCGGACGACGTCCTTCAGGAGAATGCGCGCGAGCTCGAAGGCGTGCTTCAGGATTTCGGCGTCAAAGGCGAGATCACCAATGTACGGCCCGGCCCCGTGGTCACGTTGTACGAGCTCGAGCCCGCGCCAGGAACCAAGTCCTCGCGCGTGATCGGGCTTGCCGACGACATCGCCCGTTCGATGAGCGCCATCTCCGCCCGCGTGGCCGTGGTGCCTGGCCGCAACGCCATCGGCATCGAGCTTCCCAACGACCGCCGCGAAGTTGTGCTGCTTCGCGAGCTGCTCGAGACTCCGGACTTTCAGGACGCCGAGGCAAGGCTTGGGCTCGCGCTTGGCAAGAATATCGGCGGCGAGCCGATCATCGCCGACCTGTCGCGCATGCCGCATCTTCTCATCGCCGGCACCACCGGCTCGGGCAAGTCGGTCGGCATCAACACCATGATCCTGTCGCTGCTGTACCGGTTGTCGCCCGAGCAGTGCAAATTCATCATGATCGATCCGAAGATGCTCGAGCTGTCGGTCTATGACGGCATTCCGCATCTGCTCGCGCCGGTCGTGACCGACCCCAAGAAGGCGGTGGTCGCGCTCAAATGGACGGTGCGCGAGATGGAGGAGCGCTACAAGCGCATGTCCAAGCTCGGTGTGCGCGACATCAAGGGCTACAATGCGCGCGTCCTGCAAGCCGAAGCCAAAGGCGAGATGCTGACGCGCACGGTGCAGACCGGCTTCGACCGCGCAACCGGCCGCGCCGTTTACGAGCAGGAGGAGATGGATTACGATGCGATGCCGTATATCGTCGTGATCGTCGACGAGATGGCCGACCTGATGATGGTCGCCGGCAAGGACATCGAAGCGACTGTGCAGCGGCTTGCGCAGATGGCGCGCGCGGCCGGCATCCATCTCATCACGGCGACGCAGCGTCCGAGCGTCGACGTCATCACGGGCACGATCAAGGCGAATTTCCCGACCCGGGTGAGCTTCCAGGTCACCTCGAAGATCGACAGCCGCACCATTCTCGGCGAGCAGGGCGCCGAGCAGCTGCTGGGTCAGGGTGACATGCTGTATATGGCGGGCGGCGCCCGCATCATGCGCGTGCATGGACCCTTTGTCGCCGATGAGGAGGTCGAGAAGGTGGTTCGCCATCTGAAGAGGCAGGGCACGCCTGCCTATCTCGAAGCGGTCACCGAGGAGGAAGACGACGAAGAGGCGAGCGGCGGCGAGGGCGGCGAAGAATATGGCGACAGCGGCAATGAGCTGTACGACCAAGCCGTCGCCATCGTGCTCCGCGATCGCAAGGCATCCACGAGCTACGTCCAGCGGCGGCTCGGCATCGGCTATAATCGCGCAGCCTCTCTGATCGAGCGCATGGAGAAAGAAGGCCTGATCGGGGCGGCCAACCACGCGGGAAAGCGTGAGATTCTGGTCGGCGAGGATGAGGGGGCGACGCCCTACTAACGCCTCCGAGCGTGGGTGCAGGCACAGGCTTATTACAAAAGCAAGCATCCTGCCTAGGCTGTCACTTCAATAACGAATCGAGGTGCCTTCCGCTTTATCGACGGAGGGCCCTTTCGTGTGGAAGCTTTAACCCGTATCAGAGGACAAAGGACGCCTGATTGATCGCGCTTACCGCTCAGGTCATAAACACATAGACGGGCTCAGCTCCGTCACGCTTTCGCGCTTGGAATTCCAAGGCACTCACTCTCGATGAAGCGCGGCGTATCGCGGTCAACATGGCCAAGCTGAGCGATATGAAAGCACGCGTACGAACGTCGAAGGCCTTGACACCCATCCCGTCCGTCATCGAAAAAACAGGGACTACAATCTTATAGCTTTAATGCCGGTGTTTCGTTTTGTGGCGAAGATGGATGCACGTTCGTTTACCAAGGTCCTCGATCCCTACGTCTTAGGTGGACGCGGCCCATTTCGAGGCCGACTGACAAAACTAGAAGAGAGTGACTTGCACGCGGCGATCATTAGCGCCGCAGACGCGACTAGAGTTTACAGCCGTCCTTGCCGGTGTAGGTGTTGGGCTTGGCCGCTGGGCTCCTTGTCTCGACAGCGAAGCCTGAACATTAGAGTTCTAGCTCATGTGCCAGCCATGGCTCACGCAGATCGACTGGCCCGTGAGCGCATTGGTCTTGAAGGCGGCGAGCACTAGAGCGACTTCGGCGACGTCCTCGACGGTGGTGAATTCCTTGTCCACGGTCTCGGCGAGCATGATCTCCTTGATCACGCGCTCCTCGCTGATGCCGAGCTCCTTGGCCTGCTCGGGTATTTGCTTCTCCACGAGCGGCGTCTTCACGAAGCCTGGGCAGATGACATTGGCACGCACATTATGCGCGGCTCCTTCCTTCGCCATCACTCGTGCCAAGCCGAGCAGGCCATGCTTGGCGGCCACATAGGCGGCTTTGAGCGGTGACGCCTCATGGCTGTGCACCGATCCCATATAGATCAATACGCCGGACTTCTGGGGGTACATGTGCTTGACGCAGGCCTTGGTCGTCAAAAACGCCCCGTCCAAGTGGATCGCTAGAAGCTTTTTCCAATCGGCGTAGGGAAACTCTTCGATCGGGTACACGATCTGGATGCCAGCATTTGAGACGAGGATGTCGATCCGGCCGAAGGCTTTGACCGCCTGCTCGATGCCGGCATTGACCTGATCCTCCTTCGAGACATCCATGGCGATGCCGATAGCCGTCTTTGTGTCGCCGAGCTCGTTTGCCGATTTGGCCGCGCCATCTGCGTTCAAATCGGCGATAATAACCTTGCCACCGGCTTCGACATAGCGCCTCGCAATGGCATGACCAATGCCGCTAGCGGCGCCGGTGATCAGAGCAACCTTGCCGTCAAGTTTCATGGCCCACACTCCTCAGGTTTACGATAGTCGTACACGACGTTGCCCAACCCAAGGGTGAGGTCGGCGATGATGTGCGTGGCAGAGATAACTTCGCGCACTGGCAGTGCGGCAACCGGCGCCAGCGCATGCGGCTCGAGCTCGAGCATCGCTGGACCTGACCAAGCCCCCTTCATGACGATGTCTTCGAGACGATAGTCGATGAGTTCCAAGATACGGGGCGTTCCGTCGACATGTGGGATGATCTTCAGAAGATAATTTGGCTTCTCTAAGCCGGCGCGAACCACGCTCTGATCCAAGGCCTTGTGCTTAAAGCCCATGGTGGCCGTGGCGACGCGCACGGAACCATAGTTGAGCGTGCCAATCAGCGTATCCTTGTCGACGCTCAAGCAAGGCTGGGCGTATTTCTTGGGGAAGCCCCACAGCTCGCGGCCGCCGTAGATGGGCGGACCATCGTTCAAGAACATGGCATGGCTGTAGCCGCCCTCTTGTCCTTTGAATTTCACCGGAATGACCTGTCCCAACTCGGTATAGTCGCCAAAGCCGGTGGAGTCTGGCATGCGGATGAACTCGTATTTGACGAGCGGCTCATCGAAGGTGAGCGGCTCGGGAACCACCGCCTCGAGTGCGGCCGGATCAGTTCGGTAGATGATGATGAGATATTCGCGATTGATGAAACGGTAGGGGCCCGGAGGAAAGGCAGGGCTCGTCAGGGGCATCGCGAAGGCGCAGCGTCTGACCTCGTCGATCTTCACAGCGTGCGTTCCCTTGGATCAGTATCGAGCTCCCGCGTGAGATCGAGCACCATCACGCCTTCTTCCGGCCGCGTGCGGTTCTTCCAGGCCGGATCACTCAGGGTTCGCTCGACATCGGCGCGGCCAGCAAGCCAATGCTCATCCATCGAGTAGCGCGAGAATTCATAGTCGCTAGATTGCGTCCAGTAGGCTGCGCGCCGGTGAATGAGCAGTACAATAGTGACCGCGGCATCGCAACTCACGCTGTCGAGGAGTTGCCAATTGGGGTTGTCGCAAAGCTCTTGCGGCACCTTGGTCCGTAATTGACGAATAGCCCTGCGGATTGTCTGCAGCTCCCGGAAGACATCCGTATTGAGACGGGTGCGACTCGAATAACGGATCTCCTTTTCCCTCTGCGTGATATCGAACAGGGTTTCCGGCATGCAGCCCTTGGCGCTGAAAAGGTCGATCTGGAAGATGCACATATCTTCGCGCGGACCGCTACGTTCGAGTACATGTTCCAGGGGCGTGTTGGAAACGAGTCCGCCGTCCCAATAAGGCTCACCGTCGATCTCGATGGGAGGGAAGCCGGGAGGGAGCGCGCCACTCGCCATGACATGCTCCGGACCGATCGTCTGTAAGGCTGTATCGAAATATTGCATGTTGCCGGTCAGCACCTGTACGGCTCCGATGCTCATCCGCACCAATCCGGAATTCAGCAAATCGAAATCGACAAGCTCGATCAGCGTGGCTTTAAGAGGCTCAGTGTCGTAGACGCTAATCGCCTCCGGCGTGCCCTGCGGCATGACCACCGCAGGAGGAATTCGAGGCTCAAAGAAACCGGGCACACCGCCGATGGCAGAAAGCGCGGCGCTGGTCTCATTGAAAATCCTACGCGAGCTGTCATCGGTGCCGAGAGGCCAAGCGATGAGCCGGCTGGAAACACGCTCCCAGAACTCGCGCAACCGGGATGCGCGCTGCTCGGGCGGATTGCCGGCGATGATGGCGGCGTTGACGGCGCCGATCGATGTGCCCGCGACCCAGTTCGGCATGTGACCGGCGTCGCATAAAGCCTCGTAGGCGCCAGCCTGATAAGCCCCGAGTGCCCCTCCGCCCTGTAGGACGATCACCTCTTTTTCAGGATGGGTGGTCACGGCATCACTCTATCCCGCGCATTAGCCAGCAAGGGGGGCATTTCGACGCGCGCTCGCGTCGGAGGTAGCCATCGTGAGCTACATTACGGGCGCTGGTGAAACGCGGGGGGATTTTGGAGGTTCTGGGGGCTAGTGTTACCAGCCTGATACCATTTCAGTGATTTTCAGGCTGAAACCTGTTGGAAACCGCCAAGGGCATTATGATTGGAAGGTATAGGGTTAAAGAAAAAGCCCCCCAGCCAAAGCCAAAGGGCGCGCGTTGACTGTCTAACTACGCGGCTCATTCATTAAGCCACGCTTAATACCACCGAGCCCTTCGGCGATAAACCCTTCGAGCAACACGCCGACCGTGACCCCAATAGGTGCCATAATACGGACGTCCATAACCGTAGCCGTAGTAACCCGGGTACGAGCTATACCCGTAACTTGAGTAACCATACCCGTAACGGGGATACCCGTAGCCGTAACCATAGCCGTAATGGGGGTACCCGTTCCCGTATCCTTGGCCGTGGCCGACGTAGATATTAACCTGCTGCGCGGATGCGTTAGAGGGCGCAAACATCATCAAGGCGAGAGCTACAGCGCTCACAAAGCCCGTAACTTTTTTCATTTCGAAGCTCCTTCATAGAAGGTAACGCCTTCGAAAACTCGGCGTTCCTTCAAGTAGTTGCACGCACTCAAATTGCGACCAAAAACGCCCCCAATCAAAGGTTTGGGGGTAGTGCGGTGTGACGCGGGGCGCACCGGTTCACTGGTAGCTAAAAATAGTGATTTTTCGGTGAGTGTCCGATTGATGGGCCTTATTTGAGATTGTAGCCGCTCGTTGCCTTCGGACCGGACGTTCACGTTCAGGAGGTGGCATCTACTCACAGTCCCCCACTTTCCTGGGCGCCTTCAGCCATACCGGTTGAGGCTCATTGCGAACGGTTCTCAAAGGCAGCAATCGCGCGAGCTAGTCATGCGCGTGCCAGCACCATGCTCGACAGCTATTCGCACTTACTTGGTCGCGAGGACGGAATGTCGCTGGTGTGGCCGATGAAATCTTACGGCGTGCACTGACTTAATGGTACCCGAATGGTACCGGAATTGCGGGACAGGGGCGTATTGGTGGGTATTTAGGGCGCACCCGGTCATAAAAAAACAAAGAAATCCGGGGATAGCGTGGCAGTCGGTTATCAGCCGGGACGCCATCACGAGATTGACCAGATTTGGCTGAATCATCTAACGATTGTCGCTTGGGTCCTAAACCGCGCCGCGCGCACGGAGGGGGTTGATGACGAGCCGCAGAGCAGCCGGGCTACTGTTTGTCCTGCCCGTGATGGTTAGCGTTTCGACGGGCTCGGCGTGGGCCGAAGATCCGTCCAGCACCGTCGTCAAAAGTTCAACTCCTTCGACCGCCATTACCACAGGCTCCGTCGCCCCGGGCACTCCGGCCAAGCCGCAAGGCCTCACCGAGCCTCAGGAGCAGCTGAGACCTTCGATTGGCGACGATCAGCCGACCGGGGCAGCGCCTCCGGCCGACGAGATCGCCCCTTCGGCGATGGATGAAGGCGCGGGCTGGGAGGCCGCCGTAGAGGCTGCTCCGGGACCGACTCCGCTGATCGGCGAGCAGCAGGCCAAGGCGGTGCAGCGCATCAACGCCTATTTCAACGGGATCACCAACCTGCAAGGCAGCTTCGACCAGGTAGATTCCACCAACAAGCACACCAGCGGGCGCTTCTACGTGCAGCGGCCAGGCAGGATCAGGTTCGACTACGCGCCGCCGAGTGCACTCCGCATCGTCGCCGACGGCGCCTTCCTCGCCATTGAGGATTCAGACCTCAAGACAGTCGAAAAATATCCCATCAAGTCGACGCCCTTCCGCCTGCTACTCACCGACGCGGTCGATCTCGGCCGCGATGCCCGGATCGTCGGGGTGGAAAGCGAGGAGGGGACGCTCGCCATCTCGCTCGAGGACAACGGGGGCGATGCCGCCGGAACCATCAAGCTCACTTTCGACAACGGGCCCGAGCTCCGGCTCAAGCAATGGCTGATCACGGACGCCCAGGGACTTACTACGCAAGTGACGGTCGACAACATCGTTTCGGGCCGCAAAGTCGCCGCCGACTTCTTCACCTCGACGCAGAATTTCCAGCCGTTCCGCTAGGTTTTGGCTGTTATCGGCCAGCCCCAGCGACCGAGAACTTGTAGCAAGATCAACGCCCTAGCTTTCGGCGTAGGCGGCATTCACGTCGCGTTAAATTTTTCTCCGGGCTCCGGTTGAAATCACCCCCAAACCTACTTATCTCAGCGTTTAGAAGCGGATCACGTCGCTTTTCATCGGTAGTGCCCCCCGTCTAGCCGAAGATGTGATTCGCTCGTGCCGGCTTCCCTCCCGGCACCGCGCGAAAAAACGCGCTTCTGGCGCCCAACCACGCGCAGCGGTTGGGCGCCTTTCTTTTATGTAATGTGATCCGCGAAACTGCCTGCCTCACCTGTTAGGGCGTTAATATTTACCGGTGTGGCAATAAGTCTTCTCTTGCTTGCTTGATAGGTGATATGCCGGTTCTGTGGTGGGTCTTCCCTCCCCACCACAGGTTCCCCCCATATGGAACCCGAAGAAGCCCCGACTCCCCCCGTGTCTGGGGCTTCTTCTTTGTCTGCCCCTCTCTTGTTGATGATCGCACGCGAAGACCTCTTCTTGCTTCGTCCAACCTTGCTCCCGGGCAAGACTTGCGCTTCAGACGCATCCAGCTAACTTTCGTCCTCAATGCGCTTCCGACTCGCCACCTGGAACATCAACTCGGTCAGGCTACAACTCGATCTCGTAAGCCGCTTGATCAAGTCGGAGAAGCCCGATGTGCTCTGCCTGCAAGAGATCAAATGCGTCGAGGACAGATTCCCCGAACCCGAGCTCCGCGCGCTCGGCTTCCCGCATATTGCGGTGTCGGGGCAGAAGGGCTATCACGGCGTCGCCACGCTCTCGCGCATTCCGTTCAGCCAAATCGAGCGCCGCGACATTTGCGGGCGCGGGCATGCGCGCCATCTCTCGGTGAAGTTCGGCGAGGCGAACGGCCAAGGAAGCTCGCTCGTGCTGCACAACATGTATGTGCCTGCCGGCGGCGACATTCCCGATCCAATCGCCAACGAGAAGTTCCGCCACAAGCTCGACTTCCTCGACGCGATGGGCGCCTGGTTCGGTGGGATGCGCAGCAAGTACAAGAACCGCATGATCGTGGTCGGCGATCTCAACGTGGCGCCGCTGCCGACCGATGTGTGGTCGCACAAACAATTGTTGAAAGTGGTGAGTCATACGCCGGAAGAGGTCGAGCGGCTCGGTCGCGTGCAGGCCTCGCACGATTTCATCGACGTCATGCGGCGCCACATTCCGGCCGACGAGAAGCTGTTCACTTGGTGGAGCTATCGCAATCGCGACTGGCGGACGTCGAATCGCGGGCGCCGCCTCGATCACGTCTGGACAACGCCAGCCCTCGACGGCGCGGCGGTGACGATGAAGGTGCTAGACAATGCGCGCGACTGGACGCGCACCTCGGACCACGTTCCGGTGATTGTCGATTTCGAGGTTGAGCAGTAATGCGCGACGTCGATCAAATTCGCTTGCAATGTTTGTCTACGGCACCAGCTTGTAGCCGCCGGTCTCGGTAATCAGCAGCTCAGCCTGCGAGGGGTCCTTCTCGATCTTCTGCCGCAGCCGATAAATATGAGTCTCGAGTGTGTGCGTGGTGACGCCAGCGTTGTATCCCCACACCTCATGCAGCAGCACGTCGCGCGTGACCACCCGCTCGCCGGCGCGATAGAGATATTTGAGGATCGACGTCTCTTTCTCGGTGAGCCTGATCTTGCCGCCATTGCCGTCGACCAACAGCTTGGACGCTGGCCTGAAGGTGTAAGGCCCGATAGTGAAGACGGCATCCTCGCTCTGCTCATGTTGCCTGAGCTGCGCGCGGATGCGGGCGAGCAGCACGCCGAGCCGGAACGGCTTGGTCACGTAGTCGTTGGCCCCGGATTCGAGGCCGAGAATGGTATCGGCGTCGGAGGTTTGCCCCGTCAGCATGACGATCGGGCCCTTGAAGCCGCCGCGGCGGAGCAGCTTGCAGGCCTCGCGGCCGTCGAGATCCGGGAGCCCGACATCGAGCAGCACGAGGTCGACATGGCCGCTCCGCGCCTGCTTCAACCCTTCAGAGGCGGTCGCGGCGAGCGCCGTGTCGAACTCTTCATGCAGCGTAAGCTGCTCGCTCAACGACTCGCGAAGCTCATCGTCATCGTCGATGATGAGGATCTTGCGCGCGTTGCTCATCGGTGGCCCCTGGCTTAGATCGGCAGGGGAGTTGTAAGCGGGCGCGGGCCTCGGGACAAGCATGACGAAATTTCGGCATCATCAAGTTAAGGGTCCGCCACAAACGAGGGTTAGGCGATCACGGGCGATTGCGGTCAGGGTCGCACCGGGAAAGCGCAGCGAGGGGCGGATCGCCCTCGCTCATGGCGTGAGGCACGCAGCGCTCGGTCGCACGGGCGTTCGGGCGCTGAAGCGGGAAGGAGACGGTGGCACGCCGCTTGGACGCTTCTCGATCCGCCTCGTGCTGTACCGCAGCGATCGTGGCAAGCGTCCGCGCGTGCCGTTTCCGGTCCGAGCGATCCGGAGCTGCGACGGCTGGTGCGAAGATCCGCGTGACCGCAACTACAATCGTCTCGTCAAACTCTCGCTGCAAAGCACAGTGGACAGGCTTGATCGCGCCGACCATCTCTACAACGTCATCCTCGTGCTCGGTCACAACGACTGCCCGCGCGTTCGCGGCAGGGGCAGCGCCATCTTCGTGCATCTCGCGCGCGACGGCCTCGAGCCGACAGCGGGATGCATCGCGCTATCCCGCCGGGATTTAAATGCGCTTCTCGGCGAGCTTCGCCCCGACTCTGAAATTATCGTGACGCGCTAGCCGGCCGACGCACGGGCGCCGAAGATGGCGGTGCCTATGCGCACATGGGTCGCGCCAAACTGAATGGCGCGGGCGAAATCGCCGCTCATGCCCATGCTCAATTGCTTGATGCCGAGCCGGGCTGCAACCTTGGCGAGAAGCGCGAAATGCATGGCCGGTTCCTCGTCGAGCGGCGGAATGCACATCAGGCCCTCGATGGAAAGCCCAAGCTCGTCGCGACACAAAGCGACGAACGCATCGGTTTCGGTGGGCAGCACGCCGGCCTTTTGCGGCTCCACGCCGGTGTTGACCTGCACGAACAGACGCGGTCGCTTGCCGACATCCGGAATTTTCTCTGCGAGAGCGCGAGCGAGTTTTGGCCGGTCGACGGTCTCGATGACGTCGAACAAGGCAACCGCCTCGCGCACTTTGTTCGATTGCAGCGGCCCGATGAGATGTAGCTCGATATCGGCATAGCGCTCCTTGAGCGCTGGCCATTTAGAGTGCGCCTCCTGCACGCGATTCTCTCCGAAGACGCGCTGACCAGCGGCGATCGCTTCCTCGATGACCGCGACCGGCACGGTCTTGGTCACGGCGACGAGCTGGACGGAAGCCGGGTCGCGATCGGCGGCGCGCGCAGTAATAGCGATCTCCTGCTCGACCAAAACAAGCCGCGTCCTGATCTCTGCGGCAGCTTGAGTATCGGGCACCATGGTCAGCTAGCGCTCTTCTTTTGCCGCACCATCTTACCGCAAAGCCGGGTGCGAAATTTCGGGCATGTCGGACAGCTTCTAACGCAACTTGACCGTTTCCGGCATTTGGGTTCGATTGCCGCGCAAAGCAGTTGGATATCGGGCGAGCATTATGGCGGCGGAACGTTACGACGCGCCGAAACGCGAGGAGCATTGGCAGGCGGAGTGGGAGAAGCGCGGCATCTTCCGCGCCGACGAAAACGACGCGCGACCCAAATACTATGTTCTTGAGATGTTCCCCTACCCTTCGGGGCGCATCCATATGGGCCATGTAAGGAACTACACGATGGGCGATGTGGTCGCCCGCTACATGCGCGCCAAAGGCCATAACGTGCTGCATCCGATGGGCTGGGACGCGTTCGGCCTTCCAGCGGAGAACGCCGCCAACGAGCGCGGCATCCATCCCGCCAAATGGACCTACGACAACATCGCCACCATGCGCGGCCAGCTCAAGTCGATGGGACTCTCGATCGACTGGTCGCGCGAGCTCGCGACCTGCGACCTCGATTATTACCACCAGCAGCAGCGCCTGTTCCTCGACATGTGCAAGGCCGGGCTGGTCGACCGCAAGACGCGCAAGGTGAACTGGGACCCGGTTGACCGCACGGTACTCGCCAACGAACAGGTGATCGACGGCCGGGGCTGGCGTTCCGGCGCGCTCATCGAGCAGCGCGAGCAGCCGGAATGGGTTTTCAAGATCACCGACTACGCGCAAGACTTGCTCGACGCGCTTCGGCAGCTCGAGCGCTGGCCCGAGAAGGTGCGCCTGATGCAAGCGAACTGGATCGGACGCTCGGAAGGCATGCTGGTCCGCTTCGAGACAATCGAGGCGCCGGCCGGCCATGAGCTGATCGAGGTATTCACTACGCGTCCCGATACGCTCTACGGCGCGAGCTTCATCGCGATTGCGCCCGACCACCCGCTGGCCAAGGCGATCGCTGGGCACGACGGCAAGGTGGCGGCGTTCATCGCCGAATGCCAGCATCACGCCACCACCACGGCCGAGCTCGAGACGCAGGATAAGAAGGGTTTCGATACGGGGCTGCGGGTGCGCCATCCTTTGGTCGAGGGTGGCGAGCTCCCGGTGCTGATCGCGAGTTTCATCTTGATGGAATACGGCACGGGCGCGATCTTCGGTTGTCCGGCGCACGATCAGCGCGACCTCGAATTCGCGCGGAGCCAGGGGCTGCCCGTGATCCCGGTGGTGCTGCCCCCGGACGAGGACAAAGCGCGCTTCGCCATCGGCGACGAGGCCTATACCGGCGACGGTACGATGATCAACTCAGGGAGTCTCGACGGGCTCGACGTCGCCGCAGCCAAGGCGAAGATCGCCGACATCCTCACCGCGCTACGCGTGAATGAAAAGCCAGTCGGCGAGCGGCAGACGCATTACCGCCTCCGCGACTGGGGCATCTCGCGCCAGCGCTATTGGGGCTGCCCGATCCCTATGATCCATTGCCCGACCTGCGGCATCGTGCCGGTGCCGGAAAAGGATCTGCCGGTGAAGCTTCCCGACGATGTGACCTTCGACAAGCCAGGCAACCCGCTCGACCGCCATCCGACCTGGAAGCATGTCACCTGTCCGCAATGCGGCGGCCCCGCCACGCGCGAGACCGACACGATGGACACCTTCGTCGATTCGTCGTGGTATTTTGCGCGCTTCTGCTCGCCGAGATCGACAGAGCCGGTCGACACCAACGCCGTCGGCTACTGGATGCCGGTCGACCAATATATCGGCGGCGTCGAGCACGCGATCCTGCATCTGCTTTATGCGCGCTTCTTCACCCGCGCCATGCACAAGACCGGTTACGCGCCGGTCGAAGAGCCATTCGCCGGACTATTCACCCAGGGTATGGTCACCCACGAGACATATAAGGACGTATACGGAAAATGGGTACTGCCTGACGAGGTGATCCGCCGCGATGGTAAGGCGGTCCATGTCAAGACGGGTGAGCCGATCAGCGTCGGCGCCGTCGAATCGATGTCGAAATCGAAGAAGAACGTGGTCGATCCCGACAGCATCATCTCTGCCTACGGCGCCGACACCGCGCGCTGGTTCATGCTGTCCGACACCCCACCTGAACGCGACATCGAGTGGACGGCAGCGGGTGTCGAAGGCTCATATCGCTTCCTTCAGCGGGTATACCGGCTGGTGCGCGAAGCGGCGGCCAAGGGCGCTTCGCGAGAGACGCCGGCACCCAAGGAATTTAGTCCTGATGCCGAGACGCTCCGCCGAGCGTCGCATCGGGCGGTGGCCGCCGTGACGGTGGCGATCGAGAGGCTTCGCTTCAACGCCGCGGTGGCCCACATGCACGAGCTTGCCAACGCCCTCTCCACTGCCTTGCAGAATTCCAGCGCCCAGCCCGGGCCGGACCTCGCCTTCGCGCTTCGGGAGGGTGCCGAGTTCATCACCCGCATTTCCGCCCCGATGATGCCCCACCTTGCCGAGGATTGCTGGGCGCTTCTTGGCCATGACCGGCTATTGGCGGAAGAGCCCTGGCCGCGGCCGGATTCGGCGCTTTTGGTCGAGGATACCATCACCATCGCCGTGCAGGTGAATGGTAAGAGACGGGATGAATTGACGATTGCGCGGGACGCCGCGAAGGAAGATATTGAAGCTGCGGCGCTTCGGCTGGACAATGTCGTGCGCGCCATCGGGGGACGTCAAATAAAGAAGGTCGTGATCGTGCCGCAGAGGATCGTCAATGTGGTGGCGTAGTGCCGCCATCGCGCTAGCGCTTTGCGCCCTTGGCGCCGCGCTTGCCGGCTGCGGGTTCCAGCCTCTCTATGGCGGGACTACGGCCGGAGGGGGCAAGCTTGCCGAGGTGATGGCAGCCGTCGAGGTCGATCCGATCCCGGGCCGCGTCGGCCAGCGCGTCCGGAACGAGCTGATCTTCGCCAACACCGGCGGCAACTACGCCGCACCGCAGAAGTACCGGCTCGACATCGTCGTGAAGGAGAGCGTGACCGATCAGCTGGTGCAGATCACCGGCGATGCGACCGGACAGGTGTTTGAGCTGAACGCCACCTACAAGCTGGTCGACGTCAGCAACGGCAAGGTCCTGCTGGTCGGCAGCGCCATCTCGCGCGCACCCTATAATCGCTTCCAGGAAATCTTCGCCAACGTGCGCGCGCGCATGGACGCCGAGAACCGCGCGGCCAGCACCGTCGCCGAAAGCATCAAGACGCGCATCGCCGCCTATCTCGCCACCACGGCCTGATCGGGTTTGCCATTGCCCGGCGCGAGCCGGACTCTGTTAATATCGTCAATCGCTGATCAACTAGCCTAGCCAATGCTCGGCGCCGACCGCTGCGGGCATGAAACCTCAATCGTCCATGGTCGCCTACAAGTCGTCTGCCGTCGCGAGCTTCTTGAAATCGCCGGAGCCCTCGTGCCGGGCCGTGCTGCTCTACGGTCCCGACGCTGGGCTTGTGGCCGAACGGGCGAGCGATCTTGCCGCGACCTTCGCCCGTCGCGCGGCGGGCGAGACCGAGATCGTCAGACTCGACGATCGCGACCTCGCCGAGGATCCGGCAAGGATCGAGGTAGAGCTTCGCACCCGGCCGATGTTCGCGACGAGCCAAGTAGTCAGGGTCATCGCCAGCGCAAGGCTCGACGTGCCCTCGCTCAAGGCTCTGCTTGCCGCGCCGTTCGACAACGCTCTCATCATCGAGGCCGGCAATCTTCGCCCCGATTCCGGCTTGCGCAAGGTGTTCGAGACCAACAGGTCCGCCGCGGCGCTGCCGTGTTACGGCGATGAGCGAACCCTCGCTGCGCTGATCGACGCCGCGCTCGCCGAGGCCGGCCTCCACATCGATCGGGAGACGCGCACTTACCTGATGACGCGGCTCGGCGCCGACCAGGCCCTGTCGCGCTCGGAGGTGACCAAGCTTGCGCTCTATGCCAAAGGCGCGCGCGAGGTCACGCCTGAAGACATCGAGGCGATCGTCGGCGATGCCGCGGAGATCGCGCTCGAGACGTTCGTCTACGCAGCGAGCGGCGGCGACCCAGCTGAGGCGCTCCGCGAGATGCAGCGCCTCGCCGCGTCCGGCACCGAGAGTCAGTCGGCGCTGACTCGCGCTCGGCCGGCACTTCACGCAGTTGCACAAGGTAGCAACGGCGCAAGCCCAAGGCGCAAGCGCAGATCAGGCGATCAAGTCGCTTCGCCCGCGCCCGCACTTCAAGCGCGAGAGCGATTTCCTGGCGCATTGCCGCCGCCTCGGTCCGGCGCGCCTTGCCCATTTGCTTCCCTTGATCCAGGAAACGATCAACCGGTCGAGACGCTCGCCCGAGCTTGAGGGCGCGCTTGCCGAGCGGCTTCTGTTGACACTCACCTCCAGGGTTTGACGGACGCCACCGGCGTTGTTTCTATGCGAGGCTTGAGGAAACCGAGGGCCGGCCATGGACCAGCGCAGCAATCAGCTTGAGCTTCGCAACAAGCTCTTCATGCTGCTCAAGGAGCGCGCCTTCCGGCGTGGCCGGATCGTGCTCGCATCTGGACGCGAGAGCGATTTCTATTTCGATATGAAGCCGGCGATGCTCGACCCCGACGGTGCGGCGCTGCTTGCCGAGTTGATCCTGCAAGAGCTGGAAGGCGTGCAGGCCGATTGCGTAGGCGGGCTCGAGATGGGCGCGGTGCCGCTGATCGCGCCGGTCGCCATGAAGAGCCCGGAGTTCGGCCGGCACCTGCCGGGTTTCTTCGTGCGCAAGGCGGTGAAGGATCACGGCACCAAGAAGCGCGTCGACGGCACCGACATCGGCGGCAAGTCGGTGGTGATCCTGGAGGACGTGACCACCACTGGCGGATCGGCGATGGACGCGGTCAAGGCGGTCACTGAAGCCGGTGCCAAGGTCGCGCTCGTGCTCGCCATCCTCGATCGGGGCGAGGGCGCCGCGGACCTCTACGCGGCAGCCGGCATCCCGTTCAAATCGCTATTCCGCGCCGAGGAGTTCCTGCGTTCTTAGCGCCCAGGCTTGCGCAGCAGGCGGTGGCGCAGGTCCTCGAGCTGGTCAAGGCTGGCGTAGCGGATCCGCAATTCGCCCTTCTCTCCCCTGCCCTTTCGCTTGATCTCCACACCAAGCCCGAGCGCCTCGCTGAGTTCGGCCTCAGCCGCCCGTGTATCGGCGTCCTTGCGGACCGACTTGTCTTTCTTCGGCTTGGTTACCGCTTCCTTAACGAGTGCCTCGATTTGGCGCACGGTCAACCCTTCGTTAACGATGCGGGCGGCAAGCGCCGAGGCGTCGGCCCGGCCGATCAGCGCGCGGGCGTGGCCCGCACTCAGCATCCCGGTTCGCACCAACTCCTGCACGTCGGTCGGGAGCTTCAACAAGCGAAGCGTGTTGGCGAGGTGGCTGCGGCTCTTGCCGATGACCTTGGCGAGGTCCTCCTGCGTGTAGCCGTGGCCGTCCATCAGGAGCTTGTAGCCCTCCCCCTCCTCGATCCCGTTCAGGTCTTCGCGCTGGACGTTCTCGATGATGGCGATCTCGACCGCCTCCTGATCACTCAGCGCGCGGACGACGACCGGCACCTCATGCAGCGAAGCAAGCTGCGCTGCCCGCCAGCGCCGCTCGCCGGCGACGATCTCGAAGGTCTCATCGTTCGAGGCCGACGGGCGCACCACAAGCGGCTGAACGAGGCCGCGCTCGCGAATCGAGGCGGCAAGCTCATCGAGTTGCTCGGGCGCGAAGTTCCGCCTGGGGTTGAAGCGCCCGGGCTTGATCGCCCCAAGCGGCAGAATGCGCTGCTCGCCCTCGGCGGCGAGCGCCGCCTCATCGAGCGGCCCGCCGATGAGCGAAGCCAGCCCCCTGCCAAGTCTTGCCTTATGCGCGCCGACCGCCATGGCGTGCTCCCTCCCCGTTTCTTAAGCTGCGCGCATGCGACGCTCGCGCTCGATGACCTCGGAGGCGAGCTGGATATAGGCTTGGCTGCCGGTGCAGCGATAATCGTAGAGCAGAACAGGCTTACCATGCGACGGCGATTCGGCCACCCGCACATTGCGCGGGATGATGGTCGCATAGACCTTCTCGCCAAGCACGCGCCGCACGTCTTCGACCACCTGGTCAGACAGGCTAGTGCGCTGGTCGTACATGGTGAGCACCACGCCGTGGACCTGGAGCTTGGGGTTTAGCCGCACCCTGATCTCCTCGACCGTGCCCAAGAGTTGGGCCAAGCCCTCGAGCGCGAAGAACTCGCATTGCAGCGGCACCAGCACGGCGTCGGCAGCGGCGAGCGCGTTAACGGTCAAGAGGTTGAGCGAGGGCGGGCAGTCGATGAGAACGTAACTCGTGGCGTTGTCGGGTTCCTCTTGCGCACCGAGCGCGGCGAGGCGGTCGCGCAAGCGATAGTGCTTGCCGCCGCCGCCGGCCTCGCGCTCGAACGCCATCAGGTCGATGGTCGCCGGCACGATCGAGAGCCTCGGCACGTTGGTCGGAACGCGCGCCTGGCCGATGGTCGCTCCGCCGTTCAGCACGTCGAAGGTCGAGAGCGGACGATAATCGACGCCGAGGCCGGTGCTGGCATTGCCTTGCGGATCGATGTCGATGATCAGCACGCGCTCGCCGACTGCCGCGAGCGCTGTGCCGAGATTGATGGCGGTGGTGGTCTTGCCGACGCCGCCTTTCTGATTGGCAAGGGCGAGCACGCGGGTGCGGCGTGGGGCTAACGCGCTCATGGGTTAAGCGCCGTGGTGTTGGCGCGCGGGCGAAGGCCCGACACCTCGACGATATGCGAGCTTGACGTGAGGCTGGGATGGAGGCGGGGGCTGAACTCCCACGCCTCGCGCGCGGCCTCAATCTCGGCTTCTGCCTCGCGACCTTTCAGGAACAGCCCCTTGGTCCTTTCATCGAAGAACGGTGCTGCCAGCTCGAGCAGACGGGGCAGGGCCGCAAGCGCGCGGGCGCTGACCATGTCAGGCTTCAGCCTTTGAGCGCTTTCGGCGAACTCTTCAATGCGCATGGCGTGAATGTCCACAGGGGCATTGGTTTCGCGCACGACCTCGGCGAGAAACGCACATTTCTTCTGGTTGGACTCGACGAGGTGCATGCGGAAGTCCGGCCCGGCCTGAATGATGGCAACCACGAGCCCCGGAAAGCCTGCTCCTGAGCCGAGATCCAGCCAGAGTCGCGCCTCGGGCGCAAGGTGAACCAATTGTGCGGAGTCGGCGAAATGCCGGGACCACAACACGGGCAGGGTCGATGGTGCGACGAGGTTGGTGCGCGTCTGCCAATGAGCGAGAAGTTCCGCGTAGCGGCTTAGCCTGTGGATTGTTTCACGTGGAACTTTAAGGGCTTCCGCGAAATCATGCGGCCCACTGATGGCGGCGAGCGCGGGGGAATCTGCCATCTCTAGGCGCTTTTGGCGACCTGGCCCTTCTTGAGATGTGCGAGCAGCAGCATCAAAGCGGCCGGCGTCATGCCGTCGAGACGTGCCGCCTGGCCGAGCGTCCCGGGCCGGCTCCGCTCGAGCTTGTGGCTGAGCTCGGTCGAGAGCCCGGGCAGGGCGGCGAAGGCGAAGTTCGGCGGGATTGCAATGCCCTCGTCCTTGCGGAACGCAGCGATGTCGAGCTCCTGGCGCTTAAGGTACACGCTATAGCGCGCATCCGTGGCGAGTTGCGTCGAAATACGCGGATCAATACCGCGCAATGAGGGCCAGATCGACGCAAGGGTGGCAAAGTCGATATCGGGGTAAGCGAGCAGCTCGTGAGCGGTTCGCTTCCGCCCATCGTGGTTGATGGTCAGACCGTGTTTGCCGGCTTGGTCGGGGGTGAGCGCGAGTGTGCCGAGCAGCGCCCGGGCCTCATCGAGGCGTTCCGACTTCACGGCGAACGCGCTCCCGCGCGCCGCTCCGACGCAGCCGATGTCGATGCCGAGCGGCGTCAGCCGCTGGTCGGCATTGTCGGCACGAAGCGTAAGGCGGTACTCGGCGCGGCTGGTGAACATGCGATAGGGCTCGGTCACGCCACGGGTGACGAGATCGTCGATCATCACGCCGAGATAGCCGTCGGCCCGGGTCGGCGTGAAGCGTCGCGCCGTACGCGAAGCGGCGAGCGCGGCATTGATGCCGGCGATGAGGCCTTGGCCCGCAGCTTCCTCATAACCGGTCGTGCCGTTGATCTGGCCGGCGAGGAACAAGCCGCGAAGCGCCTTGGTCTCCAGACTCGCAGTCAGTTCGCGCGGATCGACATAGTCGTACTCGATGGCATAGCCGGGACGGATCACTCGCGCAGCTTCGAGCCCAGGGATGGTCTTGAGGAACGCGTGCTGCACGTCTTCGGGGAGGGAGGTCGAGATGCCGTTCGGATAGACGGTGTCGTCGTCGAGGCCTTCGGGCTCCAGGAAGATCTGGTGACTGCCGCGCTCCTTGAAGCGCACCACCTTGTCCTCGATCGACGGGCAATAGCGCGGCCCTACGCTCTCGATCGCGCCCGAATACATCGGCGCGCGGGCGAGGTTCGCTTCGATGATGACGTGGGTCGCCGGCGTGGTGTGGGTGATGTGGCACGCGATCTGTGGCGTCGCGATCGAATCGGTGAGGAACGAGAACGGCTGGGGCGGATCGTCGCCGCGCTGCTCCTGGAGGCCGCTCCAATCGATGGTGCGGCCGTCTAGTCGGGCAGGGGTGCCGGTCTTCAGCCGGCCCATGCGAAGGCCGAGCCCGTAAAGCCGGGTCGAAAGCCCAAGGGCAGGGACCTCGCCGATACGTCCGGCCCTGATCTTGCGCTCGCCGATATGAATCAGCCCGTTGAGAAAGGTGCCGGTTGTGAGCACGACAGCGCCGGCGGAGAGATGCCGCCCGTCTGCCGTTAACACTCCGCTAACCACGGGCTCGCCCGAAGCCTCTCCGACGACCAGATCCTCGACCGCCGCCTCGATCACCTCAAGGCCGGGAAGTCCGGTGATGGCGGCCTGCATGGACTGCCGATAGAGCTTGCGGTCGGCCTGAGCGCGGGGTCCCTGCACTGCTTCGCCCTTGCTCCGGTTCAGAACGCGGAACTGAATGCCGGCTTGGTCGGCAACCCGGCCCATCAGCCCGTCGAGCGCATCGATCTCGCGGACAAGATGCCCCTTCCCCAGACCGCCGATTGCCGGATTGCAGGACATCTCGCCAACGGTGGCTAAGCTGTGGGTCACGAGCGCGGTCCGCGCGCCCATGCGCGCCGCGGCGGCGGCGGCCTCGCAGCCGGCGTGGCCGCCGCCGATGACGATGACGTCTAAGCTTTCGGCCGGGTCCTTGGTCATGCCCCTCACCTAATGGCTTCGCGAGCTTCAGTCCATTGTTTCACGTGAATCAAGCAGGGTCGTAGGTTACTTCCCTATACAGAACTCGGCGAAGATCGCGCCGAGAACCTCCTCGACATCGATGCGCCCGGTGAGCCGGCCGAGGTGGCGGGCAGCGATACGCAGCTCCTCCGCCTTCAGCTCTGGGCTGAGACTTTGATGTCCGAAGCGGCGCAACGCATCGCGGACGCCCTCTAGCTCGACGCGATGACGGGCACGGGTCATCAGCGGCGAACCCACGCCGGCTTCGGTCGCTAGGGCCGCAGCCTGATGGAGCGCCTCGATCAGTCTCTCCATCCCCTGCCCGGTCCTGGCCGAGATCGCGATGCGATGCTGAAGGCCCTCGGCGTCAGGCGCGACGTCGATCTTGTTCAAGACCGCGATGACCCCGCCGGACCTCGTTCGCAGAGCATGGGGCGGCAGCCATACCGGCGCCGTCGCATCGACCAGCCAGATCACCAATTCGGCCTCGCCGGCCCGCGCCAATGCCCGGCGCACGCCCTCGGCCTCCACCGTGCCTTCGGCCTCGCGCAAGCCCGCAGTGTCTGTGAGGATCACCGGCAACCCGCCGAGATCGAGGTGCACCTCGATCACGTCGCGCGTGGTGCCGGCCTCTTCGCACACGATCGCAACATCGCGCTTGGCCAGCGCATTCAGCAGACTCGACTTGCCCGCATTGGGCGGCCCGGCGATGACGATTCGCACGCCGTCGCGTAAGCGCTCGCCCCTGCCTTTAAGCGGCTCGCCGATCTCAGCGAGCAACTGATCGACGATCCGTTGCGCCTCAAACGCCGTGCCGGCGCCGACATCACCCTCGTCGGCGAAGTCGAGCTCGGCCTCGACCAGAGCCTGGGACTTGAGGAGTCGCTGCCGCCAGTCCTCGTAGCGCGCGCCGGCAAAGCCCTGCGTCTGCAGCAGCGCCTGCTCCATCTGGCAGCGCGTCTCGGCATTGATGAGATCGGCGAGGCCTTCGACCTGGCGGAGATCGAGCTTGCCGTTGGCGAAGGCGCGCGACACGAACTCGCCCGGCTCGGCGAGACGCGTGCCGGGAAGCGACAACACCGCATCGATCAGTCCACTGACGATTGCCCGGCTACCATGCAGCTGAAGCTCGGCCATGTCCTCGCCGGTGAAGCTCGCGGGCGCCGGGAACCACAGCGCGAGACCGCGATCGAGCGGAGCCCGGGCCGGCGAGCCGATGTCGCGAAGGCTGGCGTGGCGCGGCTCGGGAACGCCGCCGGTGAGCGCCTCGAGCACCGCGCGCGTTTCCGGCCCGGACACGCGCACCACGGCGATGGCCGAAGGCCCGCTCCCGCTCGCCAGCGCGACGATGGTGTCGGTTGCGGTGGCTTTTGTGTCGCCGATCTTGCCGTCCATTGCGTTATTGTAGCAGCACAACGAAAGGCAGAACGCCATGCAGGAGCGCGTCCAAGGTAACCGGCTCGGCGAAGAAACCAGTCCCTATCTCCTCCAGCACAAGGACAACCCCGTGCATTGGCGGGCGTGGGGCGAGGCGGCGCTCGCCGAGGCGCGCGCGACCGGCAAGCCGATCCTGCTCTCGGTCGGCTATGCCGCCTGCCATTGGTGCCACGTCATGGCGCATGAGAGCTTCGAGGACGAGGCGACCGCAGAGGTGATGAACAAGCTGTTCGTCAACATCAAGGTCGACCGCGAAGAGCGCCCGGACGTCGATGCGATCTACATGGGCGCGCTGCACGAGCTTGGCGATCAGGGCGGCTGGCCGCTCACCATGTTCCTGACCTCCGACGCCGAGCCGTTCTGGGGCGGCACCTATTTCCCCAAGGAGCACCGCTACGGCCGCCCCGCATTCGTCAGTGTGCTGAATGAGGTCGCGCGCATCTATCGCGACGAGCCCGACAAGGTCCGCACCAATGCCGACGTGCTCAAGGATCGGCTGCAGCCGGCGCACCGCGTCACGGCCAGCGATCCGCCGTCCGAGCCGATGCTCGCCGATCTCAGCCGCCGCATGGTGCAGGCGATCGATCCGGTGAATGGCGGCATCAGGGGCGCGCCGAAATTCCCGCAGCCGCAGTTCTTCGGCTTCCTGTGGCGGAGCGGCATTCGCTATGGGCTCGCCAATCCGCTCGAAGCGGTGAACGTCACGCTCACGCGCATCGCCCAAGGCGGCATCTATGATCATCTCGGCGGCGGCTTCTCGCGCTACAGCGTCGACGAGCGCTGGCTCGTGCCGCATTTCGAAAAGATGCTCTACGACAATGCGCAGCTCATCGAGCTGATGACCGAGTCGTGGCGCGAATCGAAGTCGCCGCTCTATGCGCAGCGCATCGAAGAGACGGTCGATTGGCTGTTGCGCGAGATGGTGGTGGAAGGTGGGGGTTTCGCCGCATCGCTCGATGCCGACAGCGAAGGCGAGGAGGGCAAGTTCTATGTATGGAGTCTCGCCGAGATTCGGGAAATCCTCGGCGAGGATGACGCGAACTTTCTCGCCGAGATGTACGGCGTGACGGCAAACGGCAATTTCGAGGGCCACAATATCCTCAACCGGCTCGGCGCCATCGAGCTGCGCGATGCAGCGACCGAGCGCCGTCTCGCCGGGCTTCGCGACAGGCTGTTGCGGCGCCGGGCATCGCGCGTGCGTCCCGGTTTCGACGACAAGGTGCTCGCCGACTGGAATGGGCTGATGATCGCAGCGCTCGCCAACGCCGCGGCGGCGTTCGACCGGCCCGAATGGCTCGCGGCGGCCGAGGCCGCGTTCGATTTCGTCTGTACAAAGATGGTTGCAAACGGGCGATTGTTCCATGCCTATCGCGCCGGCGAGGCGAAGGCGCCGGCGACCGCCAACGACTACGCCAACATGATCCGTGCCGCGCTCACTCTCGCCAACGTCACCGGCAATCGGAGCTATATCGAGCGCGCGCAAGAGTGGGCCGGCGTGCTCGACCGGCATTACTGGGCACCGGATATCGGCGGCTATTATTTCGTCGCCGACGACACCTCGGATCTCATCGTGCGGCCCAGGAGCGGACAGGACGAAGCGACGCCGAACGCCAATGGCGTGATGGTGTCTAACCTGGTGGCGCTTGCGCTGTGGACCGGGGAAGAGCGCTACGCCAAGCGAGCAGAGGCGGTGCTGCAAGCCTTTGGCGGCGTCATGCGGCAGAACGTGCTGGCGCATGCCGGCCTGCTTGCCGCTGAGCTCGACGCGATCGCGCCGTCTCTGGTCGTGCTGATCGTACCAGACGGCGGCGACGCGGTTGCGTTGCGCGCGGCGCTCCGCGACGTGTCGCTACCCAGCGCCGTGGTGCAGCAGGTGAGGGCAGGAGAGGCGCTTCCTGCGTCGTCGCCCGCGCAGGGTAAGACGGCGATCGACGGCAAGCCGACCGCCTATGTCTGCATCGGCCCGCAATGCTCCCTGCCCGTGACCGAGCCCGCAAAGCTGATCGAGACGATCAAAGCCGCGCGCAGTGGCGTCCTGACTTAAGTCTCGTCATACGGCGCAAGCCGGTATCCAGCAAGGAGAGAACGTCGGCCTGCCGATGAGTTCACGAGTCTTGCGCTGAATTCCGCCGGAATGAAGGAGTTTGGAAAGGAACGAGGGGTCAGCTTTTGCTGGTTGTTCTTCCTCAATTGGCAGCACAACTGCCTTTTTAGGCCTTAGATGGGGAAGCAAATAGTTCAGCCGGTTTATGTGTTCATCAATTCGAAGAAATCACCGTTGTTCTTGGTCTGCTTAAGCTTATCGAGCAGGAACTCGATGGCGTCCTGGGTACCCATCGGATTTAGGATGCGACGGAGCACATACATCTTCTTGAGTTGATCGGGCGGGACCAGCAGCTCTTCTTTGCGGGTGCCGGAGCGCGCGATGTCAATGGCCGGGAACACGCGCTTATCCGCCACCTTGCGGTCGAGCACGATCTCGGAATTGCCGGTGCCCTTGAACTCTTCGAAGATCACCTCGTCCATGCGGCTGCCGGTATCGATCAGCGCTGTGGCGATGATGGTGAGCGAGCCACCCTCCTCGATGTTGCGCGCCGCGCCGAAGAAGCGCTTCGGCCGCTGGAGCGCATTCGCGTCCACGCCGCCGGTCAGCACCTTGCCACTCGACGGCACGACGGTGTTGTAGGCGCGGCCCAAGCGCGTGATCGAATTGAGCAGGATGACCACGTCGCGCTTATGCTCGACCAGGCGCTTGGCCTTCTCGATAACCATCTCGGCAACCTGGACGTGACGGGATGCGGGCTCGTCGAAAGTGGACGAGATTACCTCGCCCTTCACCGAGCGCTGCATGTCGGTCACCTCCTCGGGCCGCTCGTCGATGAGCAGCACGATCAGGTAGCACTCGGGATGGTTGGCGGTCACGGCATGGGCAATGTTCTGGAGAATCACCGTCTTGCCGGTACGCGGCTGCGCCACGATCAGCCCGCGCTGGCCCTTGCCGATCGGCACCACGATGTCGATCACCCGCCCGGTATTGTCCTTCTTGGTAGGGTCGGATGTCTCCATCTCGAGCCATTCGTCGGGATAAAGCGGCGTCAGATTGTCGAAATGGATCTTGTGGCGCTGCTTCTCGGGGTCCTCGAAATTGATGGTGTTGACCTTGAGCAGGGCGAAATAGCGCTCGCCCTCTTTCGGGCTCCTGATCTGGCCTTCGACCGTGTCGCCAGTACGTAGGCCGAAACGGCGAATTTGACTCGGGCTCACGTAAATGTCGTCGGGCCCGGCGAGATAGTTCGAGTCGGGCGAGCGCAGAAAGCCAAAGCCGTCCTGCAGCACCTCGACCACGCCGGTGCCGGTGATCTCCACGTCGCGGGACGCGAGCTGCTTCAGGATCGCGAACATAAGCTCCTGCTTGCGCATGGCGCTCGCGTTCTCGACCGCGACCTCTTCGGCGAAGCTCAATAGCTCCGTCGGCGACTTGGTCTTCAAATCTTGCAGCTTCATTTCTTGCATGCGCTGCTACTCCAAACCGAATGGGGTGTTTCTAGGGTTTCGATGGCCGCGAGACGTCAAGCGCGGCTTTGCGGGAAGGGGATAGGATTTGCCTCGGCGGGAAGGCGAACGTGCACCGCCTGCTCCAGTCCGGTCGGCCCGATCTTTTGGGGGAAAAGGCAGGGCCGCGATAGCGTCCCGAATTGGATGCGACTCGCTTATAGCAGACCCCGACGACGTGCGAAACAGTTTTGCCCTTCGATTTCAGAAAGGGCGGACGACCACAAGGATGACGATGAGGATCATCAGCAGCGTCGGGACCTCGTTGGCAATACGGTAGAAACGCGCCGACCGCCGGTTCCGATCCATGGCAAAGTCCTTGCTCCACATGGCGAGAGCGCCGTGATAGGCCGACAGCAGAACAACCAGAAAAAGCTTGGCGTGAAACCAGCCGTCCTTTGACCAATCGATCAGCCCTGAAAAGGCGAGCGCGACACCGAGCGCCCAGGCCACCAGCATCGCCGGCGTCGTGATGTATCGAAGCAGCCTCTTCTCCATCACTTTGAAGGTCTCTGATTGCTCAGACCCGGGTTTGCTTTGGGCGTGATAGACGAACAGGCGGGGGAGGTAGAGCAGTCCCGCCATCCAAGCGATGATGGCGATAATGTGGAAAGCTTTGATGTAGGCAAGCATCTGTATTGCCAGCGTTGATCAGGCCGAAGCGCCTTTGACCAGAGCGATCAGCCGCTCAACATGCGAAATAGGCGTGTCGGGCTGAATGCCGTGACCGAGATTGAAGATGAAGGGGCCTTTGCCGAGTTCGGCGAGCGTCGCCTTGACGCGGGCATCGAGTCTCGATCCCCCAGAGACAAGAAGTAGCGGGTCGAGATTGCCTTGCACGGGCAAGAGCGGCTGCAAGCTATCCTTGATCCAGTCGAGCGGCAACGTGGCGTCGCAGCCTATGGCGTCGATGCCCGCTTCCTTGGCATAACGAACGGCGAGCGGGCCCGAACCGCGCGGAAAGCCGATGATCGGGACATGCGGCGCCTTTTGCTTTACCCGCTCGACGATCGATAGCGCAGGCGCGATGCACCAGCGGGCGAACTCATCGTCAGAAAGACAGCCAGCCCAACTTTCGAAGATCTGCAAAACATCGGCGCCGGCATTGACCTGGCCAAGAAGATACTCGACCGAGGTGTCGATCAAGAGTTGGATCAGATCGAGGAAAATGGCTGGCTCGCGATAGGCCCAAAGCCGCGCCTCGGCCTGTTCCTTGCTGCTTCCCCCGGCCACCATGTAGCTCGCAACCGTCCACGGGGCACCGCAAAAGCCAATTAGCGGCACGTCTTTGGGAAGCGCCGAGCTCACACGTTCGACGGTCTCATAGACCGCGCCGAAGGTGCGCAGCAAGTTGGAATCATCAAGCCTCGCGATGGCCTGACCATCCCGCACCGGATCGAGCTTGGGCCCTTCGCCTTCGACGAATTCAAGCTTTTGACCCAAGGCGTAGGGCACGATCAAAATGTCTGAAAAGACGATTGCAGCGCTGAGGTTGAACCTCCGCAGGGGTTGCAGCGTTACTTCGGCCGCGAGCTCAGGAGTGCGGCAGATATCCAGGAACGAAGCGACCCTGCTCCTCACCTCTCGATATTCCGGCAAATAGCGTCCAGCCTGACGCATCAGCCAAATTGGTGGTGGGGAGTTTGGTTGCCCGGCCAGTACCTTCAAGAAGGAACTATCCAGAGGGGGGGTACGAGCCATCACGCTCTCTAAATACTAGAGAAGAGATTCTCTAATAGACTTCTACTGTTACTGTTACGGCGTGGATAGCGGACATTCAGCGCTGTCACCAGGCTCTCTACAGGACACGCAATCGAGGCTGTCAGGGAAGCGTCAAGGAGTGACGACCCTGTGGCTAAATCCGTTGTGCGGCGCAAGCAAGGCCTAGCCGTTAAGCCGCAGCGGGCGCTCTGCCCAATCGCGAAGAGGCTGAATCTCCTGTGGAGATGATGCCCGCGGTCCTGGGGATCGACGAGGGTATTGTGCGAGCCTCAGCGCGAGGCGTCATTTTCTCGACATCTGCGAATCTGTGGAGAAGCTCTGCCCATTGTTAGGGGGCAGAGGGGGAAGGACGGGAACCCGGCGTGGTTGCTCCCTTAACGCAACGAGGTTATCCAGAGGTATTACCATGGATATCCAGCGCACCTTTCACCTGCACATGATCTCCGACTCGACCGGCGAGACGCTCACGGCGATCGCCAAGGCGGTGCGCGTGCAATATGCGCAAGTGCGGGCGATCGAGCATTTGCATCCCTTGGTGCGGAGCCGCCGCGAACTCGACCGGGTGTTGAAGGATGTCGAGACTGCGCCCGGCATCGTGCTCTACACGCTGTTCAACCGCGACCTTGCCGAGGAGCTGGAGAAGTCGTGCAAGCGGCTCAACGTGCCATGCGTGCCTGCGCTCCAGCCGATCCTGAAGGTGTTCGAATCTTATCTCGGCACGCCGTCAACGCCGACGGTTGGCGGCCAGCACGTGCTCGATGCCGATTATTTCCGCCGCATCGAGGCGCTCAACTTCACTATGCTGCATGACGACGGTCATCTTCCGGCGAATCTCAACGACGCCGACATCATCCTGCTCGGCATCAGCCGCACCTCAAAGACGCCGACCTCAATCTACCTCGCCAATCGGGGATTCAAGACGGCGAACGTGCCGCTGGTTACCGGCGTTCCGCTGCCGCCACAGCTCGAAGTGCCGACGCGCGCCTTCGTGGTGGCGTTGGTCGCGTCCGCTGAGCGCATCTCGCAGGTCCGCCAGAATCGCGTCATAGAGCAGTCGCATAGCCATCTGGAGGACTATGTCGATCGCGACGCTATAGCCGCCGAGATCGCTCAGACGCGCCAGCTGTGCGCCCGCTACGGCTGGCCGATCATCGATGTGACCCGACGCTCGATCGAGGAAACCGCGGCGGCGATCATCCGCCTCTATTCCGACCGGGAAGCGCCGGTGCTCGAAGCATGAGCGGCTTCCTGCAAGCGGGTAGGCCACCGCTGATCCTGGCCTCCAGCAGCAAGATCAGGGCGCGGATGCTCGAGGCGGCAGGCCTTGCCTTCATCGTCGAGCCGCCCGGGCTCGATGAGGCCGTCATGAGGCAGGCGGTCAGCGGCGAGCGGTCGCTCGCTCCTCACGACGCTGCCGAGGTGCTGGCGCGGGCCAAGGCCGAAGCGGTGAGCGACCTCGCCCGCAAAGCTTATGTGATTGGCGCCGATCAGGTGCTCGCCTTCGGCGATGAGATCTTGTCGAAGCCCGACAGCGTGGCGGCGGCACGCCGGCAGCTGCTCGATCTCAACGGCAAGACGCACACCCTGCACACCTCGGTCGCGGTAGCGACCGACGGCCAGACCATCTGGGCGACGACCGAGATCGCCACGCTCACCATGCTTAACCTCACGCCGGAGTTCATCGGCCGCTATCTCGCCGCAGCCGGCGAGGAGGTGCTGAGCTCGGTCGGCGCCTATCAGATCGAATCGGTTGGCATCCAGCTGTTCGACCGGATCGACGGCGACTATTTCGTAATTCTCGGCTTGCCGCTTATTCCGCTGCTCGCTGCGCTTCGGCGCGAAGGCGTCATCGAGGGGTGAACGCAATTGAAACGCGCTTGTGTCATCGGCTGGCCGGTCGAGCATTCGCGCTCACCGATAATCCATCGCTACTGGCTTAAGTTGTACGGTATCGACGGCGCCTATGAGAAGGAGGCCGTGCAGCCTGAGCAGGCCAGGGATTTCATACGGTCGCTTGGCGAGCGCGGCTACGCCGGCGCCAATGTCACGCTGCCGCACAAACTCGTCGCGCTGGAAGCGGCGGACATCGCAGATCACGCCGCACGAGCAATCGGCGCCGCCAACACGCTCTGGCTCGATAGCGCCGGGCGGCTGCATGCGACCAACACCGACGCTTACGGCTTCATGACCAATCTGGATGAACAGGCGTCCGACTGGAAGGGGGGGCGGCGCCCGGTGGCGGTGCTTGGCGCGGGAGGCGCCGCGCGGGCGGTGCTGCGCGGCCTGATCGAGGCTGGTGCGTCGAAGATACTGCTCGCCAATCGGAGCCCGGCGCGAGCCGAGGCATTGGCCGCAGCTTTTGGGCCAAAGGTCGAAGTGGTGGGTTGGCGGCAACGCTCCGCCGCGCTGGCAGGTTGCAGGCTGCTCGTGAACACCACGAGCCTCGGCATGACTGGACAGGAGCCGCTCAAGATCGATCTTGCCCGGCTGCCGCCGGACGCCGTAGTCGCCGACATCGTCTATAGCCCGCTCGAAACCGAGCTCCTTGCCGCCGCCCGGGCGCGCGGGACTGCCGCCGTGGACGGTCTCGGCATGCTTCTGCACCAAGCGGTGCCAGGCTTCGAGCGCTGGTTCGGCGTCCGGCCCCAAGTGACGCCTGAGCTGAAGGCGCATGTGGCGGCAACGCTCGGGGCCAAGTGATGCTCGTCATTGGACTGACCGGCGGGATCGGCATGGGCAAATCGGCTGCTGCCGCGTATTTCGCCCGTGCGGGCATCCCCGTGTTCGACGCCGATGCCTGCGTGCACCGTCTCTATGAGGGCGAGGCAGTTCCGGCGATCGAGGGGGAATTTCCCGGCGTGACGAGGCAGGGCAAAGTGGACAGGACGCTGCTTGCAGCAAAGATCGCCGGCAAGCCCGAACGCCTCAAGACACTCGAGAGCATCGTGCATCCCATGGTGGTGAAAGCCGAGATCAAATTCCTGATCGAAGAGGAGAAGAAAGGCGCCGCGCTCGCCGTGCTCGAGATCCCGATACTGTTCGAGACCGGCGCCGAGCGGCGCGTCGATGTAACCATCGTGCTCAGCGCACCGCTTCATGTGCAGCGCGCACGCGTGCTGGCTCGCCCCGGCATGACGGTCGACAAGCTCGAGCATCTTCTCGCCCGTCAGCTTCCCGACGCTGAGAAGCGGGCGCGGGCAGACTACGTTGTGGACAGCGGCACGGGCCTTGCGCAGATGCACGCGGAGATCGATAAACTGATCGAATTGCTCCGAGGCCGGCAAGGCCGCGTCATTGAGCGGTTGCGTTCCAGTTAAGTCTTGTCATTGTCCGGCTTGACCGGGCAATCCGGTAACTCCTGTCCTTTACGATGACGATGGACGGTAACTACTGGATTCCCGCTTTCGCGGGAATGACGGAGTCGTGCATGGGGAGTGAGGACTATTGCGAGAGATCGTGCTCGATACCGAGACCACGGGGCTCGATCCGTTCGACGGTCACCGCATCGTCGAGATCGGCTGCGTCGAGCTGGTCAACTGCATCCCCACCGGCCGGGCTTGGCATTGCCATCTGAATCCCGAGCGCGATGTGCCCTATGCCGCGTTCGAGGTGCACGGGCTGTCGTTCGAGTTCCTGCGCGACAAGCCGCGCTTCGCCGAGCTTGCCGACGACATGCTCTCCTTCATCGAAGGCGCCATGCTGGTTATGCATAACGCCGCCTTCGATTTCGGCTTTCTCAACGCCGAGCTCGACCGCGTGGCGCGACCGGCGCTCCGCTGGGACCGCGTGGTCGATACGCTGGCGCTCGCGCGTCGCCGCCACCCCGGCGCGCCCTGCAGCCTGGATGCGCTCTGCAAGCGCTACGGCATCGATCTGTCGAAGCGCGAGAAGCATGGTGCCCTGCTCGATTGCCGCCTGCTCGCGTGCGTCTATGCCGAGCTCATAGGCGGGCACCAAACGCGGCTCGACTTCGCCGTCAATGGCGGGCAGGCCGCCCTGCTGGCGGCGCATGCCGTTCCGTTCCGGCCGCGCCCGAGACCGCTTCCGCCGCGGATCACGGCAGCCGAGATCGAGGCGCATGGCGCCTTCGTCGCGAGCCTCGGCGCCGAGGCTCTCTGGCTCCGCTACTGATAGCTAGTTCTTGGCGGTGGCTGCGGCTGCCTCGCCGCGACCCAAATTCTCGGCGTATAGCCTGCCGAAATCGATCGGGTCGAGCATCAAGGGCGGAAAGCCGCCGTCGCGCGTGATGTCGGCCAGCACCCGCCGCATGAACGGGAACAACAGCGTCGGGCAATCGATGAACAGCACCGGCTGAAGCAGGTTTTTGGGAACGTTGTGCAGGCGGAACATCCCCCCATAGACGAGCTCGACATTGTAGATCACGCCCTGGTCGGACTTGGCATGAACCTCGAGCTGGAGCGCCACCTCGAACGCCTCCTCGCCGCGCGGTTCGGCGTTCACATTGACGCTGACCTTGAGCTGAGGGTTCTGCCCGGGGCCCTGGAGCGATTGCGGCGCGCCCGGATTCTCGAACGAGAGGTCCTTGATGTATTGGGCGAGCACGGCGAGTTGCGCCTGGCTCGCGGCCCGCGCCGCGCCCGGCGTCGCAGATGCCGCGCCCGCGGGCTCGGCGGAAGAGACCAACGGGCCGTCGCCGTTCGCCTTCTTGGGCTGATCTTCGCCCGCCTTCTTCTTCGCCATCGCCGTCCCTCGCAATCTGCCAGGCGCTGGCTAGCACGGGAGGTAGTGACGCCGCAATTCCGGCCAGGCGGGGCGCGCTGCCAGGACATCTTGCGGCAACAGCGAGTTGAGCGAGAAAGCCGTTTAGGGTTGGCGTCGTCGCTGGGAATGCCTTAAGTTGTGGCCTTGGCGCAGGCAGGCGTGTGACATTCCTGCATGAACTCAAGGCTCCCGCTGGCAAATCTCCAGGCATGCACCATATCCGCCTGGAGGGTTCCGCATGATCGCGGGCTAATCCATTGAACGCGGGTGGCAGCTAGGCATGAGCGAAGCTTTCGACATTTACACGCTTCTGTTTCTGGTGCTCGCAGTCGTGATCTTCATCCGGCTGCGCAATGTGCTCGGCCGGCGCACGGGCAACGAGCGCCCGCCTTACGACCCCTACACGGCCGCCGACGCCAAGCGGCCGACCCAGCCCGACGCCAACGAACCGGTGGTGGCGCTGCCGCGCTCCCGTACCGCCGCACGGTCGGCCAGCGAGACGTCGGTTCCTTCGGCCGAGGACCTGGAGGCGCGGCTTGGGAGGCACGCCCCAAAGGACAGCCCGCTCGGGCAATCGCTCACCGCTCTGATGCGCGCCGATCCCGAGTTCGATCCCGGCCATTTCCTCCAGGGCGCCAAGGTCGCCTATGAGGAGATCGTAATGGCATTCGCCAAAGGCGACGACGCGTCCTTGCAGCAGCTGCTCGGCGCCGATGTCTATGAGGGCTTCGAGCGCGCCATCCGCGAGCGCGACACTCGCGGCGAGAAGGTGCAGTCGAGCCTGGTCGGCATCGACAAGGCCGACATCATCGAGGCCGAGGTCAAGAACCGCACCGCCTATGTCACGGTGAAGTTCGTGAGCGAGCTGATCTCGGTGACGCGCGATGCCGACGGCGAGGTGATCGAGGGCGACCCGAAGAAAGTGCGCGAGGTCACCGACATCTGGACCTTCGCCCGCGAAGTTGCGACGAAGAATCCGAACTGGAAGCTGGTCGCCACCGAAGCCGCCAATTAGCTCTTCGCAGCGTTCGTCCCATTGCCCGGACTGAAGGGGCGATTCCGTACCCTCAGCGTTCAAACAAACCGGGGCCGCTGGTTTCCGGATGCCCGTCTTCGCGGGTGTGGCAATCCGCTGATGAATTCGCTGCAACTTACTTCATTGCTGCGTGCAGCCTTAGCTGCCACCATCGCGCTCGCCTTCGGAGAGTGCGACGTGGACGACAACATAATCCTCAAGGCGCTGACCTTCGCCGAGCTTCAAGGCTGGAGCGACGACGACCACGCCGCGGCGTTCGGCGCTCTGCTCAAGTCCTGCCGAAGGATGAAGAGCCCCGATGCGGTATGCGCCACGGCCATTGCGCAAGGCGACGACATCAGCAGAGACGCGGCGCGCGCCTTCTTCGAGGCGAACTACGTTCCGCACGAAATCGAAGGCAGCGACACGAGCGGCTTCGTCACCGGATATTACGAGCCCGAGGTCAGAGGATCGCTCGAGCGGGACGGCGATTTCCAAGTGCCGGTCTACGCGCGGCCGGACGATCTCATAACGTCGATAGCGGAAACTGAGCGCGCGCGCTTCAACGACCGCAACACCGGCTTCCTCGCCACGCCGCAAGGCCAGGTGCCCTATTACACGCGCGAGGAAATCGTCGCCGGGGCGCTAGCGGGCCGTGGGCTCGAGCTGCTCTATTTCGATGACCCGGTCGAGCTGTTCTACATGCAGGTGCAGGGCTCTGGCCGCGTGCGCTTGCCCGACGGCAGCACGCTCAGGCTCACTTATGCCGGCAAGAACGGCCACCCCTACATTTCGATCGGCAAGTTGCTGATCGAGCGCGGCGAGATCGCGCCAGACTACATGTCGATGGCCGCGGTGAAGGCCTGGCTGCATGCTGATCCGGCACGGGGCCGCGCGCTGATGGCCGAGAACCGCTCCTATGTATTCTTCCGCGTGCTCGACGCGGGCGAGGGGAGCGACGGCCCGCTCGGAGCCGATGGCGTTCCGCTGACGCCCGGCCGCAGCCTCGCTGTCGATGCCGCCTATCACAGACTCGGCCTGCCGGTGTTCGTGGCCGCGCCGGGTCTTGCCGACGAGGCCGGGCGGGCGTTCCAAAGGCTCATGGTCGCTCAGGATGTGGGCTCGGCTATCAGGGGTCCCGAGCGCGGCGACATTTTCTGGGGTTCGGGCGAGGCGGCCGGAGCGCTCGCGGGCACCACGCGGGACGCGGCGTCTTTCATCGTATTGCTACCGAAACATTAAGCCGCTTCGCGCTATGCTCGGGCGCATGGGCAAGCGCGGGCAAGACAGCGATAACGATATCGAGCTTTGGGCGCGGGTCGTCGAGAGTGCCCGGCCGCTGAAGAAGCGCACAGTCGCTCAGCCGCCAGAGCCTGCTGCTCCCCCGCGCCCACGCAAAAGCGCCAAGGTGCCGGAGCCGCCGCGCCAAACGCCGGCCCCGAAAGCTCCCAAGCCTGCCCCGATCGTCCGCGGCGAACCCCTCGACCGGCAGACCGCACGCAAGCTCGAGGGCGGGCGCCTGCCCGTCGAGGCGAAGCTCGACCTGCACGGCATGCGCCAGCGCGATGCGCATGCGGAGCTCAAGCGGTTTCTCAAATCGGCGCAGGGAAAAGGCTACCGCCATGTGCTGGTGATTACCGGCAAGGGCGCCGCCGCAGATACGACGCGGAGCTACTACGAAGAGGACGCGCGCGGCGTGCTGCGCCAGACCGTGCCGCATTGGCTTGCCGCGCCAGATCTTGCGCGTGTCGTGGTGACCTTCTCGCCGGCCCCGCGCCGTCTCGGCGGTGACGGCGCGCTGTATGTACGGCTGCGCAAGGCCCAGAGGTGTCGTTAACGGCTTTGACCCGAAGTGGCCGAGGACCTCTCACGGTTAAGCGTGAGCTACAAAATGAATTTCGACAGATCGGTGTTCTTGGCGAGATCGCCGATATGCTCCTCGACATAGGCCGCGTCGATCACGAGCTTCTCGCCGGCCCGGTCGGCGGCGTCGAACGAGATGGTGTCGAGGATGCGCTCCATCACCGTCATCAGGCGGCGCGCACCTATATTCTCGACGCTGGTGTTCACCGCGACGGCGATATCGGCGATGGCGTCGATCGCGTCGGCGGTGAAATCGAGTTCCAGCCCTTCGGTCTTCATCAGCGCGACATATTGCTTGATCAGGCAGGCCTTGGGCTCGGTCAAAATGCGGCGGAAATCCTCTCGCGTCAGCGCGCGGAGCTCCACGCGGATCGGCAGCCGCCCCTGCAGCTCGGGCAACAGGTCGGACGGCTTGGCGATGTGGAACGCGCCGGAGGCGATGAACAGGATGTGGTCGGTCTTGACCGGCCCGTATTTGGTGCCGACGGTGGTGCCTTCGATGAGTGGCAGGAGATCGCGCTGAACGCCTTCACGCGACACATCGGCGCCGATCCGCTCGGAGCGGGCGCAGATCTTGTCGATCTCGTCGAGAAACACGATGCCGTTGTTCTCAACGTTTTTGATCGCTTCCTGCACGATCGAATCGTTGTCGATCAGCTTGTCGGACTCCTCGCCCAGGAGCAGCTCGAACGAGTCCTTCACCGTCACACGGCGCGGCTTGGTGCGATTGCCGAACGCCTTGCCGAGCACGTCTGACAGATTGATCATGCCGACCTGGCTGCCCGGCATGCCGGGAAACTCGAAGGCCGGAATGGTCGGCGTGTCGGCGACTTGGACCTCGATCTCCTTGTCGTCAAGCTCGTTGGCGCGAAGCTTCCTGCGGAACGCGTCGCGGGTGGAGAGCGCGGCGTTGGCCCCGACCAGAGCATCGATCACCCGCTCCTCGGCATTGAGTTGCGCCTTGGCCGCCACCTCTTTCCGCTTGGCGTCGCGCACCAGACCGAGCCCAACTTCGAGCAGGTCGCGGACGATCTGATCCACATCGCGGCCGACATAGCCAACCTCGGTAAATTTGGTCGCCTCGACCTTGATGAACGGCGCGCCGGCGAGCTTGGCCAGGCGCCGCGAGATCTCGGTCTTGCCGACGCCGGTCGGGCCGATCATCAGGATGTTCTTGGGCAGCACCTCCTCGCGCATCTCGCCTTCGAGCTGCTGGCGGCGCCAACGGTTGCGCAAGGCAATGGCCACGGCGCGCTTGGCGTCGCGCTGGCCGATGATGTGGCGGTCGAGCTCTGAGACGATCTCGCGGGGAGAGAATGAGGTCATGAATAGCTGATGATCCTGCTCATCACGTTCCTTGGTGTCATTCCAGCGCAAGCGGGAATCCAGTAACCTCTGTCTCGAATATCAATAAGTCCTTGGGTACTGGATTGCCCGCTCAAGCCGAGCAACGACAAAATGCATCATTTCGACGCATCGAGGGTTTCGACGACCACCTCGTCATTGGTGTAGACGCAGATCTTGGCGGCAATCGCCATCGCCTTGCGGGTGATGTCCTCGGCGCCGAGCGGCCCATCGAGCAGGGCGCGTGCCGCCGCCAGCGCGTAGACGCCGCCCGAACCGATGCCCATAACTGCGTCGTCCGGCTCGAGCACGTCGCCCGTGCCGGTCAACACCAGACTCTCGCCGGGGTCGGCGACGATCATCATCGCTTCCAGTCGGCGGAGATAGCGGTCGGTGCGCCAGTCCTTGGCAAGCTCGACGCAAGCGCGCTTGAGCTGGTCGGGGAAGCGCTCGAGCTTGGCCTCGAGCCGCTCGAACAGGGTAAAGGCGTCAGCGGTCGAGCCGGCGAACCCGGCGATGACGTTGCCGCTGCCGACGCGGCGCACCTTGCGCGCCGTGCCCTTGATGATGGTCTGGCCGAGCGTGACCTGGCCGTCACCGGCGATCACCACCTTGCCGCCCTTGCGGACAGTCAAGATCGTGGTGCCGTGCCAGGTGTCCGGATAAGATTGGGAAATGCCCATGCTGCAACGCGATATCGGGGTGAAAGGGGTCTTAGTCAAGCTTTACGGGGCATTGCACTTGTCGCGGTGTAGCCGAGGTCGCCAATGGGCAATCCATTCCGCCGCTGGTAAAGCGCCGATTGTTCGCTTAGCTCGGCTATTCACCCCGACGCGTCACGCTGAGACCACTCACGCTGTTTGGCTGCTCACTCGTTCTCGCCTTCACCATCTCCTCGGCCGAGGTAAAGAAGCAGCTCCCGTGCGGCACTCTGACGGGGCGCCGTCGCATAACGATTGCGCATCGGTCAGCCCGCAAAAGAAGGAGCAGTGCCAGAAGTGGATCGACAAGGGCAATGCCACCGAGGACGCTAAGCTCAAGGAAAAATACAAGAACAAGTACATCAAGTGCGTCCGAAGCTAGAACACCTTCAGAGCGTGGGCCGTGGCGCCGCCGACCGGTGGGGCGTATAAGCGCGTCCGGAAGCGAATTGCTAAGGGGTTGGCGCTAGATTGGCTGACATGCAGAAGCGGAGCACACAGGGCGAGGCGCGGGCAGCGACCGTCACCCGCAAGACCAAGGAGACCGCGATCACGGCCTCCGTCGATCTCGACGGGACCGGGTCCTACGAGGTCGCGACGGGTGTCGGCTTCCTCGACCATATGATCGAGCAGCTGGCGCGCCACTCGCTGATCGACATTGCGCTCAAGGCGGACGGCGATCTGCATATCGACCAGCACCACACGACCGAGGATTCCGGCATCGCGCTTGGGCAGGCGATTGCCAAGGCGCTCGGCGACAAGAAGGGCATCGCCCGCTACGGTTCGGCCTATCTGCCCATGGACGAGACTTTAACCCGCGTCGCGCTCGACGTTTCGGGCCGGCCCTACCTCGTGTGGAACGTGGCCTTCACGCGCTCCAAGATCGGCGAGATGGATACCGAGCTGTTCCGCGAGTGGTTCCAGGCATTCGCCCAGCATGCCGGGCTTACGCTCCATGTCGAGACGCTCTACGGCGAGAATAACCATCACATCGCCGAGACCTGCTATAAGGCGCTCGCATGGGCGCTCAGGCAGGCGATCGCTATCGACGATCGCCAGAGTGGGCGGGTTCCCTCGACCAAGGGACAGCTTTAGCTCGCTTGCCCCATTGCCAGCGTTTTGAAGGGCAGCGTGAGGTGCCGTGACCATCTTTTCCGTCTATGAGCCGCAAAGCGAGGCGCCCGACATGGAGGTGCGCGCCGAGGCGCTGCAATTCGTCAAAGAGGGCTTCTCGTGGCCGGCCTTCTTCGTGCCGGCGCTGTGGCTAATCTATTGCCGCATGTGGATCGAGCTTGCCCTGTTCATCGTCGTGTTCGGCGCGCTGCAATGGGCGTTCGGCATGGACAGACCCGGGCAGGATTTGCTCGGCTGGGCGGTGCTTGCGCTATTCGCCCTGTTCGCCTTCGAGGCCAACGACCTCCGCGGCGCCGCGCTCGAGCGGCACGGCTATCGCCTGATTGGCGTGGCCGAGGGACGCAACCGCACCGATGCAGAGCTTTCGTTCTTTGAGACCTGGCTGCCACAGCAGGGAAAGCAGGCGCGGACGGCGGAGCGGATCGAGCGCGCCGTTCAGCGGCCGCGCGACAGCGAGAAGCCCGCGTCCGGCTCGTCCGGAGAGGGCGACGACGTGATCGGGCTCTTCCCACAAGCGTGAGCATCATGCACGTCGCCATCATCGATTACGGCTCAGGCAATCTTCACTCGGCCGCCAAGGCCTTCGAGCGGGCGGCACGCGAAGGCGGCTCGCCGCTCGCCGTCACGGTGACGACCGAGCCCGATGTGGTGCTGAAGGCCGAGCGCATCGTGCTTCCCGGCGTCGGCGCGTTCGCCGACTGCAAGCAGGGGCTCGTGCGCATTCCCGGCATGATCGATGCGCTCGATGAGGCGGTGCGGGCGCGGGGCAAGCCGTTTCTTGGCATCTGCGTCGGACTTCAGCTCATGGCGATGCGCGGGCTCGAGCATGGCGTGACGACTGGGCTCGGCTGGATCGAGGGGGAGGTCAGAGCAATTGAACCATCGGACCCCTCGCTCAAGATTCCGCATATGGGCTGGAACACACTCCGCATAGCGCGTGAGCACGCTCTGTTCGACGGCATCGCGACCGGCGAGGGCGGCCTCAACGCCTATTTCGTGCACTCGTATCATCTCGTGCCGCCCGACCAAGGCGCCCTCATCGCCAGCACCGACTATGGCGGCGAGATCACTGCGTTCGTCGCGAAAGACAACATGGCCGGCAGCCAATTCCACCCCGAGAAGAGCCAGAAACTCGGCCTCGCGCTGATCGCCAATTTCCTTAAATGGCGGCCATGATCCTGTTTCCGGCAATCGACCTCAAGGACGGGCAATGCGTGCGGCTCCGCCAAGGCGAGATGGCCGAGGCGACGGTGTTCAACACCGATCCCGCGGCGCAGGCCCGCGCCTTCGAAGAGGCAGGCTTCGACTGGCTGCACGTGGTCGACCTCAACGGCGCCTTCGCCGGCAAGCCGGTCAACGCTTCCGCTGTCGAGGCAATCCTCGCTTCGGTGCGTATCCCGGTGCAGCTCGGCGGCGGTATCCGCGACCTCGATACCGTGGTCGCCTGGCTCGACAAGGGCATCGACCGGGTGATCCTCGGCACTGCGGCGGTGCGCGATCCGAACCTGGTGCGCGAGGCGGCGCGCGATTTCCCCGGCTGTATCGCCGTCGGCATCGACGCGCGCGATGGCAAGGTGGCGATCGAAGGCTGGGCTGAGACAAGCAAGATGAGCGCGCTCGATCTGGCGCGGCGCTTCGAGGATGCCGGCGTCGCGGCGATCGTCCGCACCGACATTGCTCGCGACGGCGTGCTCGAAGGCCTCAACCTCGAGGCGACAGTCGAGCTCGCCCGCGCGGTGACCATCCCGGTGATTGCGAGCGGCGGGTTTGCTGGCATCGAAGACGTGAAGCGGCTCCTCGAGCACCGCTACCACTTGCTCGAAGGTGCGATCGTCGGGCGTGCACTCTATGATGGCCGGCTCGATCCGCGCGCCGCGCTCGCTCTGATCGCGGACGCGGGCCTGGCAAAGCATTCCTGATCAGATGCGCACGCGAACGATCTTCGTCATCCTGTTGATCCTGGCTATGCTGATCGCGTTCGGGTGGCGCTCGTTGCGCTCATCAGCCAGGAAATCGCTGAGAAGGCGTTCGGCTGCGAGGTCAATCTCAACTACGTCGTCCCTTGCGTGGATTATGGACAAACCTTCTACGATCTCGGCTTTCTGATCTGGTATTCCTATTTGTCGCTGCCGGCCGGCGGCGTGTTGTTCGGCCGCGCTGATCGCCTTGGCACTGGCGCAAGCAGAAGCAGGCTAGAGGCTTATGTCGAAACAGAATATGGGATTCCTGCTTGGCGCCTTCGCCATCGTGTTGCTCGCGAGCCTGCCGGTCATCAGCGTGTTCACTGCGGGCTGGATCGCGAGCGGCCTCGGCTGCGTGCTGAATGAAGGTGACGTGCATCCTTGCCCGCTCCACGGCTTCGATCTCGGCGAGATGCTGTACGGCATGACGGTGATGGGCTGGTTTGCGCTCGGCACTCTGCCGCTCGGCGCGATCGCGCTGGCGCTGTTGCTGCTTGACTGGATCATCGTCACCATCCAGGACCGCAATCGCGCCAAGGTGGCGAAGCTGGGAGCGCAATAGAGCCACGCAATGCTGAAGGTCCGCGTCATACCCTGCCTCGACGTGAAAGAGGGGCGCGTCGTCAAGGGCGTTAGGTTCGTCGATTTGCGCGACGCCGGCGATCCCGTAGAGGCTGCCGCCGCCTACGACGAGGCGGGTGCCGACGAGCTCTGCTTTCTCGATATCACCGCGAGCCACGAGAAGCGCGGCACGATCCTGGATGTGGTGCGCCGCACGGCAGAGCGTTGCTTCATGCCGCTCACCGTCGGCGGCGGCGTGCGCGGCACCGAGGATGTGCGAACGCTACTCGAGGCCGGCGCCGACAAGGTCTCGATCAACACAGCGGCGGTCAAGGACCGGAGCCTCGTGCGCAGGGCTGCCGAGAAGTTCGGCGCGCAATGCATCGTCGTCGCCATCGATGCGAAACGCGTGGCAGCGAACGGCGCCAGCCCGCGTTTCGAGCTGTTCACTCATGGCGGCCGCGAGGCCACCGGCATCGAGGCGATCGCTTACGCGCAAGAGGTGGTGTCGCTCGGCGCGGGCGAGATCCTGCTCACTTCGATGGATCGCGACGGCACGCGCGCCGGCTTCGACCTGGAGCTGACCCGGGCAATAGCCGACGCGGTGCCCGTGCCGGTGGTCACGAGCGGGGGCGTCGGCACGCTGGAGCACCTGGTCGAAGGCGTTCGCCAGGGCCATGCCAGCGCCGTGCTGGCCGCCTCGATCTTCCACTACGGCGAGCACTCGATCGGCGAGGCCAAGCGCTACATGGCCGAGGCCGGGCTGCCGATCCGCCTGGATCCGTAACCAAACGGGACGAACAGGCGCCAGAGGCAATGGAAATGTCACATTGCCGTGCAAACAGACAGGTGCCCTGAATTTGGTTTGGATTACCAAGGCGTGCCTATTCCCACACCCGCCCCAGCAGTGTATGAGCCAAGATATGAGCAATGATGTGTTAAGCCGGCTCGCCGCCACCATCAAAGAGCGCCGGACCGCAAGGCCCGAGGACTCCCATACACGGCGGTTGCTCGACGGCGCCCCCGTGAAGCCGGCCAAGAAGCTCGGCGAAGAGGCGATCGAGGTGGCCATCGCCGCGCTCGCCCAGGACAAGGAAGCTTTGGTCGGGGAGGCCGCCGATCTGCTCTATCATTTGCTCGTAGTGCTCGAATCCCGCCGCGTGGCGCTCGACGACGTGCTGGAAGAGCTCGAGCGGCGCATGAGCGCCACGGCGCTGCAGAAGAGGCGCAAGGCCGCTTCCCGCTAACCGCCAAGGCGGTCCTCCATGAATCCGCGTCCCACCGTCGCGTTCTCGCCCTACACCGTCTATTCGCGCGACGAGTGGGCCCGGCTCAGGGCCGACACGCCCATGCCGCTCAATCAAGCCGAGCTCGACAATCTGAGCAGTTTGACTGAGCGGGCGTCGACGGACGAGGTGGTCGACGTCTACCTGCCGCTCAGCCGCCTGCTGAACCTTTATGTTGAGTCGACGCAGGCGCTGCATGGGAGCACGACCCAATTCCTGCGCAAGGCCGACAGCAAGATGCCATTCATCATCGGGCTCGCCGGCAGCGTGTCGGCGGGCAAGAGCACCACGGCCCGCGTGCTCCAGGCGTTGCTCGCCCGCTGGCCGACCCATCCACGCGTGGCGCTGGTGCCGACCGACGGATTCCTATTCGCCAATGGGGTGCTCGAAGCGCGCGGGCTGATGAACCGCAAAGGCTTCCCGGAGAGCTACGACCTGACCAGACTGCTCAACTTTCTCGGCGACGTGAAGTCGGGTAAGGATCGCGTCGAGGCCCCGGTGTATTCGCATCTGATCTATGACGTGCTCCCCGATCAAGCGCTCGTCATCGAGCGACCCGACATCGTCATCGTCGAAGGCTTGAACGTGCTCCAGCCGGCCAAGTTGCCCAAGGATGGCGAGGCGATTCCGTTCGTGTCTGATTTCTTCGATTTCTCGATCTATATCGACGCCGCCGAGGAACTGGTCGAAAGCTGGTACGTCGAGCGCTTCCTGAGACTTAGGCAGACCGCGTTCCGCGACCCTGCCTCCTATTTCCATCGCTACGCGACACTCTCGGAAGAAGAGGCGATGGCAACTGGCCTGTCGATCTGGCGGACGATCAACCTCGTCAATCTGCGCAAGAACATCTTGCCGACTCGGCAGCGCGCGGATCTGATCCTGCGCAAGGGCGAGGGTCATGCGGTCGAGACAGTCGCGCTCAGAAAGTTGTAATCGCGGCAGCTGGCTGCTATTTCAGCGGCTCGTTATAGACCGGCGCGGCTTCGAGCGGCGGTCCGCCGAGCGCGATGTTCAAGCGCAGCATGGTGCGGGTGGCGAATGCACCTTCGTCATCGATCCGGGTCGGACGGTCGCCATCCGAATAATGCATCTTGGGAACCGACGAGATGTACTCGTAATCGGTGAACAGCGAGAGGCTGGTGCGCGGGCCAATCTGCTTGCGGGTCTCGAGCGAGATCGTGCCGATGAAGGCCAGATCATCGTTCGACTTGGAGATCTTGGAGTTGAACGGCACGAACTGGAGGGCATAGCGGCCGTCATAATCGGTATCGGCCTCGTAGAGGCCGGCGCGCGCGCTGATGAACGTGCGCAGGCCAAGCCGGTCGTAAAGGCCGCCGACATTCTTGATGCCGGGAATGAAGCCGAAGCTGTATTCGCCGCCAAGCCCGATATAGCCGCCGTAATAGGTCGTATCGAGCGACTCTTTGTAGGTGTAGATCGGGTCGCCCTCGAAGCGGCCTTTCAGGTGGTTGTCCTGGTCGATGCCGCGGATGTCGGCACCGGCAATGAAATAGTCGTTGCGATAGAAGTTCGGCTTTACGTCGGTCGTGTTCGGCGACCAGAACTTTGCTTCGAGCTGGCCGCCCCAATAATCCACGTCGCGGTCGGTCTTGGTCTCGAGCACGGGAGGTCCGAAGGCGGGAGGGCCGCCGGCAGGGTCGGGCACTACGCAAGTAGATGCCTTGCAGCGGCTGCGGTCGTCGCCGGTGACGTTGGACCAGAAGCCTTTGATGCCGCCAGTGACGCGCGATGCCCCCCAAAAGCCGAGCCCGGTCTCGATGCCGCCGCCGGTCGACCAGCCGTAATTGCTGAAGTCGCTGTTCTTCTGGACGGTGAAATTGCTGGGGTCGCCCTTGCCGGTAAATTTGATGTCCGGGAGGCTCAGGTACTGGAAGCCACCGCCGACGTAGATTCGCGTGCTGCCGTAGACCGCGGACGCCACGTCCTGGGCTGCTGCGGTTTGCACGAACGCGCCGGCGCAAAGCGCCGTGGCCGCGAGCAATTGCAACGATCTCCGCATGATAAGCCCTGCAAATCGGAGTGCCGACAAGGTAGCAGTTTGAACTCTTACGGAGGCGTTATCTTCAACAGCCATAAGGCGATTTCCGCTCAGCGTGACCGAAAAGCCACAGCGCGGCGGGGTCAGGCGATAAGTCCCTTCTCCTTGGCGAGCTTGCGTAGGGGGGTCTCGGGGCGGGCGCCGATATGGCCGATCACCTCGGCTGCCGCGAGGCTCCCCAGCCGCCCGCACTCGGCAAGTCTCGCCCCATGGGTCAGCCCATAGAGGAAGCCCGCGGCGTAGAGATCGCCGGCTCCCGTGGCGTCGACCACCTCCTGCACCGGCCAGGAGGCGATCTCGGTTGTTTCTCCAGCCGCCACGATAACGGAGCCGGCCTCGGAGCGGGTCAGCACCGCCATCTCGCAGTTCTGCCGCGCAGCGTCGGCGGCTTCCTCGAAGCTGTTCACCTCGTAGAGGCTCGCGATTTCCTTCTCATTGGCGAACACGATGTCGGCGCCTTCGCGCACGAAAGCCCTGAAATCGGCCCTGTGCCGGTCTACGCAAAACGCATCCGAAAGGCTCAAGGCGACCTTGGCGCCGGCCTTCTTGGCCTCCTTGGCGGCTTGGCGAAAGGCCGCCTTCGCCTCCTCCTTGTCGAACAGATAGCCCTCCAGATAGACGATCTTCGCCGCGCCGAGCATCGCCTCGTCGAGGTCCTCGGGGGTAAAACCGACGCTCGCGCCGAGAAACGTGTTCATGGTGCGCTCGCCGTCGGGGGTCACCAGGATCAAGCACCGAGCGGTCGGTGCTCCCTCGGTCGCCGGCGCCGTCTCATAGGCGACCCCTTGCGAGCGGATGTCGTGGCGGAAGATGCCGCCGAACTGGTCGGCAGCCACGCGGCCGATGAAGCCGCATTTCGCTCCGAACGAGGCGAGTCCGGCGATGGTATTGGCGGCCGAGCCTCCCGACCGCTCGATGGCTGGCCCCATGGCCTCGTAGAGACGCGCCGCCTCCTGCGCATCGATCAGCCGCATGAAGCCCTTGGCGAGGTCGTGCTTGGTAAGGAAGCCCTCGTCGCATCGGGCGATGATATCGACGATGGCATTGCCGATGCCGACCACGTCATAGATCTTTTCAGCCATCGTCCTCGCGACTCCCGCTCTGCCGTTAGCCCTTTTGTCTCGGTCCGGCCGCACTATATTCGCGACGCCGGAATTTCGGGACCACGTCATGCTCGCCGCCGCAGGTCAAGCCTTCCAGGAGCTGTTCACGCCGCCGTTCCGCGCCGTACTGTGGAAATGCGTGGGCTTCACCATCGCCCTGCTCGCACTGCTCATCGTCGCCGTCGAGTGGTCGTTCAGCCATTTCGTGCAATGGCCGGGCTGGATCGAGAACACCATCGAATGGCTCGGCGGCCTCGCGCTGGTGGTCGGGTCAATCTTTCTGATTCCGCCCGTCACCTCGCTGATCGCCGGGCTTTACATCGACGATATCGCCGCGGAGGTCGAGCGGACCAATTTCCCGGCCGATCCGCCCGGCAAGGAACTCGCCACGCTGCCTTCGGTCTTGCTCGCGCTGAAATTCTTCTTCGTCGTGTTGGCGGTGAATATTCTCGCGCTGTTCCTGCTCCTGGTCCCGGGCGTGAACCTGATTGCCTTCTATTTCGGCAACGGCTATTTGCTCGGGCGGGAATATTTCGAGCTTGCCGCGATGCGCCATATGCCCGCCGCCGAAGCGAAGCAGTTGCGTAAGGCGAATCGCGCGACAGTGCTGTTGTGCGGGCTGATCATTGCCGGAATTGCTTCGGTGCCGATCCTGAACTTGATTACACCGCTATTCGCCACGGCCTTCATGGTGCGCATCTACAAGCAGCTCGACCACGCCGGCGGCAGGGGCGTCGCACCGCGGCCTGCCGTCTAAGCGGTCAATTGACGCATGCGGTGCACGAGCTCTCGCCCTTGAAACCGTTTCCCAACTTCGCGCGCTACATGCTGCCGCTCGCGCCGCTGCTCGTCCATACTCGGCACATGCACGCTCCACGAGATCGCGCGACGCGGCTTGGGTGATGCGGCAAGCTACCTCACTGGCGAGCTCTCATGCTCAGCGGTCGCGCCGGCACGGTCCGGGCCGGCCAATCAATGCGCCGCTCGCGGATGATACGCGCTCGGTCGTGCCTGATGTCTTGCTCGGCAGCGATCCGAACGCAATCTTCGACTTTTATGCCCATTTCACGCCGGCAGGCAGGCCGGCCAGCAGTGACTGAAGGCCAGATCGAGCGCACGCGTTCGATCCCGTCAGTGGATTTGCCGTAGACGTAGGGGCCGCCGGTCAGAGCTTGGGACTTTCCTTGCGGGGGCGAGCGCGGTGGTGGAACACGCGGCGGCCAGGGCGATGGCAAGGAGAATTTTGGTCATAATGATTATCCGCATCGATTGAAGCTTGTGTTCCGCATCTAAGTCGGCGTCGGCCGAAATACAGTTCAATGCCGGTCAACCGGATTTGACTAGCGCGGCGCCGGGGTCTTCGGCTTGAACAGGCAGATGTCGACGATGATGCAGCGCCAACATTCGGGCTTGCGCGCCTTGCACACATAGCGCCCATGCAGGATGAGCCAATGATGGGCGTTGTGCTTGTAGCGTTCGGGCACGATAGCGTTCAGGGTCAGCTCGACCTTGAGCGGGGTCTTCCCCGGCGCGAGCCCGGTGCGATTGGCGACCCTGAACGCATGGGTGTCGATGGCAATGGTGGGCGCGCCGAAGGCGACGTTGAGCACGACGTTAGCGGTCTTGCGCCCGACGCCCGGCAGCGTTTCCAACAGCTCGCGGCTGTCAGGCACCTTGCTGCCGTGTTCCTCGACCAGCTTCTTCGACAGCGCGATCAGATTCTTGGCCTTCGAGCGGTAGAGCCCGATGGTCTTGATCTTATCGGTGAGGGCGGGCTCGCCGAGCGCGATCATCGTCTCGGGGGTATCGGCGAGGCGGAACAGATCGGGCGTGGCGCGGTTGACTGAGGCGTCGGTCGCCTGCGCCGACAGCACGACTGAGACGAGCAGGGTAAACGGGTCGCGGTAGTCCAGCTCGGTTTTGGGATTCGGGCAGGCGTGGTGGAAGCGGCGGAAGATCTCATCGACCTCCCCTTGTGTCAGGCGCGAGCTCTTGGCGCGCTTGCGTTTGGCGCCGCGCGTCCTCATTTTCGGTTGAACCGCCATCTGGCGTTCGCTACCAGTTGATCGACTACGAGCTTGCTATGACCGAGCCCCACGCCGCCTCACAAGACCTAACGCGCTTCAGCGCCGTGCTTACTCCGCACCGTTCGCTCGGGCCGAAAGGCTTCACGGTGCTGATGGCGGCAGTATGCGCCATCACCTTCGGCACCGGGCTCCTGTTCTACATGATCGGCGCCTGGCCGGTGATGGGCTTCATGGGGCTCGACGTTGCACTGATCTACCTGGCCTTCAAACTCAATTTCCGCGCGCTCCGCCTCTACGAGACGGTCGACCTGACCGACGGGGCGCTGACCGTCACGCGCGTCGACCCGTCCGGCAAGGCGCAATCGTGGAACTTCAATCCATATTGGGTGCGGCTCAGCCTCATGGCCCGGCGGGGGCGCTCGACCGAACTGTCGCTTGCCTCGCACGGCAAGCGGCTCGTGTTCGCGAGCTTCCTCACCGACACCGAGCGCGAGGATTTCGCGCTCGCGCTCTCCTCGGTTCTGTCCGCGGAGAAGAGTCCCGACGCGGTTTGAGTATGCTCGGCTAAGCGGCGATGTCGCGCTTCTCGGCGATGGTGCCGTCGGCGTTCAGCTTGTAGATCAGCGGATGGCCGGTGCGGAGCTCGACCTTCTCTACGTCTTCCGGCGTCAGACAATCGAGCTGCATGATCAGCGTGCGGAGGGAGTTGCCGTGGGCGACGACGATCACGCTCTTGCCGGCCCTGAGCTCCGGCACGATGCGCTTGTCGAAAAACGGGATGACGCGCTGGGCCGTGTCCTTGAGGCTTTCACCTCCGGGCGGCGCGATATCGTAGGAGCGCTGCCACAGATGAACCTGCTCGGCGCCCCAGCGTAGCCGAGCCTCATCCTTGTTGATGCCCATCAGCTCGCCATAGTCGCGCTCGTTGAGCGCGGCGTCCTTGACGGTCGGGATGTCTTCCTGTTCGAGCTCGTCAAGGATGATGCGCAGAGTGTGCTGCGCGCGCTTCAGAGTGCTGGTGAAGGCGAGGTCGAAACGAAGACCCTCAGCCTCGAGCATGGCACCGGCGCGATGGGCCTCGAACAGGCCCTCCTCTGTCAGCCCGACGTCCTTAGACCCGGTGAACCGGTTCAAGCGATTCCACTCGCTCTCGCCGTGCCGGACGAGAACCAGCACATTGCGCTGGCTCTTTGGCTGTTCGTCTTCTTGGCGCCCTGTCATCGCCTGGTCCGGTGCCTCAGCCCGCCGAAGCGGACCCTTTTGCTCGTCGCTGACAATAGCGGGAAAGCGATAAGGCGGATCCTTCCGTTGCAGGCCCATTTCCGCGGGAAAGACGCGGATTTATGCATGTGGGCGTCTATTTGCCAACTGGTGAACAAAATCGGGGTGGATGCAAGCATCACAAGCTAAGAACATCGGCCATAGAATACAGGCCGGGCTCCCTGCCACGCGCCCACAGGGCGCCGGCAACGGCGCCCCTGGCAAAAATTCCTCTATCGGTGGCGATGTGAGCAAGCTCGATCCGCTCGCCGGGCCCGGCGAAGATCACCCGGTGCTCGCCGACCACATCGCCGCCGCGGAGCGCAGCAAAGCCGATATCGCCCTCGCGCCTCGGACCGACATCGCCGTCGCGGGTGCGTACGCGGTGCTCGGCAAGCGACACCTGGCGTCCCTTGGCGGCGGCGGCGCCCAGCATCAACGACGTTCCCGACGGCGCGTCACGCTTGTGACGGTGATGCATATCGAGGATCTCGATGTCGAATTCGGGCCCGAGCGCTTCGGCGACGCGCCTGGTCAAGAGCGCGAGCAGGTTGACGCCGAGACTCATATTACCGGCCTTGACGACGGTGGCATGACGGGCGGCGGCCTCGATCTTGGCCTGATCGGCGTCGGACAGACCGGTCGTGCCGATCACGTGCACGATGCGCGCCTGCGCCGAGAGCGCGGCGAAGGCGACGGTCGAGACTGGCGAGGTGAAGTCGAGCACGCCGTCGACGCTAGCGAATACAGGAAGCGGCTCGTCGGTGATGGCGATGCCGAGCGGCTCGATCCCCGCCACCTCGCCGATGTCGCGGCCGATTGCCGGCGACACCTTGACCTCGATCCCGCCGGCGACCGTGCAGCCCGGGGTCGCAGCAATGATTCGGGTCAGCGCCTGGCCCATGCGCCCGCCAGCCCCAAGCACGGCAAGTCGCATGTCGTTCATTGCCTATGTCCGCCGGGCGATGGGGTGGGAGCGCTAGCCATGATAGAAAGGCCTCGAGTAACTGAAGCGATCTTCTATGACGCAAACGCGCCCGCTCACAAGCCCCGCGAGGCGAAGAGGTGAATTCGCCCCCAGCCTCGGCCGGCCTGGCGCTATTGAGCCTTGCTCTACGCAACGCGGCAGCTTGACCGAGAAGGCCGCCAAACTTAGCTCTTCAACACGAAGAGTTGACGTGCCTGCGCCACTTGAGCCCCTCGCCCGCATAAAGCGGCTGGCTCATAGTCGTCATTGTGGCAACGACGGCACGAGGAAGCCATGCTCGAAACCGCCGCCCAGACACGCCCCGACCGTCTCAAGCCGCAGGCCTTCGAAGTGGCGATTGCCGGCGTCGCCACGGGGGTTCCTGAGCACAGAGTCTCGCAAGACGACATCGCCGAGCGGGCGAAGGCCGTGTTCCCGCATCTCGCCCGGCTCGAGGGGCTCTACGCCAATACCGGGATCGAGAATCGCTTCGCCTGCGAGCCCAAGGATTGGTACTACGAGCGCCACGGCTGGGAGGCGCGCACCGAAGTTTTTCAACGCCATGCACTTAAGCTGCTGGAAGAGGTGACGCTCGCGGCGGTCGCCGATGCCGGCATCACGCTCAAGGACATCGACGCGCTGGTGGTGAACACCATCACCGGGCTTGCTATCCCGAGCCTCGACGCCAAGCTGATGAACCGGCTCGAGTTCCGACCTTCGACGGAGCGCCTGCCGATCTTCGGGCTCGGCTGCGGCGGCGGCGTGGCCGGGCTGTCGCGCGCGGCGCGCTTCACGCACGCCATGCCGGGCTCCCACCTGCTGTTCTTGACCATCGATCTTTGCAGCCTGTGTCTCCGTATCGCCGACCCGAGCCTCGCCATGTTCGTCTCGGCGGCGTTGTTCGGCGACGGCGCGGCAGGGGTCGTCCTGCGCAATGTGCGCGACGGTGATGCCGAGGCGAAAGGTGCCGGCCGCATCCTCGCCGTCGGCGATCATTTCTGGCCGGACACCGAGCGCATCATGGGTTGGGACATCAAGGAGGACGGCTTCGGCGTCGTGTTGAGCCCGGACCTGCCAGGCCTGATCCGCAATCGTCTTGCCGATGCAGTGCAGGGCTTTCTCGATACTAACGGCATGAGCCTCGGCGAGTTCGCGGGCTTCCTCCTGCATCCGGGCGGCGCCAAAATCCTCAACACCGCGCAGGAGGTGCTCGGGCTCACCGACGACGATCTGGCTTTGTCGCGCGAAGTGTTGCGCGATTTCGGCAATATGTCGTCGCCGACGGCGCTGTTTGCGCTTCATCGCGCGCGGAAGGCCGCCGCCGAGGGTCCGCATCTTCTGCTTGCGTTCGGGCCGGGCTTCTCAGCCTATTTCGTTGCCGTCGATCTCTGAGCGCGTTTCCTCTCCGCGAGCGCTTCGTCCTCGAATTTCATCTTGGTGGCGATCACCGTCCACCACAAAGCGGTAAGGATGATGGCTAAAGCCAGCGCGCCGAAGGTGAGCGGCAGCACGAAGGCCTCGACGATCGTCACCGCGTAGTTCGGGTGCGACAGATAGCGGTAGGGTCCGCGCCGCGTTACCGGCGCGTCGGGCAGCGTGATGATGCGATGTGTCCAATACGGCCCGAGGTTCGCGATCACCCAATAGCGCACGAGCTGGAGGGCGAGATAGTAGACGATCAGCGGCCAGATGACCGGCGCGTCAGGCGGTATCAGAAATGCCAGCGCGGCGATCCAGGCAAGATGCGTCGCTGCAACGACCGGATAAAAGATGTTGCCGGCTTCGCTCGCACCCTTGGCGAGCAGCGCCTTGGTATTGCGCGTGGAGTAGAGTTCCTCGAGCCCACGCTGGCATAGCACGAGCAGGGCTGCAATCTGCGGCGCACCGATGAAGCCAAGCAACACCATGACTGCGACGTTGCACCGGAAGTAGGGCGAGGATTGGCCGAGCTCAGGCGACGAGCGGGCGATCCACTTTGGGCAGCTCCGGCTCCTGAACCTCGGTCTCGGGCTTGCCGTAATAGAAGTCCTGGACTTGGTCGCAGCCCCATTTTTTTCAGCATGGCCGCCTGGCCCTCGTTCTCGACGCACTCGGCGGTGATGGTCACGCGCAGCGATTGGCCAACCCGACGATGCTCGACACGATGGCGGAGGTGGGCGGGCTGGTACCGAGCGTGTCGATGAACACGACTTCCCTTGACCACCCGCGCTGGGACAAGGTTCGGCTTATAGCCAAAGGGCGTTAAACAGGCCCAATGTTATCGGCAAATGCGGAGTTAAGCGGCTCAAGCCCAGGCGAACGCTATCTTGCGCAGCGACACGTCGCCGAAGCTCTCGGCACCCTCGGCGACCGGCTTGCCGCCGAGCCGCAGATAGAAAGCGCAAGCCGCCTCGTTGTCGGTCAGAGCCCATACCAAGAGACCACGCAGTCTGAGTTCGGCAAGCCGTATGCGCGCGCCGTCGAACAACTTTTCGCCGAGCCCGAAGCCCTGGTAGGTCGGATGCAGATAGAGCTCGAAGATCTCGCCCTGGAACGGCGCGCGCCCCCAGCGGCAGCGGCCATAGGTCACGTAACCGGCAGCGGCGCCGTCGAAATCGAGCACGAGCAGCGGCGTACGCTTCCTGAGCGCGCTCTCCCACCAGCGGAGACCTCTCCGCGCGATCATGCGCTCGAGCGAAAGATGCGGGATGACGCCTTGATAGGCGTTGCGCCACGCCTCCTCATAAGCGGCGGCAAGCGCCGACGCGTCCTTCAGTCTCGCTGGCCTTATCTGGACGACGTCGACGGGCATGCCCAGAGCCTAGCGCAAAGTCGAGGTCATCGGCAAAGGGGCCGTCGCTATTTTCCCAAAGACGTGTTGCATGCTTGCGCCGACCAGGGCGCGATTAGAATTGCTCCGACAAAGGCGAAGACGGACCAGCTCGGCCGACCCGCGTTGCAGTGAGCGTCGATTCGATCGGCCGCGACTAATAGCGCGAGATCAGAAGCACGGTGTAGTCCTTCTCAGTTTAATAGCGACCGTGCCCATATCGCACTTGGCATCGTCGATCAGATGCCCCTGCTCCTCCTTCTTGACGGATTCATAATCCGTTGCAGCCGAGGGTGCTGAGGGTGTCCTCGACCTTGGTGACTTCCGCGGCGGGAACCTTGTCGTCATCGTCGTCGGCGGCGAACGCAAAGTCGGTGGCACAAAGGCCGAGAGCGACAGCCAATCGGATGGATTTCAGCATTGCGCAAACCTTCCTGTGAGCGCCGGTAGGAATTGGCCGGCATCAACGCTCAGGCACGTGATTCCGGCAATGCCACAGAGACAAAGCCCCAATAAACGGGAAAATTTGACAAAGAAAATTGAGAGGATTTGGCAATATTAAGGGGGGACACGGGGCGTGCAGTGTACCGCCCTCTTAGACCTGATTGTCAGGCCGAACTAATAACGCGAGATTAGGATGGACTGAAAAGTCCTTGTCGAGCTTGCATGTCCATCGCTGCCCGGATCTTGCACTTGCCGGCGTCGAGGGTCAGCTCTCATCTCGTACAGTCCTCCTGTACCGGGGGTCCTCGCGACCGGCGTGCACCGGGATCCGTAGAATTACTTCCCCTTGCGTAGGAAAGCTTGATTCGATCAGGAGTTTCAAAGCTATATTGGCAAATCGCCAGGGAAGATCAGGCAACGTCCTCGGCAAGACGCTGGCGTTCGGCCTTCTTGCGATCGTTCGGATCGAGATGTCGCTTGCGCAGCCGGATCGATTTCGGCGTGACCTCGACCAGCTCGTCGTCCTGGATGTAGGCGAGGCCCCGCTCAAGCACCATGCGGATCGGCGGCGTGAGTCGCACCGCCTCGTCCTTGGACGTGGTGCGGATATTGGTCAGCTTCTTGCCCTTGAGCACGTTCACTTCGAGATCGTTGTCGCGCGTGTGCTCGCCGACGATCATGCCGCGATAGACCTTCCAGCCGGGCTCGATCATCATCGGGCCGCGATCCTCGAGATTCCACAGAGCGTAGGCCACCGCCTCGCCCTGATCGGTCGAGATCAGCACGCCGTTCCGCCGCCCCTGGATCGCGCCCTTGTGCGGCGCATAGCCATGGAACAGGCGGTTCATGATGCCGGTGCCGCGCGTGTCGGTAAGCAACTCGCCCTGATAGCCGATCAACCCGCGGGTCGGCGCGTAGAATACCAGCCGCTGACGCCCGCCGCCTGACGGCTTCATCTCCACGAGCTCAGCCTTGCGCTCGGCAAGCTTTTGCACCACGACGCCGGAATGCTCCTCGTCGAGATCGATGACCACCTCCTCGATCGGCTCGAGCAACGCGCCGTCGGCACCACGCTTGAGCAGGACCTTGGGGCGCGATACGGAAAGCTCGAAGCCCTCGCGGCGCATGGTCTCGATCAGGATGCCGAGCTGCAGCTCTCCGCGGCCGGCCACCTCCATGGAGTCGCGCTCCTCGGATTCGGTGACGCGGAGCGCGACATTTCCCTCACCCTCGCGCAGCAAGCGGTCGCGGATCATGCGGCCGGTAACCTTGGTGCCCTCGGTGCCGGCGAGCGGCGAATCGTTGACGCGGAAGGTCATCGACAGGGTCGGCGGGTCGATCGGCTGGGCCGGAAGCGGCGCAAATACCTCGGGCGCGCAGATCGTATGGGCGACGGTCGCGTCGGGGAGACCCGCGAGCGAGACGATGTCGCCTGCGCTTGCTTCATCGAGACCGACGCGCTCGAGCCCGCGAAAGGCGAGCACCTTCGACACGCGGCCCTGCTCAACGAGCTTGCCGGTATGGTCGAGCACCTTGACCGGCTGGTTCGGTGCGATCGAGCCCGAAGTGATGCGCCCGGTGACGATACGGCCGAGATATGGATTGGCTTCGAGGATGGTGCCGAGAAGGCGGAACGGTCCCTCCTCGACGCGAGGCGGCGCAACGTGGCTAAGCACCAGCTCGAACAGCGGCTGCATGGCCTGGTCCTTGGGGCCTTCAGGGCTTGGCCCCATCCAGCCTTCTTTCGCCGAGCCGTAGAGAATCGGGAAGTCGAGCTGCTCGTCCGACGCTTCGAGCGCGGCGAACAGGTCGAACACCTCGTTCACCACCTCTTCGGGTCGCGCATCGGCACGATCGACCTTGTTAATGACGACGATCGGCTTCAGCCCCATCTTGAGCGCCTTGGACACGACGAACTTGGTCTGCGGCAACGGGCCTTCGGCCGCGTCGACCAGGACGAGCGCGCCGTCCACCATGCCGAGGATGCGCTCGACCTCGCCGCCGAAATCGGCGTGGCCTGGCGTGTCGACGATGTTTATGCGCGTGCCATTCCACAGGATCGAGGTCGCCTTGGCGAGGATGGTGATACCGCGCTCGCGCTCGAGATCGTTGGAATCCATCGCGCGCTCGGCCACCCGCTGATTCTCGCGGAACGACCCGGATTGCTGGAGGAGGCGGTCGACGAGGGTGGTTTTCCCATGGTCGACGTGGGCAATGATGGCGATATTTCTGAGGTTCATCGGGGCCTGAATATGCGAGCGCGGGCCAAAACGGCCCGCGCTTCCTATGGCCGGGATATATAGCTCGTGTGACAGCCGCGCAATGGCCCAAGATGCGGCGTTCAGGCCGCGATGTCGGAACTCCCTTAACGGCGAGACGTTGGCGGGTAATGGCCGGCGACAAGAACATCGAGCGCGTGTGGGCGATTGTCGACAAGGCCGGCATCTGCATGTTGACGACCCGCTTTGATGCAGGCCTTCGGGCACGACCGCTGGAAGCGAGGCCGGCCAAAGACCATGACGCGATCTGGTTTCTGATCGACGTGCGTGGTTTTAAAGATGACGAGGTCGAGGCCAATCCAGAGGTCTGACTGACCTTCGTCTATCCTAAAGAGAAGGTCTATCTCTCCATCACTGGAGAGGCTTCGTCAGCCGGGATGTCGAGCGCGCAGGCGCTGTGGAACCAGGAGCAGCAGGCTTGGTGGCCCGGCGGCCCGAATGATCCCAATGTGCGCGTTGTGCGCGTCGATCTGGCCCGTGCCGAGATGTGGGACGGGCCGGCGAGCTCGGCCGTGGCTGCCTTCGAATTTGCCAAAGCGCGGCCCACCGGCGAGAAACCCAGTCTCGGGGAGAATCGCAAAGCCACCGTCGAGATGAGCTAGCTCCCGCCTGCAACCAAGCCTTCTGCTTCTGCTTTCAACCAATTTTGGCGTGCGGGAAAGCGCATTCGCCAGGTTCCCGAAAGACGCGGTCATCATACCCGAACAGGGCTGATGGTCAGCTAGCCGAGCAGGGCTAGAGCCTCGTCGGCGAATTTGCGGGTCAGCTCGGCGGCGCCGATCCCGCTCTCTGGCGGCGCGCCTTGACCCGACCACAAGAGGGAGAAATCGCCCGAGCCCCCTGCCTCGGCCTTGGCGCGGAGCGGCGCGATCGCCGGCGTTGCGTTGGGGTAGGTCGGGACGGCGGTGTTGATCGGCCCTTGCTCGCGCACGAAGCGCGTGAGGATCGAGCGCGCGGGCTTGCCGCTCAGAACATTGGTGATGACCGTCTCGCGGGCGGGCACGGCAAGTGCGGCCCGGTGCGCGGCTGACGTGGTCGCCTCTGGGCAGCAGAGATAGGCGGTGCCGATCTGCACGCCGGCCGCGCCGAGCACAACGGCCGCGACGATGCTCCTTCCGTCGCCGATGCCGCCGGCGGCGATCACCGGCAGCTTCACCGCCTCGACGATCTGCTGCACCAGCGCCAGCGTGCCGATCTGCGTGGCGACATCGGTTTCGAGGAACATGCCGCGGTGGCCGCCGGCCTCGGATCCTTGGGCGATGATCCCGTCAGTGCCGTGCTCGGCGAGATAGAGCGCTTCGCGCAGCGTCGTAGCGGAACTGATGATCTTGCAGCCGGCCCTCTTCACCCGGGCGACGAGCGCCGCATCCGGCAATCCGAAATGGAAGCTCACCACGGCCGGCCTAAGCTGTTCGACGACTGAGCAAGTCGCCGAGGTAAACGGCACGATCGAGGCCTTGAACGGTACTTTCGGCGTGTCAGCGCCAAGTTCGGCGTAGTAGGGCGCGAGCTTGTTGAGCCAGGCGGCTTCACGCTCGGCGTCGTCGGCCGGCGGTTGATGGCAGAAGAAATTGAGATTGATGGGCTTGTTCGTGCGCGCCCTGATGGTGGCGACGTCTTCGGCGATTTTATCGTCGGTGAGCGCGGCGCAAGGGTAGGAGCCGAGCGCGCCGGTCTCGGCGACGGCCACGGCCATATCGACCGCGGTGGCGTTGGCCATCGGCGCCTGGAGGATGGGATGCTCGACGCCGAACAGCTCGAGCAGTCGGGTATCAGGCCAACTCATGGCGAAGCCTCGCGATGATCAACCCTTTTCTTGCCTCCGTTTGCCCAGAAGACGCAAGCGGAGCGCATTCAGCTTGATGAAGCCTTGAGCGTCCTTCTGGTCGTACGCGCCGGCATCGTCCTCGAAGGTGACGATCTTGTCGGAGTAGAGCGATTTCGGGCTGGAGCGGCCGATCACTATGACATTGCCCTTATAGAGCTTGAGGGTGACCTCGCCCTCGACATGCTCCTGGCTCTTGTCGATCAGCGCCTGGAGCATCTCGCGCTCGGGCGCGAACCAGAAGCCGTAATAGACGAGCTCGGCATAGCGCGGCATCAGCAAATCTTTGAGGTGCATCGCCTCGCGGTCGAGCGTGAGCAACTCGATTGCCCGGTGGGCGACATAGAGGATCGTGCCACCGGGGGTTTCGTATATGCCGCGCGACTTCATGCCGACATAGCGGTTCTCGACGAGATCGACGCGCCCGATGCCGTTGTCTCCGCCGCGCTCGTTCAACCGCGTGAGCAACGCGGCCGGGGATAGCGTCTTGCCGTCGATCGAAATCGGATCGCCCTTGCTGAAGCCGATCGTGACGGTGGTCGTCTTATCCGGCGCCTCTTCCGGGCTGATGGTGCGCTGGTAGACGTAAGATGGCGGCTCGACCGCAGGGTCCTCGAGCACCCTACCCTCGGAGGAGGAGTGCAAAAGATTGGCGTCGACCGAGAACGGCGCCTCGCCGCGCTTGTCCTTGGCGATCTGGATCTGGTGCTTCTCGGCGAACTCGATCAGGTCGGTGCGGGACTTGAACGCCCATTCTCGCCAAGGCGCGATCACCTTGATGTCAGGGTTAAGCGCATAATAGGTGAGCTCGAAGCGCACCTGGTCGTTGCCCTTGCCAGTCGCGCCATGGGCCACGGCGTCGGCCCCGGTGAGTTTCGCGATTTCGATCTGACGCTTGGCGATCAGCGGTCGGGCGATCGAGGTGCCGAGCAGGTATACGCCTTCATAGAGCGCGTTCGCCCGGAACATGGGAAACACGAAATCCCGCACGAACTCCTCGCGCAAATCCTCGACGAAGATTTCCTTGATGCCGAGCAGCTCGGCTTTCTTGCGCGCCGGCGCGAGCTCCTCGCCCTGGCCGAGATTGGCGGTGAAGGTCACCACCTCGCAAGCGTAGGTCTCCTGGAGCCATTTCAGGATGATCGAGGTGTCGAGCCCGCCGGAATAAGCGAGCACCACCTTCTTGATGTCGGTCGCCATCGAAGCGCGCCTCAAGGCCGGTCGGAGCGGTCTTGCCGACCGCCCGCGGGACTATAGGCAGGAGACGCGCTTGTGCAAGTGCTGGCCGGTCTCCCGCAGGCGCAATCCTGCCTTGGCCAAGGCCGATCCGATCGCGGTGAGTGTGGCGCCGACGCCCCGATGGAGCGTGGCCGAGGCGAGCGCTAGCCACCGCTCGAACCGCGCGTCGTTCCGCCTGACTGGGTCAAGCAGCAGGCGATAGAGCGCCATGACGATGGCGATGGTGATGACCCCCGCGAAGATGATGTCGGTCACGAAATGCCGGCCGAATACGACGCGAAGCCCGCCGACGGCGGTGCCGAACAGCACGGCGCCGCCAAGCGCGATCGGCCTCAGTTGCGGCGGGGCGAGGCTCGCCGGCGCCACCGTCCAAAAAGCCTGGCTCGCCTCGCCAGACACGAACGAGCAATTTCGCTTGCAGGCGCTGCTCGGGCGCCACCAAGGCTGGAAGGTCGACGTACCGGCAAATTGCTGCACGAAATTCGGGCGCGGTCTGCCCCAGTTCTCCTTGAGCAGGGCATTGGCGGTGAGCGCCGGCCCGAGCACGAACGAGCCGATCAGGAACACCACGACCGAGGGGGCCATCAGCATCGGCGAATTGGGGAAGACGAGCTTGCGCAGGAGCGCGAATATCGCAGGCGTTAGCAGGAGGAACGGCACCCAATTGGCGATGCGCCTGACGAGGTTCAGCGAATAGTCGACGGCGAGCGGGAACTTGGCCGAATGGGGATCGAAGAACAGCTCAGCGACGTCGAGGTCCCATAGGGGATAGGCCGCGAACAGCGCGCCCAACGCAATACCGAGTGCGATGGATGACAGTAACCAGCCGCGCGACACGGCAAATCCCCTAAGCCCAAGCGCATCGTCAGGCTAGCAAACTTTCTCTACGCGATCAATCGCTTCGCCTGGAACCGACGGGGGGCGAGCGGCGTTTTCCCGGTCGACGTCTAAGGAGCAGGTCATGCCGTACCGCAACAATCAGCAGCTGCCCGACAGCGTGAAGAATAACCTCCCGAGCCACGCGCAAGACATCTATCGCGAGGCGTTCGACAACGCCTGGGACGAATATGCCGACCCGAGCAAGCGGCGCGGCAGCAAATCCCAGGAGGAAGTCGCCCACAAAGTGGCCTGGGTCGCGGTGAAGAAACGGTACGAGAAGGTAGGAAACGAATGGCAACCCAAGAGATGAAGAACCAGGATCTCGTGGCAAAGCTGGCGAGCCGGTTGGAGCAGGCGAGGGGGTTTTCCGTCCGCAAGAAACGGCATGAGACCGATGCGGATGCGTGGCGGGCGACCGTGACGCAGCATGCTCCGGAGCCGTGGCCTGCCGCGCGACTTGCGCTTCAGGCGAGGATCGCCGCGCTCGACGTGAATTGACGGCGATCGGATCCGGCTCAGGCCCGGGCACCCGCGAGCAACCAATAGATGAAGCCGCCGGCAAAGCCTGCCGCGAGGAAGATGGTTAGATACTGACTTGAGGCGACCGCTTGCAGGTCGTCATTGTGGGCGCCGACCAGTAATGGCACGGCGGCGAACGACGCTCCCCCGGCCAGTACGTAATACATCCACGAGCGCACCCGCAGCACCTCTCCGGCGACGACGCCGACAAGGCCGGGCAGGCACGTGAGCGCCGGTGCGACAGTGCTCGCGAACAGAACGACGCCGAATACGGGCGCCGCTCCGTGATGCAGCATGGGCTCGTGCGGGGCAGCAATGCGGAGCTCATCGCCGACCCACAGCGCGCCGAGCGCGAACAACGCGGCGAGCGCGACAAGCGCGGCCAGGCAGAACGCCGTCACCACCCAGATTCCGCGAAAGAGCGTATTGAGGATCACGCAATTCCCTCTTTCCGTTACGCTGGCTGCTGTGGTGCAGGCGGCCTTATAACATCCCATGGGGCGAACCAGGCGGGGAATGGGCTGCCATGCGACTACTCGAATTCTGGTGCGAGTTTGCCAGCACCTGGCCCTCGTCGGAGAAGGTGGCCGTGGTTCTACCAGTCTCCATCTCACTGTCGTAGGTAAGCGAAATCCTAAACCCGCCGCCTTCGCGGGGATCGAACGACCGCATTAGCATCCAGCAGCGCGCGATAGACGGTCGTGCAGGGCGCAGCGATATGCCGGCTTATGCGGGTGCTGGCCATAGAACCATTGGCCCCCGGCATGCAGGAGAGATCCGTCAATGGACGATGCCTATTCCCGGACTGAGAGACGCGCGGTGACGCCCTGCTTCACGCTCTCGCTTTTCAGCTGGCCGCAGGCGGCCATGATGTCGCGACCGCGGGGCGAGCGAACCGGGCTCGCATAGCCGGCACGATTCACCACCTCAGCGAATTTCTCGATCTGCTCCCAGTCCGAGCACTCGTAACGGGCGCCTGGCCAGGGATTGAACGGAATGAGGTTGATCTTGGCGGGGATTTTGGTGAGCAGCCGTACCAGCGCCTTGGCATCGGCAATACTATCATTCACGCCCTTGAGCATCACATATTCGAAGGTGACGCGCTTGGCGTTGGAGAGACCGGGATAGGCGCGGCAGGCCGCGAGCAGTTCGCGGATCGGCCATTTCTTGTTGATCGGCACAAGCTGATCGCGCAGCTCATCGAACACTGCGTGCAGAGAGATGGCGAGCATCGTGCCGGCCTCCTCGCCCCAGCGTGGGATCTCCGGAACAACGCCCGAGGTCGAGAGCGTAATGCGCCGCTTGCCGATGGCGAGGCCCTCACCGTCGGCGGCGATCGCGCAGGCGTCGCGCACATTGTCGAAATTGTAGAGCGGCTCGCCCATGCCCATCAGGACGACGTTGGTGATCTTGCGCTCCGAGCTCGGCAGCCCGCGCGCATCTTCGGGCGTAGCGGCGGGCCAATCGGCGACGCGGTCGCGGGCGAGCATGATCTGGCCGACGATCTCACCAGCGGTGAGGTTGCGCACCAGCCGCTGCGTGCCGGTATGGCAGAAGCTGCATGTGAGCGTGCAGCCGACCTGGCTCGAGATGCAGAGCGTGCCGCGGTCTTCCTCGGGGATATAGACGGTCTCGACCTCCTTGCCGTCGGCAAGCCGAAGCAGCCATTTGCGCGTGCCGTCGAGCGAGACCTGCTCGGTGACGATCTCCGGCCGCGTCAAGGTAAAGCTGCTCGCAAGTTCGGCGCGAAGCTCTTTGGCGACATCAGTCATGGCGGCAAAATCGGTCGCGCCGCGCACATAGATCCAGCTCCACAGCTGGCGCACGCGCATGCGGACTTGCCGTTCGGGAACGCCAAGCGCGGTCAGGCGCGCACCGATCTCGGCACGGCTAAGTCCGACGAGCGAAATATCCGGCTGTGACGCGCCCTTGCCGGGCACGGCGAGCTCTGCGGGCAGCGATGGCATGGTCATTATGCGAGGGCCTTGCCGGCACGATCCGGCGCATCCCTCATATCATGACGTGACGGCGAAATGCCAAGCGGCCGAGCTTCGTCTCTGACGCATGATCTTGTCCCAAAAGCTGCAAATTTTCGGGATCATGGTGAGGATTTCGGACGCCTTAACCGCTGCATTCCTTGGCGGCGCGGTCGAGCGCATCATCCAGCCCGTCGAGCGAATAGGTGTCGCTGGTGGCGGTGCCGCGCGCCGATTTGCCGTCGATCTTCATGGAGGTGCCGATCTTCATCGCGTCGACCAGCTTGGTCTCCATCTCCGGCTTCTCGACGAATGCCCCTTCGTCCTTGGTGAACAGCTCGAACTTGCCGGTGCCGATGGTGACGGTTGCTTTGGCGCCAGGGCCGAACGGGTAGCCCATCTTGACGCTGACCTCGTTGGTGACATTGTCCGCCGGCCAGCGGGAAATATAGAAAAATACCGGGCCGCGTTTGATCCCTGTCTTGGGCAGCATGGTCTTGGGCTTGGCCACGGCGAAGCACACCTTCGGCGTGCCGGCGGCGGCGTAGACCGACCAGTCCTTGAACTTTTCCAGCAGCGTGACGTCTTGCGCCAAGGCAGGAGTCGTGGCCATGGCCACGATGACGCAAGTCGCTCGAACGGCCCGGCGCATCTCCCCGTCCCCGATTCGTGAGCAATCATGAAGCATACAGATTCGGTTTTCCTTTGGCCAGAATGCTGGGTCAACCCTGCCGGCGCCGCTTGCGGGGGGCGCCGCGTACATGCGGTGGCTCAGGAACAGGCCCTGCGCCCTCGGACACAGGGCGCGAGGCGAAGCGGCCCAGCGAGCGCAAACGGTCATACATGACGATTGCGCCCGCAGTAGCAACGTTGAGGGAAAAGGCGGCCGGGATGCGGACGAGGTGTTGGCACCGCGCGGCAAGCTCGGGCGTCAGAACGCCGCGCTCGGGGCCGAGCACATAGGCCGCCCGTAGCGGGTGTGGGAAACTCGGTAGCTCGACAGCCTCCTCGAGGATCTCGACGCCGACCAGGCTACAGCCCTTGGGCAGCTTGAGGTGGACCAGGCTTCGCCAGTGGTAGAGCGGGAGATGGGTGGCTGCCTTGGATGTATCCGAGCGCGTCTCGAATATGTTTTGGTCGGCGGCGATCGTGAACACGAAGCTCGCGCCGAAGGCATGCGCCGAGCGGAGCAGGTTGCCCAGATTGACAGCCTTTGAGATGCCCTCGACACCGATGGCGAAATAGCCCCGGGAGGGCGGAAGGAGCGCTTTCACGCACCATCCCTGCCACAGGACGCGGCCTCGTCATAAGAGGAAGCTTAGTAGAGACCTCAATTACCCTATCGCCCACTTTGGGCCGTTGCGTGGTGTGCCGAAACCGGTCACAGTCATCAATGGCAGCTGGGGCCGCCAATGGCTCGATCGGGCGAGGTTTTTGGGCAGGAAGCTTTTCAGTTCATCGACGAACTGGACAGCCTCTCGACCGCCGATGCGATAAAGCGGGTGATAGCGAGGTTCGGTTTGAGGGCCTGTTCATCGGAGGTCACAAAGTCCACCCGATCGGTTGCGCGAGCTCGTATTGGATGGGTTCGACAGCAGGGTCGCGCTCACCCCGCGCGAGCGCGAAGTGCTTGCGTGGTCGGCCCAGGGAAAGACGGCTTGGGTGATCGGAGAGATTCTGAACATCGCCAAGCGGCGAACCGCACCCAGGCCCTCGCGATTCGTGAAGGCTGTTGGTTGCTTGAGCCTGCAAAAGCGCCGCCACTTCGCGTTGTAAGAGCGCCTTCCGTGGTCTATCTGGCATCCTCAAGACAAGGAGTGGGCGTATGCGCGTGGCGCAATTCAGCGAATTCGGCGGACCGCAGGCGCTGCGGCTCGAGGAGGCGGCCGAGCCCGTTCCAGGGCCCAGCGACGTTCTCATCAAGGTCACGGCGGTCGGGCTCAATTTCTTCGACACGCTGATCTTGCGCAATCAATACCAGGTCACCCCGCCGCTGCCGGTCTCGCCGGGAGCGGAGGTGGCCGGCACGGTGCACGGGCTCGGCGCCAACGTCGACGAGTTCAAGATTGGGCAGAGGGTGGTGGCGTTCATCGGCGGCAATGGATGCAGGGAAATGGTGGTCACCAAGGCAAAGAATGCAGTTCCGATCCCGGGCAATGTGAGCGATGAGGCCGCGGCCGGGATTCCCATCACCTATGGAACCGCCATCCACGGCCTCAAGGCCCGCGGTCAGCTCAAGGAAGGCGAGACGGTCGCCGTGCTCGGCGCCGCCGGAGGCGCGGGCCTCGCCGCCATCGAGATCGCCAAGCTGATGGGCGCGCGCGTCATCGCCGTCGCCTCGAACGGCGACAAACTCGCCTTCGCGCGCGAGCACGGTGCCGACGAGGGCATCAACTACGAGAGCGAGGACCTCAAGACGAGGCTGAAAGCGCTGACGATGCCGAAGGGCGTCGACGTGCTTTACGACACTGTCGGCGGCGCGTATGCCGAGCCGAGCTTGCGCGCGATGGCCTGGGAGGGACGCTATCTCGTGCTCGGCTTCGCTTCGGGCACGATTCCGAAGATTCCCCTGAATCTCTTGCTGCTCAAGGGCTGCTCGATGATCGGAGTGTTCTGGACCGCGTTCGTCGACCGTAACCCGGAGCAGCACCGCGCCAACATGGTCCAGCTGCTCGATTGGTGCAACGAAGGACTGATCGCGCCGCATATCCATGCGAGCTTCGCCCTGATCGAGACGGCCAAGGCGCTATCGCTGATAGAGGGGCGCAAGGTCACCGGCAAGGTGATCGTCAACCCGCAGCGCTGATACGAGCCGCAGAGCTCAGCTCTTCGGCGGCAGGTCCTTTTCGAGCGCGCGGGCGGCGGCGGCCCTGTGCGTCGGCGTGATATGCGCGGCGACCAGGCCGACCACGGCGGTCAGCAGCGCCGCGTCGTCGGCGAAGCCGAGCCCTGCGATCACGTCCGGGATGATGTCGAACGGCAGAATGAAATAGGCTAGCGCCGCGAGCAGCATACCGCGCACGCGCATCGGCGTCGCCGGATCGAGCGCGCAGTAATAGGACGCGACCAGGTCCTCGGCGAACGGCACCATGCCGATGACGCGCTTGAGCTTGGTCCAGAAGTCGCGACGCACCCTCCGCTCGCGCTCGGCGAAGGCGGCAAATGAAATCTGCCGACCGAGGGCTGCATTCTTCAGCTCGTGGGCATCGTTCCAGGCAATCATGGCATCCACCTCGCGACGGCTAAGCCCCGAATCCCAAGGGAAAATAGGGTAGCGGCGGAGGCACTGCAAGACACAGGCGGACATAAGCCGTCGCTTGCCGGAGTTTCATCATTGCGCGGCATAGTCCTGCGGAAGTGCCGGCCGGATGCAACCCCGGCTTTGCGGCGGATGAGGTCTTTTTTGAGTGGATTTGGAGCCAGTTTCTCCCGCGGCGGCTTTGGCGTCGTCAGCCTTGTCGTCTTGAGCTTCGTCGCGTCGGGCCTGCTCGGACTTGGCATCGCCACGCGAACGTGGAGCGAGAGAACAGTCGCCGACGGCGCCGCAGAGGCCGCCAAGTTCCTTGCGGGCGCCAGAACGTTAAGGTTGCCGCGGCGCCTGTCCGTGCCAAGGCGAGATACAGCCAGGCTGTCAACGAGCGCCCGCGCTTCCGCCCGTCTTCCGGCCCTTCCGCTACAATGCTGTCCAGGCCGCGAACGAGCCACTGCCGCAGCAGCGCCGCTTCTTCCTGTTCCGCAATCGCTGACAAGCTCCCATATCACGAGGTCCAATCTTGCCTGCAGGACGCGCTGCAGGGGAGTAGAGCGCACATGGTGACGCATCGCCTGCTGTTCGTATGCCTCGGCAATATCTGTCGCTCGCCGATGGCCGAGGGCGCGTTCCGGCATGTCGCGGCCGAGCAGGGTGTGCTCGATCGCTTCGAAATCAACTCGGCGGGGCTCGGCAGCTGGCATGTCGGCCAGGCGCCTGACCATCGCGCGCAGAAGGCTGCCGATCAGCGGGGCATCGACATTTCAGGCCAGAGCGCGCGGCAGATCCGGTCGAGCGATTTCACAAGCTTCGATTTGCTGCTGGCCATGGACGGAAGCAACTACGGCGAGCTCGTCCAGCTCGCGCCGAAGGGCGAGCGGCACAAGATCCGCCGCTTCCTCGATTTCGCTCCGTATGCGGGCACCAAGGACGTGCCGGATCCATTCTTCGGCGAGGCCGAGGGCTTCGATCGCGCGCTCGATCTGATCGACGAGGCGGCGCGCGGTCTGCTCGCCGAGCTGCTCCGCGACGAGACGGCGCCGACAAAGAAGAGCGACTAGTCCTCGAGCGGGTAAGCGGCCTCTACGACATAGGGCCCGCCACCGACCGAGTTGCGCGACGAATAGAGCACGAAGCGGCTCACGGTGAACGGCTCGGCGGCGATTCCGCCTTGGTGCTCGAGGTAGGCAGCGACCGCGTCGGCGCGGGCGTTTCTGAGCCGCGCCAGAGTGACATGCGGCTTGAAGTTGCGACCCTCGGGCGGCAGCCCGGCCTCGCGCGCGGCGCGCTCGTTTGCCCGGCGAAGAGCGTCTAAACCCTCGGAGTGGGCGATGCCGGCGAAGATCGCGCGCGGCTTATGACCGCCGAAGCTGCCGAGCCCGTTCAGCCTGAGAGCGAAGGGCGGGACCTCGACCCCGCTCAATGCGTCGGTGAAGTCGCGCGCGGTGGCGCCGTCGACATCGCCGATGAAGCGGATCGTCAAATGATAGTTCTCAGGGTCGATCCAGCGCGCACCCGTGATCCCGGCGCGGAGCAGCGTCAGCCGCTCGCCGATGGAACGCGGGATCTCGATGGCGGAGAACAATCGGGGCATGGGCAGGCACTTTCTCGTGCATCAACAGTCAAGGGCATGGGTTCGGATAGTCAAGATGCATCTGTTGGGGCCGAGCCTGCTCGCCATCTTCGGACCGAGTGCACGGGCGCCAAGCTGACGCTCGTGATCTTATGGGCTGTGAGCTCGCCCGCCGTGTTTGGACCGAGCGTGCCGCTGCTCACGGTGATCGGCGCGCAGAAAGAGAACGCGCGTTTGCGGTCGCCGCGCTTATCGTGCTGTCGCTGAGACCTGCTCTCCCGCCGCGTCGCGTTCAGCTCGGCACCTGCCTAGACCGAGGCCTGCACCGGCGCGACGAGTCCGACCGCCCCACTCTTCTCGAACTTCTGCTCGGCCTGCTCGGTCGCGAACAAGGTCGTGAACAGCAGCCAGGCCACGAAGGCGGCGACCGTGAGCAACGCAATGGCGCCGAAAATCTTGCCGAAATGGAGAGGCATCGCGCGGAGGGTCCTTGTCGAGGCGGGGACAGTAGCGAAGTCGCTGCTGCCGATCAATCTGGCTTCGGCGTCGTCTTTGGCATAAACCCGTGCGCGCCAACGCAGGCCAGGGAGCGCGCATGCGACAGGTCAATGGTGGAGCGCCGGGCGCGGAGCCGCGCACGGTGCTCGTGGTCAGCGCCACCCATCGCGATCATCGCGAACTGAAGCGTCTTTACCCGTCAGGCGTCGACTTTCGCTTTCACGACCTCGGGAGCACGCCAACCGAGGAGCTGATCGCCGGCGCGCGAGATGGCGCATGTGCCGGCGACCCGCATGTGGAGGTGGAACGCATTCTCGCAAGCGTGGAGGGGACAGCCATTGGCGCCGTGGTCAGCAGCGACGATTACCCCGGCTCGGCGCTCGCCGCGATCATCGCCAAGCGGCTCGGCTTACCGGGGCCAGATCCCCGCATCATCTTGATCTGTCAGCACAAATCTCTATCGCGGGTGGCGCAAACCGGGCTCGTCCCCGACGCCGTTCCGCCCTTTACCCTGATCGACGTGGCGGTGGGCGCGCCCCTTCCCGACGAGGCGAGCTTCCCCCTGTTCGTCAAGCCGGTGAAATCGTTCTTCTCGATCGGCGCGGACAAGGTCTTATCCCAGGCCGCGCTCGCCGCGCTCCTGCCGCGCTGGCGGAGCCTCGATCAGTTCTTCCTTCCGCTGGAGCGTCTGCTCGAACGCTATGCCGGCGAGACAATCGGCAGCAGGCGACTGATCGGCGAAGGCGTGCTGAAAGGCGAGCAAGTCACGATCGAGGGTTATGCCCATCGTGGCAAGGTCGGGATCGTGGGCGTGGTCGATTCGGTCATGTTCCCTGGCACCATCGCCTTCTCGCGCTTCGACTATCCTTCGCGATTGCCGGAAAGCGTGCAGGCGCGCATGGCCGACATCGCCGTGGCGCTGATGGAAGGGCTCGGCTTTGATAACGGCTTGTTTAATATCGAAATGACGTATGACGCCGCCGCCGATCGCATCGCCATCATCGAAATCAATCCGCGCTTGGCCTCGCAATTCGCCGACCTCTACGAGAAAGTCGACGGCACGTCGAGCTACCGGGTACTGCTCGACATCGCGGAGGGGCGGGCGCCCGCCTTCACGCGAAGACAAGGGCGCTATACTTTTGCCACGAGCTGCGTGCTGCGTGCCTTCGCCGACCATCGCGTCACGCATGCACCCGATGCTAGCGATTTGGCGAGGCTCGAGAAGCTCTATCCCGACAGCAGGATCGAGATTCACGCCGCGGCGGGCAAGAAGCTGTCAGACGAGCTGAATGACGGAAAGAGCTACCGCTACGGCATCGTCAATCTCGGCGGGAGCGATCTCGCCGACGTGCTCGCGATATTCGAGGAGATCAGGCGCTCACTGGGCATTTTGCTGACACCGATCGAGCACTCCCTGACGCTCAGTTGCTCTTGATGGTATCGGCGATCCAGCCCTTGAACGGCGCGACGCGCGCATAGACGCCGGGCGTCGTGCCGCCGCAGCCGCGGCCCCAGCTGACGACGCCGACTTGGACAAAGTCGCCGCTCGCGTCGCGGACGACCATCGGCCCGCCGCTGTCGCCCTGGCAGATCCTTGAGCGTTCCTGCCTGGAACGCGCAGAGCTCGGTGTCGGCAATTGGGGTGGCAGCTTTCGCGGCGGCAAACGGGGGCGGTACAGGCGTAGGTCGCGACTGAGTTTTAGGGTCTGGCGCGTCGCCGGCGCGCAACGGTTTCGAGCAGCCCGGCGAAGCGGGGCGCGAGGGCCTGCCAGGAAATCTCGGTGTCGGCATGGCGAAGCGCCCCCACTCCGAGGCGGCGCGCGAGCGTGCGCTCCTCGGCAAGGCGCTTGATCGAGGCGGCGAGGCTCGCAGCTGAAACATCCTCGGCGATGAGCCCGGTCTCGTTGTGGCGAACCTGCTCAGGGAGGCCACCGACCGGCGTCGCGATCACGGGACGGGCGCGCTTGAAGCTATTCGGCGCGACGCCGGACTGACTCGCCTCGACATAAGGAAGCACTGCGGCATCGGCCCAGTCGAGATAAGCGAGAAGCTGGCGATCGGTCTTCCAACCGAGGTCGAGTTCGACGCCGGGAAACGCCGCAAGCGCGGCGATCTCGCCTTGGTCTTGCGGCGCGCCGGCGACGCGAAGGTTAATAGGCACGTCGCCGAGCAGCTTGAGGGCGTTGGCGAGAAGCTCGAGACCCTTGTAACGCTTCAGGCGCCCGGCGAGCAAAAGCCGCAGGGGACGCTTGCGGTCGGCTTCGGGGAGCACGGGCGGCGGAAGATTGAGATCGGCGAAATCGAAGGCCACCAGCGGAATGGTCGCGTGCACCTTGCCGGCCAGCGACACGTGTTGCTCCATCTGGCGCCGAACGAACTCGGTCAGCGTGACGATGCCGTCGCTTTGGCGCAGCAGATGACGCTGGAGGCGGAGCAGGAGATGGAACTGGTCGCCGGGATGCACCTCGGCGTCGTGCACCAGAGAGACCACGGGCACGCCCATGCGGCGCAGCTTCCTGATCAGGAAGATGTCCCAATAGCCCATCATGGTGACGATGGCGGCGTCAGGCCGCTCGGCCTCGAGCCGCTGCATGATCGGACGCAGCACGCGGCGGATGTCGAGCGTGCGCGGCACGAATTCCTGCGCGTTGGCATAAGTGTAGAGCGGCAGGTCGACCGCGCCACGACAGCGTCTTGTCCTGGAGCAGCTCGGCCCCTTCGGCGAGCGAGAGCAGCGTCGTCTCACCGCTTATGCCCGAGAGCGCGCGCGCCATCTCGAGCGCGTAACGCGGTCCGGCCCCGAAGCGGCCCCATTGCCAGACCAGGACTCTCATGGCTTGCGTGCTCCCTGTCTCAAAATGAGCCTGGAAAGCAAGCGGAAACGCTCAGAGCCGGCGCCGGCACCGCCATTGAAACAACACCTTTTATGGGCTAGATCTGACGATTGCGATGGGGCACTCGGAGGGAGATCGATGACCCGCGAAATGACAGTTGATGGCGTTCGCATCGCGGACGATACCGGTACCTACGTCATCGCCGAGATTGGCAGCAATCATCAGGGCAATGTCGAGAAATGCAAGGAGATGTTCAAGGTAGCCAAGCAGCATTGCGGTGTTACCGCTGTCAAGCTGCAAAAGCGCGACAACAAATCGTTGTTCACGCGGGCGATGTACGTCTCCGAATATAACAGTGAGAACGCCTTCGCCGACACTTACGGCGCGCATCGCGAGAAGCTCGAGTTTGGGCGCGACGAATATGTCGAGCTGAAGGATTACGCGAAGGAGCTCGGCATTACCTTCTTCGCCACGGCCTTCGACATCCCGAGCGCCGACTTTCTCGTCGAGCTCGACATGCCGGCCTACAAGATCGCCTCCGGCGACCTCACCAACACGCCGCTGCTGAAGCACGTCGCTTCGTTCAGCAAGCCGATGTTCGTCTCGACCGGCGGCGGCACGATGGAAGACGTCCGCCGCGCCTATGAGACCATCCTGCCGATCAACCGGCAGCTCTGCATTCTGCAATGCACTGCGGGCTATCCGCCAGAGTGGGAGCAGCTCGACCTCGGCGTGATCACCACCTTCCGCCACGCCTTCCCCGATGCGGTGATCGGCTTTTCCTCGCATGACAGCGGCATCGCTATGGGCCCGCCGTCGCATGTGCTGGGCTCCCGCGTGATCGAGAAGCATTTCACCCTGAACCGTGCGCAGAAGGGCACTGACCATGCCTTCTCGCTCGAGCCCAGCGGCTTGCGCAAGCTGGTGCGCGACCTCGAGCGCACCAAGCTCTCGCTCGGCAGGGGCGAGAAGCGGCGCTACGAGAGCGAGGTCGGCCCGATCAAGAAGATGTCGAAAAAGCTGGTTGCGGCACGCGATCTGCCCGCCGGCCACATCTTCACCAAGGATGACATCGCCATCAAGTCTCCGGGCGACGGGCTCAAGCCCTATATGTTCGACACCATGGTGGGACGCCGGCTGATCAAGGATCTGAAGGTCGACGATACTCTGCGCGTCGAGGATTCGATCTCGGTGAGCGAGGATGCGATCACCCGGGCGTCTGCCTAGGATCACCGTCGCTTCGGACGCGCCAGCGTCCTTTTGCCTATCAAGGTCAAAGGCTCTCGCTCCTTTCGTGTGCGGGAGCCTTTGGCTGTTATCTTTCGGGATCATGCTTTAGGGGAACCAAGTGAGCGAAGCGTCGCCGTTTGCGGTTCGTGACCGCGTAGTCGTCGTCACGGGCGGGGCCGGCCAGCTTGGCCGCGCGTTTACCGCCGCGCTCAAGGGGGCGGGGGCGAGGGTCGCGGTCATCGACCGCGTCGCCGTCGCCGAGGTCGACAGCGTGCTCTCGGTCGCTTGCGACGTCACCGACCGGGCCGCTCTCGAAGATGCGCTCTCCAGCATCGAGAAGCGCTGGGAGACGCCTTACGGGCTGGTCAACGCGGCGGCGATCGACTCGCCTCCCGACGCTCCGCCGGAGGAGAATGGGCCGTTCGAAACCTATCCGGAAAGCTCCTTTGACCGCATCATGAGCGTCAATGTGAAGGGCACCCTGCTTTGCTGCCAGGTGTTTGGCGGCGCCATGGCGGCGCGCGGCAAGGGCTCGATCGTCAATATCGCCTCAATCTACGGCATGGTCTCGCCCGACCAGAGCCTCTACCAATATCGCCGCGACCGGGGCGAAGTGTTCTACAAGCCGGTCGCCTATTCGGCCTCGAAATCCGCGCTGTATAACCTCACCCGCTATCTCGCGGTTTATTGGGGCGGCAAGGGGGTGAGGGTGAATACGCTCACACTTGGCGGGGTCTACAACAACCAGGATCCGGCGTTTCTCGTCCGCTATAACTCCAAGGTGCCGCTCGGGCGCATGGCCGATGTCAGCGAGTATAACGGCGTGGTGCAATTCCTGCTGTCCGATGCCGCGTCCTATGTGACGGGGTCGAATATCGTTGCTGACGGCGGCTTCACGGCCCTCTAGAAATCCGGCAAGGCAAGGAGGGCGATCAAATCGCGACCGACGCGACCATAGGCAACTGGATCGAAGGCGAGCAGCGTCACGCGGCTTCCGGCGCCACGTTCGAGAAGCGCTCGCCGCATGATGGCGCGCTGCTGTTCGCCGTGGCGCGGTCGGGCCAGGACGACGTCGATGCAGCGGTGGCGGCCGCCGTCGCGGCGCAGGGCGCATGGGCGCTGATGCCCGCGGTGCAGCGCGGGGCTGTGCTTCACCGCATCTGCAATGCGCTCGAAGCGCACCAGCAAGAGCTTGCAGAGATCGTCGCGCGGGAGACCGGCAAGGCGCCCAAGGAGGCATTCGGCGAGGCCGGCGGTGCAATCGCGCTTGGCCGCTTCTTCGCCGGCGAAGGCCAGAGGCTCTATGGCCGCACTACCACGAGCGGCACGCCGGACAAATACGCGATGACCGTACGCCAGCCCTGCGGGGTGGCCGGGCTGATCATCGCCGCCAACACGCCGATCGCCAACGTGGCATGGAAGGTGTTCCCGGCGCTGATCTGTGGCAACGCCGCCGTGCTCAAGGGCGCCGAGGACACGCCGGGCACGTCCTGGCTATTCGCCAAGATCGCGCATGAGGCTGGGCTGCCGCCTGGCGTGCTCAATGTCATCCAGGGCTTCGGGCTCGAATGCGGGGCGAAGCTGGTCGAGCATCGATATGTCGACGTGGTGAGCTTCACCGGCTCGACCAAGGTCGGCAAATGGATCGGCGAGGTGTGCGGCAAGAGCCTCAAGAAGGTTTCGCTGGAGCTCGGCGGCAAAAACCCACTGATCGTGTGCGACGACGCCGATCTCGATGAAGCGGTGAAATGGGTGTGCCTCTCGGCCTTCTCCAATGCCGGGCAGCGCTGCGCGGCAGGCAGCCGCATCATCGTGTTCGATACCGTCTATGACGCCTTCCGCGACAAGCTCGTCACTGCCGCCAAGGCGCTCAAGGTCGGGCCCAACGACGGCGACGATTTCGGACCGGTCATCAACGAGCGGCAGATCGCCACCATGCTCGCCGCGATCGACAAGGCCAAGGGCGAAGGCGCGCAGGTCTTGACCGGCGGCGAGCGGCTTACCGACCCGGCGCATGCCAAGGGGTTCTATCTCGCGCCGACCGTCATCGAGAACGCCGCGCCTGGCGCCGACATCTCGCAACACGAGCTGTTCGGCCCGATCGCCTGCCTCTATCGCGTCGGCGGCTACGACCGGGCTGTCGCTCTCGCCAACAATTCGCCATACGGGCTCACCGCCTGTATTCACACAAGAAGCGTCGACCGCGGCATCGACTTCGCCCATAAGATCAGGAGCGGGGTCGCGGTGATCAATGCCGGCACGTTCGGCTCTGAGCCGCACATGCCGTTCGGGGGTTTGCGCCAGTCCGGGAACGGCTCGCGCGAGCCCGGCACGGAGGCACTCGACGTCTATAGCGAGCTAAAGGATATCTATATCCAGGTTCGCCCGAAGAAGCTTTAGGACAGCGCACGGAGTCACGCGTCGATGCCAAGCGTAGTCGCTCTGATCCCGGCGCGCTCCGGTTCGAAACGCGTGGCGGACAAGAACGCGCGTGTGCTGGGCGGGCATCCGCTGATGGCCTATACGATCGAGGCGGCGCGGGCGAGCGGGGTATTCGACACGGTGGTCTGCTCGACCGACACGGGGCGGCTCGCACGCATCGCGTATCATTATGGCGCCGAGATCCCGTTCCTGCGGCCGGCGGAGTTCGCCAGCTCGACCTCGCCAGACATCGAGTGGGTCGAGGACACTCTGAAACGTCTCAAGGCCGAGGGCCGCAGCTATGATTGCTTCAGCATCCTCCGCCCGACCAGCCCGTTCCGCACGGCGGAGACCATCAAGCGCGCCTGGGGCGAGTTTCTCGCCGAGCAGGGCGTCGACTCGCTTCGCGCGGTGGAGAAGGTCACGCAGCATCCCGGCAAGATGTGGGTGGTGCGGGGGAAGCGCATGCTACCGCTGATGCCGCTCGTACCCGAGGCGCAGCCCTGGCATTCGAGCCAGATGGCGGCGCTGCCCGAGGTGTTCGTGCAGAATGCGAGCCTCGAGATCGCCTGGTCGCGTGTCGTGTTCGACGGCCATACCATCGCCGGCGTCAGCGTGATGCCGTTCTTCACCGACGAGGCCGAAGGCTTCGATATTAACAACCAGTACGATTGGGACCACGCCGAGGCGCTGGTGGCGCAAGGCAAGTTCGCCTTGCCCAAGGTCGAGGCGGCTCCCTTCGTTGAGACCAAGTAGAGCGAGGGACGTGTTTTGGGTGAGCTGATCGGAAAAGTCGTCGAGTTCGACCCTCTATTATGTGCCGAGGGAAGAGTTCGACCGGGTCCGCAAGCTGAATGAAGCGAGCGCGGTCGAGAAGACCGCGATCTTCGCCGATATGTGCCGGCTGAATACACTCTACATGATAGCGCGCGCGGGTTCAGGCCATGTCGGCTCGAGCTTCTCGAGCCTCGATGTCGTGTCCTGGCTCTATCTCAACCAGCTCAAGAACGACGATCTCTATTTCTCCTCTAAGGGCCACGACGCGCCCGGCCTCTATTCGGTGTTGATCGCGCTCGGCAAGCTCCCGTTCGACAAGCTGCACGGGCTTCGCCGCTTGGGCGGGTTACCGGGCCACCCGGACGTCGGCGTGCCCGGCATGGTGATCAACAGCGGCTCGCTTGGCATGGGCATCTCCAAGGCCAAGGGCATGGTGCGCGCCGATCGGCTGAAGGGCCACAAGCGGCGCTATTATGTGCTGACCGGCGACGGCGAACTACAAGAGGGGCAGATCTGGGAGTCGCTGATCTCTGCCGCCAATGCCGGCATGGGCGAGATCACGGCCATCGTCGATCACAATAAGCTCCAGTCGGACTACCGGGTGAGCCAAACCAGCGACCTCGGCGACCTCGCCGCCAAGTTCGAGAGCTTCGGCTGGCATGTCGAGCGCTGCGACGGGCACGACCTCGACGCCTTCTCGGCGGCGCTGGAGGCTTGCGCGGCGCATCCCGGCAAGCCGCAAGTGATCATCGCCGACACGGTCAAGGGCCGCGGCGTCTCCTTCATGGAGCACACCGCAATGGACTCCGACACCGACATGTACCGCTTCCACTCAGGCGCGCCCGACGCCGACAGCTACGGCAAGGGTGCCCAAGAGCTGCTTGACCACGTCAACCGCGCTCTGTCGCGGGTCGGCGCGGCGCGGCTCAGCCTCGAGACGGTCGAGCCGCCGGCCAAGTCGGCAGCCGCCGCGGCCACCAAGCGCCTGGTCCCGGCCTATACCGAGGCGTTGCTCGCACGCGCCGCCAAGGACGAGCGCATCGTCGCGCTCGACTGCGACCTGGTGCTCGATACCGGTCTGATCCCATTCAAGGAGAAGTTCCCGGCCCGCTTCGTCGAATGCGGCATCGCAGAGATGGACATGGTCTCGCAAGCCGGCGGCATGGCGCTCGAGGGACTCGTCCCGATTTGTCATTCCTTTGGCTGCTTCCTGTCCACGCGGCCTAACGAGCAGATCTACAACAATGCCACCGAGCGCACGAAGGTGCTCTATGTCGGTTCGCTCGCCGGGCTGATCCCGGCGGCGCCAGGCCATAGCCACCAGTCATTGCGCGATATCTCGGCACTCACCTCGGTGCCCGCCCTCGATATTCTCGAGCCATGCTGCCCCGAGGAAGTGCCGCTGCTGCTCGACTATATGCTCGGCAGCAAGGCCCGGAGCGGCTATCTCAGACTAATCTCGGTGCCATGGCCGGTGCCCTACACCTATCCGGCCAAGCGCCTCGAACAGGGCCGAGGCGTGGTGCTGTGGGACGGCAAGGGCAAGCCGTCAGTCGCGATCGTGACGTACGGGTTGATCATGACCACCGAGGCCTATCTCGCGGCAGAAGATCTCGCCGACGAAGGCATCGATGTTCTGGTTATCGCCTGCCCGTTCCTGAACCGCATCGACGGCGCCTGGTTCGCCGACCAGGTAAAGAGAGTGAAGCTGCTGCTGACCGTGGACAATCACTACGTCAATGGCGGCTTCGGCGATCAGCTGCTGTCGGCGCTGGCGAGGGCAGGAGCATCGCTTCCGCCGCGCGTCGTCCGCCTCGGCCTCGACGAGGTGCCGGCGTCAGGCCAGCCGGCCGAGGTGCTACGTCATCACGGGCTCGATTCCGCCGGTCTCAAAGACCGTATCCGCCAAGAGCTCAAGGCATGAAGGCTTTGCTGAAGCAGCGGCTGCGCGCGCAGCCCTGGATGCAGCCGATACGCCTCGCCAATCTGAAACGGCGCCAGCGGAACGGGCTGTTCCCGGACTGGCGCGCGATCCTGCTTCAGGATTGGCCGCGCTTCGAGGCGATGCGCAACGAAGCCCGCGCCAACTCATCCGCGCCGCGGGTGCTGATTGCGACCAGCGTCGGCGTGCATGCCGCCTCCTCGATCTTCGACAGCTATCTCGCCGTGGCGCTCACCGCACGCGGCGCGCATTGCGACGTGGCGCTGTGCGACGCGGTGCTGCCCGCCTGTCTCGGCGCCGATTTCACTTGGTATCCCAACACCGAGCAGTTCGCCGAGCGCGGCTCGCGCGACGATCTCTGTACGGCGTGCATCGCTCCGGCCGAGAAGCTGTTCCGCTATGAAGGGCTCGGGCTTACCGTGCATCGCTATGGCGCGCTTTTGACCGAGGCCGACCGCGCGCATGCAGTCGCGCTCGCGCGTAACACCGCACCGCGATCGATGGGTGGGCTAATTCTCGACGGCATCGCCGTGGGCGAGGCGGCGCTTTCGGGCACGCTCCGCTTCTTTGCGCGCGGAGAGCTGGAGAAAGGCACGGCTGAGGACGCTGTGCTCAGGCGCTATTTCGAGGCTGCGCTGCTCTCGCTGTTCGCCATGCGGCGATTGCTCAAGCAAGAGCGCTATGACGTCGTGATTGGCCATCACGGCATCTACGTGCCCCAGGCGTTGGTGGCCGCGGCAGCGCATGAGGCGGGCGTGCGGTTCGTCGCTTGGAACCCGGCCTATCGCATGGGCTGCTTCATCTTCAGTCATGACGAGACCTATCACCGCGCCATGCTGAGCGAGCCCACCTCGGTGTGGGAGAGTATTGAGATCGACGACGACAGGCGGCGGCGGCTGATCGGCTATCTCTACGACCGCGAGAAGGGCACGCAGGACTGGATCGCGTTCCATCCGGCCGACGGACGCGCCGACGCAGAACATCGTCAAGTCGATCGGGCTGGATCCGGAAAAGCCGGTCGTCACGCTGCTGACTTCCGTGGTGTGGGACGCCCAGCTGCATTACCGGCAGCGCGCCTTCGCCAGCCAGGTCGAATGGGTGCTGAAGACGATCGAGCATTTCGCCTCCCGCAAGGACATTCAGCTCGCGATCCGCGTGCACCCGGCGGAGGTGACGGGCTCGCTACCCTCGCGCCAGCCGATCGCGGCCGAGATCGCTGCCAAGTTCCCGAAGCTTCCCAAGAATGTCGCGCTGATCAAGCCTTCCGCCGATATCAGCACCTATGCTTTGGCGCAGGCCTCGGACTCGGTGATCATCTACGCCACCAAGACCGGCATCGAGCTTGCGGCGCGCGGCATCCCGGTCATCGTCGCCGGCGAGAGCTGGCTGAGGGGCAAGGAGATCGGCTTCGATTGCGACGACCGGCAAGCCTATGAGACGCTGCTTGCCGCACTCCCCGTCGGCCATAGGCTCGACGCCGAGCGGACGGCGCGGGCGCAGCGCTACGCCTATCATTTCTTCTTCCGCCGCATGATCGAGCGGGTCGGGCGCGGCAGGTGTCGAGACGGTGCGAGCACGGATTCAGGCGCGCCACGTCCTACGAGATCGTGGCCGCGCCGCAGCCGCTCGTCGCAGCCGTTCGGCGCCGGGCGCCTCAACCGCTCTCGATTGCGTGTGCGACGGAATTTTGAACGCGGGCACTCCGTTCGTATTCGGGACGACAACCCATGTCTTAGCTATGCGAGTTGATGTCGCGCTCAAGATGTTGCGCGCACCACATCGGCCACGATCCGGCGCCGTGGAATCTCATTACGACGGCTTCCGGGCTTCGCGCTGTAGCGAGCCGATAGGCGAACTCGTTGTGGTCAGAGGTTCGGGAAGCCTGGTTGCCGCACTTGAAAAGCTCGCGGTTCTCGGCGAGCGCCGATTGAATCGAGTGTGCCCGTCTTGTGCAGGTCCAGCGTGAAGGATCAGTCTCATCGCCTCGCTCAAAGACCCTCGTGGACTGGCGCTACTGTAGCAGTCCCTCAGCGCTCGACATAGACGGCAGTGCGGTCGCCGAGGAAGCTGCGCAAACGCTCGCGCTCGGCGGCGAACATGGCTTCGAGATAGTCGCCGACATCCTTGGGCATCTCGACCTTCGGGCCAAGATTGGTCTCGGCGTCGCAGCAGCTTGATCTTGGCCGGATCGTAGTCGCGCGAGACGCCGATATGCGTGAGCGTCGCGTCATAGGCCTCGCGCGGCCTCGCCAAGTGCCGCCTCCTGCGACACGATCAGGAACTGACGCGGCGGATAGACGGCAGTCCAGCTGCTCGATCATCGCCGAGAACTCGCTGAGCGGGCGCATGCGCGTCGAAGAAAGCGAACAGCTCCTCGCGCGGCACGCGCAAGCATGCCACCCTCGCGCGGGTTGAAGCCGACGCTTGGAAAAGTAACGCTTGGCGTGCGACCAGTGGCGAGCAACGGGATCGCGCGTCATCAGGATGATCTTCGCGTCCGGCAGCAGGCCGATGCAGCAGGCGGATCCGGTCGGGCTCGATCGAGCAATAGCGCGCGCTCTTTTCGCCGATGATGCGCGACGGTGCCGATGCCGTTCGCCGGCGAGCGGCAGCTCCGCGGGCGAAATGGGCGAGATACCATTCGAGCGGAAGAGTCGAGATGCAGCGAGAAATACTCGATCTCGTCGGGCACCATGACGATGTTCGGGATGCTGCGCGAGCGCGCGCTGCAGCCACGAGGTGCCGCATTTCGGCGCGCCGATGATGAGGAAGTCGGGCCGGGGCAGGTGACTCGAGCTTCGTCGAGCGCGATCAAATCTCGCTTCGGCGATCGCCAGCCGTGCCGCCGCGACGCAGCTTGTCTCAGTCGCTCCCGAAAGGCGACAGGCAAACTTGCACCAGCCTTCGTCGAGCGCTTGCCGCTTGCTTCGACGCTGGTCACTTGGCTTCGGCGTCTAAGGCATGCCGCTTGGCGAATGGTCATTGCGGCAAGCGTTGCGCTTTATCAATCGTAGCGCAGCGGTGCAAACAGGTGCAAGGACTTGAGCTGCGTCGCTCCGCGCGCGGCCAGTGAAGCTTGCGAGCTCCACATCGCTTCGTCTCAGGCCCTCGCCCCTTTGCGCGCGACCAGTTCGCGGTAGCCACTGAGCTCGATGAAGTCGGCCCGTGACACCGCTCAAGGCCGCTCGGCCGATAGCTGATTCCGCTCGCATCTGCGTAGCGGATTTGATGTAGGCGTCTTTGGTGAAATAACCTGGCAGGAAGGACCAAGTCCCCTATCCAGCATTAGTCAATATTGTTCTTCAGTGCCTCGCGAACAGGATGTCACCTCCGACCTCCTTACCTGTGCCATAACGTCGTGCGATTTTAAAACCTGCTTGCTCCAACAGGGCAACGACCCTACCAGTTTCCTTTGTCTCGATTTGCAGTTCAACGACATTTTGTAGCGTGTCTTTGGCTCCGATAATAATCGCTTCAGTCAAGCCATGAACATCGATCTTCACGTACTGTGGTGGTAATACTCCGTACGTCGTAACGAAATCGTCTATTCGCCACGTTACTGAGGTTTGGCGAGATCGCACGATCCCTCTCTTACTGGTGTAGCTGAATGCCCCACCAGCAATAAATGCATCGCATTCAAGGGATCCGATCATGGTGCGATCGGAAAAACCGAATGGGAAGCAGAGTACCGAAAAGTCGTTTAGTTGTGTGTTGGCAGTCAGCAAATGAAAATTCACTGCCGAAGGCTCGAACGCAAAAATGCTTAGGTCTCCGCGTTGCGCGGCATATAGCGACATTGTGCCGACATTGGCGCCGATATCCCAGAAACGGCTCCCTGCTGGAAAATTGTCAATCCATGCCAATGTGTGGGGCTCCTTGGTCAGCAGCGTCTTAGCACGACGATAACTGCCGTGACCATGGCCGACCATCTTGAGGATCCCGCGGGGCGTGGCGATCTCGATCGGGATTTTAGTGAGTTGCTCCACTAAAGCGGAGCGTCGCTTCGGTGATAGCGCGATCGCCGCCTCAAAGATTAAACTCTTCTCACTCATTGAGCGGCCTAGACGCCACCTTGCGTGTCCAAAATTCGGCATTGGCACGAGCCATCTGTCACGGGCTCTGACCATGGACTTCGGCGGAACACGCCAGGTAGAGGTGCAACGGCCTGTCGGAAGCGAGTGATCATTCAGAAAAGTTCTCAGATAAAGCCACCAAGGACGCTGGAATTCCGCTCATAGCATGGAACTGCTCCAATGGGTATTCTTCCGCCATCGGGGCGCTAGTCGGAAACTCCGTACTACCAAATCGCGCGATATTGACGGGTTCGGCTCCAGCGGCTATTGCCACCAAAGACGTGGGAGTTTCTGCATGATTGTGGCGTTCCAGGATCTTGCCGCCTATCGCGGCAAAGTGGCCATGGTGGACGGCGCGTTCGACCCGCTGCATGCCGGCCATGTCGCCTATTTCGAGGAAGCCACAAAGCTAGGCGTCCCCGTGCTGTGCAATCTCGCGCCAGACCGCTATGTCGAGGGCAAGCACTTTCCCTTCCTGACGCAGAAAGAGCGCGCGAGCGTGATCGATGCGTTGAAGTCGATCAGCTGCGTGCATCCCAATTCATTCGATACCGAGACCGTGCTGCGCGAGCTCTGCCCGAAATATTACGTGAAGGGCTTGGATTGGAAAGGAAGGCTGCCAGAGGAACAGGTGCGGATCTGCAAGGAGGTCGGCACCGAGATCGTCTATCTCGACACGGTGCGCAATTCTTCGACTGCCGTGCTGCGCCGCTTCCTCGCCCATCACGGGGTGGAGAACTCGCTCGAAGCCTACGAGCAGTTCGTGCTAAACCAGGCCGAGCCTGGCGCTGAGGAGTTCAATGCCGAATATTTCACCGAGAGCTGGCGCGCCAACGGCAACGCCTACACCATCGAGGCACGCCGCAAAATGGAAGGACGCAATCCGGAGCTCATCAAGGACGTGTTCGCGCCGCAACGCGTGATCGACATGGGTTGCGGTCCGGGCGCGCTGATGTTCCTGTTGAACGAGATCGGCGTCATTGCCGACGGCATCGATTTCTCGGCGACGAGCAAGGAGATCGCGCCGCCCGAGGTCGCCGACCGGATCGGCATCGGTTCGATCATCGACATCGACCTGCCGAGCGACGCTTACGACCTCGTCATTTGTCGCGAGGTGTTCGAGCACATGCCGGTGCTCCAGGTGCAGAAGGCCGTCGAGAATCTCTGCCGCATCTCCTCTCGCTACATCTACCTCACCACTCGGTTCCATCCCAAGCCAACCAGCCTGTTCGACGTCACCACCGAGTTCGAGGCCGATCCGACACACATCACCTGCATGAACATGGACATGCTACGCTTGATGTTCGTGTTGCAGGGCTTCAGGCGGCGAAGCGACCTCGAAGCACGCATGGATTGGATGAACAAGGGCCGCGTGCTGGTCTACGAGAAACACCAGCCCGCCAATTAGAGCGCGAATCCTGAGGGGCGATCATGGACTGCATCCTCGGCTACCATCTCAATCCGCTGGCGTGCGGCATCGCTAAGTTTAACCTCGCGCTCGCGAACGAGCTCGGCGTGCCGGTGTTGTCGCTGTTCGACCCGTCGGCTTCGAGCGCGCGGAGGCCGCTCCTCTCCATCAAGCTCTCCGAGTTCACCTACAATCACGGCCGCGATCTCGAACAATTCCTCGATGAACGTCCGGCGACGCAATCTCTCAGGCTGTTCCTTCACGCCTATGACGAGACAGATCTCGAGAAGCGCATGATTGCCCAGGCCGAGATCGTCTATGCGGGCAACGCCGAGCTTGCCGCGCGATTGAGGAGCGTGCGCCCCGACGTGGTCGAAGCCTGGTGTCCGGGAATCCTGATCGATGCGGAGCCGTTCGTGAAGACCGAGCTCTCCGTCTTCACCTTCGGCATGGCGCATAAGGTGCGCGGCGAGTATTACCGCAAGCTCGACGAGCTCTTGAAGCGCACCGGCAAGTCCTATTCGCTCTACCTCTCGACCGCGCTGCATGAAGGGATGTCGATCGAGACGGCCTTCGATGCGGCGGTGAAGAACATCCGCGATGCTTTCTCGGGCCCGGTCTATTTCCTTGGCTTCCTGTCCGATGCCGCGGTCCTCCATTATCTGCAGACCACCACTTATTTCGCGGCGTTCTTTCCGCATGGCGTGCGGGCTAACAATACAAGCGTCCATTCCGCCATGAATGCCGGTGCGGTGGTGGTCACCAATCTCGATGACGGTTCGCCAATCGGCTATCGGCATATGCACAGCGTGATCGACGTCACAATTTGCTCGGAAGTGCCGACCGATGGAGAGGTCCTGAAGGGTATCGGCCGCAACGCGACGGCGGAAGCCAAACTTTTGAGCTGGGATGCGTTGACCGAAAGACTGGTCAGCAGTGACCAAAACGGTATTGGCCGCCTGGTGTCAGGATCGGCGGAAGAGCCGGCGAAACGACGCGTTGCTGTCGCCAGCAGTTGACCCAGAGACAGTGGTCGTCCGGCCGCCTTTGCTTGAATCTCTTGGCGTCGTTGGGGGAGGGAGGCGTTGCGACAGGCCACGGTCTCAGCCAAAGCCACCCGCGATGAGCTTCTTAATCTCCGTGGCGGACTTGCGATAACCGCGAGCCACGTGTTTACTGTCTGCGACCAGGGGCCGCAGTGGGCCTTTGGTCGCAGTGTAGAACTTTGGGCTCTTGCCGTCGGGATGCCCAGGCAATTCCACGTCGAGGGGGGTCGCGTGGATCACAACAGCAATCATATTGACGCGCCCCGGGTGCGGACCAAGAGCGTATTTCTGGACTCCAACGACCCCGGTCAGGCGCTCCTTGATTTTTTCGAGCGACTAGGAACACAAGCCTCTGTTGGGCCCACCAAGCAGCGGGCGGTCAGGAGCCTTCCACTGATCCTGATCTCGCAGCTTCCGCGGAGCGGCGGCAGCCTGCTCAGCCAGCTGCTCGACGGTCATCCGCAACTCCTCGTTTATCCGTGGGAGATGACGATCGGTTATCCAGTCAAGAACGAATGGCCGATCCTCGACATGCGCAACGCGCCGGACCGGCTCTTTGCGCAGTTGTTCGATGCTGAGCTTGGCTATCTCGCCCGGAAGGGCTATCGCAAGCGTGGGAAGGCCAAGCAAAAAGAGAGGCGCATCAAGTTCAAATATTCGCCGCTTGACCATTATTTGGGTTTCCTCGCGGCCTTTCCACAGGACCGAACACAGCGATCCGTCCTCGACACCTATTTCGACACGTTCTTCCGCTCCTGGCGCCGCGATCCGAATGATGCGCTCTATATCGCGGGCTTCGTGCCGAGACTTGCCTCTCGGCCTCAATCCATCGCGGGTTTCTTCAGAGACTATCCCGACGGGCGCCTCATCTCGATCATTCGCGACCCCGCCGATTGGTTTGCTTCCCGGCGAGCGCACACGAAGAACGGCGAGGTGCGGTACGGCGACGTGAGAGGGGAGATGATGCTTTGGAACCAGATGGCGGCACAAGCCTTCCACTACATAAAGGACCATGGCGATCGCTTTCTGATGCTCTCGTTCAGGGAACTGGTGTCAGACCGTGACACCACCATGCGCAAAGTTTCAGCCTGGTCAGGCATCGATTTTACCCCCTCGCTGCTCAGCCAGACCTTCGACAGCAAATCGATCCCTCCAAACACCAATTTCGACGATCCGTCTGAGTGCTTGACTGAGGCTGTTTTTGAACGCAAGCAGCGCTTGACGGACGAAGAAAGGGCACGGTCTTATAAGTTGACGGAGGGTTGGCGCCAGAAATTGCAGCAGACCGGGTGGATGGGCTGACGGGCCCTTCACACCTTGATCTTGCCTGGACGACCTTCGATAAGATCGGCGGCAGCACGCTCGCGATGACTGTGCGACGATCCCGCAATGAGGCCGCCGAGTGAGCGGTTCTCGACCGGCCGGCTCTAGCTTGGAAAGATGACCTGTGAGACTTGAGCTCACCAGTTTTCGCGATCTTCGCAAAAGATACCGTCGCACCATTGGGCAGCGCCGCGAGGTGCGGAGGGTGCGGGCGCGAGATCGACGAGGCTTTGAGCGGTCGGTCGGGCGATCTTCTGCTTCCTGATTTCCTCATCATCGGCGCGCCCAAATGCGCGACCTCCTGGCTTCAGTCGGCGCTCAACCAGCACCCTCGCGTGCTCATGGTGCCGGACGAGATCGAGTTTTTCTCCTCGCACGTGGACCGGTCCATTGCAGTGGTATCTCGATCACTTCAAGGAGCTGGTCAAAGACGAAGCTGGCGCCGCATCGGCGCAAGATAGGAGGCTCGTGATCGGCGAGAAGAGCGCGGGCTATTGCGGGATCTCGGCGTCGCGGATCAAGCTCGTGCACCGGCTGATCCCTAATGCGAGGCTTATCCTCATGGTGCGCGATCCGGTCAAGCGGCATTGGTCGCACGCTAAGCGCTATTTTCAGAAGGAGAAATCACATCAGCGGGGCTACGACTCGCTCGACTCTGCGGCAGATGCTATTTGAGTTCTTCAAGCGCACGCGGCGCTTCAGTGAGTTCTCCAAAGTGATCCGGATGTGGACCAAGGTCTTTCCGCCCGAGAGCCTACTTGTTATCAATCAGGAAGACTCCTTTGCCGATCCGGTGGGCATCTTCGAACGCGCGCTGCGCCATATCGGGGTTGAGCCCGACGCCCGCATGAAGATGAAGAAGGTGGCACGCAATACCAAGAACAGCGGACCGGTCGTGCCAATGCCCGACGACATCAAAGCATATCTGGAAGAAGATGTTCGCGAGCGAGCGCCGGAAATTCGCCGAGGTGTTGAGAAAACATTCAGGAGCCGAGGCGTCGCGGTCAAATCCAGGCGCCTGACAGGCGCCACAGGATTGTCTCAGAGAATGTCTGAGACGAGGTTAGCCTCATCCGGCGTCAGCAGGACCAGCGGCGCGCCGAGCGCGCGGAACAGCGTCATGGCAGTATTGTAGTGCGAATCCATGACGTCCTTGAACTGCTCGTGGAAGGCGATCGAGGGTCTCCCGTAGAAGCCGGCGAGATAGGACAGGCCGCCATAGGTGCCCACGAAGCAGTGCGAGCGCGCGATGATCCTGCTCTGCACGTCGAGATTGTTGCGCGGGACCATCCACTCCTCGGCGCGGACGAGACGGTTGTTGTAGCGGCTGCCATTGCCGGCCGCCTTCATCCATTCGACGTTGGTGTGGTCGTCGACGGCAAACGGGCTGTCGAGCAGAACGACGTCCCGCTTCTCGAGCATGCGCTCGATGGTCTGGCGCACGAAGCTCCGGTTGCCTGCAGCTGTCGCCGAAGGATTCGCGCGAATAGAAGCGGACGGCGTAATAGTCCTCGGGCAGGCGCGGCCTCGATCTCGCCGGGCTCTGGCATCTCGAAGCGCTCGTAGCGCGCGTGCAAGAGCAGATGGTCCATGGCCGAGCGCTGGCTCCAGTGATAGCGGAACACGCCGCTATACATCAGCCGCGGATGCAGGAGATCGCAGGCGCCAAGCCCCAGGTCCTTCTCGATGCGCGAGACGAGCTTGAGCTCGAGATCGGCGACGCCCTTCTGCTTCTGCATGCCAGAGGTCTTCTGACGCTCGACGTTGAAGGCGACGAACTCGGCGGGCGAGTAATAGTCGAACAGGTCGACATAGCGATGGGCGAGATCGCCGTACCAGGACTTCACGCCGCCGCGCGAGACTACGACGAAGCGGTCGGGAGCAAGCCCATATGTCTCGCGCGCCCAGCGTACCAGGGGGATCCAATAGAGAAGCTCGTAGCCGACCTCCGAGAGCCAGGGGCCGACGATGATCGGCTTGTCGCTGTCGGCGATCTTGGCGAGAGCCTTCTCGGTCAGCGCGGAGAATTCCTTGACCCTCTGCTCGGAGTTGGCGGTCGAATCGCCGCGCGGCTTGAGCAAGCGCGGGAAGCTCGTGCGCTCGATGCCGCCGATACATGTCCGCTGGATTTGGTTCTGGACAGCACGACTTTGCGCAGAGAAGGCAGCGGCCGGTAACACGGCAGTGCGCAGCAGGGGCGCCCAGGCCGGCACGGACCAGGTTTGCGGCTTGACGTTGCCCATGCGTCTCGACCGCTTCGATGAAGATCGGAGTGGCCGGCCGGTCGAGGCCTTCGGGGCGGACGAAATCGGCGATGAAGTTTCTGATCTCGGCTTTGGTCTTCTCCTTGTTCTTCAGGGCATCTTCGAGCTCTTTCAGGTGCTCGTCGAAACCGGAGGAGATGGTGAGCAGCGCACCCTCGGTCAGATAGCGGAAATGAAGCGTCCCCTCTTGGGTCTCATCGAAATGGCCGCTTCGTGATCGCGAGCGTGCGGCGCCCGACGATGCCTGCCTCGATGAAGCCGCTGGTGTTGACGCCGACCACGACATCGCCGTGATAGAGACTGTCGAAATAGTCGCGCTTGCGCTCGTCGTCGACAGGCACGGCTCCGCCACGCGGCCACACGACCACCTTGCCGAATTCGGAGAGATCGACGCCCGTTCCACTGCTCCCAATGCGCAGGGTGGGGACGAACGATGACATTCGCGTCGGCCGCGCTTCCATGCGAGGCGCGGACCACGCGGAGCCAGTCCTTCACGAAGGCCACCTCGTCGCGGCAGATGAAGGACGAGGAGCAGAGATAGAGGATGATCGGCTTCTCGGGATCGAGACCGCCGGCGCGCGCGCAGAACTCGGCGCGGTTGACCGATGGCTTCATCTCGAACCAGTGGTCGTAAAGCTGGGCGCCCGTTTTGCTGCACGCGCTCGGCCGGGATCGCGTGCATGCTCGACGGCCTCGCGCTCTTGCGCTTCGTTCCACACGAGCACGCGGTCGGGACAGATCTGGATCAGCCCCTTATTGGTGAGGTTGTCCCAGCTCGCCACGGCAAGAAGCGTCGGAATGCCGAGATAGCGCGCGGCCTTCACATAGTCGGTCTGGCCGTAAGTGAAATCGATCATCGGCGTTACGACGAGAAGGTCCGGAGACCAGTGCTTCAACGCCCTGAGGGCTCCGGGATCGGGGGGAATGGCCCGGTCGATCAACGCGGCAAGGCCCACCTGAAGCCGACGGCGCGGGCGCGCTCTTCATTCCCGGTACATTCTCGAAGGCCCAGAGCGCGACGCCTGGAAGCCTGCGGCCGCCGCGTTCGACGAGCGCCGGCGCATCGTGATATTCGGGCTCGAGATAGCGGAGATAATCGCGTAGCGTGCGGAAGCCGTCGCTTGCCGGCCACCACCAGCCGGTGCGGGCGCCGATCGGCTCCTGGCGAATGTGGTGATGATCGTGCGTGAGAGAGGTCGAGGAGGGTCGTGTCCACCTGCTTGTCGATGGGCGACAGAACCAGGACGATCTCGTGCCCGCGATCGGCAAGCCCGCGCAGAGCACTCTCGAAATTGCGCAGATAGAGCGCGTGTCTCAGAAGGACGACGATCTTCACGCGGAAAAAGCCCCTAAAGGCACACTTTCAGCCTTGGTCTATGATGCAGATTTGGGCCGTGGCCAGCAAGAAATGGCAGTGCCGCGAACGGGCTTAGCCCAGGCGGATCGTTGCATCAAGCGTTAAGGCGGGCTATCGGCGGTCGCCAGCCGATTGACCGGCTTTTGTTGCAATCGTGCCAGCGCTTCATTATTAGGGGCGATGGGGCCAGGCGGTTGTTGCCGACCAACCTGCTAGAGCTCCAGCACCGCTAACCAATGGCGATCGCATTGAGTGAAAAGCGCTTTCGGTTCGTCCTCCGCAATCTCATGTATTTGCGGAATTTCGAGGGCGTCATCAAAGGGCTCGCCGACCGTGGCTACAAGATCTACATCACCACGAGCCCGAAGGATCGCAAGGTGCCGCCCGAGCTCCGCGAGCTTGCTCGTTGCCTCGAGGAGCGTTATCCGCAAGGGGTAAGCTTCGGCATTACCTATGAACGCGACGATTGGTGGGCACCGGCCTCGCGCTTCACCCGCAATATCGGCAATCTTCTGCATTACCGCAGGCGCAATTATGCCGATTGCCCCGCGCTGACCGAGCGCGCCGAGCGGCGCGCGGGACATTTGGCCCGGTTCGCCCTGCCGCGCTTCCTGAACCGCTTTCCGTTGGTCGTTGGGGGCTTGAGCGGAACAGTCAAATTCCTCGACGGAGGGCTTCCGGCCAGCCGCGAAATCGTCAAAGAGCTCGAAGAGACGCGGCCTGACGCACTCATCCTTTCGCCAATGGTCGATCTCGAGACCGAGCAGTTCGAATGGGTGAGGGCGGCGCGCACGCTCGGCATTCCAACCTGTCTCCTGGTGGCGAGTTGGGACAACCTCACCAATAAGGGCCGCGTCCAGCTCGTGCCCGATCGGGTCGTGTTGTGGAACGATTTCCAGAAGCGCGAGGCGGTGGAGATGCACGACATCCCCACCGAAAGGGTCGTTGTCACCGGCGCCCAGCTCTACGACGAATGGTTCGCGCGTAAACCCACCCGCGATTATGAAACCTTCTGCCGAACGTTCGGCTTCGATCCGTCGAAGCCAATGATCCTCTATTGTGGCTCCTCCATCTTCATCGCGCGCGACGAGGTCGAGTTCGTCGCCGAGTGGCTCGCCAAGATCAGAGGCGCCGAGCAGCCGACGCTGCGCGAGGCCAACATCCTGGTGCGGCCGCATCCGATGCATCAGGCCCCATTCGATGAATTCGACGTCTCGGCTACAAGAATGTTACGGTGCATCCGCGCACCGGCGGCATGCCGGTGGTCGAGGGCGCCAAGGCCGATTTCTACGACGCTCTGTTCCATGCCACGGCCGTAGTCGGCATCAATACCAGCGCGCTGATCGAGGCCGCGATCCTCGGCAAGCGAAGCTTCACGGTCGCCGATCCGCGCTATCAGAAGACGCAAGAGGGGACGTTCCATTTCCAATACCTGACCAATGGCGAGATCCTGGAAAAGGCGCCCGACTTCCGCACGCACTGCAAGCAGCTTGCCGATGAGCTTGAGCGAAGCCGGGACGAAAGACGCGATCTGACGCGCTTCATCGAGACGCTTCGTCAGGCCTCGCGGGCTCGACAAGCCGGTCATGCCGTTCGCGGTCGAGGCCACGGCTTCAGTTGTCGGGATCAAACCGGAGCCTGCGCGGCTCTCCTGGTCGCGCATGCTTGCCGCGCTCATTCTCGCGCCGCTCGCGGCAATTGCCTCTTTGCCGCGCAAGGGCGCCGAGGCTCTGCTCAATTTCTCCACCCGCGTGTTCCGCTTCGGGCTGTTCAACATCGCGCGGATCAGGGAGGTCGACGCGACGAGCCTGGTGGCACGCCGCACGCCGCTCGATTATCCGAAAAATCCGATCTCGATCCTGGTCACTTCGCCAAAGGAGAACAGCGCGCGGGCGCGCTCGGTGATGAGCGAGCCGTGGACCGTGCATTGGCTCGAGCGCGTGGTCGCGCCGGGCGAGGTGCTCTACGACGTGGGCGCCAATGTCGGGACCTATTCGCTCGTGGCGGCGATCAGTCATGATCGGGAGGTGCGCGTCTTCGCCTTCGAGCCGAGCTTCGTCACCTACGCCGCGCTCTGCCGCAACATCCTGGAGAACGACTGTGACAAGTGCATCACGCCGATGCCGGTCGCGCTGACCGAGCACAGGGGGAATACCGTGTTCAAATATCGGAGCCTGGTCTCGGGCGCCATCGAGCACGCCGTCGGCTGGCCGCTCGCTCTACACCAAGGGTTTCAAGGAGAGAAAGCCGGTCTATCAGCAGCGCATGCTCGGCATTCCTCTCGATTCTCTCATCGCAGGATTTCCAGCTCGATCCGCCCGACCACATCAAGCTCGACGTCGATGGCGCCGAGCTCCAGGTCCTGCGCGGCGCGGCGACGACGCTCGCCGCCGGCGCGGTGAAGACCGTGCTGATCGATGCGCGCGACGAGAGGGAAAGCGAGCGCGTCACGGATTACCTCAAAGAGCTCGGCTTCGGCATCGCTGCCAAGTTCAACGGCGCCGACGGCGCGCCGGGCTTCCACGCCGTGTTCGCGCGCGATGCCGCGAGCGTCGGCGAGGCCATGGCGGATTGCGAGATTCCCGAGAGTTTGCGGCAGCAATCGTTGGCCGAGAGCCAAGACGATGACGGCGAACCTCCTCGCCGAGGCGCGGCCTAATGCGCAAGCTGCTCGATCTTTTTCGCCGCGCGATCGGCATCAGCGCGCTGCAGGACGAGCTCAGGCGCATGAGCAAGCGTCTCGACTGCGCTGGAGAGCCACGCGCGACTCGAGACGAAATGGCGCGGCCATTTCACCGGAAAGGTCGACGCGCTGCTCAGGCATGATTATCTCGCCGAGTTCCTCGAGGCAGACGGCGGCCCGACCCACCTCTTGAGCCATCGCTTCAAGCTCCTGTCGCAGAACGAGGAGGATGGGGTCATTCTCGCTCTCCTTAAGCTCGCTGGCGCGCCGAATCAGGACCTTCGTCGAGATCGGCTCTGGCGCCTCGGGAGGCAATTCGGGGATGCTGGCGCAGGAATTCGGCTGGCGCGGGCTCATGGTCGACATTGATCAGGACAAGATCGCAAGAGCGCGCGCTAAGTTCGGCGTCAATCCGCGCGTCTCGTTCGAGGCGGTCGCGGTCAGCCCCGAGAACATCAATTCGCTGATCGAGCGCCATGGACTTGGCGGAGAGGTCGATCTCTTCTCGCTCGATATCGACAGCTTCGACTATTGGGTGCTGGAAGCCATGACCGCTTGCAGTCCTCGGGTTATGGTACTGGAATACAATGGAAATTTCGGTCCAGAGCGGTCGCTCGCGATCGCGCGCGACACCGACATGTCACGCGCAGTAAAGGGTTTTCACGGAGCTTCGCTCAAGGCGTTCACCAAGCTTGCCGCCGCCAAGGGCTACAAACTCTTGGCCTGCGACGAGAGCGGCACCAACGCCTTCTTCGTGCAGGAACGATCTCGCCCCTGGCGTCGATGCGGTTGCGCCAGAGATTGCCTTCAGGCCGATGAGGGACAGCGGCGACCCCTTGCGTGAGAGTTTGCGGGCGCCAAAAGACCTCGAAGCCATCGCCAAAGAGCGTGGCTTGCGCCTGGTCGAGATCTGAGCGCCTTCATCCTGGAGGGAATAACGCTGTGGCGCGCGAGCGGATTGGCGAAGCGGCCGTACGCTGGAGCTATAACGCCGGCGCGAAAGTGCTCGGTGCCCTCGGTTTGAAGGAATTGGTGCGGCGTCATGTGCTTCCGCGTCTTGTCGGCGTCCTGCAATCGACCGAGACGCCGGCTGCCTACGCCGCGGCCGATCGCTACATCGAAGATGAGATCGAGCGCGTCGTGCGGAAGCCCGGCCCGATCATCGTCGGTCCGTTCCTGTCGGAGGTCGGCTTCGAGCTGCTCTATTGGATTCCGTTGCTTCGCTGGATCAAGGAGAAGTGGCAGATGGATCCTGAGCGCCTGACAGTCGTCTCGCGCGGCGGCACGGCGCTCTGGTACGAGGGCTTGAGCGGGCGCTATCTCGACGTGTTCGACTTCACCAGTCCCGAGCGTTTTGCGGCGAGGAGCGCAGCGCGCTGGGAGAGCGAGCAGCGGCAGAAGCAATTCGTGCTGCGTGACGAGGACGAGGAGATCATCGCTTGGGCGCGGCAGAGATGCGGAGCAGCGGATGCCGAGGTGCTTCATCCCTCGCTGATGTATCGGCTGTTTGGGCCGGTCTTTCAGGGCCAACTTCCCATCGACGCCATGCTCAAGCGCGTTCGCTACGAGCGCTTCGCCAAGCCAGACCTGCCTCGCGAGCTCGCGAGCAAACTGCCGCAAGACTATGTCGCCGTCCGCTTCTATTTCAGACCGTCCTTTCCTGACACGCCGAGCAACCGCGAATTCGTCAGAGATTTGGTGGGGCGCATCGCGAAGACGATGCCGGTCGTTCTGCTCAACACCGGGATCGAGGTCGACGATCATGCCGATTGCCCTGCCAACGGTGCGCTGAGCCTCGAGACCTTCGTCACGGCCAGCCAACAATCTCGACGTTCAGAGCCGGGTCATCGCCAATGCGCGGGCTTTTATCGGAACCTATGGCGGCCTCTCTTATCTCGCGCCCTTCTTCGGCGTGCCGTCGATCGCCTTCCACTCCGACGACAGCGATCTCAAGCCCGCTCACCTCGACGCGATCCGTGCCGCCTGCCGCGCGATCGGCGGCCGCTTCGTCGAGCTTCACGTCGATGATGTCGATCTTCTTCGGTCGCGCGGGGATCGTCGTCTGTCAGTACCTGACAGTCAGCACGACGCCCGGCGATAGATGCGATTCCGCGACGCCGAGTTCGGCGCTAACGGAGAGCCCTGCACCTCAATCAGGTTGAAGCCGATCGCGGCGAGGACGACATCTATCCGCTCAGGTCGCGTGCCGTCACGTTCATCGACCTCGACGAGAAGCGATTTGAGGCGCCGGGTCGAGCGAGCGTGCAGCGGGCGCCTTCGAGGATCTCAGCCTCGAGCCCGTCGACATCGATCTTGATATGGGTGGGAAAACGCGGCGCAAAGCGCGCGATGAAGTCATCGACGGTGAAGAGCAGGGCGGCTTGCTTCAGGCGCCCGACCGATGTCTCGCCGACGCTCGCAACGGCAGCGCCGGGCTCATCATCGGCGACGGTGAGGGTGCCGAGCTCCGAGCGGTCGGAGAAGGCGAGCCCGTAGGCCGCGACGCGATCCTCCAGGCCGTTGAGACGGATATTGTCGCACAGCAGCGCGTGGTTGAAGGCGGCAGGCTCGAAGGCGAGGACCTCGACGCGCTTCACCACGCCGGCATAGAGGCTGTAGATGCCGATATTGGCACCGATGTCCCACAGCACCTCGCCGGGCGCGAAGGTATCGATCCAGCGGATCGTGGCGGGCTCCTTGTCGAGCAGAGTCTTGGCCCGCCACAGAGCCTTGGCGCTCGGCGTGCGGAACTTGATGAGATGGCCGCCGGCGCGAAGCTCGACGACATTCGCTCCCTGTCTGTGCCGAAGTGCGGCAGCCTCGAGATGCAATTCATAGAAGCGGCGGCCGGCAAGTCGCTCGGCCCTGTCGAGCAGGACCGATAGCCTTTCAGCGGTGCGCCGCTTCCATGTTCTAACCCTGAGTGCCATGTGATGCTTCGCCTAAGGTGTCGGCTGTCTCACGCGCAGCCAAGCCTGCGCTCAGCGTCGCGCCAATCTGACTCGCTGTCGAGATTGATCGAGCGCTCGTTGTCGACGACAAACGGCAGACAGACAGGTCCGTATATATTGCGATACTCGCGGAGCGTGGCGGCGCGAAAGGCATAGACGGTACCGTCTCGCACATATGCTGGGCGTACGTCCTGGCGGCGAGTCACGCGCGCTCCCTCAGGCAGAAAGTTGACGAGCCGTCCCTGTTCGTCGATGCGCATAACGTAGTCCGGGCACATATGGGGCGGCAGTGCCACCACGCTCGCCACCGAATTGCAACGCTGCTCCTTAAGCCGAGTCACGGCACGGACCACGTCTTCTGCCGTGCGCATAGGTTGGGTTGGTTGGAGTAGCACCACGATATCGATGTTCGTCCCGTCGCGCTCAAGCCAGCTAAGCGCGTGCTCGAGGACGGGAAGCATCGGCGTATCGTCGCCGGCAAGCTCCTCCGGGCGCAGGAAAGGCGCCTCGAGGCCAAAAGCGCGTCCGACCTTTGCTATCTCCTCGGTGTCGGTGGTGAGCAGCGCGTGGTCGAAGATGCCGGCGGTGCGGATGACCTCGGCGGTATAAGCGAGCAAAGGCTTGCCGCAAAGCGGCCTGATATTCTTGCCGGGGATGCCTTTGGAACCGGCCCTAGCCGGGACGATGGCAACCGTTCCCATCACGAGCCCGAAGGCGCCGGCACGCAATTCTGTACGGCGCGTACCTCGCGAAAGAAGTTGCGGACCTCCACTGTGCTCGGCAGGTCATCGGGGTGGGCCTTGCCTTTCGCGCAGACGAAGCCAACGTGCAGATGGTCGCGTGCATAATCGACGCCGCGCAAGACTAGGCCCGAGCGGTTAAGGAACGCCTCCATGGTTGCTTCCGTAAGATAATAGGGATGGTCGATCTTAATCGCCTCCTCGACCGAACCGTTGCGCCGATAGGCGGCACGGAAATCGACGATATCGACGAAGAAGATGCCGTCGTCGCTCATGAGCTCGCGCACCTTGTGCAGGGTCGTGTTTATGTCGAGCAGATGGTCGACGGTTTGGCACATGAGCACGAGCTCATAGCGGCTATCACCGGGATCATAGGTCTCGACGAAGCCGGTGACCGTCTCCAATTCCAGCCGGCGGGCCACCTCCACCTCCATCGGCGCAGGATCGATGATAGTGGCATGCATGCCAAAGGCTTGCTTGAAGTAATGGGCGACGACGCCGGTCGAGCCGCCGATATCGAGGAGCCGGCCTCCCCGGAGGTGGCGAACGTAGCGGCCAAGCCATTGGACCAAGATCGCGGCGTAGTGGCGCTGCTCATCCTGGATGCTTGCGGCGTCGATCAGTCGACCGTGATAGGCGCTGACGAGCGGCCGGTAGACGCTCATGTAGAACTCGCCGTAGGACTCCTCCGTCATCACCGGATTGAGGAAGGTGAGCCCGCAACGCAGGCAGGCCTGGGCGGTTGCCGGATAGCCATAGCGGTCGCGATGAACGATTGTCGCGAAGACGTCATGGCCGCACAAATTGCAGAGCTCGCGATGCGCTTTGGGCTTGGCGGCATAGTCGTAAGCGAGCGCGGCAACGCGGTCACGGCGATCGGGGGGGATGGCTGTCATAGGCCGTCGGCGTAGCTCAGATGTTTGTCGATCGTCAGCGGCACTCTTTCGAGAAGGTCGGCAATCTTGGTCCCGGCCGTGCCGTCGCCATAGGTCTCGTCGCGCGCGTGGCGGCCGTTGGCGATCTGCCGCTCGACGGCATCGATGATGGCGCGGCGGTCGTAAGCCACATCGATCACGTTGCGGCCTCGCTCGCGAAAGCGCTGACGGTTCCCGATATTGACGCTCGGGACGCCGAGATAGGCGCATTCACGGATGCCGACGGAGGAATTGCCGATCAGGCACTTGCAGGCAAGCAGCGTGTAGAGAAAATCCTCTGGATTCATATTGCGGAAGAAGTGGACATGCTGGAGGTGCCCGTGCTCGCGCTCCGTGCGCAGCATCTTGGAGACAGTGTCGGAACCTGCATCGACATTGGGCCAGAACCAGAGCGTGGGGAGGGCGAGCTCCTTAATCGCCTGCACGGTCTCGCCGATATGGTGGCGGGTCCCGGCGATCTCGGTCGTGACCGGGTGCTGCATGACAACGAGATAGCCTCGACTCAGGTCGAGCGGAGGCCCAACGCCGCCATATTGCTCGAGGGGCTCGAAATCGCTGCGCGGGGTTTCGAGCACCTGGCGCGCAATGTCGATCGAGGGGCAGCCGGTCCAGAACACTCGATCGGGATGTTCGCCCATGCGGATTACATAATCCCGTGCCTGCCCGGTCGAGACGAAATGCAAATCGGCGAGCTTGGTCACGGCATGACGCACCTTCTCGTCGATCGAGCCGGTGATCTCGCCTCCTTGAATGTGGGCAAGCGGCACGTTGTTGTAAGCGGCCGCTGCGGCGGTAGCGAGCGTCTCGTAACGATCGGCCACGGTTACCACCAAGTCCGGGCGGAGATGCTCGAAGACGGACGCGAGCTCGCTCATGCCGATGCCAGTCGACTTGGCGGTGCCGATGAGGGTGTCACCCTCCAAGAGGCTGTGCACACGTGCTGTAATCGGAAAACCATCTTCCTCCATGACGGCGGCAACGTTGCCGTAACGCTCGATGATCGCGGACGCCGCAACAACGAGTTGAAGCTCGATGCCCCGATGGGGATGGAGGGCGTGCAGCACCGTCTTGATACGCGCATAGCTGGGGCGTGCCGTAACGACCACACAGACTTTACGAACCATGGTCTATGGCCGCCTCGCCCGGCTTGGCTGCTTGCAGATGAGCCTCTTCGAGTGGCGTGCCCGCGGCCAGAGCCACTCGTAACCTCCGGCCTAGCACAGCGTCGTATTGTGAAGCCGGTATCCCGCGCAAGGGCTTTCGCGTCGACAGGCTGTCGGGACCGATCAGGCTGCCAGCCGCCAAGTCGTGGGCCGCAACCAATCCCCGACTGAAGATTTTGCGTAAGCCGTCATAGCGCGCGGCGGTCGCTTCCTTATCCACCGGGTTCGCAAGCATAGTCTCGACAAAGCGGATGCCCGACACCGCCACAGCCAGCTCTTCAAGGGTGAGGGAGGCCGGCACGTCGGGCCCGAACATGGCGCGATCGAAGGTGATGTGGACCTCATAGACATCCATGCCAAGGGTTGCGCCGGCAATCGCGGGGAAGATGGTGCCGGAATGGTCCGACAGGCCGACTAAGCTCGCGTAGCGCTCGCGTATCTCCTCCATGACATTAAGGCCTATCAAGTCCGGCGGACAGGGATAGCTCGTGGTGCATTGCATGACGCAAAACGTGTTGCCGCTGCGGCGCACCCGCTCCACGGCGATATCGAGCTCCCGCCAGCCGCTCATGCCCGAGGACAGGATGATCGGCTTCCCCGTCGCGCACATGCGCTCGAGCAGTGGGAGATTGGTGAGTTCCCCTGAGGCGACCTTCCAAGCCGGTATGCCGCAGCGCTCAAGCACCTCGATGGCATAGGAGGAAAAGGGTGAGCTCAGGAAAAGAAGATCCTTCTTGCGGCAGTGATCGGCGAGGCCAATCCATTGCTCGGGCGTGAACTCGAGGCGCTTCCAGTAGTCGTAACGAGTGGCGTCTTGGGGGCTAAACTTGACGCGAAACGGCTCGTCAGCACTGCTTTCGTGATCGGCGTAATGGGTCTGGAATTTGACGGCGTCAGCGCCTGCTCTGGCGACAGCATCGATATAGGCATGGGCCATCCCCAGGCTTCCATCATGGGCCTGGGCGATTTCTCCGACGATCAGGCAGCGGCCGCTGGAAAACATAGCTAAACCATTCAATCCCTTCAGCTTTTATTTCGTAAGTGCCACAGATGGTCAAGAATAGAACAAGCGCTTTTCTTGCCACGCAATTGCCCTTGACCCCTTCAGATGGCTGTTGTTTTCTCGGTCTAGGGAGGGGGTTTCCGGGAAATGACAACCTTATCGCGTATTCGAGAGCCGCGTGACCTGGCGCGTATTCTGTTAGGTCGTCCAACCCGTGCCGAGCAAGAAGAGTTGGCCCGGGTGCGCGAGGTTAAGCGCCTCGCGCAAGAGCAACAAAAGGGCGAGGCGCGGGCTCGACGCGACCAGCTACTGTGGGAGCTCAAATATTGGAGGTCCCTTGCAGTAAAGCCAGTTTACGCCGAGCCGATCTTCGCCATCGATAATATCGAGCTGACTAATCGCTGCCCCATGCGTTGCATCATGTGCCCGCGTACCGAGCACATGACTCGCGCACAAGGTTATATGTCGCTCGACGTGTTTAAACGGGTGATCGACGAGTTCGTAGCCGTCAATCCGGAAGCGGCGCGGACCAGGGGCGCCTTTCTGCACCATTTCGGTGAGAGCCTGCTGCACCCCGAGGTCGGACGCTTCATCCGCTACGCAGAAGAGAGCGGGGTCAGGGTGAAGCTCTCGATCAATCCGCTGGCAATGAAGGACCGCGTTATCGACGCGCTTATCCAGTCTCCGCCTTCCTATCTGATGATCGCGCTGGACGGTCATGACGACGCCAGCTTCGAGCGCATTCGCGGTGTACCGGACGCATATGATTTCTCGGTTGAGCGCCTGCACGTGTATCTCGCGCGAAAGGTCGCAGCGAAAGTGCCGACCTTCGTCGAGCTCGGTATGATCGATTTCGTCGAGAACGAGAACAGCCTGCACCTGTTGCGCGATCGCTGGAACGGGGTGAAAGGAATCGACAACGTAACCGCCAAACGTTTCATCACCTGGGATGGAAGCGCTGAGGAGATAAATGCTTATGCTCCCCAGCCCATGACCAATGAAGAGGCGCGCAAGCACTTCCCCGTGCCGTCATGCCATCTGCCGTGGGAGACGGTATCGATCACTTGGGACGGGTCGGTGGTCCCGTGCTGTTACGACTATGATCGCAAAATGGTGCTCGGCAATGTGGCGCACCAAACGCTCACCGAGATTTGGAATGGCCCTGCAATGCGAGCATTGCGCACCGAGTTTCGTTCGAATGCCGTGGAGAACCCGCTGTGTCGTCAGTGTCCGAAGCTCTATAGGACGAGCAAACGGATGGAGAGTTCTGAGGCGGAGGATGGAATAGCGGCCGTAGCCTCGCGCAAGGCGGAAGTTTGTAAGACTGAAGCCGCATAAAGCTCAACGCGGGTTGATTTTGACGGTCAGCCTCGTAACAAGGGCGCTACTGCGCGAACCTCCAAAAGGATAGTTCGGTCTTGCGTGCGAACGACTTCTTTACAGGGGCATTGACTGGCGTCGGCCTCAGGGCCTTGCGTCGGGCGCTGTTACGCCTTCCATCCGAAGAGCGGATGCAGGTGCTTTACGAAATTCAAGCACGAACCCTGAGGTCGATGGGGGAGGCGGAAAGCAAAGCTTTGCGCAGCTACGCGGCCAAAACTATGGAGCAATGCCTCAGCAGGGTGAGCGGTGAGGAGCAAGCCGAAATCGTGATCACCGCCAGCCGAAGAGCACTTGGCTGCCTTGACGGAAAGCACGTCTCCGACGCGTGCGCATCGCTCCTCAATCTGGCCCAGGCGCATCCCAGGACGGTGGATCCCGCTTCGTTCCGAGTTGATCCCAGTGATCCACGTCCTGTGGTCGTCGGGCCGTGGCTAATGGAAATTGGTTTTGAGCTTCTCTACTGGATTCCTTATTTGCGGGCGCAGCTCGAAAATCTTGGCATTCGCAAAGAGCGCGTGATCGCCGTGTCGCGGGGAGGAGCGGAACCGTGGTACGCCGACATTGCAGGCCGTTATCTCGACTTACTCGACGTTATGACGCCGCAGGAATTCCACGACTGGACCTCGGGTCAGGAGGAAGGGGGGGATCTGCTCGAGGGCAATCGTAAACCCTTCAACGCCGGTCCATTTGAGACAACGCTTTTGGAACGAGTGCTCAAGCCTCAAGGCATCGATGACTATCAGGTCATCATGCCGTCGGCGATGTACGGCCTCTTCCGCAACATCTGGCGTAGGCGGCTTGGAAGCCATCGGTTCGAAGGCCATCTCAAACCCAGCTGCCTCGCTCGGCCCGCTCCAGTGGAGCTGCCGTTCTCCGGTCCATACGTGGTCGTAAAGTTCTATAACTCTTCGACCTTTCCCAAGACGCCTCAGTATGATGCGCTTGCGAGACGGGTGGTCCAAAATCTCGCGCGCCAAGGGAACGTCGTGATCCTGTCAAATGCGGCCCAGCTCGACGATCATGACACCCTCGTCGTCGAATTGTCTGAGGGGCAGTTTAAAATTGTCGACGCCAGTGGGTTTTACACGCCGCGAAATAACCTTGCGATCCAGACCGCACTCGTTGCCCATGCCAAGGAACTGCATTGCACCTATGGTGGCTTTAGTTACTTAGGCCCACTGCTCGGCGTGGATACGATCGCTTATACGGGGACATTCAATTTCATTTTCACCCATCTTGATCTTGCGTGGACGACCTTCGAGGCGATCGGTGCGGGGCAGCTTGCGATGTTGCCGGTGGGAAGAGACCCGTGCTGGCGTGCTGACAAAGAACTCGAGCGCTTTTTCAGTCGTGAAGAGGCGCAAGGAAGCGAGCATGCGCATCCTGTTTAATATGTATCATCCGGGTTTCTTGCGGAACTTCGAGGGGCCCGTCAGGGAACTCGCCAATCGCGGTCACGAGCTGATTTTCGCCTTTGAGCGGCCCGCGCGACTCGGCGAGGAAAAGCTCGTTGCTGAGCTCTGCAAAGCCTTTCCGAACATTAAGACGAAGCAAGTCGCCAAGAAGGCGAAAACGTCGTGGTCTGAGGTTGCGAGGGCAGTGCGCTCGGCCGGCGATTACCTTCGCTACATGGACAAACGGTACGATCAAGCCTCGGCGTTGCGCGATCGCGCTGGCAAGAAGGCGCCACTTTGGGCAGAGCGTCTCGGCCGACTTCTGCCGTTACGGTCGGGCCCTGGTCTTGCTGTGGCAATGGCCACGTTCCGCGCTGCTGAGGCGGCCTTGCCCCTTTGCAAGGAGACCACGGCTCTCATAAACGAGCTAAGACCCGATCTTGTGATCGTGACGCCGCTGGTTGGCCTCGGTTCAGCCCAGGCCGACTATCTTAAGTCTGCGCGCGCTCTTGGAATCCCGAGCGTGCTAGGTGTCGCAAGTTGGGACAATCTCACCAATAAAGGTGTCATCCGCGCCTTACCCGATCACATCCTCGTGTGGAACTCAGCGCAACGGAATGAGGCAATTGAATTGCATCGAATACCGCAAAGCCGCGTCACGGTGTGTGGTGCCTGGAGCTACGATCATTGGTTCACTTGGCAGTCCGACATTGACAAGCGCACTTTCGCGAGCAGCGTCGGTCTCGATCCCGAACTTCCATATTTGCTATATGTGTGCTCGTCGCCTTTCATCGCTCAGCATGAGACCGGTTTTGTGCGCCGCTGGTTGGCGGCGCTACGCACCTCAAACAATGCCGAATTGCGCAGCGTCGGAATCTTGGTGCGGCCGCATCCTCAGAATGCGGAGCAATGGCGACACGAGGGCCTCGCCGACTGGTCAAATGTCGTCGTTTGGCCACGGGCGGGAGCAAATCCGATCCAACGTCAAGCGCGCGATGACTACTTTCACTCGCTCAAGTTCAGCTCCGGCATTGTCGGCATAAACACGAGCGCCTTGATCGAGGCCGCGATCGTTTCCAAGCCGGTATTCACAATTAAGGACGCGGAATTCGCGGCAACCCAGGACGGCACACTACACTTTCACCATTTGACGTCCGTCAATGATGGCCTACTGCACGTGGCCACCGATTTCGATCAGCATCTGTCGCAAGTTGCAAACGCATTGGCCGAGCCTGATCAAATGAGCCGAAAAAGCCAAGCATTCGTCGAATCATTCGTGCGTCCGTTCGGCTTTGAGAGCGCGAGTGTTGATCGTTTTGTCGCCGCTGTCGAGGGTATGGAGAAAACCAAGTCACTGAAGAATTTCAGTATTGCGGCCAGCATCCTTCGTCCCCTCCTTGCGGCGTGGCAATGGCGAGTAGCGCGCTCGGTCCGGGCCGGAGGAAAGCGCAAACGAATGAGTGAGCAGCGCAGTGAGGGGCAGGCGTGAGATTCCTCTTCGTGATGCCGAACGCGCACTATGTGCGAAACTTCGAAAGCGTGATCGCTGCACTCGCTGAGAACGGCCACGAATTGATACTCGGGTTTGAGCGCCGCACGGACACCCTTGCCTTGGAGATACAAGACTTTGTAAGCGGCCTCGTGCAGGCTCATAAAGGCGCCATCGAGATCAAGGACCTCCCTGAGCCGCAACGCTCCTTTTGGAGCGGAGCTGCTCGCGAGTTACGCGCATGGCGGGATTACAGCCGTTATTTCTTACCGTTTCACCAGCGGGCGCGGCGTTGCGCCGAGAGGGCTGCTCTCTATGTGGCCCCTCCGTTGCGGATGCTTGGGCGTATGCCTCAAGCCATACGCGCGCCGGCAGCACGCTTGGTCGGGGGGTTCTGCGCCTGGGCTGAAGAAGTGCTGCCGATCGAAGCCAGAGCGCGGGCCGCAATCAGTGCAAGCGCCCCGGACGTGGTTTTGCTTACACCGCTTATAGACCTCGATTCTGACCAGGTTGATTATGTGAAGGCCGCCCGGGATCTGCGAATTCCGATCGGCCATTGTGTGGCGAGCTGGGATAATCTCACTAACAAGGGGCTGATAAAGGCGACGCCCGATCGCGTCTTTGTGTGGAACGAGGCGCAGAAGGCCGAGGCCGTAGACCTGCACGACGTTCCCGCTGATCGGATCGTCGTGACAGGTGCACAGCTGTTCGATCAGTGGTTCAACTGGGCGCCGAGCCGAGATCGTCGGAGCTTCTGCACTGAAATCGGCCTTAATCCTGATCGCCCGATTCTGCTCTATACGGCCTCTTCGGTCTTCATTTGTCGGAGTGAAGTTGGCTTTGTTACACGTTGGCTCAAGGCTCTCCGTGACTGTGGCGACGGCAATTTGCGTGATGTCCAAGTGATCATTCGTCCCCATCCCAAGGCGACAAAAACCTTGAGCCAATGGGACAGCGAGGAACTCAAAGCTCTGGGTGGCGTCGTGGTGTTCCCAAGAGGAGGCCACATGCCAGTCGGCACCCAGGCGCGCAATGACTACTTTAACAGCCTATACCATTCGGCCGCCGTGGTCGGCATCAATACCTCGGCGATGCTGGAAGCAGCCGTCGTAGGCCGACGGTCATTTACGGTCCTTCTCGGTGACATACGAGAAGGACAGGAGGGAATGATCCACTTCCAACATTTGACCAACGACGGGTTTCTGGGCGTGGCTGAAACTCTGGAGGACCATATAGGACAGCTATCCGCTGAACTTGCTTCGACCGGCGATCACAAAGATGGCAGCGAAATCACAAGGCGATTTGTTGGATCCTTTTTGCGTCCCCACGGTCTAGATCAGGCGGCCACACCGAAATTTGTGGCCGAAGCAGAAAAGATGGCTGGACTCATTGCTGAGGAGGTCAGCCTGATGGCGAAATGGGGCGCGCTGCAGCGGACCCTGCTGCTTCCCTTCGTGTTGATCGCTGCGCTTTACGATCCATCAAAATCGATAGCTCCACGGAGCAGAAGCGCCGGTCGAGCTCGGACAAGGAAAAAGCCGCAACACGAATCGGCCGCCGCCGAGCTACGATGACGACCATCGGAAGAGGATCATACGACTGCCCTGGACGCGCCTAGTTGGCGCTTTCGGCCTCGGGTCCGACGCGTTTTTTCGCCCGTTCTAAGCGTCTGGCTTGCCGTCGAGCGAGCCGTCGTTTCACTTCGGTGGCAGGCATATCCTGCCAACGCTCCGGGGTAACGCGTGGATACGGGCTCCAATTTGCCAACCGTCGCTCAAGCCAAACATGCAACGCACCCCTTAGCCATGGCCGTGCTGGCCCCTGACCAGCGACGTCGAGAATGGCTCTTGCGGCAACGGGTGCCGACAACCGATCTCGGCCCAGAGGTCGCACGAATTCGCTCGATGAAATTCGCAATGCGCTTGGTCGTGATCGTCGGATTATTCAGGACGTCGCTGAGCTGCTGCAAATGTTCTTCGTAGGTCTTGGCGGTGATCAAAAGTCCATCGCCGACCTCTAACAGATATTGGAAATGCTGCATTTCGACTTGGCCGCCTGCGTAATCGGGATCGAGTATGGTCATCACCGGCCTTCCGATGATG
>CAWFLU010000005.1:0-6759 GCA_963816805.1 uncultured Alphaproteobacteria bacterium
ACCAATTTTCAGGGAGCTTCAGCATTCGGTTTCCGCCGGGTGGGGGCGGCGTCCAATGCGACCTCAACGGCATGTCGCAAGGGCTTTAACCCCCTAATTATGCCTATTGCCGCCTCAACACGGTGGAACCGCCCATCCTTGGACAAGAACTTCTTATCATTCTGGTGGTTGGCCTGCTTGCGGGTTGGCTCGCCGGACAGATCGTGCGGGGCACGGGCTTTGGTCTTCTCGCTGACATCGCAATAGGCATTGTCGGCGCATTGATAGGCGCGATACGGATCGCCTGGCACATCTGCCTCCAATCACCTCCGACGGATTCAATTCAGTAGAGGCAGATCGGTTTCACGATTTTACGGGCCTTTCTGGCTGGAACGGCAATTGAGGTGGCGTGTTTAAATTCCCGAACGAGTGGACCAACATCCCGGTGAATTGACGACAAGGAGTTCTGGCCATGCCTCTCAAGAAAGGTTCTTCGCACAAGACGGTTAGCTCGAATATCAAGACCGAAATCAAGGCTGGGAAGCCGCAAAAACAAGCTGTAGCTATCGCATTGAAGAAGGCGGGTAAGAGCAATAAGAAACGCGGCCATTCTAAATCTAAGTAGTGCGCGGAAGGGCGGTTTGACCGCAAGGAGAACCACATGAAAAAATATCTAATCGCAGCAGCTATCCTCGTCGGCTTTGTAACCCCTGCCTTGGCTGACGCATTTTACGTCATGCTCGATATGACCAACCACAAATGCATAACGACGAAATCCCACAGCATGAAACACTTCAAGATGATGGGTAAGTTCCCCACACTTGGTGAGGCTCAAACTGCGATGCACACAATGACTGAGTGCAAATAGCTATTGAGGAACCCGAGCTTGAAATAACAAAAGGGCGCCGACCAAAGCCGACGCCCCGCTCAGCTGATCGGCCCGCCTAGGGTGCAGTAGCCGACTCCTCGCGTATCGCCTCAAGCTCAGCAATCTCCCGCGCAGACCGCCTTTTGACGAAGGCAATCTCGTCATTAATGTCAGTTGAATTTAGCGCCTCAGCGATCTCCTCGCTCGTCCTGCATTTTCTGCGCGAGCTTGGCGAGCCCGCAGGCAGCGTGATCACTAAAGTTCCTGTCGTAAAGGGCCGCCTCCGCCATATCTCGCAGATCATGGATGCGGTCGATCAAGTTAGTCGGGACGGTCACCGCACCTCCTGGACAGGACCCATCTCGGCCTCCATTTTGGCGATAGCCTCTTCCATCGTGCACTGGTTGTTCGTGACATCTTCCAACCCTCGCAATACGATCTCTTTCTCCCGTGGCGTCACACGTTCGAAAAGCCGGATAGCGCGCTGCGCCTCTGTGATGGTCATGCCACCCTCACGCCTATTAATCGGTTGCTCATTAAGTCTCTCCTGTCGAGTGTTACCTCAGGGGTTACCTTTCTAAGGCTCGAAGCCGTAGAAAGGCCGGATTCACTGGAGTTATGGAACTCGGGGCTATGGATGGTGGATCGCAAGGCGCTTGAAACCGAGGCCGGTCGCATCCTCGATGTCGTTGGCAAAGCCGGCCTCACTCTACGCCTGGTGGGATCGATGGCCATCCTGCGGCGCTGTCCCAACCACGCCGCCCTCGCCAGCAGCGATCGGGTCTACCGCGACATTGACTTCGCCGGGCGCAAGAAAGAGGCGCGCGAGCTGCATGAGGTCCTGACGCGGCTCGGCTATGTCGAAGATCGCGAGGTGTTCGTCGTCTCCGAGGGTGCGCGAGCGATATTTGGCAGCGCCTCCAACGGCGTGCATGTCGACGTGTTCTACGAGAAGCTCGACTTCTGCCACGCCATACCTCTGCAAGACCGGCTTCAGGTCGACGCGCCCACGCTGCCGCTGGCCGAGTTGCTCCTCGCCAAGCTGCAGATCGTCAGGGTCACCGAGAAGGATTTCGTCGACATGATTGCGCTCTTGCTCGAGCACGAACTCGGCGAGGACGACCTCAATACGCTGAACGCCGCGCGGATCGCCAAATTGTGCGCGGAGGATTGGGGGCTTTGGCGCACGGCGAGCAAGAATCTGGACAAGCTCGAGCCATTCGCGCGCGGCCATACCAAGCTCGACGCCGCGCAGAAAGCGCGCCTTGTTGCCCAGCTCGCTGCTCTTCACCGGCGTCTCTATGCCGAGCCGAAGTCGCTCGCTTGGCGCGTGCGTGCGCGCATCGGCGAACGGATGAAATGGTATAACGATGTCGAGGACGTGCGGTGAGTGGCGCCGACGACGAGCCGGTTAAAGTCTCTGCCAGTGGCCTGGACCATGGCTAGGCACTGCGCGAGGTGAGGTCGGCGCGAGGCAACCTCTTAAGGCCTCACTTGTCGGCTACGCCGAACTCCACGGCAATTCCCTCGTCGGTGTACCGGACCACACGCCCCTCCGTCCGCCCGACCCGAACCCGCTCGCCGACCGCGGGTCGCGCCTCAAGCTCGAGGGCGGCGCCGCTCAAGGAAAGATCGAGGACGCGACAGGGATGCACTTCGCCGTTTGAGAGGACGATCTGCGTGGTGCCACGACCGATCTTCTTTCGCCGATTGGGCCAGCGCCTATCGGCGGTCAGACCAGACGGGCTGGCCGTTGTTTCAGCGCCATCATCCGCCAGAATGACGGGCGTCGAACTCGGCCGCGCCTTGGTCAGCCGCTGCCTGGCTCCGCCAAGCCATGTAGCGTTCGAAATTCTCCACCACGGTGCCCAAATTAGTGAGATCGATCGGCTTGGCGATCACGAGGTCGAAAGTTCGCCAGTTGTCGGGATGTGCCATGAACCCCGCGGCGTCGGCGGTGATGCCGATGAAATGGGGCGATCCACCGACCGCGGCCGGCGAGGACTTGAACTCGGCAACCACCCGCAGTCCGTCCATTGTCGGAAGGATGAAATCCACCAGGGCGATATCGTAGCGGCGATCCAACAGCGCCTTGAGCGCCCGTCCGCCGTCATCCACGAGGTCGACCCGGTGCCCGCGCTGCGTCAGCAGAAGCTTGAGCAGATCTTTGGTTGCTTGGCCGTCCGCAGCCACCAGAATCGCCAGAGATGCCTTGCCGTCACTGGAAGGAGGCGGCTCCGTCATCTCTCGTGCGGCCTGCACTACAGCCATGAAATTCGTCTCGTCGTTGCAAAGCTACGCCTGGGAAATTTCAAGGGACTTGTTCTAAGGGGTATGGCGACTGAACTACATCGCACACGTGCATGAAATTTCCGTTAGGACCGCCGCCGAGGGCCGCCCACAAAGCCGCGCTTTCCGCCGGCGAGACAGCCCAGTTGAAGGTCACTCGACGGGAGGCCGCCGATACCTCAACGATCGCTGAAGATATTCTGGAAGATTAAGACGAGCCGCGGCTAGAGAGCGGCGGCCGTGCAGGTGGCGCGGAGCTGGTTTTTGATTTCGCGGAAAGAAACTCCGCGGCGCTGCCCTTCGTCCCACAGCGCCATGCGGACGCATCCGAGGCTCTGCCACAACGTCAGCCGCCGGGGTGCCGCAAGCTGCGGGTGGTCGCGCAAGACCCGGGGCAGGCGGTAATAGGGGATTCGGCTGCATAGGTGGTGAATGTGGTGGATGCCGATATTGGCGGTGAACCAGCGAAGCACATGCGGCAGGTCGTAATGCGAGCTTCCGCGCAACGCCGCCTCGTGAAAATTCCAGTCCTTATCGCGATCCCAGAACGTCTCTTCAAACTGATGCTGGACATAGAACAGCCAGACGCCGATCGCCGCCGCGAGAAACGTAATCGGCAGATGCACCATCAGGAAGGGGACGAGCCCCACCAACCAGATCATCAGCGCAGCAACCGCCGCGATACCCAGATTCGTCGCCATCGTGCTCGCCCAAGGCTGCCAGCCGCTGCGCATCAACCCAAACGGCAATCTGTGCCGCAAAACAAACGCGTAGACCGGACCAATGCCGAACATCACCAGGGGGTGGCGGTAAAGCCGGTACAGCAGGCGCCGCGGCCGGGAGAGCGCGAGATACTCCCTGACCGTCAGCATATCGATGTCGCCGACGCCACGATGATCGAGGTTGCCGGAATGCGCGTGGTGGACGGCGTGGGTCCGTCGCCAAAAGTCATAAGGCGTCAGGGTCAGCACGCCGATCACCCGACCGACCCAATCGTTGGCGAGGCGATGCCGGAAAAACGCGCCATGGCCGCAGTCGTGCTGGATCATGAATAGGCGCACCAGAAATCCAGCCGCGGGCACCGCAAGGATCACGCAAAGCCAGTAGGCGACGCCGAGAGCCGCCCACATCGCGAGCCATAGCAGTGCAAGCGGCAGCACCGTTATCACGATCTCGAGGATACTGCGTGCCAAGCTCGGGTCACGGTAGCGCGCCAGGGTCGCGGCCCAGGAGCGATCGGAAGCGGCCGCAAGCTTCGGCTGCTGAATTGTCGCTTCGCAATGTTCGCCTAGTGCCATCACACCCCCGATCCCACTCGTCCAGCGTTCACGCGAAGACCGCTCACGCGAGAAGCAGAACTCTATGACTGGTAGTTTCGTACGGTACCGTGCAAAGCAGCATTAGCACGAAAGCGGGCCAAGTAATCAGAAGATTGCGTCATATAAGCGCCTCGGCGACGGCTCATTCAAGGACAGGGGGCCAGCACCTCGAAATCGTTGAGGACGTGATCTTTTCGAGTCCAGCCGCCTGGCAAAGCTCGCGCGTGTGAAAGGACCAATGCGAGTTGGTGAGATGGATCGCTTCGCCCGAGACCGGCGCTGCGCCGGCGAGAGCGGCTCGGCTCGGCTGGGCGGCTTTTTCGCTGCATCGATGCGGGTCAGGGGAGCGAGCCTTAGGAGAGTGTTGCGGTCCATCGTCCCGTGCCTCAGCGGGGGTGCAAGGACCCGGCTTGATGCCGATCTGGCCGCGCTGCATTAACCATGTTGTGGGTTCCGGCTGCCGCAATTGATCCTAAGATTGCTCATTTCTTGTCACGAAATCATCGCCTTCCTGCGTGGAATTCCCACTCTTCCTCCCCAACATGCTTAAGGAGACAAGAGTGCGGACTCGACGCCTACTGTTCGTTCTTGCGTATTTTCTGTCAGGCGCCGCGACACCCGGTTACGCAGCTCTGGGCGAGGCGCCTCGTTGCTTCCCGACAACGCAAGGCACGCTGGAGATCGCCGCAGTCAATCTGCCGATCCCCGAGCTGTCCAAGGCGGCTCCCGACTACGACGCCGAGGAGCGTGACTATCTAATACGCACCATCGCCTTCGAGGCCTCCGGTGAGCCCGAAGAGGGCAAGAGCGCCGTTGCCCATGTGATCCTCAACCGCATACTGAGCGGCAGATGGGGCGACAGCATCAAGGACGTGGTGACCCGTCCCTGGCAGTTCGAGCCGTGGATGACACGGCGGCGGGAGATGCAGAAACTCTCTCCGAGCGATCCTCGCTACGAGAGCGCGGCTCGCATAGCCGATGCCGTTCTCGCCGGCGAGATGCCTGACCCCACGGCGGGCGCAACGCACTTCCTCAACCCAATCATCGTTCAGCGGCGGCGGGGCGGATCGCTGCCGGCATGGGCGCACGGCAACCCGCACCCGATCGGCCGGCATACTTTCTATTCGCCCGATGCGGGTAAGTCCGTGCCGCAGCGTGCCGCTCTAATTTCGTGGAAGCCGGATTCGATCTCCGGACTGTCTCGCGGTCCTTGGCTCATGCAGGCCGAACGAAGCGACGCTCAGCCTTGCCCCTAAGCGGGCAACGCACTCGCCAGCTAGACAACGACCGCTAGTGCCGCGCCGGCCACTCCTTCGGCCGCAGGCAGCGCGATCAATTTTGCTGTTGGCATGTTTCGACCGGCCGTGACGGCCGGGTTCGCGGGCGATCGCTCAATTTTCACTGAAATTGTTGTCCGGCCGTAAAGCGCGATGTGACGGCAGCCGCCCTACGGTGCGCGCCCAGTCGGCACTCTGGATCGCTTCCGCGCACCATGCATCTCGACATGCAGACGATGGCTGCCGTGAACGTCACGGTCACCGCCATTCTCGGCGGCGTTCTGCTGTTTACCTGGGCGCGGGAGCGCGATAGCGCCTTTGTCGGCTGGTGGGGCCTGGCGCCGGTGATCATGAGCGCGGGCGTAATCCTCAGCTCCTTCCCCGTTGGGCCGCACGCCGACCTGCTCCATCTCGGCTTGGACTTTCCGACGCGCTTAAATGGAAGGCGGCGCGTCCTTTCCCGGCACGCTGATGTCGACACGAACATTATACAGCTTGCCCTTGTGATGGTGCCGGTGCGGCGCTTCCACCACGACGGTGCAGCCGACGATTCGGTCGTGGAAGCGCTCGAGCTTCGCTGCCTTTTGGCGGATGCGCTTATCGACGGCGGGGGAGGGTTCCATGTTGCGGATGCTGATCTGCAGCGGCTTTGGCATTGCGCGAGTTTACTCCGCTATGTCGTTTAACTATGGTGCGCCGAGACGGCGCGCGTCACTTCGCCGGTGCGGTCCCGCGACAGCGCATGCGAGATGTCGCCGAGCTCACCATGCCGACCAGCTTCTTCGCCTCGTTGAGCACAGGAAGTCTGCGGATGCGGTTCTCCTCCATGATGCGAATGGCATCTTCGGCTTTCTCGGTATCCCGGTAGAATACGACATTCTTGCTCATCACGCTCTTTTGCCTCGAGCGTGGCGATGTCCTTGCCGTTGGCGAGCGCCCTGATGGCGATGTCGCTATTCGTGACCATGCCGATCGTCTTGCCGCCCTCGCAGACCGGAATGGTGCCGCCATCGTAGTCGCGCATCTT
>CAWFLU010000006.1:0-81247 GCA_963816805.1 uncultured Alphaproteobacteria bacterium
CGACCGCTCTCCGGGGCTTCTTCTTGTGGGAACCTAAACGGTTGGCACGAGTTCTTTCCGCATGCGCCCTAATGACCCAAGAGAATGTAGGCGACATGCCGACAACTGTAGACGGCTTGCGAAAATCGCTCCGACTGCTCTCCTCGCCGCGCAGTACTTACGACTAGCCACACGTTGGCTGTGCGTCGCAGATGAACTGGAAGAGGCCGAGGTTCTCGTGGCGGCGTTCCGTCAGGCGGAGGCCGCCTGAACATAATAAAAGCATCGCCCTTTGACGCCAAAGGCCCAATCTCTGGCGACCTATCCTCCGTGTAGAACGACGAGAGGCAATAGACTGGCGTCCTTAAGACCGTAGCGCGGGCCCGGTCAAGGCCCGACAGAGATGCCCAGCACCGTTTTCACTGCTTGGACGAGGGGCATGTCGGGTTGGCTCAAGCAGTAATATTCCACCTTCTTCGCGTCTGCGCTTAATGTTTGGATATCAACCTTCATATCGCCGCGGGTGCCGTGATAATACCCGCTAAGCCAGATGGCGATATATTCGGGATTTTCGATCTTATACGTTGCAAACTGAGAGCATGAAATTTTGCTGACGTCGACAACCACCTGTGCTTCAGCATTTACGGAGAATAGCGCGATGAACACGACGAGCAGGAGTTTCGAGGTTAAATAATGTTTGTAAGCGCGCATTGCGGTCACCACCTCCATCTCACTTTATATCCAAAAGTAGCCGTTGGCGGAATGGCTCTCAAAACTGCAATAGAAAAACTGTGCAGCGGATAGGGCAATTGAATGGTTTATCGCTTAATGAACACAGTCATGCCAGGCACAAAAGCGTCTTGGTCGCGCTGCGGATCGAGACGCAGGCGTAACGTGTTTCGATCGTGATCGCCGACCGCGCGTTCTGCCTGCCACGTAGCGAAGGGACCGAGCGGCACTAATTCAGTGATTCGAGCCTGGGTCGGCTGTTCCTCCCCAGAGCGTGTCACATTGACCTCGGCACCGACGGTGAGACCCTGGAGCAGATCCTCTCTTACGTCGAAAGACAGCCATTGCTTGTCAATTGCCTCAATGACTAGCACAGGCTGGCCGGCTCGAATGTTCTCTCCCGATTCCGCAACAATCACGCTGACGGTCCCGTCTGCCGGCGCGCGAAGCAGCGTCTTGTCGAGCCGGCGCTCAAGCACATCGAGGGCGGCCTCGGCGGCTTGCACTTGGGCGTCCGCAATTTCGCGCTCTTCCGTTGTCGGTCCAGCTACCGCAGCATCATAGTTCGCTTGTGCCTCTGACACATCAGCTTGCGCCGATGCAGTGTCTTTTTGAGCTTGGTCAAGCGCTTGTTGCGACTCGGTATCGGTACTCGCTAGATAGGTTACTCGGGTGAGCTGCTGCTGTGCATATTGCAGCCTAGACTTCGCCTTTGCGATTTCAGCGGACATTGAAGCGCGCTGCTCTTCTCGCATACCGGCATAAACATTGTTGCGGTCGGCTGTTGCCTTGACGAGCGCCGCTCGTGCTTGCTCCACGGATGCGTTCAGTTCCAGGGCAGACAATTTGGCGACGACATCACCCGTGTGAACAAAATCACCTTTATGGACCTGGATTCTCACAAGTCGGCCGCCGATCTCAGGCGCAATGCGGACCTCGGTCGAGTGCACGATGCCTACGAGTGGGGGTGTTGATTGCCCGTGCCAAAGCCAATATCCGCCGGCCCCCACCGCAACCAAAACGAGGCCGAGCACGATTAGGCCGGTACTTCTGCGGCTAACCATGCCTTCTCCGTCGGCTTCGCCATATAGGCCGAAAACACGGCTAACGTAAAATAGATGATCGTCAGACACCAAAGGCCCTGCCAGTCAGGCGCCACATCCCAAATACTGGCACCCAACTGATCGATGCGAACGAGCCCATCGATCGCGAAATTGGACGGGAAGATATAACCCACCACCTGCACCGTTCGCGGAATGGCTTCGCGGGGCCAAGCAAACCCGGTGAGGAAAAGCTGGGGAATGCTAGTCCCAAGGAAGATCAGTGTTGGGGTTTCCGGGTGCTTGAACCACGCACCCGCTGCCTGACCCATGAAGCTTGTCGCTAGGATGAACAATGAAGCCAGCGCGAATATCTGCAACGGCTGGCCAAGTGTGGAAAAGCCGTAGAATCGCGGCAGCACGATGAAATAGAGCGCGAGGGCCGGCGCAAAGATGGTGAGGTGCGCAACTCCCCGACCAAGCACTGTCGTGAAAGGTCGTCCCCGAGGTTCTGTCCGCATGAGGACAGTTAGCAGCGATGCTCCGATCAATAGTAGCTGCTGCAGGATCAACACGAATGCCGCGGGCACAATATAACTCGCGTATCCGCCCACCGGGTTGAAGATCGGCTGCAATAGGACATCGGCCGGACTAGCAGACGCGAGATTCGCCTTGACCAGGCTGCCGTCAGGTCGTGCGCCACGGGCGGCAAGCTCTAAGGTAAGCGTATCAATTGCCAATTCGATCCCGGTGGCCATTGTCCTGAAGATGAACAGGTAGGTGGCATCAGCATGTATGGGAACATGAACGTTGGCGCCTTTGAGCACATCACGCTCTGCTCCAGGCGGGATTTCAACAACAGCAAACGCCTTGCCGCGGTCGAGAGCTGCGCGCGCTTCTGGGTAGTTGTTGGCGCGGATTGCCACTCTCACTGCACCACTGGCATTCAGGGTTTGCACGATCCGCCGGCTCAACTCGCTGAGATCGTTATCGACTACTGCAATTGGGATCTTGCGTAGGATTTGGTTCAGGTACGGCTGAGGATAGTAAATGCCATAGATCAGCGGTCCGACGACCAAAAGCATGAATGCTCCGGGGGTGCTTAGCACGCGACGCCACTCTGCTGTGAATGCGCCCCCCAATCCCCACGGCGACAGTGGCAGCAAGATCGGTGTGGGGGCGGGAGAGCTAGGAGCCGATCTTCGCCCGACCACAGCCAGGCGGAAAAGCGCAAGCAGAGTGTAGAGCACCGCTAGCCCCGCCAGAGCCGTGAACGGCCGCGCTGAATCCGCCACGGGCAGTCCGCGCGCCGCCTGGCCCAGTAGCACGGCCATATACCAGCGCAGCGGGAGGATCGCGCTCCATAGTTGCGCGAAGGCGTTCATTCCCAAGGTCGGGAAACCGATGCCCGCGTACCCGAAAGCAGGAGAAACTATTAGTCCGGTGAGGCCGAGGCCCATCGCGAGGTCGCAGACAACAAGCTGAAGCAGCGCGCCCAATGCCAAGTATCCGACTATCAGCAGCACGCCTGAAATCATCATCATTGGCACGTCGCCCCTGAATGGAATTCCGAGCAATCCTTCCAAGAGCAGAGGTACCGAGAGCATGAAGACGAAGAATATTCCAAATAGTGGTGCGAGCTTGCCCGCAAGCGCCACGATCGGATTGCCACCCGCACAGGCAAGCCAGACATTCATGCTGCGTCGCCGGAACTCAGATCCCACCGCATAACCGGCGGAGATCGCTATGACCACGTGAAGCACCATGGGTAGCAGTGCGCGCAAAAGGAACTGCGCATAGTTGCGCGCCGGGTTGACCAGCACGATCGTCTCCGCAACGAGGGCACCGACCGTTGCAGCCTTCGGCGCTGCACGCGCAGCCGCGCGTTGGACCGCAGTGGTAAGGCTGTCGCTCAAACTTGATGCCGCGACGCCTGCAGCCGTGAGGAACTGCTGGTTATAAAAGGCGACCACTTGGGGGCGTCGTTCAGCCCTCAAGTCACGCTCGAAATATGACGGCACGTAAACGGCGCCGATAGCTTTGCCGGAACGGATCGCCCGCACCGCGGATGAAAGGTCATCCGCACGCTCCACAATGCCAAGGCCGGGTGACGCTGCCACTTGCTGCACAAAAGCCCGCGAGGTTTCCGATCGGTCGGCATCAACGATTACAATTCCGAGCCCGCGGATTACAGGATGACTAAAGACGGCGGTCAGCACTACGAAGGCGAAGATCGGCACGCCGAAAATCAAGATGAGTGCGGCCTGGTCATGTAAAAGCCAACGCCATTCTCGGCGCGCAACCAGCAAGAACCCTGGCCTGGGCCTCGGCTTCATTGGTTACCGCGTTTGCCAATCAAGGTAGGCACTCATGCCGGGACGAAGCCCGGCCACCTTATCAATGGGGTATGCACGGATCGAGAATGTGCGCAGGTCGAAATCGCCCGTCGCGCGGGTTGCGCGCCAGCTCGCATATTCACCTTTGGTAGCGATGAGCCTGACTTCGACTATGATTTCGCGGTCAGCCAGAGCTGGCACACGCACCTTGAAGCGGTCGCCCACTTTCAATGTCTTTACCAGGTCTTCGCGTAAATCGAAATGAACCCACAGGTCATTCAGGTCAATGAGAGTTATCAAGGGCACGCCAGGCGAAACATATTCCCCAGGCTCAACATTGCGCTGGTAGACCTGTGAAGCCACTGGAGCGTAGACAACCATCTGGTCGATGATCGACTGGACCTCCGTGATGTCGGCTATCGCCTTCTTCACAGTAGCCTGGGCGATTTCGCGCTCTTCCTTTGTGTAGCCATTGACGGCTTCCTCATAAGCTGACTTGGCTTGGTCGGCTGCCCGCTGAGTTTCCTGCAAGCTGTCCGTTGCTTTGTCGAGCTCTGCGACCGAAGCGTGGCCATGCCCAGTTAATTGGCTGATCCGATCGTAGGTCTTGTTTGCGAGCACCACGGCGGCTTGAGCGCGGTCCAGCGCGGCTTTACGCGCCGCAATATCTTCCGCGCGCGTCCCCGCATTGATGTGAGCCAGTTGAGCCTCGGCGACAAGCTCAGCAGTTATTGCCTGGTTTTTCTGGGCCAGCGTTTCGGGGTTATCGATTTTGACGAGCACAGAGCCCGCGGCGACATCCTGACCGCGCTCGACCGGAATGTCGGCGACGCGGCCGTCGACTCGTGCTGCCATATCGAAACGCGTTGCGTCCACTTCTCCCTGAACTAGAAGCGGCTGACCGCGCACAAGATACCAGATTGACAAGCTTGCGATTGCAACTACAGCGACACCGACCACTATCGAGGGTACACTGCTCGGTGACGTTTTACGTTGGGGAATCGGTGTCGACGCAGCTTTCGGCGGTCCTTGAGCTGCTTGCGCTTTGGCCTCGGGCAACTGCGCCTCCATTGCGATCTTCTCGCTTCCTGCTCTTTGTGGGACGACCTAGCTCGAAATAGCCCTATCGATAGCGCCAAGCCCCCACGCCGCTTGCGGAAGGGATTCACAGTTTAGCGAATTGCTGTTTGTGGTGCCCTTCAATTTCGCATCGATATTGCTCGACCGATTAGGCGATCTCGGTGCCCTAGGTCGAGCGGGCGTGCTAATGCTGGCTTTTTCAGCGAGATGACCGCGGGTCAGGAAGGGCCGCAGCGTGTATGCCATCACCGGAATTACTGGCAAGGTTGGAGGCATAGTTGCGCGCGCACTGTTAGCGGCAGGACTACCGGTCAGGGCAGTTGTCCGCGATGCCGATAAGGGCCGGACGTGGGCCGAGAAGGGCTGCGAGATCGCAATCGCCTCGATCTCTGAAGCGGCTGGTCTGACCTGCGCATTTTCCAATGTGGAAGGCGTGTTCCTCATGACGCCGCCAGACTTCGACCCCGAACCCGGCTTTCCGCTTACGCACGAAGCAATCGCGGCGGTCAAGGCCGCCATCGCCACTGCGCAGCCTGCGAAAATAGTCTTCCTGTCGACGGTCGGTGCCCAGGTTGCGGAATATAATCTGCTAAACAATTCCAAGATAACGGAGGAGGGCCTCCGTACCGTGTCGGTTCCCGTCGCCTTTCTGCGCGCAGCCTGGTTCATGGAGAATGCCAGTTGGGACGTGGAAGCGGCGAAGGCCGGAGTCGTTTCCACTTTCCTGCAGCCGCTCGACCATCCGATTCCAATGGTTGCGACGGCTGACATTGGAAGTACGGCAGCGGAGCTGCTCCGCGAAAGCTGGACGGGTCTGCGCATCGTCGAGCTCGAAGGGCCACGCCGCTATTCGGCCAACGACATCGCCAGGGGCTTTGCAGAAGCGCTCGGCCATCCCGTGCGGATGGAACCGGTGCCGCGAGACACGTGGGAGGCCCTGTTCCGCTCGCAGGGAGCGAAGCATCCGCTGGCCCGCATCCGCATGATCGATGGTTTCAACGAGGGTTGGATCGATTTCGAAGGGGGTAGCGCGGAGCACCGCACCGGCCGGATCCCGCTCGAATCCGTTCTCAGGGAACTCGCCACACAAGGCTGACTGGCCACTACCCGCGGGCTCTGCGGATGTCGACGGTGATCGCAAGTACCGCAATTGCGGCGATGACTGCGGCGAAGATGCCCTCTGCGAGGCCCGGTGTCTCAATCGCCGACAGCACGCCGATGCCGATCACCGGCAGCGACACGCCGGCATAGCAGAACATGAGATAGCTCGAGACCACCTCGGCGCGTCGGCTATCTGGCGCGATCTGGTTGACGATCTGAAGGCTTCCGCGGTAACCGAGCGCCGCGGCGCCGCCGCCAAGCGCCGCGCCGATAAGGAGAAGCGGCAGGGAGTGCGATTGGAACGCGACGACGAGAAGAGCTAGCGAGGGGATGAGAAGCGAAAGCCCCCACAGCATCGCGGCGCGCGCACCTAGCCAGTGGGTGAGGGCCAGCACGAGGACTGCTGCGGCATAAAGCTCGAAAATGACGGCGCCGCCTACTGCATGGCTTTCCATCCCAAGCGATCGCTGCAGCAGGCTCGGCGCCAGCGCCGAATAGAAGCCTAGCAACGCGAACGAGGCGAACACTGTCACGGCGGGTGCGATAAAGGCGCCGATGATCCCGCGCGGGACACCGATGCGCGGGCGCAACGCCATCGCCGACCAGCGCCGCGTCCGATGCTTCACCGTTTCGGGCAATAGCCAAACGATGACGGCGGCGGCGAGCGCGAGCGAAACGAGCGCGACGAAGGGAAATACGAGGGGCTCGTTCGAATATTCGGCGAGCAAGCCTGAGATCAACGCTCCGAGTCCCAGCCCCGCAAGGATCGCGCCTGCGCTCAAGCTCGCGGCCGTGCACCGGTCTTCACAAAGCTCGACAATCCAGGCGGTCCCTGCGCCTGAGGCGAGTGGAAGGGCAAGACCGCTCAACAGCCTGCCGACGAACAACATCTCAAGCGAGTCGGCAAAGATGAACACCAGCGCCGCACCGATGCTGATCGCAACTGCGGCGAATATCGCCACTCGCCTTCCGATTTCGTCGGAGATGCGCCCGAGGAAGAAAGCCGTGGCCATCGCGCCGGCGAAATAGACGGCGTAGACCAGTGTCAGCATGACTTGGGAGAAATGAAGCTCGTCGCGATAGATGACATAAAGCGGCGAGGGAAGCGTGGCGCCCATGAACAAGAGCGTCAGCACTAGGGCAGCGGCGTAGCTTTGCGCGCTCTGGCGCAGCGCAGCCCTCCCGCCGACCCTGCGGTCGCGGGACTCTCGAGACTCGGCAATCGCCATGGCCCTCATACAATGCCACGAACAGGCTTAGGTTCAGAAGCCTTTACATCGCACCCTTCGAAGTCCGCCAATCCTGCTTAAGTTACCTGCTAAAGTGAAACGGGGCAGGCCGCTTGGAGAGCGCTATGAGCGTTATCAAGACCCGGGGTCACCAACTTTTTCCCGTGCTCGATGCGGTCCAGATCGACACGGCCAAGCGCTTCGCAAGCGAGCCATTGCGGGAATTCGCGCCTGGTAAAATGGTCTATGACGTCGCCGAGCGCCATGTCCCAGTCTGGCTCGTGCTCAAGGGCTCAATCGACGTGGTGCGGCGCGATGGCCTCAATCACGAGGCGCCGATCACCAGCCTTGGTCCCGGTCAATTCTCGGGCGAGGTCAGCCAGCTTGCTGGGGCTGCGACGCTTGCTTCCGCTCGTGCCGGCCCCGAAGGATGTTCGGCGCTGCCATTTGACGCCGCCCATGTGCGCGCCCTGATGATCGGCTCTGCCGAGGTGGGCGAGATTATGATGAGAGCGTTCATCTTACGTCGCGTCGGGCTGATCGAAGAGGGCGGCGTCGGGTCCGTGCTGGTAGGGACACCGGGCACGCCGGAACTCGTTCGACTTCAAGGCTTTCTCGGCCGCAACGGCTATCCCTACACGGTGCTCGATGCCTCCGACGACGCAGAGGGCCGCGCCATAGTAGAGCGCGCCGGCATACTCCCCGAGGAGCTGCCGCTGATGATTTGTCCTAATGGAACGGTGTTGAAGCGACCCACCGACGCTGAGGCCGGCATCATTCTCGGCATCACGCCCGAGCTTGATCCGAACACGGTCTTCGACGTGGCAGTCGTGGGTGCGGGGCCCGCGGGGCTCGCCGCCGCCGTTTATGGGGCATCCGAGGGCCTCTCGGTCTTGGTGCTTGACCAGCGTGCTTTCGGCGGACAGGCGGGCGCTTCGGCGCGGATCGAGAACTATCTCGGCTTCCCAACAGGCATCTCCGGCATGGCGCTTGCCGGTCGCGCCTTCAACCAGGCTCTCAAGTTCGGCGCCGAGATCGCCATTCCGCTTGAGGTGGCGCGGCTCGACTGTGGCACGCCCGATCAGAAAGGCGGCGAGCCCACGCGCCTGGAGCTCACCAATGGCTCCGCGGTGCGGGCCCGAACGGTCGTTGTTGCCACCGGTGCTCGCTACCGTCGGCCTCCGATCCCGAACCTATCAACCTTCGAGGGTAGAGGTATCTCTTACTGGGCTTCGCCCGTTGAGGCGAAGCTCTGCGAAGGCGAGGAGGTGGCGCTGGTGGGTGGGGGCAATTCGGCGGGGCAAGCCGTGGTCTTCCTCGCACCAAAGGTAAGACGCTTGCATCTCGTCGTGCGCGGGTCAGGTTTAGAGGCCTCGATGTCGCGCTATCTCATCGACCGCATCGCCGCGCTGCCCAATGTGGAACTGCATACCGGGACCGAGGTGGTCGCTTTGGAAGGGGACGAGGTCACGGGTCTCACCGCAGCGGTGTTTCGAGAGCGCGCGACTGGAGCAACCCACACCTGTCCGCTGCGTCAACTGTTCCTGTTCATTGGCGCGGACCCGAACACCAGCTGGTTGAATCGCTGTGTCGCACTGGACAATAAGGGTTTCGTAGTAACCGGGGCAAACTCCACTGCCGAGGCTAGTGACGGTCGCCGGTCAGTCCTACCGCTCGAGACCAATCGCCCCGGCATCTTCGCTATTGGCGATGTGCGGGCGGGCTCGACGAAGCGCGTCGCGTCAGCGGTGGGAGAGGGGGCTGCTGTCGTAGCGCAAATCCACAGTGTAATGGCAGGGAGCCCATAATTGCTCGAAAGATTCCAGAAGCGGCGCGCGTGCGGCGGTGAAGTTAAAATTACGGTCTCATTGGCCCCCAAACGCCGGTAGGTGAAATGTTTCGCATCTTACTTGCACCCGTCTTCGCTCTTGGGCTTTCCTTGCCGGCTGCAGCTGGGGTTCAGCCGTTCCCCTCAAATTTCAAGGCGCAAGACATTCAGACCGACGGCGCGACGATCCATGTCAGGGTCGGCGGTCACGGACCCGCTGTTGTCATGCTCCACGGCTTCGCCGATACGGGCGATATGTGGGCGCCTTTGGCCGCTGTGCTCGCGCGCGATCATACAGTGATCGTCCCAGACTTGCGCGGTATGGGGCTCTCCTCACATCCTGAAACCGGATACGACAAAAAAACGCAAGGCAGCGATATCGCCCGAGTGCTGGATGACCTGAAGGTCGAAAAGGCGGATCTCGTCACCCACGATATCGGCAACATGGTGGGCTATGCGTTCGCTGCGCAATATCCCGATCGGGTTACGCGCTGGGTCGTGATGGATGCGCCACTGCCGGGAATCGGAAACTGGGACCAGATCGTTCGCAATCCCTTACTGTGGCACTTCAATTTTCGTGGGCCCGACGCCGAACGTCTGGTCAAAGGTCGCGAACGCATTTACCTCGACCGTTTCTGGAACGAGCTATCGGCCAATCCGAAATCGATCGACGAAGCTACCCGCGAGCATTACGCTAAACTGTACGCACTGCCAGGCGCCATGCATTCCGCCTTCAATCAGTTCGCGGCATTTAAGCAAGACGCAATCGACAACAAGGCTTTCGTCGAAAAGGGCAAGCTGAAGATGCCGGTGCTTGCCATTGGCGCTGAGAAGTCGTTCGGCACAGCCCAGGCGGACGAGATCCGCTTTGTCGCGACTGACGTCACCGGAGTAGTTATCTCCAACTCGGGCCACTGGCTAATGGAGGAGCAACCCGCCGCCACATTCGAAGCGGTGCGCGCCTTCCTTGAGCGGCCGGAGTGAGCCGGTCCTTCGGTTAGCAACCAGAGTTAAATGAAAGCTGCCGCTTTTCATTTCTAGATGGCTGGAACCGGATGAACTCCGAGTCCTCCGGCACCGAGTCGGTGTCGATGACGTCGAGCTTGCTCAGGGGTAGAAGCGAAATGGTCACACCGAGTCGAGCGACGGTGGTTCGCCCTTGGCCGGAACTCTCTTCTTAAGCCCGTCCATGATGTTGATGACTTGAGGCGGGGTTGCGCCCGTATTCGACCCTCCACAATGCTGAAGGAGGTCATCCTGCTTGTAGAGAAGCCTAGCCGCGTTTGCGGTTGTCGTCGTTACTGCATAATGGTTCGCTGAACATCGGTAATATCGCTGAATCTGAATTTGAAGACGGAGCGCTTAGAGTTAGTGACGGCGCAGTCTATATAGACAAACTTTTCACCAGACGGGGTGATTTTAGTAGTACATCCCCCCATTGATTGGGGGTCGACCACCTTCTTCCCATCTATGGTTGTCTCTATAGTGTCTATGTTTGAGTACAAACTGGTATTATCGATTTGCCGATCCTTCATTCCGGTAAATTGATAGCCGTTCTTATTTTTATCAATAAATTCGAATACGTACTTGCCACTTTTGAACATCGTAAAAGTTGCTTTATTTTGGCAATTGTCCCAACCCATAATCATTTGAAACTGACAAGCGCCCGTAAGTATGACGCTATAGGCTAGAGCCTCTGCCGCCCCGGCTCTTGCGCTGACAAGGAATGCACAGCCCGCAACCAGCAATAGTCTTACCCCGCCCATCCTGAGATCCCAAACTGAGGTGTTCTGCGAGGGACGCGTGTTCATTCCTCGCATGTACCTGGCAACGATAGTCCAAGAGCAAAGCGGGATTTATGAAGTTTCCTTGACAGGTCGTTCTGCCGCGACCGCCGGCGCAGTCTCCGCGAGCCGGAGACAGTTTTAGTGAGCGGTTTTACCCAACCTATTTCGGCCCCTTGGCATACTATCGCGGCAGAAGTGCCCGCCCAAACCACGATTGGCCAATTAAGACCGGCCAGAGGCAAGCAACCGGGGCGCTCGCATTCACGCGTCCATTAGTCCCCTTGAGAAATCCACGTCACACAACGTCAATGTCTCCCTTTCGCTAACTCAATAAAGGAGAGCCTCGTCGGCGAGGCGTCGCCAAACATGGAGTGGTTGCTACATCTACCGTTACATTCGCCGGATTTCCGTAACGTGGTTGGCGGCTTAATTCTCGGAGTGGTCGAAATCACCCCAGACCTGAGCGGTCGCAAAAACCACGAGATTTAGATCGAAGATTAAATTCTTCGGTGAGAGTGAAGCAATATGACTGACTGGGATGGCATAGATGCCGCTGCAAAGCCGAGCGGCACGGGGTGCGTCGAATGCTTGTCGACCGGCGCTTGGTGGCTGCATCTTCGCAGATGTGCGGAGTGCGGCCATATCGGTTGCTGCGATACGTCACCAAATCAGCATGCATCAAAACACCACGCCGCGACGGATCACCCGATTATCGCTAGTTTCGAGCCCGGAGAGCAGTGGTTCTACGACTACCGAACAGGAAATTTCTTTGCTGGCCCGAACCTCGCGCCTCCCCAGGCGCATCCTTTAGAACAACCAGTGCCGGGACCCGCTGGACGTGTACCCTCAAACTGGCAAGAACTGCTGAACGAATAGATTTCGCTCAACTTGGTCGCGGCGGTGATTCCCGCGCACGCAATTTGGCACCATGGGGTGTTCGGCGCGAATTGTCGGGCTGAGCGTTCGAGTCTTGCGGCCACGCATTCGGACGCCTCTTCGCACATAGAGCTGTCTGATATATGCGTACACTCACAAACAACCATGAGGAACGATCAAAATGGCAGACCTGCGAAGCGCCGCGTTCGTCGTGAATGGACAGCACAAGATATTCGCGAGCTAAAGAAATACTCAAAAAACAAACAGTGTAGCGGTAATCGCGAAAGCTACAAAGCGCACGCCGGAGCGCTCAGGCAAAAAGCTCTCCTGCTTGGACTTCCTCTGGGTCATCGCCGCTAAAAGAATTGGGGCGTCCTGGCGAAGGGGCCCCTTACAGCCAGATGGAAGTGAGGGCGAGACACGCGAGCGGGGTAGTCAAAAGCGCGGCGTCCAAGTGCTCGCGCCGAAGAGGAAAGTCACGTTACGGAAGCAAGCCTCGGCCCTAAACTCTGCCTCGGTGAACGGTACCTCGCTGCCACGTCGTTCGCGCGCGATTCCGTGACTGTCTTGTGAATTTGGCTTGCTCCGGCGCTCGGGTCTGACCTCGAGAAAGCCAGGCTCGGTAGCGCGGCGATCTCGCGGACAAGCTTTGCTCGGTCGGACATTCACTTGCTACTTCTTGAGGCGCCGTCTGGCTGCTGCGGCTCGCATATTATCGAGGGACGACCTATACCAATCGCGAATTGAGGGACCCAAAAAAGCGAGCAGCAGCAACAGAAGCGCAGAGACTATCAGTCCTACTGTGATTGCGTTGTTGCCCATGCGCTATAGGCGCATGCGCCAGACACCCGGTCAATCGTTCTTCCGACACCTGCCGGCGTCGCTCGGAGCCGGAACAAATCGAAATTTTCGCCTTCGCCCCCGGTCGCTTCGGCCGGGCTTTTTCACCCCAAAGACGGCGCTCCCCTTTTTGACCAATAGCTGCCTGCAGGTGAAGCAAGTCGGCGTCTTAAGAGACTGCAGTGATGCGCGCTCGACCGGAGCTGAAGGTCTGCTCCGCCAAGAAATCTTCGAGGTATCGTCAATCTACACAGCCGCGCCTGCCGACCCCAGAAACAGCTCCGTGTGTGCGACGAAGAGCCCGGGGTACTGAAACAGGGAGCCGTGGCCCGCGTCAGGGTAGAGGATTAGCTGCGCGTCGCGCAGATGCCGGAACATGAAATAAGAATTTGCCGCCGGCAGCATGGTGTCGTTGCTCCCGTTCACGATTAGAACCGGCTGGCGGATGGCGCTCAGGATTGAATTGTCGGGATCCTTCGTTGCGCACCAGGTAATAAGAGCCTTGGCCTGGGCGTTGGTGGTCTCCTGACTGGCGTCCGCGTCGCGGTCCGTTGTCCGCGCCCTGGTCCTATCGAGAAAAGCAAGCCCGGCAGCGCGGCTGGCCTTTGACTTTGTGAAAAACAGATCGAGCCTCGGGTCCGGCAGGTCCGGTTGAGAACGCGCATCATCCAGCACCTTCAGCAGGTGCTCTTCTCCGCCGCGCGGGCCCGTGCCTACCAGCAAAATCCTGCGTACCAGGTCAGGATGATCGGCGACGAGCTGCTGCGCCACCATGCCTCCCAGCGAATAGCCCAGGAGGTCTACCTTCTCGAATCCAAGGGCAGAAATGAAGTCCTGCGCATCGATCGCCATTTGGGCGACGTTGTCCGGCGTTGTGCCACTCGAGCTTGCGACCCCCGCATTGTCGAAGACGACGACTAACCGATGTTTGGCGAGTCCGTTGACGACCAAAGGATCCCAGCCATCCATCGTTCCGGTGAAGTGCTGCAAGAAAACGAGAGGAAGGTTACCCACGTCGTTGCCGACGCTCCGGTAGGCATACTTGGTCCCCCTGACCTCCACGAATTTTGTCTCCGCTGTCTCAAGCATCATGCTCGATCCTTCCGTCAGCTATGGGCTCTATTTTCGCCGTTTCGGTTGAGTAGATGGTTGACATGAGCGCATGTGCGCCTATATATGCGTATATGCACCTTTGTCAAGAACCGAGGATTTAGCGATGCCAGTAGACAGCCCACTAAGCCCTGAGGAGTGCAATTGCTTCGCCCTCCGCGCGGCGGCTAGGCATGTCACGCAATTTTACGATCAGGTCATCGCACCGACCGGCCTGCGCACGACCCAGTTTTCAATCCTTGCGAAGCTCAAGCGAAGAGGAGCGTTGACGATCAACGCACTTGCGGAGGACATGGTGATGGATCGCACTACGCTCGGGCGCAACATCCTGCCGCTGGAGCGGGACGAGCTGATCAGGGTCGTGCCTGCCGCATCCGACCGCCGGGCCAAGGAACTTCATCTGACAAAAGCAGGCGAGAGGCGCCTAGAAGCAGCTCGTAAGAGGTGGTCCGTGGCGCAAGGGCAATTTGAAGCCAGTTTCGGCGCAAAGCGCGCTGCGGATCTACGTGCTTCGCTGCGAGCCGTCGTCGCAAGCGAAACGGTGCCTACAACTAGATCCGCCGCCGGTAAGCGGCGAGACCACCTCTAGGAGCATCCCGTGAGCACCAGCCTCCCAGATATCGGCCATGTCACCACCTCGCAGGTGGACGGCCTGGAAATTCGCCCTGAACTGAAGGAGCGGGCAAGCACTTCCAATGCCAATCACTAGACAAAAAACGACGGCAGAAAAAAGAAGGATGGACGATGCTTAAGCTGGACGCGAGCAAATCCGGCTCATTTAGGATCGGTGGCGAGATCGAGGTCAATCGCCTCGGCTTCGGGGCGATGCGCCTCACCGGTCCCGGCATCTGGGGTCCGCCCGCAGATAGAGCAGAGGCAATCCGAACCCTTAAGAGGGTTCCTGAGCTCGGAATCAATTTCATCGACACCGCCGATTCCTACGGGCCCGATGTCTCCGAGCGGCTCATCCGCGAGGCACTTTATCCCTATGACGGTATTCTTATCGCCACCAAGGCGGGATTACGGCGTCCCAGTCCAGGTCAGTGGGAGCCCGATGGCCGCCCCGAATATCTTCGTCAACAAGCGATCAAAAGCGGCGAAAAACTCGGGCTGAAGCAGATCGGGCTCTGGCAACTGCACAGCATCGACCCGAGAGTGCCGCGCGACGAGCAGTTCGCTGCGGTCAAGTCACTGCAAGATGAAGGGATCATCCGTCATGCGGGGCTAAGCAACGTTTCCGTGGAGGACATTGAAGCCGCTTCAGAGGTCTTCAAAGTGGCCACCGTGCAGAACCGCTACAATCTCGTCGATCGCGGCAGCGAAGATGTGCTGGACCACTGTGAGCGCCGAAGCATCGGCTTCATCCCCTGGTTCCCGCTTGCCGCAGGTAGCCTCGCCAAGCCGGGCTCGATCCTCGATTCAATCGCCAAGGCCCATAACGCGGCTCCGAGCCAGATTGCTCTCGCCTGGGTCCTCAAGCGCAGCCCGATAATGCTACCCATTCCGGGCACTTCGAAGGTCGCGCATCTGCAGGAAAACGTTGCCGCGGTCCATATCCAGCTCTCGGATGGAGAGTTCGCTGCCCTGGACCGGGCGGGACGGGAGGAACGGGCGTCCTAAAGATCCGCTAAGGGTCAGTAACTGACATCACAGCGCCCCCATCGAGTCGGTCTGCTAAGCCACTTAATTATGAGAACTTGCCAAGGAGCGCGCGGCGGAGCGTCGGTTGCCGCAGGCCAGCGTGATGCGCGAGTTTCTCTGGCGTGCGAGATCGAAATCTCGCACTTCAACGATCACTCAGACAGCGGTTGCGGCACGTTTCATCACGTAGCGAGACTTCCGCGCGATTTCTTGCTGAATCTGTCGATCGGTCAAGGTCGTGGTTGATCGAAAAGAGAAAATGACGCTCACCAGAATCTCACCGCCGTCATCATCGGCGTCTCGCAATTCGACGTATGCTCGACGGGTTTTTCGGTCATACCTTGCATGAACCAACCTAAATGCCACCACACCAACCTCAGAGGCAGCTTCAAAGGGAAAGGCTCGCCGAGGTGAACTTGACCTTGACGAGCCCGGACGGCGCTCGGCAGTTCCCCCCTGCTGGCGCCGCCCCTATCGCATAGTCTGTAGTTCGACTGATTGTCGTTTAAGCGAGGAGGACGCAGCGGCGCTCTATACAGGTATGTCGTCCGTGAAACTTGCTAGAGTGTGCCAAAAATTTGCTGGCTTGATTTCGTTCGATGCCGCCGTGGCTCTACGTGGACGGCTCACCGGTACGCTGCCTTGGGCAGCCAAGCAGTTCGACCGAGCCTCATAGGGGCCCGCTGGCGGCAACCGTGCGAGAGGTCTACGCCCAGCGAGGTTTGAGTTGCTTGATGCCTATTGGCATTGCGATGGGGTTGGGAGGACCAAGAGGAAAAAGAAGCGATAAAGGACGTTATGGATGATATGCGGCGGCGCCGTCGATGCAACGAAAAAGAGCGCAGGGCCGAAGCCGACAAGAAGTCCTGGCTTGTGAGGCACTATTCCGTGCTGTGTCGCGTGGTTCGTTTGCAATTCCGTTTGCAAATTGTACCGCCGAGGCAAATGGCGCCTTACTTACACAAGGCTCAGCGCATCGACTTCAGTCGCGCGCCTTTTTGCTGAGCTATTCTCTTTCTTTTTTGCATAGCAGCGCTTGATCCTTTCCCGTTCGGCACTTTGTAGGCAGCCCGCGGTTTCCTCATAGGCAATGCAACTGGCTCGACTTGCATTGAGACTGGAAACGCAGACTCCCCTGCGAGGGGCTGAGTGCCTATCGCGGTTGCTCGCGTGGCGAGTTCAAGTGATCCCAAAAGAAGCAGCATGATCAGAAAACCCGCGGCGAGCCTAAAGGACTGCATGTGGGGCAGAAGGGTGCCTAAATCAGCCGTAAACTTGAAGATGCCGCGATGGTGACTGTCTGAGCCTTTGTGGTGGACAAGAAAGCGCTTCGCCTCTGGAACGAGCCACCTAGCGCTGGCGAATAGCCGTTGCGCACAGGGTTTGCAGGAGCCTCTTAGTGTCCAACCTAGGGCAATAGCACGATTGGCCAGAAAAATTCGGAAGCGGCTCCCTGAGATTTCAATTCTCTGGGTCACAGGCGGGACTCTTTCAATCGCGCTAGTTCTCTCTCGATGGCCTTTTCGAGTGGCATAACAAAGACTCGCCTCAAACTCTTGCAGAGAGGTTAAGAGGATGAAGACAGGCCGAGTCGCGCTGACAGTTTGCGCGGCTGGCCAGGCACTAGCGGGCAGAATTTAAGCCGAAGGAACAGGTAAAACTTTTTGAGCGAACTTGGTGGAGAGTACAGGTCGCGGCCCATCCTAGTCTGCTAAGGTGTCCTGATCGCCTCTCCAAGGACCGACCGCGGATACCGCCCGCACGGTCACCTCTTTTTTAGGTGGCGCCATGGTCGACGTTTCAACTGCCACGCTCATCCCGCGACCCTCCAAACGTCCCAACCTCGACGAGGGCACCACACCGGCGATGATTATCGCCTTTGTTGTGTTGCTCGTCGGTGGGGCGATATTCACCGCCTACAGCTTGCATACGGATATACAGAACGCGCGCGTCGAGGCCACGACCTGGCTGCCCTTCCTGTTGCTGGGCTTGGCTCTCTTCATCGCTTTGGGCTTTGAGTTTGTGAACGGATTCCACGACACGGCCAATGCTGTGGCGACGGTCATCTATACTCACGCACTGCCGCCGGTTGCGGCCGTCATCTGGTCTGGGTGTTGGAATTTCCTCGGCGTGCTGTTCTCAACCGGGGCGGTCGCTTTCGGCATCATCGCGCTATTGCCCGTTGAGCTAATACTCCAGGTCGGTTCAGGCGCGGGATTTGCGATGGTCTTCGCGCTGCTCATTGCTGCGATTATCTGGAACGTAGGCACCTGGTATCTCGGTCTACCGGCCTCAAGCTCTCACACCTTGATCGGATCCATCATCGGCGTGGGCCTCGCAAACCAAATCATTGGCGTACATGGCGCGACGAGCGGCGTCGACTGGCAACAGGCGCTGAATGTCGGTAAGTCGTTGCTGTTTTCTCCACTCATCGGGTTTGTCTGTGCGGGGTTGCTTCTGCTTCTTCTAAAGATGATCGTGCGGAATCCGACGCTCTATGCGGAGCCAGAAGGCGATTCTCCACCTCCCCTTTGGATTCGTGGTTTGCTTATTTTGACTTGCACGGGCGTGAGCTTTGCTCACGGCTCGAATGACGGCCAGAAAGGCATGGGGCTCATAATGCTGATCCTTATCGGCATTGTGCCCACTGCTTACGCCCTGAATCGCACCATGGATCCGAGCCAGGAGGAAAGCTTTCAAAGTGTGGCGCTTGACGCTCAGAGCGTCCTGAAGGCGCGTGCGGGCAATACGGCACCTCCGCAAGACCCCCGCGCATCCGTAAGTCACTATCTCGAAAATCGCGAAATGGCTGAAGACACGATCCCCGCGCTGGCCGAACTGACCGGCGATATTGCACGCCAGGTGACGGAATACGGTTCGCTAAACGCCGTGCCGGCGCAGGCGGTCCAAAACGTGCGCAACGACATGTATCTGATCTCTGAAGCGCTCCGACGCATGGGTAAAAGCCATGAAGGCGGCTTCGATGCCGCGGGCCAGGCAACGCTTGACAAGTTTGTGTCCCTGCTCGACGGAGCGACAAAATATATTCCCACCTGGGTCAAGGTTGCGGTGGCCATCGCGCTCGGCCTCGGCACTATGGTTGGTTGGCGACGCATCGTAATTACCGTCGGCGAGCGTATCGGCAAACAGCATCTCACTTACGCGCAAGGCGCCTCGGCCGAGTTGGTCGCGATGGCCACGATCGCCGCCGCTGACGCCTACGGTCTTCCAGTCTCGACGACACAGGTGCTGAGTTCAGGGGTTGCCGGAACCATGGCCGCTAACGGGTCTGGCCTGCAGTGGTCCACGGTCCGTAATCTCCTGTTGGCTTGGGTGCTGACGCTGCCAGCTGCGATAATGCTGTCGGGCCTTCTATACGTTCTGCTGCGTCACCTCTTCTAGCGTATGTCGTATCGTCCCGCCGCACGCCGCGCGGGGATTGCTGGCCTGGAAACAGGGCAAGCGGAGTGGCTGCTCACTTCAATAGCAAGGCTTGGCGATGTTCGCCGCGATCCGTCTCGCCTCATCTAGAGTGAGCGCCTTGGCGATGGTCCCCGCGACGTCATCACGAAATAGACTAAGGCGAGCGATTGACCGTTGGCGTCCACGATCTTGAAGCCCGCCTCTAGCGCCTCGACTGTCCATGGTGGGGGGTATCGTCTCATCGGCAGGGAGGTTAAAGGCAAGATCGCTGGCAAGGAAAGCCTCCACCGTAGGGACGTTTGGTGGTTAAATGCCGATGGAGGGCGAGATGCGAGCGACCCTTCTCACTTTAACCGTCGCGATGACTTTGTTCCCGCCGCGCTTGTTTGCGCGGGAATTCAATTGCTTTGACACACCCGAAGGTGGCCATAGGTGTGCCTGCATGGGGAGTGCCGCTTGCAACGAAATGAAGCAATCGGGCAACTGCAAGTCAGAGCCTGTATGCGATCAAGGTCAGCTTGGGACTGTGGTTTGCAGTTGCAACGCTGGTCGCGCTTCAAGGAAGCACTAGCCAACATAAGAAGGCGCTGATGACTGGGATAGAATGCTGTCGGCGTTTGCGGTCATCGCTCTAGCGATACCGGCCTTTTCCTCGCTCCACGCGAGAGAGTTTAATCATAGTGGGTGTGCCCATGCCGCCGAAATGAAATTCCCGACTGACCGCAGCGCACGTAAGGACTTCAGGCACTGGTGCAAGGACCAGTGGAAGATTTATAAGGCCTCCCATCCATAAGACGGGAGAGTGGTACGCTGTGCCTAATCAGCGCCGCCGCAAGCACCCGGCCCCCAAGTCCTTTGGTAAGAGAGGCATGGGTCCCAATAGGGATCGGCGGGATAGCCACGGTTCCATCCACCAAGCGCATTCGCCAAGCGCTCAGAGCGAGGCAGGGGCAAGACCCACGGCGGGATGGGATAAGTGTAGCCGTGATTGGGCCGCACCTTGCCTGAAGCAGCTAAGGCGGGGCTGGCGCAAGTAGCCACAAGTGCTACGACGACAAGCAACCTATTCATGGGTATGGTCCTTCGGGTTGCACCTCTCAGAGATATAGGTTGCCGCCTTGGCCACCGCCATCACGCGGGTCGGCATGACGCATAGACATAGGCGAGCGACTGTCCGTTGGCGTCTAATGATTTTGTACCCGCCGTCTAGTTTCTCCACCGTCCATGGAGCGGGGAATCGTCTCAGCATGGCTAGATGATACAGCGGACGCCCCGAACGCGATGGCGCAATCGTTTCCCGCATATTGTCAGTGCTCGGCAACAGCGTGGGGAGGAAGCCATGCGGTATTACCTACCTTGCTGCCATAGCCGCGTTGACGCTTGCTATTGGCATTCCCGCCTCTTCGAACAGCAAACCGCTGAAAAAAATTCCGCCTGAAGGCAGTGGCTTCCCCAAGGTCCAGCCATGCACGCACCGTGCGACTGGGCTTTCGAGAAATGCGTGAAGAAGGTCCAGGCCACGTTGAACAAGGCGGAAAGCCCCGTTACACAGACAAGCAGAAACAAGAACTCACTAAATGCACATCGGCCAAATTTGCCTGTTTGGTAAAAGGAATTGCCCTGCCGGTGATGTCGATTGCACCAAAACTAAAACCTGCTGACCGTCACGCTTAGGCAGTCGCCTGCTTGCTGGCGCCCACCACCTTGAACGCGCCGTCCTAGAGCGACTAGCGTTGCCCGAATTACTGGCGCAGCGAAGCCATGAAAGCGCGACGATCAGCGGGGCTAGTCGGTAGCGAAATCGTGACGCAGTGATAGCTCACTTTTCGGCAACCATGTGCGGCTCCTTGGGTTTGTTCTGCGAACTCGAACAGGAGGACACGTTCAATGAATACGAAATTTGCGGCAGTAACTGCCCTGGCGGGCGGACTGCTTTTCCTGGCTTCACTGCAAGGCACCGCCTACTCGGCAAGCCTTCCCATTCTCAATAGTCCGCACAATGGCGTTACTCTCGTTGGTCATGGCGGCGGGGGCGGGGGCGGGGGCGGAGGCGGAGGCGGAGGAGGTGGTGGCGGCCATGGTGGTGGTGGCGGCGGTGGCCACATGGGTGGCGGCGGCGGTGCGATGGCTCATGCTGGAGGCATGGGTGGCGCACGCGCAATGAACGCCGGAGCGATGGCTCATGCCGGAGGCATGCGTGCGATGGCTCACACCGGAGGCATGGGCGGAGGCCGGAACATGCACGCCGGTGCAATGGCACATAACGGTGGGATGGGGAGACAACACTTCGCTGAAGGCCCGCACGGACATCACTTCGATCGCGGCGATCATGATCGGTTCGTAGCCCGCGAAGCTCATTCTCATAAGCGCTTCGCAGAACGAGATTTCGACCATGGTCGAGATTTCGATCACGGCCGTCGCCATCGGGTATTCCGAAATGGTGTCTGGTTTTGGGCCTATGGTCCTGGGTACTACGCCTATAACGATGACTGTTATTGGCTGCTTCGGCGAGCCCGCGCCACTGGCAGTGGTTATTGGTGGAGCCGGTATAATGCCTGCGTAGGTTACTACTAAGCCCAGGCAATCCTAGGCGAAGCGTTCACACGAAAGGGCCTTCCTTCGATAAGCGGAAGGCCCCTCGATTTCGTTATTGAAGTGGCAGCCTAGGCAGGATGCTTGCTTTTGTAATAAGCCTGTGCCTTCGCCATATTGCCCGTCGGATCTGCCATGAACTGGGTCATGGCCTCCTTGCTGCCGAAGCAATAGGTCCTGCCTAGAATCTGGGAATTGATGGAACAGTCGGTCTGTATGTCTTTGCCCGATGCGAGGCCCATTGTGCACATGTTGTTGAACTCGCCGGTCACAGCCAGCGCGGCCGTCGTGCCTAGACCAAGCAATAGAGCGCCTGCAAAGGCGGACGTGATGTAACTTCTACGCATGGATTTTCGTCCTTGGGTTGGGGGGCTGGGGTTCACTTTCCCCCGCCATTTATAGCACCTGAAGCCCGACTATTTTCTGTCACCCAAGTCACTTAGACGTGATGCCCAGCCTTGGCCGCGAAATTAATGCGCCGTGCGCCGTGAGCTTGGCTTAGCTGGAATTGGCCGCGTGAAAGACGTTTGTCGCTCTGCTCCAATTTCGATAGTCCGTAGACTGCTATCCCTACGGAATGAATCTAGTCTGTACACAGAATATTAAGTCGCAACCGACGCTCGCTTAAACAGGTGACGGGCCTTCCGAATTATATCCTGTTTGGTTTCGTGCTTCGAGAGGTGGGCTTGTTCGTCGGTAGGAGAAGATGGTTGTCGCGATGCTATCTCCACCGTCGTCATCTAGAGCTCTAAGCTCTACGTAAGCACGCTGGGTTTCCTTGTCATACTCGGCGCGTATCAGGGTGAAGTTCATGCATGCCCCCACAAAAAAGCCCCGGCCCAGATGGAGGGGCGAGCCGGGGCTAAGTCAATTAGGCAACGATGAGAAGACCGACGGCGCCATGATAGGCGCGTGAGATTACAAAATAATCACAACGCATTTGGTGCCCGTCCTCGGATGGGTAAGTGAGGAAACCGGGCTTGCTGACTGCCTCCGTTGCTTGTCATACCGCTGGTTCGTCAGTGGATTCGCGCGTATTTTGATGGACGTGGACTAACTCAGAAATGGGGGTAAGGGGGATGGCCAAGAAAGCGGACAAGGCAGCAAAGAAGGCGGCGAAGTCAGCAGAGAAGGCTCAGAAGGCGGCGAAGAAGACAGCTAAAAAAACGGAGAAGCTCGCAAAGAAAGCGGAAAAGGCAGCAAAGAAGGCAGAAAAGGACAAAGCGAAGAAGGCGGAAAAGAAGAAAGCCACAGCGGAGGGTTTCACGTCGGAGGCCAAAAACGCTTCGGTGCCTGAAGCACCCGCAAGAGGCGCAACCGTCATCGAGAGCGCCTTCGCCCGTAAGACAGACACTGAGGAAAGTTCGGGCTCATAAATCCCCAACGGAGAGCCAGCCAGAATGAGAAATGCCCCAGTGTGTCCAGGCACCAGGGCATCTCTTCAGGGGGATTCGAAGGGAGCCAAACGAAATAGCGCCGGACTGTGACAGTAGTGTAACAAATGACGGTTTTACGACCAAAGCCAGCCAATCTCTTTGGCGGCGGAGTGGGCCACTTTCCATGCCTCAGCTAAGCATTATATCCTTCGCCTAAAGTGGCATCGAAGTCGGCCCAGACAACTAATTCCGAGTATAGCGGGCTTCGAACTAGTTCGCTTTCGACCCTGGGCTCGATACCCAATACTTGGCCGGTTTCGCTCGGTATGAGCTGGCTGGCCTTCCTGTTCACGCGGTCGGTATCGGTCGGTCGAGCTGCATTGATGAGCTGAGAGGAGCCACGGCTAACAATCCAAGGCGATTGCGGGCGTGCGCGCTCAAATCCGAAGTGAAGGATTACCCTACAGACTTGGAGTGGCGCTCGCGGCCACCCTAATAGAACCACTCAAACCTGAAATGATGTGAGCGAAATTCAAAGTGGCGAACATGGGGAGGAGGGGGATACATCGGCTCTGGAACAGGGAAATACTCAGGGGGTAGCTGAGCATAGTGCCCCCTCGGCTCATCGAGCGGGGACGGTTCCGGCACGTCCTCATAGGCTTGGGGAGGATCTTGGAAGGGCTCCTCCGAGGCTTGAGGGGCGGCGTCTTCCTTGGCGCAGAACTGTTCTGGTAGCGGCCTATTGAATTTTTGAAAATATTCGATGACCGATGCTGGCGTGTCAGGCGAAGGCACGCAATCGGCAAAGGCTTTGCCGCCAAGCAACCCCGCAATCAACAGTCCGACCAGCCAACGCTTGATCATGTTGATCGAACTCCCCCGCCACGGGTTCTTCGCCGCAGCGCTCAAGGGAAGTTCCCTGCGACTAATTTATGTGCGAGTTCACCAACGGCAAGTGGCCTGGGATGAGGCTAAGGGGTGACTGGCGAGAACGGCAGTGCGCTTCCGAAGAGGAAGCGCATAATGAAGAGGAAGCGCATACTAATGTCTAAGGGCGTCTACCCAAATCCCGCTTCTTACTGTGGTCTATTTTGTAGGCTGGAAATGGAAATAGGCTCATGTCCATAGTTCGTCTCAAGCAGACATTCGTCAGAGCGAGTGGCGCGTAATTCGAGGCGGTCAAAGGCTGCCTAGCACTGACCTTTCAGCATTCCTTCAACGAAGCTATAGCCTTCTCAGCGTCAGCGTTTGTCTTATATCTTCCCACAACTTTGTATCTTGCTTTGTCGGTAGGTTCCGTCGTCACGATGGTACAGCCCTTCATCATGCCGTCGTATACGATGTAAAATGTCTCTTCAGCCAGAACTGGGGCGGTCAAACAAACAACCAGCATCGCCGCGATAAAGTATCTTTGCATAATCGTTCTCCTTGGCTAACTCCCATCGTGCCGCATGATCATTGAGGTTGCGCCTCGGCAAAGGAGATAGCGACTCGATAAAATGCCGCGCCGCAATCTTGGACGCCCGGCTTCACTGATGTTAGAATTATACGTCCCAGCAAAGTTCGCGCCGGACTTTACTTCAAAATCTGACTTTGAGACTAGCCTCGGGGTTCCTTATCGACCACGCGGCAGCTCGCGGGGCGAATGATGATCGCGAGGCGAAATCGTGCTAACCTCTGTTATGATCGAAATTCTACAAACGTCCTCGATCGGTTTCGCGTTCAACTAGGTGCTCGAGGAGATGAGATGTGAGGCGTGCTGCTCTAGCTTTTCTGATCATCGGCAATCTGTTTGCAACGCAGGCGTTCGCCGAGCCGCAGCCCCTGAGGCGAGCGGATTGCGAGGCAGCATCGGGCTGGATCTGGAACGAAACGGCCAATGTTTGCGACGTCGATGCCAAGGCGATGGCGACGGCAGTCAAACCGCAGCCTCTGACCAAGGCCGGTTGTGATGCCGCCGGAATGTCATGGAACGACAACGTGCTTGCGTGTGAGGAAAAATCGAAAGGTTCGGCACAAGCCGTGCAGCCGACAATTCCGGCGTCGACGATCCTCATCGACGTCGACAAGTCCACCCAACGCGTGACGGTGTTCATCGACGGCGTCGAGAAATATCAATGGCCGGTTTCTACGGGCAAGCGCGGCTATTCCACGCCGTCGGGGAGCTACACGGCCTTGTCGATGCATGAGGTTTGGTACAGCAAGGAGTGGGACAATGCTCCCATGCCGCATGCCATCTTCTACATGAAGGATGGCCACGCTATCCACGGCAGCTATGAGGTTAGGAATCTCGGCAAGCCGGCTTCACATGGCTGCGTGCGCATCTCGCCGCAGAACGCCACCATCCTTTATGACCTCGTGAAGAAGAACAGCATGGATAACACCCGGGTGGTGCTGAGCGGGGAGACGGCGGGCGGCGAGGGTAAAGTGGCAAGTTTTACGAAATCGCGTAAAGTGGCGGCGAGTTCACCCAAACCTCACGTGCGCTATGGGCAGGCGGCTCGCAGGACGTTCGGGCCCGACAGGTACTATGCCGAATCCAATGACCAACCCCGGAGACGCGGGGGCTTTTTCAGGCGCCTGTTCGGCGGGTCATAATGTCCGAGCCTAGCCCAAGGCACGGCTGGATCCTCATCAGCATGAAGAGTGACTGGAAACACATCTTCGCGTTCGAACAATAAAGTCCCGGAACTTGGCAAGCTGAACGTCCGCTAGCAGACCTGGCTCCTTCGTGAGCCGCCCGGCTTTGGTCTAGCTAGAAGGAGCAGAAGTAACCCCCCCGGGTCTTAACCCGAGAGGCGTTTGATAAGGGTGACATACAGACCTCCTGATTGGGAGTGAGTTTACTGCGCAGCCCCGGCTGCAATAAACGTACGTCGCAGCGAGAGGGGCTGTTCCACCATTGTCGGCTTCGCAGAGGCAAAAGGTCCGCCGTCTCACAGATAAGCCCACCACCATCCGCTGCCGTTTTCTTTGAGTTCAGCGAACCAGCGGCAGATCGGATAGAGGAGCACGACTACCGTCAGCCATACAATGTAGATGTCCGCTAGGTTGAAGTTGATTTCAGGAGTGGTCGTCAGGACACCGGTGATCGCGAATGTTGTAGCGACCGCGAGTGCATGGATCAGATAGATGTGGACCATGTAGTAAAAGAACGGAACTCGTCCGAAGGTGGCGAGGAAGGAAATCGAGGCCTGATGTACCCGTTCGAACAAAGCCAGCAAGATAAGAGCCGGCCCGAGCGTCATCATCAGGTACAGCAGCGATGGTGGGTATTTCTCACAGTTGAGGAATGAGAGGATTGTCGAGAGCAAAGTGCCTTGAGGTGTCCACGGTGCCGAGTCGCCATAGAGGTTGGTGACCCGAAGGATCATGAAGCCAATCGTGATGGCAGTACCGAGACCAAGCAGAATCCGCTGCCTTTTGCCCTGGTCGAGCAGCATCACTGGGCCAAGCGAATAGCCGCTGGCCATCACTCCGATCCACGGGACCAGAGGGTAGAGGATATAGAGAGTGACACTCGTGCCGAGCGGCACCAGACCCGGCTCATGCAGGACATGCCAAGCACCGGACGCTTCACCGAGATCTTCAGCGCTGACGTTATCAAGAAGATTGTGCCCTGCGAGCATCAGGAGAGCCAGGCTCGCGAGTGTCCAGCGGGGTAGCCAGATCAGCGCCGACAAGACCACCATCGACATTCCGATCACGAAGATGACGCCAGCGCTCAGCCGGTAAAGATCGACTTCAAACCTCCAGCCAAAGTTGATCAGGGTGAGATCGATCAAAATCAGCCAGAGGCCGCGAACAAGGAGAAAGCGACTAAGCTCACCGAGGCTCTTCCCACGGCCATAGAGAAAGGCCGAAAGGCCCGCGAGCAAGATGAATGTAGGCGCGCAAAAATGCGTCACCCAACGGGTGACAAACAGCAGCGGATCTGTGACATCTCGGGGATTGAAGCCAGTGCTTGTGAAGAAGTCGCGGGTGTGATCCAAGGCCATGACGACCATGACCAGCCCACGCAGAGTGTCTACTGAGACTATGCGCGCGCGTTCGCCACGATCTAGAATCACACTGTGCTGACGAACCGACTGTACCTGATGGTCCTCGAACACCTCGACTGAACTCGGCTCGCATCAACCCGCGGTCGCATCGCTGACATCGATCTCGCCTTCAACCACATGGTTCAGGTCTGTGCCCTTAGCTGTCAGAACCATTCGGACCTGAAGTTTGCCTTTGCCGGCTAGATTTTGCTCCCGAACCACCCGCTCGATTTCTTTTTGCGAAGTGACGCCCACTTCCTTGAGGTATTTGCGCAGCGACATATTGAAACGTTCCATCTGATCCTCCTAGGCTGTCCGGCCTGAGCGGGGTTCAACAACTGCTGTAGCGGCCTCTCTCATCTCCCAACGCCATTAGCTGATTTCGGGCCGACGGGACACGACTGTCATTTCCGCTCAGTACGGGACGACCTCGCTCCCTGCACAGGCGCAAGGGCGGCCGGGTAACACGAGAAGTGGGGGTGGACGCCCAGACCGGCAAGGTTCTGGTAAAGACTCGCATCGAACACGAGGGGGCGGTTGGCGCCGCGAGCTCCATCTCGATGTAAAGAACGCTGGCGACACTGAAGCAGTGTGTCATACCCTGGCTTTCCGATAGCCATCGGCCGTCGAGCTGGTTGAATCTACCGAGCTCCACGGCAACTCAAATGCATCGAAAAGCACCGATAGGGGAAAGCGTGCAGGTGCCGAAACGTTCCAACGCTGTGTCCGGGGTGCGCATCCCAATAGCCTTCAGCGATTTCATCAGAACAAAATCGAGCAAGCCGATGCTATGCTTTCAAAGTCGAGCTTCCATGCCCTCATTACGGGAAATTCGTTGCCAGTTACCGCATCTCGAACCGACAGGCAGTGGCCGAACGGCTTGGGCCTTGCACCAACGCGTAACGACTCACTTATAGATTGAGACTGGTGACCAGCGGTTGGCCAATGTCAGCGCATTGAGCATAGTCCGCTAAATGCCAGCGCACATCCACACCACCGGCCGCTCTGCCGGTTTGCCTAATCGAGCCATTCTCCCAGAGGCATCAAGAGTCTATCGATAGCGCGCCGCGCGGCGGCGAGCGCCTCCTCTCTGCCTACGCTCAAGGTGCGTAGGGTGGAGTGGGACAGAAGGGGCAAATCAGGTCGGGTTGGATAGACAGTAACGCACCACTTTGACCATTCCGGCCTGGGTACAATGTCGTATCCGCGATAGCGACACGTGTCATATGTTGTCATCAAGGGCTCCAGGCCCTCCGTCAAAAGACTAATTCCATCAGCCTCGGTACGTTCCCGTACAAAATAAATATATTCGTTACTCTAGTAAGGTGTAGCCTCCAGTCATCGTCTGCAACGAAATTTCGGGCGCAGACGGCTGAGAGAGGTCATCACGCTCTTGCCCCAACCGGGAGAGAGGCGATGGCCAAATCCACACTTTTCAGCAAAAACCGCATTCTTTCGCGCTTGTCAGCCGGCGACAAAGCCTTGCTGGAACCCGATCTTGAGCCTGTCACTTTGAAGCTGAGGCAGGTTTTAGAAGTCCCCAACAAGCCCATCACACATAGCTATTTCATCAACTATGGGCTGGCGTCGATCATCGCCTTCAACAGCCACAAACGCATCGAAGTGGGGCTGATCGGCTGTGAGGGTTTTACTGGCATCCCAATCGTGTTGGACAACGATAGGTCTCCGAACGAAACCTTCATCCAAGTTGCCGGAGACGCAACGCGCATCTCAGTCAAAAAACTACAGAAGGCAATCCCGCAAAGTCGCTCCCTCGAACGTGCACTTCTCGGGTATGCCTATAGCTTCATGAACCAGACTGCCAACACCGCCCTCTCCAATGGAACCGCAACGCTGGAGGAACGCCTAGCGCGATGGCTGCTCATGGCGAACGATCGCCTTCGTGGAGATGAAATTCCTCTCACGCATGAGTTCCTGTCGCTAATGCTTGGAGTGCGACGGGCCGGAGTCACAGTTGGCCTGCACTATCTCGAAAAGAGAGGGCTTATCAGTCTAGCGCGAAAGCAGATCAGGATCACGGATCGCGATGGCCTGAAGGCGGCGGCCAACGGCACATACCATCAGCCGGAGAAGTCGAGTTAGGCGTAACCACGTTCGATTTCAAGACGCTCGTTTTCGTGGCCGTTTGCATCGCGGTGCTGACCTTCCTGCCGTGGATCACAGCACAATTCTTTCGTCTCTATGGCGGCCGCCCCTCCGAACTCGAAACAAAGTACTTGCTGCTATTGCTGTTCGGTCTCGGCGCGTTGGCAACTTGGGCGGACAGCGAAGCTGTGCTGCCCGCATATTTAGTGGGCATGATCCTGGCAGGAACCGTAGGTAAGGATCACGTCTTGATCCGGCGACACGATCGCTGCTGCTCCGTCGAGCATGGCTGCGGAATGACTTGTGGAGGTTGTGATGCAGATACCGAAGGATGCAATGCTGCTTCGCGTGTTTTGCGGAGAAGATGACAAGTTTGAACGGCAGCCTCTCTACGAGGCCATTGTGCTAAAGGCTCGCGAAATGCACTTGGGGGGAGCAACGGTTCTTCGCGGTCCGATCGGCTACGGCCATTCCAGCCGTTTGCACACAGCTAAGATACTGCGGCTCTCATATGACCTCCCAATCGTGATTGAAATTGTGGATACCGAAGAGAAGATAAGGGGTTTCTTGCCGGAGTTGGATCGCATGATGGGCAGCGGACTGGTCACTTTGGAAAAGGTTCAGGTGCTTCAATATGGCCCCGAGGGCTTGGCAGAACGAGGTGGCTTTAGCTGAGCAGTGAGCGTCTCAAGGTCTGCTGTTGGCCACTAACGGACGTGCCTACCGTGCCTAGTGATGTCTGCTTTTATGGGAAGACCGGACGCATCGCAGATGCGCCTCGATATCGGCTAGTGACCCAAAGCAGACGTCTCGCCTCTCAGCTCCCTAACATCCCATTCGCGAAACTATTCCTGCGCCGCTTTCATCACATTGGCGAAAAGTACGGCAAGGCATCCAATTAGAAGCACAGCGCCAGCGACAAGCGGCATATCGGGCATCAGAATTGAAAAGACCCCCGAGAACAGGACGACCATAAGAATTGCAATGGCCAGCGCGCCGTCATCAACGAACAATCCCACCAACGTTTGTGAGGCAGCGACCAGTATGTTCATGGGAATGCCCCTGCCCTAGTGCGGATGAGCGCGACGGCGGCTAGAGCGACCAAGAGAAATAAAGCGGCGATCGCTACGATGGCAAGGTCCTGGCCGGGCCATAGGACGCCAAGTCCCTCTCCTGTCCAAAAGACCCCGAAGGCGGAAAGCATTACTCCGACAGCAAATTTGAGCGTATTTTCAGGCACCCGTTCGAGTGGACGATGTATGGCAAAGCCGAATGCCGCGACGAGCAAGCAGGCCGCCAGCGCGCCTAGGCTTGCGGCACCAACGAGACCTCGGCCTGCGCCAACGGCAATTACGATGAATACGACTTCGAGCCCTTCGAGCACCACTGCCTTGAAGCTGGCAAGCCCGGCCAGCCAATCGAGTCGCGTTTCGTGCTGACGCGCTTGATCGCGCAACTCTTCCGTTTCGGTCGCGAACGCAATCCCCTCGTCGTGCAACGCAATAGCGCCCGCGGCTCGCAAAATCGCTTTGCGCAGCCAGCGCATGCCGAACAGCAGTAATAGGACGCCAATAACGAGTTGCAGTGCGTGCAGGGGAACCCGGTTAAGAAGTGGACCGAGCGCAACCACGATGAGCAACAGAAGTGAAAGACCGGCAAGAGCACCGAGTGCTGCCGGACGCCAACCGCGGATCGAGGCGACCGCGAGCACAATCGTTAGTGCTTCGACCGCTTCGACAAGTGAACTCAGGAACGCGGTGGTGACCGCTGGTGCCGCCGTCGTCCAGATCATCTATGGTAAAGGGCTCGGTCCATGTGACTCCGATTATCGGGACGCCTACCACCCGCGGCCTGCTCCTGGATGCGTATTGAACTCCTTGGGGACAGCGAGGTACGTCAGACAAATAGCTGCGACTTAGTCTGGATGGGGTCCTTCCTTTTTGTTTTCCAGAACCTTGCCGGTCTGGCCGTCAACCCCCACTTCTCGTGTCACACCGCCAGCCTTGATGTCGAATGAATAGCGAAGGCCAGTCGCGGGCGTCCGATCACATGTGCGTCTTCGGCAAGTCCGGGCTTCAAACGAAACGGGTGCAATGTGTGTATGTCACGAGGATCTCAACGATGCGGACAGCCAGGCCAACAACAGGGTCTTCGCTTTCCGTCTCTGAGGCTGGAACAGCCCCATTCGATCCGGTGAGTTCTTGTTTGCGTCTTTTTGGCCAACTCGATCCAGCAAATCCATTCATTGCGCGCCAGAGGCGTAATGTCCTCCCACGTCTCCAGCGCTTTTGCGTCGGAGGTAAGTGCCTTTTTCAGGTCCGCAGGCAAGTCGTGGACCACGCCGCCTGAGATATCTTTTGCGCTTAGAGCTTCGCTCAAAGGTTTATCACCATCGTATCCGTGTCAGCAAAAAATGCCGGATTGTACCGGTGGCCGGGCCAGACTAGGCCCGCTTTAGGGCTGAAAGCTAACCGCTTTGCTGATGGCTTGCGGCAACAAAGCGGACCAAATTCACGAGAGCTATAGTCGTCGGCGTTTGACCCAAACCAGATACCTGAGGTCGCCGCGCCTTGCCAACCCGTGTTGCATAAAGGCTACAACGCAGGCCGATCATCTCCTGCGTCAGCAAAGGCACTGCCGGAGAGTTTTGGCTGCCAGTGAGGTCTATGGGTGGTACCGATATCAGTCAGTAACCTGTACTAAAGCTGGTGGCCTCGAACCTTATGGAGGCGGTGGCAAATCCCTTATTATCCGCCGCAGTTGCTCAATCTCCTTCAGCAACGCTGGCCTATCGAGCTGCCTAAGGTGAGCAACGTACTGTTCGCGGGCACCTTCTAACGTCAGTAGCTCCAGGAAAGCCGCTGACACGGACGCTCGCCGGGTCCGTCCAAGAAAGGCGTAGCGAAACGTGCCGAACATTCTCGCCAATCGGAAGCGTAGACGAGCGAGTTTTGCGCCCTTCGCTTCGGCCACCCCGGTCGCAAGTTCGCGCCTTAGTTTCAAGTTTTCCTGGAGCGCTTTTTCAAGCTCATCGCTATCGGATGTCATGCCGACCCGAACCCAACAAACGGCAGATTGGTGCCCAGAACCACCAAATGCCCGATCTGGTCCATGATCGGGTGCCCTTTAGAGCGATGACTCTCACAAGGATCATTGCTTGCCGGCAAGCCTGTTCTTCTTCACCGCGCGCTCCCGCCACATTGCTTGGCTGGTCTTGACCAATCGCCAGGCGAAGAAGACGGCAATCACCGTCAGCGCGAGACCACCTCCAACAACGACCATAGAATAAGGTCTCCTCCGAAATTGCTCCCACGACTTTGGAGCCTGGGTCACCGTAAACCTGGAAGGTAACTTGTGTTAGCTCGCGAGTGCCACTTCAATAACTTTGCTTTTCTTTCGAGAGAATGAGCGGCCGGCATTCGGTATGGCTCCGGTTTCATCGCGCTGAGCCAAAGCATTGGCGAGGGCGTAAAAATGATAGTGCATCGCTACCTTGACCGTATAGATGAACAGGATATGCGGCTCGAACGCGCGATTGAACACACGCGCCAGCTGTTGCCAATACCGATGGCGCAATCGACTGTCTTCAACGTTGCGCAGTAACCGAATCCGTGCAGAAAGCAAAGTTATAGGAGCATAGACGCATGAAGAACGCGAAGGCCTATTATGCTGCCTGTGCAAAATCCCCCAGAAGCTTATTAGGTCGAGCCTACTGAATGGAAGTTCCGTGCATGTCTCGAGATGCGACCCATTGGAGAATCTGAATGCCGAGCACACTGATCACAGGGGCCAATCGAGGATTGGGGCTTGAGTTTGCGCGTCAGTATCTGCGTGATGGCTGGAAGGTCTACGCGGCTTGTCGCGATCCAGCTTCCGCTTCGCAGCTACGTCATCTGGCGGAGGACAGCGGCGGGAGATTGCGGATTCTGACAATGGATGTAGCAAACTCCGCGAGTGTCAAAGCGGCGGCACCCGAAGTCGACGGGCAAGCTATCGACCTCCTGATCAACAACGCGGGCATTATCGGACCGCAGAATCAGACTATTGGAAACATTGACTACGATGCCTGGGCCGATGTGTTCACAACAAACACCATGGGCCCCTTGCGGGTCACGGAAGCGTTTGTCGAGAACGTCGCACGGAGTGATCACAAGCTCATTGTCACTCTGACGAGCGGGATGGGATCAATCGGCGATAATAGCTCCGGGGGCTCGATCCTCTATCGTAGCTCGAAAGCGGCGGTGAATATGGTCATGCGCAGCCTGGCGATCGATCTCGCGCCCCGCGGCATCACTTGCGTTGTCGTCAATCCCGGCTGGGTGCAGACCGACATGGGTGGCCCCAAGGCGCACTTACAGCCAACAGAAAGTATCAATGCTCTGAGGCGTCTCATTGCAACCCTTAGCCCTGAGCACTCGGGAAAGTTCTTCAATCACACTGGTCGCGAATATCCCTGGTAGCCGAAGGCTAGAAGTCGGCTAGTAAACAGCGCGGGCGCAGCTTCGATGGGCGAGATCTATCGCCTGTTCCCAATTTACCGGCAATGGTAGCTAAACCGAATGAGTAAGCGAGCTGCGCGTGCCAGGCTAGAGGCCCGACGCGTATCCAGGCCACCTAGAAGAACCGATACGTTCCGCTGGCGGTTAGTCATCGGAGCCATTCTCATCGCGGGCGGCTACGGTGCCTGGCTGATCATTCCTCTCGTGGTGGGCTCCCACCTAACACCAAACATCAAAACAGCGCTTACAGCCCTGCTCGGTGCAACACCGCTACTCACCAAGCTCTTGGCGATCGCGCTACTTGGGCGTCCAACGATCGATTTCCTAAAAAGACATTCGTTCAAATTGCTCCGCAACGATTCGGGAAACCCAGATTGAAGACGCTTCGCGCGAGCTTGCGCGTGTGTATAAGAAGGGCGGGCGGCTTGGAGCGCGGCCGGTACCACGGCTCTTAGGCTTAGGGCCGCCGCGAGCGGAGTGGCGGGGCGAGCGTTCGGGTCTTGCGGCCCACGCAGCTCGGACCCCTCTTCCGCACAGAGAGCTGTCTGATATAAGCGTACACTCACAAACAACCATGAGGACCAATCAAAATGACCAAATCTGCGAAGCGCCGCGCTCGTCGTGAATGGACAGCCCAAGATATTCGCGAACTAAAGAAACACTCAAAAAGCAAAACAGCCGTAGCGGTAATCGCAAAGGCTACAAAGCGCACGCCCGGAGCGCTGAGGCAAAAAGCTCTCCTGCTTGGACTTCCTCTGGGCCATCGCCGTTAGGGGAATTTGCGCGTCATAGTGAGACGCAAAGGGCACAATGGGTGAGCATCGCGTGGGAACAGCAGTCTCAACCCAATCGAGTGAAACTCGTTTGGCAGGAACGCGGCGGTCCGATGGTTAGTCCGCCAAAGCAAAAGGGCTTCGGATCGCACTTGATCGAGCGCGCATTCGAGACTCGGCCCTCAGCGCGCGAGGCGCAACTCCTCACGGCGAGGCTGCTGAGGTGAAACTAGGCGGCTTCAGCGCACCGACGCAGGATGTGTCGGGGGCGTCCGGAGCGGCGAGGAACGATACGATCACTGTCTGCGCGCAGGGAGAAGCGGGCGAGACGAAATGCCCGACGCCAGGAATGCTGATGATGGTCGCTTTGGCCAGGCTTGCCACCGCGGCCTTGGCCCCGGCGAGGGATGTCAGCGTATCGAAGGTGCCAGAGATGAGGAGCGTCGGGATGCTGCTCGCGACGGGCCGGTGCATCGCCTCCGGGGCGGCGGGGACCTTCCACACGTCGCGGCAGTCCTCGTTGAAATATGCCCAGCCGCCGACAGCCTCGTCTTGTATGGAGGCCGGATAGTTCGGAAACGCTTTCCGGCCGGCCGCGGCGAGATCCTCCGGCGTCGCGAACGGATAGCTTTCGCGACAGCTGACGCCAAGGGCCAGCCCAAAGCCTAGCGCGGGGGCGGCCGGATCGGGCGGCGGTGCGCGACTTGCGCGATCCAGGGCGATTGCCTCGATGGCATCCGGGCCGCCGGCAGCGAGCCCATCGATGCAATTCGGCGCAGCTTGGAGCATGGGCACGCCATAGTTCTGGTTGCGCAGCCAGTCGACCAGTGCTCCGCCGTCGATGACGACTTCGATGTTTTCACCGGTGGCCGGGTCCTTGACGGTTGCCGTCAGCGGCGCGGCCTCCAGCTTGTTGACCAGTCCGGTGAAGGTTTCTTCGAGATGAGGATGGGAGGCGTTGCAGGCCGGTTCCTCCGCGCAAGCCCGGAAGATGTTGCCGAAGCCGTCGCTCGCGTTCTGCCAGTTTTCGGCGACGTTGTACGTGGTGGGCAAGACCGAATCGAGGACGACGCTGCGGATGCCTTCCGGGTGGTCGCGCATGAGCGTCTGCGCCAGGTACGATCCATAGGACGTCCCGTAGACGTTCCACTCGTCGAAGCCGAGCACCTTGAAGAGATCGACGAAATCGGCGGCGCTTTCCGTTGAATTGTAGGCGCTGAGGTCCGCGCCGGTGGCGGCGAGGTCGCGGTGACAGGCCTCCGTCGCCGCCAAATGGGCGCGCTTGGTAGCCTCGGAATAGAACCGGCGGCCGAGAAGCTCTCGGGAGAAGTCGTCGCTGGCTGCGCAAGTCAGCGCCGGTTCTGAGAACATGGTGCCGCGCTGGCTCATCACATAGATGTCCCGGTCGCGGATGAAATCGGCAGCGATGAGTCCGTTGACTTCCAGGGGGGCAATGTCACCTGGGCCGCCGGCGAGATAGACAATGGGATCAGGCCGCTTCTCCCCTGAGCGCGCAGGATATTTCGCGACCATGAGCCGAATGGTCCGACCATCCGGCCGACTGCGATTTTCTGGAACGACGAGGTAACCGCAGCTGGCTTTGGCAAGTTCGTCGGCCCCCGATAGTTTCGGGCACGTCGCCGACTCGAAGCGGGGCACCGGCGGCGGAGCGATGTCCTCGGCGCGTGCCAAGACCGGCAACGCGAGGAGCAGGGCGAGCAGGAGAAAATGCTGGTGGGTGACAGCGATCGTGCGGAACCTTCCGTCTGGAAAAGCGCCGACCAAGGCGCCGGAGGGCAGCTTACGCCGACACGCGTCTTTCCTAGGCCTGCTTAGTTGGCGATAAACACACTCGCTAAGTTTCGGATTTGATATGCGAAGTAATCCGTTCTGATTGAACGATTGCATTACCAAGTTCGACAAATTCGGCAAGGTCGCGGGGCGCGTCACCGAATCCGACTCCTTTGATGTTTCCGGGGCGTGGTGTCCATACCTCGCGAGTATCAAGGAGGTAAATACCGTAGACCGTCCGCAATCCTGCTAGCTCGCTGGTTCCCAGTTCTTGCTGGATCGAATAAGCTGCAAGTGCAGCATTGGTGACGACGGATGCTTCGATTAGCGCTTGCCGGTACCCTCGGCACCGCGCTACTTCAGGTCCGAACACGGCGATTAGTTTCCTCGCGGACGTTTGAACAACAAGTAGCAATCGGTCAAGAATGTCTCGAAGAGAATGTTTAGTGGCGAGAGCCAGATAGTCAGCCGGGTTCAAAAATACATCGACTGCCGCCGTTAAAGCCCCGCATCCACTATGTCCTAGAACAACGATCAGCTTCAAACTGTCGCGCAAGTTTTCTACTGCATATTTCAGACTTCCGAGCACTTCCGTTCCTAAGCCGTTACCTGCTACGCGGATCACAAACAGATCGTTCGGTCCTTCGTTGAAGATAAGTTCGACTGGCACCCGGGCGTCAGAACAGCCGAGAATGGCGGCAAAGGGACGATGTTTCGCCGGCCCGGTGCTGTCCTGTTCAAGATCCAAATCACACGGATCGACCGTGATAATGTGCTGTATTAGCCCGCCCTCATGCATCACCCGGTCGAGGAGCGCAGCAAAGGCCTTATTGCCATCTTCCAGCCGAAGTAGCGCAGCATCGCTATCCGGTGGCAGCGGTCTCGCAGTGCTATCTCGCCCCCGATACCGGTATATGATGTCTACCGTTTTCACATCGGCTTCGTGCATTATCGCCGGTCAGTGCCCGTCGTGGCAACGGTGCGCGCCAAGGGATTTACGTCGCTATGCGCACAACAGCCTAGCACAGATGATCCGACAGTTGAGAATGCTGATGCGCGGTGCGCAAGTGCGTGTTGGTTGTCCCGCGTAGTGCAAAAAGCGGAAGTACGGCATCACTGGAACCCGACCGGATCAATTATTCCACTGGGGCATCCAGCGTAGTTGTGGCCAACAGGTAGTCTGAAGGCGTAAGAAAGCCGCCGAGGCGGTATATATTGTCGCCGAAGGTGACGTCGCGCTTGGCAAAAATTGCTCGGGCATTCAGTTCCCGAATAGGCCCGCGAGGGAATCGGCAAGGCCGCCAGTGCGCTCAGCCGATCTCCAGTTTGAGTTCGGTTGACCGACCCGAGCGTTGACCTCGAGCATGGGCGGCTCGATCTTGATGGCCGTACCGAACAGCGCCAAGCCCATTTTATTGTCGAGCCCATAGATGTCAGCAAAGGTCTGTACCTCGCCCTGCTCGTCGACAACGGCAGTGAAGTAGGTGAGATGCACCGGCACGGGGCGGTTCAGCGTGACGGTGCTGTTATTGCCAGTTCCAAGCATGGCCTTGACTTTCTCGGCCGACCAACCCTGGTCCTCGGCAAGCAGGAGCGCAGCGAGACGGTCCGGCTGATGCACCCGAATGCAGCCATGGCTCAAGGTGCGCTGGGTCTCAGCAAACAGTTCCGGTTCCACCGTGTCGTGCATGTAGATGGCGTGTTTGTTCGGGAAGTTGAACTTTAACGTGCCGAGGACGTTGTCAGGTCCCGGCGCTTGGATGAAGGTATACTGCCAGATATTCGCATTTGCCCAGTCAACGCTATCGGCGTCCACGGGATGCCCGGCGTAGCTTACCTTAAGGCCATGCTCCTGAAGGATTGCCGTGCTCGGACCACCAAAGAAGCCGCCGTGCTGCAAGGCAGGCTTCAAGTTTTCCTTGATGATCGTCTCCGGCACCGTCCATTCGGGATTGAAAACGATGGAACGCATCTCGCCGGAGAAGATCGGTGTCGGATATTTGGTCTGCCCGACAATGGTCTTGTCAATATAGATGGTGCTGCCGTGTTTGATGACGCGGGCAACGAACTCGGGAATGTTGTCCCACACGTAATAAGAGCCGAGCGCGATGGGCATCCACCTCCAGCGCTCCATATTGATGACGAGAAGCTGAATGTCGCGCTCATTGGCCGCCGTCTTTCCAAGGGCTGCGCTCCCGGCGCGCGCCTTGAGGAGAGCTTGGCGCAGCCGCTCAAACTGTTCCTGCTTGGGATTTAGGGACCGCAAATATCCGTCGGGCGCAAGAGACGCTGCAATCTCAATTAGAACGGTCTTAGGATCGAGAAGACGCGGCCTTTGATCAAGCAGGTTGCTAATTCGCGAAGGGGATAGACGTCCCCCGCGGGCTGCGCGCGCATATTGCAGAATGGCAAGTCCAAGCTTGATCTCGTCGCTCGCCTGAGCCTCAGCGGTTACCGGCATGTTGCCCGCGGGCGGCAGGTCGAACGCGGCGGCAGATAGACCCCACTCATCCGCGTTTTGTATCTCGCTAATGATGGCCTGGGCTCTGGCCGTAAAGCCCGAGCCAGTCATCCAAAGCACGGGGCCATTGTGCTCGATATAGAAGGATTGAAGCGCCGCAAGATCGTCGGATCGAGCGCGCTTACGCATTGCGGGGACCGCAAGCTGTGCACGGACGGCCGCGAGGATTGGATCGACGGTAATTTGCTCGGGCTCCGTAGCGTCGAGTGCGCCGGCAGGTCGCTCGATCCTGCTAGGCTCCGTCGCGGTCGCCTCGGCAGGCTGAAGATCGATACCGTTTTGCGCTGTCACGCCGATTGCTTCTGACCGGACGATCCGTTTTTTAAGCGCCTCAGCCTCGGCTGCCCCACCAATCGAACTGGAGCGCTTTGACTGCATAAGGAACCAATCTGGAGATGCCACTACTGCAGTCACGGGACTTTGGTGCGATAGAAATGTAACACCTCCCACAATCGTTAAGGCTATCAGCGAGAGAACAGCCCCATAAATTGTGGACCAACTACGGCCAGAGCAGCGTGCATTTCGGAGATAAATGTTGTTCCCGACCAGTCCGCTTAGCAGAGCTACGAATGGCCTTAGCCAATTTGCGAGCAGGATGCCCCAGTCTTCCGCCCGTTTGCACCCCAGACTCCAGAACGCGGTCACCAGAGCGACCAAGGTCGTCGCTTGGGACCGAATCATCGGAGCGGCGTTGCACCTCCAAATTTGCATTAAAATGCGTGATGCTCGTCCTGCTCGAGTACCATTCATGTGCAGAACGCGCTGCGCAACTAGACTGAACGCAGCGCAACAATCCTGGTAGAGCTGAAGGTGCGGGCGGGCTCCGGCAAATAGGGAGCTTCGAGTCTCTGAAGCGGGAACGGCCAATTCGTGCAGGTCCCGCCTCCCTTTGTCCGTTAAAACGATTTGCTCTTCAGAAGAGTCAATAAGGTCTAGGATTTCGAGCGTCAGGAGTGCGTCTAAAACGAGCCTTCGCGTGTGGGAAGAGCGCCCGGATTCCCCGGGAGCGGTGTCGCCAGAAACGTGAGCGACAAGTGCGTTTGTTGAGCAGGGGCAAAGTTGCGCAATGACGCGGAGGAGCAGCCAAGCAAACTCGCCACTCGAGCCTTCAAATGATGTGACCCCTCGACGCATTTCCCCCTCGAAAGTGGCGTCGCTGGCTACCCCTTAGGGAGCCTACTCTTAAACACCCACGCCTATAAGTATGTTCCCTGGCGCTATTCATAAAGCCAAGGTTGTATGAGCAGACGATATGCACGCTTTAATGGCAATCCGGTTGACAGCCAAACCATGCAGGCTTGGAACAAGGGGTAAGCTCATGGGGCCAAAGCCGCCCCTCTGTCCGAAACATGTTTGGACGGTCCGAGCTCGCCTCCAAAATGAGAGCCCTCGTCAGGTATGCTCCTGATGCGGTCAGTCAGAATCGACCAGTCCGTAGTAGGCCCGAAGCGCTGAAACCTTCACCGGTTCAACGCCGAAGTACCTAGCAATCCGGTCGTCGGACAAGCCGAGATCGACCAAGCTTGTTAGTTCACCAACGCTGATTGGCCATGGGTTGTAGTGGTCGCTAGCCGACCTTGGGAACGTGTCAGCATCGTGGGGCATCTACGAACAGCTCATCATTCTCATTCACATCCTTAGTGCCCCTTACCGCGTTGGTCGTCGCTCGACCAGGGGTGATGCTCATTGAGTTTATCCCCAGTCGGGGATCAGTTCTCCTTGGTGATGACAACTTCGAGATACTCGCTGGGGATAACGAGTGTGCCATCCTCGGCAACGTTGAACGCATCGAGAAGCGCGTAGAGATCGGCGCCGAGCGCCTCGCGTTCCGCGGGATCGATCGCTGCGAATGCCTTGAGGACCGGGCCGTAATAACTGCTAAACACCTCGACCCAATGCCTTGGCGACTTGTAACGGAAGAAAAAGTTCTTTTCTTCAGTGACGACGCCCGCTTTCGCGTCGAACATCGCACCGAGATGGGCCTTGGTGCCCCACAGAACCGGCGACTTAACGCCAGGGACTTGGGGTACATATTTGCCGATGGTCTTGAACAGCCTGCCGATGAACCCGTCCGGCGTCCAATTGGCGAGCCCTATCTTGCCGCCCGGACGGCACACGCGAAGGAGTTCGCTTGCCGCTTGCTCTTGGTTCGGGGTGAACATGACGCCGAAAGTCGAGAGCACGACATCGAAGCTTGCCGCCGGGAAGGGTAGATTTTCCGCATCGGCCTCCTGGAAGGTGACGGGCAAGCGGTCGGCGGCGGCGCGTTCACGGCCGCGCACCAGAAGTGACCCTACATAATCGGTCGACACGACTTCAGCAAAGCGGCGCGCTGCGGCTAGTGTCGCGTTGCCGTTGCCGGCGGCGACGTCGAGGACGCGCTGATTGCTGCGGAGATCGACGGCCTCGCACAGCATCTCGCCGACGATCTGCAAGGTCGTGCCGATCAGCGCATAGTCGCCTGAGCCCCAGGCGACCTGCTGGCGCGACTTGATCGCAGCGAGATCAGTGGCGGCTGGAATGGCAGTTTGAAGGTTCATTTGTCAGATCCTCTCTGGCGCTTCGATCAGGCCGCGGCGCACGCGTTCACCGGCGCGGCGCGAATGACGACAGTGTTGATAACCGGGAAGATCGGTCCGCAGGAATGGCAGCGCGCCTGGCGTGTTCGCGGAGCGATTTGGCATCCCGAGCCCGGTAGACGCGCACTGTTCCGATCCGGCCGTCTGCCTCCTTGACCACATTAGCTGCGTATCCAGCGGACGCCGCTGGCGATCTCGTCGTTACCAATCATGCCTGATCTGGCCGCGGCGGCTTCGAGCTCCTGCAAATTTGACCAGGGGCTTGCGCCCGAACGACATTGAGATCCATGACTTTCCCTTCTATTTCTGGTGGCACCGTGTCGTCGCGACGTGGCATGGTTCCTAGGCCAATCGGTCGCGGATACGAATGATCGAGCGTCCGTAATTCTTGATACAACGTCGGAAATCCATAGCTATCTTGATAGGGCGTCCGGATCACATGCTCAGACGTCTGGCGGAGGCCAGCATGGCAGCTGATGCGTTATCTAATCTTTTGAGAACGGTGCGGCTTACTGGTGCGACGTTCTTCAACGTCGTGGCCAAGGCACCGTGGGTTGCCGAGCAGGCTGGACCGGAGCTAATCCTGCCGCAGATCCTTCCGGGTGCAGAGCACCTTATCGCCTATCATGTGGTCACTGAAGGGCGGTGCTTCGCCAATATCATCGGTGGTGAACCGATCGCGGTCGAAGCTGGCGAAGTCATCGTGTTCACCAGAGGTGACCCGCATGTTATGTCGAGCAGCCCGGGTATGCGCGCGGATCCTTTCGCCCCAGGCGTGCTCGATGCTATCACCCGCAGCCAATTGCCCTTCTTCATCAATTATGGGGGCGACGGGCCTGCGTCGGCCAAGGTCGTCTGCGGCTTTCTCGCCTGCGATGCCCAACCTTTCAATCCGCTTCTCGAAAATCTGCCGCCGGTGATCAAGGCGGGGGATCGAATTCGACAGCAATGCCGGCTGGCTTGGCCAGTTGATTCGTCTGGCCATGATCGAGTCGGCGGACAAGCGCGCCGGCGGTGAAAGCGTCCTCGCCAAAGTGAGCGAGCTAATGTTCATCGAGGTGGTTCGACGGCATCTCGAATCCCTACCGGCGCAAGAGGCCGGGTGGCTCGCGGGCCTGCGTGACCCCTGCGTGGGCAAGGCGTTGTCACTGATCCACGCAGCTCCAGCACTTAACTGGACGATTGAGAAACTGGCAAAGGACGTGGGGCTATCGCGCTCAGTGCTGGCGCAGCGCTTCGCCCACCTCGTCGGCATGCCGCCGATGCAGTATCTCGCCAAATGGCGGATGCAAATCGCTTCGGGGCTTCTGAGCGACGGCAGCGCCAATGTAGCAACCGTTGCGGCCGAAATCGGCTACGCATCAGAGGCGGCTTTCAGCCGCGCTTTCAAGAAGATAGTGGGGAAATCGCCCTCGGCTTGGCGTCGGCGCCTCATGCATGACGGTTCGCATCCGATGTTGCGAACCGTCCGATCATCCCTGGCGCATGGGGTACAATGAACCGCGCCGCGGGATAGATGCCTGCCGATGGAGAGCTTGAGTTGTTCGGAGATGCCAGATTCAGCTTCAGTTTCGATTTCGGACACGCAGCCGCAGCATGTGTTTTTTGCTCCGCACACCAACCTCTGTAGGCCTGTCGAAATCCCGCATGGCTGTGTACACAAGGCTCCTTGGTCTTGTTCCCCTGCCATGAGCTTTGGTAAGGTTTTGTCCAAGGGCTGTCACTCTTTAGTGCTATGGGCATCCCATGGGTCGCTTTAGCAACGCTGAGCTGAGGAAATTTCGAGACACCAGCCATTGCTCGGCCTGTGTACACTACACTGGCTGCCAACTTTGGCTGGCGATGCTGCTCATGAATGATGAGATGGCTGCCCCCGGGCTGGATCTGATCATCCCAGACATAACCAAACCCTGTCCGATGTTCTTCGGCTGGACGGCTGAATCAGCGCGCAGGGTCGGCTATAAGAGTTCAAGCGCGGCGGCCTAAGTTTACTTACGATAATCATGCTTCTCGGAAGCAATCTCACAGGCCTCGATGCACCCTGACATCGAGCCTGGAGTCACTGGGCGACTAACGGCGGTGGTGAGGTAAATCATGCGCTTGGATGAGCTGCCGAAAAGCCAGCGTATTGAAGATCGTCGCGGCGTGACTGCGGGACGTGCTGGCGGCATCGGGATCGGCACAGTTGTGGTACTCGGCTTGATCGGTTGGGCCTTGGGCATCGATCCGCGCGTCCTTATTGGCGGCGCCGAACAAATGCTGTCCCAAGGCGGCCAGACGCAACAACAGCAGGTTCCTACCGGAGCGGCCTCTGACGAAACGGGAGAATTCATCTCGGCCGTCCTTGGCAGCACAGAGGAAGTGTGGACAGGAGTTTTGGCTCAACACGGTGAAACTTATAAACCGCCGACCCTGGTCATGTTTTCAGGAGCGACACAGTCGGGCTGTGGGTTTGCCCAATCCGCAATGGGTCCATTTTATTGTCCGAATGACCAGAAGGTTTACCTCGACACAAGTTTCTTTCAGGACCTTGAACGGCGCTTCGGCGCTTGCGACGTCGGAAGCAAGACCTGCCAGTTCGCGCAAGCCTACGTGATTGCTCACGAGATCGGCCACCACCTTCAAAACCAGCTCGGACTGCTGCCACAGGTGCAACAGAAACAACGTGCAATGGGGCAGGCCGATGCGAATAGTCTGCAAGTCCGAGTGGAGTTGCAAGCAGACTGCCTCGCTGGAGCCTGGGCGAACCGCGCGCAGGCTAAGTGGCAATTCATTGAGCCCGGAGACGTTGAAGCTGCAATGCAGACGGCTTCGGCCATTGGAGATGACCGGTTGCAGCACCAAGCGCAAGGCCGCGTCGTGCCGGACTCATTCACCCACGGCACTTCAGCACAACGCACGCGTTGGTTCATGACTGGCTTGAAGTCAGGAGACGTGTCCAGCTGCAACACGTTTCAGACTCAGGAACCTTAATACAGCAGGACTAGGGAATCCGGTGTATTTGGGAGCGAAAGTCGATCTCCAAGGCTGCCGTCACAATACCCGATATCCGCTTTCGGGGGCCAAGCAGACATAAATGGTGCTGACCCAAAGGCGACATCACCGCCACCGGAAACGTCTCTGAACGTCAGGAGAGTAATAATAACTGGATCCTAAAGGGCTCCATGCAAAGGATCGCTAAGGACGGGAACATAAGCACCAGTTCCGATGCCTGACTCGCGATGGTCCATTTCAAGGCGGACTACCAATCCGTTTGGAGCCTGCAAGCGCGTGTAATCGTGTACCCACGTGGAGCCCGGGTAGTAGACCTTATGGAGCTTCATCAATCCGGCATCCGCAAGGATCATTAAATAACTCGTTCCATTGAAGGTCTGATCCAGACAGTCTTGTAAATAGGGGTCGTGAGAGGCGTTCGTGACCATGTATGCATGGATTTCAGAACTGCTCATTTTGTCCAACTTGTGCCGGAATTGAACTTCCATGATGGTCACAGCACGTTGCAGTCCCTTGAGTTCGCATCTGGCTGATTGTGGATCGCAACGATCCATGGCGTTACCCATTGTCGCCGCAACTTGATCCAACATCGGCTTGGTCCAGATCACAGGAATGCGATATTGGCAGCCAGTTCCCGTACAGATCATCGTCAGATACCCGGTAGCTCTGTCCTTCATAAGAAGCCAACTAGGAAGCCTCCCATTGGCATCCACGAAATGAGGTAGTTCCAGTCGATTTATAGGTAAAAGGGGCCCTCCGTTGGCGCTCTTAGCTAACGGATCACCGTACGTTGGAGCGTGATGGCGAGTCAGATCGACGACATGATAACCGCGGTCATCGGCGAACCTTGTCAACAGGGCACGGTTATAAAGGGTGCTGTTTTGGCCGCCGAACTCATATGACAGCGGCGTTGCGTGAGCTGGCGAGGGCCGAAAAGCGATTGATGCGAGCAGCACAAATGCCAAGATTCTCATTTCTCGATAGATCACGAGCAGCCCTCAAACTCGCAGTCCGGCACCATCCAACTGCTCTACCGGTGGGTGAGTGGTATTGCCACGCTTCTCTTGTTGCTTATGCATGTTGTGGTGGTGAGCGCACAGGCTTTGGGTATTCTCGTATTTGAAAAAGAGTAACCACTGACCGAGGTGAGGTGTGATGTGATCGACGTGGCTTGCAACTATGGTTCGACCCTCAATTGCACACTGCCGGCACTGCGGTTCCTCGGTGAGCCTATGCCTTCTGATCGACTTCCAAATTGGCGACTTACACCACGAGCGCCAGAGCGGTTCCGCTCTGCCGGTGGCGTGATGCCATGAACCGGCGCCAATTGTGAATGCAGGCTTGTAATGCGGCATGACTTATGCCCCCGGTCCGCCAATGTGCCGCCTAACGGACGACAGCGCATCCTGCACTGCGTTGTTGCTCCTAGGTCAAAGACCCACGATGCACGATACGTAGTCGCGGCGCACTATGTGCCGCCTGTGGTAGTTGCGCCGTCTCTGTGCCCACAAGATCCCGGTCGGAGGCTGGCTCTATTTGAGCGGCGGCGGCGGCTGTGTGACCACGGCCGCCTGGTGGTGCCACCAGCAGCCTCCAAGTCCGATTGCAGCCGTGGTGATGATGGCGCAGGCAAGAAGGACACGCATGGAATAGCCCCCGTGTTTCTTCAGAACTGCAACTTTAACAATTTTCTGACTAGCTGAGTGTCACCGAAAGGCAACAAGCAATCGGAAAACGCCGCTGTCCACTACGGGGCGCCAACACAGTTTTGGAATGTTGATTTTTCATCACCTGCCTCTTTTTGTCCCGCGCTTGTTCAATGGGACAGTTTCCGTTCCTGGTTCGGTCGTCGAAACAAACCTCGCTGCGTCGGCAGCAAGTACTTCTTGCCGTGATGCGCGCGTATAGTGTCTCAACTCGTTAGAGTTTTCAGCCAGCCCGTCCGCTCTCGGCTTCTACAAGCGCTCCGGCTTCCCGCCATTCCGACGCCAGGTGGAGATCGCTGAAAATCCGAGGCTGTGTGGTTCCTTTGGACGCCGCGGCGCCCCTACTGGCGCCATAGGGCTTCTGTTGGTGTTGCGGGTGACCAGCGGCGATTCTGGCAAAAACACTCCGGCAGCGCCTTCCACCCTGCGCTCGATCCCGTCGAGGGCGCTGTTGACCCAAGGAGGACTCTATTGTGTAACGCAGACGCAAGCCCACCCCTTCAAAATTTTTCCTCAGCGAGGCTACGGGAACCCACCTGAATGCCAAAGTCGCCCCGATTGTCACAAGAAGCGAAGGGATTCCTCGACGAAGCCAACGCGGCCAGTGATCCGGCCAGGACCGCCTGGCTCGCCTTTCTCTTGCTTCTCACCTATGTGGTGGTCACGCTCACATCCGTCAGCCACAAGGACCTGCTTCTCAACAGCCCCGTCAGGCTGCCCATCATCAATGCGGACATTCCTCTCGTCGGTTTCTTTCAATACGCGCCGGCGATGCTGCTCTTGGTGTACCTGTCGCTCTTGGTGCAGCACGTCATCCTTGCGCGGAAATATCGCAGGTTCACTGACGCGCTGGCCGCCTACGAGCTGAAGGCGCGAACCAGGCACGTTGCGCGCGAGTGGGTGCATTCCTACGTGTTCTCGCAGATCCTGGCCGGCCCCGAAGCCAATCGCATCACCAGGCTGATGATGCAGCTGATTGTATATGTGACCTTCGCGGTTCTGCCGATCGTCACGCTGCTTTATTTCCAGATCAAGTTCCTCCCGTTCCATGAGGTGTGGATCACGTATTGGCATCGCTTCGCTGTGATCGTCGGCTTTGCGATGTTGATCCTACTCACGCCGATCATGCAGCATGCGCCGCCGAAGCGGAAATGGGACATCAGACTGGGGCCGCAGGCAGAAGCCTGGGAGGCTTCTGGTCGGCAGGTTGCTCTCGTGCTCCTGTTGTTACCGATCGTCGTCGGCTTCAGCTGGCTGATCGCCACGGTTCCCGACGAATGGATCGATCGGCGTCTCGGGTTTATTACGCCTTTAACCGCCGGGCTCGGTGCGGAGGGCGAGGCGAAGCTGTTGAACCCCATCGTGCGGCGTCTCGTCTATGACCGCATCCCCGACCACGGTAATAAAGGATGGTGGCGGCGATGGCTGTTGTCGTATCGCGTGCTCATCGTGGAGGACACCGATCTCGGTGCCGACGACGACGCCAAGATCGTGCTTCGCGAGCGCAATTTCCGCTACGCCCTGCTCAACCGTTCGGACTTTCACCATGCCGATCTGACCTGGGCGGATCTCCGCGGCGCGCAATTGTGGAAGAGTTCGGCTAAGGGCAGGCTCAACGACACCCAACTGCAGGGCGCATCCCTAAAAGAAGCGGAGATGCAGGGCGCGCAAATGAGCTCGGCGGCGATGGAAGGCGCGGATTTACGAGGCGCCCTGCTTCACGGTACCGATCTGAGTTACACCAAACTTCAAAGTGCCGATCTAAGAGGGGCGCAGCTTCAGGGCGCGGATCTGAGGGGAGCCCAGCTTCAGGGCGCTGACCTGCAAGGGGCCCAACTTCAGGATGCAGATTTGCAAGGGGCCGACCTTCGAGGCGCGGTTTTGACCTCGGCGGAGATCTGGCTCGCGCGCTTTCCTCCCGGTCTCGTCGATCAATCGCCGGCTCCGCTTGGGCTGGCCGATGTGAACCTGTCGGCACTCACACCGAAGGCGAAGGAGCAGTTGGGGCAGGTCCTCAATGCCGAAATCACAGACCCAGTGGTACGGCCGGTGGTGATTGCGCGCCTCGATCCGATCCTGCGGCTTGAGCCGCCTACCTGGGAAGATGCAAAGAGCTGGGAGGACTACGCCGGCCACGTGCAGTCGCCTTCGCCTCAGGACCTCGCCCGATTTCATGCCGGTTTGGCTTGCGACGACGGCGAGGGCTATATCGCGACCAGCTTAGCGGGCCGCGCCAGGGAATTTGAGGTTGAGCATTTCAAGAAGGACTATGCCAAGCCTTTGGCACGCGCCCTGCTCGGCGAGGCTTGCAGGGGCGGGAGGGCTCTCACCTATGAGGTGCGGGCAGCGCTCAAAAACCTAATTTCGACGCCGGAATGAGGGCGAGACAAGCGTCCATGTTCGATTGGCTCCCTTCATTATGACGCGCAAATTCCCCTAACGGCGATGGCCCAGAGGAAGTCCAAGCATGAGAGCTTTTTGCCTCAGCGCTCCGGGCGTGCGCTTTGTAGTCTTTGCGATTACCGCTACGGCTGTTTTGCTTTTTGAGTGTTTCTTTAGCTCGCGAATATCTTGTGCTGTCCATTCACGACGAACGCGGCGCTTCGCAGGTCTGGCCATTTTGATCGTTCCTCATGGTTGTTTGTGAGTGTACGCATAGTTTGTGAGTGTACGCATATATGAGACAATCGAATAGCGCGCGCAACACCCCACTTCATTGACGCGAACCCGAAGCGCCCTGTGCAGGCCGTGCGTAGGCGCGCCTATTTGGTGACGAGTGTCGAGGGAATTTGTCGCCGCACCTACGAGCGGCCCTTCAAATCTCCACGACTATTGGACGGGCGGCATCACAGCATTGAGCTTATCGTAGTTCTTCACCACGAGATCGATATTGGTCGGGAATTGTACGGGGTCGGCGGGCGCTTTCAGTTCTGACTGCAATTCGTCGAGTTGTCCCTTCTTGTCATTTGGCGCCAAGTTTTCTTTATCGATCGCGGCGATCTCTTTTTTGATGACGTCGTCCGGACCCACGTATTTTTTTGTGTCCGGATCGATGCCACTCATGATCAGGCCGATGTTTTCAGCGACATCATCGAACTCGGCGTAGTTCGCGAACTTGTATTTCGTAGCCACCGCTTCGAGTTGCTCCATGATCTTGGGATCCGGTTGGTCGCCTGGGGGCGCCTTGGCGATAATTGGCGCCATCTCCTTTTCAGCGGCAATGAAGCTCTCAATCTGCGCATCTGTTAGCGCAATCTGCTCTACACTCTCGTCGGGCGGCGTTGCTTCTTCCGCAGCAGCATTTTGGCTCAAGGCACCGAAGCTCAGTGCTGCCGTGAGCGCCACGCTGAAAACCACGAGGAAGCGGTGAATGACGATGCGCATGAGGTCTCCTTAGAGTGGCTGTTATCTCAGCGTAAATACGGAAATGTAGTCATGTCCGGTGTTGCTGAGGCCCATCAGTAGGACAGCAAGCAGCGGCCATAGGGCCCAAGATAGTAACCGTAGGGGCACACCATCGGCGCAACCACTACTGGCATGGTCGGGGCAACCACTACCGGCACCGCGGGAGCCACAACCACCATCGATGGCTGAACGATTACAGGCGATGGCGCCATGACTACTGGAGGCACGGCCACAGTGCCGTTTCGGATGCAATAGCCGTAGGGGCCGCGATGAAAACCTAGGCCGCAGAAGCCGCGGACCAGCGTGATGTCCGTCGCTTTTTGCATCGGTACGACGAGTATGGGTGAGGCTTGGACGCTGAACGAAAATAGTGACCAGCCACAAGCGAGAACCACAACAAACCCTCTTAACATCGGTAAAACTCCTAAGATTGAATCGCTCGGATGATTGACCGGAAACCGGTAAGCAAAACCCCGATGTCACTCCGAAGGGGATTTCAGTTCCCCACTTAAATTAGAGCGACATCCGGCAAAAAGCTGCACTCTCGTGCCGCTTGTAGCTCCCACCATGCGCACCCTGCAACATTAAACCGTAGCTTCGATAGCCGCTCCAGTCCGTACTCGCCACCGCATTTTTATCACAGCGAATTGAACTGTGGGAGACGGGCGAAAAACGCGCACTGTCGTGGAGGGAGATCTTTAGGTGCCCACGGTGCCTCCAAGCGGCGCAAATGCAGTCCATCGAGGCGCGCTCTGACGTAACGTGACGCCTCAGTAGCCTCGCGCTGCACCAATATATCTGATGTCTGCTTATGGAACAAAGCGGACATAGTCCCACGTTCAAACGTGAGAAATTCTGGGTAACGGGACACGGGAGCGTGGGAAGGAAAAATCACTAATGCTGGACTAAAAGACGGCGACCAGACCCCGCGACCGACAGGGATCTCGCAGCTTTTATCTCTTTCGGACTTGGAATGAGGTCGATGTCGCCGAGACAGAGCCCGCATCGGTCGGCAGCACAATTCGATATGGCGCATACATGCCGGTCCCCGGCAGAGAAACTAGCCAGACCTCAATCGCGTTGGACTGTGACATCAGTTTTATGTCCGGATCGTCCGGACGGTACCCTGCAATCGGGATAAACTTGACGCCGCAAATCACTGCGTACCCCGAATATCCCGTGGGTGTCTGTTTCTGCAACTTCACCCTCCGCTTGGTGGACAGAACAAGGTCAAAACGCCAGTCGCCGTCGAACACCGGGATCGTTTGATCGCACACCTTCGAGTCCCCATCGGAGTCGTCTGATCGAGCACGAAGGAACAGAGCGGTCAACGGATCAAGGACACCTGCCAGCTGCTCTTTTGTGACTGGAATAGCGTGGGTCTTGACTTGCCTTTTTGGAAGCATCGAGACCTGAGTGACGGCGCCGCCGTCAAAGGACATACGGAGCTGCGCGCTCTCACCGCCATCCACATAACTCAAGGCGTATGCTACCGGCTCCGGCCCTAAGTTGGTGAGCTTGCCTGAGCTCGACGTGACGCCCCGCCAATTGTAGATGAGGCCACCGAGAAGGGAGAAATGCCCTTCGCCCCGAATCTGATACTCGGTGCCCTTCAAGAGCGTAATGAAACGAAAATCACCAAGATTGAAGTCGCCGAGATCGATGCGATAGACGGAAATGATCCGCATCGCCGCAGGAGTTTCCTCGGCGAACACGCCCCGCAACAAGCTGCAAGTGACGAAGACAAAACCCGCAATGACTAACCAATACCGTCCCGCACTCATCCTGTTAAACCGCCTCAGCAAACAAGACGCTGGCACATTAGGTGGGCTTGATCAGACGTACCCATTCGTGCAGCGAGCCTAAAGCCGTCTTTCGCCCTCAATTTCTAGGGTTACGGTCCTCGCCAACAATGTCGCGGGATAAAGCTGACCGATCATAGCCTCGATGTTGGTGAGGCTTCGCGCGAGCGGGTGCAGCGGTGCAAGATCCCCTGCCCCTGCCGTGGTGAATGTTCCGAAACTGAAAAAGATTGACGAGCTCCCATAGTCAGTCTGTCCGCTCATTCCGCCAATGAGGGGAAATGGCAAACCCAGCGACCCTTTGAACGTTGACTAAGCACAGTGTCGGCCGCAAAACTAAGGCGATCCAGTTGGTTAGGCTCTTCCATGCGAGAAATCGCGATCAATGTTGCAGAAATGCCGCGCGACAGTAAGGAAGGTCGGCTCGATGTCAGCTTCTCGCACTGAACGGAGGAGCTCCGGCTGCCGTCCTTGGGAGCCATCCCCTGAATTGTTGCGCTATCAAGCGCTGAATCTCATGACGGGGCTCGCAATTGCTCAGTAGAGGCCACCGGACCCCTTGAAGGTTCTCTGGAAGAAATTGTCCTGGTTGGCGGGTGGCTGCGGCGCGAGTGGCTTCGCGACGACCGACTTGCGCTTTGGCTTGACAGCAGGCGTCGCGGATGCCTGACCTGAGCTTGCCGTGGCTGGGGCTGCGGCTGTCGGAGCCGAAGACGATATTGTCGCCTGCTGAGGCGTCGGATTCTGTGGAGCCTCGATGGGTGCTTGTGCTGCATCTAAAGCAGGTTGAGTGGCGTCGCCAGTGGCAGCGGTCTGCTGATCGTCCTCGGACTTCGCGTCTAGCGGCCCCTGATCGGGCTTGAACGCTTCCAAGATTGCTCGTGGGTCGCTCGCGCTGGTGGGAACACCAGTCTTCAAGTTGACGCGAACGAGCCTTATGCCCGACGGAACGCGGAACGGAACGGCCGGCTGATTCGCCAAAGCAAGGTTGAAAAAGTCGCGAACCACCGGAGCCGAGACGTTACCGCCTGTCTCGCCATGACCGAGCGGAGCCGGATTGTCGAAGCCAATATAAGCGCCGACAACAAGGTCAGGCGTGAAGCCGATGAACCATGCATCCTTCTCATCGTTCGTCGTGCCGGTCTTGCCGGCGATCGGCCTCTGCAACACCTTCAGCTTCTGCGCTGTGCCCCGCTCGACGACACCCTCCATGATGTCAGTCATCTGGTAGGCCGTCATAGGATCGATGATCTGCTTGCGATTATCAACGATCTTAGGCTCATCCTGTCCACTCCACTCTTGGGCCGCGCACTGATCACAATTTCGCCGGTCATGTCGCCAAATCACACGACCGTAGCGGTCCTGGATGTAATCTATGAGCGTAGCCTTCATCGCCTTGCCGCCATTGTCGATGATCCCATAGGCAGTGACCATCTTGATAAGGGTCGTCTCGCCAGCACCAAGCGCCATCGGCAAAATCGGCATCAGATTGTCGTACACGCCCAAACGGCGCGTGTATTCGCAAATTATCGGCATGCCCATGTCCCGAGAGAGCCGCACCGTCATCAGATTGCGCGAGTGCTCAATGCCGAAGCGCAGGGTTGAGGGGCCAGCAAACGAGCCGGACTCATAGTTCTTGGGTCGCCACGGTGGAAGACCTGGCCCCCGATTGATCGTAATCGGACCGTCGACGACGATACTTGCCGGCGTATAGCCGTTGTCGAGCGCAGCAGTGTAGATGAGGGGCTTGAGAGTCGAGCCTGGCTGGCGCATCGCCTGGACGGCGCGATTGAACTGGCTTTGGGCGAAGCTGAAGCCACCGACGAGGGCGAGCACTCGGCCAGTGTGGGGATCCAAGGCGACCAACGCGCCGCCGACCGCAGGAATCTGCTGCAGCGACCATTGGCCTGCGGCATTGTCTTGATCGTCTTTGGGTTCCCGCGGAGATACATAGATCACATCGCCAGGCTTGAGCACATCGGTCGCGCTGCGGGGCGATGCGCCCATGCCAATCTTGAGGGCAGGACGCGCCCATTGCATCTCGCTGAATGGGATCTCGCCCTGCTCGGTCTGTTTCTCAACTCCACTGGTTGAGGTGCGTTCGGGACGCAAGCCGATGACCGCCTTGTCCTTACTCACCTGGAGGGCGACTGCCAGTTGCCAAGGCTCGATGTCGGACCATAGTTTCATCGCAGCGAGCGTCTTCGCCCAATCCGTGGTGGCGCCAATATTTTTCACCGGGCCGCGCCAACCATGACGATGATCGTAAGCCACCAGACCATCTACGAACGTCTTACGCGCGATGCGTTGCAGGGTCGGGTCTAGCGTGGTGTGGGCGAATAGGCCTCCGCCATAAAGCTGCCCCTCGCCGAATTGATCGAGAAGGTTACGACGCACCTCTTCGGCGAAGAACTCCGAGGCAAGAATCCGCGGTCCGGTCTTACGCAGTGTCACTCCGAGTGGCTGCGCCTTCGCCTTGTCGCCTTCTTCTCGACTTACGTAGCCATTTTCCACCATGCGGTCGATGACCCAATTGCGGCGCGCGATCGCTCGCTCAGGCGATTTGAACGGGCTGTAGGTGGAGGGAGCCTTAGGCAAAGTAGCAAGGTATGCACAATCGGCAATCGTGAGCTCGGGGAGAGATTTATCCCAGTACGTTTGCGCGGCAGCTGCGACGCCGTATGCCCCAGAGCCAAGGTAGATTTCATTCAGATAGAGCTCGAGGATATGATCCTTGGTGAAGGCCCGCTCGATGCGGACCGATACGAGCAATTCCTTTAGCTTGCGATCAAACGTCTGCTCGTTCGAGAGCAAAAAATTCTTGGCGACTTGCTGGGTGATGGTGGAGGCGCCCATCTTCTGACCACCAGAGCTGCCGAAATTGCTGATGGCCGCACGCAGGATGCCTTGGATGTCCAACCCGCCATGTTGGTAGAAGCTCTTATCCTCTGCTGAGAGGAAGGCCTGGACTACGCGAGGGGGGACAGCGGTGATTGGCACATAGATGCGCCGCTCGCGCGCAAACTCGGCGATAAGATTGCCATCGTTGGCGTATATACGCGTCGTGACGGGCGGTTCGTATTTGGCAAGCGTGTCGTAGTCGGGCAGGTCCTTCGAGACGTTCCACAGGATAAAGCCCGCGACACTTGCTGCGACCAAGAAAACGACCATGCCGAATGCAAACGTAAAGCCCAGCAGGCGCTTTATGAAGCCGCTGCGCTTGCGAACTTTTTTTTGCGGTCCGACTGGAGCGGTGATTTCCATACAGAACTATTCCCCCGCCATGCTAGCACATCCGATTGTCCTGCAGCCGCGCTGCATGCCGACGATAACGATCACGATAGCACGACTCCGACCCAAGCCCGCCTAGCCCGGCTTAAGGCTTTAGGGTAATGTTTTTCTGTGGACGGGTCTTATACCGCAATCGAGGGAGGAAAGAGCGGGTTCTTTCGAAAATCGTCGACCAATTCACGCCCCAAGGATAACTACCGACCCAGACGGAAATTAGGCGGCTGATGCGTTGAGACGGCGCGCTTGCATGGACAAAAACGGCAGCAGTTTCGTAGTGAGTAGGAGGTTGCCATGACGAACAAGCAGAACTTTAAGCCGGACGAGTGGACCAAGATCTTAGAGAGTACGATGTTGGCCGGTATGGCCGTTTCAGCGGCCGAGCCAAGCGGCCTATGGGGCTCTGTCAAAGAGGCTTTTGCCAGCAGTTCCGCGTTGGCTGCGGCGAAGTCGAATGCCGGATCTAGCGAACTTATTAAGGCCGTCGTCGCGGATTTCGAGACGAAGGAAGGGCGATCCGCTGTTCAGGAAGCGCTGCGTCAACACCTCGCCGGCGCTAAGCCTGCTGAGGTTGTTCAGCGCTCGCTGGCTAATTTGAAAGAGGTGTCCTCAATCCTCAATGCCAAGGCGCCCCAAGACGCGGCTGGGTTCAAAGCCTGGTTACAGGCCATCAGCCAGAACGTGGCAGAAGCCTCTTCCGAGGGCGGTTTCCTCGGTGTCGGAGGGGTGAAAGTCAGCGATGCTGAGAAGGCCACTCTTGCCGATATATCAAAGGCTCTTGGAACGACGGCCTGAGCCTGGTAACGCGCGATCCGCGCTGACCACACCACCCCATTTTGCCAGTAGGAGAGCCCAGTAAGATCGCTGGGCTCTCCGATAACGCGGCGCTGGCCTACGGGAAGCAGTTGCGCTTCGCGCAATCATGGCAACCTGCGAAGAGACGGGGTGGCTTTTTCCGGCGCTTGTTTGGGAGTCGATAGACCTTCGCTCACCGGTCCGCTAATGGCACGAAGCCAACATCGGCTCGGGCGTAGCTGACGCCGCTTTTAACCCAAATCGGGGCGGCGGAGGGATTGTTGATTTCGAACGTGTCCCGGACGCTCCCGCGGTGTGGCGTGGCGCTCGAAAAAAAATTTGAGCTCTACGGGAATAAATCTCCTCTAGCTCGGGTCTCCTCTTCGTGACGCTTGATCGCGACGAAGGAGATGACGATGGGTGAAGAGATCAAAATTACAGCCCGCGCGGCGAAATCCGAGGCCGACGACGAGGGACTAAACCGGAGGAATGCACTTCAATGCATGGTCTGGGCGGGCACAGGGATTTTGTGGACACTTTCAGGTGGTGTGCCGAAATCGTTGGGACTGCTAGGCGATGCGCTCGCGGCGGTACCAACCGGTTTTAGCTTTCTGCAAATCAGCGACAGCCATATCGGCTTCAATAAGCCGGCTAATCCGGATGCGCTTGGCACGCTCCGCGAAGCCATCGGCAAGGTGAAGGCGGTGAAGTCGCGCCCGGCCTTCATGATTCATACGGGCGATATCACGCACCTGTCCAAGCCTGACGAATTCGACAACGCTGATCAGATCATCAGCGAGGCAAAGCTCAACGTTCATTATGTTCCTGGCGAGCACGACTTTATCGACGAGGGCCTAGGAAAGGCCTATCTCGACCGCTACGGCAAGGGCACCAAGGGCCAGGGCTGGTACAGCTTCGACGACCACGGCGTTCACTTCATCGGTCTCGTCAATGTGGTTGATCTCAAGGCTGGCGGCCTCGGACGGCTAGGAGCCGACCAGCTCGCCTGGCTCGCCGACGATCTCAAGGACAAGTCGCGATGCACGCCGATCGTCGTCTTCGCCCACATCCCGCTCTGGACGGTGTATGCCGACTGGGGCTGGGGCACCGATGACGGATTGCAGGCGCTCAATCTTCTAAAGCGGTTTGGCTCTGTCACGGTGCTGAATGGGCACATTCACCAAATCGTGCAAAAGGTCGAAGGCAATATGACCTTCCATACCGCGCGCTCGACCTGCTTCCCGCAGCCGGCGCCCGGAACTGCGCCTTCGCCGGGCCCCATGACCGTGCCCGCCGAGCAACTCCGTTCGGTGCTTGGCATCACGAGCGTCGAAGTGCGCACCGGTGACAAACCGCTCGCCATCACCGACACAACGCTCGCAGGGTAAGCGACATGACAAAATCGCCCACTCACGGACTTCGCGCGACACTCGCCATACTTGCTGTCGTTGCAGGCCTTGCCAGCGGGCAGGCGTTCGCCGCCGAGGCCCAGGTGAAGATCGCCAATTTCACCTTTGATCCACCCACATTGACCGTGAAGGCAGGCACCACTGTAACCTGGGTCAATGCCGACGACATTCCGCATGTGGTCTCGGAAAAAGATGGCAAGTTCCGCTCAAGCGCGCTCGATACCGACGATAAATTCTCGCAGACCTTCTCGACTGTCGGCACGGTCGAGTATTTCTGTGCCATCCACCCGCACATGACGGGAAAGATCGTCGTCATGCCTTAAATGCCGCTACACTGAACTTGAGGAGCAGCTTCAACCGGCTCAAATGTGGACGACACGAGTGATCAGGCCAGGTTTACCGAGGTGTTCTTGCCGCACCTCGTCGATGCCTTCCGACTCGCGCGCTGGATTGCCGGCAGCCGTACGGATGCCGAGGATATCGTGCAAGAGGCCTCGATGCGCGCTTTCAAGAACATTCGCGGGTTCAGCGGTGGAGACGCTCGCGCCTGGGTGCTGACCATCGTGCGCAATACTAGTTACAGTTGGCTTGCCAAGAACCGACCCAAAGTCTTGGTACTAAGCGAGGACCTGAGCGAGAAAGCGCAGGGCGAGATTGAACAAGCGGCGACCGATGAACTGCAAACGCCGGAGACCGCCTTGATCGCCAAACTGGAAGCTCAACAGGTGCGCAAGGCAATGGCCTCGTTACCGGTGCCTTTCCGCGAGGTGTTAGTGCTTCGGGAAATCCACGAGCTCGATTATAGGACTATCGCCGAGGTCGCTGCGCTGCCGATTGGTACCGTTATGTCAAGACTTGCGCGCGCCCGTCGCTTACTTGCAGCCGCAATCGCGGCGGACACGCTATGATGCTCTCCGCGCACGAGGACTTACTTGTCAACGCCTATCTCGACGGTGAACTAGACCCCATCGAGGCTGCGCGCTTTGAGCAACGCTTTGTCTCCGATGCCAAGCTGAGTGCTCGGATCGAAACACTGCGCGCTTTGCGCGCGGCGCTTCGTTCCGACCTCGCTGAGGACGTGCCGTCTCCAGAGCTTAAGCGGCGCATCGTGAGTCGGTTAAACGTCGTTCCTCGCGCTGCTAGAAACTCATGGCTCGCATTGGCCGCCTCGTTCCTAATCGGCGCTGTGCTTGCGGGCGCCGCCACTTTCGGTGCGCTAAACCATCGGGTCAACGATGACGTGGCCGCGGAAATCGTATCGGCGCATATTCGAGCGCTGATGGCGCCGCAGCCGATCGACGTCGCATCGTCCGACCACCACACGGTCAAACCCTGGTTCAACGGCAAGCTCGCCTTCGCGCCGACCGTCGTCGATCTCAACGCTAAGGGTTTTCCTTTGGTGGGCGGGCGCATCGATGTGGTGAACGTCTCACCGGTCGCCTCGCTCGTTTACAACCATGGCAAGCATCTCATCAGCCTGACCGAAATGTCCAACACGGGTGGCGGACCTGAACCGTTGAAAAAGCATTTGGAGCAAGGCTATCTCGCGCTCTCGTGGAGCGATGCAGGGGTCACGTATTGGGCAGTGTCCGATGCCGCGTCCAACGAGCTTGAGAATTTCGCCGCATCGTTCCGGGCCGCTACGGCGGGTCCCTGATCACCCGGGAGTCGCACTGGCTGAGGGACAAGCATGTCCGCTTTGGCGCTTAACTGCTTTGAGCCGCTCGGCTCTGAAGCAAGTAGGTGGTCGCAATGAGTCCCCTCCAGTGCAGCCTCGAGTGCCTTCGCCGGGTGGACTTGCCTGTTGGAACGATGGAGCTTGCGCAGTATCTGATCGGGAAGACGCTGGTGCATACGCTTGCGACAGCGAGGCTGAGCGGGGTCATCGTTGAAACAGAGGCATATCCGCCTGGCGACGCCGCCGGCCACGCCTTCCGGGGCAAGACACGAGGCAATCAGTCTTTGTTTCTCGGTCCTGGTTATTGCTATGTCTATTTTACCTATGGCTCTTCATTCATGGTGAACGTCACCAGCGAGGAACTAGGAATCGGTGCGGGCGTGCTTTTGCGTGCGTTAGAACCTCTTGAAGGTATTGAGATAATGCAGCGCATTCGGAAGGTGACGCGTACGCGTGATATTGCGCGTGGCCCAGGACGCCTCGCCCAAGCCATGCAGATCGACAAGCGCTACGATGGAGTCGATCTATGTGCTGGGGAAGCTCTTTGGCTCGGCACGGCAGCCCGGCGCATAGGTCCGATCTGTAGCAGCCCGCGCATCGGCCTGACGCGGGAAGTCGATCGCAAGCGTCGGTTTTTCGAGTCCGGCAATCCCTACGTCAGCGGGCCGAGGTCGCCCAGAATCTCATGAAAGAAGCTCGCTGCCGTCCGAGAGTCGCGGCTGGACGAAGACACCGTTCTATTGTCGGAGCCAACGTTTTGAAGGTGCTTCGCAGACCTCAAGCGCCGCCGCCGGGGGGCGATTGGACCAGCTTCAGAAACATCGCAGAAGCAGCACAAAGCCCGCAATCGAGGCTAGTCCGCCAGCGCAGCGGTACACGTTGCAAGCACTGACCCGTCAGATCGACGAATGAAACTCGGCGGGACGATACGCTCAAGTCAATCACGCGACCGGCGTATGGCGGTTTCCAACTTCTCCTTCTGCTTCGCCCAACGGACCTCTTCGGCGCGCGACCGTTTGTCCAGCGCAGCGCGCGCCTTCTCGATGCTCGCGGTTCTGGTGTCGTGCTCGCGTTCAGCTTTTTCAAACGCTCTTTCCGCATTTGCCATTGCCTTTTCGCGCCGACGACGTTTCTGTTCTCGCGCCGCTTCTTCCTTGCGCCGCGCCATTTCGCGCCTTTTCTGCTCTCGCTCGAAAGCGATAGCGGCCGCGCGCGTGGCTTCAGGATGTACGTTGCGTGGCGGCAGATCTTTTGGCTGCGGGCGAGTTTTTGCTGGCTTGTCCTTGATCGTGTAGCCAGGCAACGTCTTCGGCAGGCTGGCGTGTTGGCCGAACGTTTCATTCGACCCGACCGGGCGCCTCAGAACGAGTCCTGGCTTTGCCATGGCGGCGGCAACGATCGCGGGGTCGGACGTCTCCTTGGCAAGCCCTTGTTTGAAGACGTTGGTTCTTGAGCCCCACGCATCCGCCGCCGCCTTCATCGATGGCGCCGCAATGGCCAGGTCAAAAAAACCCGACGAGGTTTGGTAAACCTTCAATTTCCTCGCCATCGTTTCGGTCTTCTAATTGGAATTTCTGTTTGAGAAGGGGGTGTGGTTTTTTGACGGGCCGTCTGTAACTCGACAAACAGGGGCTACGGGCCCCCGCAGCTACACGAATCCAGCCATTCTCGGAAATCACTCAGGCGGATTACTCGGCGGCGACGGAGCGCGTGGCTTGCACGCTTGGCGCTGCGGCCCATTGCGGCAGGCTGCAGAGTCCGCCACCGAGATAAAGGTGATGCCAGAGCTGGGTGGCGACGACCCCGCCGAGGCCCAGGCTCGCGAAAGCCCCAAACTTGCGGCCTTCGCCTTTCTCCATCATTGCGCAATCACGCCGCACGCGCGCGACATCGAAATAGCCGCTGCGCGCGAGACTCTCGGTGCTCATGAGCTCGCGCACGAAGGCAGGGGGGTGGGCGAGAAAGGTCTCGGCGAGCGGCGCCCGGAACATCCCCTTCGGCCGCTGTGCCACGGTGACAGGCAGCATGCGCTCCGCAGCCTGACGCAGGAGATATTTGTCGCGCAAGCAGCGCCGCAACTTCCAGCGGGGGTGAAGGCTTGCTGCGAACGCGACCACATCCTCGTCGAGAAACGGGTAGCGCGTCTCCACGCTGTTCGCCATGGCCACGCGATCCCCCTTTTGACTGAGAAGGAGGCCCGGCAGCTGCACCTTGTAACCGAGATAGAGCGACCGGTTCAGGGGATGCCAGCGCGCCATGCGTGCGAGGTCGAGGTCGAGGTCCTCATAGGCGAGATGGCTTCCGAGCTGCTCTTTCAGCCCTGTGCTGTAATAGCTCTCCCGCGACCTCGCCACGAGATTGTAGATGGTCGACTGTGCATGCGGTCCACCGATCGCAGCGTCGATACGGGCTAGCGTATTGAAGCCAAGATTCGGCGCGGCCCATTTGCGGGCCACGCGGCTGATGACCGTACTCGGCCGGAAGGCATCGCCGATATCGAGTAAACGCGCGGCTTCGCGGATCTTGAACCAAACGTAGCCGGCGAACGCCTCATCTGCGCCTTCACCGGTGAGCACCGCCTTGTAGCCCTGCGCATGCACCTCGCGCGAAAGCGCCAGCAGCGCCGCGCACGAGGTGTCCAGGACGGGGCATTCCGCAGCCGCTGTGAGTGCGGCGTAGGTGCTGGTGATGAGGTTCGCGCCTGCCTCGACCACCGTCGGGCGACGCTCGCCGATGGCGCCGGACGTTTCCAATGCGTCGGCGACCTCGTCGAGGTCGCCGGGGATGCGCACAGTGAAGCTTGGCAGCGCATGACCGGCAACGCGCGCCGCAGTGGCGAGCACGTAGGCCGAATCCACGCCGCCGCTGAGATAGCCGCCCACTGGAACGTCGGCGCGGAGCCTGATCTCGACGGCGCGAGCAAACACGGCTTCAAACGCATCAATCGGCCCGCGCCCGTCAGCCGGATTTTCTTCGTCGCCCCAATTGGGGAAATCGAAGTCCCAATATTTGCGCTCGACCGGGGCGACCTGCTTGCCGTGTCCGGTTGATGCGATCTTCAAGTAATGGCCCGGCGCTATGGCGTGCACGCCTTCGAACAGAGTGCGGCGCGTGCCCAGCGCGAAGAAATTGAAGAGATGATCGAGCCCACGCGGGTCGGCCTTCGGCGGTACCGCGCCGGACGCGAGCAGCGCTTTGATCTCGGAACCGAAATAGAGGAAATCGCCGCGACGCGCGAAGAACAAGGGGCAAATGCCGACGCGGTCCCTGGCAAGCAGCACCGTCCCGCGCGCGAGGTCCACGAGCGCGAAGGCAAACTGCCCTTTGAGAAGAGGAAAGAGCTCCTCGCCATGCTCCTCGTATAGATGGACGATCAGCTCCGAGTCGCTGTGGGTGCGGAACACGTGGCCCTTGGCCTCGAGCTCGATGCGCCGTTCGGGATAATCGAACAGCTCGCCGTTGCAGATGACGGCCACGCTACGATCCTCGTTGAAGATCGGTTGCTGGCCGTCCTCCAGCCCGAGGATGCTCAGCCTACGGTGCGCAAGCCCAATTCCAGGCACGAACAGAAAGCCGGAATCGTCCGGGCCGCGATGAACCAGGGCATCCGCCATGCGGCGCACGAGGGCCCGATCGGGCTCTCGCCGGCCCTCGAGGTCAATCACTCCTGCCAAGCCGCACATATCGCCCCGCTGAGATTCGCTATGGTTGTGAGGCGAGTTCTGCTCTCGCCATCGCGCAAGCCATGAGGCGCGAAGGCGCTTCACCGCCACGTCTCAATCAAAGTGTTCAAGCACACCTAATGGACGGACGCATCCACGACAAGAGTAGGTGCGACCTTACGCCAACGTTCGAGACAGTGCCCGAAGCATGGTGGGAAAGCGAGTATTTCCTGCGATTGAGGCGGTCGATTTTGGTGCTTCGACTCCGGCTTCCGATCGTGTGATAGCTGCAGGTGGCCATGGCACTGGGGAAGAGTGACACAATATGCGATCCGCGGGGATCCGCGGTGTGGCCAGCGCAGTCGGATCATGCCACCGCGCTTGTACGACCGCGGCGTGAGACGAATGTTCAATATCGCAGTTCCGGGCGGCAGCAATTGCACCCGTCGAGATTCTACGCGAAGGCTTACGCCCTTTCGTTATCTGCTTCGCTTTGGCCTAGAATCCGCGAAGCAGGTTCACCAGCAGTCAGCACCAAAAATCCGACTGCCGATGCGCCGACAAATTCCAAATGAAAGAAGTGGTGGGTCGGTGGGCGCCGCCCCTGAAAGCTTCTGGCACGACCGTGGGCACCAAGTTTTCTTTTCTTGACCGCAACCGGACAAATAGGCGCTTTGGTCGGCTCCGAAATCGAGATTAAACTAGTGAGATGCGGGGTCCTTTAGCCGCATTGAGGGAAATCGGGAATGAGGCGCTTCCGGCTTGTTGCGATTGCACTCCTGATCGTGGGCCTCGCTTGCGCCGCGAGTGCGCCGGGTTCGCCGGCGCTTGCCGAGGTGCGGATCCCATGCTTGTTGAGCCCATTTAGCGGCTGTTCTTTCACGTTTGTGTCTCCAGAATACGCGGCGCGTCCGGTGCAGGCGCTTGATCCCCAAAAAGCTCTGGAAGCGGTAAATGCCTTCCGTGTCAACAACGGCCTTGCGACTCTCGTGCTCGATGCGAGGCTTTCTCGAGCTGCCGCCATGCAATCCAATTCTCAGGCGGCACGGAGCTGGATGGGTCACTACGGCGCTGACGGATCGACGGCGAAAGATCGCGCAGCGCGCGCTGGCTATCATGCAAAAATAGCGTCCGAGAATGTGGCTTCGGGGCAAAAGTCCTTCGCCGACGCGATGCACTTCTGGGAGGAAAGCTCCGGCCATCGCACTAACCTCTTGCGTCCGAATGTGACCGCGATCGGAGTGGCGATGGCTAAGAACGGAAGCGGTCACCCCTATTGGACCCTTGTCCTCGCTGCCGAATAAACCGGTATGGGTGTTCTTGGCACTAAGCCGACATACGCGTTATTCGGACCAACGGAGCGGTTTCCTCTATACGCTGCGGCCTGTGTCACCGCGAATGTGGACGCAAGCGCTCCCAATAGTACGCCAGAACCACTGTCGCCTCGGTCGCCGAGCGCCAATTAGCCTCCGACCGAGAAGGTGCGCAAATCCGCAAGAACTAATTCCCCCTTTCGGCCTGTGCGGCTTACTTGTCATCCGCCGACAAACGACCGGTGCGGGATTGACTCTCGACTATAGTCTACAGATCATAGTCGTTGTTTTAAGGCCCGGTGCGTCGTTCTCAGAAAGTCTTGTGTTCAGTGGGGTCGGGCGAGGGCGCATTTTTTTGCGGACGATTGGTAGATTGTGGCCAGCAGATCTGACACCCAACGCGATTCCTCGCCTGGCCAGCGCGGAAAGCCCGGCATTGATGAGATGACGTGCTCCTTGGTCATCCACCGCACCATGTCGGGCAACACTTCATTGTTTTCGGTCGCAATTTTGCAATCTCCTCTTGCAGATCATGAGAGCCTCTTGCTAAGAGCGAGAAAGCCGTTGGGGGAGGAGTCAATGCGCTTCCGCGCGTTGTGCATTGCGTTAGTCGCCAGCATTCCGCTTGCGGCGTGCACGTATGATGAGGGACCTGATCCCAGCAAACGCTTCCTTCGACTGGGAATGGACGCACCGCAGAAGAACACGGTGGTGGTCTGCCACGCTTACGGTTGCAAGATGAAAACACCTTATCGCTTCACGAGCGCGAACATTGCGGCAATCGCAACTACTATGCGTAAAGTTAAGAGCAATGACTCGCCCGCCGAGGAACGTCGGGCGATCGCCTATGCGATCGGATTGATGGAGCAACAGGTTGGGGCAGCGATCGGCATTCGCGACGTTGCCGGCATGCAGTGGACTGCTTCCGGCGATCCCACGCAAGAGGACTGCATCGATGAATCGACCAACACCACAAGCTACCTGGTGGTGATCCAATCCAACGGCTTGTTGCGCTACCACACCGTTGAGGGCCCGTTGGGAGAAGACAACATGCTTTACGGGACAATGATTGGGAAGCCGGTTAAATATTGGCCCCACTACACGGCGACCATCAGGGAAAACAAAACCGGTCAGCGCTATGCGGTCGACTCGTGGATCAGCAACAATGGCGAAAATCCCTCGATCACGAAGCTCGAGGATTGGTATCTCAAGGGTGCCAATTCGTAACTGAAAGCTGCCGCTTCAAGCAGTGCCGGGTTGATTGAATGGGCTTCCAACGAGTGCTGAGTTAGGGTCAAAAGCGGACCGCTGCACGCGCGTCCGCTAGGTCGGCCAACTCTTGGCAAAGTTGTCGTCGGGGCCGCGCAAGGGAAAGCGTGAGCGAAGGTCGCCCCCAATGAGCGCTTTATGTCTGATCACGTTGACTCTCGCAAAAAGCCAAAGCTGAGCAAAACACCGCATGTCAGGCTGAGCAGCAGGAAGGCTAAGATGTCCAAGCCGAACGCCTCCAGGAATGCCTGACGATGCTCCAAGTGGGTGTGGGAGACACGGTGGGGAGACGTGCCGCCATACGATTGCCACTCGCATCAACTACAAGATACTCAAGCGCGTGAAAGTGGTTCGTGCGTTCCTTTATCTCCCAGCGCTTGGGGGTACTTCGGAGCGCTGCTCCTCGGTCAGTAAGTCGATCTCCGGATCTATACGCGTCCCCGTCTGGCGGTCGGCGCGAACTGCACCATTGCGTAGACGATCCCTCCGAGAATCACCACCGAACCGCCGAACAAAAGTGCGCAGGACTTTTGTTGGCTAGGTCGACTTGGCCTATTGCAGAGTCGTCGACTTGGCCTATTGCAGAGTCAATGTCGGAACAGTGCCCGAAGCATGGTGGGAAAGCGAGTATTTCCTGCGATTGAGGTGGTCGATTTTGGTGCTTCGACTCCGGCTTCCAATCGTGTGATAGCTGCAGGTGGCCACGGCACTGGGAAGAGTGACACAATATGCGATCCACGGAACAGGTCGTCGTCATCAGCGGAGCCGCCAGCGGCATCGGGCTCGAGCTCGGCCGGTTGTTTGCGCAGCGCGGTGCGAGCGTCGGCCTGATCGATCGTGACACGACGGGGCTCGATGCGTTCGCCAGCGAGCTTCGGAAGAATGGGGCGCGTTGTGCGACGGCGGCAGCCGATGTCCGCCAGCGTGAGCAGGTGCAGGATGCGGTTGTTCGGATTGTCGCAACGACGGGGCCGGCCGACATTCTGATCCCGTGCGCCGGGATCTGTCGCGCCTCGACAGTCGACGACCCCAGGATCGCTGAGCTCGAAGACATCGTGCGCATCAATTTTCTCGGCATGGTCTATCTCGTCGAGGCCGCGCTTCCAGCGATGCTGGAGCGCGGAAGCGGCCATATCGTCGGTATTTCGAGCATGGCAGGCTTGCGCGGGATCCCGTTCGAACCCGGTTACTCGGCGAGCAAGGCGGCGGTTGCGGCCTATCTGGAAAGCCTCCGCTCGGAACTCAGGCAGAGGGGCGTCACCGTCACGACGGTCTTTCCGGGCTATGTGCAAACCCCGTTGCTCGATGACATCAACGGCATGATGGGGGCTGACATGGCGCGCGGCAAAGCGCTCACCGCGAGTGATGCCGCCGCGATCATCGGGACGGGCATAGAACGAAGGCAATCCTATATTTATTTGCCATGGTCGCTCGGCTTCGGCGCCCGGTTGAGCCGGATCATGCCGCCGCGCCTGTACGACCGAGTCATGAGCCGAATGTTCAGCCGCTTTGCCATTTCGCGGCGCGCCAGTGATGCGGTGAAGCCGGGAGCAAGCTAGCGCGAGGCTTGCCGCAGGCCGATGAGGTTCTCGGCGACCATCCAATCGATGCAGTCCTTCAGCATAGTCTCGATCGGCGCGGGCCGGTAGCCCAACTCGCGTATGGCCTTGTCGCTGCGGCAAACGATGTTCGCCGTGACCAGCGCCGCCGATTCCTCCGTAATCATCGGCTCCCTGCCGGTGATCGCCGAGATGCGTTCCATAACGCGGCCGGCGGCGCGCAACACGACCGGCCGGCCGACTGTCGTATTGGTCGACTGCCCGAGCAGTCTGCCCACCATTTGCACGATCTCGGCATAGGAGGCCTCGCTCCCGCCCAAAAGATAGTTCTCGCCGGTCCGTCCCTTGTCGACGGCGGCAACGTGCGCCCGCACCACTGCGTTGACATCGGCGTAGCAGGCGCGACCGGGCGGAATGCGAAACAACTTCCGGTTGGCCGCGAGCCGTATGAACTGCGACCAGGTGCTCCAGTCGTAACGGCCGATGACGTTGGCAGGGTTCAACATCACGGCGTCCAACCCTTCCGCAATTCCGCGCGCGACCTCCTCCTCGGCGGCGGTTTTCGACCTCTGATAGTTGAGGACGTCTTTGCCGAGCTTTGGCGCGGTTTCATCAAAGGGTTGGGGCTGCATGCCGTAGACGCTGGTCGTGGAGGTATGGACGAATTTCTTGGCTCGCTTGGCGAGCGCCGCCGCAACCATGTTGCGTGTGCCCTCGACATTGGTCCGCCACTGCCGCTGTCTGTGGCCTGACCATAGGCTCACGTCGCCGGCGACGTGAAACACGGCATCGACATTCTCAGGGACAGCTCGGTCGAGCGAGGCTCCGTCCTCGATCGCGCCTTCGACCAGCCGGACGGGATATTTGCGCAGTTCCGTCAGCCTGGAAGTTGGCCGATGCAGCGCAATCACGTCCCAGCCCGATTGGGTGAGGTGCTCGACGAGGTTGAGGCCGATAAAGCCCGTGCCGCCGGTAACGAAGGCGGTCTTGTTCGGCATGGCTTGCGACCTCTTGATCAAGACGGCAATTCGAGAGGCTTATAGGCTCAAGACGACCGGACCGTGGCACGGACCGCTTGGACCAGCCAGCCATGTTTTCTCTGCTGATCCGCACCAATGTCGAGGAAGTATCCGGCCGGGAAATCACGGATTTTCTCTCGGGCTGAAACGATGCGGCCTTCCAGAGCTGGTGGCCCAGCACGATCGGCGACCGCCGCGTCAAGGTGAGGTGCGAGCTGGTGGAACTCGTGCCGGGCAGAACACTCGTCTGGCAATTGCACAGGCCGCTGTTCCGGCTGCCGGTCAGGTTGGTGCTCCGGTTGAACGATGACGACACGGGCGTACAGATCGAGCAGCAATGGAGCGTTGGCCGGCTGGCGCTTGGGTGTTAGATTGCCGGCGGCGGGGGGACGGCACCACTGTCACGAGGAGGTCAGTCACCATGGGTTCGACCAGCAACATTTTCGGGTCAGATCAGAATCCCGCTGTTCCCGGCGGCAGCATATCGAAGCCTTTGATCATCGGGCTACTTGCTCTGCTCGCCTCGCGCTATTTCGGCGGCAAGAGCGGAGAGGATGTCGCTCAGCCGACGTCGGGGCCGGCACCGCGTATCCCGCAGCCGCAACCGCAAACCAATGCCTCGCCGGACCCCGGTAGCATCCTCGACGGACTCGGCGGCCTCATCAAGCAGTTCCAGCAGAAAGGCCTCGGCGATGCCGTCGACAGCTGGATCAATACGGGCGCCAACAAGGACGTATCCTCGGGCCAAGTCTCCAATGCGCTTCCCAGCGAGATGGTCGACGAGTTGGCGAAGCGCACCGGACTTTCGCGCGATCAGGTGATCGGCGAGCTTGTCCGGATGCTTCCCAATGCGGTGGATAGGCTGACGCCCAACGGCCGACTCCCCACCCAGGCGGAACTGCAAAGATTGCTCGGTTAAAGCACGATTGGCGAAAGCGGGATCGGGTTTTCCGCTAAGATAGTGTCGGGACAACGCGTAAAAGCGTCAGCGATGCCAACAAGGGAGGTGACGTGAAATGTCGATAATAGCCTGGATTGTCTTGGGCCTGATCGCAGGGTTCATCGCCAGCAAGCTGGTCGCCGGCTCCGGCCAGGGACTGCTGATGGACATCGTGCTCGGCATCGTCGGCGCGGTGGTCGGCGGCTATCTGTTCACGGCGCTCGGCGCGACCGGCGTCACCGGGTTCAACCTGTACAGTATGTTCGTGGCCATAGTCGGCGCAGCGGTGGTGCTCTGGCTCTACCACGCGATTGCCAGCCGCTCTTGAGGCCGAGAGCTGACAAGCGGCTTCGAGCTAAGTCCTAAGGGAGCAGGCAGAAAGCTAATAAATGCGCGGTCTATGCGGCGCCGGCCTCTCGAAAGGGCCGGCGCCGTTCCTCTGGGCTGAACCCCCCGCTTTGTCTCCCGAGTTGTGTTTGAGACCGCCCCATGCTTTCTTGCCCGGCCTTTTCAGGGAGTTCAGCCCGGATGCCGAGTTCCACAGCGCGCAAGGCCAAGGGCGGGCGCGTGTCACCGACAATTTTCGAGAACGTGACCAATCCTTTTTGCGGGACGCTTCCTGACGATCTCGTCGTCGAGCGCACCGATCAGGGCCTCAAGGTATTGAAGAACGGCTGTGGCAAATCGATCGCAGGGTTCGAACGCGAGCTGCCGCCGTCGAGCCCTAAGGTCGCCGGCAAGGAGGTCGATCTCGCCAAGGCGATCAAGGAGGCCGGCAAGCTGATCGGCAAGGCGGCGCAGCCGCTCTATGGCGGGCTCGCCACCGATGTCGAGGGCATGCGCGCGGTGTTGGCGCTGGCCGAGAGGAGCGGCGGCATCGTCGATCATGCGCTCAGCGAGGCGCAATACCGCAACTTCAAGATCCTGCAATCATCCGGCTGGATCATGTCAACGCTGACCGAGGCGCGCAACCGCGCCGACCTGTTCATCATCGCCGGTAGCGACATCCACAAGCTCCACCCGCGCTTCTTCGAAAGGATCGTGTCGCCACCGGACTCGATGTTCGAGGTCGAGGCGCCGAAACGCACCGTCGTATTCATCGGCAAGGGGCTCGACCGCTCGGGTGCCAAAGGCTCTCGCATCGGCGAGGTGATGACCATCGCTTGCAAGGACGAGCAGGCCGGCGATGTGGTGGCGCTGGTCAGGGCGTGCCTGCGCGGTTTTCGTATCGCCGAGTCGAAGCTCGAAGGTGTCTCGCTCGCAGAGATCGCCGCGCTTGCCGAGCGTTGCCGCAACGCGAAGTACGGTGTGGTGGTGTGGGCGCCCCCCGCGTTGAATTTTCCATTCGCCGATCTTGCCGTCGACCAGTTCACGGGCCTCTCCAAGGACCTCAATCCCACCATCCGCTCGGTCGGGCTTACGCTCGGCGGTGCCGAAGGCGCGATCACCGCGGCGGGGGTGTGCACCTGGATCAGCGGCTATCCGCTGCGCGTTAGCTATGCGACTGGTGCGCCCGACTATGATCCATATCGGTGGGCGATCGGCCGTATGCTCAAGGAGGGCGAGGGCGATCTTCTGGTTTGGATCGCCTCGATCTCGCCGGACTTCTCTCCACCCGAGACCGACCTCCCGATGATCGTGCTCGGCACGCCTGGGCTCAAGCTCGCCAAGGAGCCCGCGGTGTTCATCCCCGTCGGCACGCCGGGGCTCGATCATGCAGGGCGGCTCATCCGCGTCGACAGCGTCGTATCGCTGCCGGTCAAGGATCTCGGGCGCGCGCCGCTTCCTCCCGTCGCCGAGATCCTCGCTTCGGTCGAAGCCGCTCTCTAGGTCCGGAGTTTCACAACCCATGCTCATCAAGTTCACGGGCGGCAAGGTCTACGATCCCGCCAACAAGGTCAGCGGCGAAGTCCGCGACATTTATGTCCTGGATGGCAAGATCGTCGCCAAGCCCGGTGGCAAGCCCGATCAGACCTACGACATCAAGGGCAGAATCGTAATGGCCGGCGCTATCGACCCGCACACGCATATCGGCGGCGGCAAGATGACCATCGCCCGCATGCTGCTGCCCGAGGACCATAGCGGCGATCCGGTGACCCGCACCGAGCTAACGCGCGCCGGCTCGGGCCGCGCGGTGCCCTCGACCCATGTCACCGGCTACCGCTACGCCGAGATGGGCTACACCGCCTGCTTCGAGCCGGCCATGCTGCCAGCCAATGCGCGCCAGGCGCATATGGAGATGGGCGACACGCCGATGGTCGACAAAGGCGCTTTCGTCATGCTCGGCTCGGACGACTATTTCCTGCGCCAGCTCGCGGCCAAGAGGGACTTCAGGGCGATCAAGGATTACGTCGCCTGGACGCTGCATGCGGCGCAAGCCATCGCCGTCAAGGTCGTCAACCCGGGCGGCATCAGCGCGTTCAAGTTCAACCAGCGCAAGCTCGATCTCGACGAGCAGCACGTCTACTACCACGTGACCCCGCGCCAGATTATCCAGACGCTCGCCCGCGCCGTGCAGGAGCTCGGTGTTACCCATCCGCTGCACATCCATGGCTGCAATCTCGGCATTCCCGGCAATATCGAGACGACGCTCGCCACGATCCGCGCCGCTGAAGGCCTACGCATGCACATGACGCATACCCAGTTCCTGAGCTACGGGACCGAGGGCGACCGCCACTTCTCCTCTGGCGCGGCTCGGCTCACCGAGCTCGTCAACAAGACGCCCAACGTGTCGATCGACGTCGGCCAGGTGCTGTTCGGCCAGACCTGCACGGCCTCCGGCGACAGCATGCGCCAATTCGCCATATCCAAGAGCGCGCACCCCAAGAAGCCGGTCGTTATGGACATTGAGTGCGACGCCGGCTGCGGCGTGGTGCCGATGCGCTATCGTGACAAGAGCTTCGTCAATGCGATGCAATGGGTGATCGGGCTCGAGACCTTCCTGCTATTCGACGATCCGTGGCGCATCTTCCTGACCACCGACCACCCGAACGGCGCGCCGTTCCATTTCTACCCGCATCTCATCAGGCTGCTGATGGACAAGAGCTTCCGCGACGAGATGCTGGCCAAGATCAGCCCCGACGCGCAGGCGCAGGCTTCGCTGTTGAAATCGCTGACCCGCGAATACAGTCTCGATGAGGTCGCAATCCTCACGCGCGCCGGACCGGCGAAAAGTCTCGGCCTTCAGGACCTCGGTCATCTCGGCGTGGGCGCACGTGGCGACATCACCGTCTATCGCGACGAGGCCAATCGCGAAGAGATGTTCGCGACGCCGGAATACGTGTTCAAGAACGGCGAGCTCGTCGTCAAGAACGGAAAAGTCGTAAAGGTGGTGCAGGGCGCGACCCATGTGGTCAGACCCGAATTCGACAAGGGGATCGAGAAGCCGCTCAACGAATATTTCGACCGCTACCTCACGGTGCGCATGGACAATTTCAAGCTCCATGACGAGGAGATCGTGCGGGGCGACAAGGGTGCCATCGTCGTGCAGCCTACAGCAGCGCGCGCCGCTTGATTCTGCCATAAGCTCGGCCCCTTAGCAGGGCTCTCGCCTCCCAAGAAATCGAAGCAAATTTCATGGCCTATACCACCGCTGGGCGAGGCAACGCCTTGCGTGGTGACGTTGACCTCTTGAAACCATCTCCTTACCATCCATATACCATCCATAAGGATGGAGGTTTGAATGGCGAGCGGCGGCGAGATCTATCGGCTCCGAGATCGGGTTGGCGAAACCGAGAAGATCACGATCAACCTCGGCTATGTCGATCTCGGCCACGTCGATCTGTTGGTCCAGGAAGGCTTCTACTCCAACCGAACCGACTTCATTCGAACGGCAATCCGCAATCAGCTCTCGACGCATGGCGAGGAGGTGCGGAAATCCATCGTGCGGCATACGCTGGAACTCGGTCTCCGCCACTATACGAAGGCGGATTTGGAGGCCGTCAAAGCCGCAGGGCAAAAGCTTCACATCAAGGTGCTCGGTCTCGCCAGCATCGCCGCTGACGTGACGCCCGCACTCGCCCTGGCGACGATCGAGTCCATCACGGTGCTCGGTGCTCTACACGCCAGCAAGGAAATCAAGAGCGCGCTGGCCGAACGTATTGGCTGACGACTCCAACTCAAACTGAGGACCATGACCATGGATTTCGCAGACGCTATGCGCGCGGCAATTGATCTGACCCGCGACCGACGACTCGCCGAGGCGACGCGCATGATTCAGCATGCGTTGGCCGGTCGCGCACCGGCGGATGCCGGCGAGGTAGTCGAGGCGCCCATCGTCGACCCTGCGCCTACTCCAAGCGGCGCCAAGTTGCTTGCGATTGCTGGGCCCGCGGATGCCATGCCGGATGCTCAGACGCAGCGAAAAGTTCGCCCAAGGCGGACAGCTCGGCCGCTGGAGCGGATGGTAGCGGAGTTCTCCCAACCTCCGACTTTCCCGCTGAATGCCTTCAAGGGGCCCAGGGCCCGCAAGCCGCTCGAGATCCCGGACGGCGCACAATTCCTGAGCTGCTCTTTTGCCTGCGCCGCCGGGAGCCGCAGCTACAGACTCTACCTCCCGAGCGATCGCCGAGGGGGTAAACGCCCCCTCGTCATCATGCTGCACGGCGGTACCCAGGACGGCGACGACTTTGCCGCAGGGACACGGATGCATGTTCTGGCGGAGGAGCACGGGTTGATCGTTGCTTATGTCAGCCAGTCAAAAGCCGCCAACGCTTCGCTGTGCTGGAACTGGTTCTTGCCCGAGCATCAGATGCGAGAACGCGGTGAACCGTCGATTATTGCCGGCATTACAACCCACATCGCCGAGCACTACGATATCGACCCGCGTCCGAGTTTTCATCGCCGGTCTGTCGGCTGGAGGCGCCATGGCGGCAGTGATGGGAGAAACCTATCCCGATCTTTACGCCGCCATCGGCATCCATTCCGGCTTGCCTTACAGATCGGCGGTCGATGTCGCCTCGGCGTTCGCAGCGATGCGGGGAGATCCGCTTGCGCGCTCAGGACGGCAATGGCAGTCGTCCGGCGTGCGAGGCAATAGCCGCGGCATGCGGACCATCGTCTTTCATGGTGACGCCGACAAGATCGTGCATCCTTCGAACGCCTTGCGCATCGTCGAGACGCAGACCGGAGGTCGCGACGGGATCGAGCGGTCCGAGCGGCGGCACGACGCCCGCCGGCCCTACACGCGCACGGTCACGCTTGGTGAAAACGGCGACGCGGCGGTCGAGCAATGGGTCATCCACGGCGCCGGCCATGCCTGGTCCGGCGGTAGTCCGGACGGCAGCTACACCGATCCGCAAGGCCCTGACGCATCGCGCGAACTGGTGCGATTTTTTCTAGGAAAGGACGCCCATCTCGCAGAGTGACCTCGCGGGGAGAAAGAGTTGCACGCAAGTGCGTGGCACAATAATGCCAAGGTCGCGGGAGATGGTGCTCGCATGCTGTGGACTCACCGCGGATCGGCGGTCGCATTCGTTATTGCTGTAGCTCTGACCACGCAATTTTCAGCGCTTGCGGCGTCGCGCGACGCTTGCGTACCGGCGTCCAAATCACCGCTCGTGGTCAGCGTGAAGGATAAGGGCGCCAAGGGCGACGGCAAGACCGACGATACCGCCGCGATTCAGGCGGCGATCGATCAGGTAGCCGGCACCGGCGGCACCGTGCTCGTGCCGGACGGAATCTACATGATCGATGCTGCGGGCAAGCCGCGCCTCTCTCTCAAGGACGACATGACGCTGAGGCTCGCCGACGGCGCGACGCTGAAGGCGATCCCCAACAACCAAAAGAAATATTCGATCCTCACCATTTCGGGCGTGTCGAACGTCGCGGTGATCGGGGGCACGCTCGAGGGCGAGCGAGACCAGCACAAGGGCAACGGCGGCGAGTGGGGCATGGGCATCAATATCGATCACGAGGCTGAGCACATCACCATCGCCGGCGTCACGGCCAAGAAAATGTGGGGCGACGGGTTCTATGTGCGGAGCGCTTCCGACATCACGTTTTGCGGGGTAATCGCCGACGCCAATCGCCGCCAGGGACTGTCGATCATCTCGGCGGACGGCTTGGCGGTGCTGAACTCGGTGTTCAAGAATACCGGCGGCACGCGGCCTGGCGCCGGCATCGATTTCGAGCCCAACGACGCCGACCAGATCATCGTCAATGTGCGGATCGAGAACTCGAAGTTCATCGACAATGCCGGCCCTGGAATCCTGATCGCCGGCAAGAAGGGCGCCGTGTCGAAAGTCGAGCTGACGCGCAACATGTTCAAGGGCAATCGCCCGATCCTTGCCGAGAATGCGCCGGAGGTGGTGGCATCGGCGATCTGCGGCAATCGACAGATTGTACCGGAGGCGCAACCGGCAAACGAGCTCAACGCCTTCGCCGACCCGATCGAAGTTATGGTGCATCAGAGCGATTGCCAGGACGGCACCGACATGCGCTTCGAGATCGCGCGGGAGACGAAGAAGAAGAAGAATAAAAAGAAATGAGCGAGACGGCGCCTCAGTTTCCGGCCGCGACGTGGGCGATGTTCTCCGCGCGCTCGACGCCGGTCGGATAATACGCGCCGGTCGGCATGTTGCCGAATTGGAGCATCGCCTCGCGCGCGACCTCGATGGCGTCGGGCTCCTTGGTCTGCTTCAACATCTTGACCGCGCAGGTGTCGGCGTCGAGTTCCATGGTCTTGAGCAAGGGCCGGATGTAGTAGAACGGCTGCGGCCCGAGCTGGCCCAAGCTCTCGGAGGTCAGCCGCACATGGCCGAGCGTGTGATGGCAGCATTCATGCGCCATCAGGAAATGGGCATAGGGCAGGCTCTGCATCAGCATCGAAGCGTCGATGACGATGACCGGCTGATCCCTGGCGTCCATGGTCGAAGAGGCCTGCTCGTCGAACTGCGGCAGGATGTAGGTGGTGACGTCGCAATAGGGATTGTCGATGGTGGGCAGGTGGCGACGGAATTCGAAGCCTCCGGCTTGACGCTGCGGGCCGAACTGTGAATCGCCGCCGCTGTTCAGCATGTCTTCGGCGCGAGCCGCGTTGTGGACCGCGCCGATCATCCAGGCGACCAGCAGCGCGGCGACGGCCGGCATGATCTTTTTCATCGGATCGATCGACAAGCCCGTTGTCTCGCCTTGCGCGCGGGCCAGACGCGCGCCTCATCTTCAGCTTAAAGCTTAGACCGACGTGGTGAGGTTTCCAGTCACTTTCCCGCGAGAATGGGGGGTAAATTGCCTCAGTCCGGCTTCTTGGCCGGGCGGCCGATGATGTCGAAATCGGCGTCTTGGATCTGGGATTTTTGCACGATGCTCGAGGTCGCCTCGAGCGCGGCCTGGCAGGCCTTGTGACCAGCATCCTTATCCTCGGCGCTGACCGTGTCGCCGTTCGTCACCCGGTCGGCGGTCGCGTAGCAGGTTTCGATCTCCTGCGCGCGAGCAACGCCGGCGCTGACCGCGACCAAGGCAGCGGCAAGCGTCAGCAACATCCAGGGTCGAGCGGACATGCCTGGAGGCTCGCTCAAATTTGTGGAAGGACCGTGGCAGGCAGCGAGCGACTACTCGGCGGCGAGCCTCACATATTCGCCCTTGCCGACCGGGCAGGCAGCCCACAGGTCTGACAGCGCGCCGATCAGATAGGCGATATCGGCGTCGCTATGCACAGGCGATGGCGTAAAGCGCATGCGCTCGGTGCCGCGCGGCACGGTCGGGTAGTTGATCGGTTGCACATAGATCCGGTAGTGGGTCAGCAGCGTGTCGGTCACCGCCTTGCAGTGAACTGGATCGCCGACCATCACCGGGACGATGTGGCTCAAATTCTCCATGACCGGTAGACGGGCGTCGCCCATCAGCCGCTTCACCGTACTGACACGCTCCTTGTGGCGCGCGCGCTCGATCTCGCTCCGCTTAAGATAACGGATCGAGGCGGCGGCGCCCGCGGCAATGGCTGGCGCCAGCGAGGTGGTGAAGATGAAGCCGGGCGCGAATGAGCGGATCGCATCGCAGCAAGCTTTGCTCGCGGCGATGTAGCCGCCCATCACGCCGAAGCCCTTGGCTAGCGTGCCGTTGATGATGTCGACGCGATGCATCACGTCGTCGCGCTCGGCGATGCCGCCGCCGCGCGGTCCGTACAGGCCGACGGCGTGCACCTCGTCGAGATAGGTGAGCGCGTTGTATTTCTCGGCGAGATCGCAGATCGCGGCGATCGGGGCGACATGGCCGTCCATCGAGTAGACGCTCTCGAACACGATGATCTTCGGCGTGGCAAGCGGAACCTTCTTCAGCAGTTCCTCGAGATGCTCAATGTCGCGATGGCGGAAAATGTGCTTCACGCCGCCGCCGTGGCGGATGCCCTCGATCATCGAGGCGTGATTTTTCTCGTCGGAGAAGATCACCGTGCCGGGGATCAGCCTGACCAGCGTCGACAGCGTCGCGTCGTTGGCGATATAGGCCGAGGTGAACAGGAGCGCGGCTTCCTTGCCGTGCAGGTCGGCGAGTTCGTGCTCGAGCTCGACGTGATAATGGGTTGTGCCGGAGATGTTGCGGGTGCCCCCTGAGCCGGCGCCGACCTCGTCGATCGCCTCATGCATAGCGGCGCGCACGACCGGATGCTGGCTCATGCCGAGATAGTCGTTGGAGCACCACACGGTCACGTCGCGCGTGCCGGCATCGGTGAAATGCTGCGCGGCGGGATAGGCTCCGCAGCGGCGCTTCAGATCGGCGAAGACGCGGTAGCGACCCTCCTGGTGCAGCGCATCCAGATGCTGGCGGAAGCGATTTTCGTAATCCATTCAAATCCTCGAGCCGTCCGTGCTTTGGAACCAACATTTCCCTTAATCGTGCTTTGACCTAGGTCAAATGAGGCCTTGTTGGTGGCACCGAGGTAATTAGCATCGATGGAGCATTCGTCACAAGGAGGCAAGCTACTGGTACTGCGGTTTTTTTGCCGCATCGTTGGAGTAATTCCAACCTGAATACAGGACACGCAAATGCGGTCAACCGAAGCCGGTTCTGCGGGTATCGCGCGTACAAAACGCGTTGCGCAAATTGTACACTGCAAGCGTGAAACCCACCTTGACAGAACCGCGCCGTTCGCTCGAGAAGCAGGGACCGTGGAACTGGTGCGCGAGACGACCGACGTGATCGAGCGGCTATTATCGGGGCCACGCTCGCAATCCGTGCCGCATCCTTCTTCCTACCACCGAATGTTTAGACAGGCGCTCGGCAACCGAGGCGGCAAGGCCGAGAAGTGTCGGCACCCGCACCGACAAAAGATCGAGCCGCTGCTTCTCCCTTTCAGCCACCGGTTCCTCCCAACGGATCTAGAAGGGGTCCGGCGAGCACGCCATGCTTGGGGTCGTTGGACGTCTCCTGTGAAGAGGTGTCGACGTCTGCGCCAAGCTGGCGGCTTTCCTGCCACAGATCGCGCGCGGCAGCGAGCGGATCCAGGTTCCGATCCTGCCACCACTCTCGTTCCTTGCTCGTGGCGTGAATCTGGTGGTGGTGAGTGGCGCAAAGCGGCACCGTGAACTCATCGCTGACCTTGAGGCTTAGGCCGCGCGCTTGCGCGTATCTCACGTGGTGGGCGTGGGAAGGCGACCGGCCACAAATCAAACAAGGCTGACTGGCGACGAAACGCAGGTGCTCCTTACATCGGATCCGCTTGGGTTCACCAATTGTGAGAACGCTCTTGTCGATCCTTGTGCGACCACCCGCTAGCTGCTGCGCGTCCGAGACGCTTGGTTTGTCTTGGCTAGCGTCTTGCGGCTTAACGAGAGCGATCGCGCATCGCTTGAGATGCGCGACCAGCTGCGGCGCTATGCCGGATTTCGGCAGCTGATCCTGTCTCATGGATGTCGGCTGACTGCGCGTACGGTCTCGACGTTCTGCTCCCAGATGGCGAATAGAAGCTCGATGTCTTGAGCTTCGCTCATCGCCGTGCGCAGAGCTGAGCGGCGAATTCACTCGGTTTCTCGAAGCTGGCTTGCTCGGAGCCAGATGCAGATGCGGAGGATCCAGGGTCCCAGAGCTTAGACGCCTCGTTTACGCCTCGACACTTGCGGACACCAAGTTGCTCGCGGTCATAGAGCGCGAGCCCAAACGGATTGCCGAACGTGGCGAGCGCGCGCTTGGTGGCGTCGGTCTCGGCACTCTTGAGCGCAAGGTCGTGCGCCTCACCGGGGGTAGGGCGCTCTGCCTTCCCCGGTTCCTGATCCCTCGCGAACGATAGTGGTTTCGCCGGCCCGCACGGTGATCGCGAACCTTCGCGGTGTAGGCGGCAAGATGAAGCTGGCCAATGGCCTGAACTCGAGACGCAGTTCGTTGCGAGCGTCCTTCGGTCCCAGGCGTCGTAGCCGAAGATGCGGTTGGCTTCGGCGATGACGTGCCACCCTTCGACGTAGTGAAGCTCGGCGCCGTTGGCGTTGCGGTTCTTTACGTGCCGTCGCGTCGAGCTTCGCTCTCAGCTGGCGAACTTGCATATCGGACAGCGCCATCACTTCGTCCTCACTGTGAGTATTGAAGCTTCGAATTGCCAAGGCAGAGCGCCGGGGATCTCGATCGCCGCGTCTCAGATCAGAGGTAAGTGTCTGTCGATCGAGCTTCGGAGGCTGCGGTAGCCAATAGCTCTGCGGAATGGATCTGCTCCGACGGTGACGACGAGGGAGGGGACGCCGATGCGAGCCGAGGCGGTGAAGTCAGGCTGCTCGAGCTTGTTTAGCCCAGCCTCGGTCATCGCCTCGAACGCCAGTTGGCGCTTCTTCAGCGGCTCGCTCGTCGAGCCGCGTCAGCCGCGCTCTCATGTCGTCTAGGCGTAGCGCGAAGCCCGGCACAGAGGGCCTCATCCACTAGCGTCGAACGGATCACCGCAGCTATCATCTCGTGGAGATTGGTGATTCCCTCGAGAGTGTCGGCCAAGCGTCTCATCATCGATGGTCGGCCATTCGGTCATCAGACGCTCTCGAAGCATGTGATATTTAGGTATTTCGCAAGTGAGAGCATGTTCAAACATGTCGCTATCATGAGGAGTCTGTACTGAGCCAAAAGGTAGCAGATCGGCACCTCTTAGTCAAGTGCGGAATTGACGTGATTGAGGGTGTCGCCGTAAGCAAGCCAAAAGAAAGAGGGCACGGTAAGAACTTCCGAGCTCAAAGGGCATGAAACTACGGCGGTCAAATCAGTAAGGCCGCAGAGCTCTTCTTGACTTGAGCCAAGCTGAACTAGCTGAGATCTCGGGTGTGAGGATCGCGACCGTAAAGCGCCTGGAGGCTGCCACGGCGTTACGAGGTGCAGCCAGAGACCATTTGGAAAATTCAGACCGCCCTGGAGCACGCCGGTGTCGAGTTTATTTCCGCGGAAGACGAGCGGGGGCCCGGCGTTCGGTTAAGGAGGAGGGTGAAAGCTCCGCGAAAGCGCTAAGCCGATTTCCGTTATCAAGCGGCGTTGGCTGGCGGGGGAATTACTTCGATGATAACGTCCTCAACCTCGCTCTCTGCGCGGTTCTCCTGGAGCAGAAGCAACATCTGCAGCGTCTTGGTGAAGGCATTCATCAGCGTCGTCTCGTGGCGCGCGAGCTTGCCAAGGGCATCACCGTTGGGCAACGCTCCGTCAGCCGAGATTTCCCGATAATCGGTCGCTGGTCGGCCATCGTGCCCCTCTCGGAAGGAGCGTCGTCGGGAGGGTCTTGGGCTCCTTCGCTCTGACCGGTTTAGCAAAAGGGTGAACGCCTTTACCAAGTCAAGCCGGCCTCGTCGAGGTTGCCGAATCCTAGGCCAGGACGAGGCGACTTGGCCGTTACGGTCGGGCCTTCATTGCCGAACCGGCCGCTTCCTCTCGCTCGCGACCGGGCGATAGTGACCCGAGGAATGCCGTTTGGAAGTCCCAAAATCGGCACTTTGCGGGACCTTCGCTGCGCGTCGGCTTAGACCGCCTTTCGCACGCACAAAAACCGCACAAGAGGCTGGTACAGAAGGAGGAATTGTAGGTGCCCGGTTAATGCGCTCCGGCTGCGCAGAGTTTGGGCAACAGGCTCTCGGCCGACGTGCCGCGAGCGTCCTTCACGGACGTTCGATAGGACCCGCGCAGTTTCGATGGTTATGCCCCAAGCAATTGACAGCGCTTAGCTTTCTGGCAGGATGAGAAAGCGCGTCTCGGCCCAAATTCGTCCCCAAAATCGTGGCGGAAATGTCACAAGAAGGCCAAAAACGTCCGCGACCGCTTTGATAGCAATTTACCTTCCTGCGGGAACGCGTATAAGCAGATTCAGAACTCTCTATGGGGGGATTTCTGTCCAGATCATGGTCGAGATTTCACCGAAGCGCTGCCGAGAGGCTAATACGAAGCGAGAGTTTGGATTAGGCAATTTATCAGGGAAGGTGGAGATGGACATGTTTGGGGGACTGACAAAAACATCCAGCCGCATCGCCATCGCAGCCGCACTTGGCATGACGCTTGGTGGGTTCGTTATGAGCTCACATCCTGCCAAAGCAGCGGATCTCGGGGGCGACTGCTGCGCGGATCTCGAGGAGCGGGTGGCCGAACTCGAGGCGACGACTGTCCGTAAGGGCAACAAGAAGGTGTCCGTGACCCTCTCTGGTTGGGTGGTCAAGGACGTGACCTGGTGGGATGACGGCCACGAGAATAATGTGTACGTCGGCGACAAGGACACGACGCTTTCGAGCCATTTCCAGATTTCCGGCTCGGCAACGATCGCTCCCGGTTGGTCCGGCGGCTATACGCTGAGCATCGAAGCTCCGGGGAACGCCAACGGCTTCTTCACCAACCAGCAGAACGACAACACCAACTTCGAAGGTGTGGTTGACGGCACAAGATCCGACCGTCTGCTCCGTGTTCTCTTGTCGTACATGTACGTCAAGAGCGACACATGGGGTACCATCAACTGGGGTCTGTTGAGCCAGGCGACTGACAACGTCGCGCTGCTTCCTGACCTGTCGGGTACCATCATCGAATTGAACGGGGTGTTCTTCGAAGGCCCGGGCTACTTCCTCCGTCCGAAGGGCGCGGATCACAGCGCTAAGGGCCAAGCGAACACCGTCTGGGGCGAGTTCGTGACGTGCCTCTCCGGTGGCGGCATCATCGGTGTGGACTGCAACGGCAACACGACGAATGGCGTTCGCTACGA
>CAWFLU010000007.1:0-306333 GCA_963816805.1 uncultured Alphaproteobacteria bacterium
GTTAAAGCCGATTAAAAAAAATAGGCCAAAAAGCACCTCAAACTGACCTCTTGCTGTCCTTTCAATATTAGTCGCGCCGCGGCCTTCGGCCCGTAGAACTTTACGAGAAGGCTTGCGGTCTTGGGCTCGGTGTAGAAGTCACTCTCATGGACTGCGCTGCGGACGACGGCGGGGAGCTTATCGAGGATATTCATGCTGCGGTGGCAGTGGCGGTGCACCTCATCCTCGTGAATCCAACAATGAGCAAAAAGAAAGTAACCGGATCGGCTAGGCGCCCGCGCAGATCGCGATGATGTAACGCTGATCATGTCACTCATCCTCAACGAGGTCTTCGGACTTTACAGCACCAGCCTTGATTGCACCCAATGGCAGGGATTTTGCGGCTTTAGGCAAAATGGTCAGCCCGACCGTGGCAACGGCAGCACTACATATGATTCCAGTAAGCACGCTGCGGCGATCAATTTGCTCCATGGACCTGTTCCTCGTTTGAGAGGGCGTTGGCGATAGAGCGGACAATCAGGAGGACGCCACTGCGCGCTGGGCCATCGCACTGCGACCGCTTGTTGACCGATTGAGTTCAAGAGTCATGGGGAGCGCCACAAGCCGACGCTCCCCAGGCAGCAAGCTTAGTTTTCGGTGTTCTTCACCAGGCCCTTGGCGCAGGCGTCTTCGAACTCAGATTTCGAGATGTCCCCGCTCCCGTCTTTGTCAACCTGCGTGAAGTTGACGATGAACGGTGCAGCTGCTGATTTTGCCAGCAGGTCACCTGATGGAACGGCGTTTTTCCAAATCGCGGCGCACTGCTCAGGATTCAGAGTCGCAGAAGGGCGACCGGAGGTCATGTTATTCGCCTGCGCAAGCAGACACGTGGCGGTCAACGGCAACACAAAAAGGGAGAGTAGCGACGCTCTTAGCATGGGGTCCTCCATCTACACGTTTCCCCGCTACCGAGTTATACCACCCGTGCTCCGTAAGGTCCTGCGGCGCGGTCACTCAGGCCGTGGGTTTTTTTGTAGGACTAGTCGCGCCCGGCCTCTTTTGTCCATTTTAGAGTATGTTGATCTTGGCTGCGTAGTTTATCGAGGGAGATGGAAATGTGGATACTCTGGACTATCGTGATCGGCTTCATTGCTGGTGTTTTGGCTAAGTTTCTCACCCCAGGCGACACACATGAACCTCAGGGCTTTATCCTCACAACACTCTTGGGGATCGCAGGCGCCTTCGTCATGACCTACCTTGGTCAGGCTCTAGGTTGGTATCAAGAAGGCCAGGCGACAGGGTTTATTGGCGCGACCCTGGGCGCAGTCCTAATCCTATTGGTGTGGGGCTTCATCGCATCGAGGAGACAAAGCCCTTAATTCGCGGTCAGTCCTCACTGGTTCCATTCGTCTGGGCTAAAGCAGCGGATCAACACCAGCTTGCAGGGACGGGTCGAGCAGCAACACGGGCATCTCACGCTTCCCGATCGAGCCTGGCTTGAGCAACTCGCCATCCAGTGATGCGTTGATGTCCGCTATGGGTCATTAGCGGACATTGGAGCGCTGATTAGGGATGTCCGCTTTACCCCAATTGCGGACGGTACTGCCCGCTTAAGTGCCAATGGCAGACGCTTAGGCAGTGCACAATGAGAAATCGGCGCTGATTGTTACCTTAGGTGTTACCTATGGCGGAAGTCCAGGATTTCTAACCCGCCTCTCCCTGCATAAGCCAATGATTTTATTGGTAGCGGAGGAGGGACTCGAACCCCCGACACGCGGATTATGATTTCGCTGCTCTAACCAGCTGAGCTACTCCGCCATTGGCAAACGCGGCCGGAAGCTACTCCGCCGACTGGCTTGCAAGCCGCCGATATAGGGATCGCCAATAATTGGTGTCAAGCAAACGGCGGCAATGCACTAGCGCACGCGCCACCTGCCACTTGACCCTCACCCTGATCGGCTCGGGCAGCCGCGCGCGCACTGGAGCGTGCGGTCGTCGCCTCGTCGGCGACCGCGCGCCGAGCGCCGCTTGCGGCGCGAGACCGAAGCCAGGCTCCTTGACGAAGCGGAGCATGGTGAACAGGCCGAACGGCCGGAGTGAACGGCGCTCGGCGAGGCGCAGATCCTCGCAGACAAGCACCCGGTCGATCTCGAATACAGCGTGCCACCCGATCAGGTCGGCGAACGGCGCGAGCCGCCGCTCGAACCAGCCGCGGAAGCCTTCTTCCTGGCTGAAATGGTTGACCAGGATCACCTCGCCACCCGCGGCGCATACTCTCTCAAGCTCGCGCATCACCCGCTCGGGATCCGGCACCACGGTCATGACATACATCGCGACGACGGTGTCGAAGCTCTCGTCGGGAAAAGCGAGCGCGCCGGCGTCCATCTCGTGCAGGCCGGCGACATTGTCGAGCCCGCGCCGCTCGACCTTCTCGCGCGCCTTGTCGAGCATGTCCGGCGACAGGTCGATGCCGGTCAGCGTCAAATGGCTGCCATAGCAAGGTAGCGACAGACCGGTGCCAACCCCGACCTCGAGCACGCGGCCCTTGCGGCTGTTGATGATCTTGACGGCGTTCCTGCGCCCGGCCTCGGCGATCTGGCCGAAGGTGACGTCGTAGATCGGCGCCCAGCGGCGATACGCATCGCGCACGGAGGCGGCATCCATCACAGGTGCTCTTGAAGACAACGCTACCCTCTCTAACGTTGCGGGGCCAAAATCATGCGGCCCTAACGCGATCCGGCCGCCAACGCCTCTCCGGGGCTGCGCGAAGCCGCCGCCCGAAAGCCGTCTTTGGCCAACCACGCGCCTCCTTCGGCGGACTTGATCCATCCGCCGCCGAGAAGCCGCTCCCCACCGTCGCTTGCACTATAGAAGACGCAAGCCTGTCCGGGCGAGACCCCGTCCTCGCCGTAAGCGAGATCGACGATCGTCTCGCCGTCCTCGGAGCACACCCGCGCCGGCTGCAAAGGCCCGCTCGAGCGGATCCGCGCCAGCACCTCATCGCCCGACTGCGCGAAGGACGCTAACGGCTCATCGCCCAGCCAATTCACGTCCCGCAGTGCGATGCGGCGCGTGCGCAGGCATTCTTTCGGGCCGACCATGACCTCGCGGCGCGCGGCATCGAGTTTCAGCACATAAAGCGGCTGCTCCGACGGCACGCCGAGCCCGCGCCGCTGGCCGATCGTGTACTTGATGATGCCGCCATGGCGGCCGAGCACGCGGCCGTCGATATGCACGATATTGCCGGCTTCAACCGCGCCTGGGCGCAACCGTTCGATCACTTGCGTGTAGCGCCCGGTCGGCACGAAGCAGATGTCCTGGCTGTCGGACTTCTCGGCCACGGCGAGTCCGAAATCGCGGGCGAGCTTGCGCGTCGCATCCTTGTCGCGATCGCCGAGCGGAAAGCGCAGAAAGGCGAGCTGCTCGGGCGTGGTGGCAAACAGGAAATAGCTCTGGTCTCGCTCCTTGTCGGCGGCGCGGTGAAGCTGCCACCCGGCACTGCCCGGCTTGCTCATCACGTAATGACCGGTCGCGAGCGCCGAGGCGCCGAGCCCTTCGGCCGTCTCGAGCAGGTCGTGGAACTTGATCTTCTGATTGCAGGCGACGCAGGGGACCGGCGTCTCTCCCTGGAGATAGCTGTCGGCGAACGCGCCCATCACCGCCTTGGCGAAGCGCGCCTCGTAATCGAGCACGTAATGAGGGATCTTCAGCGTATCGGCCACGCGGCGCGCGTCCTGGATGTCCTGCCCGGCGCAGCACGATCCTTTCCGGCCGAGTGCCTCGCCATGGTCGTATAGCTGGAGCGTGATGCCGACCACATCATAGCCTTCGGCCTTCAGCAACGCCGCGACCACCGAGGAATTGACGCCTCCCGACATAGCGACCACCACGCGGGTCGAACCCGGGCTGCCGGGGAGATGAAGGCTGTTCAGCATTGTGGGCTTCGACGATGCCACGGGCTCTGCGCTCGAATCTTCGAATGACGCTGGCCCGGCATTGTCTTGGGCCGTTCACACTATAGACGCTCCACCGGCCAGGTGCCGATTTCTTCGGCAGGGCCAGACCGGGCGAACATAGGCACCCCGCGCCCGTTAAGCAAGGCAAGTAGACTCAGCGGTGCCCACGACCATGAACCCCTTGTGACGGCTCAATCTGCTGTGAATTCAGCAAGTTTTGGCTATTTGATTGCCGCTTCCTTTACCTGACGGCTTAGGCAAATCTTAAATGCGGCTTGCTAGGTTGCCACTTCAAGTTGGCTCATCGAAGAGTGGTGTTGTGATTACGATGACCGAGCATTACAGACCGCGTGTCAGATACGTGATCGGCCCCGACGGCAGTCCCCTGACCGTCGCCGATCTCCCGCCGTGCGATACCAGGCGCTGGGTGATCCGCCGCAAGGCCGAGGTGGTGGCTGCCGTTCGCGGCGGGCTGATCAGCCTCGAAGAGGCTTGCGAGCGCTATACGCTCACCGTCGATGAATTCCTGAGCTGGCAGCGGTCGATCGACAAGCACGGCCTCCCCGGGCTCCGCGCCACCCGCATCCAGGACTATCGCGGCAGCTAGCCGTCTCCGATTCTAGGAAATTCGTCATGGCCGGGCTCGTCCCGGCCATACACTTTTTGAGACGCCTGCTCGGGATACCGGCTAGCGCGTAGCCGGCACGGCCGCGGTGACCTTCGGCATCTCGCGGCTGCAATTCGTCTCCCCGCGTTTCCAGCGGTCGATGTCGTATTGCATCTTGGCGGCGAGTTCGGGCGACATCTTGCGGTTCTCGGTGGTCACGACCGTGTAGGCGCCTTCCTGCCTGAAATCGATGGCGTAGGTCGACAGCCCGGCGCGGCCGAGCGCCTGCTTGTCATGAATGGTAATCTGCACCTTGCTGCCGTCGGGGCTGACATCGGCGCGATAGACATGGTTCGGCAGGAGCGGCGCATCGGCATTGAACCAGCAGCTCTTGATCTTGCCGCCGAGCAGCACGTAAGCGTCGACCGGCTTTGCGGTCGCGATCGACAGCCGGCTCGTGGTGGGCGCCGCGACCGGCACCGCGCCCGTAGTCTCGCTGGAAGCTTCGGTCGATCCTCCGCCGAACAATCCGCCGCTGCCGAGCGACAGGCCGCTGGTGCGGAAGCCGCAGCCGGCGAGCCCCAACACGACAATGAGTGCCAAATGAGGTCGGCCCCGCCCGCTCAAAGCACTTATCCCCCGCCAATGCCCGCGCGCGCTTAATCGCGAAAATTCAAATATTGCAGCGGCAGCTCGACCGATAGCCCCTTGATGTGCTGAATCGCCGCCTGCAAATCGTCGCGCTTCTTGCCCGATACCCTGAGCTCGTCACCTTGAATGGTGACTTGCACCTTGAACTTCCCGTCCTTGATCTCCTTGACGAGCCGTTTGGCGAGCTCCTTGTCGATGCCTTGGCGAATGAGCACCTTCTGCCGCACCGCCTGGCCGGCCGCCTTTTCCACCGTCTTATAGTCGAGCACGCCGGCGTCGATCTTTCGGCGCGCGAGATGCCCTTGCAACAGCTCGTGCATCTGCTTGAGCTTCAGATCGTCGTCGGCGTTGAGCGTGAGCTCGGCCCCATTTCGCTCGATGCGCGATTGCGAGTTCTTGAAGTCATAGCGCTGGCTCATCTCGCGCGTCATGTTGGCGAGCGCGTTGTCGACCTCGGCGAGGTCGGTCTTTGAGACGATGTCGAAAGACGGCATTCCAGGCCTCCGCCCGCGCCCGTTTGCTGTCGAAGCGGCCCGCGAAGCTTCCTTGAGCGCGCCTAGGCGCTCAAGTCAACTCAGCTTGCCACGCGATGGGCGCCAACCTCAATACGGTCTGTCTGGAGATTGCGGGCCTGCTCGATTCTGAGCCGCTCGGCGTCGCGCTCCTCCAGTAGCTCGATCTTCTTGAGCTCCTCGTTCGCCTCGTCGAGATCGCCGCGGGCGGCCATGAGCTTGGCTTCGAGGTCGGCCGCCGACGCCGTCAGGTTGTTGCGCCTCTGTATCGCCGCCTTGGCGAAGGTCGGATAGGCGTAATGGTTGACGTCGGTTATGCCGGCGCGCTCCTGCTCGATCGCAATCTGGCGGTCGAGGTCGGCGGCCATATGGCTGAATTCGCCGATCATCATCTCGATCTCGGCCACCTTACGGCGCTTCTCCTCGACTTCGAAGCGCTTGAGGCGGATCACTGCATCTCGTGACTTCATGACTTCATACCCTCAGAACGAACCAAGACCCCGTAGCGGAGAATTCAATATTTATGCCAGCCACACGACCCAGAGACCGACCGCCCGCTTCCAGCACAAGGCACCGCAACCCGGGAGTTTTCCGCGGTATTCTGCGGAACTGCGAGGCCGCTCATCTCATTGAACAGAACCAGCAATTCGCCTCGAAGCGACCTTGAGCCACGTTAGGACAAGAGCCCCTGCCCTCGGTCCTGATCATGGCCAATAGGGCTTAAGGGGCAGTAAACCATATGAGTGGCATTTAACTGATGGCGGCAGGCTCGCCTTCGGCTTAGCTTTTGTTAACTATTGGCCGTTAATTTGTTGATTCGAATTAACCAATCGGCGTGGCGTTAGGATCAGGGGAATAAGCCGGACTGGCTATGACGGGGGATTACACATGCGGGTTCTTCTGATCGAGGACGACAGCGCCACGGCTCAAAGCATCGAACTGATGCTGCAGTCGGAAGGGTTTAACGTCTATAAGACGGACCTAGGCGAAGAGGGGGTCGACCTCGGCAAGATCTACGACTATGACATTATATTGCTCGACCTTAACCTCCCCGACATGAGCGGTTACGAGGTGCTGAAAACCTTAAGGGTGAGCAAGGTTCAAACCCCGATCCTGATCCTCTCCGGCCTTGCGGGCATCGAGGACAAGGTTCGCGGGCTCGGCTTCGGCGCCGACGACTATATGACGAAGCCGTTCCACAAGGACGAGCTGGTCGCTCGCATTCACGCCATCGTGCGGCGATCGAAGGGCCACGCCCAGTCGGTGATCCAGACCGGCGGCCTGAAAGTCAATCTCGACACCAAGACCGTGGACGTAAACGGCCAGCGGGTGCATCTGACCGGCAAGGAATATCAGATGCTCGAGCTGCTTTCGCTGCGCAAGGGCACCACGCTGACCAAGGAGATGTTCCTGAACCATCTCTATGGTGGCATGGACGAGCCAGAGCTCAAGATCATCGACGTGTTCATCTGCAAGCTGCGCAAGAAGCTCGCGGCGGCGACCGGCGGCAAGCATTACATCGAGACGGTGTGGGGCCGCGGCTACGTGCTGCGCAATCCCGAAGACGAATCCGAAGCCGCTTAGCGCTTCTGACTTAGAAGATGGTCATGGCCGGGCCCGTCCCGGCCATCGACGTTTTTGCACCACCGAAATTTCGTGGATGCCCGGCATAGGACCTGGCAGGGCGAGAGCCTGCAGGCTTCCGATCAAATCGGCATCCGAGCCCTGAGGCTCGACGCCGTCCCGCTCGAGCCCTTCGAGGATCTTGCTTGATGCGGTCGATGCTCTTGAGGATGACGCTGACGCCGTCAAACGTAACCGGGGCGCCGTCGCGATATTGGCCATCAGCGTCTCAGCTGCGTGCTCGAGCTTAGCGAGCCGCGCCAGGCCGAGAAAGCCGCATGTGCCTTTGAGCGTGTGCACCAGTCGAAAGATGGTGTTGAGCATCTCGGCATTGTTCGGATCCTGCTCGAAGCGCACGAGCTCGACGTCGAGTTGGTCAAGGTCCTCGCCGGTCTCGGTCAGGAATTCGCCCAAGAGCTAGTCCATACGCCACCGCCAGCGCGCGCCAAACTGGCCCGCGCCCCAAGCTCCCCTGAGCCGTTCGCTGCAAGCGCGAGAATTCCGGGTTGGCAGCGCGGATTCCTGAGTCAAACGGCCTTGAACTCGACCTCTCCGTCGTGGACCTCGGCCGTGACCTTCATGCCCGAAGCCGCCGCCACCCGGCTGGCGTAATAAGGCTGGATCGAATGGGCATCGATCGCCATCCCGTTGCCGCCGAGCAGCAGGCTCTTCACTTGGTCGGTCAGTCTGGCGGCATCTCCCTTGGCTCGGACCGAGAAGCTGACCTCGGGCGGCGTGCCGAGGACCGCGACGTTCACCACCCCGCCGCGCGGGAGAGCGATGCCGCCGAGCGCCACCAGGTTGAGCAGGAGCTTGACCTTGTTCTTGGGCAACGTCACCGCCGGTCCCTGCCAGAGGACTTGGTGCTTGCCGGTCCCCTGCACGAACTCGCGCGCGACCTTCTCGGCGTCCCGGAGGTCGATTTCGGCCCCCGCCGAGCCCGCCGCGCCGAACGCTAGCCGCGCGAATTGCAGCTTGGCCGAGGCTTGCAGCGCGCTTTTGCGGATCAGGTCCATGGCTGCGTCGCGCATGGACTGGTCGGGCTCCTCGTCAAGCATCTCGAGCCCGTTGGCGATCGCCGCCACGGGGTTGATCACATCGTGGCAGATGCGGCTCGAAACCAGCGCCGCAAGATCGAGATCGCTCATTGCCGTCAGCTCGGTCATGGCCTCCTCCTTCGCTTCCGCCGCATAGCGGAGATAACGTGGCCCGCCTCTGAATTTCTGTTACATGAGGGGCGCGTCCGCTCGGAAAGCCGGGAAATGCGTGGGCGCGCGACCGAATCAACAAATCACCGTCCCCTCGCGAGCATTCTGCCTTGTCAGCCCCAAATCACACAACAACAAGACACGCTTTGTCAGAGATGGAGAATGGCGCGGCCTTGGATTTCGCCCGGGCCGCTCAGCTCCTCACCGACACGGCCGCCCGTGCCGGTGCCGCCATCATGGAGCACTACCATCGCGGGGCGGCCGTCATGCTCAAGGACGATGCGAGCCCGGTCACGCTCGCCGACAAGGACTCCGAGGCGATCATCCTCAAGTCACTTCTAGAGCTCGCGCCCGAGATTCCGGTCGTGTCGGAGGAGGACGCGGACAAGCCGGAGGCCGTCGGAAGCCGCTACTTCCTGGTCGATCCGCTCGACGGCACCAAGGAATTCATCAAGAAGCGAAGCGACTTCACGGTGAATATCGCACTGATCGAGCAGGGGCAGCCGAGCTTCGGCCTCGTCTATGCACCGGCGCGGTCGTTGCTTGCGGTGACGGTCGCCCCCGGCGAGGCCATCGAGGCCGAGCTTTCGCCCAGCGTCGCGGGTGTGGATCTCGCCAAGCTTCCGCAGAAGCGGCTCACGGTACGGACAGCCGACCCGAACGGCCTGACGGCGCTCGTCAGCCTGTCGCATCTCGATCCCGAGACCGAAGCCTTCCTCGCCAAGCTCAAGATCGCCAAGCGCTCCGGCGCCGGATCGTCCGTCAAGTTTCTGGAGATCGCGCGTGGCGAGGCCGACGTCTATCCCCGTTTCGGCCCGACCATGGAGTGGGACACGGCGGCGGGGCAGGCCGTGCTCGAAGCATCGGGCGGCAAGGTGGTCACCGTCTGCGGCGATCCGCTCCGCTACGGCAAGACCGCATCGGGCTTGCGCAATCCGAGCTTCATCGCCTGGGGACGCTAGCCGCGTACCGCCAGCTCCGGAAGCGCCGCAGCGGCGAGCTTCATGGCATGGGCGCGGATGTCTGGCGGCCACGCGCCGATCGCCTTGTTGAAGCCCGCGGCGTTGCCGGCGAACAGCGCCCTCGCCGCCTCCTCGAAGCCGGCCTCGTTGCCGGCTAGCGCCGAGATGAAGCGATAGGTGGACGCTTGCGCCTCACGCAGCCGGTCTTTGCCGCCATTGGCGCGCCTCGCCTCCTCGACCAGCTTGCGGAGCGCGACCGACGCGCCGCCCGGCTGACGCGCGAGCCACTCCCAGTGCCGCGGCAACAGCGTCACCTCGCGGGCGACCACGCCGAGCTTAGGTCGACCTGGACCTCCCGCCGGCTGATCGACCTGCACGGCCACGCCGCCCGGGTGCGTCGCCAGGCGTTTCACCACGTCCTCGACCGAGCCGCGGAAATCCACCTCGATCGGCTCGCTCGTGAGGTCGTCCAAGATCAGGACGATTGACGGCTCGCCAGCATCGACGACGGCTTTGATCTTCGCCGCCACCTGGGCGAGCGGGCCGGAGGCAATTCGGACCGTCCCTTGAAATGCCGTGCAGTAAGTCTCGTCCGCCATGTCTTCCGCCGTGCTCGATCATGAGTTTTGCGGATATTTTACCCGGATAAATTCCAACGTCAATATTACCCGGGTGAAATTTGAAGGGGGTAACAAGTGGAGATCGATTAGCCACAGTTTAGTAATAGTTTACGGGAAATCATGGCTCGCCCGGCCCCGAGTGACTATGCGCGAGGGCTCGGCCGCAAAGGCTCCGCCATGACACTAAGATTTCCTTCGTTTGCCGTGCTCTCCGCGCTGCTGCTCGCGATTGGTGCTTCGGCGTCGGCCGAAGAAGTCGGAACCGCCGCCGCTCCGATCAAGCTTGCCCAGGGCGATGGTCCTCTGGTCATTACGCCGCAACCCGACCCGGGCCGCGAGCAGGCCATCCAGCAAGGTTCATCGCTCCCACCGCCGGCGCAGCAAGGCGGCATGCCTGAAACCCGTTACAGCCGCGTTCCGCAAAACGACGCCGCGCCAGTCACGCCCTACCGGCCTTATGTCCCACCGGAAACGGCGGACAAGGGCACCTTCTCGGTCGAGGAGATCAAGGAGACCGGACAGCACTTCTTCGGCAAGGTCTCCATGGGATTTGCCCATGTGGTGGAATACGCCTTCCAGCGCGCTGGCAGGCCGAACGGCTATATCCTGGGCGAGGAGGCTGGCGGCGCGTTCATCGCCGGGCTTCGCTACGGCGAGGGCACGCTCTATACCAAGGACGCAGGCAGCTTCAAAGTCTTCTGGCAGGGCCCATCGCTCGGCTACGATTTCGGCGCCGAGGGCTCAAAAACCATGGTCCTCGTCTACGATTTGCGCAGTCCGGGCGAAATCTTCAGCACCTTCCCGGGCGTCGATGGATCGGCCTATCTTATCGGCGGCGTAGGGGTTACCTTTCTCGCCCGCGACCATGTCGTGCTGGCGCCAATTCGCTCGGGCATAGGACTGCGGCTCGGAGCCAATGTCGGCTACCTGAAATATACCCGCGAGCCGACCTGGAATCCGTTTTAAATTAGCGCTAAGGAAGCATCGCGGAGGGCTCACCACTGCTGCGCCGCAAAAAGGGCACCATATATCGCTTAGGCTCCCCTGGAGCGCGGTCGCCATCGGCGACGCTTAGGGGCTGGGCTCAGGAGCGCTGATTTCGATGATCGAGTGGCTGATGTTCGGTGCGCTTGGCTTCCTGCTCGGATGCCTGCTCGCGCTCATGCTCGCCCCTCCATTATGGAACCGCGCCGTCAAACTCACCACGCGTCGGCTCGAAGCGACCATGCCGATGTCGCTGATCGACATCCAGGCCGACAAGGACCAGCTTCGCGCCGCGTTCGCCATCGAGTTGCGCAAGGTCGAGGTTGCCCTCGACAAGGCCAAGCAGAAAGCTACGCGCGAGCTGATCGAGGCGAACAAGCGCCGCGTCGAAATTCAGGTGCTGAGCACCGAGATCGGCACGATCAAGGGCCAGCTCCAGGAGGGCGAGAACGCGAACCGCGTGTTGCAGCAGACCATCAAGCGTCGCTTGCCCGACCTCGACAGCCGGCTCAAGGCTGCCAAGAAGGCGCTTGCCGAGCTTGAGAGCGTGAACGCCGAGCTGCGCAACACGGTCGGCTCGCAGTCCGAGGCGCTCAAGATCGCCCGCACCACTTTGCACAGCCAGCGCGCGGATATCGAGCGCCTGCGGCTTGCGCTCGAAGCCGGCGGCGTCCGCGGCTCGGGCAAGGTCGATGCCCGCGCCGTCAACGAGGCGCAGCGCTTGAGCGCCGAGCTGTCGCGCACGCAAGAGGAACTCGACCGCGCGCGGACGAGCTCAGAGGAATACGCCTTCCTTCGCCGCGAGATGACGCGGCTCGCCCAGAACATTCTCGCCGCCGCGCGCACCCAGGGCACGATGGTGCCGCAGCAGCGCATGATCATGGAGGTGGCGCAGGCGTTTCCGCAATTCGGCGGGCTCGAGACCCACGAAGAACCGCATCAGCACGAGGCTCCGCACGCTGCTCCCGAGGCGCCCCAATATGCGCAGCCAGAGGCTAGCCATTACGCGACCAACGGCGTCCGTAACGGCGCCAGCCACGAGATGGCGCAGACCGACATGGTCGTCGAGACCGTGGTCGAGGAGTACGAGGAAATGTCTGGGCGGCCTGACGGGATGCTGAGCCATGAGGTGTCGGCTCCCGAGGATCAGATCGAGGCCGAAGCGCCCAAGGCGTCGATCGCCCAGCGCTTTGCCGCGCGCAGAGAGAGGCGGCGCTCGCGCAAATCGTCCGGCGGCGGTGGCGGCGGCGGAAGCTTGCGCGACAGACTGCGCGACCTCGTCGCCGAGTCGCCCGAGACCTAGTTCACCTTCAGATCACGTGCGCAGGAAGCGGCGTGAATTACCTTCGAGCCTGAGCGCAGTCAGCCGCCCGGTGAACACCGCTCCGGTATCGATGCCGATTCGGTTCGGCCGCGTGACCGGCTCGTTCCCCGGCGTGTGTCCATGCACCACGATCGTGCCGAACGGTCCGGAGTGATCGAGGAACGGCGAGCGGATCCAGATGAGGTCGGCCTCGCGTTGCAAGGCGAGCGGAACGCCCGGACGTATCCCGGCATGCACGAAGAGATAATCCCCAACCGACAGGCTGAGCCTTAGGCTCTTGAAGAACGCGAGATGCTCGGACGGCAGCGCGACGGCCAATGCGCTCCGCCATGTCTCGGCGCTCGCTCTTGCGAGGTCGAGGCGATTCACTTCGAGACCATATGACGCCATGGTTACCTCGCCGCCATTGACGCGCCAGAGTTCAAGCCGGGTCGCATCGCGGAGAAAGTCGAGCAGCATCGCCTCGTGATTGCCTTTGAGGAAGTGAGTCTCGAAGCCTTGCGGCAAACCGTTCAGCAGAATCTCGACCACCTCGCGGCTGTCCGGACCGCGATCGACGTAATCGCCGAGAAAGACGAGCGAGCGCCGCTCCATCTTCCCGCTCGCCGCCGCGTCGGCCGCGATCGCTGCGATGAGGTCTCGCAGCAGATCGGCCCGGCCATGAACGTCGCCGACGGCATACAGCAGTTGGCCTGAGGGCAGCGCGGGCAGTTCCAAACGTTCCGGAGCGGTGAACGACATGAGCGGCCCCACTCTAATGCAAAGGGAGACTGACGGGCGTCCAATTTCTTGCCGCGCGCACGTTTGCGCTGCTGCGCTTGCAGAGCATCGTCAGGCGCCGAGGCGCGCCTTCACGTGTTCTCGGATTTGCCGGTGAGATCGTGATAGAGCCGCGCGGGCAAACCGAATACGGTGGTCACGCAGTCGACTCTCAAGCCGATGAACAAAACCATCTCGCCGTTCCTGAGCTTATCATCCTCAGTGATGACGTAGAGTTCATCGACATTCAGCGGCGGCAGCCCTTTGAGCGCTCCGGCGCGGCTCTCAAACGCCTTGAGATCGGCGCCGGCGAGATAGTCGTATTTTGCATGCACCTGCTTGATCGCAGCGAGGATCTCGCTCTCGGGCTTGCACGCGATCGGCGCGGATACCGGCCCCTCGCCGTTATAATAGGTGGTGCCATGCTCCTGGACGAGCGGCCCAAGCTTGCGCGAATAGGCCTTGAACCCAGCGAAGCCGATCAGAATAGCGGCCAGCGCGAGGCCCGCCGCGAGTTTCGACCAGAGTGGCATCGTCATGCGTCCATGTTCGACGACCCGGTCCTGCCGTTAAGCACTACTCTGAACGTTTTTGCTCCGTTCCGCCAGGGCTAGATAGCGCTGTCAACCTCGCACACGACGGTATCGCGGTGAGAGCATTCCGGTAGCTTGTAGCCGATGATCATTCCGGTCTGAGTGTCCACGATAGGAGCCGGGCATCCGACCCGCCACACGCGCCAGGGCGTGTTGCGGTTCGCCTGGTCCCAACTGGTCGCGAGTTGGATTCCGGCCCGCGCGCATTGCGATCCTAAAGCGAAATTGGGAGTGAGCGGCGGAGCCGGGTCGTCACCGGGGTGAAGCGTCATGCCTTCCACCGGATCGTAGAGTTGAACCTCGTTCCGGCGGCAGGTCATCATCGAATTCACGGTCGCCCATTCCAGGTTTTGCGCGCCGGTAATATCGGCGTTCTGGTCGGGCGCCCCGGCGAAGGCCACCTTGCAGACGATGAGCACGAGGACGGGCGGGATGTGCACGGTCATGGCTATGCCCCCCGCTCGTCGACGAGGTCGTTGGCAATAGGCTCGGTCTTGCCGCTTGCCGTGCTTGAGGCAAAGGCGATCGCCTGGGCGTCGGTTGTGCAGAGGATCGCGTGGAGCGCCTGAGGCGGCGCAGTTGGCGGCTGCTTGGTCTCTTCCGCGGTTGCAGTCGCAGTGAGGATCAGACTCGCCGTCAGTGCTAGCGAGAGCTTGGTCAGCATCGGTAGGGCCTCCTATTCGAGTTGCTAAAATCAGCAACGCTTACGGACCCAGTCCTGCCATGGACCGGAACTTGCCCTTTGACGCATCCTCCTATGTTGCAACGCGAAAAGAGAGATCTGTTTGCTCTCGGCTCCAGTCCGGCGAATGGCGCCGGCTGCACGCGGAAACACTTCGATCCGCCTCTAAGCCACTACGCTTGCCTCTCATTTTCGGTTTCAACCGCGAATTGACGAGACCGCCTAGACATTAATGCCCGGACCAATCATCTCGCAACTGCAATGTTGCACCGCAAAACATGATTCGCAAGACCTACCTAAGGTGCGCCTAATGTTTCCAAGGGGCTAGAGCACCAAGGCAACACAAGCCAGACTTTTGCACGCCAAGCGCCAACTGACGCTCCAATTGCTCGATATGAAGGCAAACTTGGCATGTGAGGGCGATTTGGGCACCGAATTTGGAATGCCGCGTCGACGCTCACTCGCGGCCCACACCGGTCTGAGCCAATTTGTCGCTGCCGAAAATCGGGCGAGCCGGAAGGGTGTGCGCTTGGATCGACGTTCGCGGGGGTCTTGATCGAAACCAAACCTAAGACTCGGCTTTCGCTGTGGCAGCGCCGCATGGCTTGCCGAGCGCAATCTCCGTCCATGACGCTGAGACAAAACCTCTCGACGTTTGCCGGCGCGGGCAAGGTCCCGTTCTGGTTTTTGAACAAGAACTCGGGGAACGAGAGCCTCGGCTTCTAGCGGATTTTCTTGCCGGCAAGGCGGTCGATACGGCCGATGACTGATCTATGCCGGGTGCCGACATGCGTTTAGTATCCGCCTCTCCAGGGAGGGCGTCCGAGGGTGTGGTTATGAGTGAGGGTAGGAAGAGCGCCGAGACCGCTGCCGCGGCCGTGTTGCGGGTGCTGTCCGCCAATCCTGGGGACGCCGGTGTCGACGCGGCGGCCGAGATCATCGAGATCGCGCTCCACAATGCCGGGCGCGAGCAGGAGAAACGCGAGCTACAGCGCGTCGCCGATTTGCAAGCGTCGGCGCATGCCCATCTGTCACGCCTGCTGAACGCCTCGCCGGCCGTGATCTACTGCCGGCGGGCAACCGGCGATTACGAACCGACCTTCGTCAGCGACAGCGTCACCAGGCTGTTCGGCTGCACGCCGGCCGAATATATCAGCAACCCGTATCTGTGGCGTGACCGCGTTCACCCTGACGATGTCCCGCGCATCAATGCCTGGGTCGATCGCTTGTCGGAGAGCGACCAGCGGTCGATCGAGTATCGCATCCGGCGCGAGGACGGTTCCTATTTCTGGGTGCACGATCGCCAGCACGTTATCCGCGACGAGGAGGGCGTGCCGATCGAGATCGCCGGCTCGTGGACCGACGTCACCGAGCGGAAGGAGGCCGAAGCCGCGAGAGAGGAAGCACGCTCGCGACTCACGCTCTTGCTCGGCGCGGCACCGTCGGTGATTTATAGCTTCTGTGCCAGCGGCGATTTCGCCCCGACCTTCGTCAGCACCAACATCGCGCATATGCTGGGCTACAGCCCCGACCAGTATCTCAAGGACGCGGATTTCTGGCGGACACGCGTGCATCCAGACGACCTGCCCGAGGTCGAAGCGAAGCAGGTCGAGCTGTTCCGCAACGGCGAGCATCTCGCCGAGTACCGCTTCCGCCGCAAGAACGGCACCTATTGCTGGGTGAGCGATGAGCAACACCTGATCCGCGACGCGTCGGGCCGACCCGTCGAGGTGGTAGGATCCTGGAGCGACATCGACGCCCGCAAGGCCGCCGAGCTTGCGCTTCAGGCGTCGCAGATCGAGCTCGAGAAGGCGACGCGCGCGGCGCTCGAGGCGAGCGAGGCGAAGAGCGTGTTCCTCGCCAATATGAGCCACGAGATCAGGACGCCGATGAACGCCGTCATCGGTCTGTCGCATCTCGCGCTGAAGACCGACCTCACCCCGCGCCAACGCGACTACGTGCTGAAGATCAAGAGCTCGGGCCAGCACCTGCTCGGCATCATCAACGACATCCTCGATTTCTCCAAGATCGAGGCCGGCAAGCTGTCGATCGAGAATATCGACTTCGACCTCGACAAAGTGCTTGAGAATGTCGGCAACCTGATGAGCGAGAAGGCCGCCGCCAAAGGCCTCGAGCTGATCTTCGAGGTCGAGCCGGCAGTGTCGGCTCATTTCCGCGGCGACCCGCTGAGGCTCGGCCAGATCCTGATCAATTTCTGCAACAACGCGGTCAAGTTCACCGAGAACGGCGAGGTCGCGGTGGAGGTGCGCGTGCTCGAGGACGCGCCCGACAGCCAGCTCGTCCAGTTCTCGGTGAGCGACACCGGCATCGGCATGTCAGAGCCGCAGATCGCGCGTCTTTTCCAGGCCTTCGAGCAGGCCGACGCCTCGACAACTCGCAAATATGGCGGCACCGGGCTCGGCCTCGCCATCTCCAAGCAGCTGACTGAACTGATGGGCGGCCATGTCACCGTCAAGAGCGAGCCGGGCAAGGGCAGCACGTTCCGCTTCACGGCGCGGCTCGGCAAAGGCACCGCAACGCCGCGCCCGCGCCTGCTCCAGTCCGATCTGCGCGGCCGGCGCGTGCTCATCATCGACGACAATCCGCATGCGCGCGCCGTACTCGCCGGCATGCTGACCAACATGACTTTCGTCGCCGATGAGGCGGCTTCGGGCGAGGAGGCGCTCGCCATGGTGCGCCAAGCGTCCAAGCTCGACCAGCGCTACGAGATCGCCTTCATCGACTGGCAGATGCCGGGGCTGAATGGCATCGAGACAGGCAAGCGCATTCTGTCGCTGCCCGAGCTCGAGCTGCCGCCCCACCTCGTGATGGTAACCGCTTACGGCCGCGAGGAGGTGCTCAAGCAGGCCGAGGACTGCGGCTTCGAGAACGTGCTCATCAAGCCCGTGACCTCCTCGATCCTGTTCGACACTGCGGTGGTCGCGCTCGGCGCCGACCGCGAGGCGGCCGAGACTTCGCAAGCGGGCCCCTCCTTCGACATCGAGCGGCTGCATGGCGCCCGCGTACTGCTCGTCGAGGACAATGAGATCAACCAGGAAGTGGCCATGGGCCAGCTCCAGGACGCCGAGGTGTTCGTCGATCTCGCCGAGAATGGTCAAGTAGCGCTCGGCATGATCGCCGGCAACGACTACGATCTGGTGCTGATGGATATGCAGATGCCGGTGATGGACGGCGTCGAGGCTACGCGCATCATCCGGACTAACCCACGCCACGTGACGCTGCCGATCATCGCCATGACCGCCAACGCCATGGCGTCGGATCGGGAGATTTGCCTTGAAGCCGGCATGAACGATCACATCGCCAAGCCGATCGACCCCGATCAGCTGTTCGGCGTGTTGTTGCGCTGGATCAGGCGCCCCGAGAGCGACGTCAGAAGGCGGCCCGCACACGCCGCTCCGGCGCATCATGCGAGCAGCCGTAAGAACGAGCCCGAGCTTGTCATTCCGGGCATCGACGTTCGCGCCGGGCTGAAGCGCACCGGCGGCAACCGCCAACGCTATGAGACTTTGTTGCGTAAATTCGCCGAGCAGCAATCCGAGATGGTCGAGGCCATGCGGACGGCGTTGTCGATCGGCGATGCAGCAACCGCAGAGCGCGCGGCGCATTCCTTGAAAGGCGCCGCCGGGACGCTCGGCGCGGTCTCTCTCGCGGAAGCGGCGGCTTCAACCGAGGGCGCGGTCAGGACCGGAAACGGCGTGGATGCGGCACTCGGTGCGCTCGCGCTTTCGCTCGCACCCACGGTTCAGGCGATCAGAACCGCCCTCCCCGACGGGCCAGGCGGCAACGGCGCGGCGCATCCTGCGGGCGATCCGGCCACGGTCGAGAAGCCTCTGATGGAGCTGAAGCGGCTGCTCGAGACCGATGACGGCGAGGCCGCCGATTTCATCGTCGACGCCAAGCCGCGCCTCGCCGCCGTGCTGACGCCGGCCGAGATCAAGACGCTCGCCGATCGTGTCGGCAATTTCGATTTCGATGCCGCACTCACCTGCCTGTCGGGCATCGCCTCCCGTCTCCAGCTCGATCTCGGGGGCAAATGATGTCGACCCCCGATCGGAAGCTCGTCCTGATCGTCGACGATACGCCGACCAACGTGGCGGTCGTCTCCGGCGTGCTCAAGGATTCGTTCAGGACAAAGGTCGCGACCAACGGCGAGAAGGCGCTTGCCATCGCCACCGCGCCCGAGAAGCCGGACCTCATCCTGCTCGATGTCATGATGCCCGGCATGGACGGCTACGAGGTCTGCCGCAAGCTGAAGGACAATCCAGCCACGCGCGACATCCCGATCATCTTCCTCACCGCCAAGACCGAGGAGGTCGATGAGGAGAAGGGATTCGACGTCGGCGCCGTCGACTACATCCACAAGCCTTTCTCGGCGCCGATCGTGCTCGCCCGAGTGAGGACCCAGCTCGCTCTCCAGGAGGCGCTGACGGAGGCGCGGGACGCCCGCGTCCAAGCCGACACGCTGCTGCATGCGCTTCTGCCGAAGAAGGCCGCCGACGAGATCAGGAGCATCGGCACGGTGATCCCGCGCCGCTACGAGAACGTGGCCGTTCTGTTCTGCGACGTGACCAATTTCACCGCCTATTGCGACAAGCACGAGCCCGAGGAGGTGGTGTCACGACTTGATGCGCTGTTCGTGATCTTCGAGCGCATCGCTGCCAAGCACGGTCTTGAGAAGATCAAGACCATCGGCGACGGCTTCATGGCGGCGGCGGGGCTGCTGCACAAGGTCAAGGATCCGCTCATTGCCGCGGTAAGCTGCGGACTCGAGATGACCTCGACCCTGATCGACGCCCATCTCGGCTGGGAGGTCAGGGTCGGAGTCCATTCGGGCCCTGTGGTCGCCGGCGTCGTCGGCCAGGAGCGCTATCAGTTCGACATCTGGGGCGACACCGTCAATGTCGCGGCGCGGATGGTTGGCATGAGCGCGCCAGGAAGCGTCGCCGCCACCAAGGAGATCTGGGACCAGATCTCCTCGTCCTTCGAAGGCGAGGCGCTCGGGGAGCTCCAGGTCAAGGGCAAGGGCGCCATCTCGGTGTTCGGCTTGCGGCTGCGCGGCACTCACTGACAGGCGTTCGCGACAAGCGCTGTGGCGGCGCGTCAAGGATCGACTCCTCGGACTTCAAATATCAGGCCAACCACCAAAATCCCGAGATGCCGTTCCGCAACCGAGCGTGGCAGCAGGCCCACTTTGCGTGGCCTATTTTTTCTTCGGCGCGTTGGGCTTCGACGCGCCAATGCATGGCGAGAGCGCCCCTTCGACCTGCTTGACCACCCCGAGAGTGCTGAAGAGCTCAACATGCGTGCCGTTCTGCTGCGCGCTCAGCCGCACGAAATAGAGCTCGCCAATGTCGGTTGGGAATTGCGGAAACACTTCGAGCACCTTGTCCTGATCGACGACTCTGACGGCGTGATTGGCAGGGGGGATCGGCTCTTGCTCCCCTCGAGGTTTAGTTTCGTGCGACATTGCCTTGTTCAACTGGGCCACCGTGCAGTCGGATGTCTGCTGAAGCGGAGTCTTGGCGTCAAAGACTTTGGCGGGCGGGGAGGCTCGCGGCGTGATGGTGCACGCGGCGGACATCGAAGCGATAAGGAGAGCCGCGAAGCTGCGCGCTTTCATCCGTCACCGTACCTTGGTTCCCACACAACCACAGGACTTGGACGAGATACAATGAGGCCGATTGGCGCGACACATCGATTGTCGCAGCGTTTGGACAGACCACAATCAGAAAGTGGCGCCCCGTAGGAGATTCGAACGCTGTTACCGGCGTGAGAGGCCCCAGTCGAACGCCCGTCGACAGGTTTTTTGTTTCCAAACAAAAGGAAAGAAAGAAAACTAGTCCTTGTACTGATGGATTTGTATACAGTTTTTTGAACGCATCACCTCAACGGGTGGCGTGACAAATTGGCGGCCTCCCCTGCCCTTTACGGGACACGGCCGGGAGTTCCTCATAAGCACAAACCACCGCCTAAGACTAAGGACGAGCAGCGAGCTCGACAGCTTTCTGCAAACAAATGCATCACTATTCTGAAAGCCGCGCTGAACCGATCTTTCAAGTACGGGCTTGCAGAGGAGGAGCTAGGGGACTAATAAACCGCCCTGTATCCCCTTACGGCCGAAGACCCGCCATCAGTGCCTTAGTCACGGCCGGGGACGCGCCGTTAATCTCGGCCAGATCGTGCTTCTCCTGCCATTTGGGCCCCGGGCCGCGCATATAGTGCAACTCGGGGCGGTAGTCGTCGAACAACGCCTTGGTTAGCGCCTGCCACGCCGCGAAGCCCTTGGTCGGCGACACGTTGGCGGATTGAGCCATTTCACTCGACTTTGCCATTTCGCATACCCACGATCACGTGCTGTTAAAGGTGTTTCAAACGGTCATTTGAAATTCAAACACTCGTTTGTGACCAAACAATGACCGGGGGATGGGCCGAAAAGGGAGAATCATTGCGAGGCCGCTGCGGAGCAGGGTAGGCGCCTCATCCGGCGATTGCATCGAAGCGTAGGCGGGAGTAAGTTGAATTCAAACACTTGTTTGAATTTTTCAACTGGATGCGAATGTCCCGCCCATCCGAATACACGCGCAACAGCGTCGTAAAGGCCGCGGTCGCCCTGTTCGCCGAGCGAGGCTATGACGGCACAAGCATTCGGGCGATTGTCTCCAAAGCGCGCGTCAATCAGGCGGCGATCAACTATCATTTCAAGAGCAAGGAGGGGCTCTACTTCGAGGTGCTCAAGGTCGCCTTCGAGGGCTATCTGCGGCTCGACAATTTCGACACCGAGCAACTTAAGGACTTGCCGCGCGAGGAGGCCCTACGCAGCTTCGTGCATCAACAACTACGTCCGCTCCTCGCCCGCGATCAGATGAGCCGATACATACGCATCTTCGCTTGGGAGAACGTCCGTCCCAGCAAGGTGCTGACCAATTTCGTAAAGACGGGCGCAATGCCGTTTCTCGCTAGCGCCACCGAGCTTGTGCGGCGTTTCCTTCCGCCAGGAACCTCGGATCAGGACGCCATGTGCGCCGCCGTTTCGCTGATGGGTCAATGCAGCGTATTCGTACGCAATCGCGAGCAGTTCGCGCAGCCGCCGTTCAACCTGGAAATCGATGAGGCCTTCGTTGCGCGGCTGACCGATTTCATCAGCACGCTAGCAATGAAGGGGCTGGCGCAAGAGACGCTCACGTCAACCGCGTGAGCGAAACCAGTACCGCATGCCCGCAACGACGCCAGAGCAACTCTGCGGTCGCCTGCGGCAGTGGCACAAAGAGCTGCCAGAAATCCGCAGGCACGAATTTTGAAAGACGTATTTGCATACCCCTCCCCCCTATCCACCGCCATGGCTCGCGCGACATGCGCGCCTAACAATGAGGAACATGCCTCATAGACAAACAAGAGGAAAGCTAGATGGAGCGCATGGCGTCGATCTCCAATAAAGCTACACGGATATGACGGGGTCTATGACAGGCAAACTCAGGCATAGCCGAATGAGCAAAAGATTCTGGATCCGAAGCGTCTTCCATTCGAACACAGCGATGAGCTCAGACCCGGTCAGATCCCGCAAAAACTAAATAGCGGCTTAGGTTCAAACAGCGGGAACGCCCTATCGGTAATCCTGGTATATTTCCCCGACGCGCGCTTGGAGCCCCGAGGCTGACTTTGCAGTCGCGTTCACCGCATCCTGCATTGGGAGGAAGCCAACAATGGGACACGAGGAGCGATCTAAAGACCACCAACCCGAGGGCCCGATGACATCTGTCGTTGATGCAGGAGTTCATAAACTCAAGCGCAAGAAATACGAACAGGAGTTACGTAAATTGCAGACGGAGCTCTGTTCGTTGCAGGATTGGGTGAAAGCGACCGGCGAGCGGATCATCATCGTATTTGAGGGTCGCGACGCCGCCGGAAAGGGAGGAACCATACGGGCAATGACTGAGCGCGTGAGCCCCCGCACCTTTCGTCTCCTGGCCCTGCCAGCCCCTTCCGATCGCGAAAAATCGCAAATGTATGTACAGAGATATTTAGCTCACTTCCCCGCGGCCGGTGAAATCGTGATCTTTGATCGCAGTTGGTACAACCGCGCCGGAGTCGAACATGTCATGGGTTTTTGCACCAAGAAGCAATACAAGGACTTTTTGGAAATCTGCCCGAAATTCGAGAGATATGTTGTCGATAGCGGTATTCGTCTCGTCAAGTACTGGCTCGAAGTGGGTAACAAGGAACAAAAGCGACGGTTCGAGGCGCGCATCGACGATCGTTTGCGGCAGTGGAAGCTAAGCCCCATCGACCTGCCCTCGCGAGAACGATGGTATGATTACTCGCGCGCACGCGATGCCATGCTGGCGGCCACCGATACGGATTTTGCGCCCTGGCATATCGTGCGCTCAGACGATAAGAAGCGGGCGCGCCTTAACGTTCTCTCACATTTTCTAAGCCTGATTCCTTATGAAGCGTCGAAGCGGGATAAAATAAAGTTGCCGGGGCGCGACGACACTAGAGCCTACGACGACGAGGCCGCTATCAAAGATCGGCGTTGGATCGAGGAAAAATTCTGATCGCGGAGGGAAAAATTACTCACACCCATTCTAGGGTTATTCCAACATCTCCCGGCATGCGCCCGGAAGGTCCATGATCTGGACCTTCAGTTTGTAGCCGGGCGGGCGGCGCTGCCGCCCGAGAGCCTAAACGGCTCACTTCCTGTAGCCGACAAAATAAACCCCGATGATTGTACCCATTGCGTTTTTGATCGGCTCGTAACCGCTGATATAAGGCGTCCCGAGAATTGGCGCCTTGCCGTAGTATGCATTGCCTGCTCTGATCGACTCGAGCGGGGGGCCGGACAGAATAGTTCCAATCCCACGTCCACTTCCCACCCGCGTAGACACATTCGTCGTGACGCGGATGAATTGATCGCCGCTTTTCACAAATAGCGTCGCTGCCATTCCACGTCCGCCTTGTTCCGCCACGGCATCCACTATCGAAAAGTTGTTGTTCATTTTCGTCGAGCCGAAATAAAGCGCGGGAGCATCCCTGCCGCCGACAGCGTCGTTTCCATCAATCTTTGGCGCTCCTAGTTTTGCAGTTTGGTCTTTCAAAGCCGCCATCGATTTCGCAACTCTTGCATCCTGAGCATTACCGTCACTTGGCATCACTAACGGCGTTGCAAGAAAGCCAACCATAAGGGCAAGCATGCCAATAACATGCGTTTTTTTTACCCTGGATTCCATTAGTCGACTCACCAATCTAGGAGGAGTAGTTGAAGTGCGCCCGTTCGTCATTGAGCTTTCGGCGTTGAAGCTCGTTGCGGTTGTGCCAATGGCTTCCGACGAATTTAGGCTCATTACCTGACCTCACTGCTCGTCATGGAGCTTATCCGCACCGCATTAGGAGTGCACCTCATGTTCCTGTTCCCGGGCGCGAAGCCAATCTTGACTGCCGATCATCGCGTCGGAAACAGGAAGGTCATTCCAAGCCGGCCGCCGAAACCATGGGGACCGGCGTCAGGAGAGTCGATCCAATAGCGCACGCCGCCAACGATGCTAACCGGCTGCCCTTCTATCTTGACAATCTTTGCAACCAGGAAGTTGATCGGTGCCATCCATTCGCCAGCCTTCCAATCGTAGGTATCTTCGCCCTGCAGCGTGAACGTCCACGCCTGCGCTGTCGTATACGCGATGAAGGGCTGCAAGTATGTTTGGTCGAAATCGGCGCGGTCAGTGTCGCCTGCGAACGACCAGATGTGGTTGGCGAGAATGCCGACCGTCCAGCCGCTGCCCTGCCAGGCGAGAACCCCGGTAGGACCCGCGCCCCACTTCCCAGCGCCGAGCAGCTCATCGGTTCCGGTCGGCAAAAGAAAGATTGGCCCCAGTCCCACGGTGAAGCCGTTGAATGTTTGGCTTGGCGAAAAATATAGGCCTTCTGTCGTGTCGCGCAGACCGGACTGGGAGCCGGATCCAGGAAAGATATCGTTCTGACTGAACATAACGGGAAGGATCGTTCGCGAGATGACATGCCAGTCTGGATTGAGCTCAATCGGCACTACCGGCTGGATATTCATAAACCATTGCGAACCTTCTCTGTCCGGGCCGACATCGCCATTGTAGTTACCGAAGAACGGGACACTGATGAGGACGGTGAGCGGGTTGGCGAGCTCCTCGGCCAGAGCTCGGCTGTCATCCTGCGCAAATGCGACCGTGGATCCCCAAAACAGTCCGACAACCGCCGCGGAAGCAACCAGGGCCTGCTTCGCGAACCTGTATCGGCGAACCCCCCGTGGTCATGGCCCCACCTTTATCGTGTGTGGATGCGCTTAGATTAGGTTCATGACTTCAGATTGGCCATCGCCCGAGAAAGCGGCATGAGGACAACCAATCCGACAATGGCGACGACGATCACCATAACAACCACCTTCGGGTCGCTGAAGCTTTGGCTTGCGACCACGAGTGCGGCGGCAATGTTGCGCTGACCAGTACCGAGCGCCATGACTCGTTTTGTTTCGGCCTCGGGTCCGCCAAGCAACCAACCAGTCCCAAGGCCCAACGCGATAAACAGAATCCCCGCAAGGATTCCTCGGGTGCCGAACACTTGCAAAACTTTGTCGATATTCGCCGCGGTGATCAAGCACACCAATAGAATGAGGCTGACATTCGAAATCCAGTCGAGCGCGGGTTTCACCCGAGCAGCCAAGTCCCCATAATACGCCTTCAGGCCAAGGCCTATCACAAGCGGGAGCAGCATTAGCAGGAGAAGGGAACGAGCAATTTGCCACGGATCAACGGTGACTCCCGGGAGCAGCAGAGGTAAGACGACAGGCAAATAGCCTATCGTAACAACCATCAGCAGCACCATCGCACCAACAGCGAACGCGAGATTGCCCTTTGCGAGCTCAGCGAGCTTTGGCAAGAACGGGGCTCCGGCTGCACAACCGAGAAGCAGCAGTCCGATTCCAAGAGGTTCGTCTAGCCAGAGCACTTTCGCGAGAGCAAGCGCGCCAAGTGGCATTACGACGAAATTGGCCAACAAAGTTAGGATGACCAGTCGGGCATTACGCAGCGGCTCAGCGATCTGAGGGACAGTGAGGCCCGCGCCCATCGCGAGCATGCTCGACACGACAAAGCTCAGCATGGCAACCGTCGCCGCCTTGCTCAAAATCTCCATCAGCATTGATGTCTCCCGGAATTGGGATTCATCGGGCTGCTGATTGACTTTTTCGCCGAGCCGAAGCTTGTGGACCGATTCTGTTTCCCTCGATTGACGCTCATTGCATCAGCGCGAAATTCCGCCACAGGTTTTTTAGACTGTCCGTACCACCAAACAACGTAGTGAAATTGGTGGAGTCCAGAAGCACGATGTCTCCGGCGCGCTGCTGATTTGGCGACATCCAGAGCAGGCAATTGAACTCCTTATTGCCGGCTTCTGTGAAGGGATGTGGACGATCGAGGTCAATCGGTTGGCGGGCGAGCAGATGCACCGATTTGTCGTCTTCGGACATCAGTTCGTAGTGCGGCAAGTGTGGATGGAAATTAAGCGTAGGGACGTTGTTTAGCAGTCCCAGCTTGTCAATGTCGCGGAAAGCCGTCAGGGGCGAGATCTCGTCTGTGCCTTTGACCAGCGCTGGACGGAGTCCGTAGGTGTTGTGAACCGGAACATCGAGCGCCTTCATCAGCGAGCGTGTATATTGCCCAAAGCGCTGCTGGCGCGGCACGAGCCTGTCGCCGTGATGGAGGTATTCCATCTGGCGCTGCTTCAAGTCGTTAGTGAAACCAACATCGTGATGCGGTGCGAGCAGCAGACAGGTCCCTTCGCGCCTGAGCCATTCGCGAATGGCGGCGATTTCCTCGGGTGAAGCTTCCTGCTCGGAAATAAGGTGGTCCAGTCCAAAGACCAAGAGCGTATCGGTGTCAGCTAGAATCCGCTCGTCAATGGGCAGCTTGTAGCCCGCCTGGTCGATGCGCTGGAATACAGCGACTGGATGGCCCGTGGCTTCGCCGGCGATTTGTTGGAAGTTGAGAGTCGAGCGGTGAAAAAGCTCCAACGTACCAGCGATCCCCTGGAGGAATTGCGCGGCGCTCCACTCCGGCGTCTCGTAGTCGGGCCAGAGCACGTTGCGGACCTCGGTCATAGTGGAAAAGCGGTTCTCCATCGCCGCAGGGTCGCGCTGGGATTCCCACGGGTAGCTCCACGTCCAGTAAATGCTCAGGCGGCGTTTGCCCGCCGTGTACTTGCGAGGGATGTGGTTTTGATTGTAGGTGCGTGCCGGCGCTAGTGTGGTCATCGCTGTCCCCTTATCCGTCAATGGACATCCAATGTCGCGAGGTATTGAAGCGCCTTGATGCCAGGAAGGAAGAAGTAGGCCCCGCCTCGCACAGTGGTAAAGGCCGGTAAGCCAGTGATTGTTTTGCGGATCGGACGCTTGGGAATTTTGAATTCGAGCGTACCGTCGTGAGCGCCGATGATCGGATCGCGTTCGTTACCGAGTTCGTGAAAGTTTCGATCGTTAGCCCATACATTCTGCGCAAACTCGAACTGTCGAATTAGGCTTGCACAGATGATGAAAGCCGCTATGCCGCGGTCCGTGCCATCATCGGGAGTGTCTTCCGGCAAAGGTAAACCATACGTAGCGCCGCGGCGAATCATGCGGCGTCGATTTATGTTTGCTGCAGTGTCACGAGGGTTCATGCGACGCATGTGCGAACCGAGGGGCACGGCATACCCATGCGGATCGGTCTCTTTGTAGTTGAAGTCGTTGTTTCGCTGCATGTCGGCGCCCAGAGCAGGATCTTCCTTATCTGGCGCCAGCACCAATGGAGCGCCGCTCCGCCATCGACCCATGAGCTTGGCGGCCACAAGTTCCTGTTCTTCGGGGGTCTGACCATTCTGGCGCAGAAAGTCGCGAAACCGCCCGACATGCTCCTGCAGCCGGCGATAGGCCATGTAGCTGCCGTTTCGAGACAAGATCTCTGGTTGCGGCAAATCTACTGGCGGTCCGTTCTCGTCGGGGTAGCCAAGGATAAATTCCCCCGGTTTGAGTGGCGCCCCGGAGCCGGGCGTTGGTACGTCGCCAGAGCCTTCAATGACCGGCTGCGAGAGCCGGTCGCGGAAACCGAAGTGGTCGTGCGCGGTATCGAATGGCGGGATTGCTAGAAGGTCCAGGGACGAGAGCACCTCGACGCCTTCGCACTCCGCTAGGAGCCTTTGGTGCTCCTGTAATGCAGCGCTCACGCTCGGCTTCATCGCGGGCAAATAAAATAGCGATGGCGTGGAGATCCGAGCTCGCAAGTCCGCCTACCCAGTTGTCAGGATGATTCGCGCCAGTGTCACCGAGCATCTCCGCGCGCGCGGGCATACCTTGCTTGAACTCCTCCGGAAACGTGGCGAGCGATGTTTCGTCCACGCCTAGAGCCTTGAGGCCGTTCCAAGTGAACGCCACCGTAACCCAGCGCTTGTCCTCATCGACCGAGTCCAGAACATCAGCCGCTGATTGTACTGTTTTGAGAATCTCGTTCAGCCACGCCCGGCCACCCGAGGCGCTTCGAAACGATAGAAACTCGTATCGTCCGGTGAGCGCTGGAGTCCGCGTCAGCAGGATGTGCTGAATATCGTCAAATTCGAGCATGACAAAACGCCTTGCGCAACCTGCTTGCCTCCAACTTGAACGTCATTTCATCTCGGTGCATTTGGAGCTGGCAAACAGAAGAAGCCCGCGATCACTGCATCTGGTCGAGCATGTTCGAGAAGGCGGCCTTGAGCTTGAGTGCCTTCTTGATCTCATCGGCGCTCACGTAGGGATATTCCCCGTATTCGAGGAAACTCGGGCACTGGTGCTCGCGGACGAACTTGACGAATTCCTCCGGCTTGGTTTTCCAATCTTTAGGAAAGCCTTCGAGGTTTTCGAAGACCGTATTAATGCCTGTGGCTCCAAAGAGAGCCACAGCGTCCTCGGTGTACTTATCGAAGTCTGTGTCGAAGATGCCCTGATACATAAAGTAGGTCTCCCCGTTGATGGGAAAGAGGATCCAACGGAGGTAGTGCAACTTGAGGACGGCAAGACAGTCGGGCTGAGCCGCTACCGTCTTTTCGATGTTTTTCGCATACTCGTAGAATACCTCCTCTCTACCCGGGATGATTTTTGCGAGAATCGAAAAGCCGTAGCAAGCCGGAGTCTTGGGAAAGATCGGGCCGTATCTGCCCTGTTCCACCTTATCCTTGGAGAATCCTCCTTTGGGTATCGCCATGGCGGCTGGTTTGGTCCAGGCACCCTGCTGCATCTCTGACATAGCTGCGTCCTTTCGTTTCTACTTTGGATGCCACGCGCGAAAGTGCACGCGGGGGACCTCGTCCGCGTGCCTTGCTCCGCGAGCGCCATTTGAGTTAGCGCGTCACTCTGACCTGCCCTCACGCCTGATCCGACTGAGCCAACACCCGGCGGTGTAGGGCGGTCAGCAGCGAAGTGGACGACCAGGTGGTCTACGAGCGCTTCTAGTTGCGCCGCGCCGTCCTCCGCGCGACACCTGCGACGCTCACTGGCGTCAGGGGACGACCAACTGTAGCCTCAGCGGGCGAGACCAGGCCATGAACACCCGGGATCCGCATTTGCTCCCCGAGCTCAAGGCAAACCGCACCAATAAGGCCAGCCAGCAAGAAAATTCCGAGGCGCTTGAACATGACTATTGTGCTCCTTTCACTGCGAAAATGGCCGGCAACTCGTCCACGTCGGAAACATCGTCCGGCTTGACCTCTTTTGCACCTTGCGGAATCGCCAAGGTGAAATCGTCGGACGCCACGTCTTTGCCAGTTTTCCAATCCCAGACATCGACCGTGTATTGCGGCGACCCCTTAATCTTAGTGCTGGTGATGACATAGCGGCAGGGATAAGGGCGGTCGCCTTGGGCGATCCAAATCTGCCAATCTACCTCGTCGCTTCTGAATGCGAGATGGTCACATTCGACCCCGCGGATTACCCCGCTTCCAAGATCCTTCACATCCACGACCGAGGGCATGAGTTCCTTATAAGGATCCGCCATCAGCAAATCCGCGGCGGGTACGGGCCTGTGGTACTTGTCCCGCAACGCATCGACGAGTTGGTCGATGGTGCCGGGCTCCTCAATCTTGGTGAACTGGTTGCTATCCTTGCGCAGCAGCGTCATGGTTTTTCCGTCGAAGTCCATCTCGACATCCGCAAATCCGCCGCTGCGTGTCGCGTGGAGCTTGTCGGGTCGATTGAGTACCAAAGTGCCTGAGCTTGCCAGCCCCAACTTCTGGTCCTGATCCGTCACCACCTCAAGAGTTGAGTCAAAGTCAAACGAGATTGCCTGCTGCGCGGCGAGGTAATCGGACATGGCCTTGAACAGGGTCTTGGCTTGCGCATCATCGGCACGAGCTGCCGAAATGCTGATCGTCCCGGCCATCCCCGCGACGGCAAGAATGAATAGGCACGTCTTTGCGCTCCTCATAGCTGGTCGTCCCATGGCATCCTCCATTAATTGTTTGACCAGTCGTGCAGTACGTTTCCAACAGTCGTGGGTTGGTGCAAGCATCACGGTTGGGCCGTGCACCTCCCCAACAACGAGAGCGATGAATCGAGTGTGGATACTCCAGCGGTCAAATTGCCCTTGTCCAATGAGATGACGGCGCTCCAGGTTCTGTCGGTCTGTTTAATGCCGTTACCATGAAGAAGGATCGCCTTATCGGTGACTGTCACATTTTCAATGTCGTCTGTGCGAGATTCTCCACCCAAGGGTGCCGTTCGAAGTTGTTTCTTTTCGATGTCGATCAGCATGATGGCGGTGAGATTGGCGTCCTCAACGGAGATACGGCTGCATCCGGTCACTGCCACACATTCATACACTTCGTTGATTGCACAGAGATAAGACTTTTCCGCAGTGAAGCCCGCAGCCGGGACCATGCAGATAAAAATGAGTCCCAAGCAAAATCTAAAAATCAAGATTCGCATCGCCCCCTCCTATCTTGAAACTTCGTAGCCCCGAGCCTCTAGGCAAATCTCCCCAGCTCTGAGGTAGGCGTCGTAGAGCGCATTGAGGCGTCGGATCTCGGCGTTTCCGCGGGCTCCGCCAAACCCACCTTGCGGATAACAGGGGTGTTCATAATTAGGAACACAGGCCCCTCGCGTGGTTGAGTTGACAATGTACCTGGTCGGTATCCCAGCTTGCTGTGCTGCAAACACGGGCTCCGGATCAAATCCGCTCTGAACAACGGCCCAGTCGTGACAGGCGGCGCGATCCAGGTTTTCCTGATCCGGTGTTTGCCCGTTCATAGGATAGGCAAATAAAGCACGTCCAGTCACTGTTTGCGCGACGGCGTAGGACGCGAGCGTAGCGACTATCAACATGAGGGCAGAAGCACAGAGGAGTTGGTTCGTTAGTTTCATTCTATGTCATCTCCTTCTATGAGTAGTTCGCCCGCATGCGTATCGAGGAAAAAGGCCGCACGGGCTGCGGCCTTTCCCAATGCTGGAAACTACGCGCCGTCCACGTGTTACCAATACCGATAATGGTGACGACGGTAGACGCGATGATTGTAGTAGTTGCCATGGTTGCGATAACGGTAATAGCCACCGTGGTAGCGGTAATTGTAGTAGTTGCCGTGGTAGCGATAATTGTAATAATTGCCGTGGTTATAATATGCATTACGTCTATGATGTCTGCGGTGGACGCCAGCAATGCTCCCGGGTGTTAGGGGTCGCCCCACACGGGCTCGTGCCTTGTCTACCGAAAGTGTCAAACCTTTGTCTTGGGATAGATGAAGCGATATGGGTGCTGCGCACAGTACTACTGCTGCCACTAAACTCGCTGCAATGACGCTTAATTTTTTCATCTCGTCCGCCTCCCTATTAAGAACCAACTTCGGATAGACAACGGCTTACCTCGGGCAGGCACATCGATCGGAGCCGTTGCACCATGTCCTGTAGTACATTGTCCATTTGACGTTTTGGCTCGAAGTCGACTGCCCCCTTTTTGGTCTCAAAGGCAGACGACTGACTCGCGGGCATCAGCTATTCAGGCGGCGAGCCCTCTTCACTTCGAGAATGCTCGAACGCGATAAGCGGACCACATCTTCGGCTAAACGGACGGGCCTAGCGCGATGGGATGCGACCTGCCTTAACAGGCTAGTGGGAAGCCCTACAAAAAACTGGTCAAAATTGCTCACCCACCATCATTCGCCGGGGGTATCCTTTGTGGCGCCGGGAGTCTCATCCAAAATCACGTTTAACAATGAGCTATGGACTTCTATGCGCCCACTTAAGCCGCCGCTGTAATCGATGAAGCCCAATTTCCTGAATTTGTTCATGAAGAAACTCACCCGCGACCTCGTCGTGCCGATCATCTCGGCGAGAGTCGCCTGACGGACGGCTATTACGGGCTCTGGCCCTCCCTCCTTGCCGAATTTTGCCATTAATAGAAGCAGCCTCGCCAGGCGCTTCTCGCTCGAATTGAACAACTGATCCATCAGGTCGGCTTCAACACGGATATTCCGAGCGAGGAGATACGATGTGAACAGCTGGGAGAATTTCGGTTCGTCGTGGAGCGCACGCTCCATAGTAGCCTTACCGACCCGTATTAATTTGGACATTGTAATCGCGGTCACCGTCGCGAGGCGATGCGGCTGGCCGGCTAAACAGCCCTCACCAAAGAATTCCCCTTTCTCACGGAGAGCGACCACGGCTTCCTTGCCCGTTTCGGAAATCACGGTGACCTTGCATTTGCCGTCTATGATGTAAAAGACAGCATCCGCCGAGTCTCCCTGGCGGAAGACTATTTCATTCTTTCGATATTTCGCTTTAGTCCCTCCTCCGTCTCCCCGAGATAGGAAAGAGTCAATATCGAATGGCTGCAGTCCCTTTCCGGTCAAGCTTCCGTCCTCAATAAGCGCCGCGTTCGAGTCTGATCAAGTGGTACCGACCATTGTCCTCGCACCCTCGACTAGGGCGAGAGCGCGGCTTACTTCTATGGCCCCCTGGCACTTCACACGTTAGCGTGCACCTCTCCGAACCACAAAAGGGCGTAGTTGTCAGAAAGCGCCATAACCTTGTCTGATGTTGCCGTGCGGGCCTATTCAGGCTGGAAGCCCTGAGCGAGATGACCGTGACGCATGTCTAGACATGCGCGGGGAAGTGCCGGTCCAACGCTTGAAAGCGTGTGTGAATGCGCTCACATCCTGATAGCCAAGCAACCAGGCGATTTCGGATATCGAGAGGGTATCGTCGGCTAGGTGCCGTTTCGCAAGATCGCGCTTTAGGTTTTTCAGAACTGCAGCGAACGTTAGTCCCTCTGCCGAAAGTCGTCGTGCCAGGGTTCTTCGGCTGACGCCTAGTTTTCGCGCGATCTCGTTTGCTCCGGCGTTGCCATGGGGAAGCAACAGGGTGACCGCATTTTCAACGCTCAATGCAAAAGGGCTCTGTCGCGTTTCTCTGTCAGCTAATGCCTGCTCGCAATATCCGGTCAAGAGCTCGTTAAGATAGGAATCAGCATGAGCAATGGGCAACTCTTTTATCGAGCCTGAAAAGCACAGCTGATCATCAGTGGCGCCAAAAGTAACACTACACCCGAAAAAATTGTTGAATTTCCCCGCCTCATTGTTTCGTGGATGAGTAAAGCTTACTTTGGTGGCCGATAGGTGACGATTGGTCAACTGCCGGCAGATCCTAACAAACGTCACCATCGCAAATTCAATTTGATGCTGGTCAGTGCGGCGAGCAACGCCGCGATACTCAAAGCGAATTGCGATATCGCGCCCCTGGCGCAACCTTAGCGCAATGCCCTCGTTGACGATCGAGCTGTACCGCGCCGCACGCCGCAGAGCTTCACCGATGCTGTCGGACGACGCCTGCGTGTAGTAAAGCAGGCCGATCAAGCGGAGATCGTAATTTTGAGCCAGATGAAATCCGAGAAGTTCATCGTTGAGTTCCGCGGCCATGAGATCGAGGAATTTGATCTGGCGCTTCACATCTACTCGAGCGCTATGGTCGTCGATTTGCTCCCGCGTCAAGCCTGCTTTCTGCAATAGCGGCGCGACCTCGACGCCTTCCTCTTTCGCACGATTACAGGCAAGCCGAGTCATCACTCCCATGGCACTCGGAGTCTTGTTTTGAATGCTGGCGAGAGGCGAACTCATTGGAGAGACAAGCCCTACAATTGCCGGGTCTGACGTCCAAGAACAAGTCTTGGGCAAAAAGTACCAAGTTTCACGACGGCTGTTGACTCTATACAGCCCTCAAGTCCCGAAAAAGCCACTGAAACGTACGGACGGAAGAAGAACTGTTCATGAGACTCCCGTCAGTCTTTTGGGGCAGCGTTTATCGCCACCAAACAGCTATGACGCAGCTGTCCATTCAGGTAGAGGCCAAGAACATTTTGGTTCGCGACCCAGCGTCGGGACGCTCCGTGACCTATCGCCGGATAAGCAAACAAACCTCTCTTGGTGGATCGTCGATTTTAGTGCGCCGGGATCCCAGTCCAGAGGAGACTGCATTCCTGGTAAAAGCTTAGAAGGCCATCTATCAAAAGCGCACGAGTTGGGTTGGCTTTGATGTTCAAGATGACCTTTCAAGTTGTCGAACTAACGATCGACGCCAACAACAACATAATCGATCGCAGAGTTAGTCCTCCTCGCTATACGAAGCACCGAGAAGCGCTTGCAGCAATTGAGAGCATCGTTGCCACCTTCGCCTAATACGGGCACGGGGAAAATGGAAATTTCTGGTGGACGTGACTGAGGATGGCAAGAGTCAGATTAGGTTATTGTAGAGAGCGTCTGAACGAATTGGCCTCTTCGGTGAGGGCTGACGACTTAGGAAATTGCCGTCGCACCTTTTCACCTTTTCATGCAATGAACGCCCAAGGCGGAGTCTGCTTTGGGTCATATGCGGCATCACGCGCGAGCGTGTCCGCCAAGTGCCAGAAGGTGGACCTTGCCAAGGCGAGCTACCCCACTCGCGCGAGACGCCTAACAGCGCCAGTAAATCCGACCGTAGGCATCGACCGCTTGGTAGCAACCCGGCGCATATGCGGCTGCCGCACCCACTGCGACACCTGCGCCGACCGCTCGGCGCGTTGTTCTGCGCGCGACACCCGCATAACTCATAGGCGTGAGCGGTCGACCGATCCGAGCGTGGGCCTCGGAAAGCAGAGCACCGGATTGCGTGAGTGTGGCGTTGTCACTGAGCAAAAGGCTTCCAGCGCAAAGGCTGGCCACTAAGGTGAAACGCAAGCACCGATAAAGAGCTCGAGTCATCGAGTGTCTCCCTTGATTGTGCCTGGCGGCACTTCGTCAATGTCGCCTAGAGCCTTGAAGTCGACACGCTTTGCATCGGCAGGCGGCTGAAAAGCAAAGGCGTCGGAACCAAGTTCTACGTCTGTCTTCCAATCCCTAATGAGCAGCGTGTACTGTGGTGCTGCGGCGGTCGCTTTGCTGGTTATGACAAATTTGCGCGGGATGGGGCGGTCTCCTGTCTCCACCCAGAGCTGCCAATCGGTGTCCTGATTACGAAAGGCAAGATGCTCGCACTCAACGCCGTCGATCACTCCCTGGCCAATATGCTTCGCAGTGATGACGTCCGACATCAACGCCTCATAAGGATTAGAAACCAGAAGATCGGCGCCAGGCAACTCAAGTCCATATTGGTTTCTCAAGAGATCGACAAGCTGATCGATCGTGCCCGGAGCATCCGCCTGCGCATAGGCATTGAGGCCCTTGCCAAGCAGCGTGACGGTCTTGCCATCGAAGATGAGTTCGATATCGGCATAACCGCCTGTCCGACTGGCACGGAGCTTGTCGGGACGGCTGAGCAGCAGCTTGCCGGAACTGGCGAATTGGACTTTTTGGATCTCCGAAGTGATTACTTCTATGTCGGTATCAAAGGAAAGGGAGATAGATTTTTGACTCGCCATATAGTCCGACATGGCCTTCAAAATTTTGGCGGCATCATCGTCCTGTGCTAGAGCGGCGGCGGGAGTAACAACTAGGGCTACCGCAAGCGCCAAGAAGAAGCCAGCCATGGCGCTACGGCGCGTCGATCGAGTTCGCAAACAGACCGCAATCGAGCTCATTTTATCCTCCTATGTCGTGAGAAGATAGCGCCGACGACTCGTATCATGGTGGGCGACTGAGATCGCCCCACAATTCTAAAAAAGCAAAAAAAAGCACTAAACCTGACGCTCGGGGGTCGTATCGATGAACGGGGTTTGGTGAGTACCGCTAGTCGCTCGAGACTACCCAGTGCATACCGTCTTCAGTTAGCAATGTAACGGTTGGCAAAGTGCGCTGCCAAGGCAGCTGCGATCAGGAGCAGCGCGCCCAGGGCAAGGATTTTCAGGACGAAAGCGAAAAACTCTCTCAACGTCAGTAGAGTTGGCAGCTTGGCAAGGTTGTTCGCGATGCGACGAGCCTCGTCAATGGTCAGGACCCTGGCCGTGTCGGCATTAGCTCCGCTCTCGCGCCCGTAGATATAGGCAAGTGATTGGCCGTTAGCGTCTTTTACCACGTACCCACCTTCGATGCATTCGACTCTCCACGGCGGTGGGAAGCGACGGATATTTTGTTCGGACATGACGCGTCGAGTTTAGCAAGTTAGAGAGGGGTGGCCAGAGACTACACTTGAACTATCGAAAGACGGCCAGCCTTGGCGTGGACCTTGCTGGCATTCCGCAGTCGACATATTTCGGTCCTCCCTAATCATGAGGATTCCTGATGAAGAGATCGGCTTAAACTAGGACGAATCGCAAATGGCTGAGCCAGAGCACGTCACGTCGCGAAGGGCGAACAGCCATAAGCCCTAGGACGTAATAGATTTCCTCGACCAGCGACCTGGCCAGCCCGGGCAGCTATGTCCGCTAAATGCCAACAGCGGAAGTCAGCGGCCGTCGCCCATAATGGCGAGTGCAACTCCCATTTTATTTTAGTTTAGCTTTGCCGAACCTGGGTCAACGATGAGAGCACATCTCATTATTCAACGGCCCTCAGTCTTGTACTTTAAGCGATAGCAGCCCGGGTTTAGCCGGCCATTCTCATCGCAGTCGCTCTTGAAGGCATAACCATGCGCTAGCATGCACAAGTAGATGTGGCGGCGCACGTCCTTGCTCGACGTGTTTTTGTAATAGCGCCTCTCAGCTTCACTCTGGCAATCTGCCAGGTACTGCTCTGACTTGTTGAACCAATTCGCCTCAGCCGAAGGACATAAGGCCACAAGAAGAGTCACAACAATTAATGTGGTGCGCATGGCCATGAATATACAAAATCGAATGGATGTTCCCAAGCCTGAGTATCACCACCTCGCCCGGCTCTTGGCGGTTTACAGCGTCTAAACAAAAAAGGGCAGTTTGCAATGACATCATGGATACGATGGGTACCAGGATTAGCTACTCTTCGGGGATATCAGAAAGAGTGGCTGCCTCACGACATCGTTGCCGGACTTGTTTTGACAACAATGTTGGTGCCCGTGGGCATCGCGTACGCTGTAGCATCGGGCGTGCCTGGCATCTACGGTCTTTACGCAACCATAGTGCCGTTGCTCGTCTACGCGATATTCGGGCCCAGTCGCATTCTGGTTCTGGGGCCGGACTCCTCCCTAGCAGCAGTTATCCTCGGAGTGGTCTTGCCGCTTTCGGGAGGAGATGCATATCGTGCCGTCGCGCTAGCTAGCATGATGGCAATCGTGTCGGGAATCACTTGCATCGTTGCAGGCGTGGCGCGGCTGGGCTTCATAACTGAGCTTCTGTCCAAGCCAATCCGTTACGGGTACATGAACGGGATAGCTCTGACAGTCCTCATCAGCCAACTGCCCAAACTTTTCGGCTTCTCAATCGATGGGAATGGCCCATTGAGAGAAATATGGGCTATCGTTCAATCGATCTTGAAAGGAAAGGCAAATTGGACAGCGTTTGCTGTAGGCGCCATCACGTTAGCCGTGATTGTCTTGCTTAAAAACAACAAACGTATCCCTGGAATATTAATTGCAGTGGTCGGGGCTACACTAATTGTGGGCGCGTTGGATCTTGCCACGCGCGGCGACGTGTCTGTCTTAGGTCCACTTCCTGGGGGTCTGCCTACATTCACTATTCCGAGGATTAGTTATGGCGATATTATTCCCGTCCTCACCGGCGGTTTGGCGGTGGCCCTCGTGTCGTTCGCTGACACGAGCGTGTTGTCCCGTGCCTACGCCGCCCGACTAGGCACGAAGGTCGACCCCAATCAGGAGATGGTGGCACTCGGAGCGGCAAACTTAGCCGCAGGATTCTTTCAAGGCTTTCCGATCAGCAGCAGCTCCTCGCGCACTCCCGTAGCAGAAACAGCCGGCGCTGAAACGCAATTGACTGGGGTTGTCGGAGCAATCGCTGTCGGCGGCTTGTTAGTGGCCGCGCCCAACCTACTTCAAAACTTGCCTTCGGCCGCGTTGGCCGCGGTGGTGATCGCCTCGGCGATTGGCCTTTTCGAGATTGCTGACCTGGCTCGAATATTTCGGGTCTCGCGCTGGGAGTTTTGGCTGTCGATGGTTTGTTTTGCGGGCGTTGCCGTATTCGGTGCTATTCCAGGCATTGGCTTGGCTGTCGTGATGGCGATCATCGAGTTTCTGTGGGATGCTTGGCGTCCTCACTCTGCCGTGTTGGGCCAGCCCAAAAGTGTTGAGGGCTACCACGACATCAAACGTTATCCTGAGGCAAGGCAGATTCCCGGACTTGTTCTTTTTCGCTGGGACGCCCCTCTGTTTTTTGCCAATGCCGAGTTATTCCGTGAGCGCGTTTTGGATGCGGTCGCTACTTCCACTAATCCGGTACGCTGGGTGGTGGTAGCAGCGGAACCTGTCACCAGCATAGACATCACTGCAGCCGACGCGCTCGCCGAGTTGGACGAGACATTGCAAAGTGCTGGCACAGAGTTGTGCTTTGCCGAACTCAAGGATCCGGTGAAGGACAAGCTCATGCGCTTCGGACTCTTCGCGCTCATTGGTGAAAGATATTTCTTTCCGACTATTGAGGCGGCTGTCCGAAATTACGTCCAGGCTCACGCAATAGATTGGCCCGACTGAGCGGGCCCTGATGGGGCGGCTATGATGAGCTGGCTTCTACTCTTTTTTCCGATCGCAATTGGTCTGGAAATTTTCGCGCCCGAGCGTCATCTGCTCCTTTTCACAGCCTCGTCCCTAGCCATTTTGCCTCTGGCTGGTTGGATGGGCAAGGCTACGGAACAGCTTGCCGACCGAATGGGCGAAGGTGTGGGAGGGCTTCTAAATGCGACCTTCGGAAACGCCGCCGAACTCATAATTGGCCTCGCTGCTTTACATGCCGGACTTCCCGACGTGGTTAAAGCCTCAATAGCGGGCTCGATTGTCGGCAATGTTTTGCTGGTGCTCGGCGCAGCAATGTTAGCTGGTGGATTAGGCCGATCTGAGCAACATTTCAACGCAGCGGGAGCGCGTTCTCAGGCAACGATGCTTGTGCTTGCGGCTATTACGTTGGTGCTGCCTGCTGCCTTTCAGGTGGCCGCGGGTACCACTGCCGAGGGTTTAAGCCGACTTAGCGTGTCAATCTCCGTCGTACTGCTTCTCGTATATTTGCTCTACCTCGTATTCGCACTCGTCACCCATTCCAAGCTTTTCGCCGGTCCGGGCCAGGCTGGCGAAGAAAAAACCCAAGTGTCTGTTGCTCAGGCCGCGGCTGTGCTTGGCGGCGCGACGGCCGGAATTGTTTGGATGAGTGAGCTTCTCGTGGCTGCAATTGAGCCCACTGCGCACGAGTTCGGTCTCAGCAATGTCTTCGTGGGAGTTTTTGTCGTCGCCATCCTAGGAAACGCCGCGGAACACGCAACGGCTATAAATGCCGCCTTGAAGGACCGTATGGATTTGTCGCTTTCAATCGCAATTGGCTCCAGCGTGCAGATTGCGCTTTTTGTTGCTCCTATTCTGGTACTAGCAAGCCTTTTTATTGGCCCAGCCACCATGGATTTAGCCTTTCCCGCTGGGCTCGTTATGATGGTTCTGCTGTCTGCGCTGATCACGGCTCAGGTTGCGGGCGATGGACGATCCGACTGGCTTAAGGGCGTACAGCTTCTTGCCGTGTACTTGGTTTTCGCTCTAGCCTTCTTCTTTTTGCCAGGCGCCTTGCCTTAGAAATGCCTGCCCGGCTCCCTCATTTTTGGTCCGGAGAGCCGTCGGAGGGCGCCGCTCATCTCTCCTCCGTTCCCTAAGGAGTTAGCGGTACCTTCCACGACCAGTGTCTCGTTGCCCCCGGCCGATCTCGAAGACCGTGCACTCAAGTGCCGCGGCGGCTCGCGATAAATCCCCAGACCAGTAGGATTAGTACCGCACCAACGATGCTGCCGATAAAGCCAGTTCCCTGACCAGCATGATACCAGCCGAGGGCCTGTCCGAGATATGTCGCTACTAGGGCACCCACAATGCCAAGGGCCGTAGTGAGAATGAAGCCTTTGGGCTCGTGCGTGCTACCAGGGGTCACGAATTTGGCAAGCACTCCGACTATGAAGCCGATCAAAATCGTCCAGATAAGGTTGAGCATAGTCTAGTTCTCCCCTAATGGTTGAATTCCCTCCCCGAGCCTCTCCGCAGCATCCTCACTCGAGCTCAGCGCATAAAGGCCCAGTGGATGACCGGTCCTTCAAGGCCGCCTAGAATTGCCCCTCGTCTGGAATGTTAAGCAGAGTGCCGCAGGCCTTGCAACGAACGGCGTCGGGGTCGTGACGCTGCAGGCCGCAGTCGGGGCACGGAAAGCGGACCTTGTGGGGTCGAACGAGCGTTTGCAAGAGCCGCAAAAACAGAGTGACACCGAAGATCATGATGACGATCGAGGTGAGCCGCCCTAACGACCCCTGCAATGTGATGTCTCCGAAGCCCGTTGTCGTCAGCGTCGTGACGGTGAAGTAGAGCGCGTCGAGATAGTTAGCGATCGCCGGATTGCGCCAATGCTGAGTCTGGTAGACGAAGCCGGTCATGATAAAAATAAACACCGCAAGGTTCACCACCGCAGTGATTACCTCCTCGTTGCGACGGAAGAACGAACTGGAGGCGCGGAACCGCGCAACGACCTGATAGGTATGCAATACCCTAAGCGTGCGCAGGATACGCAGAAAGCCCAAACCTTGCCCCACTATGGGTGCGAGGAAGGATACGATTGCCGCCATGTCCGCCCAGGTGGCCGGGTGAACGAATTCCTTCACCGGATGAGGACTTACATAGAGGCGGGCAGAAAAATCAGTGAGAATACCAAATCCGAAGATCACATCGAGCCATTCGATCCAGTTCGTGCGAGGCAAAAACGACGTGCCTACGATAAACGTGATCGTGAGCGCATCGAAAACGAGAAGCCCGTAACGAAACTGTTGCGCAACACGGCTTTTGCCGAAATAGAGGCGGCTCAGTTGATCGTGAAAGGTAGCTTTCTCAGCATGAGATTCGGCTGGCGGCGGAGAGCAGGATCGTGAGTCTTTCCGGGTGGCGGGTCTTTGCTTTCTTGCACCCATTGCACGGTCCCACACTGGCAGAAAAAAGAAGCGGCCATCTAGGTTGTCCGTGGAAGAGTTCGCATTTGACCCAAAGCGGACCTTTCCTCATCTGTAAAATCGGAAAGCAGGGACATCAGACGCATCCTATTTGATTTCGGGCTCGCCGGCGTCAACGGCAATCTCGGGCGTCGAGTCCTGCGCTAGCCAGGCGAGAAAGAGCTTGTAGCCGAGAGCTAAGACGACAGCGCCTGTAAAGAGACCAATGATTCCTGCACTGAGAAAGCCGCCGATGGCACCAACGAAGATTATGAGCATAGGCACATCGACGCCGCGGCCCAATAGAATTGGCTTGAGGATATTGTCCACCGGCGCAACTAGGATGGCCCAGACTAGAAAACCGACCGCGGTGACCGTGTCCGCTGTTGAGAACAGGTAAATCACTACAGGGATCAATACGATTACCACACCCAGCTGGATCACACCCAAAACAAGGCAGATAAGGGTCAGCAGCCCCGCGGCCGGGACGCCTGCTACTAGAAAACCGAGCCCCGCAAGCAACGCCTGGATCAGGGCGACGCCGAGAATTCCGCTAGCCACACTGCGCACCGTGTGCTCGGCAACGCCCGCAAACTCCAGGCCACGTTCTCCCGCGAGCCGTTTCGCAACCGCCCGCGTCGCCCGGCCAGCCGCCTCAGAGTTGGCGAGTAATGCTCCAGCGATGAGAATCGCCAGTACGAAATGCAAGAGCGCAAGTCCGGCGCCTGCAGTGGCGCCCAGGGCCCAACTACCGAAACTCTTCAGAAGGGGACTGGCCTGGCGCAGCGCAGCCTCTAGATCTTCGGATGCGAGGGTCCAGGCTTTGGCGATGGGCTCGCCAATCGGCCAGTGGGCGACGCTATCCGGCGGTGGCGGGATGTGAAGCTCTCCACTTTGAAAAGAGTCCACGACGTAACGCGCGCCACTCACAAGCGAATCGCCAAGGAGCACGGATGGCACGACCAACAGAACCAACATTAACAACGTGATCAGCACGGCCGCCGTGATGCGTCGACCTCCGAAGGCAGCTCGTAATTTTTCGTAACCGTGAAAGATTGCGACCGCGATGATGGCGCCCCAGACAATGGGTATAAGGAACGGCCGCGCGATTATGAAGCACCATACGATAAGACCGGCGATCGCACCTATCCGGATCGCCACTTCCACAGCGCGCTTCATAAGGACGCGCTCGCTCGTCGTAGGTTCTGGGGATGTCATGCGGCGGCGTCGTTGCCGTTGATAGGCGTTCGGAGCCGATAAGGTGTCAATCGCACGGCGTGGCCTGCCAGGGGGTGGCGCCAATGCCAAGATCATCGCTCAGAGCGACAATCCATCCTTCAGGCATTTAAGGTTCTCCGCGTTCTCTGTCAGATTTGGCCTTTAAAAGAAATCTGATTTCGCGCCAACCCTCGGCGAGAATCCACACGAAGACGCAGGAGAAGATTAGCCAAACGAGTATGCTCTCCAACGTGTCATACATCTCTCGGGTTTCGGACGGCGCATCGTGGCGGGAATACCACTCTGCCACGCTGAGCGGGATTAATGCACCGAGGCAGAGCATAAACACCGCCTTCACGATACCAGATAGTTTTTCAGGAATTGTCTTGTTCTCACCCATCGAATTTCCGGCGATCCTCTCAGGGCACCATCACAATACCCATATCCGTTTTCGGGAAAACCCAGACATAAAATGGCGCTGGGAAGAGAGTGAGCTTATGACCCGAAGCCGACACCGCATCCACCTGAGACAGCTTCGGGTGAACCATTGCGAACCCAAGATCGACGCCTTCGACATACCATCTTCATGCGGCGCTTCATGGCGTTCGAAATCTATAGGCTTACTGCGACGGCTCGACCTTAGTCCAAGTCTGATCCGGCGCGAACGCATCGATCTTTCGCGCAAGCTCATCGGTCCTTGAGCCGAGGTCCTTCTGGTACACCGTGGCGTCCTGATTGACCATGAAGGTCATGATGCCAGAATTGCCGTATTGGGCGGGGAAGACGAGCAGGCCGAAACCGCCGATCATCTTGCCGTTGACCAGATAATCATAGGCACCGCCGGGCGCATCCCCGCCTTGGCGCGTGAGGATGCGGTAGTAATAGCCATGATACGGTACCGGTGCGGCGCCGGCCTTGTATCCTTCAGCTGACGCTTGCGCGGCGAGCTCGCCGAGCGGACTTGGGGTGTCGCCCTCGGAAGTAGGCCAATAGAGGCCATCCTTCTTTCCGCGACGGCTCACGATCCGCTGGGCATAGATATGTGGACCGAGCCCCCCGGGATCGAGCGAGGCGTATTCGTTTTGCGCCTGGACATAGGCGAGACTGACTTGGATCGCGGCCAGCTCATTGCGCCCGATGCGGCGACGCAAAATCTCGTCGAGTCCTGCCGCCGTCTCGAACTGCCACTCGCCGGCCTTGTTCATGAGCGGAATTGGGAAGGGCCAATCGTCGGCGCCGATAATCAAAGTCTGCGTGCCGTCTCCCTCACGCTCGATCGCATGCTTCGCCTCAAAGGCCTCGACGAACTTTTTCCTGATATTGGTATCGGCGACGGGGTCGCCCGAACTTACGATGGCCCTACCATCCGGGCCCAGCACTCCAACGAGCGCCTTAGTATCTTCTGCCTTTGCCGCGGCGACCAAGGCATCGACGGCAGCCTCTGGGGTTTTGAATCGCTCCTGAGCGACCGAAGGCACACCCCAGCACAGAAGCGCAGCGCAAAGGGGAACGAGGCTTGCTTTGCTCAACATGGCAACACCACGATTGCTCACGGTGAAGAAGAGAAGCTCGCACCTCCTCGTGCGACCCACTCTTTCCACGTCATGAATTTCACTCCGATCAAATCATAGTCGACCCGCAAATATCCGTCGCGTGCGCGCCAAACTGCGCTCGGTTCGAGCTTCTGCACGTCCTGCGCCATGACGCCCACATAGATCGTGGGATCGCCGTCCCTGTAGCGGAAGCGATAGAGTTCGAGACCGCTGTCGAGCTGCGCAAGCGGAACGATGTCCTGCTTGAGATTGATGTCTGAACGTCGCCCGCCTCCGCCGCGTCCGCCTCCGCCGCGTCCGCCTCCGCCTCCGCCGCGTCCACCACCTCCGCGGCTGATATGGCCTCCGCCACCACCTCCACGGCTGACGTGAGGTCGATTTCCGCCACCACGGTTGAGATTGTGTCCGCCACCGCCTCCACGGCTGACCTGAGGTCGATTTCCACCACCACGGTTGACATGGTGTCCACCACCACCGCCCGAGCGAGCGACTTTTGGCCCGCCTCCGCTCGGCCGCGAGAAGTCCTTAGTGCCGCGATTGCCGAGACTTGCCTTGCCGCGATCCGAAAAATCCTTGGCCCGCGCACCATCGCGGAGATCGAGGGCATTGCCTCCGCCACCGCCTTTTGCTTTGGCTGCCGCCTTCCCCTTAGGCTTGCCGGAGCGGTCCTTTAGGCCCTGCTCGAGCTGGCCGACACTCGGCTTGGTCGTCGGCCTCTCGCCGCGATTGCCACCTCCGAGTTGGCCACCTTGGCCGACGTTCGGCCTCTCGCCGCGATTGCCACCTCCAAGTTGGCCACCTTGGCCGACGTTCGGCCTCTCGCCGCGATTGCCACCTCCGAGTTGGCCACCCTGGCCAACATTCAGCACTTGATCGCCCTTCCGGCCACGGTAGTCGAGTTTGCGATCGGCGGCCGCACGCGCATTTCCTTTGGAGAACTTATTTTTGACGGCATCGCTGTTATAGCTCACACCACGGCGGTGATAGGAATTGTGCTCCCATTTCTGGAAGTTTCGATCGACGTTGCGGTTCACATTCCTGTCAATGTTGCGATTCACATTTCTGTCAATATTGACGTTGATGTTGCCGCGGTTCCAATCAAAATTGTCCCAGATCTGGTGCCCGATGGCGAAGGCAGCTCCCCACGCAAGTCCGGTCGCGATCGCGCCGCCGACGACGTAGCCCGCGGGGGGAGGATAGTAATAAGGCGGATAGTCAGGGTACGACCACTCGCCATAGACGACTGATGGATTGTAGTAAGGCACGTAGGCAACCTCTGGTGACGCCGGTTCGATCTCGATTACCTGCTTGTTCGCTTCCTGACTGACCGTCACCTTTTGTTGCTTGGTCGTCCCGAGCTTGCCATTGGCCTGTGCCTGGCCACGCAAGCGCTGAATCGCGTCCATCAGATCGGTCTGCTGTGCCAACACCGCGTCGCCGAGTTTCTCCGTCCAATCGAGCTGATCGCTCATCATCGCTAGCACAGTCGGTGTCGATACGAGCTGCTTCACACTCGCATCCCAATCCTGCTTGTCCAAGGCCTGGGTGAGTTTGTCGCCCTTGAGCGCCTTGTTGGTCTTGGCGAAGCGATCGGCCTGCACGACCTCGAGCGGATATGTCGAGGCCATGAGCACTTGTGCAAGCAACGGATCGGGATAAAGGGCGATAGGAGCTACGAGCTGGTCGAGTTGCGCTGCCCCGAGGAGCGGCTGCTGTTGCTCTTGGCCGGCGTCCTGAGGCCAAGCGATTCCAGAGGTAATTTGCACCAGAGCCAGTGCCAATACAATCGTCAGGATTCTCATCACGACTGAATTTCCAAGCCGAGCTAACGAAGCAGCAACTTCTGCCAGATGGCGGCAGATTGTAGCACACGAGACCTTTTATTGGAGAAAATTGCGCGCGGAGAAGATTATGCATGCTCGACTCATCGATCCAGTCTGCTACCGCAGACTCAGGGTCGTTGAATTTCCGGAGCTGGGGGAAGTTCCAAATGCGCTTCTGCTTGTTAAGCGTTTTGATTGTTGCGGGCGCCTCTCTTGCGGCTTGCACGTATGATGATGGACCTGACCCCAGCAAGCGCTTCCTCGAGTTGGAAATGGATGCGCCGCAGAAGAACACGGTGGTGGTCTGCCACGCTTACGGTTGCAAGATGAAAACACCTTATCGCTTCACGAGCGCGAACATTGCGGCAATCGCAACTACTATGCGTAAAGTTAAGCGCAATGACTCGCCCACCGAGGAACGTCGGGCGATCGCCTATGCGATCGGATTGATGGAGCGACAGGTTGGGGCAGCAATCGGCATTCGCGACGTTGCCGGCATGCAGTGGACTGCTTCCGGCGATCCCACGCAAGAGGACTGCATCGATGAATTGACCAACACCACAAGCTTCCTGGTGGTGATCCAATCCAACGGCTTGTTGCGCTACCACACCGTTGAGGGCCCGTTGGGAGAAGACAACATGCTTTACGGGACAATGATTGGGAAGCCGGTTAAATACTGGCCCCACTACACGGCGACCATCAGGGAAAACAAGACCGGTCAGCGCTATGCGGTCGACTCGTGGATCAGCAACAATGGCGAAAATCCCTCGATCACGAAGCTCGAGGATTGGTATCTCAAGGGTGCCCATTCGTAGTGCGGAAAGCTCACCGTCGGACCCTAGTCATCCCAGCTGAGCGAGGAGATGCGATATCAACAGTTCGGAAAATTCGGGTCGTCAGGGAGCCGCACGCCCACGGTGGCCTTATCAAGCTGTATTATTGGGACATTGTAATCGCAGTTCCCGTCGCGAGGGCGCGGCTTGCCGGTCAGGCAACCCTAGAAATCCCTTTCTCGTGAAGAGCGACCACGGCTTCCTTGCCTCCTCGGAAAACGCGGTGACCTCGCATTTGCCGTCCATGAAGAAGCCGCAGCATGTGCTGCAGCCTTAATCGCTTGAGGCGGGACACTCAGCCGCCCGTGACAAATTGGCAACGTGACAAGAGAAAACATACGCCGCAGGAATGTGGCTGATGGCATACGATGGAATGCACCGTCCTCTTTGTATGATACCTTACCGAGGCTGTAGAGGGAGATTCCGATGATGAAAAACCATGGGGCTCTAATTGTCGCCGCTGCTTTGATTGTTTGTGGTATCGGCTCGGCGCAGGCCGCCCACAAAGACGTGAAGCATTGTGCAAATGATTATCGAAATTTTTGCCATCAGTGGGGCCTCGAAACCAAGGGTCTAGAAAACTGCATGCGCAAACACGGCGACAAACTGACAAACGCATGCGTCGCGGCGTTGGTGAAGAGCGGAGAGGTATCGCAAACCGAAGTCGATCGGCGGAAAAAGGCGCTCGGCCGCTGAAGTGTCGCCTCATAAATGATGGGCGTATGCACTTAAGGAGTGGCCATGAAAAACGTGCTAATGGCTTTTGCGATCATCGCCGTCGCGGGTGCGGCATTTTAAGGGCTTGAGGCGAGGGAATTTAAACATAGTGGATGCGCTAAGGCTGCGGATCTAACGTTTCCAACTGACTCCATTGCACGCAGGCAATTCAAGCACTGGTGCAAGGATCAGTGGAAGATATACAAGCTTCCCATCCCTGAGACCCTCAAAAGGTTTGAGCCGCGCTTTTGTGGCGGTTAAGTCGCGACATCATTGTTTTGTTGCGCACCAGGGAGAGGGAAATGAAAAATTCCGTAAAGCTTATGCTGCTTGGAGCGGCAGGGTATTTTTCAATCGCCTCCGCTGACGCTTCGGCGCAACAATATGCTGGACCACTACTGCCGCATGTCGGGGGACAGGTGACAACGGCGTTCGCCAATCGATACGGACCCGATGCCGAAGGCTACGTCACATTCTCAGCGATCACACCCGAACAAATCACACTGAACTACTCCAGCACGCGTGGATTGAACGTGCGCCGCAATGTTCTCAAGGCGGACCGACAGAACTCGGCAACATATGTATTAGGTTATTCAGCGAATATGCCTTCAGTGATCCCTGGCACCACCTCGCTAGGAATCTCAGGAGACTCTCTAGTCGAGTTGCGCACCAAGGGTAAAACCTCACTTTCATTATTATACGACGCCAGGCTTTCCCATATTGATGGGCAGCTCACTCTCATGGAGAAGGGTATAAAGATGCCGCTCCTTGTTGAGGACCAGGTGGTTCAGGTACCAGCCCTACATGCTTCAGGTATCTTCACAGACGGCAATAGGAGAGGGACCGGCGACTTTTATTTTCTGGATAATAAGAACAACCCGCTGATGCTCGAAAGCACAATCCAGTTCAATTGGGAGAATCAGCCGCGCACCGAGGGCATAGTAAGGGTCGTGGCCGGCGCTTCAATGCGATCGGCAATGGAGCAATCTTTGATGACGCTCCGTAAGTACGACGTGTACGGCATCCATTTCAACTTCGATAAATCAACTATGCGGCCGGAGTTTGCTGCGCTGATCAAGGACATAGCCATTACACTGCAACACAATCCAACCTGGACCTTGCAGATTAAAGGTCACACGGACTCAATAGGAGATACGGCCTATAATCGTAAGCTCTCGGCAGAGCGCGCCAGGGCAGTGGCCGATGCCCTGATCAAGCGTGGGATCGGTGCAAATAGGCTGAATTCAGAGGGCCTTGGAGAAACCCAACCAAAAGGCAATAACGCGACACTTGAAGGACGCGCACTCAACCGACGCGTCGAGTTGGCGCGCACCGACCGCTGATCGCCAAGGTATCGGTACCGGCAGAACCCAAAAAGGTTGCCAATCTGGTCGCAAAAGTGAGGAACGCAAATGGCAGTTCAAGCACGTACAGTCCAGGCAGCAATCTCCGAGAACAGGGTGTGGTTTGTCATCCTCGGTGTTTTATTCATAATCCTGGGTATCGCCGCCATTTCATTTCCACTGCTAACAACCATTGCTGCCAAGATTTTCCTCGGTTGGCTCTTTTTGATTGGCGGCATCGTACAAATCGTTCATGCCTTCTCAACGCGTCAATGGAGTGAGTTCTTTCTCGATCTCCTGGTCGGTGTTCTTTATTTGATTGTAGGCGGCTGGCTGGCGTTCTTTCCACTTACTGGCATAGTAACGCTTACTGTGTTGTTGGCAGCGATGTTCATAGCTCAAGGCGTGCTTGAGGCTATAATGGCATTGCGAATGCGCCCTCACAGGGGATGGGTGTGGATGCTGATCGCTAGTATCGCCGCCTTTGCGGTAGGCGTGCTGATCCTCATCCACCTTCCAAGCTCGGCAGCTTGGGCGATTGGCTTATTAGTCGGCATCAAATTGATCATGTCCGGTTGGGCATATTTGTTCCTACCGATGATGGTGGCGAAGGCATAGCAGGAGGGCTTCCTCACTGTGGGGGTCGCGCCAAAGCTCCAAGGATGCCGCTTCGTGTTACCATCTTCGCGTTGGGTTCATCATCCTCATTCAAAATTGCTCATGCGCCGATCTTTCTCGGGCGCGATCCCTTAAGATACCGGGAGTTTCGTGCAAAACCATGTTCAATAATGAGCTATGGACTTCTAGGCGCCCGCTTAAGCCGCCGCTGTAATCGATCAAGCGCAATTTCCGAAATTTGTTCATGAAGAAACTCACCCGCGACCTTGTCGTACCGATCATCTCGGCGAGAGTTTCCTGACTGACCTTCATTATTACGGGCTCCGGGCCTCCTTCGTTGCCGAATTTTGCCATTAACAGGAGCAGCCTCGCCAGGCGCTTCTCACTCGAATTGAACAGCTGATCGACTAGGTCCGCTTCTACGCGGACGTTCCGAGCGAGGAGATGCGATATGAACAGCTCGGAAAATTTCGGTTCGTCATGGAGCGCACGTACCATAGCGGCCTTATCAAACCGCATTATCTCGGACATTGTGATCGCGGTCACCGTCCCAAGGCGACGCGGCTGGCCCGTCAAGCAGCCCTCACCAAAGAATTCCCCCTTCTCATGGAGAGCGACCACGGCTTCCTTACCCTTCTTGGAAACCACGGTGACCTTGCAGTTGCCGTCCATGACGTAAAAGACAGCATCCGCCGAATCTCCCTGGCGGAAGATCGTTTCATTCTTTTGATATTTCGCTTTCGTCCTTCCCCCGTCTCCATGCGATAGAAAACACTCAGGATCGAAGGATTGCTGCCTCTCAATTTTTACGGGCAAGGCTCTGCGCTTAATAAGCGCCGCGTTCGAGTCTGATCGAGTGGTACTCATTTACTCGCAACCTCGATTACGGGCGAGAGCGCGGCTTCTCTCAGCCACCGGCGCCAACTGACAGTAGGCTACCGTACCCTCCCCACATGACAATAACAACGCAATGAAAGGCCTGCCGGTTCAGGGACCGGGCAGGAGTCCTATAAAGAATTGTTCAAAAGTGCTCACCCGTGAGTCGCACGGACGCGTAAAGTGTCCGATGCCAGTTGATGAGTAGGATCACCCAAGGTGACATAAAGCGGGTTGCGCAGTTATTAGCCTTCATCGAAGATGAAATGAGGACATCGATAAGTGAAACACCAGAAGCGTCATAAGATTTTCACATTACTTCGCGCGGAAGGCTTCGCTTCGCGAACCATGAGATTGGCATTGGTTGCGGCCGGGTTATGCATGGCTCAAGGCGCGCGAGCGTCAAACTGTGTTGTTCTGGCCGGAACCGCCGATGGATTTGACAAAGAGACGGCGGTGAGTCGCGCGCAACTCGCGCTTGACGACTATATCAAAGAGTACAAAACCAAGAACCATCTCGGCGCGGTCACCATCAGCGCCATGCGCGCAGAACCGCAGCCTTATTGGCGCGGTAGGGTAAGCGAAAACATGATGTACCACCCCGACATCGTAACTGAAAAATCCTACACGATTTGTTGGCAAGGCGTAGTGTCGACCTACGTCTGCACCTCAGGTGCCCAGGTCTGCTGGTAGGCTACTGCAGCGCTGCGGCGCTCGCACGCGCAAGCCTTGCATGACTGGAGTCGCTCACAATGTCGCTTTGGGTCAGAAACCTCACGCCCACTCCGCTCATACCGTTTGGAAAGCCTTCCCATAATCCTTATGGAGCTTAGCTTGGGCGGATATGCAGACGCCATTAAGCTGCTTAAGAACTGAAGCTGCTATTCGAAATAGGCGAAGAAAACCAACAAACAGAATGAGGCTTGTTGATGAGGCAGGTAAGCCCTTTGTTAGCCTCTTGATGCTCAACAATCGCGTATCCAGCACCCAATAAAGGCATCGCTATATAAATGAGCGCGATCCCTAGCTTTTGCGCTGTTCTCAGAACTTATGGCACGAGCTTAGATCGTGACGCAGCGGGCCTCCGCAATGCACACTCGGAGGTGCCATGCCTCTGGCTACGTTACCACCAATTGTTAGCGAGCAAGACCGTCGGCGGAGAAATGCCTGTGATGAATTAAATGCTTATGACAAAGACTCTGAGTATTGTCGTATTTAGTGAAGAGCGCCCAATCATTTCGATGGTTTTCAATATGGGCGACATGGGATGCAGGCATCGCTTTTCCCTCGCTGGCGCATTTCCGACAATTGGGTTCTTCGACGAGCCGGTGTCGTTTGATCGTCTTCCAGATCGGTGACTTGTACCATGAACGCAATGGGTGCTCCGCTTTGCGTCTGCCGTCTTCACGATGATCTATGCGATCGATGTTGTGCCGATCCATGAAAAACAATTCCACCGCATTTCCTCTGGACGCTAAGCTGAGTCGTGAGTCGACTGGCAAAAAGTTAGTCGACCTCAGAGGCTGGAAGCCAGCCTAGCGCGCTCGCCTTAGCGTAGGCCGCCTTCGAGGCTTCGGCGAGAAATCGCAACGTTTCTAAGTCGGGATCGCTTCGCATTGAGCACACAGCTTCGAGCAATGGCGAGTTCAGTTCTCGACGATACGTCACCCAATGCCCTGTTCCCGGCTGAGTCACGACAATGTCCAGATGACGCACTTCGACAGACAAATCGGCCATCTTGCTGCCCAAAATCGTGTTGACCTATAACCCGACGAGAGTTGTCGGCGAGCCCTGCATATAGGCGGCCGTTTCAGCGCGTGCTTGTGATCACGGGCCAAACACTTGTTCTTTCGTGACGAAACTGAGAGCAGCGCAGCTGGCGGGAGTATCGGAGGGCGAGCGACGATCCTCTTGCGCAGGCTGTGAGAAGGAGGGTTAGACCAACCCGCCCAATAGACTCGCGTGCAGGCGCGAGATCTCGTTACAAAATGGCTTGCCGTGCAATTGATCGAGAACGACAAAATTGCCGCTATTGTGATGAACCGATCGAGGGCCATCCAGTAATTTAGATGACTGAGAACAAAACTATCCGCAAAGTCTGATTATTTTTGTTGAAGCTGTGTTTCTGTTCTGCCTCGCTGCATTACTCCCGCTCGGGTAGCAGAGTGGTATTCAGGCCAAGACGCTCCACGCGAAACCCGGGAAGATGTAGGACACGGTGGAGAACATACCCTGGGTCTCCTGCATCTTAGTGTGGGCTACGCTGAAGCCTGGCGCGTTGTCCGATTAGATCGGGATGTGCGTCAGCGAGCCGGGCGGATTGTCCGCCAAAATGGCGTCAGGATGGGCACTATCACGAACGCCGCGATGGCGCCGATGAAAACGCCAAAAATCGCCGAAGTGATGGCTCCAGCCAGCCATGCCAGCAGACCTTCAATGGAAGGAATGATCGCGCGCGCAGCGTCGCTGATGACTTGGACCGCGTGTTCCGGACTATCAATACCGTACGCATGTAGCCCGTGAATGATGATGCCTCCCCCGACCCAAAGCATGGCAACGAGGCCGACAAAACTCAGTATCTTGAGGAACTGCGGCATGCCATAGACAATGGCCTGGCCGATGGCGGTTGTGATCGTTCCGCCGCGCTGAGCAAGGTAAACGCCGAAATCATCCGCCTTTACGATGATCGCTACCACGCCATACACGCCGGCGGTTACGAGCAGGGCCACCGAGAATAGTACGATTGCCTGTGTGAGAATGCCAGGAGATGTGATGCTCGCCAGACTGATCGCCATGATCTCAGCGGAGAGAATGAAATCGGTACGGATCGCGCCGGCCACCTTCTGCTCCTCGACCGCGCCGGGGTCTACGGCGTCGGACTCCGCATGTGAAACATTTGCGTGCGGATCGTGCGACGCGAGCATCTGATGCACCTTTTCGAAGCCCTCGAAACAGAGGAACACGCCACCGATCATCAACAGAGGCGTTATCGCCCATGGAGCGAAGGCCGAAAGGAACAAGGCCGCCGGCAACAGAAACAGGATCTTATTCTTCAGTGAGCCCATTGCGATGCGTCCGACAATTGGTAATTCGCGTTCGGCTGTGAAACCAACCACGTATCGGGGCGTAACAGCGGTGTCGTCGATTACGACACCGGCTGCCTTTCCACTCGCCTGGACGGCCTGCCCGACGACGTCATCGAGAGAGGCTGCTGCGACCTTCGTTAGGGCGACAACATCATCTAGAAGTGCCAGGAGACCGCTGACCATTTCTGAAGACTTTTTAGCCTCATCCTTCGCAAGGGCGCTGCAGCCACGATGGGACACCGGCCCCGACCGTCCTGAGCCATTCCACCATCTTCGGCATCTCTATCCGTGGGACCACAGGATAAAACACGTTCGAGATGAAGGGAACGACGCGCTCAAGCATGATGGTTGCGTTCTGACTCGTAATCGCCGAGCCAACATAACTTATATTGAGGATCCATGAAGCGGCTGGCGCAGCGCCAGGCTTTGGGACGCCGGGGACGAAGATTATCTGCGCGAGCAGATTCGGACGAATCCGCTCGTCAAAGACCCCGGGGCGATCCCGGGCCGAGCGCCCCGCTTCGAGTTCAGCGCAGCTGAGGCTTAGTGACACTCCGCCATTTCCGTAAGAGCCTTGCGGGCATCAGCCCTTGTCATAAATTTTCCCAACGTCTTGTACTTTTTGGGGCTTGGCTCATGGGTCATGATTGTGCAGCTGACACTGCCTAATCTCAGCCCAATATAGTAAGCACCGGAGCCGGCAAGAGTGGGAATGGCAAACACGACAATCAATGCGGCGGCAATGATGCCCGTCTTCATCGCCGATCTCCTTTGGCTAAGGTCGTGCGTTCGTGCAAAGCATCACGTAAGAGCGGCACAGTCAGCTTTTTATATTGCTACTGGTTTCTATCTCGGTTTGTCGCCGGCCATCTTTCAAAAAGCAAACGCTAATAAGGAACACCCAGGTCGGGAACACGAGAAAACTCCAGCTAATATAAAAGCTCCCAAATAAAAGAATGTAAGCTAGTGCAAAGCCCATGAAAGCAAGCCAACGCGGCATAATCGCCGTGTGCCTTGCCACGGTGGCTGTTGCGATCATGAACACGCTCGCCATCTTGACCATGTAGACGTTCACTAAATTGTAGGCAGCGGCTCGTGCGAGCTGAAATGCTGCCGAACCGATGAGCTTCTCAGGCGCTGCGGCAAAGGTTATCAGGATAGCGCCCATCAGAGCCGCTGCAGTGAACAGCATAGCAAGGAACAAGAGCGCGCTTCCAAAAAACACGGTGCTAAAAAAGCGGTCTTCGAGATCTCCAAGCCGATCGCGCAGTACGCCGATAAACCATAAGAAGGCAATACCTGCGAAGGGCAACAAATTCAGAGCGAGGGCTACGAAGCTCGAATTGCTGCGTAGCCACGAGCCAGGTTCTTGCGGATCGGCGGGGATTGATGTTCGGAGAAGCCAAAAGACGGTAATTAGCAAGACTGAAAATACAATTCCCGCAATCGCGGCGGCCTTGGGCGTCCTTAAATTTGATCGCGTAGGCAGCTCGGCCGGCATCCGATTGGCTTCCTGGGGATGGATCGGAAGCTTCGCTTCCCGCATCCGTTAGGCTGGACTCTTAATTGTTGAGATCAGGTTTGCAATCGGCAGTGGTAGTTCAATGACTCTGCTTAACGTCAGTTAGCTTTCGAGCGCGCCAAGCAAGAGAGGCCAGCGCGGCCCCTTCGACGACGAGCAGTACCCCAAGTAGAACTGCCAGCATCAATGCGGAAACGATTGAAAGGTTGGCCCAAAGGTAGATCGAAAGTGCGATTCCGATGACGCCGCTAAAGAATACCCAGCCCCAACTTGGAAATGGTCTAATAGTAAGCGCGAAAAGAATCTTCACTATACCTTCGATCATAAAATATACAATCACAACAATGCTAAAGAAGTACAGGCTGACATCTTCATGACGCAGCAGCAAGAGGCCGAGGACGATGGGCAAAATAGCGGAGATCAGTTCCAACCAAAAGTACGGAACCTCGCGCGCACCGATGAGGCCGATCGCTTGGAGCACACCACTGACGATCAGGAACCAGCCGAGCAACCGGACCATCGCCACCGAGGCAATCCAGGGATAGATCAGGGCGAGAACCCCCGTGACCACCATCAGCATGCCCTGAACCAGATACCAGAGCGAATAGCGCCTCACCGTTTGGCGCATCGCGTCACGCATGGTTGCAGCAGCCGCATCGAGCGAAATTGCCATTTGAGGTGTCTCCGACAATCCGACCTTCTAACTAACACAAACGCGAATTAAGGCGCGCATCAGAGCTCGGCGAGTTCAGAAGTCCAGGGGCTGCTCGTTGCGACGGTAGTTTCAGACTAATCACTTCCATTCGCAAGGAAAGACGTGCTTGAAGTGATTGTCTCGCAATCCGTTCGCCTCAGTCCTTTTCGCTTCGCCCCTCCTGCGCCTTCGCGATCGTTTCCCGAATCATACGCGGATCGGGCATGTCGAGGATGGTGAATTCCGGCTCGTCACCGGCGGTGAAGATTTGGATCGTGCCTACGCCAAGGATGCGATCGAGAAACCCTTGCCCGACACTTACGGAGCGGATGTGCTTGAGCGACATCGATATCCGGTCCTTCCTCAGGATTCCCCGCTCATACACGAGTTCGCTGTCGGTGAGAATGAGCGCGGTGGCACGTGTCTTGATGTACCAATATAACAAGATGAAGCAGCCGAAGCAAAAAGCAGCGATTAGTAGGGCGGAAAGTTCATAGATTGGTTTGCTGTCGACACCAGTAAGTGCTGTGGCGCGCATAATGCTGATGATGATGCCGGTTCCAAAAACAGCGATCAGGACAACGGAAAATATGAACAAGAAGGGATGCGCCCGGAACATGGCCGGATGCGCCTCGTAAAGCACCGTTGTCGCCATATCTCTACCTCCAGGCTTGGGGCATGGCAGGCCTTAGCCGAGCCTCTGTCGCCTGAAAAGCATAGGCGGCGGTGGCGACATCCTGCTGGCCTTGTGACGGTGATTCAATAGCGGACGCGCCGGTGATCGTCTCGAGCCGGTATCCGCGAGGTCGTCTGCGGTGAGCGATCGTATCGCAACTGTTTCGCCAGGCCACATCGCAGGCACGACGGGACCTGCGAGGGGGCTAGCGGGCGTCGAGCTCCTCTCGTTTCATTCCGGTAACGTACTCATCTTGAAAAACGTGTCCGCCTCCCCGCTGGGTTTCCCAAACCATTTTTCATACACGCGCAGAAACCCCTCGGATCCAAAAAGCGCGCTCAGGGCTCGATCAACAGCGAGCTGAAAATCCGCATCGTTCCGCGCCAGCGCCAGAGCGACAGGCGCATAGTTGAATTGCCGGTCGAGGACCATCAGCTCTTTTGCTGACGCGTTCCGCGTCGCCGCATCTAACAGTATGGAGCGATCGGCGAAAAAGGCGTTAGTTCGTCCATCAAGAACGCTTTGTATTCCGGCGTCGTAACTGTCGACAGGTACGACCTCGGCGGAAATCTGAAGTTGGCCGAGTCGATCCTTTACCCATTTCTCGGCGGGCGTCCCGGCGACAACCGCGAAGACTTGCTTCTCAAGAACTTGTGCCGGATTACCACGCCACAGAGGCCCAGATGGCGGACGGCCAGCAAGCACTTCCCTCAATCCGATCGGAGCGTCCGCGCGAAGAAGCACTCCAGTTCCACCAGGGAAAATTGGGACGGAAAAATCTGCATCCTTTCGGCTCGACAGAGTTTCCGCAGCCCCGCAAAGCAGATCGACCTTGCCGCTCTGAATGGCTCCGAATTGATCCTCTCCCGTTACAGGTACCCACTCCACGGCCAAGTCGGCTACGCCGAGTTCCGATTTGAGCCTTTCGGCGATGTCTTTGCACAGCGCTACGGCATAGCCGTCCGCGTTGCCGGAGCTGTCCTGGTAGGAAAATGGGCGACCGTCGGCTCGATAACCGAGTGTAAGCTTGCCGGTTTCCCGTATCCGTTCCACCGTTGCGGCGGATGCCGGCACTAATTCAATCATCTGCAGTACGGCCAAAAGTGCTGCAGCGAAAGTTATGAACCGAACACGATGTCCGTGAGGCTTCAATCGTGCGCGTTGCATGGTGGAATCTCCTTTAGCAGTGTGATCGCTGCACTATGCTACCTTCGTGCGCGTACTTACGGCCACGGTCGGCGATGCAAAGCGCGGTGCAATGAAGCCCCAAATGATGAAGGCAATTGCTGTAACTATCATGCCGCCCAACACCGCATCCTTGCCCGAAGCGTAGAGGGCGTAGGTGCTGTAAAGCATCGCCACTAAGATCACCACAGCGTTTCGGCGATAGGTTGCCGCGGGAACGCTTGCCGCCCACATCATCACTGGCAATGCGGAGAGCGCGATGATGTACGGAATGACGTTTGTAACGACCGCGAGGCTGACCAAAACCCCGAACTGCTCGCTGAGACTGGGTGAGATGGTCATTAGTGCTAGACCCGTCTGCAGAATTCCCAGAACGATCATTCCAATGACCGGTGCGCCCAAGCTATTCACTTTGGAGAACAAGGCAGGAAACATGCGTTCTTCCGCCGCCGATTTCCCCGTCTGTGCGATGGTGAACTGCCAGCCAAGGAGCGAGCCGAGGCAGGCCATAATGGCAAGCACCATGATGATGGAGCCAACCATCGGATTAAACATTTTTGCGTAGGCAAGACCGAACGGTCCGGTGGACGCCGCTAGCTCCTCATTCGGCACGATACCTTGAATAACCGTCGTGGATAGGATGTAGATAACGGCGGCACCCAGCGTGCCGAATAAACATGCCAGGGGCACGTCGCGCTTCGGATTCTCCACCGCGGCTGAGTTTTGCGCCGCGGATTCCATCCCTAGAAAGGCCCACAAGGTAAGCGCGATGCTTGAACCCATGCCTTCCAGCAAGCTATATCCGTGCGGATTCCAAGCTGCTTCGAATATCGTCGGCTTGAACCAGAACCAGCCGATAATCGACAGCAATCCAACTGGGATGATAACGCCCCAAACTGTGATCGAGCCGATCCGGCCGGTCCAACTGGGTCCGCCGAAATTTGCGAATGTGGTCAACCACAGCAGCGCGATCACTCCGAGACAAGTGGCAATTGGCGTTGCTGAAAGCCAAGGAAAGAAGGAGGCAAGGTAGCCGACCGCTGAGATGGCAATCGCCACATTTCCGACAGCCAAGGAGAGAAAGTACAGAAAGAACGTTAGGAAATAGCCGGACTTGCCGTAGGCATCCTCAGCGTAAGCCGCCATTCCTCCAGGACGCTGATTAAAGAGGCCGGCCTGCGCAAATCCATAGGCGATTGCCATTGAACCCAAGGCAGTCACAATCCACGACAGCAGCGAAATGGCACCGACCTTTGCCATATTCGTTGGCAACATGATAATGCCCGAACCCATCATGTTCACAGCGACGATGAACGTCAGCTGCATCAGGCTCATCTTCTTTTGCTGTTCCATCATCGCCTCCCGAATTCGTGCCCCGCTTATTCGCGAACTACGTAAGTGTGGAATTTAATGCGACCGTCTACACGTTCCTGAAACACTCCCTGCACTTCGTAATTGAATCCTGGGAACCGATTAAACGACTCCTGAAAAGCGAGAAAGTAGTCCAGCATCGGTTTTGCCCTATCATCCCAACGCTCCCCTGGCACGATGACGCCAATGCCCGGTGGATAAATCAGGGCAAGAGCCGCGGAGACACGCCCGCGGACCTCCTCCAAAGGTACATAGTCGACGTCGTTCGCGACTAAGGCCTCATAAGCCTGTTCGGGGGACATCGCAAGTTCCGGAAAGCTCGAGGCGCGGAAACACAGCCGCTGCAATTCCTTCACCTTCGCGCTGCGATAAAAAGCGTGCATTTCCTTGCACACTTGTCGCAGTGTATACGCCTCGTAGCGCTCGCGATTTGCGGCATAGACGGTTGGCAAGACCTCGGGCAGCGGCGCGTCCCGGTCCCAGAGATTCTTGAAGTTGGCGAGTTTCGCAATCAGGGTGTTGAGCTTGCTTTCGTCTTCGGCCGGCGTCATCAGGAATAGGATGCTGTTGAGATCACACTTCTCAGCAACGACTCGCTGCTCCCGTAAATAATTCGCCACCACCGTGGCCGGCACTCCGAAGTCCAAATATTCCCCGGTCTTGCGGTCGATTCCCGGTGTCAGAAGAGCGAGCTTGTTGGGATCCACCATGGCGTATCCCTCGGCGTAGCCCGCATAACCGTGCCACGTGCTCTGCGGATGGAAATTCCAGCATTGCTGCTCTCGTTTGATCACGTCTGTGGGAAGATTCTCCCAGGCGACGTCAACGGCGTCATCGGTGAACTTTGATCCACGGATCGTCACCACGTCAGGCACAAACGGATCGAAGAACCATTTCTCCTCGTCCGTTTGACCGGTCTCTTCGTAATAACGGGCAAATTCCCGAAATTTCTTCCGCGCCTCGATGCCGAGCTCAATGCATCGGTCCCACAACATCTCGCCGGCCTTGCCCTCGTGAACCTTGGCATTTACGTCCAGCGAAGCGAATAGCGGGTAAAATGGCGAAGTGGAAACATTCATCAGGAATAATTCATTGAACCGTTTGTGCTCAACGTAACGCCGCTGCCCACGAATATGCTCGTCACGCTTGTGAATTTGCGATGCCTGCGAGAAGCCAGCACCCTGCTTGTGAACTGACTGAGTCGAGAACAATCCAGGCATCTCTGGTCCGAGCGCCTCGATGCGCATCGGACTGTGGTCCTCGAAAAGAGGGTGGAACGCGTTGTAGCCAATCCAGGCCTCGTCCCACAGCACATAGTCGCAGAGTTTCCCAATCTTCTCCATAACTTTGCGTACGTTGTAAATGGTGCCGTCGTAAGTGGCGAGCTGGATGCAGGCGAGACGGAAGGGGCGCTCAGATTTTGATCGCTCTGGGTCTTTGACGAGCGGATTCTTCTGAATCTGCTCACGAAGATATTCTTCGTCCCAGGCATCCCAGTCGACGGCGCCGATCATGCCAAAGGCGTTCCGAGACGTCGGTAGAAAGATCGGGATCGCGCCCGCCTGGACCAGGGCACCTTGGTGCAGCGACTTGTGATTATTCCGGTCAAAGAGAACCAAATCGCCGCGCCGGAGCACCGCATTGGTGACGATCTTGTTGGATGTGCTGGTGCCGTTAAGAACGAAATATGTTTTATCGGCCCCAAAGACCCGCGCGGCATGACGCTGGGCTTCTACCGCAGGACCCTCGTGGATGAGTAAATCGCCGAGGTCCACATCGGCGTTGCACAGATCGTTGCGGAAAATGCTCTCCCCAAAATGTTTAAAGAAAAGCTGTCCTGCGGGAGACTTTGAATAGAATTGACCGCCCTGATGTCCCGGACAGTCGAAGGCAATATTTGCTTCACCGTCATACGCCACCAGGCCTCCGAAGAAGGGCGGCAAGAGGGTCTTTCCATACTTCAATAGGCTGGCGATGACTTGCTTGGCATAAAAAGCGGGAGTCTGCTGCCCAAGATAGATGTAGCCGGCGACCTCGCCAATGGCTGACAAGGTCGCGAGATCGGAGATGCGATGCGAATCCGCGAGCGCCCATAGCGGCGTTTGAAATCCGATGTCGCGAACCGACCGTGCCAACTTGCGTGCACGCTCGAGGCGATCGCCGTCGACCAATGCGATGTAAGCGCCGACGGAAGCATCCTCAGAGACGTCCCGCTCGTAATTGTCGCTTAGCTCGATTTGGAAGTTATCTGCTGCGATATGATCGAGAAGCTCTTTAGTTTGTTGGTCGTCGCGATCGACGATTGCAACCACTCTCAGGAGTTTGTGGAAGGGAATGGGAGCAGTGGGCGATTTAACGTCACGCGGGATCATGGCTCGCGTTCTTGCATGACGCAGTCCACCAGATAGCGTCTACCACTCTCGGTCGCCTGGAACCGCAGGCCGTGAATGTCAGTCTCGAATCCCGGAAATTTTCGATCGAATTCCCGAGCGTAAAGGAGATAGTCAAAAATCGATTTAGTTGCATCAGTGATGCGTTCACCCGGCATGATCAAAGGAATGCCAGGCGGATAAGGGACAACCATTACTGCAAGCGTGCGACCCATAATGTTGTCAATCTCTACGCTCTCTACATTGCCCCGAACCAGGTTCTCATAGGCATCGGCAGGCAACATCGACATCTCGGGAAGTGTTGTATACATTTCCCTCTGTGCCTTGGGGACATTGTCATCGAGATAGGTCTGATGCACCTGCTCGCAAAGGTCTTTAAGCCCCTTATCGGCGTAAGCGGCTGGATGGGCCTCGAACAGAGCGGGCAACGCTCGTTGAATCGGTGCGTTAGTGTCGTACAGATCCTTGAAGTTGAGCAGCTCCGTTATGAGCGTACTCCACTTACCCTTGGTGATTCCCATCGAGAACAAGACAAGAAATGAATAGAGACCTGTCTTCTCGATCTCAATCCGCCGCGCAGAGAGAAATTTCGTCACGACTGCCGCCGGTATCCCGTGCTCCTGCATGCTACCGTTCGCAGAAAGGCCCGGACTGAGGATCGTGACCTTTATCGGATCGACTAGGACGTGATTTTCGGCGAGGTCGGTAAATCCGTGCCATTCGTCACCTGGCTTCAGCACCCACAAGGCTCTCTCGTCTGCCGGCTTTGATGCGATTGCCTCTGGCTGCCAGACATCGAACCACCAGGAGCCCTTGAGGTCTTTCTTCACAGCCGTCATGGCACGCCGGAAGCTAAGGGCCTCGCTAATGGTTTCCTGCACGAGGGCACGTCCCGCTGGCTGCTCCATCATCGCCGCGGCCACGTCGCAAGATGCAATTATGCCGTATTGCGGCGAGGTCGATGTGTGCATCATGAACGCATCGTTGAAACGCGGCATATCCAGCCGCTTATTCTCGGCGTGCTGAACATGAATCATGGATGCTTGCGATAAAGCGGCAAGCAACTTGTGCGTGGACTGGGTAGCAAATGTAATCGACTGCGCCGAACGCGCTGGATGTGCTGAAGAGATGGCGTGATAGCCGTCGTAAAACTCATGAAAATTGGCATAGGCGTACCACGCCTCATCGAAGTGAAGCACCTCCACGCTGTTGCCGAGAAGTTGCTTTATGTTGTCGGCGTTGTAACAAAGCCCATCATAGGTCGAATTGGTCATTACCATCAGGCGGACCTTACCACTCGTTCCCTTCGCGAACGGGCTAGCAGCGACCTTCTGGCTAATAGCTTCAGGCGTAAATTGCTCTCGTGAGATTGGACCGATAATCCCGAGCCCGTTGCGCGACGGAATGAGGTAAATCGGCGTCGCACCGGTCATGATCAACGAGTGCAAAATGGATTTGTGGCAATTTCGGTCGCATAGGACGAGATCACCCTTTGCAACCGTTCCGTGCCACACAATCTTATTTGCGGTCGAGGTGCCGCCAACAACGAACAAGGTTTCATCTGCGCCGAAGATGCGCGCGGCATTGCGCTCTCCTTCGGCTATCGGTCCCGTATGATCGAGCAGAGAGCCCAGCATTCCGACTGAGACGGAGACGTCGGATCGGAGAGTGTTCTCCCCAAAGAACTGGTAAAATAGGTGGCCCACCGGGCTCTTGCGAAAGGCAGTGCCTCCGCCATGACCTGGAGTATGCCAGGAGTAGCTGGCGTGGAGGGTGTAGTCCATGAGCGCCTTGAACATCGGCGGGGGCAGCCGCTCAAGATAAAGATTGGCCGCGCGGGCGATCACGCGCGCGAGAAATGTTGGCAAATCTTCGAAGAGGTGCATGAAGGCATTTGCATGCTTAAGCACGCCGGCCGGCACCATCTCAGCGGTGCGCTTGTCGCCAAATAAAAAAATGGGCAAACGATCATTGCGACGGCGCTTTGCGGCGAGGATTTCCTCCAGGACCTCCCATTGGTCGGCACCCTCCTCGACACCATCGACGGACACAAGCCAGCAAGAACTCGCTGTTGAAAACCTCGACCAGCCGTTGTGCATCGGCGTAGCTGACGCCGGCGACGACGCGAAAACCCTCGTTTTCGATGGCTTCGGCGAGTTGGCGCATGCCAATACCTGCCGCTTCTTTGCTGTCGTAATCTTCATCGATGATGGCAATGGGAAACGCTTTGATGAATTCCATCTTCCTCCCCTTACGGCACTAGCGTGCGCTTATTTCGTTAGGATGCTTGCGTCCGCGCTGCAGGGAGGGAATATCGACACCTATGGACCACATCTTGGGCTGGATGGAGGGCCTAACGAGGTGCGATGCGCCCGCCGCTTCTACAGCGTAACGAGGAAACCCTTCAAAAACTGTTCAAAATTGCTCACTCTCCACACTGCAAGAGGGCGAGAAGGCGATTTGACCTCTATGGTCCATTGAGACCGAAAACGGGTACGCGATGAAGGCGGCAGGCTCGGTTAAGGCGGCCAAATGGCGGCCTACGACAGCAACCGATCTGGAAGCGATTCAAACAATCGCAAATGTTGTCCACCCAGATCTATCGGAGCGTCGCGAAATATTCGCGGAGAAGCTTCGGCTGTTCTCGGAAGGTTGCTTCGTTTTCGTCGAAGATGGCGCCATATTGGGCTACGCCTTCGTTCACCCCTGGCTCCTGAACAACATACCGAAACTCAATGAATTTTTGCTGCGAATTCCCTCAAAGCCCGACTGCCTGTTAATTCACGACGTGGCTATGTTGCAGCAAGCGCGCGGCCGGGGCGCAGCGAGAGCTTTGCTAGAACGGATAGCGAAGTTGGCAAGGGAGCTAGAGATTGAGAATATAGTACTCGTCTCCGTTTACAATTCTCACCTTCATTGGGCACATCTCGGATTTGACGTCGTCGGCAACGAACTTGTAGCGGACGGGCTCAAGTCGTACGGTGAAAACGCTCGGTATATGGTTCGTAGATTGCGCTGACCCTACATCAATCCGTCGAGACGCTATCGCGACGTCGCTGCCAGACGTAAACGGGTATGCCGAGGACCAGCATTAGTACACCATAGAGCACAGGTTCCGGGCCACACCCGTAGAGCGTGAACACTGCGAAAATGAAGGCGATCACTTCCACGACAGTCAAACGCGGCACTGGTCCGCCACCTGCGGCATAAGCGGCGACCAGTCCGGCTGCCAATGCACAGAAGGCATAGGGCACGACTGCGGCCATCGTACTCAGTCCAACGACGAGGGTGTAGAATGACGCGAAGCCCTGGGTGACCTGCGACAGGACCAGTAGGGTGGCCAAGATCGCTGAGATGGCGATACCGATTGCCGGAACGCCACGGTCCGAGAGCTTTCCGAAGACAGGCGGAAACAATCCGTCGCGAGCGGCTGCCATCGGCACTTGACCCATCAGAAGGGTCCAACCATTAAGCGCACCGATCGCTGAAAGGATGACGGCGAGCGAGATCACCTTCGCTCCCAGCGGACCCCACAATGTCCGAGCCGCATCGGAAAATGGTGCAACCGAATGCACCAATTGCTCGCGCGGAACGAGTCCGAACACGGATATGGTGCCGAGCACGTAAAGCAGCGCGGCGATACAGATGCCGAGGACCGTCGATAGCGGTATCGTGCGTTTTGGATTGATGACATCGCCCGCCGGCACTGTGGCAGATTCCAAGCCCAAGAACGCAAACATCGTGAGCGGCGCGAGCGCAGCACTCGCACCGATCAGGGATTTACCGCTCGGGTTCAACTCGCTGAAATGCGAGGTGTCTATAAAGAACAATCCGAACAATGCGATTGCCGCGAAGGGGATGAGCTTCGAGTAGGTCGTGACCTGCGAGAACATGCCGGCTGCCTTGACGCCACGCAGATTGACCAGGACGACTGCCCAAATAGCTCCAAGCGTAAGCACGACCGCCATCGTGCGATTGTGCAGAGCGGGAACGAGATCGAAGATCGCACCAGCGAAGGCGATCGCAATCACTGGCAACGACGTCCAGATGGAAATCCAGTATCCCCAAGCAATAAGAAAACCCGGGAAGTCGCCGTAAGCCATCCTTGTATAAGCGTAAGGCCCGCCGGTCGCCGGCACCAGTCGAGCGAGCTTAGCGAAGGTCAGCCCCAGACAAACGGCTCCTGCGCCCATTACGATCCAAGCGAGAATCGCGAGGTTGCCAAAAGGAGCAACGGCCGCCGGCGACAAATAGAAGCCGGACCCGACCATGTTGCCTACGACGATTGCGGTACATGCCGCGACGCCCAGGCTCTTACCGGTCACTCGGCCTTCGTTTGTCTCCATTAGCAGTGTCATGCCTCGAAGAGAGCGTCGTGGTCGGCTCAGCGTTGCGGGAACAACGCCGACCAAGTGGTATCAAAAGAAATCGTGCCAACGACCCGTGCGTCACAACCATCCGCGAAGCCACTGCGTACGACGCAGGCATTGTCCGAAAGGTTAGTGTCCCAATAGCGAACATCGAAAGTCAACGACTTCCAGTAGTAGGAAGCACCGGCAGTCCAGGCCAGTTGCTCGTGTGCATTGGGATCTTCGAAAAACTGATAGCCGGCGCCCGCGTAAATCGCGAAGTTTTTCCATGGCTTCACTCTTCCGCCGCCTGCTATCCAGGTCGCCGTCTTGCCGGTCTGGCTGAAGTCAGGAGCAAAGAAGACAAGCGCTCGCAGAGTGAACTTATCGTCCTGGCCGAAAGTGTAGTCTGTCTTGGCAAACACTTCGCCGTAATCCGGACTAATATGGTCCGGCGCGTAGAAATAGTGAACGTAGCCGATGTTCGGTGACCACTTCGGTCCGAGGAATTTCGGTTTGAGTCCACCGGCAACGTCGATCTCGGCCCCCTCAAAGTCGTCGCCAAAATCAACATTCGAGGACCATATGTTCGCGTATATATCCCCCCAGGAGGGTCCCAGACCGTAGCTTGGCTCGACATATCCTTGGATGGCAGGATTGCTGTCGCTTTGAGTTACGCCGCGCGAAACGTAATCGCTCGTGCCCGCCACGCCCAAAGCCAAATTGGCCTTCCCTCCAGCTGCCACCGCCGGCGCTGGCGCAGTAGGCTCGATCTCATCTTCTCTCGCTGTAGCGCTACCGACCCATAAGAAGTTCGTGGCCACAATCGCCGCCAGCAGTAGTGCTTGCAATCCCCTGTTGTTAACCATTGTGGCTCCCCCAATACAATGATTTATGCCAGCGCCCGCCATGACCCGTGATGGAGTTCGTGCAGGACGAGGTCCAGCCGCGCGAGTGCCCTCCTGGCCATAAGCGCAGACGCTTTCGGCTTTCCGTCAACCAGAACGCGCGCGTGTGAATTCTCGAGTCCGCAAGCAGCGGCTATTGCGGCGGCTCGCAGAAGGCCACGCATGGCGCACCTCTTTAGCCAAGCTAACTGCGAATAGCCTAGCACGCGTTTCACCACCGCTAGACAAAGACGAGGCAGATGGCCCCGCTTTTTCCACTGACGTGACTTATGAGCCACACAAGCTATCAGGAAGCGATTGCCTAAGCGTACCGTGAACCGATGCTCATGGGCGCACCCCAGTTTGATTATCGATAGCGGGGAAGCCGCGTGAACGAGATTAGCGAAATGTGGCCGCTACTGCATTTTCCGCCTGCGCATAATTTTTACTCCTTGCGGAAATTATGAAGCGACATACAAGCCTCTGATCTTAGGGTTTCAGACATAGGACGTGATAAGTCCCGTCGACGAGCTCGGCCCCTTCGATCACGCCCGCAAACCCTGGGAACTGCTGCTCCCGGTTCTGCATACTGCGCAGATAGCCGATCTGCGGCGAATCGGCGTCGCCAAAATTCTCGCCCGACATCAGCATCGGGATTCCGGGTGGATAAGGCATCACCGCGTTGGCTGCCGTGCGTTTGGCGAGCGCGTCAACTGGCACCGATTCAACTTCGCCGGCGACCAGGCGCTCGTAGGCCTCGCGAGGCGTTACGTCGGCATTCGGCAGGCCTTTGAAGGCAGCGTTCAGCAGCTCGCCCGGACGGTTCTCGCGTAAATACTCGAATAGTTCGTCGCCGAGGTCGTGCAGTCTGACGTTGCGGTAGCGGTCTGGGTATTGCGCTACGATCTCCGGCAGCACCTCAGCGAGCGGACGATTTGAATCGTAGGCTCGCTTGAATGCAAGCAGGTTGGTGAGCAGCGTGCCCCACTTGCCTTTAGTGACGCCGATCGAAAACAGGACCATCACCTGGAAGTCGGTGACGCGCGTCGGGACGATGCCGAAGCGATTGAACCACGCGTTCAACAATGCCGCTGGCACCCCGCTCTTCTCCAGCTTGCCATCTTCGCCCATCCCCGGGGTGAGGATGCTAACCTTAACAGGGTCGAGCATGCACCACTCGTCTGCGATGTCGTCGAACCCGTGCCATTTGTCACCAGGGTGCAGCACCCATGGCCCCTGGTTACGGCAGAGCAAGTCAACCGGCGCGTCCTCGAATGCCACCTGGTGGTCATTGGTGGGGTTCCTAACTGTCTCGACGTTCCACGGCTTGAAGAACCAGTCCTTCTTGTCGGCGAACGTCCGCCACAGGCGACCCACCACCTGCCGAAAGTCGACGGCTTCCTCGATTACTTCCTGCGTCAGCGAGCGGCCGCCGCTGCCGTCCATCATCGCCGACGTGATGTCGTTCGATGCAACGATTGCGTAGAGCGGCGAAGTGGTAGTGTGCATCATGTAGGCTTGATTGAAACGGTGGTGGTCGATTGCACCCTTGCCGTCGCGCACATGGATATACGAGGCCTGCGACAGCGCCGCGAGCAGTTTGTGCGTGGAATGGGTGGCGAAGACCGTGGGACCACGATGCGCCGCTGGATCGCCGCGCATCGCGAAGTGATCAGTGTACATCGGGTTGAAGCGTGCGTAGCCGTACCAAGCCTCGTCGAAGTGGATACGGTCGCTGGATTGTTCGAGCAGGGTCTGGGCGCGCACGGCGTTATAGCAAAGGCCGTCATACGTGCTGTTGGTAACGACCGCATATACCGGTCTTTGATCGGCAACTTCCTTCGTGAGTGAGCCCGCCTGCGCCTTCGCGCGGATCGTGTTTGGATCCATTTCGGAGGGCGGAATCGGGCCGATGATGCCGTAGCGGTTGCGTGTCGGTAACATGTAGACCGGACGCGCGCCGGTCAGCATCAGGCCTTGCTCAATCGACTTGTGACAGTTGCGGTCAAGGACCACCAAGTCGCCCTCCTTCATGCAGGCCTGCATGATGCTGCGGTTAGATCCCGATGTGCCGACGACGCCCGAGTAGCTACGGTGCGCCCCGAACACTCGCGCAGCATATTTCTCGCTCTCGGCGACCGGGCCAGTGTGGTCAAGCAACGAGCCCAGCGCGCCGCGCTCGATGCCCATGTCGATGCGAAAAACATTCTCGCCGAGGAAATCGAAGAAGGCGCGCCCGGCGGGATGCTTGGTGAATGCGATGCCGCCCTGGTGACCGGGCGCCGACCACGAATGCTCGCGCAGTTTTCCATACGCCGCGAGCACGCGGGCATACGGAGGCAAAAGTTGCGCCTCGTAGCGACCAATAGCCGCCATCACCCGGCCTGCGATGAAGTCGGCCGAGTCGTCCAGCAGCCAGACGAACTCGTCGACCATCTCGGCGACCTCGATCGTCATGGTTCCCCGGGTGCGTTCGCGGTCCGCGAGGAGAAAAACGGGCGCCGTCGCATGCCGCTCGCGCAGCTTGTGCAGCAGCGCGGTCGCCTGTGCATGCGAGCCTTCACTATTCAGGCCAAGATTCCAGTCGAGCAACACGGCGCGTAACGAGGCATCGGAGGCCACAATCGCATAGCCATCCTCGTAGGAAAGCGCCCTGATGACGTCAAGATTGCGCGCCTCAAGCGCCGCCGCAAGGCTTTCCGCCGACCGGCCAAGTGCCGTGTCGAGCTTCGCCAGTTCGTCGTCCACGACAAGGACGCGCGGCCGAAGTGGAGCTTCAGTGGGATTCAACATGAGTTGCCTCGCTGACTGGGATGACGGACGTCCGCAACATTATATCCTAAACTTTTTGTATTGGCGCTGGCTTGCGACTACTGCCTTTGCAACCGTCTGGGCGCAGAGGGCATCCCCGGTCGAAGAGAGGTGGCAAGTACCGCGCCTGGGCTTATCGAGCTGAAGGTCAGTCAGACGACTCTCGCCGAGATGATGGTGAAGGTCGCGGGTGGGTTTCTTTATGAACAAATTTTGGAAATTGGGCTTCATCGATTGCAGCGGCGGCTTAAGCGGACGCCTAGAGGTCCATAGCGAATTGTTGAGCATGGTTTTGCACGAAACTCCCGGTATCACAAAGGATCGCGCCCGAGAAAGATCGGCGCATGAGCAATTTTGACCAGTTCTTTGTAGGGCTTCCCCTTAGAGTATAAGAACGGCGGCCACGTCCCATCTCGCTAGGCCCTCCGTCTAGCCGAAGGGTGCCGGTATACCCTCCCGGCAACGCCCAGCGTCCCAACCTCCCCACATTGAGTTGGAACGCCTTCACCCTCAAACAGGAGGCTAAGATGACCATACGTATTGCGACCACAAGCTCTCTTTTTCTGACCGCCATGTTGTTGCTCCCATACTCCGCATCGGCAGAACTAACGGGCGCCTGCCTAAGTGATGCCAAGACGCTTTGCGCAGGCATTCAGCCTGGCGGAGGCAAGATCAGGGACTGCCTCAAGTTGCACGTCAAAGACTTGTCCGAGGGCTGCCAGGCGGTCGTCCTTAAGGCCGTGAACGCCAAGGCATGTGCGGCTGACGTGAAACAATTTTGCGCAGACATCAAACCCGGCGAAGGCCGCGTTGAGGCCTGCATGAAAGCTCATTTCGCCGATGCTAGTGATGCCTGCAAAGTAGCGATGGCGAACGCAGCAGCGGGCGACAACTAGGCAAACCACATCACGGTGTTCGAGCATTCTCGAAGTGACAGAGGGCTCGCCGCCTAAACAGCTGACCGGCGCGATCCAAGTTGCTCTTGGACCGCGCCGATGAGCTCCACAGTCTCAAGTCGCGATCGACGTTGCGAAAACGCCGTGCGGACAGTTCGCCGCCTATACAGTTTCCAGCCCAAAAAACGCCATCTGGCTGAACGGTTACCATCACCGTAAGCGTGGGATGCCGTGGTCGATACACGGCAATTCGACGAAGACACAAAGAAGATTCAGCGGTACCGTATAGATAATCCAAACACGCCTTTCACGGAGGCGGTTGAGACGACCACGCTATTAGGCTCGTCGAGGGCACCAGGTTCATTTCGAGTTTTGCTTATGGCGCCATGTCAGGAAGGCATGCAGTCCCGCGACTATCTCGGACCTTGGCTCCTCATAACTAGTGAAACGTTTCCGTTGGTCTAAGCGAGCAGGTGTCAAATGGATTTCTCGGTTATCAATCTCGAACTGGTGGCGAAGCTCGTCCTGCTTTTACTCATCGGCATGGGCCCGAAGATTGCGCTCGTGCCGTTTCTCGAAAAGACCAAGCACTTCGATGCCGAGACGCAGCGAGCCGTGGGCCGGCGGATGGTCAGGATCGCGGTTATCACCGCGCTCATCCTGTTTGCCTTCGGCGCGCTCCTGATGCGTCTCCTGCATATCTCGGGCGGAGCCGTCGCCGTCGCCGGGGGAATTATCCTCGCCATCCTGGCAATCGAAATGGTCACCGGGCATAGCCAAAAACCCGTAGAGGAATTTCCGACCAAAGAGGATCCACAGCAGATCGCCGTCTACCCGCTGGCGATACCTTACATGCTCAATCCGGTGGGCATCACCGTCCTCATCATCGCCTCCGATGAGGTCGGCTCGGTAGCGAGCGTCGCGCTGGTTGTGGGCATAGTGCTCTTGATAGGCGCCTTCGATTATTTGATCTTTGCCAACATCGACAAGCTGTCGAAGCGTCTCAATCCCACCACTCTCGTCATATCGGAAGTCGTCTTCGGACTCCTGCTCACCGCGGTCGCGGTCCAGCTGACGGTAAGCGGCCTGGGCTCGCTCGGTATCATTGCACCCACCTCCCACTAAAGCAGAGTTCCTGCCATGGCTGAGAAAATCCAGAAGACCCGCGATCCGGTTCGTCGTTGGACGTTGATTACCCTCGGCGTCATCGTCGTACTGTTTCTCTACTCGATCATCGCCGACCGGATGACGCCTTACACCTCGCAGGCCGTCGTGCAGGCCTTCGTCGTGCGGGTCGCACCTGAAGTGTCGGGCCGTGTGCTTGAAGTCGGCGTGACCGACAATCAGAAGGTCAAGGCGGGAGAGCTGTTGTTCCGCATCGATCCGGAGCCGTATCAGATCGCGCTTCAGCAGGCGGAAGCCAAGGTGGCGAGTGTCGGGCAGACCATCGGCGCCAATACTGCTGGGGTTACATCGGCGCAGGAACGTCTGATCGAAGCACGTGCCAACCGCGACAATACCGTCGAGCAAGCCAAGCGCGTTCTGGAGCTGGTGGAAAAGGGAGTCTATGCCAAGGCGCGCGCCGATCGGGCTAATGCCGAGATCCTGGCGGGGGAGGCGAATGTGCGGGAAGCCGAGGCTGAACTCGAAAAGGCGAAGGAGCAACTAGGACCTCAGGGCGCCAACAATCCTGAGCTGCGTGCCGCGCTCGCGGCAATGGAGAAGGCGAAGCTCGATCTGGTGCGGACGACGATCGTTGCGCCCTCGGACGGCGTTGTCACCAACCTCCAGCTCACGCTCGGCCAATTCACCGGCGTGGGGCAGTCGGTTCTGACCTTCATCGATGCGCGCGATGTATGGCTCAGCGCCAATTTTCGCGAGAACACCCTGGAGGCCATCAAATCTGACGCCCCGGCCGAGATCGTGCTCGACGTGTTCCCCGGACGGGTGTTCGACGGCAAAGTGGAAAGCGTGGGTTGGGGCGTAGCACAGGGAGCGGTAGATCCGGCAACCGGGCTTCCTAAAGTCAGCTCGCCGACTGGGTTAACGCGAACTCCGCAGCGCTTCCCGGTCAGAGTCAATCTCGAGCAGAAGGATTATCTGCCGGGCATGCGGCTAGGCTCACAGGCCAACATCATCGTTTACGCTACCGGGAATCCGATCACCAATGCGATCGGGGTGGTGTGGATGAGGCTCGTCGCCCTTCTCACTTATGTCAGCTAGCAATACAGAAACCCTAGTGACGCACGTTGGGGCAACCGACGAACGGCACGCTATGGCGTTCAGGATCGCCATCGCCGCCGCCGCCGGCTTCACGATCGGCCATCTGCTCGGCTGGGACTTTCCCTTTCTTCCCCCGCTGATAGCGGTTCAGCTCCTGTCCGCTCGCAAGTCGCTCGATCTCAAGCTTGCCATCGGCTTTGTGTTGCTGATGGCGGTGGGCTGCACTGTTAGCCTCTTGGTAGCACTGGTCTTTGCCGACCGGCCGCTGAGCTTAATCCTCATGATCGGGCTCATGATCTTTCTCGAGTTCCTGGCTCTGGCGCGCGGCAAGGCGGCGGCAGGGATTTTCATTATGACTACCTCTTTTGTGCCGCTGATGGCCGTGAGCTCGCTCGATCTTGCCTATGCGTTGGCGCACGACCTGATCGTCGGCAGCATCATTGCTTTGTTGCTGATCTTTCTCGTCCATGCGCTGTTCCCAGAGCGGAGCGAGCCCGAGCAAAGCGTCGCCCAAACCATTCGGGAAAGTGCCCCCGTGGGCGCTGCCCTCGCCAATACAGGCGTGTTAATGAGCCTGTTCGTATATTTCTTGGGCGCGGGCACGCCGACTAGCATCATCGTGATCATGGTCACCGCCGTCACCATACTTCAGCAATCGGCGGCCGCCGGAACAGCCTTTGGTCTTATCGCCGGGAATATCGCCGGCGGCCTAGCCGCGACCATTGCCTATCTTCTGATCTCTTTGCTGCCCTCTCCGGCGTTTCTCTTTCTGGTCGTGCTATTTTTCGGGCTGGTTTTTGCGGCCAGGATAGCGGCTGGTGGCAGGCTCGCGGCGATTTGCACGGTCGGCGCAGCGACGTTCGTCGTTGTGCTCGGCCTCGGCCTTTCACCCCTGCCGCAAGACAGCGGGACGCTGTTTCTGGCTCGCATCTCGACCGTTATTCTTGCCTCGCTCTATACGATCGGCATTGCCACAGTTTTGCGCGCGCTGTTCGTTGGCGACGCGGTGACTTGCGAGGAGGGCACCGGTCGCCAACAAGCATGACGAGAGCCTCCGCCTTCGCAAGCTTTGATCAAGGCTCGTGTTGTTAGACCGGTCTAGTTGGCTTGACAGTACTTTTAAGGCGCGAACCACGACCGCGAACTCCGATGACCTTTCGAAGCGGCTGCGGAGTGAAGAGATCATGGAGAAGCTGCGCTGGCCAAGGCCCGAAAGGGCAAGCCACGAGGCGCCAGCCAGAGGTCGAAGCCGAAGAGAGGTTTCTCCTCGACAACATCACTAAGCCGTCATGCATATCACTCGAAGAGGCGATGAAAGGCGTCGCTCTATCGCAAGGCCGCACCATCAAGCATAATGTAGCAACGAAAATTGCCCAGCCTTTAAAGGGCCGTAGATCATTGATATGATTGGTCGAAGGCGAGGCATTGGCTACCTCAATGGCCTCCGTCACCTCGCCTCCACAAAGCGTGCGGTATAGTGGGGAAGAGGAGGCCATGATGGAACACATTTCAGAAGCTCGCACAAACGCGGCACCCGTGCCGTGGACACCTGCTCTCGTAAACGACGCTTGGGGCTATTGGCTCGACGCTTTTCAGCGCGGTGTGCTCTTCCTCGATGTGATGCGGCAGCGCAGCCAGCATCGCGAGGAACACATTGCCAAGGTCGCGCCTCACGTGCTCAAATTCGGTGCCGAACTAATAATGGACGGGCGGACCTTGCCGCGTCCGGTGAATTACGTTCTGGTCCGGGTAACGCCACCCGCCGGCATCGAGATCAACGAGAACAAGCGGCCTTTCGTCGTCGTTGATCCGCGCGCTGGCCATGGCCCCGGCATCGGCGGCTTCAAGGCGCAGAGTGAAATTGGCGTGGCCCTACGTGCCGGTCATCCATGCTACTTCATCGGCTTCCTGCCTGAGCCTGTGCCGGGTCAGACGATTGAAGACATTGCCGCCGCCGAGGCTGCCTTTCTCGAGCGCGTGATCGCGCTGCATCCGAAAGCCGACGGCAAACCCGCGGTCATCGGAAACTGCCAGGCTGGGTGGGCCATAATGATGGTAGCGGCCAAGAGACCTGAGCTCTTCGGACCGGTCATCGTTGCTGGATCCCCCCTTTCGTACTGGGCCGGTGTGCGTGGAGAAAATCCAATGCGCTATACGGGCGGCTTGCTCGGAGGTAGCTGGTTGACCGCGCTCATGGGCGATCTCGGCAACGGCATATTTGACGGGGCGTGGCTCGTCAGCAATTTCGAGAACCTAAACCCAGCCAACACTTACTGGACAAAACACTACAATCTCTATGCCAAGGCGGACAGCGAGGCTCCACGCTATCTCGAGTTCGAAGAGTGGTGGGGCGCCCACATCCTCCTCAATGCCCAGGAGATGCAATCAATTGCCGACCAGCTGTTCATCGGCAACAAGTTAGCGACAGCCGAGATCGTTTCATCCGACGGCACAACCATCGATCTGCGAAATATCAAATCGCCGATCGTGGTGTTCTGCTCGAAGGCCGACAACATTACCCCGCCGCCTCAAGCACTTGATTGGATACTTGATCTCTATAAAAGCATCGACGATATCCGCGCGCACGGACAGACGATCATCTATGCCGTGCACCCCTCGGCTGGACATCTCGGCATCTTCGTCTCGAGCTCAGTAGCCAAGAAAGAGCACGACGAATTTGCAAGCAACATCGATCTCATCGACGTGCTCCCGCCGGGCCTATACGAGGCGGTTATGACGCCGAAGCAGGCAACGGATAAGTACGCCGATCTCATCGGTGGCGACTACCTCGTGCGGTTTGAGACGCGCACGCTCGATGACATCAAAGCCTTCGGTGGCAATAGCCCAGAAGACGAGCGGAGTTTCGCCACTGCTGCACGCATTTCCGAGGTGAATCTTGGTCTCTATCGCACCTTTGTTCAGCCCTGGATTCGTCTCGTGGCCAACCCGGCTTTCGCCGATTGGATGAGGCGCATGCAACCGCTTCGTCTCCAATATGACGCGTTCGCTCGCACCAACCCCTTCATGGGCTTGGTGCCGTCAGCCGTGGAAATCGTGCGGGAGCATCGTGAGCAAGTCCCAGCGAACAACGTGTTCTGGCAGGCGCAGCAATGGACGTCGAACTGGATCGAGACGTCGTTGAATATCTACCGCGATATGCGCGACCAGTGGTTCGAGACCGTGTTCCACGGCGTTTACGGCTCGCCGGCGGTCCAGGCATTCGCCGGGCTGAAAGCCTCTGAAGCGAGCCCCCGACGGCATCCGGGTGTTGACAGCGTTTATCGCTCCTTCGTAGCCCACCGCGCCGAAGAGTTGACCTGGAGCATTGGCGAGGGTGGAGCACGCGAGGCCGCCGTAAGGGCGCTTCTCTATATCCGCATGCCTGATGGCATAGCCGATGAGCGCGGCTTTCAGCTCTTGCAGAACATACGGGAAGAGGCCGGAGCAGGCCTGACGCTGGCCGAATTCAAGAAGGTGGTCCGCGACCAGTTCTTCAGTCTGTTGCTCGATCAACGCCGCGCTGTCGCTGCAATCCCAGCCATGCTGGCGAAAGAACCCGATCTTACCCCTCGTTGGGCGGCCGAGTTTCGCCGCTTGCTCGACGTTGTCGGCACTGAGAGCGAGGTCGGCAAGGCGCGTCTTGCCGAGATCGAAGCGCTCATCAAAGAGAAACCAGGCGTTGCACGAAGCCAGCCAGAACAGGTTCAACGGCCAGCGCCTGTCGAGGCGAGGCAACAGCACGCGCAATTGCGAAAAGTGAGCGGCGACTTCGACTGAATCCGCTCCGCCGACCTCGCGCTCGCAGCGAGCGTCGCTTCCCTTAGGCCCAACGAGGAGCGACCAGTTATGACCGAAATTGTCACTCCATCGCGAAAACATGAGAAATACGACCGGCTAATCACGGCGGCGAAGAAGCATCCCCCCCTTACGACCGCCGTGGCCCATCCATGTGATGAGACGTCGCTTAAAGGCGCGCTCGAGGCAGCCGAAGCACAGCTGATCAAGCCAATTCTCGTCGGCCCCAATGACAAGATCCGGAGCGTCGCCCAGTCCTTCTCCTTGGATCTCGGCGGCTTAGAGGTCGTGGACGTGCCGCATAGCCAGGCGGCGGCCGAGAAAGCGGTCGAGCTGGTCCGGACCGGCAAGGCTGAGCTGCTGATGAAGGGCAGCTTGCACACCGATGAATTGCTGGCGGAGGTGGTCAAGCGCGAGACCGGAATTCGGACCGGCCGACGCATCAGCCATGTTTTCGTCATGGACGTGCCCGGGCATCCGCAGACCTTATTCATCACCGATGCGGCAGTGAACATCGCGCCAGATTTGATGACAAAGCGCGACATCATCCAGAACGCCATCGATCTCTATGCAGGTCTCGGGCTCGGAACGCCGAACGTCGCGATCCTCTCCGCCGTCGAGACCGTGACAACGAGCATTCCCTCGACCATCGAAGCGGCGGCGCTGTGCAAGATGGCTGACCGCGGTCAGATCCTGGGCGGGACGCTCGACGGGCCGTTGGCCTTCGACAATGCGATCAGTCCAGAGGCGGCGCTGATCAAGGGCATAAAATCGAAGGTCGCGGGCCAAGCGCACATCCTCATCGTGCCGGATCTCGAAGCCGGCAACATGCTGGCCAAGAACCTTACCTTTCTCTCACAAGCCGATGCGGCGGGGGTCGTGCTCGGCGCGCGCGTCCCGATCATTCTCACCTCGCGCGCCGACAATCTCAGGACACGCATGGCATCTTGCGCTGTGGCTGTGCTCCTTCGCCATAGTCAATTGAAGCAGCCGATCAGGGGCTGAACCGTGACGGACACGATTCTCGTCGTCAACTCCGGCAGCTCGAGCATCAAGTTTCAGCTTTTTTCCGTGGCTGCTCGCAATCAGCTTGAGCGACTGCTCAAAGGACAGATCGAGGGCATAGGCGTGCACCCGCGGTTGGTCGCGAAGGGACCAGAGGGAGAGCAGATCGAGGAGACTTGGACTGGGGCGGACGTAGTGAGCGTGCCTCAGGCACTCGATAAGCTCGTAGCGTTCCTTAGAGCACGCTTGGGAGAGCTTCCGACGGCAATAGGTCATCGCGTCGTCCACGGCGGCCCCGACTATAGCGAGCCCGTAGTCGTCGATGACGCCGTGCTCACACGGCTCGAAAAATTTACTCCGCTTGCCCCGCTGCATCAGCCCAACAATCTCGCCCCGATCAGAGCTGTCAGAGAGCGCCAACCCCAGCTTCTACAGGTGGCCTGCTTCGACACGGCTTTCCATCGCGGCCACCCCGACGTTGCCGATCGCTACGCTCTCCCCGATCAACTCTACGCTGAGGGAGTTCGCCGTTACGGGTTCCATGGCCTGTCGTACGAATACATCGCGACTCGTTTACCCCTGCTGGCTCCGGAAATCGCCGGAGGAAGAATCGTCGTCGCGCATCTGGGCAGCGGCGCATCCATGTGCGCAATCTCTGGCGGCAAGAGCGTGGAGAGCACCCTCGGTTTCACCGCGCTTGACGGTCTTCCGATGGGAAGCCGCCCGGGCCAACTCGATCCCGGCATTGTTCTCTATCTCATGAGCGAAAAGCGAATGAGCGTCAAAGAGATCGAACGCTTCCTTTACAACGAATGCGGTTTGAAGGGTCTATCCGGAATTAGCAACGACGTTAGGGAATTGCTCGCGAGTAAAGACCCACGCGCAAAGCTCGCACTCGATCACTTCGTGTACCGAATATCGCTCTATGCGGGGATGCTCGTGGCGGCGATGGGTGGTATCGACGGGCTCGTCTTCACGGCCGGCATCGGCGAGAACGCACCAGCCATTCGCGAGGCCGTGGCCATGCGCCTAACTTGGCTCGGTCTCGACTTCGATCCCGATGCAAATGCTTGCAACAAGACGCTGATCTCGCGTTCCGCCTCGCGCGTCGCTTGTTACGTCATCCCCACTGACGAGGAGCTGATGATTGCCCGCCACACGCTCGCCGTCCTGCGAGCTCAGTGCCCCGCTCCTGAGGAGAAGCCGAGATGATGGATGTTTCGACCCTGCCACTGCTCAAGGGCAAGAAGGCGCTGGTTACCGGGATCGCGAACGATCAGTCAATCGCCTGGGGCTGCGCCAAGGCCTTTCGGACCTTCGGCGCAGAACTCGCCATTACTTATCTCAATGAAAAGGCCAAACCTTATGTCGAACCACTGGCCAGGGAGGTCGGTGCCGAGATCTTCATGCCGCTCAACGTCCAGGTGGAAGGCCAGCTGGAAGCGGTGTTCGATGCCGTCGGGCATCAATGGGGTAAGCTCGACATCGGCCTTCATTCGATCGCGTTTGCGCCGAAGGAGGACTTGCAGGGACGCGTGGTGGACTGCTCCAAGGCCGGTTTTCTCAGCGCGATGGATGTATCCTGCTGGTCGTTCATCCGCATGGCTAAGCTCGCCGAGCCCTTGATGAAGGATGGTGGCACCTTATCGACCATGACCTATTACGGGTCGCAAATGGTGGTCGAGCACTACAACATAATGGGGCCGGTGAAGGCTGCGCTCGAATCGGCCACACGCTATCTCGCGGCCGAACTCGGCCCTAAAGGCATCAGGGTGCACGCCATCTCGCCTGGCCCGCTCAAGACGAGGGCAGCCTCCGGCATCACCGATTTCGACGAGCTGATCGCCAAGGCGGAGGCCAAGGCCCCGACGCGAAGCCTTGTGTCGATTGACGATGTCGGTGTCGCCGTCGCATTTCTCTGCATGAATGGAGCAAAGCTGATCACCGGCCAGACACTCTTTATCGATGGCGGCTATCACATTATCGATTGAATAGACCAATGATTGATCCGCGCAACTACCACACAAACGAAACTCTGGACGATGGCACGGAAATCGAAATTCGCGCCATCACGCCGGCCGATGGCGCTAGCATTCTGGAGGCATTCAAGGGACTCGACCGCGAGGCGGTCTATCGGCGCTTCTTCGCCCCCAAGAAGGAGCTGACCAAAACCGACATCAAGCAACTGACCGAAGTCGACTTCAGCAATGTCGTCGCCTTGGTCGCGACCACCGACCACGAGAGGGTGCTTGGGGGTGGACGCTATGCCGTGGGCGGCTCCAGCGCTCCTCATGTGGCTGAGCTTGCTTTCCTTACGGCCGAGGACTTCCGCGGGCGCGGCGTTGCGGGTCTTGTTTTGAAGCACCTCGCCTGCCTTGCGGAGGCGGCGGGCCTGTCGCAGTTCGAGGCCGACGTACTCGCCGAGAATCAGTCCATGCTGGCCGTCTTTCGCCGGAGCGGCTTACCCATGCGGCTGGTCAGGGACGGCGCCACTGTACATGTGACGTTATCGCTTCCAGCCTAGGTCTCGATCGTGCCGTCCTTGGACAGCAATACTTCGATGCTCAGCACTGCTAGCTTGAGATGCCAAGCGTCAGCATTCGTCGGCGCGATCTTCGTATTCGGACTTCCGCATTGCAACAGCGCCTGTATAGCCACTCAGGAAAATTTCGCCAACTTCAGGTCGGATGGCATGTCCTCGGCTTTAGAATCCGCCTCGGCGGGCCTGTAGACAAGATTGAATATGAGCGCCGCAGCCCTTAGCCATTTGGCACGATCTTCAAGAGCCCAAATGCTATTGGCTTTCGGAAGCTTTGCTACAAGCGCCTGAATCAGTGGATCAGCCATATCGGACGGCTCCCGGCGCTCTACCGCATCCACAAGAGTCAAAACCGCGGGTTCGTCTAATCCAGCAATTCGCGTGACCAGAGAGCTTTTTTCACTGTGTTCTAGTGCTGAGCGGTTATCTGAGATTTTCATGACGGTGGGCCTTTAACGGGGGGTTCGGGGAGGAGAATCCCTGCTCCTGCACAAGGTGATGTCAACGAATGCAACCCGGCTTGGTAAATGCCCCCGTTAACCACCAGTGAGGCAAAAAGAAAACGAACGCTGGCTGAAAACGGCCAGGACCAGAAATGCCACAGGAGCGAAGATAGCCAGCGTCAAGCTGAGCTGGCGATCTCAGGGCAGCTATTTCGGAATAGACTACGCTCGGACTACCTTCGTCTTAGGCTCGTCTTCTTTCTTGAAGACGACTGGTTTCGCTCGCTCGCCGTACCCATCCGATCGAGACTCCTCTAGCTGGTGCAAGTTGGTCACATCGGGACGGAGCGAGCGACCATCAAAATGAGCGCCGCGTTCAATAGACAGGGATTGGCTGTGAATGTCTCCGGTTACGACCGCGTGCGGTTTGAGAACAACGTCTTCGCCGCTGATTGGTCCGTCGACCTTGCCGTTGATCACCACGCTTCGAGCTTTAACCGCCCCATTAATGAACGCCTTGGGTGACACGACTATCGAGGTGCAGCTCAGATCGCCATCAATTTGTCCATTAACTTGAACGGCACCATCCGCGCTAACGCTACCTATAATTTTTAAACCCTCCGCGATAACCGTAGTCTTTCCTTTGGATGCAAACATGTGTCCCTCCTACGCAGTACTGACGCGCCTCCAAGCTTATCCCATAAATAGGGGAAAGGCGAGTTGGCATGGCCGATTAAAGGCCTTCCCGCGCGGGCCGTCGCGGGCGGCGGCGAACATCATTGAGACCCCGTGCCGATGCCCATAGATAGGTAGCAATCGCTTTTGCAGGTGTCGCCGGGTGCCTTGAAGCAGACAAGAGTCCCCTTGCTCTGCTCAAGACTACAACTTCCATTATTCTTGTTGCATGAGCAGTTCCAAACTGTCTCGATTCCTAACCGACCACCGCCGACCCTGGCAGTCGAGCCATCAATTTGGACATCTGCATTTGGGGGAAGTGTCATCGTCTTAAACTTCAATTCAAAAGCAGGAGCAGCTAGTGAGGCCAATGGAAAGAAGATGATGATTGCAATGCAGGTTTTCGTTGCAACTTTGCGCATTTAGGACTCCGACCAAGGCAAACGCCGTTGAGGATCTGATAATAGCGTCGCGCAGTGATGGGAAAGTATCCAGACCGACCCCGTCGAATACGGAGTGGATCTAGTTGTCCCTGTTTGATCGCTTGCAGATCCTTATCGGGCAATTTCCTCCAGTGTTAGACCGCGTGTTTCGTTGCCCAGGATCCAGACTGCTGCTGCTGCAACGACAAACGACCCCGCACCGAGGGCAAACACACCGGGCTGACCTAAATAGGGCAGCACAACGCCCACAGCGTAAGGTCCGATCAACGCACCAACCCGGCCGATCGCCGAAGCACAGCCGGCACCCGTCGCGCGAACGCGCGTCGGATAGAGCTCCGGCGTGTAGGCATAGAGAACAGACCACATTCCAAACAGGAAGAACTGCATGCCGAGGCCGAAAGCGATCAACTGTGTCAATGATCCCGCATGGCCATAAAGATAGGCGCAGACCGCACTACCAAGCAGCATGAGCACGCAAGTCCTTTTTCGTCCCCACGCTTCGACGAGCCATGCCGCCGTGGCAAAGCCAGGCAGACCAGCAAGCGAGATCAGGAGTGTATAGGTGACCGATTTCATGGCCGTATGGCCGGACGCCTGCAGCAGCGCCGCGAGCCACGTGGTGAGACCATAGTAGCCCAACAAGGCAAAGAACCAGACCATCCAGATCATGAGCGTGCGACGTGCAAGATCGGAGCTCCACAGCTCGAAGAGCGGAAAGCTATTTTTGACACCGTTCACAAGAGGTAGGATCTGCCTGGTGCGCAGCGACGGTAGCTCCGCGCCACCTAAGCGCCTTTGCACTTTAGTCTCGATCTCTCCCATTACCTTTTCGGCATCGACTGACCGCCCGCGCTCAGCCAACCAACGCGGTGATTCCGGCACATAGCGGCGAATGACGAATACGAAGAGTGCTGGAATGGCCTGCAGCAGGAACACGCCACGCCAGCCCCAATATGGCAAGATCACGAGGCTGAGCAGGCCGGCGGTAATAAAGCCGATGGGCCAAAAGCCCTCTAGAATGGCAGTGTAACGGCCCCGTTGAAGAGCTGGGATTATCTCGCACACGATGGCTAACGCTACCGGGAATTCCATCCCCATGCCAAAGCCCAGGAGCAATCGCGCATAACCGAGCGACTGGGGGTCCGGCGCATAGGAGCACCAGAGGCTGCCGAGGCCCCAAAAGATCACACTGATCTGGAACACAACTTTGCGGCCGAAACGGTCGGCGGCCATGCCTGCTATACTCGCGCCGAAGAACATTCCGATGAAGCTCATGCTGGAAAGCAAACCAGCATCGCGGGTAGAAAGGCCGAATTCCTCTCGAATCGATCCGAGCACGAAGGTGAGCGAGGCAAGATCGACCGAGTCGAATAGCCACGCCGTCGCTACGATCGCGAAAATACCATGTTGGTAGGAGGTCAGCGGCAGTCGCTCCAACCGGGCGACAATGCGGTCGTTGGTACCTCTCAGGCCATTATCAGTTGGGGGATCTCCCGGCGCCGCGATGACGTCTTGCGCCTGCATCGCGAGGCCTCCCAACCGACGTCCACTCTATCCTCTCCAAAAGTACCATAGATCCATTCCCTCACTCCGTTCGACCCAAAAATGGCGTGATCGTGCCCTGGACGCTGGCCCCAGCAGGCGTGAAGAAGCCCGGTCAGAAACCTGAATGACGAGTCCGCCAGGATATCGAGGGCATTGTCCACTAGGGGGATACGGCAATAAACCCTCGACTATTCCTGGATGGAGCTGTGCTCAAGCAAGTCGGCTGGGAGATCAATATCCGTCTTGTCCCGCCGCCTGCCTTCGGACCAAGCAGCTGATATGATAGTCGTTGGGTGAACGAGCGAGGCTGGTGATAGCGCGGCGCCCCCCGCAAGGAATCAATAAAGAACCCCTTGCGCGTCATGTCTCAGACCGAAGAGGCCGTGGCGCTTCGGCTGCTTGGGAGCTTCCGACTTCGTTTCAGCTGTTGCGGTCATGTGAGTGCGCTTTGGTTTAGCCGGCACCACAGCGACCGTCTTCGTGTGAGGCCTTGAGACCGGTTTGGCCTTTGATGGTATGGACGCCGCGACTTCCTTGTGGGGGCGCATCTTCGACTTGGGCTCTGACGGAACCGAAGCCACCGGCACTTGCGGAGACTGTCCGAGGCTGGCCTCATCAATCCAGCCCGTGGCGCCGCTTTTCAAATCCTGGATTTGGGCAAAGCCTGGCTTCTGAGTAATCAATCGAAATCTCCGGCCAGCCGGAAATCCATACAACGTCACAGCAGAGGAAGATGGACTTGCCAACAGTTTGATGGGTCGCTTAGCGACCAAAATCATCCCTGAGCCCGTCGGCTCCGTCGGCTCCTGCTGAGATGGAGCTGCAGTCTGTTGAGAAACGGAGCTCGTTTTCGCCTTTACGGTCTCTTGCGCCGTGGCCGGTCCACCAACCAAGAGCAGCACCAAGAGAGCGGCGGTTGTTTCCGCGACGGATGGAACGGACTTCATCGGGATACGCCTCTTCACTATCAGCAACCGGAGAATACGCTTCATACCAGGCGTCCCGCTGCGGCGTGTCGTCTCTCTGGCTCTCTTATGCCTTCGCTTTTGAAGCCCAATTTCCTACATTTGAAGGAGGCTGGGCGGGTGGGTTGGAGGCAGTCAATGAACAACCTTCAGCGTATCCAGGCGAGGGCTCGCGAACTAGCACGGTCAGGTATGTTTGTCGGCTGGCGCCCCGTTGCGTTTGAGCTACGGTTCGAGAAAGGCTACGAGGAAGCACGAGAGTGGCTTCACAATCCGGCCGTTCGGGATGAACTTGATCGACAATGTCATGTCGCTCGGGCTTCAAAGGACGCAGCCGCATGCTAACAGCAGGCTGACTTTTAACAGCAGGCTGACTTTTAGTTGAGACAGGGTCAGCATGCGATACTCGCGGAAATTCGCGCGCGCACCGAAGCGAAATGAGACCCGCGGAGGTTACCCACGGGTCTCCAACTGGACCTTATGTGCTTAAGCGACCTTCCTGGCCGTCTTGGCAACGACTTGCTCCACAGGCCGGTAGGCAGTGCGGGCCAAATCGACATACATCTCGCCGACCTTTGAGGCATGGGCAACGTATGCGTCGAAAGCCTTCTTGGCGTACTGAGACTGAATCTCCCATGCCTGTTCGAAGGACTTCGCACCTGCCAGCTGCTCGAAGGTACGGGTGCTGTCCTCGAAGGCCTTTTTGGAGTAATCGACAACTGTGGCGGCAATCGCCTGGAAGCCCTTGCTAACCTCACCGAACGACCGAACGGACGTATCGAAGCCATCCTTGGTTGCCCTCTGGAACTCTTCTCCGAACTTTTGAACGTCTGACATTTCATCACTCCATATCGCTCCGCCGTAGCGGAATGTGTTGCATGTGTGGCCTATATATGCTGCAGCGCACAACATTTCAACACATATTATTGCGATGCACAAAATGGGGCTTTCCAGCGGGACAGACCGACCACGCCGAGTTGTCGTTCGTTCAGCCGACGAAGCTCGAACCTCTTTCTCGTGGAGACAACATGTCTAGCAACTGGATGCGATTGACTCACGATGCGGTCATGTTGGGCTTGGAGGCGCAACGCGTCATCGGTTTGCGATTGATGAAGTTAGCGGGCGGGGGCCCTGCAGCCCAGGCCGAGGCATTGCACATGGTTTCTGAAAAAACCGCCGCGCTGGCGGAAGCAGGGATGACTTTAGCTCGCGGTGGCTCAGCTGGGACCGTAATACGGCGCTATCGAAAACATGTGCGGGCGAACAGACGGCGCTTGTTGAAGCCCTAGCAGCCCGGCTCCGCTTGTCCTTTGGGAGCAGACATCTCCGCATCAATCCGAGCCAGCTCAAGACTCCCGCCTGCGACACGCAAGGATGGGAGCCATGCCCGGTGACCCCGAGAATGCCGCGAGCGCGCGAAGCAATGCTTAGTGTTGGCAGTTCAGTCATCGCCTCTCGCTAAGGTGCAGTTCGAACAGTTCGCTCAAATATGGGCTCGTCTCGCCGCTGACATTGAGCGGAGCAACCTCCTGCTTCAGCGTTGGGGCGATGCTGAGCTGAAACGAAATCCCTCCGGGCTGGAAACCGATAGATGAGCTCCAACTGGGGTTGATCTTTGCCTCTGCATCAATGATGCCTTCGGCCCGTATCGCCTTCCATTTCCCTGCCAAAGGAAAAATGGGCGCTGGATCAATTCACGCGCCGGCGTTCGTATTGACGTGAGCCCGATCGGTTGCACTCCCTGGCGAAACCGAAATGCGCGAATAGCATGGAAGGCGCGCTCAGCCATTGCGTCGACGGGCTTGGTCCGGACGCTCTCCCTGAATGACCGTCGGCTGGGTTCGTCCTGTCGCCAAGGTCGGACCGGGACGCGTGACTCGGTAGGAAGTGGAACGTTTGCCCGACTGGTGGGTTAACTTTGCAGATTGGAGCGGCGTGCATACCCCTGCCCCCCGGCAAGCCGTTCCCCACCGACATTGGCAAGAACCCCTCCTTGCAGGGGTTTTTGTTTTCCTGAAAGGACCAAGGTCATGCCGATCCTCCTGTGGCTACTCGGAGTGCCTCTCCTCGTGGTTATTGCGCTGTATCTCCTCCACGTCATCTAACAAGGGTGGAAGGGCGTCAGCTTCAGCCAACGCCCTTTCCACACCCACGAAGGACTTGTTCCCCATGTCTCTTCACGAAGAAACCGACGCTGAGTTGAAAGCGAAGCTCTCCTCCGGTGAACTTGGCGACAAAAAGACAGCAGTGGCCGAAGCCGTATTAAGGCGTCGGCGAGCCGAGAGGATTCAGGAGTGGCTTCAAAGGCACGTATGGTTGGAAGCCTTGGTGGCCGCGTTAGGATTGACTGCTTTGGTAGGGTTGAGACCGTCACCAGCAAGCAATGACACGTAAAGGATCAGGAGATGGACAAAGATCGCATAAAGGGATCAGCCCAACAGGCTAAGGTAAGGTGAGGGAAGTCGCTGGCAAACTTACTGGCGATGCCAAGCTCGAAGCCGAGGGAAAGGCCGACAAGGCCGCAGGCAAGGTTCAGAACGCAGTCGGCGGCATCAAGGACACGCTGAAAGGAAAATAGCTGGCGGCCTATACGAGCGTTTTCACAACGGCGTAGCGCAGAACTTAGCCATCCCATTGCGCCTTCAGGCGCAGCCCAGCCCAAGCTCCGCATCACACTAAGTGACTTGGAGACCGAAAATAGTCGGGCTGCAGGTGCTATAAATGGCGGGGGAAAGTGACCCCCAGCCCCCAACCCAAGGACAAAAATCCATGCGTAGAAGTTACATCACGTCCGCCTTTGCAGGCGCTCTATTGCTTGGTCTAGGCACGACGGCCGCGCTGGCCGTGACCGGCGAGTTCAACAACATGTGCACAATGGGCCTCGCATCGGGCAAAGACATACAGACTGATTGCTCCATCAATTCCCAGATTCTAGGCAGGACCTATTGCTTCGGCAGCAAGGAGGCCATGACCCAGTTCATGGCCGATCCGACGGGCAATATGGCGAAGGCACAGGCTTATTACAAAAGCAAGCACCCCGCTTAGTCTGCTTCGATAGGATGATCTGGGCCGTCCGCCTATCAGTGGGAGGGCCGCGTCATTGTGGGGCGTAAAGGCTGAGTGTTACAAGGTGAGCCCTAACGCGCCTGGAGGTAACCCTTCAGCCCGTGTGGGAAAGGCGCTGGGCGAGGTTGAGTGGCTCGCCGACTCACCCTACTTTCGGCTGCATGGGCTACAAACTAGGCACCTGCGCCGTCTGCAATGGTCCGCAGCTCGAGATCGAGCGTTTTGGCGAGAAACTCGTGGGTTGCATTGAATGTAACTGGTGGACCTGGCCAACTAGCGAAAACATTTCTGTGACCTTGACGAAGGACGATCTCGAGGCACTGAAGGCGAACGTAACGCGGGCGACGGGGCTGCTTTAGCCCAATCAGAATCTCCCCGCTCATAGACTGCGGACACAATCGCAACTTGGGAGGCGACGATGGCAGTAGCTACTAAGAAGCTCTCATCCGGTCAGAAGGCAGCACAGACACGCAAGCGCCGCGCCGCGGGACGCAAGGCAGCGGCAACCCGCAAGCGACGTGCGACTGCCGCCAAGGCTGCTGCCACACGGAAGAAGAACAAAGCCAGTTAATGAAATTGGCCTCGGGAACTTGTCGGACGCTTGAGGCCCGCCGGCCGCCGTCGAACAGCCTGATGCAACAGCTTGACCTGATCATCGCAAGAAAGCTGCGTTTCGCTAAGGCCCGACAATGGCGGCCACGAACCCGGGGCCCTGCTCGCGTCGGCTGTTGGGGCGCTGACTACGCGCAAGAGCATCAAGCGTGAGCCCCATCGAGGTTTTAGGAAGCCGGTCGATCGGCCGAAGGCGGATCACGCGGCAGTGCGGGACATTGGCCTCGACGTGCGAATAACCGTCGGCCGCGAACTCCTTGAGCGTGGCATTAAGCGGGTCCATTCACACAGCACTAATGGTGCGAGTTCCGTTCGGCAAGGATTTGGATCATAGCTAGTGCGTGCCTTAGTCTGCTAACCTAGCGCACGCGATCGGTGAGATAGTCAAGCGGTGGTTCCCATTGAAATCTGCGTATTTAGTTGCCATCGCTGCGTTTCTTGCAGTTGTTGCAGTTCCAGCCGCGGCAGAAGACGCCCAGGGAACTCCGACGTCTGATCAGGCTGGGCCCATTGTTGTTTCCAAGCGACCCGTCAAGGTATTGGCCGGTCCATCTTCCTCCGCGTCTGTGTTATACGGTTTTCCCGCTGGGCGGCCGTTTCGTTTGATCGGTCACGAAGCTGGCTTTGCACACATCCAGGATTTGAAAAGCAGTGCGACCGGCTGGATAGAAAGTGCCGCAGTGGCGGACACGCCAGCTGATGCGCCCCGACAGAATCCAACGGCAGTGGCGGCCCCACAGCAAAACTCTGCTCAACAGCCTGGGTCGGAAACTAACGGCAGTACGCCCTCTAATGACCGCCGAGGACCTCTGGGGGGCTTTTTGGGAGGTCTTTTCGGAAACCACTAATCCCTGTCTTAGACCCACAAAGCTAAAAGGGCTGATGTTCCCCATTTTTTAATTTCGGGAATTGCCCTGTGTGCGGACGGGAGCGGCTTTCAACCTCGATGAACTCTCCGACGATTTGCCAACGTCCGCCGCCTTCTGTGCATCGAGGCCTAGGCCGCTCTTGCCCTGCTTGTCGGTCGAGACGCGATAGTAGCTCACAAGCTTTCCGCTATGTGCTGGCACCTGGCGACCATTTTGGGATAACAAACGAGCGATTGCTAAAAGTGGGTTGGCTCAAGCCGCGCAGTGAGCACTGAGAGCCAGTTAGCCCCGCCTTTAGCCGGGGCTCTTTTTCGCCTATTCCTTCGCCGAGGCGCGGTCGAATTCGATCTGATTGATCTTATCGTTGATTGCGTTGATCGCACGCTCAACGTGCTGCTTGAATGCTTCTTTGGGCCGCTCGCCTAGCAACCTCGCCATGGCACCGCTGTCGAAGTCGAGATACCTCTTTGTGTGCGCGAACGCGTTCCGAACTTCCTTGAGGACATCCAAATCGCGGCGAGTATCTTCGTCGATGAGCAAGAGGTCGTGCGCCTTCGTGATTTTTTTGCCGAACGAGTTTAGGGGTCCGTAATCACCGAAGTGTCTCGCGACCCCGACCTCGTCTAATTGCAAATGTTGCAGAAGCAGCGCCTCCAGCCACTCCTCGACTATTGCCACTGTGAGAATGGCATGGCCAACATCGGCGGAGAGCCGACTGAGGTAATCGGAAAGATCGAAGGGCCGGGGCGCGAAAAGCATAGCCGATCTTAGCAGCGCCGCTGCGAGATCGCACAGGGCGTTAGGGCGGCCGGCCTAGGCCGCGCTACTCCCGGGCCCGCGCGCGACCGCACGACCGCTGTACAGGGCGGTTTTTATTAGGCTGGTTTTAGGCCAGGAACCCTGAAAATTGGCGCCCCGTAGGGGGTCGTCGCAATTCTTTTCCATCAAGCACTTAGCTCCTATTGGGACAGCAAAAGGGCCCACAGTATTCCAATGGGTTACAGGGGGGAGTGTCCGATGAGCAAGATCGAGTTGGAGGCGCTTGCGCTCACACCCGCCCCTTCTTGACGTGGAGTAATGACGATGGTGGGTATTATGTGCAGGGGCGGATTGAGAGGTAACACGAGGAGAGTTTACTGCGCAGCCCCGGCTGCAATAAACGCCTTAGGGTAGACGCCCTTCAGCGTCGTGGCACGGTCTCCGCACTGGAGGCTCATTGTCTCGTTGTCACTGCTGTCGATATGAACTATCGCGAGTGGATCTAGGCTGACGCGAACGCGCGTCGCTGTGGTCAAGCCCGTTTCGGCGTCCGTCTTCTCATAGACCACCGCGTTGACGGCGCAGCGACCGTTGTCAGTCTCGTAGAACGCTATTGAACGCTTGCTGCCAAACCTCATGAGGATCGTGTCGTTGGCGCCCGACGGGGTCTACGACGACACCTCTTGCCATCGTGCGTTTGAGCTCTGAGGAGCGACAAAGTCCTCTCGCCCGTATCATTCCTGGTGCATTACCCCATGGTAGATCATTTGGAACGCGTCCGGTGACAGGCCGAGTTCGCCTCGGTAGGGGTGATCCATCAAAGCAATCACTGCGATAACCGTACCGAGATAAAACGAGATAAGTCCACCAAGTATCCATTGAGCATGAGGGCGGAGGTCGAACATCCATAAGAGGATCATGTTAATAAGCGCCCCGACTGCCACGGTGTACCACAGGATGGCGGGTATTCCGGCAGTGAGACTGTAAATCCGTGCCCTTCTATCCTGGTAGAAAGTATTGAATTGCCGCAACGTGTTCTCGTGGAGCAGCTCTTGCGCTTTGGTCTGCGGCTCGAAAAGTGCAAGTCTGGTTTGGAGGGTAGTAATCCGATGCGACTCATCAACAGGAACAACGCCCTTACGTTGCTGCGGCCATGCGTCCTCAATTAGGTAGTGGGTATGCTCCCTTAGGAGATTCTGCAATTCGCTGCGGCTCGGTTCGGGATAGGCGCTTACATTCCGGTAGAGGGCTGAAAGTGAGGAAGCCTCATTTGCGTTGCTCTTTTCGACGTCCAAGCGGTCTTGGTAGGTCGCTATCGCTAGTAAGCCGAGAAGCAAGCCGTAGATAACTCCGAAATACTGCAGAAATGCCGCCAGCATGTCGTTCAGGCGCGGCTCTCCGTGAAGCCGGGACCTAACAAGGGGACGCAGAACGAGCGTACCCAACCAACACACGCCCACGAAGACGATTTCGAATAGGACTATGACCCACAGGGCGGGCAGATCGTATATCCAATAGAACATCTCTTGAGACCTCTAGTGAGCCACGCCTGGCCAAGCGAGCGTGCTCCGGTGCTGCTCACCGGCAAGAAGCAAAAAGCCACCCGGTTTGGTGTCCTCTAAGTGCCAGAAGCGGCCGTAGCGGCGGCGCTTTGATAGCGCCCCCGAGGCCGAATAACCGGATCAAATACCGGTCAAAAATGCGCCTTCGGAGGGTACACTAGACTACGCGTTTTCACAGTTTGCACTGCCACTCAAACTTACCTATCCAAGCCAAAACCCCGAAACGAGCATATTCATCGGCTATTCGCGAAGCTGAGCTGAAAGAGCTACGAAGCGCTCATTTTCGGCGTCTATTAATTCGCGCACGCGGTGAAGGGCTGTTTGTTGGATTACGCCGAGACGCTGGTTTCCACGTGACGGAGAGTGCACTCGAAACTCTAGCCACTCACTGGCGTCGTCCTTTGTGGCTGCGTTCGCGTAGAGCAGCCGCACGTGCCCTCCGCTCACTGTCATTTCGATTAGCTGCATAACGGCTTACTCTCATAATTATTTGGATGACCAAGATAAGCGCACGCTGCAATGACGATTGCCAAGACCAAACCTATTCATTGGAGGCTGGTCCTCGCGCGCCACACACTGTTGTATCTGAAGCGCGACATCACTGACAGTTTTAGGGGCTTTTCATATCGTCATGCTCGCCTAGGAAGTTGCCGACAAAAGATCGCCGCTTTGATCGCCTATACTCGGGACCAGGACGGGGGGTACTTCCAAGGAGTACCCTCTATGTGTGACTACAGCCTGGATCTGATCCTTTCCCGGCCTGCGAGAGCTGGCGACAAGTTGGTTTCAACGGGCTTTCCCAACACGCCTACACGTGGTTTTGCCTCGGTCGAGGATCGTAGCGTGGCGGTGTGCTTGCTTCCCGGCACAGAACTTTCCTTTGAAGAGGAAATCCGATGCTATGGGGTGATCTTCTCCTGGAGACCCGGACATAAGGTGGCGAAGTTCCAGCAGGTGAATAAGGCCAAACAGCACATTCACCATGACGCTCTCGAATTTCCCGATGGGAAGATCGTCCTGCTAACGCAGTTGCGCGAGGGTCAACGCGCGACCGTGTTGCAATTGCCGGCGCTTCCGTCGGTCGCAGTGCATGACACTGAGCGGAACGATGCGCTCGTAGAATAGGAAGGTTCTGCCTCGACCTATCACGACCCTGACAAGAAAAAAGGTCCAGGTGTTCTTAGAAGGCCGAAGTTGAACTGGCAGCGCGAGTGTCCCACCGCCGAACGATTTGGTCCTAGGCGTCAAAGACAAAATTCAGACCATCGATCTGCCGCATGAGCGCCGCGCGAAATTCAACGGCTTGTTTGAGCTGCTGCTCTGATTTGTGCTCTGAGATCGCTCCACCGCCCTTTAGACGAGCTCGTGATGCGGCGATTAACTTGCGTGAGCAGTCGGTCAAGCTTTGCGCTCTCTATCATCAGAGGATACGCCCACAATTGGTCGGCGGTTTCCTAGGACGGCTTACGTCGATGCAGACGTCCAAGAAAGCCGTTTGCGCGAGCGATTTTGACTCTTTGCTGTAGAAAGCAGCTTGTTGCTGACCTTCATCTTGTAAGCGAGTTCGCGACCCAGAAGCTGATAGATAAGACCCGCGACTTCCGCCTCATCGTGGAAGACCTGATTGAGCTTACCTGTTTCAAACACGAGTACCCGCACGGCGCCCTCAGCAATCACCGTAGCTGTGGCAGGTTTTTCAGTCAGGAAGGCGACCTCGCCAACGAAGTTGCCTTTTTCTAAGTGCGAGACCTCACGACCAGCGATCGTGACCCTAACGCGGCCTGCGCAGATGAAGAAAAGTTTTCCGAGCGGCTGATTCTCTTTGGCCAGCGTCGTGCCCCGGGCGATTTCGCATAACTCACCGGCGATGAGGAGCCGCGCAATCTGTGCATCGTCGAGGCCGGTGAGGACACTGCGAAGCAATTCGCGATCAGGCTCGGGTAGGCGCAGTGACAGACGGTCCTTCACAAGCCGATATATCTGGTAGAGATTGATGCCAATGAAGATCAGGTCCCACCCCATCCCAGCGCGCAAATCACCACCTGAGAGCCAGAAATAGAGAATTTCGAGCGACAGCCCGACAACGGCCACCAGTCGCAACCAAAAAATGTCGGTTAGCAAATAGGAAATCGCAAGAAGCACGTATGAGAGGTGACCGGGCCAATTATTGAGACTGAATAGCGTCCCTAAATCGTTCATGGCTCCTGCCCACACGTTTGTGCGCGCGGCACCCGGGGCCAAGGTAATCTGCCGAATCCTTCGACCGCAAATAGTCGGACGCCGAGCGCAAAGGCCTGAGCAATCTCGCACTCTCGGTCAAGCACGAGGCAGGGACTATCTGGGCATTGACTGGCCAGAAACGCACGGATGCGATTGGTAGTCATTGAGCCAGCTCAATGATAAGGGCAACAAGTTCGGCGAAACTGACACAAGCGACGTCAGAGAGGCGGCCACGACCCTGCGTCAAGGGGTGTTTCATTCACGGCGTCGACCGGCGTCCAGAGGCAGATCCACCTTTCTGGCACGAATCCCTCGTTGCTTAGTAGTTCGATTAACATTGCGCTAATTTGAGTAACGCGATTTGCCGCTTATGGTTAATTAACTCTTAAGCAGAGTGTCCTAATGGGACACTTGGTTTTACGTCGCAGGGGTGCCCGGAGCCTTGAGGCTGTAAGGGCATTGGCGTGAGAAGATTTCGGCGTTATCCCAGCAGGGAACTCTCAAGGGCCCACTCTCGAAGCTCAACTGGATCGGTCACGCCCTCCGCAGCGAGCGTCAAGAGCTTCTGACTGAGGGCAGTTTTGAGTTCCGAATCTCTTTCGAAATCGCGAAACGGATAGCGGGTCTGAAGTACCACCCAGGTCGAGTCGAAAGCCTGCTCTACAGTGGCAAGCATTGCTGGATCGTACAAATTGACTGGGGGGTTTTTAGAGCCCATTGCTCCCCTCCTTGTGTCGCAGGCGGGAGTCTTAGGCTCTCAGCCACCAGTGCCTGTTGTTGCTCTGACCGGCGATGATCAAGTATGCGCCGTTTCTAGGCGAACAGCGAGTCAATAGATGCTGATGGAAACGCCCCCGCCTCTCGGCGTGGGCGAAAAGGTTTCGCGGTGCCTTGATGAAGCGCAAATCGCTTCGTGTTGCATCGTCTATAAGAGCCAAAGCGCGGGCCACATCAATCTTTGCCGAAAATGTGCCAAGCGGGCCGTTGTCGAACAGCTGCTTGGCTAGACCATTCGACATCTTAGGCATCGCGTGGAGCAAGAGTTGCTGGAGCGAGTTGTCCAACTCCGCCGCCTTGAGAATGGTGGGGCCTGTGTCCTTGTTGAACTTCTCAATGGGCAGTGCCTCCTTTACCCTAGTGGGGAAAGCCAGTCAGCAGGCGAGGCTGAAGCTGATGCCAAGTGTCTTTGCAAAGATGCAAGACTGCAAAACCATGATCTCTCTCGCGGCTCTCAGTGAGATTTTTCGCCGACGCGATGCTAGGTCTATCCTGAGCACGTAGGCCAAAATTGTGCTATCAGAGCTCTCGAATCAAAAAGGAGAAGAGATCATGGCCAAAACGATTGATAGGAGAAAGCGTGTCGTCCGTCGTGATTGGACGCGCGCCGACGTGAAAGAACTAAGACAGCACTCAAGAAACAAAACGCGCGTCAAAACCATCTCTAGAGCGCTCAAGCGCACTCCCGGGGCTCTGAGACAGAAGGCTCGTGTCCTTGGAATTCCGCTTGGCCATCGTCGCCCGAAAAAGAGGCGAGCCTGACGACCGTAAAGGGAAACCGCAAAATTATATTTGTTCGGTTATTTGTTCGGTCCCGGTCCCAGCCTTTGGAGCGAACACTAAGTCATTGAATTAATTGGCGCCCCGTAGGGGTTTCGAACCCCTGTTTCCGGCGTGAGAGGCCAGCGTCCTAGGCCACTAGACGAACGGGGCGTCAGGGCCAAAACGAAGCGAAAGCTATATCGTGCCACGGCGAACGGGATCAAGGCCTATTGCTAGTGTCGGCGTGCAGCTTGTTCTCTGCACGCAATCGAGCACGCAGGCGTGGACTTCCGGGCCGCCGGATTCGTTGCGGCAATAGCCGTAACATGGGTTATCCTCGATCTTCTCGCCCGTCGGCGGCGGAGCCGTTGAGGATTTCTCCTCTTTCTTGTCGTCCTTTGTCTTCTTGCAGTTGTCCTTGCAGGCCTCGCCTACCTGCGAGAGGCATTGGTTGAGCTTCTTCTTCTTCCAGTCGTGCTGCTTGGCTTGGCCCTGCGATGCTGCCCGACCTCGCTCTTGCAGTCTCGCACTGGGTAGTGTCTGCCTTGGGTGCACTGTCGGCGACGACTGATCTACACCTCCTTTGGCCTTAGAGGCGAAGATCTGCAAGGCCTATTGCGGCTTCAGGCTGATGCGGGCGACCACCTCGCCGCTTCGCAAATCGATCACGTCGATCTCGCTCCCTGAAGGCGAATTCAGATGGAGCGCCAGCCGATCGCCATCGAGGGCGAGCGAACTGACCGTCGCATCCCTGGGGATGTGAAGCTCCGACGAGGCCGCGCCGAGCCCGCCTACCTCGGTCCCCTTCCCGCCTTGCCCTCCTTGCGTTGCCTGATAGACAATGGCCGCCAGCACGAACGCGAAGCCGCCGACCAGCAGAAGCCCCATCACGATCACGGCGATCTTCAGCACCCGCACCTGACGCGGGGTGAACACCGTCCCCGGCAAGGGCGTATTGTCAGGCTCGCTTGCCGCCGGCATTGTCTCGAACCCTCATGGCAGTCAAACGCAAAGTGCCAGCAGCCGAGCGCCTCACGGCGGAAGCCGATCAGCGCCACGCGGGAGAACGGCTCGACCGCTTCCTTTCCCAGCTCTTGCCAAGCCTGAGCCGGACCCGCGTCCAGGCCTTGATCAAGCAAGGCCATGCGAGCTTGGGCGGCGCGACCATAGAGGACGTGAAATATCGGGTCAAACCGGGCGACTGCTTCGTGCTTGATGTCCCGCCAGCGGCGCCTGCCAGCCTTGAAGGGGAAACTATCCCGCTCGACATCGTCTATGAGGACGATGCGTTGATCGTGATCGACAAACCCGCTGACCTCGTTGTCCATCCTGGCGCCGGCAACCCGCAAGGCACCCTTGTCAATGCGCTGATCGCCCATTGCGGGAGCAGCCTCTCCGGCATCGGTGGCGTGCAGCGGCCCGGCATCGTGCATCGCCTCGACAAGGACACTAGCGGGCTGATGGTCGTCGCCAAGAACGATCGGACGCATCGCGCGCTGGCCGAGCAGTTCGCCGACCACGGCCGCACCGGCGAGCTCGAGCGCGGCTATCTCGCTCTGGTGTGGGGCGCGCCGGAGAGGCCGCACGGCAGCATCGGTGCTCCGGTCGGCCGCCATCCGACGAGCCGCACCAAGATGGCGGTGTTGACTGCCGGCAAGGGACGCGAGGCCGTGACCCATTGGCGCGTGCTGGCGACCTTCGGGCGCGGCGAAGGGCGGGAGGGACCGATCGCCTCGTTGCTCGAATGCACGCTCGAGACCGGGCGCACCCATCAAGTACGCGTGCACCTCACCCATATCGGCCATCCGATGATCGGCGACCCGCTCTACGGTCTCGGCTTCAAGTCGAAGCTGCGCAAGCTTCCCGAGCCGCTGAGCTCCAAGCTGGCGATGCTCCCTCGTCAGGCGCTGCATGCCGCGCGTCTGGCATTCGTCCATCCGGCGACGGGCACATTACTGGAATTTAATAGTAAACTTCCGCCGGACCTCGCCGAGATCGTCGACGCTTTCAAGCAACTGTGACGAATGGCGGTCTTTATCAGCGGCGCCAAAACTTCTATAGAGAGGATCGCCGGGGGGCGGGTATGTTGAGAATCGCGGCGTCGTTGCCGCTGGAGACGGGCTCTCATGGCCGCAAGATCATTGCCGAGTGTCGGCGCGCACGGTGGACTGACGCGCTATCTCGAAGAAATCAGACAGTTTCCGATGCTGGAGCCGCAGCAGGAGTACATGCTTGCCAAGAGCTGGCGCGAGCATGGCGACCGCGACGCTGCGCATCAGCTCGTCACCTCGCATCTCCGCCTCGTGGCGCGCATCGCCATGGGCTATCGCGGCTATGGCCTGCCCGTCGGCGAGGTCATTTCCGAAGGCAATGTCGGCCTGATGCAGGCGGTGAAGCGCTTCGACCCCGACAAGGGCTTCCGCCTCGCGACTTATGCCATGTGGTGGATCAGGGCGGCGATCCAGGAATACATCCTGCGCTCGTGGAGCCTGGTGAAGATGGGCACCACGGCGGCGCAGAAGAAGCTGTTCTTCAACCTGCGCAAGATCAAGGGTCAGCTAAAGGCGCTCGAAGAGGGCGATCTCAGGCCCGACCAGGTCAAGCTGATCGCGACCAGACTGGGCGTGACCGAGGACGACGTGGTGTCGATGAACCGCCGGCTTGCCGGCGACAGCTCGTTGAATGCTCCGGTGCGCAATGACGCCGAGAGCGGCGAATGGCAGGACTGGTTGGTCGACGACACCGTGGACCAGGAGACGGCGCTCGCCGAATTGGAGGAGCGCGACCAGCGCCGCGACATGCTTAACGACGCGCTCAAGGGCTTGAACGCGCGCGAGCGGCGGGTGTTCGAGGCGCGCCGGCTTGCCGACGAGCCGCTGACACTCGAGGAGCTTTCGGCCGAGTTCAGCGTCAGCCGCGAGCGCATCCGCCAGATCGAGGTGCGCGCCTTCGAGAAGGTGCAAAAGGCGGTGCAGAAGGCCGCGGCCGCAGCTCAGCCAGAGCCCGCCTCCGCCGGATAGTGCAGCAACTCGACGTCAACGGCATTCGCCTATCTCGACGAGGACAATGGGCCGGCGATCGTTATCGGCCATTGCTCGAGTGCCTCGCACAAGGGTCCCATCGATACGCTGCGGCTTGATTGGCGCGTGCTCGCGGCGCGGGGCTTGCGCTCGAAGCGGCCCGCAGCCTGGGCTCGAGCGTAAAGAGGCTCACTCTCGTCAGCCTGTCTCCTTCCATCCGTTACGGCAGGCAGGGCGGCCAGAATGGGCCGAGGTCGAGCGGCTCGGCAAAAGTGTGCTCGTCGCCGCGGCCAAAGGCGACGACCGGGAGGCCGCCGCAGCCTTCATGAGCTACTGGCTCGGACGTTGGCGCTGGTCGCCGGAACGCTTCAAATCGGCGATTGCCGCGACCATCCCCAAGGTCACGCTCGGCATCATTACCAATGCACCGACCACGCTCAAGGTTTGTGCCGAGGTGACGGCGCCGATGCTCCTCATCAAGGGAAGCAAGACCCCGCGCGCGCCGACGCTGTGGTCGATATTCTGGGAGAGACACTTCCAAATGCCAAGGTCGCGGCGCTAAACGGGGCCGGGCATATGAGTCCGTTCACCCATCCCGCCGAGCTCAATCGCCTGATCTTCGATCATCTCGTGAGCCGGCGGTGACGCGCTCGGGTTCAGGCCGCACCGGCGCGCCATCCTCGTCAGGCAGCTCGGCCGCGTCGCGCGCGAACAGCTCCTCGAGCTCCTTAGCCTGAGTGAGCGCGTTGGCCCGGACCTTCTCCGTGTCGGTGTAGTACTGATAATCTTCGTAGAGGCGCCGCTCATCCAGCCGCTTGAACGTCTCGGTCGCGCGCTTGACCTCGGCCGGCGGCAGACCGAGACCCCGCAGCAGATCCTTGGTCAGTTGGAGCGCGGCGAGGAACGTCTCGCGTTCGATGACGGTAACGCCGAGATCCATCAGCCTGTGCACGTGGGTACGGTCGCGCGCGCGCGCATAGATGGAGAGGTCGGGGAAGTTGGTGCGCACGATCTCGGCCACCCTGAGCGAGGCATCGACCTTGTCGATGGCGAGTACGAAGGCGCGCGCCTTGTCGGCACCCGCCGCGCGCAAGATGTCGAGCCGCCCGGCGTCGCCGTAATAGATCTGCGCGCCGAAGCGACGCACGAAGTCGACCTGCGCGACACTCGAGTCGAGCGCAGTAAACGGGATGTGCTTGGCGCGAAGCACGCGTGCCACGATCTGTCCGAAGCGCCCGAGCCCGGCGATGATGATGTGCCCCCTGCCCTCCGGCGGTACCTCATATTCCGGCGCTTCGGGCTTATTGGCGCGATTGATGGCGTCGTCGATCAGGAGTAGGAGCGGCGTCGCCCCCATCGACAGCGTCACGGCGACCGTAAGCAGGTTCGCAAAAGCTTGGTCAATCACTCCGGCAAGCGCGCCCGCGCCGAACAACACGAAGGCGAACTCGCCGCCCTGACTGATGACGAGGCCGAAGCGACGCGCCGCTACGCTGTCGAGTCCCCACCAACGGCCGAGTACATAGAGGATAATGATTTTGATGACGACCAGGCCGACGACGACCGAAACGAGCTCGACCGGCTTCGCCACCATCACACCGAGATCAATCGACATGCCGACGGCGATGAAGAATACGGCAAGCAGCAGGCCTTCGAACGGGGCGATATCGGCCTCGATCTGATGGCGATATTCGGAATCGGCGAGCAGCGCGCCGGCGATGAACGCGCCGAGCGCCGCCGATAGTCCGACCGCCTCCATGACCAGCGCGACGCCGATCACTGTCAGAAGCGCGCTCGCCGTCATCGCCTCGCGCACGCCGGTGCCGGCCACGATGCGGTAGAGTCGGCTCAACAAAAAACGCCCGACGACGATCACGCCCGCAATGGTAGCGATGGCAATCGCCGCGGACTTAAGGTCCATGGCCGGCTTGGCGCCGCCAAACGCGAACAACGGCACGAGCGCGATCAGCGGAATGGCTGCGAGGTCCTGGAACAGCAGTACAGCAAAGGCGAGCCTGCCGTGGCGGGTGGTAAGCTCGCCCTTCTCCTCCAGCACCTGAAGCGCGAACGCGGTCGAGGACAGCGCGAGGGCGAGCCCCACGAACAGCGCCGGTCCCGTGCCGAGCCCGAGCGCGATGCCGATCACCGCCAGCACCAGGCCGGTCGCCAGGAGTTGCGCCGTACCGAGCCCGAAGATCGCCGAGCGCATCGCCCAGAGCCGCAGCGGGCGCAGCTCGAGACCGATCACGAACAACAGCATGACTACGCCGAACTCGCCGAAATGCAGCACCTGATTGACGTCGTCGAGCGCGTAATAGGGACCGAGCACCCATGGTCCGATGATCACACCGGCGGCGAGATAGCCGAGCACGGCACCCATGCGCAAAGAGCGGCCGAGTGGTGCGGCGATGGCGGCTGCGGCGAGGAACACCGCCACTTGGATCAGTTGCGCCGTCACCATGTGCTTCTTGCTGCCTCCATGGGTCGCTGCAGGTTTGGACCGAGCGCGCAAGCCTCAATATCGAGGCACTGACGCTCGCGATCCTCGCGGCGGCGCTGCAATTCGGACTACGCCTTGGAATCGCCAGCACGCTTGCGGTCAGCGCCGGAGCGGCGCTCACCTGGTCGCTGATTCAGACTGGCGTCTAGCGCGGCGACCAGAGATTGACGAATGGCGCCCTCACCCGAGTACCGTAACGGTCGGAATAAACACGCGTGAAGGGCGCTGCAACCCAAGTGCCGCGGTGCGTATCAACCTCGGCGAAAGGCGCGCGCACATAGGAGCCATTATTGCCGCAAAGACCGCGACGCCAAGCCCTCTTCGAGCAGTAATACACGGGCTGAACGTCAGATGCATGCGCCGGTGCGGCGACGGTGCCTGGTGTGGCAGAAGCTACTCCGGGCATAAGGGCGAAAGCCGCAACCACTGAAGTAAGGCCAAGTCCTGCAAGTCGCATCGTCATTTCAACTCTCCTTCGAAGCTTTCTGGAGCTATTCGCCCGAATCCGCTTGGCGGTCAAGCTGGCGAGACGCTGAGGCGCATGCAAGCTGAAACTTGTCTGAGCATGATCTCGTCGGAAACCCGGTTCCAATTTTCCGGATCATGCTCTACAGCCAGCCTTTGCGTTTGAAATAAATGTAAGGCAATACCGCCGCGAGCACCATCAGGACCAACGCAAGCGGATAGCCCAACCTCCAATCGAGCTCAGGCATGTGATGGAAATTCATGCCGTAGATCGAGGCGAGAAGCGTCGGCGGCAGGAACACGACGGCGGCGACCGAGAAGATCTTGATGATGTCGTTCTGCTGAATGTTGATCATGCCGAGTGTGGCATCGAGCAGGAAGATGATCTTGCCCGACAGGAACGTCGCATGGTCGGTGAGCGAGGCGACGTCGCGCGCCGCGGTCCTGATGCGCGCCTGGACCGGTTTGTCTTCCTTTCGCTCATTGACGGCATGCACCAGGAAGGTGAGGAGCCGGCCGAGCGAGTGCGCACTCTCCCGCACCTTCGAGGAAATTTCTCCTTCGCGTCCGATCGCCCGCAACAAAATATCGAAGCGGCGCTGCCGGGTTGCGACGCCGCCCTTGATCTCGAAGATCGAATGCGACAACCCCTCGACCTCGGCCTGAATGCGTTCGATGAAATCGGCGAGCCGGTCGACGATGGTCTCGATCAGCCCGATCAGGACCGATAACCCGTTCTTGATCTCGGGCTCGGCGCGGTTGCAGCGCACGACATAGATGGCGAACGCCCGCGGCTCGGCATAGCGCACGGTGACGAGGCGCTGGCCGGCGAGGATAAAGGTGACGGGCGTGGTGCGCGGCTCACCCTGCTCGGGCTGGAATAGGAGCGTCGCGGTCATGAATTGCGCGCCGTCCTCCTGATAGAGGCGGCTCGAGGCCTCAATCTCCTGTTGCTCCTCGCGCGTCGGAACGTCGATCTTGAGGGCCTTCTCGACCTTGGCCTCCTCCTCCTGAGTGGGATTGAGCAGGTCGATCCAGATCGCCTGCTCGGTGATCTTCGGCTGACCGGTTTGGGGTTTCAGCGCGCCCAATTTGTTCTCGTAGACGGTGAGCACCTTGTGACCTTCTGTCGAGCCCTCGCGTCGCCGAGCGGACCTTATACCAGCGGCCCCCTGTTGCCACTGAGACATTGAGGCTCGGGCAGAAAACTGGATCAATTTTTCTGGACGATGCAAGCGCCGCCGGCGCTGCGGAGCTGGGCGCAGAGCTTGGCGGCGTCGTCACGGCTGTCGGCGCCGATCTGCACCATGTACATCGAGCGGCGGCCGCGGCTCATATTCCGCTCGGGCAGCACGAATGGGTCGCGGTCGACCAGCACCGAGGGATACCGCCCTCTGATGCGTCCGAACTGGGCCAGCGCGTTGGCTTTGGAGAAGGCCGTCGACACATGCACGCCCCAGGGCCGCCAGGCTCCGCTCGCCGTCAGCGGCTCGCTCTCGTACACCGCGCGCACCACGAGCGGCGCCAGGCGCTTGCACGAATCCTGCACGGCCTCACCGTCGGTCTTGAGCGCGTCGGGAAGCTCGGTCTCCGGCAGCTTCCATTCCTCTGCGGCGCGGCCGGTGACGAATTCCACATAAGCCTGGGTCTCATAAGGGAGGCCGCTATTGCCGGCGAGCCAGCCTCTCACCCGCTCCGCGCCGGCGTTATAGGCGGCAGCAGCCAGACCGAAATTGCCGAACTCTTGGCGCAGATCGGCGAGCAGGCTCGCCGAATGGACGATGGCCGATTTCGGCTCGAATGGATCGTCCAGCCCGCGATCGGCGGCGGTCGCCGGCATGAACTGGGCAATGCCTTGCGCCCCCTTCGGGCTGACCGCGCTCGGATTGAACCGGCTCTCTTTCCAGATCAGCCTGACGAAGGGCATCGGCGGCAGCCCACGCGCCTCGGCCTGCTGCTGCATGAGGGGGCACACGATATCGACGAAAGGCTTTGGCCCGGCGAGGGCAAGAGCGGTCTCCTTGACCCCAGCCTCGACACGCGCGAGCGCACTCACCTCGCCACCCGGTGCCGGGGTCGCGATCAGGCCGAGCGCCGCAAGGAAACAGACTGCCGGTGAGACCCGCATGTTTTCACAGTTTGCCAGAAGCCCTGGGTCGGAAACTAGAAAACTAACGCAGTCATGCCCGGCATTGTGCCGGCCATCCACCTTCACACATGGATCGGGCTAGTTCTTCTGCACGATACAGGCGCCGCCTTGCGCCTTGAGCTTGGTGCAAAGCTCGTCGGCGTCCTCGCGGCTGTCCGTGCCGATTCTAGCCGAATATTGCGGCGTGGTGCCCATATGCAGGTTGCAATCCTCGACGATGATCGCCTGATAGCCGCCGAGCAGCGCAGAATATTGCTGCTGCACGCGGGCGAAATCGTCGAGCGCTTCCTGTTTGTTGAATGAGGTGGCGATCTCGATACCCCACGCCGGGCCTGACGGGTTTGCCGGCGCAGTGTTGGACGCGCCACCGCCCTCGACGCAAGGGCCAAGTGGTCCTTCTTGCTCGACCGCGGGGCCAGCTGCGAGCGCCGGGCTCGTAACGAGCATCAGGCTAAGAAAAAGACTGTGTGCGCCCTTCATGACACCCAGCATGACCCGAGTCGCCGGCGCGATAAAGTGGGGGATCGCCTCACCCTAAAGCCATTCCTAATCGCGCATCTTCCCTCAATTGAATTTCATGTTGAGCAGGAGTTGAGGCAGCAGATTGACGCCGTTCCAGTCGAGGTCGGATGCGAGGAGAGCTGCTGGGTGAACCTCACGCCTGCGCTCAGCGTCGTGGTCTGGTCGGGGGTCCAGCTCAGATTGCCGCTGCCGGCGAAGATGAGGTCCTGCCGCCCGCCTGGATAATCCGAGAAGATCGCCGTCTGCACGGCATCGACGCTTTGCGTCGGCCGGCCAAAAATGGCGGCTAACGCGGCAAAGCCGAGAGCAGACCGTCCTAAGAACGCCTGACGCATGCGATGATCGTACGTAGACGGCTGAAAAGACCCATCGGAGAGTACAATAAGATGAGCACGAACAGCCTGAAATTGTCGGCAGCCGCCGCTAGTTTACTCGCCGCCGCCGTGGTCTTTGCGCCACAAACGGAGGCGAGAGCAAGCCGGGACCGAACCGAACTTACCCAAAGAGTTCAGAAATTCATCTGGAAGCCGGCGCCCAGGATCTGTTGCTCAAGCCGAAGCCTAAGGGCAGGCACCCCAAGCCCAAAGACGCCAAGAACTACCTTGGATCTTACGCAGGCCAAGCGGCCATAGCCGTGTCGGCAACGCGCCTCAACTCGGCGCGCGAAGCGCCACCGGCTGCCTGCACGGCCATGCCGTTCATTACCGTTGCGACGTAGCGGGCGAGCGCGGCGGGATCGGTGTCATTGGGCAGTTCGCCTTCGGCTTTGGAACGCTTCAGGCGCTCGCGGATCACTTTCTCGCTCGCGGCGCGGCGCGCGTTGAGCTCCTGCCTGATACACTCGGCGTGCTCGCCTGCGCCGGCTACGCCGTGCACGAGCAGGCAGCCGGACGGATTGCATTTGTCCGTCAGCGAATCGGCCGCGCCGCGCAGCAGCGCTGCAATGCCGTCTCGCGCTTTAGGCTGAGATAGCGCTTCCTGCAAGAAGGCCTCGTTCTTGTCCGCATAGCGTTCAAGCGCCTTGCAGAATAGACCCTCTTTGTTGCCGAAGGCGGCATAGAGGCTCGGCGGGTTGATGGCCATCGCCGCGGTGAGATCGCAGATCGTCGCGCCTTCGTAGCCCTTGCGCCAAAACACTTCGAGCGCGCGGCCGAGCGCCTCATCCATGTCGAAATTGCGGGGGCGGCCGATAGTCACCGCGCCTTTCTGCGTCATTGGCTTACCCGTCATGCCGTTCTAACCTCTGTAGCGATCGTTATATAAGCCCCTTGACGGGTGGGGTCCAGAACCGCATATGTAGCGTACGCTACATAATTGTTCGAACAAGGATAGGACCATGACAAGCACACTCACGGCTAAGAAACTATCTGGCAAGGTTGCCCTCGTGACCGGCGGCTCGCGCGGCATCGGCGCGGCCATTGCCAATGCACTGGCCGACGACGGCGCCGACGTCGCCATCAGCTATGCGGCCTCAGCCGACAAGGCGGCGGCGGTGGTCAAGGAGTTGTTGGCCAAAGGCGTGCGGGCGCATGCCTTCAAGGCCGACCAGGCCGATGCACAGCAGGTCGCCGGGCTCGTTAATGCTGTGGTTGATCGCTTTGGCAAGCTCGACATCCTGGTCAACAACGCGGGCGTGTTCGCTAACGCGCCGGTGGATGTTCGAACCAACAATCTCGACGAGCTCGAGCGACTATTCGCCGTAAACGTCGGTGGCGTTGCGGCGGCCGTACGAACGGCGGCGCCCCTTATGGCTTCCGGCGGTCGCATCATTTCGATCGGCTCCGTCGCCGGCGACACTTCGCCGTGGCCTGGTGTTGCCGACTATTCGGCCACGAAGGGTGCGGTTGCCGCTTACACCCGCGGCTGGGCGCGCGACCTTGGGCCGAAGGGCATCACCGTCAATACCGTCCAGCCCGGTCCAATCGACACCGATATGGCGCCAAAGGAGGGAGAGCTTGCCGACGGCCTCAAAGCCAGAACCGCGCTCGGTCGTTACGGCAAGGCGGAGGAGGTCGCAGCGGCCGTGTCGTTCCTGGCCGGCCCCGACGCAGCCTACATCACCGGCACGACGCTCAATGTGGACGGTGGCTTCAACGCTTAAGTCTAATTCTGTCAACCGGAGGACTTGGTAATGATCGAGAGGAGACCCTTTGCTGCCCTTGGCGGCGCTGACCATGGCTGGCTGAAAGCCAAGCATCATTTCTCCTTCGCCCGCTATTACGACCCTGAGCGCCTCGGTCACGGCGCGCTCCGGGTGTGGAACGACGACGAGATCGCCCCGGATACGGGCTTCCCGCCTCACCCTCACGCCGACATGGAGATCATCACCTATGTCCGCCAGGGCGCCATCACGCACGAGGACAGTCTCGGGCACAAAGGTCGCACTGAGGCCGGCGACGTGCAGGTGATGAGCGCGGGCTCAGGCATTCGCCACGCCGAATATAACCGCGAGGGTGTGCCGACGACGCTGTTCCAGATCTGGATCGAGCCGGGCAAGGAAGGCGGAGAGCCGTCCTGGGGCGCCAAGCCCTTCCCCAAGTCGAACCGGTCGGGGGAGTTCGTGCCGCTCGCGAGCGGCTTTGCCGGCGATGCCGACGCTCTGCCGATCCGCGCCGAGGCGCGCGTGCTCGGCGCCACGCTCAAAGCCGGCGATACGGCTGAATACGCGATCGGACCAGAACGCCACGGCTATCTCGTGCCAGCGGTCGGCAGCGTCGAGGTCAACGGCGTGCGTCTCGAGGCGAGAGACGGCGCTGCGATCAGCGACGAGAAGGTGGTCAAGGTCAAGGCGCTCTCCGATAGCGAGATCGTCCTGGTCGATACCGTTTGAAGTTCTAGGCGCGTAAGGGTGGGCGACGTCGCGCGTTGCGCCCGAGCCCACCCTATTTTTATGACCACGCCGCTTGCCGGATGTGCATCTCGTCCAACAGCTCGAACCACAAGCCGAAATAGAGCAACGCGGCGATCCCGGCCAAAAACGCCGCGAGCACAAGGTAGCGACTACACTATTCTTCGTCTTCGTCTTCGACTTCGGTTTGGGGTCGATCCGATCCCGGATCGAGCTCCTCGTGCCAGGCACCGTCCTTGGTCTCATATTCGATGCCGACCGTTTCGCCCGGCACGCGCTGCTCGCCGGCCGCACGCTTGGCCGCTGCGAGCGCCGCGTCGTGACTCGGGAAGGTCTCCGAGAAGGTGCCCCGCGCCTTGTATGCCCAGCCATCCTCGTGCTTGACGATCTTGTAGACGACCTTCGTCATCGCTCTCTCCTTGCCTCTTTGATCGCGAGCCTCGCACAACGGGCGTCGCCCGCCAATGGTTCCTGTTAAAGGCCGTTGACGCGTCCTTCCGCCGGCGTCGAGACGCGCTTAAGAGGTCGCTGATCGAGTAGCGTGCGCTCAGGCTCGCTACCGGATTCGCTGATGACTGGCGCCTCCGTCAGCGCCCCTATCGGCGCTCCGCCAAGCTGGCGTAGTACTGCGGGCTATTTCAACACGCCGGAAAGCTCCGCGAACAAGCCTTCGCAAAAACCGAAGAGGTGCCCCCTGGACTATATTTCAATGCGGTCGGCGACTGCCCGCCCAACACAAGGGAATAGGCCCGTTCGAGCGGGTTGGGTACCCCCGGCGCAACGCGCCTCATTTATGGACGGCGAGCAGATTGGCGTCGCGCATGAGAACCCAGCGCCCGTCTTTCTCCTTGCGCAGGATCGACAGAGTATAGCCCGAACGCCTCAGCATCGCCTCGCCGCCCTTCGGCGTGATGGTGATCGTCAGCCTATTGCGCATATAGGCGCGATCAGCCATCACCTCGATCTCCTCGATCTCGCACGAGCCTTCGATGTGCAGATCGGTCATGCCGCGCGAGGCTGCAGCGAACTCTTCCTTGCCGAACGGCTCTTGGCCCGGAACCATGAACACCACGTCGTCGGCCATCAGCGACAGCACCGTATCGGTTTCGCCGTTTGCGCTGGCCGCCATCCAGGTCGCGACCAGCTCGCGTATGGCGCGTTCGTCTTCAGTCATGGGACACATCTGGCCCTAAGAGGAGATGGTGGATGACATGCCGGCCGCTCGGCAATTTTGGCAGCACCAGGAGGATAGTTCATACTGGGGGAATCGAGCGCAAGGATTCGGCACAAGCGTCGAGGTCGAGCGCGGGCAAAGCGACTGCTCCGAGCATGAGTGATAGCGCCAACATGCCAGCACCATGCTCTCTCGATCGCCGGACCCTGATCAAGCATCTCGGCGTGAGCGGGAGCTTGCTGGCGGCTGTTTGCGCTTCGCCCGCGCTCCTGTTCGCTGCGAATTCCTTCGCGCGAACGTTCGGCATCGACGTGTCGAAATGGGGTGGCGAGATCGATTGGCATGAGGTCAGAGAGAAGCTCGATCCCCGTTTCGTGTTCGTGCAAGCCTATCATTGGGGAAGGAGCGAAGCCTCGTCCTACGCCAATCCCAGGTTTGCAAATTATCGCCGAGATCTGCAGCGGCTGGGTATCCTGCACGGCGCCTATCTTCGTTGTCATCCGAATACGAAGGCCGAGACCTCGATCAAAAGATTCTGGGCGACCTACATGCCTCGCGCCGGCGACATCCTGCCGACACTCGACATCGAAGACGATTACGACGACAGGTGCGCCCTCTCCGTGCCAATGCGAATCGACCAGATCGAGAAGATGGTTCGGCTGGTCGAGAACAGAATCGGCGGCCAGAAGCCGATGATCTACACCAAGGCGCGCGTCTGGGCTGAGCTTGGCAATCCGACTCAGTTTGCCGACTGCCCATTGTGGGTCGTCGATTACCACTCGGCCACCGAGCCGACCCTGCCAGCAGCATGGACAAGATTCAGCTTCTGGCAGTACGCCCAAAATCTGAGCGGCAACGGTGTCCCAGGAACCTACGACCGCAACTATTTCAACGGCCCCGAGGCGGACCTTCAGGCTTATCTCCTGCGCTAGTTCGGCCCCCGCAGCGATGCCAGTCTTGCAACGCGCGATCCGTCTATCTCGCGGGTATGCCGTGAACACACTATCCTTCGCCGCCACGATCGCACGGCACGCGGCCCCGCACTTGTCGCCGCTGCCAAAGGGCGTGAAGGTGCCGGACTGGGAGTCATAGTTGACCTGCGCGTATCCCATCCGCTGGTCTCCGGGAATCGCTTGCTGTCCCTCACCTGAAGTCGACGTCTCTCAGGGTATCGGGCATCGTCGTCGGAGTCGGAGCCTCAGCACTCTTTTTCGGTTTCCAATGGATCTTGGCTATCTTGGAACCGTCGGGAAACGGCTTGCCGTTAGCTGGCACCCCGGAGCGATATGCGTCGATCATCACCGGGGTGGCGAGGATCACAGCTATCGCGTCTTCGGTCTGACTGACGGCGACAGCCTGCCAATCCGCGGGCGCCGGCACCCGGTCCCGCGATCAGACGCCTCATGAGCGCACCCCTCAACTGGACGAGGTGCAAGGAACTTAATGCGTCGGCGCTCGGCGGGGATAAATTTTCGTCTGCTTTGTGCGATAACGTCCCTCAATCGCGCTGGAGTCGCCATGTCGTACCGCCTGCTTGCCTTCGCCCTGCTGCTTCTGCCCGTCCCGGCGTTCGCGGGCGTCAAGGAGAAAGTCGCGGCAATGGCTCCTTCGGCGCTGGTGCTGGTCGTGGATGAGAAGGGCAACGAGCTGATTGCCCAAAACGCTGACCAGCCCTTTGTCCCGGCCTCGGTCACCAAGATCGTCACGGCTTGGCTGGCGATGGAGGTTCTGGGCGGCGATTACCGCTTCGAGACAAAATTCTACCTCGACGACAAGCGGGTGCTTTACGTGCAGGGTGGCGGCGATCCTTTCCTGATCTCCGAGGAACTTGCGCCGCTCGCGACCGAGCTGGTCGCGGCAATCGGCAAGGAACCGATCACCCGCATCGTGCTCGACGCGAGCTACTACCCGCCCGACCTCCGCATCCCGGGCATCGAGGACACTGACGAGGCCTACAACGCGCTGAACTCCGCGCTGGCGGTGAACTTCAACACGATCGCCGCCGTGCGTCAGGGCAATACGGTGCGCTCAGCCGAGCAGCAGACCCCTATCACGCCGCTGGCGATCAGCCAGTTTCGGGCGCGGGGGCCTAAGGGTCGCGGCCGCATCAGCCTCGCCCAAGACCCCGCGGTAAGCCTGCAATATGCTGGCGAACTGATCGCCGCGTTCATCACCCGTGCCGGCGGCAGCGTCAAAGGCGAGATCTCGACCGGCTCTGTGCCCGAGGGACTGAAGCCGGTCTATGTTCACCGCCAGTCCCGCACCCTCTCGCAGATCCTCACGCAACTGCTCATCGCCTCGAACAACTACATCGCCAACCAGGTCTTCCTGGAGGTCGGCGGGACCCTAGGCGGAGCCGTCAGCCTCGAGAAGTCGCTCAAGGTCGCGAACGAGATGCTTGCCGCCAACGGGCTCGCCGATGCCATCCATATCGAGGAAGGCTCTGGCATCAGCCGCAACAACCACTTCACCGCGCGCGGTCTCGCCAAAGTGCTCGCGCTGTTCGCGCCCCACGCCGATTTGCTCCACGGCCATGACGGCGGCTTGAACAAGACCGGCACCATGACCGGCGTCAGCACGCTGGCGGGCTATGCCGACACTAAAAGCCACGGGCGGGTGCGCTTCGTGATTTCGACCAAAAGCAACGGCGACATGCGCTTCCAACTGCTCCACGCCATCGAGGCCGGGCTGTAGGCTGAGCTTTGCGAGCCTGGCCGGAGGTGGGTCAAATCGCCCCTGCAATAAGTCATGCGCTCGGCTAAGGTCGCGGGAATGAACACGCTGTCCCGCTACGTGTACCCCATCGCTTTCGGGCTTGCCACGCTCCTGGCCGGATCGGCAATTGCGCAGGCGGCGGACGAAGCGCGGACGCCATGCACTGAGGACGCGATGATCGTGTTCGATGCGTCAGGGTCCATGGCCGGCAATATGGTCCAAGGCCTTTTCAGCGCTGTGACGCGCATCGACGAGGTCCGCAAAGCCTTGGGCGAGGTGTTGCCGCAGGCCACCAAGTTCCGCAAGGTCGGGCTCATCACTTACGGCCCTGGTCCCTACCAGCAATGCAATGTCGACCTGCAGTTCGCGCCGATCGCGAACGCGGCGGAGCCCGTCATGAGGGCAGTGAACGCGCTCAACCCGGCGGGCAAGACACCGCTCGTGGAAGCGGTAAAGCAGGCCGCTGATGTCCTGCACGACCGGACGACGCGCGGTGTCGTCGTCTTGCTGACTGACGGTGAGGAAACCTGCGGCGGCGCGCCTTGCGCGCTCGGCCAGGCGCTAAAAGCATCCGGGCAGCAACTCACCGTTCACGTCATCGGCTTTCAGCTCAGGGGTTACAGTTGGACGGGCGCGGCGAGCATACTCGACGTGAAATGTCTCGCCGAGCAGACGGGCGGCCTCTTCATCACGGCGCAGAACCGGGAGGATCTGGTGCAGGCGTTCCAGAAGACACTCGGCTGCCCCATGATGTCGGCCGTCGGCGCCTTGTTGCGCTAAGCGCGAGGTTCGCGCCGTGGTGGACTCCACGGCCACGTAATTTGTGCCCGGAAGGCTATCGCCATTCGTATAACCTGACACTTGGTTTCGAGAATGCCGGCAGCAGCAGCAGACGATCGCGACGCTCACCGAGCGGACGTGTTGAACGCGGCATCGTGAGCGTCTCGGCGCTCCTTTCCATCATCACGAGTTTGTTCGCGAAGTATCTCAATCTTGGGCAAAACTCTCTCACTCCTCCGCCACATAGACCTCGCCGCCGAGGGCGTGGAATTTCTCGCTCATCTCAGCCATGCCTTTTTGCCGCTCTGCCTCGGTGAGCGGCGCCAACGCGCCCTCCCTTGACGCACCCATAGCGTCCTTTTCGGCGATCTTGGCGGCGTAGTCGCGCACCTGCTGGGTGATCTCCATCGAGCAGAACTTCGGCCCGCACATCGAGCAGAAATGCGCGAGCTTGTGCGCCTCCTTGGGCATGGTCTCGTCGTGATAGGACCGCGCCGTCTCCGGGTCGAGCGAAAGGTTGAACTGATCCTCCCAGCGGAACTCAAACCGCGCCTTGGACAGAGCATCGTCGCGCGCGACCGCGCCCGGATGGCCCTTGGCAAGGTCTGCGGCGTGCGCGGCGATCTTGTAGGCGATCACGCCCGTCTTGACGTCGTCGCGGTTCGGCAGTCCGAGATGCTCCTTCGGCGTCACGTAGCAAAGCATGGCCGTGCCGAACCAGCCGATCATCGCCGCGCCGATCGCGCTCGTGATGTGATCGTAAGCCGGGGCGATGTCGGTGACGAGCGGACCCAGAGTATAGAACGGCGCCTCGCCGCAAGTGCTGAGCTGCTTCTCGACATTTACCTTGATCTTGTGCATCGGCACGTGGCCGGGGCCCTCGATCATCACCTGGCAGCCGCGATCCCAGGCGATTTTGGTCAGCTCGCCGAGCGTCTCGAGCTCGGCGAATTGCGCGCGGTCGTTGGCGTCGGCAATAGAGCCCGGGCGAAGCCCGTCGCCGAGCGAGAACGACACGTCGTAGCGCCGCATGATCTCGCAGATCTCGTCGAACCGCTCATAGAGGAAGCTCTCTTTGTGATGCGCCAGGCACCACTTGGCCATGATCGAGCCGCCTCTGGAGACGATACCCGTGACGCGCGGCGCTGTGAGGTGGATATAGCTGAGCCGCACGCCGGCGTGGATGGTGAAATAGTCGACGCCCTGCTCGGCCTGCTCGATCAGCGTGTCCTTGTAGACCTCCCAGTCAAGCTTGATGGGATCGCCGTTGACCTTCTCCAGCGCCTGGTAGATCGGCACCGTGCCGATGGGCACGGCGGCGTTCCTGATGATCCATTCGCGCGTTAGGTGGATGTTGCGCCCGGTCGAGAGATCCATGACCGTGTCGGCGCCCCAGCGGGTCGCCCACACCATCTTCTCGACCTCCTCCTCGACCGAGCTGGTCACCGCGGAGTTGCCGATATTGGCGTTGATCTTGGTGAGGAAATTCCGGCCGATGATCATCGGCTCGGATTCCGGATGATTGATGTTGGCGGGGATGATGGCGCGGCCGCGCGCGACCTCAGAGCGAACAAACTCAGGCGTCACGAAGGCGGGCAGGCTCGCGCCGAAGCTCTCGCCGTCGGCAAGCCGCGCTTCCGCTTCGTCGACCTGCCCCGCGCGCCCGACATTTTCTCGATGCGCGATATAGTCCATCTCCTTGGTGACGATCCCGGCGCGCGCCAGTTCGAGTTGGGTGACGAGTCCGCCATCCCGCCGTGCATCGATCCACGGCGCGCGCAAGCGTGGCAGCCCGTGCTGCACGTCGATTGCGGCATCGCCATCGGAGTACGGGCCGGACGTATCGTAGACTCTGAAGGGCGGCTCGCCGCCGGCTAGATCGATCTCGCGGAACGGCACGGCGAGCTCGTCGTGACCCTCGGGCGCCGAATGGACCTTGCGGCTTCCGGGCAATGGGCCGGTGGTCACTTTGGGCGGCGCGACGTCCTTCGCAGAAATGGGCTTGTTCATCGGCGTATCTCCGCGTGGGGTGCCGGGGCAGACTGGCGAAAAAGGAAGCTCCCGTCCCTTCGCCGGAATGACCCGGATCAGGTTCGAAGGGTCTCCGCGCGCCTCATCAAGCAAGGCAGCGGACTCTCAGCCCCTTGACCGGGGCTCCCCTCGGAACGCAGCTAATGTAGGCCGATGCGGCCTCATGTCAAACTTACGCGGCGGGAGCCGTGCGCCGCTATTTCCGGCGTTGCCGTTTGACGGCTGCCGGCTTGGGCACCTCGGCCAGCGCCTCGCGGCTCCACATGTCTTCATAGCCCATAATGGAGAAGATCGCCCCGAGCACGACGGTGAAAGCAGCACCGGCGAGCACGCCGGCATGGCTCGCAATCATCCGGTCGCCAAGCGTCTGCACCGTTATCGGGAACACGAGGTTCATGATGCCGCGAAGGATCATCAGCCAGCCGAGCACGGTAACGAGCACCCGCCAATCTGGCACCCAGAGATTATGGGCATTGACGATGGCGACCCCGGCCACGAGCGCGAGCACTCCGGTGGTGAAGATCAGCGCCCTCGAGCTGATGAACTCCTTGAGCAGGCTCGAATAGCCGTCCCCCTCGGTGAGCATGCCCATGACCATGCCGACGCCGATCGTTAGCAGGACGGGCCCCATCAGGCGCGCGATATATCTCGATGTCGTCATTTCCCCTCCCCCCAAGCCAGGCAGCGTCGTAGGAGGGTAATGTGAGACCGCCGCAAGTGGAACGCAAGTCATGCGCCGGGAGCTCAAGATTGTCGGACTGGCAGGCAAGACCTGGATTGACCCATGGGCGGGAAACGCGCCAATCGCCACCCTCAGCCAAGCACCCTTGTCAGCCGTGACAATTCGCTTATCCCTTTGCAGGCAACGGAATTCTTGCGGCTGACGCACAAGCAGTTTAAGCCTCGTCATCATTCTGCCGCGCTTCACCTTGAATTCCTGGGTCCTGAGCTCAACGCCCGGGCGGTCACACCCGCCGCAACCGAGGTAGACACGACGTGAAACAGGACGTTTCGACTGACGCCGAGGCGCGCGACGGAGCCAGAACTCCCTCAGTATCGCTGGATCCTGCTTTTCGTCCTCTTGATCGCGACGGCGGGCGGCGTGTTCGCATATTGGCACTACGCCGAGATCTACCCCTCGACCGACAACGCCTATACCGGCGCCGACGTCGTGCGCGTGGCCTCTCAGGTCTCGGGGCCGGTCGCGCGCGTCTACGTCCAGGACGACGATAACGTGGCGGCCGGCGATCCTCTGTTCGACATCGATCCGACGCTTTACGACGCGGCACTCCGCAACGCGCGTGCGCAATTCGACGCGGCGGCGTCTGCTGCCGGCACGGCGGGCGACGCTCTCAAGGCCGCGGCCACCAAGCTGGAGGAGAAGGGCACGGCGCTCGAAGCTGCGCTCGCCGCCTATCGCAAGGCCAAAGACGCGCAGAAGGAGGTCTCGCCCGCAACGAGCGAGATCACTACGGCGCTCAAGAGCTGGCACGATGCTTGGGCTGCCTTCGACGCGGCGGAAGCGGATTTCGCCAAGGCCCAGGACGACAAGCTGACGGTGACGACGCCGACCGTGCAGCTTCGCGCCGCCTCAGCGCAGCTGGACAAGGCGACCCACGACCGCGTGCAGACCCATGTCACGGCGCCGGCAGCCGGTTGGGTGTCCAATGTAAGCTTGCGGCCAGGGGCCATCGTGCAGGTCGGCGCACCCGCCTTCGCCGTCATCGAGGACGGCCGCTGGTGGGTCGACGCCAATTTCAAGGAGACCGATCTCGCTCGCATCAGGAAGGGCCAGAAGGCAAGCGTAAGTCTCGACATGTATCCCGGGCTCAAGCTCGACGGCGTGGTCGAGAGCATCAGCGCCGGCTCCGGCGCGAGCTTCTCGGTCTTGCCACCGGAGAACGCTACGGGCAATTGGGTCAAGGTCACCCAGCGCTTTCCGGTGCGCGTCAGGATCACCAGCGCGCCTATTCCCGACAAGCCGCTCCGCTTGGGATCGAGCGCCAATGTGACCATCGACACCACCGAGCCGGCGCCAGACCAGAAATGAGCTTGGAGCCACGCGGCCGCAAAGGGCGGAAGCGGAAGACTACTTCCGAACCACCACCGCCCCCGATCAAGACGGCGCCGCCGCCGCCGCACCAACCCGATCGTCCGCCAACTCCGCTCGTCATCGCCGTGGTGCTGACCGCGGTGCTCGAAGTGCTCGACATCACCATCGTCAACGTGGCGATCCCGCACATGCTCGGCGCCTTCGGCGCCACCACTGACCAGATCAGCTGGGTCCTCACCTCCTATATCGTCTCCGCCGCCGTAGTGATGCCTCTCACCGGCTATCTCTCGACCTGGCTCGGGCGACGGCGGCTCCTGCTCGTTGCCATTTGCGGCTTCGTGCTGTCCTCGGCGCTGTGCGGCATGGCGTGGAATTTGGAGAGCATGGTGGTGTTCCGGCTGGCGCAGGGGATTTTCGGCGCGCCGCTGGTGCCACTCAGTCAGGCGATCCTGCTCGATGCCTTCCCGCGCGAACGGCACGGCCAGGCGCTCGCTATTTTCGGCCTCGGCATCATGGTCGCACCGGTGATCGGACCCGTCCTTGGCGGCTACCTCACCGAGATCTATTCGTGGCGCATGGTGTTCTACATCAACGTGCCGATCGGCCTGTTCGCGCTGCTGCTCTCGGTCGGCTATCTGCCGCGGCGCGCCATCAAGGACATCAGGACCGATTGGGTCGGCATGGCGCTGTTGGTGCTCGCGGTCGGCGCCCTGCAATTCGTGCTCGATCAGGGCCAGATGCGCGACTGGTTCAACTCCCGTCTCATCGTTGTCGGGACAATCGTCACCGTGTTCACAACCGCGGCGTTCTTTCTCAGGGGCTGGAACAAGCCGGACAACATCATCGACCTGTCGCTGCTGAAGGACCGCAATTTCGTCATCGGCACGCTGGCGATCACAGCCTACGGCATCAGCCTGTTCGGCTGGATGGCGCTGATGCCGCTGCTCAGTCAGCGGCTGCTCGGCTATCCGCCGGCAATGGCGGGCACTCTGTTCATTCCCCGGGCGCTCGTGAGCGCGCTCACATTAGCGATCACCGGCGGCATCCTCATTCGACTGTTCGATCCGCGTTACCTCGTCGCCGCGGGTCTGGTCATGACCGCGCTCGGCACGATCCTGATGTCGCACTACTCGTTATATGTGGACTATTGGGGCATCGCACTGCCCGGTGTACTGGCCGGCGTGGGCACGGGCCTGTTCTTCGTGCCGCTGACCGCCGTCACCTTCGGCAATATTGCCAAGGCGCAATACGATGAAGCGTCCGGCGTCTATGCCCTGATGCGCGGCATTGGCGGCTCAGCCAGCATCGCTGTGGTGAGCTGGCTGTTCGTGCGACAGATGCAGATTCACTGGAATGAGCTTTCGGGCCACATCACGCCTTTCAACCAGGCGCTCGTTCCCTATCTCGCCCAGCATGGGCTCACCCCCCGCTCCCCGCAGGCGGGACCGCTCGTAACCTATGAGATCGCCCGTCAGGCGCAGATGCTCGCCTTCAACGATCTGTTCTGGTTCATCGCCATCGTCACGCTCACCATCATTCCGATGATCTTCGCCATGACGCGGCCAGAAAAGGTGTCGCTGGTGCCGGCGCACTAGCGGAATCGGCCGCCACAACGGGATCGTCCCCGAGGCTTGCGCCGCGGGGACGATGCAGGACAAAAAGCCGGATGCAGACTACCAGCAGGCTTTGGCACCCGAGGTGCAGACGTAAGGCGAAATCACGCCTTGCCAGCAAATGGTATAGGACTTCGCGTCCACGATGTCGGGCCGGTACATCATGTTTTCGCTCACGCTACCGCGCCAATAAGGCTCGGGCTGCGCTTGCATGGGACTGACGGTGACCGAACTCAGCTTCTTCGTCCGCTTGTATTCCTTGATATAGTCGGAGAGCGCGAGCTGCGCGCGGCTGACCGCGGTCTCCTTGTCGAAGCCATCGGCAGTTCCCGACAGTCCGACACAACCGGCCCACGCCGGCGCGCCCTGCAGGCACAGCCCCGCCGCCATCGATGCCAATGCCAAGACGCGCAAATACGACCTCATCGGAACGTCTCCTTCAGCGACTGCCAAGATTGACTAAGATTATCGCGGGAAAGAGAGCTCTCGCCAGGGGGCTGCAGCCGCTGCGAATTAGGTTCCGTCCGCGCTGTAGCCTTTGTGCCACAGTTGAGCGCCAATATGGGAGGAGCTGATGAGCGGCGGCCGATCTAGGGTTCTAGCCTCAGTTGCCAGGGAGCGATCGCCATGACGGCGAGGCTTGTGTTGATCACGGGGGCATCGAGCGGGATCGGCAAGGCGGCGGCGCGACGCTATGGCTCAAGCAACGCCCATGTCGTCTTGCTCGCCCGGAACGCCGGGCGCCTCGAGGAGGCAGTGAGCGCTATCCGCAAGGACGGCGGCACCGCGACCGCCTTCCCGGTCGATCTCGCCGACGCCAGGGCAACCCAGGAGGTCAGCGAGCGGATCGCGCGCGAGGCGGGCACGCCCGACGTGCTGATCAACAATGCCGGGGCCGGCCGCTGGATGTCCCTGCTCGATACCTCGCTCGAGGAAGCGCTCGCCATGATCGAGGTTCCCTATCTTGCCGCCTTCAATCTCACCCGCGCGTTTCTGCCGAAGATGATCGCGCGGCGCAGCGGAGCGATCGCCTGCATTACCTCCCCTGCGTCATTCGTCATATGGCCGAATGCGGTCGCGTATACCGCCGCGCGTCATGCTCTCGCCGGCTTTACCGAGGCGCTCCGTGCCGAGGTGAGAGGCTCGGGGCTCAGCGTCACTCTTGTCGTGCTCGGCCTGGTCGAAAGTGCCTATTGGGAGCACAATGCGGGCAGCCGCGCGCATGTCCCGGTCATAAGCCCGACGATCGCGCCACCCCTGACTTCGGACGAGGCGGCAGAGGCGATCTTCGCTGGCGTCGAAGCGAGGAGGCGCACCGTGGTCAAGCCGGCGACGTTGCGTGGGCTATTTATGCTCAACGCATTGGCGCCGCGGCTCGTCGCCAGCTGGCTCCGACGCGCCGTGCCGAAGCAGAGCTGACAGCTCGCCCCTGCTCAATCTCCAAATCGTCACGCTGACCGTGCGGCTAGGAGGCGAGCTTTAGTCTCGCATCCTCTGCCTTGCCCGCGTCGAGCACCATGGATCGCGCCTGGCGCGCCGGCACGTCGCTCGATGCGCCGAATTTCCTGATCAGGCGGCGCATATACATGCGGAAGCGGTAGTGCTGGATTTCGAACCGGTGCCAGGGCGTATCCTTCCAACGTATGCCGTGGCCGATATCGGGCGTTGCCGCAGATTTCAGCGCGCGGAACCAGGCGGCGCGCTTCGGATCGTCCGTCAGCGCCTTGATGAAGCAGGCGATCAGCCGCGCCTGAAAATCGGCGAGCTGCCAGACCCCGCCTTCCGCCGGCTCGAACAGGCCGACGACGAACAGATCGTCGAACTGGCGGTGGAAGGTGTGGATGAACAGCTTCGAGCCGCCGTCGGGGTTCAGAATATAGGACTGGTCCAAGAACGGGAAGCTCGGCCGGAAGCCTGTGGCCCACACCAGGAGGTCGACTTCCTCCTCGCTGCCGTCAACGAAGCGGACTCTCTTGGCGTCGAGCTTCTCGATGGCCGGCTTGGTCACGATCCGGCCATGCACGATATGGTCGAGATAGGTAGTGCAGGCGGTCGGGTGCGCCTCGAACAGATTATGATCGGGCGCCGGCAGGCCGTAGCGCTTGTGCCGCCCGACCAGGATGATGAGCCCCAGCCGGTAGAATAAGCGCATGACGCTGCGTGGCACCGGCCACTTGCTGGTCATGTCGATGAACGTGTCGGCCGGCTTGCCGAGCACCATCTTGGGGAAGAAATAATACGACCGCCGCATCGAATGCACGGCGCGCGCGCCGTCGAGCGCCGCGTCCGACAGGATGTCGACCGCCGAGTTGCCGGCGCCGACTACGAGCACGCGCTTGCCCTTGAGCTGCTCTTTCGACTTCACGTCGTGCGAGTGCAGGACCTCGCCGTCGAACTTGCCGGGATAAGCGGGCGTGAACTGTTCCCAATGATGGCCGTTGGCGACGACCAAGCCGGTATAGAGCCGGGGCGCAGCCTCGCCTTCGAGCGTGACCTGCCAGCCCTGCTCCGTCCTGACCGCCGAGGCGACGCGCTTGCTGAAGGTGATGCGCTTATAGAGCCCGAACTCTCTTGCATAGGCGCGCAGATAGTCTTGCGCCTGCTTCCGGCTCACGTAATGCGACCACTCGTCGGGGAAATGGAAATCGGGATAGCGCGACAGCCGCTTCGAGGAGTTGAGATAGGTCGAGCCATAGACCACGTGCGGACTGTCGGAATTCCAGATGCCGCCGATATCGGCGAGCGCCTCGAAGCAATCGAAGGTGATGCCGCGCTCGGCGAAAGTCTTCGCCACCGCTAGACCAGAGGCGCCCGCACCGATGATACAGTAACGCTGCACTCTCCCTCCCATTTCCGCTGTCGCGAAGCGCTCCCCGAACCTGTTTGCCGCCCTGCGGCGCCAGACCTAAGCATCAAAGACCAGCACGATTCAACCCACTCGCATCGCGCTCCAGCCTCATTGATCTGTGTCAATTCACCCCTGGCGCAAAACCAGCTCAATGCCACCATCGCGCGCTCACCCAAACCCTGGATTTGCCGGCGCTTTGCTTTATGGTCTGTCGCCCTGGTGTTGGGGGAAGTTATGGATATCAAGCGCGACGTCACCATAAAGACCTGGGACGGCACCTGGACTTACCATCCCAAGGTGATCGCGACCCCCGAAAGCGCCGAGGACATCGTCGAGATCATGGTCGACGAGGTGCGCTTTCCCTCGCCGGTCCGCCCTGCGGGCTCGATGCATTCCACCGCGCGCATGAACGGCGACGACGGCGGCACCATGGTCGACATGAAGGGGATGAACCGCATCCTCCATTTCACCGACGACACGGTCACGGTCGAGGCCGGCGTAACCCATATCGTGCTGGCAAATGCGCTGAAGGACCGCGGGCTACAGCCCTACGTCACCACCGAGATCGGCAATGTCACCCTGGGCGCCATGGCGACCGCCGCGACCAAGGACTCATCCTTTCCGGGCGGCTTCGGCCAAGTCAGCTCTTACGTGACCGCCGTTCGCCTCGTCACGCCCGACGGCACGCTTCGCGAGATCACAGAGCGCGACAACCCGAAGGAGATGCAGATCATCCGCTCGAGCTACGGGCTGCTTGGCATCGTTTACGAGGTGACCATCAAGGTCAAAACGACCACGGCGCTCGCGGTGCGCCATTATTCGCTGAGCCTGGAGAATTTCCGGCGCTACTTCCCGGTCTACAAGGCGCGCGGCTTCGCCGTGATGTATTACATCTTCCCCTATGTGAAGCGCGTGCTGGTGGAGCTCCGCAAGGAGAACCCAGACCTCCCGCCCACCTCGCGCCGGCGCTGGACCTATCGCAACCGCTTCTGGCGCAAATACGGCCCCGCCGTCACGCTATGGATCGAGCGAAACACCAAGAGCCCGAAGCTCCGCGCGCTCGCCGACAAGTTGCACTTCTTCCTGCTTCGCCAGGGGCTCGTGCTGATGGTGCGCAGCGACCGCACCTGGCCGCACGCGCAGATCATCTTCTATCCGCGCGAGCCCGGTGACAACAAATACCTGTTCAGCATGTGGGCATTCCGCGAGGGCGGCTTCTTCGACGTGCTCGACGAGTATTGCAACTTCTGCCTCCACTACGAGAAGTCGACGGGCTACCGCTGCAATCTGCCGAGCGTCGGCTATGCCATTTCGCGCGATGTCGAAGCGCTTTTCTCCTATAGCTGGGAGGGACCGACGCTCAGCATCGACCCCGCTTCCACCGGGGGGCCGGAATGGGAGGAGTTCCTGCGCCACTACAACGAGTTCTGCAGCGACCGGCGCGGCGTGCCGCTGTTCAACCAGACGCCGTTCCTGACCCGCGACCAGGTCAGGCGCGCCTTCGGCACGCGGCTCCAGCAATTCGCCGTTTATCGCAAGACGGTTGATCCAAAGGATCGCCTGCTCGATTCCTATTTCCGCGAACTGCTCAGCTAAGTCCAAGCCCCGTCTCGCGCTGATAGAGGATCAGGTCGAGCGAGGGCGCATCCTTGGCGAGCTTGGTGAGCAGGCAATGCACCTGACGCGGTGGTGCGTCTGGTGATTGAACACGTGCGGCGGGGCGTAAACGAGCTCCTGCTCGATGTCGGCCGGCCGGCTGATGGTCCGATAGCGGATCGTGCGCGCTAGGTCCTGTCGCTAAGCCCGTCTACGAAAGCGACAATCCGTGCATCTTCAGCGATTCGCGCCGGTGCGTCACGCTTACCGGTCAGGCGCTGCATCCAGATGCGATCGCCGACGAGCAAATGATTGAGCGTGCCGTGCACCGAGCCGAAAAAAGCGCCGTGATCGGCGCGATACTCGGCGTCGCCAAGCTCGGCCGCAGCCGCATAAACCGTTGATTGTCCCAGGCGTTGTAGCCCGCGAACATCCGGAAGATCGATTTCATCCTGTTCATTCACGCCCCCGTCTTCTTGGTGAACCAGCGAGCGAGCGGGAATGACAGGCTCCGCGGCAGCGAGCGCACGGTCTTGAGGAAGCCTTCGACCTGCGGCGGGAAAGCGATCTCGTAAGGCTTGCTGCCGAGCTTCTCCAGGATCTTCCGCGCGCAGCGCTCCTTGCTCATGACGTAGAGCTTCTTCTTCGGATCGTACGACGCGTTGAGCGGCGTATCGACGAAACCGGGATTGATGATCGTTACCGTGACGCCGCTGCCTTCGAGTTCAAGCCGCATGCTTTCGGCGAGATTGATCACCGCCGCCTTGCTCGCGCCGTAACTGCCGTTGCCGGGCCAGCCGGTATAGCCGAACAGCGAGCCCATGATGGCGATGTGTCCCGACTTGCGCGCCAGCATCTGCGACAACACCGCCGCCACCGCGTTGATCACGCCGTCGACATTGAGCGCCATCGAGCGGTGGAAGCCGTCGAGGTCGATATTGCGAATGTCGAATGGCGCATACATGCCGGCGCCGAGCAGAGCGAGATCGACCGGCCCGACCGCACTTTCGATCCTGACGACGCAGGCTTTGAGCTCGTCGGGCTGAAGCACGTCGGCGGGAAAGGCCTTGATGTGGTCGCTGACTGCCGTCAACTGATCTAGCTTGGTGCTCGGCCGCGCCGTCGCGGCCACGCTCACGCCCGATGCCGCGAGGCGCCGCGCGATCTCGCCGCAGATCGCGCCCGACGCGCCGGTGATCCAAGCCGTCTTCCAGGGAAATTGGTCGGCCACCTTCACCTCTTGCTTGTCATACCCGCGAAGACGGGCATCCAGTAACCCATGGATTCCGTTAAATAGCACCCGGCGGGAATACTGGATTGCCCGGTCAAGCCGGGCAATGACAAAAGAGAAGTTGCGACCGCAGGAGACTCTGCCTCAATCCACGAACGGATCGTGCACCAGGATGGTGTCCTCGCGCTTCGGGCTGGTCGAGAGCAGAGCGACCGGCGCCCCGATCAGCTCCTCGAGCCGTCGCACATATTTGATGCACTGCGCCGGAAGCTCGGCCCAGGATCGCGCGCCCCGCGTCGATTGCGACCAGCCTTCCATGGTCTCGTAGACCGGCTGGACGCGGGCCTGCGCCACTTGCGCCGCCGGAAGATGATCGAGCGGCAACCCGTCGAGCCGGTAGCCGACGCAGATCTTGAGCTCCGGCAGCTCATCGAGCACATCGAGCTTGGTGAGAGCGATGCCATTGATGCCGGCGACCTTGCGCGTCTGGCGCACCAGGCAGGCGTCGAACCAGCCGCAGCGGCGCGGGCGCCCGGTCACCGTGCCGAACTCGACGCCGCGCTCGCCGATCAGCCTGCCGGTTTCGTCCTTGAGCTCCGTCGGGAACGGTCCCTCGCCCACCCGCGTGGTGTAGGCCTTGGTGATGCCGAGCACATAATTGAGCGCTCCCGGGCCAAGGCCCGAGCCGGTCGCGGCCTGCGCCGCCACGGTGTTCGACGAGGTGACGAACGGGTAGGTGCCGTGGTCGATGTCGAGCAGCGCCCCTTGCGCGCCCTCGAACAGGATGCGCTTGCCCTGGCGGCGCTTGGAGTCGAGCAACGCCCACACTGTGTCCAAGTAAGGCAGAACCTTCGGCGCGATCTCGGCGAGTTGGTCGCAGAGATCGTCGGCCGAGATTTCCGGCTCGCCGAGTCCGCGGCGAAGCGGATTGTGATGGGCGAGGATGCGCTCGATCTTCGGCTTCAAACCCGGCAGGTCTTGCAGATCCATAACCCTGATCGCGCGTCTGCCTACCTTGTCCTCGTATGCCGGACCAATGCCGCGCTTGGTGGTGCCGATACGCCCCTCGCCGGCCGCGGCCTCGCGCAACGCGTCGAGTTCGCGGTGCAATGGCAGGATCAGCGTCGCGTTCTCGGCGACGCGCAGATTATCGCGCGAGATGCTGACGCCGAGCTTCTCGATCTTGGCGATCTCCTCGGCGAGTGCCCACGGGTCGACCACCACTCCGTTGCCGATCACCGACAGCTTACCTTTGCGCACCACGCCCGAAGGCAGTAGCGACAGCTTGTAGGTGGTGCCGTCGACCACCAGCGTGTGACCGGCATTGTGGCCGCCCTGGAAGCGCACGACGACGTCGGCCCGCTCGGACAGCCAATCAACAATCTTGCCCTTGCCCTCGTCGCCCCATTGGGAGCCGACGACCACGACATTCGCCACGTTCGTAATTCCTTCGACTTGCAGCGGAAAAAGCCAAACGGCCCCGAAGGAGTTGGGGGCCGTGTGACCTTATAGCGTCCTCGCTCGGCGGATGCGAGCGCGGGTTTTGGCCCTTTTTTAGGCTCAAAAAATTCAAGGCCGCCGCGTCGAATTGCGCTGCGACGAATTGAAGGATGCGGCAGATGGCGCTGCGACATCCGGCGTAGGAAACAGCGACACCGCGCGGGTGTTTGCTTGCTGCTTAGGCGTCATATGAGGTGACGCCGCTCAAGGAGTACCCCCGATGCTCAAAATCACCGTCATAGGATTGGCCACAGCCGCGACACTTGCGCTTGGCGGCGCCGCGCTCACCCCCGCTCTCGCCAATTACGGCCATTGCGGCGAAGAGCCGGATTCTGCCGACTGCCGGACTTACAACATGCCCGGCCAGCCGCCGGCCAAAGGCACGTCAGCTCAGCCGAGCGTGCACAAGCCGGTCATCCATGCCCATGGTCATCCGGGCACGACGCTCTCGAGCCCGCAAAAGGGCTAGCGCCTAATCAAGTCCCCTCTCCCTCGCGGGAGAGGGGTACTCAAGCCGCCTTCGCGAGCGCCTGCTTCTCATGGGCGAAGGCGCAATCGAGCCACGGCATCAGCGCCGCAACATCGCCCGCCTCGATCGTAGCCCCGGTCCAGATGCGGAGCCCTGCCGGCGCGTGACGATACGAGCCGATGTCCTTGGCCACGTTCTCGCGGTCGAGCAGCGCCGCCATCCGAAACGGAAACGCGTCGCGGAGATTTGCCGGCAGCGCCAGCACCTCCGGATCGACGATTCTGAGACAGGAAGAGGTGTTGGAGCGCGTCTCGGGCACCCGCGCGAGAAAATCGATCCACGGCGTCTTCGCCACGAACTCGGCGATGACGGCGGCGTTGGCGTCGGAGCGCGCGATCGTCCCCTCCAATCCGCCCACGCTCTCAGCGAAATCGAGCGCATCGAGATAGTCCTCGAGGCAGAGCATCGACGGCGTGTTGATGGTCGAGCCTTCAAACAGCTCGCGCATCAGCCTGCCGTCGCGTGTCATGCGAAACAGCTTCGGCAGCGGCCAAGGCGGCGTGTAGCTCTCCAGCCGCTCAATCGCCCGTGGCGACAAAATCAGAATCCCGTGCTGCGCCTCCCCGCCCAGCACCTTCTGCCAGGAGAAGGTCGCAACATCGAGCTTCTCCCAGTCGATCCTTTGCGCGAACACGGCAGAGGTCGCGTCGCAGATGGTGAGACCCTCGCGGTCGCCTGCGATCCACTCCCCGTCCGGCACGCGCACGCCAGAGGTGGTGCCGTTCCAGGCGAACACCACGTCACGGTCGAAATCGACTTGCGCGAGGTCGGGCAGATCCCCGTAAGGCGCGAGCAAAGCGCGCACGTCCTTGAGCTTTAATTGCTCGACGACGTCCGTGACCCAATCGCGGCTGAACGCCTCCCAGGCGAGCACATCGACGCCGCGCGGACCGAGCAGCGACCAGAGCGCCATCTCCACCGCGCCGGTGTCGGAAGCCGGCACAATGGCCGCGATATAGCTGGCCGGAAGCTTGAGCAGCGCCTTCGTGCGCTCGAGCGCGAGCGCGAGCCGCGCTCTGGTCTCCGGCGCGCGATGGCTCCGACCGAGTAGCGCGCCCTTCAGTCGATCGGGCGACCAGCCGGGACGCTTGGCGCAAGGGCCCGACGAGAAGTGTGGGTCGGTCGGCCGCCACGCCGGCTTCTCAATCACGTGTCCGGGCTTTGCCATTCTAGATCCATGACAAGACTGAGGTCGGTCTGCCCATACGTTCGGCGGCCATGCCCGTCAAGTGCGGCGGACGGGCCCAGCCGCAGCGCAAAAAAACCGCCCCTCGAAGGAGGAGCGGTAGAGGGCTGGCAGTTGCCGACGACGACGAGCGGCGAGCTCTTGATGCCCTTGGGGAACACCTGGAAGTCGTTGAACTGGAAGAGCTCGCTTGAAATATCGCGACATGTGGGTTGGCGCCCCCGCGGCGGCAACGGCCGCTCAAATGGCGGAAATGCTTGGATTTTGACCGAAGCGAATCCGAGCCGGGTTTACGCGGCTGCGTCGGTCAAGGCGTGAACGATGTCGGAGACCACGGTCTTCACCAGCCTCTCGTCGTCGCCCTCCGCCATCACGCGAATCACGGGCTCGGTGCCCGACGGGCGGATGACGAGGCGCCCGGATTTGCCGAGCTTGGACTTGCCGTTGCTGATTGCCCGCTGCACGCCGACATTGTCGAGCGGCTGGCCGCCATTCTTGTAGCGGACATTCTTGAGGATCTGCGGCAAAGGCTCGAAACGGTTGCAAATCTCGCTGACCGGCTTGCCGCTCTGCGCCACCACGGAGAGCAGCTGGAGCGCGGTGACGAGCCCATCGCCAGTGGTCGAGAAGTCCGACAGTACTATATGGCCGGATTGCTCACCTCCGACATTGTAGCCGTGCTGACGCATATGCTCGACCACGTAGCGGTCGCCGACCGGAGTCCGGGCGAGACCGAGATTGAGGCCTTCAAGATAGCGCTCGAGCCCGAGATTGGACATTACTGTGGCGACGATGCCGCCACCGGCGAGCCGCCCGCGCTTCAGCCACGATTCGGCGATGACCGCCATCAGCTGGTCGCCGTCTATCATGTGGCCCTTCTCGTCGACGATGACCACGCGGTCGGCGTCGCCGTCAAGCGCGATGCCGATATCCGCGCGAACCTCGTTGACCTTGCGGATCAGGTCCTCTGGCGCGGTCGAGCCGCAGTCCTTATTGATGTTGAGACCGTTCGGATCGACTCCGATCTTGATGACCTCGGCGCCGAGCTCCCACAGAGCCTCGGGCGCGACTTTGTAGGCCGCGCCGTTGGCGCAATCGATCACGATCCTGATGCCGTCGAAACGGATGTTCTTAGGCAGCGTGCGCTTGGCGAACTCGATGTAGCGCTCACGAGCGCTGTCGATGCGAGTGGCCCGTCCGATCTTCTCAGGCGCAGCGAGCAGATCGGCGGTGTCGCCGCCCATCAGCTGCTCGATCTCCTCCTCCTTCTCGTCCGAGAGCTTGTAGCCGTCCGGCCCGAACAGCTTGATGCCGTTGTCGACATAGGGGTTGTGCGAGGCCGAGATCATCACCCCCAGATCGGCGCGAAGCGAACGGGTCAGCATCGCGACCGCGGGCGTCGGCATCGGACCGAGTTGGAACACGTCCATACCGACGGCGGTGAAGCCGGACACCAGCGCCGATTCGATCATGTAGCCGGAAAGCCGCGTGTCCTTGCCGATCACCACGCGGTGGCGATAGGAGCCATTGGAGAATAATTTGCCGGCGGCCATGCCCACTTTGAGCGCCACCTCTGAGGTCATCGGATAGGTGTTGGCGCTGCCACGGATGCCATCCGTGCCAAAATACTTACGAGCCATGGCGGTCGTCCCCCCGTCCAATCCCCCGATTGGCGCCTGCCCTGCGCTTGGGTCTTTCTGGCGCTTCATGGATTATGCTCCTCCTCATACCCCATCTGAGTTCAAAAAATGTAAGCAATAGTTACACCACTCGCGGTCCCGGATAGCTAAATTTCCTTTAATTTTCAGTGCCAAACATGCCAGCGCGCCAGACCGCGAGGGCCTGGGCGGTACCCGCCACGTCATGCACCCGGAACATCTGCGCGCCCTGCGCCGCCGAGGCGATCGCCGCGGCCTGCGAGCCCGGCTCCCTCATCGCCGGCGCCTCGCCACCGGCAATGCCCTTTATGAAGCGCTTGCGCGAGGCCCCGATCAGAAGCGGTACGCCAAGCCCGTGGAACAGGCTGAGATTGGCGAGCAGCGCGAGTGTGTGCGCCATGGTCTTGCCGAAGCCGATGCCCGGGTCCGCGGCGATCCTGGCGCGAAGAATGCCGGCAGCCTCCGCAGCTTCGATGCGGCCTTCGAGATAGTCGAACACTTCGAGCACGACATCGGCATAGGCCGGATTGTCCTGCATGGTCTTGGGCTCTCCTTGCGCGTGCATCAGCACAAGGCTCATGCGGGTCTTCGCCGCGACATCGAGGCTAGCGGGATCGTGGGTAAGCGCCGACACGTCGTTCAGGATCGTAGCGCCCGCGTCTGCGGCGGCGCGTGCGACGCTCGCTTTGCGCGTGTCGATCGAGAGGACGGCGCGGAAGCCAGCGAGCCCCTTGATCACCGGCAGCACGCGCTCGAGCTCGTCCTGCTCATCGACAGTGTCCGAGCCCGGCCTGGTCAACTCGCCCCCGATATCGACGATTGCCGCGCCCGCACCGGCAAGCTCTGCCGCGTGCTCGGTAGCCTGCTCGGTGGTGTCGTAGAGCCCGCCATCCGAGAATGAGTCCGGCGTGACGTTGACGATGCCCATGAGCAGCGGCTTATCCAGGCTGAGGCCGGCGAAGGGCGGGCGCTTGGCGGTGACGCGCTCGATGAGAAGAGAGAGGTAGGCGCCGCGATCACGCTGACGTGCGAGCGCATGCGCCGTGAACATCCGCCGCTCGGAGCTGCCGGGCTCGCCCTCGATCAGTTCGGCAGCCGTGAAGGCGATTGGACCGCCGGCCAGCGGCAGCGCCAAGCCGTCGGCGATCGCCGCCACGGCCGCAGCGCCATAGAGGAACCCGAGCGGCCGGAGATAGAGCTTAGGATCAGCCATGCGCGAGAATTATCACGAAGTGTGCCGCAAGAGACCGTCACCCAAGCAAAATGCCCGGCATGAGGCCGGGCATTGGATTGGTGTGTCGAAGCCCCCGCGCCTCAAGTCGAAGGCTGGGGCGCCATGCCTCCGGTGTCGGGCTCGGGCGGCACCTTCTTGCCACGCCCGGCGGCGGGAACGGCCGAGGCCGAGGCCGGCCGCGCCGTGACGTCGGCGGTGAACTCGCGCACGGGCGGCTTGCCCTTGAGCAAGTTCTTGATCTCATCGCCGGACAGCGTCTCGTACTCGAGCAGCCCGCGCGCGATGGCGTGCAGGTCGTCGAGATTGGTGGTGATGATCTTGCGCGCGTGCTCGAACGACTCATCGACCAGGCGGTGGATCTCCTCATCGACGATGGTCTGCGTCTCATCCGACAGGTTCTGCGTCCGCGCGATGGCGTGACCGAGAAATACTTCCTCCTCGTTGTCGCCATAAGCAAGCGGACCGAGTTTGTCTGACATGCCGTATTGCGTGACCATGGCGCGCGCGAGCAGCGTCGCCATCTTGATGTCCGACGAGGCGCCAGAGGTGACCTTGTCGTAACCGAACACGATCTCCTCGGCCACGCGTCCGCCCATGGCGACGGTGATGTCGGCCTTTAGCTTGGCACGGGTGTAGGAGAGCATGTCGCGCTCGGGCAGCCGCATGACCATGCCGAGGGCGCGGCCGCGCGGAATGATGGTCGCCTTGTGCACGGGGTCTGACGCCGGCATGTGCAGCGCGACGAGCGCATGGCCGCCCTCGTGATAGGCGGTCAGCGTCTTCTCCTCCTCGGTCATCACCATGGAGCGGCGCTCGGCGCCCATCATCACCTTGTCCTTGGCGTCCTCGAACTCGATCTGCATGACGAGGCGCTTCGAGCGGCGCGCGGCAAGCAGCGCCGCCTCGTTGACGAGGTTGGCGAGATCGGCGCCGGAGAATCCCGGCGTGCCGCGCGCGATGACACGCAGGTCGACATCGGGCCCGAGCGGGACCTTGCGCACGTGCACCTTGAGGATCTTCTCGCGCCCAATGATGTCGGGTCGCGGCACCACCACCTGGCGGTCGAAGCGACCCGGCCGGAGCAAAGCGGGATCGAGCACGTCGGGACGGTTGGTGGCGGCGATCAGGATGATGCCCTCGTTCGCCTCGAAGCCGTCCATCTCGACCAGCAACTGATTCAGCGTCTGCTCGCGCTCGTCGTTGCCGCCGCCAAGACCGGCGCCTCTATGGCGGCCGACCGCGTCGATCTCGTCGATGAAGATGATGCAGGGCGCGTTCTTCTTCGCCTGATCGAACATGTCGCGCACGCGCGATGCGCCGACGCCGACGAACATCTCGACGAAGTCCGAGCCCGAGATGGTGAAGAACGGAACGTTGGCCTCGCCGGCGATGGCGCGCGCGAGCAGCGTCTTGCCGGTGCCCGGAGGGCCGACCAAAAGCGCGCCGCGCGGGATGCGCCCGCCGAGCTTCTGAAATTTCTGTGGGTCGCGCAGGAACTCGACGATCTCCTGGAGATCCTCCTTGGCCTCGTCGACGCCGGCCACATCGTCGAAGGTCACGCGACCGTGGCGCTCGGTGAGCAGCTTCGCCTTGGACTTGCCGAAGCCCATGGCGCGGCCGCCGCCCGACTGCATCTGGCGCATGAAGAAGATCCACACGGCGATGAGCAGCAGCATCGGGAACCAGGAGACCAGCACGCCGAGCAGCGACGGAACGTCGTCCTCCGACGGCTTGGCGGTGATCTTGACGCCCTTCTGATTCAGCTTGTCGACCAGGTTCGGGTCGTTCGGCGCATATGTCTGAAAATTGCGGCCGTCGGTGAAATGCCCGGTGATCTGGCTTCCGGCGATGGTCACATCCTGGATGTTGCCGCCCTCGACCTCGGAGAGGAGCTGCGAGAAACTGATCTCGTTGCCGCGGACATGGACGCCGGGGCTTTGGAACAGGTTGAACAGCGCGACCAGGAGGAGGCCGATGAACACCCAGATGGCGAAGTTACGGAAGTTCGAATTCATGAACTGACCTGACGGCTCTCTTCTATGCGCGGCTTCGAGGCATCAAAGCCTCGCCCCGTACGCTGGCGCGGATTAGGACGATAGCCGTTAACATAGGAACCTACCCCTAGTTTGCCAAGTAAAGCTAACGCAAAGAGGAGCATGCTTCCTCAACGGTTAAGAGCGATCCCCGTTCCACGGCGCCTGCCGACCGGCGCTGACGAATCTTGCGCGGCAATCAAGGTCCGAATGGGGCGAAGCTTCGCTCAAGATCGGAATGCCGGCGAGCACATTGCTTCTGAAACAAGCAGGCAGAGTCCGCCCGGCAAGCCGCGGCAGCGGGGGAAGCGTGTCGCGGAGAGCGAGGAAGCCTTTATCGCCGAGCGCCTGCACCGTGACCGGAGCCGATGCGTCGACTCCAAGCTCGATCCTGAAACGATTGTCCCACAATGCCCGCTTGCCCGGCAGAAGCTCGATCACAGGGAGACCGCTTGCCCTCATCTCGCGGAAGATACCGAGCCGGCCGGACAGAGGCTCGATCCGGCAGCGGCCGAGCGTTTGCGTGGTGCCGGGATGCTTCGCGAGCGAAGCGAGCAACGCTTCGAGCTTGGAAAGCTGTAGCGGCTCCTCGCCACCGCCCACCGAGGCGATGAGGCGCGCGAGCGCGCGCAGCGCGATCTCCTGCGGTGCCTTGAGCAGCGCGCCCTGGTCGACCGTTGCGTAGCCCGCCTCGCTCGTTTCGCTGCTGCCTTCGAGGAAATTATCAGCCGCGTGGTCGAGCGCCTCGCGCGCGCGCCTCAAGCGACGCGCCGAAAGCGCCAGCGCCTTTTGCGTGAGACCGAGCGCATCGAGCGCGCTCGCAGCTCCCCTCACCCGCACACGTTCGAAGCGTTGATCGGCGTTGTTCGGATCGGTGACGAAACCGATTTGCCGGGCCGCAAGCGCGGCGATGAGCCGCGCCTTGGGCAGTTCGAGCAGAGGCCGATGCAGAGCGACCCCGGCCCAAGCGCCGGTCTCGGGAATGGCAGCGAGGCCATCGAGGCCGCTGCCGCGCTTCAGGCGCATCAAAAAGGTCTCGGCCTGATCGTCGAGCGTGTGTGCGGTCGCGAGCGCTGGAACGTCGTGCTCGTGGCAATAAGCGGCCATCAGATCGTAGCGCGCGACACGCGCGCGGGCTTGCAGAGCGCTGCGCCCCTCGCCGCTCCCTTCCCAGGTCAGGATCGCATGCGGGAGACCAAGCGAGGTCGCGATGCGGCCGACCATTTCCGCCTCATGGCGCGATTCGGCGCGAAGCCCGTGATCGACGCTGAGCACGTGAAGTTCTGGCCGTGAGGCACGCTCGGCGCGCCAATCGGCGGCAAGCAGCAGCAGAGCGAGGCTGTCGGGGCCGCCGGAGACGGCGAGCGCAAGCCGCGAATGGGCTTCGAGCCGGGCGAACGCCGCGCGCGCCTCTGACGGCGAAATGGGAGCGGCGCTCATGTCAGCAGCCGGCCTTTTTGCGCTCGCCCTTCGCCTGGTCGAGGATGTGCGCCGGCGCTTGGGGATATTTGGCGCTGAGCTCGCCAAAGGTCGAGCACGCCGCTAGCCCTTGAGGAAGGCGTCCGCCGCGTTCTTGTACTGACCACGCACATAGTAGCTCTCGCCGATCCAGTATTGCGCGCTGCTGGCGAGCGGATCGTTGGGGTAAGCCGCGATCAATTGGCGGAACGCGGTTCTGGCTCGACAGGGCACCGATCTGGGTTTCGAGCGCGCCAACACGCGCGGTGAAATCGCCGACCGCAGCGGAGCTGGCGGTGTCTACGCCACCCCCCGCGGGCTCTTGCGGTAGCACTGCACCGGGTTTGGCGCGAAGCAGCGTCTCGAGCGTTCCGACGCTCACTTGAAGCTCGAGAAATTGCTGCTCGAGCCTGCCGATTCGGCTCGCGACCGAATCACCGGCTTGTTGCTTCGCAAGCGCTTTTGGCTGGGGGGCCGCTGCGCCGCGGTCGGGCGGGTCAGTCTGAGCAAAGCCGTCGGTGGCAGCGAGGCTAAGGGTCGAGAACGCAGGGAGAAAAGCGCCGATTATGCGCCGCCTCCTGCGCCATGGAACAATCGATGAGATCACGATGGGGACCTTGCCGTTTCGACCGGCAGTGCGCTTCACCTAAAAGCGCCAAACGCGCCGAACAATAGCGCGTTTGTCCGCGTTGTTGGGGCCAAAACTTTGATTTGCTGGGCGCCTCGACTCAAGTCGGGGGCGACTTCAAGGGATGGCCGTTCTTCGGCGTCACCCCGGCGATCGCCGGGGTCCGGTTGATTTGGCGCGATTACCGCGATTTCGGCTTACGCCGCTCCGCATCAATAATTGCGCGCGATGGCCGCATCGTTGAGCACGGTCTGGGCGCGTCGATTCTGATTCCAACACGAAACGTCGTCGCAGGTCGCGATCGGCCGCTCCTTGCCATAAGAGATCGTGCGGATTCGCGCCGCAGCCACCCCGTTGCTCGCAAGGAAGCCCTTGACCGTCATGGCGCGTCGGGCACCCAAAGCGAGGTTGTACTCGCGCGTGCCCCGCTCGTCGGCATGGCCCTCGATCGTGATGTTGTATTGAGTATAGTGATTGAGCCAGCGCACCTGGTTGAGAAGGATGCTCCTGGCCTCACCGGTCAGAGCGGAGCTGTCCTCCTGGAAATGCACCAGGTCTCCGACATTAACCGCAAATTCCTGTGGCGAGCCTGGCGTCGCCAGCGAGCCGGTGCTGCCGAGCCCATACTCCTTCGGCACACCGTGGCGCCCACAGGCTGCCAGCAGAACGGCGATCACGACCAAACCCGCAAGCCTGCAGGCGTGGTTAACCCCACCATCGCAACGCATGACTGATTACTCCCGACTACCCGTAAGCTTAGGTAAACCGTAAGGGCGAATTCCTTAACGATCTCCTAGTACGGGCAGGTTAGAGCGTGGGAGTGTCTGGAAAGTGCCAACGAAGTGGCGAGAAACGGGTGCTGAAAATCAGCTAGATCCGGGCCCTAAAATGGAAGGGATGCCCGGGACGCCGCCGCATCTGCTACGGCGTCCCGGCATCCATGTCCGTCTCGCGGACGACGAGTTTGCTCCGCGATAAATTCTTTGGCCGCGCGTTATACGCGAACAACCTGCTCGACCACGACATCGGCGGACCCGAGCTTCAGTGGCTGGGTGGCCACGGCCTTTTCGTGGTGGCCCCAGCAGCCACCGAGAGCAGTGGTGGCGGCCACGATCGTGGCGACGATGATAACGCCCTTCAAACCCTGCATGGTCTTCTCTCCTTTGGTTAAACGGCAGTAGCCGTCTTTGCATGTACCGGCGCGGCGTTTTCAGATCAAGTTCGGACTGAAGTTCCGAGACCGTTTTGTCGGTCATTGATGCTAAAATGCCACGTCGAATCTCATCCTCCAGCAAAGGTCACGCTAACCGCCCGAAGGACGGCGATCAAGCATGGTTAGCACCCTGGAGGCCTTTGCTTAACAAAGGATAAGAGGGTGTTGCAATTTGGCCTCAGTGCGAGCTTGGAAAGCCTAGTTTATCAGCGGCGACCAGGCCGGATCCGAACCAAAAGCGGGGGTCGAAACCTGCCGCTCGTTATAGCCGGTGAGGTCGATGGTATAGAGCTTGGGGCCGCCGGCCGCACCGGCCGATTCCCTGAAGAACATGAGCACCCTGCCGTTAGGAGCCCAAGTTGGGCCCTCGTTGTGGAATCCCTCGGTCAGGATGCGCTCGCCCGACCCGTCAGGCTTCATCACCCCGATCAGGAATTTGCCCGCGAGCAGCTTGGTGAAGGCGACCAAGTCGCCGCGCGGCGACCAGACCGGGGTCGAGTAGCTCCCCTCGCCTCGGCTGATCTTGTGCTGGTTCTTGCCGTCGGCATCCATCACGTAGATCTGCTGAGAGCCGTCGCGGTCGCTCTCGAACACGATCTGCTGCCCGTCAGGCGCGTAGCAAGGCCCGGTGTCGATGGCGTCGGTATTGGTGAGCTGCATCGTCCGGCGGCTGCGTAAGTCCATGGCGAACAGATTGGCGTTGCCGCTTTGCTCGAGGCTCATGACGATGCGCTGGCCGTCAGGCGAGAACCGAGGAGCGAAGGTCATGCCCGGAAAGGCGCCGACGATCTCCTTCTGTCCGGTCTCGATATTGAGGAGATAGACGCGCGGCGTGTCACCCTCGAAGGACATGTAGGTGATTTCCTGGGTCGAGGGGCTGAAGCGCGGGGTGAGCACAAGGTCCTGGCCGGTCGTGAGCAACCGCACGTTGAAGCCATCCTGATCCATGATGGCGAGGCGCTTGGTGCGCTTATCCTTCGGTCCCAATTCGTCGACGAAAACGATGCGCGTGTCGAAATAACCCTTCTCGCCGGTGATGCGCTCATAGATCGTGTCGGCGATGATGTGGCCGATCCGCCGCGCATCCTTCGGCCGGGCGAAGAACTGCTCGCCGGCGAGCTGCTTGCCGGAATAGGTATCCCACAGCCTGAACTCGGCCTTGAGCCTGCCGTCTTCGCTGCCGATGCGGCCGACGACGAGGGCTTGCGCGTTCAGGACCCGCCAGTCGTCGAAAGCCGGCACGCTGTCCGGCGTGATGCCCTTCTCGATGAACGCCGACTGGTCGATCGGCGCGAACAAACCGGAGATGCGAAGATCGCCCGCCACCACGTCGGAGACCTCGCGCGCGGTCGCGGGGTCGAGCGAGCCGTCGCCGACGAAGTCGGCAATGGCTATCGGCAGTGCCTGGATCTTACCTTGGGTGATGTTGAGCTCAACCACCGCGCGAGCCGGTGGGACGGCGAACAGCGCGGCGCCAAGCGCGACCACGCCAACGGCGAGCGCGTGCCGGCAACTTCTTGCCGAGAGGCGATTGGATGGGTCGGGAGCTTGCATGTTGGGAAGCATGTGATTCGGGGCCGCTCAACCGCTGCGATACATGTCGCTTGGGTCGAAATTGAGGATCATGTCGCGCCAGAGCGCATATTTCTCGCTGGGCAGTTCGTAAGGCTGGCACTGGAACACCGCGCGGACCGCGCTGTCGGCGGCCGCCTGGAAGAACGGCGATGAGCCGTCATTGGCGATAGTCGGCGCGCCGACCAGAGTGCCGTCCTCGTTCAGCTTCAATCTGAGCTTGATCACGATCTGGTCGGCGCCGAGCCCTCCGGGCGGCGGGCTCCAGCATTTCGCGATGCGCGCCCTGAGCGCATCGATCTCATTGACCGACATGCTCATTTCCGTGCCGTTGGACTGCCCCTTGACCTTTTTCGGCGGCGCGCTGTCGTCGGGGACGACCGGCTGCGCCTCATCCGCTGCATCGGGGATCTTGTTGAGTAGGGCCGCGATCCGGTCGGCGCTGAAATCGCGCTTCTTGGGTGCGGGCTTGGAAGGCTTTGGCTTGGCGTCGGCTTGCTTCTGCGCATCGGCTTTTTTGGCCGCTGCCTTGGCGTCAGGCTTGGGCATGTCCTCCTTGGGCTTCGGAGCATCGGCAAGCGCGGCAGTCTCGTCGGGCTTGGGGTCGGCTTCTTTCACGGCCTGAGGTTTCGGCTCCTTCGGCTTACCGGCGAGCGCGGCATCGTCCTTGGCATCCGCGCGGCCGGCCTTGAGCTTGGTGATGTCGGACGGCGCGGCGGCGAGGTCGATGGGGATGGCAAGCAGTGTCCGGTCCACCTTGGCGGACGAAAAGGCGACGAGGGCAAAGAGCAGGATCGCCACGTGCAGCGCCGCCGATATGAAAGTGCTCCTGCCCATCGCTCGTCGTGCCTGCCCTATTGCTGTGTCGGGGCCACCGGCTCGGTGACCAGCGTCACGGGAATGCCCGCCGCCTTGATCCTGGCGAGCACTTTGGCGATGCTGCCATATTGGGCGCGGTCATCGCCCCTGACCTCGACGCGATCGCCTGCGCCTGCGCTCCTGATAGCAGTGAGTTTGGGCACAAGTTCGTCAAAGGAGATTTCGCTGTTTTGCAGGAAAACCTTGCCGGCCGGGTCGATGGTGATGGCGAGCGCCTGCTTCTGCTCCTCGATTGGCCCAGCCTCGGTCTTGGGCAGGTCTACTTTGGGCAGGTCAGGCTTGGCTTCCATGTTCATGCCGACCGTCAGCATCGGCGCCGTCACCATGAAGATGATGAGCAGCACGAGCATCACGTCGACCATCGGCGTGACGTTGATGTCGCTCATCGGTTGCGACGACCGACGCCGCGCCCGCCTGTTCGACAGCGACCCTCCCGGTTGCAATCCTGCTCCCATGTCGAGCCCTCACACGCTCTTATCGATTTGGCGCGACAGGATCGCCGAGAACTCGTCGGCAAAGCCTTCGAGACGGGCCGCATAGCGCGCCACTTCGCTGTTGAATTTGTTATAGAAAATCACCGCCGGGATGGCGGCCAGCAGACCGAGAGCGGTGGCGAACAACGCCTCGGCGATGCCGGGCGCGACCACCGCAAGGCTGGTGTTCCGGCTGACCGCGATCGCTTGGAAGCTCGTCATGATGCCCCACACCGTGCCGAACAGGCCGATGAACGGCGCGGTCGATCCGACGGTGGCAAGGAACGTAAGGCGTCGTTCCAGCCGCTCGATTTCGCGCGAGATGGTCACGTCCATCACCTTCTCGACCCTAAGTTGGACTCCGGGCATGGGCTTCGTGCTGCGGTCGCTCCCCTCCCGCTCGGTCGAGCGCTTCCACTCGCGCATCGCCGCCACGAACAGCGCCGCCATGCCGGTGTTCCGGCGCTGCGATAGCGCCGTGTAAAGCTCTTCGAGCGATTGCCCCGACCAGAACACCTGCTCGAACTTGTCGGTCTCCTTGCGCGTCTTCGCGAACAGGAACAGTTTTTCGAGAATGATCGCCCAGCTCCAGATCGATGCGAGCAGGAGCCCGATGATCACCAGCTTGACGACGATATGGGCGTTCTTGAAGAGCTCGAAGATCGAGAGATCAACGACGACATCCGGCGGGTTCATCACGGCCTCGTGGCATGAGCTCCAAAGGTGCCGGCTCGGGCGCCGCGCCTCGAGCAAGCGGCTCGCCCCGCGGTCTTTTGACCGCGGCGCTATTCGACAGTCACCGGAGAGAGACCGCCCTTCGCTCGCAAGTGCGACCTTTTGCGAGCGAATGTGACTAAACTTGGGTCGATTTACCCTAACCCCCGCGCGGTGCGGCTCTTGCGGCGCTTAAAGACGCAGTACCGGCACCGACTAGGTTTCACGCTGCTGGTTAACGAATCGTTGAAGCGCGTTCCTGACGAGAGCGCCCAGGCGCTGCGCTTTGCCCGAGCGCCCGACCAGCACGACGGTGACGAGAGCGCGAGCGATGAGCGTCCCGTCGCGCCGCACGTCTTGACGCAATTTGAGGCTGGCGCTGCCGATCTCGACGCAAGAGGTGACGACTTCGAGCACGTCGTCCATGCGGCCGGGTTTGAAATAGTCGATCTCGACATGACGCACGACGAAGATCGCGGGCTCGCCCGCTTCGGGGTTGGCGAGACCGTTCGCGTCGATGCCGAGCAGCCTGACGAAATCCGAGCGCCCGCGCTCGCAGAATTTGAGGAAGTTGGCGTGATAGACGACGCCGCCGCAATCGGTGTCCTCGAAATAGACGCGCACGGGGAGCACATGCGTGTCGCCCTCGATCCGCCCCGCGAGGTCCGGCCAGCCGCCGATCATTCGTCGCTGCCGTTGAACAAGGGGAACTGGGTCGCCGGCTGCGTCGGCTGATCGAGTCCAAGATGGGCGAAGGCCTGCGCCGTCAGCACGCGGCCGCGCGGGGTACGGGCGATGAAGCCTTGCTGCAAAAGATAAGGCTCGATGATTTCCTCGATCGCGTCGCGCGGCTCGGACAGCCCCGCGGCGATGGTCTCGACCCCGACCGGACCCCCGCAATAGTTCAACGCGATCAGCCGAAGATAACGATGGTCGAGCGCATCGAGCCCGCGCGCGTCGACCTCGAGCTGCGACAGCGCGCCGTCGGCGATCTTCGCATCGACCGCACCGGTGCCCTGAACGCTCGCGAAGTCGCGCACGCGGCGGAGCAGCCGTCCCGCGACGCGCGGCGTGCCGCGGGCACGGCGCGCGATCTCGTGCGCGCCCTCGGCCGTAAGCGGCAGACAGAGCAGACGCGCCCCGCGCCGCACGATCTCCTCGAGCTCGCCGACGCTGTAGAATTCGAGCCTGATCGGGATGCCGAAACGCTCCCTGAGGGGGGTGGTCAGCAGGCCGGTGCGGGTTGTCGCGCCGATCAGCGTGAAGCGCGAGAGATCAATGCGCACCGAGCGCGCCGCAGGACCCTCGCCGATAATGAGGTCGAGCTGGAAGTCCTCCATCGCCGGATAGAGGATTTCCTCGACCGCCGGATTCAATCGGTGGATCTCGTCGATGAACAGCACGTCACCATCTTCGAGATTGGTGAGCAACGCCGCGAGATCTCCCGCCTTGGCGATGACCGGGCCGGAGGTGGCGCGAAAATTGACGCCGAGCTCGCGCGCCACGATCTGCGCGAGCGTCGTCTTGCCGAGACCCGGCGGCCCCGCGAACAGAACATGGTCGAGCGCCTCGCACCTCGCCCTCGCCGCCTCGATGAACACTTTGAGGTTCGAGCAGACCTTGGCCTGGCCGATGAACTCGCCGAGCACTTGCGGCCGGAGCGAAGCCTCCGGCTGATCGTCGTCGCGCTTTGACGCTGCGAGCACCCTCTCTCTCATTGCGCGAGCTCCTTGAGCCCGAGCCGGATCAGCACCTCGGCGCGCGCTTCGCGGCCGGCTTTGCCGATCGCTTGCGACACGGCGGCAGCCGCCTCGCCATGGGCATAGCCGAGATTGGTGAGTGCCGAAACCGCATCCCGCGCCGCAAGCCCTTCGGGCAACGAGGCAACCGGCGCGAGCCCGCCAGTCGGCCTGAGCGCGGGCGCGAGCTGAGGCATCTTATCCTTGAGTTCGGCGACGATGCGCGCCGCGACCTTGGGACCAACCCCCGGAGCACGCGCGACCTGCCCCTTGTCCTGCAGCACCACGGCATTGGCGAGCTCGGACGCCGACAATGTGCCGAGTACCGCGAGCGCGACCTTGGCGCCAACCCCCTGCACCGTCTGGAGCGCGCGGAACCAGGCGCGCTCATGCTCGGTGGCGAAGCCGTAGAGTCTGATCGCGTCCTCGCGCATATGCGTCTCGATGGCGAGTGTCACGGTCTTGCCGACCGGCGGCAGCATGCTCAGCGTGCGGGCGCCGACCGTCACCTCGTAGCCCACCCCGGCGACATCGACGATCACCGCGCTGAGCGAGACCGTATCCAGCCTGCCGGTGAGTTTGCCGATCATGGCAGCGCCCTTTCGCGCGCCCGTGCCCCTCTCGCTTCGAGCGCCGCCCAGCTCCGCGAATGGGCATGGGTGATGGCGATGGCGAGCGCGTCGGCGGCGTCCGCGCTGTCGGGCGCCGCGCGCGGCAGCAGGCATTTCACCATCGCCCTGACCTGGCCCTTGTCGCCGTGACCGGCGCCGACCACCGTCTTCTTCACCTTATTCGGCGCGTATTCGGCGATTGAGAGTCCAAGCAAGGCCGGCGCCAGCATCGCGATGCCGCGCGCCTGGCCGAGCTTCAACGTCGCCGAGCCGTCGCGATTGACGAAGGTCTCCTCGACCGCAGCTTCCAGCGGCGAGAGCCGCGCCAGCACCTCTGAAAGCCCGTCGAACAGCTGGCGCAAGCGGCGCCCGAGGGTCTCGGCATCGTCTGAAACCACCGAGCCGCAAGCGACGTAAACCAGCCGCACCCCATCAGAGTCGATGACGCCCCAGCCGGTGCGCCGCAGACCGGGGTCGATGCCGATGATGCGAATCGCTTTGCCGCTCATAGAGCGGTGATAGCACGACCCGCTCTGCGCTTCGATCCGGCGCGCGCGGCACGCACACCAAGTTCTGAAGGCCGTGAACCCCACGGGGATCTCAGGCCGCAGCCGCGACCGTCGGCAGCTCGACGATCTGGGTCAGCCCGCCCTTCGGCCGGTTGACGATGGCGATCTTGCCGCCGGCGCGCTGGATGATCTCGCGCGCGATGGTGAGGCCTAGTCCCGCGCCCGGAATGTTCTGCCGCCGAGCCGGGTCGGCGCGGAAGAACGGCTCGAACACCCGCCCGATCAGCTCGGGCGCGATGCCCGGCCCTTCGTCCTCGATGACGATGCGGGCCATCGAACCTTCCTTTCCGTCGACGCTGACGCGGGCGCGAACGCCGTGCGTCGCGGCATTGATCATTAGGTTGCGCAGCGCACGATTCAGCGTGAGCCGGCTCGCCCGCACGGTGACAGGCTCGGCAGCTTCGTTGACCACGTCGAGATTCTGCTCCCTGAGCTCTGAGCCGATGGTGCCGACCAGCTCGTCGAGCCTGATCAGCTCGAGCGGCGCCTTGCCGGATTCCTCGCGCACCAGAAGGATCGCGCTGTCGGCAATGCGCTCGAGCTCGTCGAGGTCGCGCAGCCACAGCTCGCGATCCTCCTGGTCCTCGACGAACTCTGCCCTGAGCCGCATGCGGGTGATCGGCGTGCGGAGATCGTGGCCGGCGGCCGCGACCAGGCGCATGCGGCTCTCGACCGCGCTCTTCAGTCGCGCCGAGAGAGAGTTCAGCGCCCGCGCCGTGGCCCTCACCTCCGCCGGGCCGCGCTCGGGGAACACCGGCATGAGCATGGCGTCGGACCCGACCAACTCGACGGCATCCTCGAGCAGAACCAGCGGCCGCACCATGCGGTTCGCCACGAACACGGCGATCGCCGTGGCGCCGAGCGTGATCAGCGCAAGCCAGCGAAACAGCACGTTCCACGGCACGCCTTGCGGTGGCAAATCGGAGATCGGCATCAGCAGCCAGCCGCGCCCTTCGACCGGGATCGAGACGACGAGCGGTGCGCCCCACCCATCCCGGGTGATGGTGACGGCAAGCGTGAGCCCGCGTGCCGCGAGCGAGGCGCGCAAGCGCTCGGTCGAGGCGGCATAGACGCGGCCCGGCGCGGGGTCGGGCACCAGCTTGAGCACGTCGCTCTTGCCTTCTTTGACGATGCGCTCCAGCGTCTCGACCTGTTGCGCCACGGGAGTTAGCGAATGGCGGTGCTTCGGCGGTCCGAGCAGATAGAACAGCACGACCGTGAGCAGGCCCACCACCGAGACGATGGCGACCACCAGCAGCACGGCGATCTTGGCGCGAAGCGTGTTCACGGCGCCGCGTCCTGCACCTCGACCTTCACGGTCAGCTGATAGCCGCCGTTCCGCACCGTCTTGAACAGATGCGACATGCCGCCCTCGCCGAGCTTGCGGCGAAGCCGGCTCACGAGAACGTCGATCGAGCGGTCGAGCACGTCGCCCTCCCGGCCGCGTGTCATGTCGAGCAGCTGGTCGCGCGACAGCACGCGTCCCGGCCGGTCGAGAAACGTCTTCAGCAGATCGAACTCGGCGCCGGTCAGCTCTATGCTGCCGCCGTCGGGATCGGTGACGCGGCGCGTCTGCGGATCGGCGGTGAATCCCTCGAACAAATAGATCTTGGCCTCGCTCGGCTGCGGCGCCGAGTCAGCGCGCCGGCGCAATACTGCGCGCACGCGGGCAATCAACTCACGCGGGTTGAACGGTTTGCCGAGATAATCGTCGGCGCCGATCTCGAGTCCGATGATGCGGTCGACATCCTCCTTGAGCGCGGTAAGCAGGATGATCGGCACGCCGGAACGTTGTACTCGGAGGTCGCGGCAAAGATCGAGGCCCGAGCCATCCGGCAGCATCACGTCGAGCACGATCAAATCGATCTGATGCGTGGCGAGCTGTTCGCGGAGCTCACGGCAGTTTGCCGCAAGCAGCACACGGAAACCCTGGCTCTCGATATAGCGGGCGAGCAGCTTGCGAATTTCCGGATCGTCGTCGACGACGAGTATGCGCTGGGCGGCTGCGGTCATCGGCCTTGCAAATGGGTTCATCTCGGCAGCCCGTTCTAGCCATGAGCGCCCCGTCATCAAGCGCATTTTTGTAACGAAAGCAGCCCCTACCGCTGGCCAGCAATGTTTCGACACACATCTCCGCTCGCAGGCAACGTTCGGACACGCCAAGACCAACGCGCGCAACGATGCGGTCCTAGGGGTTAGGCCCTCTCAACCAACAGGATGCTCAACGATGAATACCTCTCCAAAGATCGGCCCGATTCTCGTCGTGGCCATCCTCGGTCTGGCCAGCCTGACGCTCCTCACGTCGGCGTGGGGTGAGACCACCAACCCAGGCGTGGTGCAGGCGGCTTGGTCCGGCATGGACGGCAAGCGCGGCGACCGGCTCGATGCCGGCGGCCGCGGGTCACATGGCCCGATGTGGCGGTGCAACGCCCCGGGCGGCTCCGGCCCGGGCGGAATGCATCACGGCATGGGCTGGCGCAATCCCGACCAGCTGGCCAAGCGGCTGAACGCGATGGAGACCGAGATCGGCATCCGCGCCAATCAGCTCGACTCCTGGCGCGATTTCACCGACGCCCTGCTCGGCACGATGCAGCGCCCGAAATGGCAGCCCGCCGACGTCGCTCAAGGCGGCGATACCAAGCCACAGCCTTTCGCGCTGGCTGAGCGCCTCGCCGACAATACGATCGCCCGCAGCAAGAGCGCCGAAGCTCTGCTGAAGTCGATCGACGTGCTCCGCACCAAGCTGACGCCTGAGCAGCTCGACAAGGTTTCCGCCATCGAAGCCAGGTTCCGCGGCCATCATGGCCGTGGGCCGCATTTCGACGCGCCGTCGCCTGACGATCAGAAGCCCGACGTCGCACCCAAGGATGGGCCCAATCAGGGGGATCGCCTCTAATCGTGAGACTCCTCTCAGACCCCTGATAGTGCCCTACCTCAGGGGCGGCCGGAGCGATCCGCCGCCCTTTTTTTTCGTCAAACCTCCGAAATTCACCGCGCGAGGCGAGCGTCGAGGAACCCGCCGGCGCGGCTTCGTGTTACAATGGAGCCGCGACAAAGCGGCGCTCATGCGGGGGGTCATTCGCCCGTCGCCCATGTGGCCGGGGCGACGATGGTCTCTGGCATAGCGATTGGGATTGCGCTTTCATCCGGGGGAGCACCATGTTGGCTGGTGCAAGCGACACTATCGACCCCATCGACGCCGCCCGGGACGATATCGCCGGGTCCAAGGATCTTATTGCCTCCGCCGTCGAGGATCTGACTCAGCATCAGCGCTGGATCGAGAATTATCGCGTCGCCGAGACCAGGCACGCCCGACGCGTCAGGCGCCAAGAGCTGATGCTCGCGGTAGAGCTCACCACCAAGCGCATTCTTCGTGCTCTGCGTCGCTTTGCTCTCCTCGTCGCCCTCAACGCTCGAGCGATTTGGCGCTTCACCGTCAGCATGTCTGTGACGGTGGCGCGAGCGGTCACCGCGGCTTCAATCTATGCTTATGGGCTCGCGCGGAGCGCCGCCGCCTGGACGGCGCCGCGAGTCCACGCTCTCGCCGTCGCCACTGGCCGCCAGATCGCAGCAGGCTTTGCCTGGACATCCAGTCGGATTCGAGCGCTTGCGCTTGCAATGGGCCGGACACTCGCTGCCGCTTTCGCATGGACGCGCGATCGAAGCCTGGCGCTGTCGCACGCCACGCTGGACGGCGCCGCGTTCGCCTACGCCTGGGGCGCACCAAGGCTCCGCACGCTCTATCGCACAACGGCGTCGGGTCTCTCCTGGCTCGGTGCCAAGAGCGGTACGCTTGCGCTCGCCACGCAACGCGCGACCGTTGCGCGCATCCATCGGTTGGCGTCGACGTCCGGTGCTTTCGCGCAGACGTCTTACGAAGCCGCGTCGACCGGTTTCGCCCGGACCGCAGCGAAGGCTGATACCCTGATACGCGCCTCGCTTAGCGCGACATCGGCCGGTGTTGCCTGGGCTGGCGTGAAGGGCCGGCAAGCCTCGATCGCCGCCTCCAGGCAGGCGCGGCTCGGCGCTGCCGGCGTGACGCGCTTCGGGACTGACCTGACGCAGTCGATTTTCCCGCGTTGGCCGCAAAGGGACAGCGCGGACGCTATGGGCGGCCTGGGCCCCGAGCCCGCGATCGTCAGCCCGCCGGCGACCGCACTTGAGGAGGTGTCGAGCGGCGAAAAGCTTCCGGCTCGGCCAAGCACGGCGTTGACCAGCCTCAGACCGAGGCGAGCCAAGCCCCGCGTGATCCGCGCGAGCCGCCGCGAGCTCAGACAGTCTCCGCGCGTCGCCGGCCGCCGCCCCGCCCGCTGAGCTCCATCGATCAGGCCTCGCCGCGACCGGCACCGAGGTGCATGTGGTCGAGAGCCGTCTGACCGGCAAGGAGTATCTCGAGAAGGCCGGCCTTCTGGCGGTCCTCGAGGCGTATCCCTGATCGTCTCCCAAGCTCGCGCCGTGCCCAAGAAAGTCTTCATCAGTTACCGGCGCGAGGACACAGCGTCTGCCGCCGGTAGGGTCTACGATCGCCTCGCGCCCCTGCTTGCCAAATCGAACGTGTTCTTCGACGTGAGCACGCTCGGCGGCGGCGATGACGTCGCGCAACGGATCGCGTCCGAGATCGGCAACTGCGACGCGGCGCTCGTGTTCATCGGCGAAAAACGATTCGAACAAGCGCCGCAAGGCGGCGCGACACGGATTTTCGAGCCGAACGACTATGTTCCGCTGAGCTTCGCGCGGCGTTGTCGCGAAAGCTGCTCCTCGTGCCGGTCCTCGTCGGCGGCGCCCGGCATGCCGAAGCAAGAGCAACTGCCCGGGGACATTGGGGCCATCACCACAAAGAAGCGTTGCCGCATCGCCACGAGAGCTTCGACGACGATACCGAGTACATCGTGGCGGCGGTGCTGGCCTGTCGGCGACGGAACGCGCTTGGGAAGAGAAGGGCTCGCTCAAGGCAAAGATCGGCTATGCGATCGGCGGCGCGATCGCCGCCGCTATACTTGTGCTGGTTGGAGCGCTGTTGCATTTCTTGCTCTTGGGGCGACTGCTCTCCGCATCGATCGGCGCGTCTCTCACCACGCTTCTGCTCATTGCCAGCGATCGCCCGCGCGTGGATGGGCCTGCGCTACGAAATGCGGAAGCGGAGATTGCGTTGAGACGAACGCGCATCACCCCTCGATGGGCGCGAACACGGTCTGCTCGTGCTCGACACCCTTCAGCGTAAACGCGCCGAGATTGCGGAGTTCATGCTCCGACAGCCGCCGCCGAAAAGAATCCGACAGCAGCAGGCCTTCACCAAGGTTCCGGCAAAGATCGGCGAGGCGTGAGGCGAGATTCACGTCGTGGCCGATGACGGTGTAATCGAGCCGCGCGCCCGAGCCGACATTGCCGTAAGCGGCGTTGCCGAAATGGAGCGCGATGCCAACGTCGAAATGCGGCGCGGCGTCGATTCTGCTGTTGCGGCTCGTGACCTTGAGCAAGCCCGCCCGGGCCGCGGCGAAGGCGCGCATGCAAGCTTCGATGTCGCCGCTCTCGCCGGCGCGGAAGATGGCGAGAATGCCGTCGCCCATGAATTTCAGCACCTCCCCGCCCCGCTCGTCGATCGGCGGCACGATGCAGTCGTAGTAATCGTTCACCAGTGCGGTCGCGGCCTCCTCGGCGAGATGCGAGGTGATCTCGGTGAAATCGCGCATGTCGGCGAACAAGATCGCGGCGCGAATGCGCAGCACCTCGCCGCGCCGCACGTCGCCGGACAGAATGCGAAGATGCGGCTCCTTGCCGACATACATGCGCATCACCTCGCGCATGACGCGATTGAGCGCGAGCACTTCCTGAAGCGCCGCCAGACTCGGAAAGATGGATCGCAAGACCGCAACATCCTGATCGGAGAAACCGCTAGGCGCTCGAGTGGCGAAGGTGAAGCCGTTATGCATGCCATTCGGCAAGACGACCGGGACGGCGATGTGATGCGTGTAGCCAGCCTTGCGGAGCGGGACGACGATGTCGAACGCATCGTCAGGAGCATCGGGCAGCCAGGTGAGCACCCAATCGTTGCGGCGATGGGCCTCGGCAAGCGCGCGTCTCCCGCTCGCATCGGAGCCGCGCTCGTGCGCGTAGAGGTATTCGCGCGCCGAACTGCCGAACTCCCAGATGCGGGCATTCGCGGCGCTCTCGGCGTGGCGGAGCTCGACCGCGCTGGTCGCCCGGTCGATGGGAATGCCCGCATCCCTGAGTTTGAGCGAAACGCTCTCTAGAATGATGTTGGGATCGCCGATTTCACGCGCCTCGCCGAGAATCCAGTCGCGCACAGCGAGCGACAGACGCAAGCGCTCGTTGGAGATGATCGTGGCGGGCGCGCTGGGGATCTCGGCCATCGTCGGGACACCTCTCTTTTGTCTCTGCCGCTCTGATTGAATCGGTCAAATTTCCCAGGGACGCGTGGCCGTTCTTTGGCTTTCAGCCATTTTTCCTGCTCCCTCGCGGAATTCCCAAAAATTAACGCTGAGGTTCAACCTAGACGTAACCGATGCTGGACAAAAACATGCTGCGGCTCCGCGAGCTTGGCTGTGAGAACGGCCAAGGCTTTCTGTTCGGCAAGCCGATGCCGGCCAAGCGCATATTTGAACTGCTCGCAGGTGCGTCATGCGATGCCAGCGCCCGATGGCCGCAAGTCGCCACCGAGCGTCGCGCCTCGCGCTCAGGCGCTTAAGCGCTCTAGAACCTCGTCGGCAAGCTCGAAATTGGCGTAGACGTTCTGCACGTCGTCGGAATCCTCGAGACCCTCGATCATGCGGAGCAGCCGCTGGCCGCTCTCCTCGTCGACGGGCACCCCGCTTTTTGGCCGCCATATGATGGTCGCCGCGCGCGGCTCGCCGAACTTCGCCTCAAGCGCCTTAGCCACCTGATGCAGACGATCGGGATGGCAATAAACGTAATGCCCATCGGCGTCGGATTCGACATCCTCGGCGCCCGACTCGATCGCCGCCTCCAGCATCTGGTCAGCGGTCGCCTTAGCGGCATCGAACTCGATCGCCCCTAGCTTGTCGAAACTGAACGAGACGGCGCCCGTCTCACCAAGGTTGCCTCCGAATTTGGTGAAGATCGAGCGTACTTCGCTCGCAGTGCGGTTACGATTGTCGGTCAGCGCCTCGACGATGACGCCGACTCCGCCCGCGCCAAAACCCTCGTACCGCACCGCCTCGTAATTGGCGCCGCCCGCCTCCTCGCTCTTTTTGATGGCCCGCTCGATATTATCCTTGGGCATGTTGACCGCCCGCGCCGCTTGGATCGCGCCCCTGAGCCGGGGGTTCATCGCGGGATCGGGCAGGCCCAACTTCGCCGCCGCCGTTATTTCCCGGGCGAGCTTGGAGAAGAGCTTGGAGCGCTTCTTGTCCTGAGCGCCCTTGCGGAACTGGATGTTCTTGAACTTGGAATGGCCAGCCATTGCCCCGTCCTGTCTACCGGCCCTGTCGATCAGGTCGGGACTTATAGGCGGGCGCGCGGCCGAAATCCATAGGATCGGCGGATGCTCCAGCCCGGCCATGGCCGCTTACGAAGCCTTAACCGTAATGGCTCGACAACTATGGGTTCGGGGACGCTCCGCGCCGCTCGCGCGGAACCAGAGGGGAGCAAGCATGCCGCAACATCGGAAATCGACCGACACAGCCGCTCATGACCGGGCGATGCCCGTCGTCACGCTGGCCGAGCTTTGCTCCGAGGCTGCCGACCATGTGGCGAAGGCGCGGCTTTCGTTGTTCGACGAGAGCACCGATGCCGCCCCCGCACTGCTTCATCTCGACGAGGCCATCTTCTGCCTGAAGCGGCTGCTTGCCCACGGCCGAGCGTCAAACTTCAACGGCGCCAAGCTTCGCTCGGCTTAAGGATTTGCGAGCCAGAACGAAGGCTCGGCCTGCGACAATCTTCCGCCCTGCCTGAGCGGCGCGATTACGCGCGCCAAGCCCGTCGCATCGTCGATGTCGATAGCCACACCGCAGAGCGTCGCCTCGCCTTGCGCCGGCGTGAAACGCCCGCTCGGGATCTTGGTGAGGAAGCGCTGCAGCGGCTCTTCCTTGTCCATGCCGAGCACCGAATTGAAATCCCCGCACATGCCGGCATCGCTGATATAGGCGGTGCCGCGCGGTAGGATCTGCTGGTCGGCGGTCGGCACATGGGTATGGGTGCCGATCAGCGCGCTCGCACGCCCGTCGACGAAATAGCCAAGCGCTTCCTTCTCAGAGGTCGCCTCGGCATGGAAATCGATGAGGATCGCATCGGCGCCGGTCTTCAGCCGACACGCGTCGAGTTCCCGTTCCACCGCGCGGAAGGGATCGTCGAGATCGGCCATGAACACCCGCCCCATGGCGTTGATCACCAGCACCTCCTTGCCGCTCGCCGTCTTGAACAGGCCGGCGCCCTTGCCGGGCGTTCCTGCCGGGAAATTGATAGGCCGCAGCAGCCGGTCGTAACGCTCGATGAACACAAGCGCCTCACGCTGATCGAACACGTGGTTGCCGGTGGTCACCACGTCGGCGCCGGCATCGAGCAGTTCGATCAGGATTTGCTCGGTAATGCCGAAACCGCCGGCCGCGTTCTCGGCATTGACCACCACGAAATCCAGTGCGTAGCGCTCTCGCAAATTCGGTAGAGCCTCGATCGCGGCGCTTCGCCCCACTCGGCCAACCAGATCGCCCAAAAATAGAAGACGCATGAATGAAGCCGATCCGCTTCGCCGCACGGTTCAATGATCCAACCGGCGTGCATAGCGAATCGCAGGCCGTATCGCCAGCCTTGCCGGTGGGACGGATCGAGGCAGGGGGCTCGCCCTAGGGCATGATCCGGAAAAGCGGGGACTGCTTTTCCGATACGATCATGCGGTCCCTCTCTTGGAGAGGAGGCGAGGCCACGATGGCCGTCGGAGCTAAGATCCCGGTGTCCCTACTAATGTAGGTGGGCGCCAAGTGACGGAGACCACGGTCCCCGTCAGGGTCGGCTCCCATTGGATCTTATAGGGCCCTGGGAATTGTGCTCCTAACGCACCTCGCAGCCCGCCAACTCGGACTATAGCGAGAGAAACCTGTAAATGCGACTAACGTCGCGTTGCCGGAGCGATCGCCCGGTTGCCGAAGCGCTCGTTCAGCATCTCCAGTCGGTCCGCCGCGGCGCTCACACGGGCGGCGAGATCGGCTTGCGCATTCTTGACCGATTGGTCGGCGACCGAGCGGTCGCGACGCGCTTCGGCGAGCGTCGATTTCATCGCCTGCATCTGCCGGCGAAGCTCCCACAACTCGTCGGTGACCACGAGCGAGGCCATCAGGATCAGCCGGTCGTCGCCGACCTGGCCGAATTTACGCCGCATCGTATCGACATGAGAGCCGAGATATTCTGCGAGCGCGATGAGATGAGTCTCCTCGCCTTCGCCGCATTCGAGTCGATAGGTGCGGCCGTTCAATGTGACGCTGACTTGACCCATGCGAACCCCCGCCTTCCACGCTCTACCCCGACACGGCCGGCATCATGTCCTTGAGCGTTATCATAACGGCTTCAAGCCGGCCGGAGACCTCGTCGTTGGCGGCCTTTAGCCGCCGCACGCGGCTCTTTTCGGCGTCGAGATCGAGCCGCAGGCGGTCGCGCTCCTCGGTCAGGAAGCGCAGCTGCTCGCGCAGTTCAGCGATCGAACCGCCTTCGCCGTCGGCCAAAATGTCGCGCAAAAAGCCTTCGAGGTCGTCTATGGCGACATCCAGTCGCTCCGTAGCCTGCTGCAGAGCCTCAGGTTGAGTCATCGCGCTGCTGGCCCTCCCTGCTCGGCCCGCCGCTCCATGCCAGCGAAGTGGCACGTTCGCTGTGTGAAACAGCGGTCTGACAATAATGTGGTCACATTACGCCAAATGTTCAACAACGACGACCCTCCCCGTTTTAGTTGCCCGCCGGCCGATTGACAGCGCCGCGAGCCCTGTGATCTGAGACGAACCCGGTCAACGTATCGTCAATGTGCATGGAGGCGGCGAGAGCCCGCGATCATGGCTGAAGTCAAGCCTAGGTGCCGGCTCTACTTGCAGCTTCCGGGCGAGCCAACGCCAAAGCTCGAAGCCCAACTCACCCAAGTGCTCGCTGCGGCGGATGCGGCGTGCGTTTTGCTAAGTGGTGACGGAAACGCAATCGATGAACAACATGTCGACCGGCTGATCGATCTGGTGCAGCACGCCGACGCTGCCTGTCTTCTTGACGGTGATGCCGAGCTTGCCATGCGGCTCGGCACCGACGGCGTGCATCTTCCTCCCGACGTCGAGCTGTATCGGACGGCCCGCTCACTGCTCGGCAGCGAGGCGAGCATTGGCGTCGGCTGCGGTCTTATGCGCCACGAGGCGATGCACCTCGCCGAGCTCGGCGCCGATTATGTCGGCTTCGCGCCTTACTCCCCAAGCGATATCGACAGCATCGATCAGTGTGCCGAGCTAATCGCCTGGTGGGCAGAGATCTTCGTGGTGCCTTGCATCGCCTTCGATATCGACACGGTCGATCAGGCGGAGCGGTTCGCCTCGCTCGGCGCCGATTTCGTCGCGCCATCCAAGCTGATCTGGCAGGCGGACGATGGGGTCGACCGCATCGCCAAGATCGCGAGCGCCATTTCTCGCGCCAGGAGGGCTGCGTGATCCTGTCCCTGGCGCGGCGGTGCTTGCTCGCCACGGCGTTGGCGCTCCTGCTCGTTCCGTGCGCCGCAAGGGCAGCGGAAAGTCCGTCCTATACCGCCTATTTTCAGGGCCGTTATCTGACCGCGCTCAAGCTTGCCGAGCAGGAAGCGGCGCAAGGCTCGAAAGAAGCCTTCACTCTGATGGGCGAGATCTACGAGGAAGGCCTCGGCGTGGCGCAGGATTTCGGCAAGGCCGCCGACAACTATGCCAAGGCCGCCGATCTCGGCGACGCCAACGCGCAGTTCTCGCTTGGCGCATTGGTGGCCGAGGGCCGCGGGGTGAAGAAAGACCTCCGCATCGCCGCCGATCTGTTCGAGCGGGCAGCCCAGGCCGGCAATGCGTCCGCGCAATACAACCTCGCGCTCATCTACTTGAACGGCAAAGGCCGGCCTCAGGACGAGGCCAAAGCCGCGGAATGGATGCAGAAATCCGCCGCCGGCGGCAACCCGCAAGCCGAATACGATCTCAGTGCCTTCTATCAATTCGGCCGCGGCGTCCCGATCGACAAGGCTAAGGCTGCCGAGTGGATCGGCCGCGCCGCCGACGACGGCTTGCCGGAAGCCGAGGTTGAGTACGGGGTGATGCTGTTCAAGGGCGAAGGCGTGCCGGCGGATGAGGCTCGTGCCGCCAAGCTGTTCCGCCACGCCGCCGAGCAGGGCAATCCGATCGCCCAGAACCGCCTCGCGCGGCTCTATGCCAATGGCGTGGTGGTGAAGGCCGATCCCGTGCAGGCCGCCAAATGGCACCTGCTGGCGCGCGGTGCCGGAGTGAGCGATTTCACCTTGGATTTGATGCTGGCCAGGCTCACCAAGGAGCAGCGCGCCGAGGCCGAGAAGGCAGCCGACGGCTGGCGTAACGGCCGCCTCTCCGAATGAGCCTGGCACCTTGACAGCGGCGGAGCCTTAGCGCCTTAAAAGGCCGCGATCCGGATTCTCCTCAAGGCATTCCATGAAAATCAATGGCAACGAGATTCGCCCCGGCAACGTGATTGAGCACAAGGGCACATTGTGGGTCGCGGTCAAGACGCAGGCCGTCAAGCCCGGGAAGGGCCCGGCTTACGCCCAGGTCGAGCTCAAGAACGCGATCGACGGCACCAAGCTCAACGAGCGCTTCCGCTCCTCCGAGACGGTCGAGCGCGTCAGGCTCGAGCAGAAGGACTATCAGTTCCTGTTTGCTGAAGGCGACATGCTCACCTTCATGGACGTCAACACTTACGACCAGATCCAGATCCCAACCGACTTCCTCGAAGAACGCGCCGCCTTCCTCCAGGACGGCATGACGGTGACGGTCGAGAGCCATGAGGGACGGCCGATCGGCATCTCTCTCCCCGACCAGGTCACGCTCGAAGTGGTCGAGGCCGATCCGGTCGTAAAGGGCCAGACCGCGGCGTCATCCTATAAGCCTGCCAAGCTCGAGAACGGCGTGCGCATCCTGGTGCCACCTTTCATTTCGGCGGGCGAGCGCGTGGTGGTCGACACCAACGAGCTCACTTATGTCCGCCGCGCCGAGTAGCGGCGTGTTTCGGGTTTAGCCTATCAATTCTTGGCCGGGCTTGTCCCGGCCATCCACGTCTTGATTGCTGGAACAGAGGCGTGGATGCCCGGCACAAGGCCGGGCCTGACGGTCATGAGAATGAGTGAATCTCGATGCCCGCCTCAGCGCTGATGAACGTCATGCTCGCCGCCGCCCGCAAGGCCGGGCGCAGCCTCGCGCGCGATTTCGGCGAGGTCGAGCAGCTTCAGGTCTCGCTCAAGGGCCCATCGAATTTCGTCAGCGCCGCCGACCACCGCGCCGAGGAGATCCTGTTCCAGGAGCTGACTCGCGCACGGCCGGGCTATGGCTTCCTGATGGAGGAGCGCGGCGAAGTCGAAGGCGCCGACCGCACCCATCGCTGGATCGTCGATCCGCTCGACGGCACCACGAACTTCCTGCACGGCATCCCGATCTTCGCCATCTCGATCGCACTCGAACGCGACGACGAGCTCGTGGCCGGGCTGATCTTCAATCCGGCCAATCAGGAGACCTTCACCGCTGAGCGGGGCAAGGGCGCCTATCTCAATGACCGCCGCCGCCTCCGCGTCGCGGCCAGGACCGAGCTGTCGGCTTCGGTGATCGGCACCGGCATCCCGCATAGCGGGCGGCCCGACCACGATCTGTTCCTCAGGGAGCTCGGCGCGGTCATGGCGTCGTCCGCGGGGGTGCGCCGCATGGGCGCCGCGGCGCTCGACCTCGCTTGGACGGCGGCCGGCCGGCTCGACGGCTTCTGGGAGCGCAATTTGCGCCCCTGGGACATCGCCGCGGGCATTGTCATATTGCGCGAGGCCGGCGGCTATGTGACCGACGCCGACGGCAAAGAGCGCATGCTCGACAACGGCAGCGTGGTCACCGGCAACGAGACCATCCAGCGCAACCTGCTCAAATTGCTGAAGAGCTTGCCAGTCGGTCCCAAATCGAAAAGCGCGGCCTCATCCGAGCCCTGAGGGTCCGAAACACAGAGTGGAACCGGCCGGCGAGCTGACGGGTTGAGGCCCGGTCGCCCTAAGGTTGCCGTTTTGCCTGTCAAACTATTCGGCTAGTCTCGCCCGGCGCGAAACGCCCGATTCACGACGAAAGCCGATGGCCCCACCAGTCTATAAGGTCAAGCTCACGCGCCCGCAGGTCTTCCTGTGGCGGATGACGCTATTTCTTATCCTCGCCGCGCTTCTCGCGATCATCCTCGACGGCCAGACCCAGCAGCTCCGCCATAGCTTCCTGGCCAATCCCGGCCTGAATGGCCTGATCATCGGCGTGTTGATCGTCGGCACCGTCTATGCCTTCCGCCAAGTGCTCCGGCTCTATCCCGAGATCAACTGGGTCAATAATTTCCGTGTCTCCGATCCCGGCATCTCCGCCGAGAAGACCAAGCCGGTCCTGCTCGCGCCGATGGCGACCATGCTGCGCGACCGCACCGGGCATCTGTCGCTCGCCACCGGCTCGATGCGCTCTCTCCTTGATTCGGTTGCCTCCCGCCTCGACGAACAGCGCGAGACCACGCGCTACCTCGTCGGCCTCCTCGTGTTTCTCGGCCTGCTCGGCACGTTTTGGGGCTTGCTGCAGACGGTGAGCTCGGTCGGCGCCACCATCGGCACGCTCGACACCAATGTCGGCGAGAACGTGATGCTGTTCGACCAGCTGAAGGAAGGTCTGGCCGGGCCACTGAAGGGCATGGGCACGGCGTTCTCCTGCTCGATGTTCGGGTTGGCCGGATCGCTGATCCTGGGCTTCCTCGATCTTCAAGCCGGCCACGCGCAAGGACGCTTCTACAACGAGCTCGAAGATTGGCTTTCGGGCATCACCGAGCTGCAGCCCGCCGATGCCGCCACCGCCGCAGCCATGCCGCCGCAAATGCGCTTCGCGCTGATGGACATGCAGCGGTCGCTGTCGGATCTCAGCGAGAAGGTCGAGCTCCGCGTGCTCAACGACAATACCGGCGACGCGGTGAAGGACCTGGCGCAGGGCGTTGACAAGCTGATCCGCCAGATGCGCGCCGAGCAGAAGGTCGTGCGCGAATGGGCCGACGAGCAGGCGCAGCAGCAGCAGGAGCTCGCTACCGTTCTCCGCCAGATCACCGACCGTTCGCCGGTGCCGGCGCGCGAGGAGCGGAACTAGATGGCGCTCGCCCGCGCCCGTCGCGGTCGCTACCAGGCGAACTATTGGCCTGGCTTCGTCGACATGCTGTCCACCCTGCTGCTGGTGGTGACCTTCCTCATGTCGCTGTTCATGCTCACCAATTTTTTCGTCTCGCAGGCGGCGAGCGGCAAAGACACCATGCTGTCGCGCCTCAACCGCCAGCTCTCCGAATTGACCGAATTGCTCGCGCTCGAGCGCTCGAAGAAAGAGTTGACCGAGGACGAGCTGGCCGCTCTCCAGGCAACGCTGAGCGACAAGGACAAAGAGAACGCGCGCCTGACCGGGCTACTCGGCGATGCCGGCGGCAAGACGCAAGGCGCCGAGGATAAGGCCCACGCGCTCGGCGGCGAGCTCGACACGCAAAAGAAGATCACCAACGATGCGCTCGCCAAGGTCGAGCTGTTGAACCAGCAGCTCGCGGCGCTCCGGCTCCAGCTCGCCTCCTTGCAGGAAGCGCTCGATGCCTCGGAGGCAAAGGATAAGGACAGCCAGGCCAAGATCGCCGATCTCGGCCAGCGGCTGAACGTGGCGCTCGCCAAAAAGGTGCAGGAGCTTGCCCGCTATCGCTCCGACTTCTTCGGCAAGCTCAAGGAGGCGCTCGGCGACCGCGCCGATTTCCAGGTGGTCGGCGACCGCTTCGTGTTCCCCTCCGACGTGCTGTTCGACTCAGGCTCGGCCGAGCTGAAGCCGGGGGCCACCGCCCAGCTCGACAAGCTCGCCGACGCGCTGAAGCAGGTCGAGGCCAAGATCCCGCCCGACATCGCCTGGGTGATGCGGGTCGACGGCCATACTGACATCCACCCGATCGCCACGGCAGAGTTTCCCTCGAACTGGGAGCTGTCGAGCGCGCGCGCGATCTCGGTGGTGCGCTATCTGATGCAGGACGGGATTGAACCCGAGCATCTGGTGGCGGCAGGCTTCGGCGAATTCCAGCCGATCGACGAGGCGACCAGCAACGAAGCCTTGGCCAAGAACCGCCGCATCGAGCTCAAGCTCACCGAGCGCTAATCACTCCGCCGCGTCGGGGGCGAATTGCAGCTCAGCGAGGCGGGCATAGACGCCACCTTTGGCGATCAGGCCCTGATGCGTGCCCTCCTCGGCGAGCCGCCCGCGGTCGAACACGAGGATGCGGTCGGCGTTGATCACCGTCGCCAGACGATGCGCGATCACGAGCGTGGTGCGGCCTTGCATGATCCTGTCGAGTGCGCGCTGCACCAGAGTTTCGCTCTCGGAATCGAGGGCGCTGGTCGCCTCGTCGAGCAGCAGGATCGGTGCGTTGCGGAGCAGGGCGCGGGCGATCGCAATCCTCTGCCGCTGTCCAGCCGAAAGTGTAACGCCGCCCTCGCCGAGCATGGTCGCGTAGCCGAGCGGGAGCGCAGCGATGAAATCATGCGCGAAGGCGGCCTTAGCCGCCAACTCGATTTCGGCCTCGCTCGCCGCGATGGCGCCGTAGGCGATATTGGCGGCGATGGTGTCGGCAAACAGCGCTGTCTCTTGTGGCACGAGCGCGAAGCGCGCGCGGAGCGCCGCGAGGTCGGCCTCTTTGACGGCAACGCCGTCAATCTCGACCTCGCCGGCGTCGGGATCGTAGAAGCGAAGCAGAAGCGCGAAGATCGTCGTCTTGCCGGCGCCCGATGGCCCGACCAGGGCAATCCGCTCGCTGGGGTTGACACGGAAACTGACGCGCTCGAGCGCGTTTGCTTCGGGCCGCAGCGGATAGGAGAAGGTGACATTGGCGAACGCGATCTCGCCGCGCGGCGGGTTGGGCAGCTCCTTAGGATGAACCGGTGATTTGATCTCCGACTGGACCTGAAGCAGCTCGCTCAAGCGCTCTGCCGCGCCGGCGGCCTGGCTGATCTCGCCCCATACCTCGCTGAGCTCGCCGACGGCGCCGGCAGCAAGCAGCGCGTAGAGCACGAATTGACCGAGCCGCCCACCGGTCATGGTCCCGGCCAAAACGTCCTGCGCACCGTACCAGAGCACGCCGACCACACAGGCAAACACCAAGAAGATGGCGATCGCCGTAAGGCCCGCGCGCGACTTCGCCCGCGCATTGGCCGCAGCGAACGACCGCTCGACCGCCTCGCCGAACCGCGCCCCGGCCGCCTTCTCGTGCGTGAAGGCTTGCAGCACCCTGACTTGGCTCAGACTCTCGCTCGCAAAGGCTGACGCCTGCGCCAGAGTGTCCTGCGCCTCGCGCGACTTCGCCCTGACCGCGCGCCCGTAGCCGACCAGCGGCAGCATGATGACCGGAATGGCGAGGACCACAGCCAGCGAGAGCTTGGGGCTCGTCACCACCATCATCGCCGTCGCGCCGATCAGGACCAGCGCGTTGCGTAGCGCCTGGGAGATTACCGTGCTCGCCGCCGCCTTGATCTGCGTGGTGTCGGCGGTCAGCCGCGACATCACCTCGCCGGAGTGCGACACTTCGTAGAAGGCGGGGCTAAGACCGGTGAGATGCTTGAACACGTCACGCCGGATGTCGGCGACCACCCTCTCGCCGAGCCAGTTGACGCAGTAGAAGCGCGCGGCGCTGGCGAGGGCGAGGACCAGGCCGACGCCGACCAGGGTGATGAAATATTTGTCGATGAGGCTCGGATCGACGCCGGAGAAGCCGAGATCGATCATGCGTCTCACGGCAAGCGGCACGGCGAGCGTCGCGGCCGCCGAGACGATGAGCGCGAGCAGTGCCGCGCCGAGCATGCCCCTATGACGCAGGAGATATGGCCTGAGCGCGAGCAGCGGGCCAATCGCGGCGCGCTTGCCTTCCCCACGCTCTGCCGCGCCCGGAACAGAATCCCGCCCGCGGCGGTCGGCGCCGTCAAGTTTTGGTGTTGCGAGTTGCACTATCGGCCCAGCGAATTTTTTCAGGGCACCGACTTTAAGAGCCTAGGCCCGCGGCGGAAAGGGCCGTTTACCGCGCCCTTCCGGCGCAGTCTTGTGCCAGATTAGAACTTGCTTTATAGGCTCGGCCCAAGAAATCCCCCGGATTTACGAGGCTGGAGCCATGAAAAAGGAAATTCATCCCGACTATCACCGCATCAAAGTGGTGATGACCGACGGCACCGAGTTCACGACCTATTCGACCTACGGGTCCGAGGGCGACACGCTGAAGCTCGACATCGACCCCAAGACCCACCCGGCGTGGACCGGCGGCAGCCATCATCTGATGGACCGCGGCGGACGCCTGACCCGCTTCAAGCGGAAATACGAAGGCTTCCTCAAATAACCTTCCGACTGACCATTCCCGCGAAAGCGGGAATCCAGTTACTGCCGGCTTCACTCGAGCTCGATGGCAATGGTTGCTGGATTGCCCGGTCAAGCCGGGCGATGACAAGTCGCGGCAGCGCTATTCCTGCGACCCGAACGCGGCGCGCAAGCGCGACATCTGCGTCTCGAGCGGACTGTCGACATCGCTCCGGAGCGGCAGCTCCTTCAAATCGAGCATGTGATCGAGGCGCACCACGCGCTCCTGGAGCTTGACGCTCTGCTCGATCAGCTCGCGCAAACGGGGCGGCAACTGGCCAAGATCGCGCGTCGGTTGATCGCCGCCGGCGACCGGAAGCTTGATCTTGCGCTGCTCCTCGATGGCCTGCTCTTGGGTCACCTCGCCTTCGCTGACGGCCCGCCGGATTAAGAGCCATGAAGCGAGCTGCATGAGCCGCGTGGTAAGCCGCATGCTCTCGGTGGCATAAGCGAGCGAATGGGGCGGCCTAAGCTTGCGCGCCTCTTTCCGCCCGTCGCCGTCAAGATAGGTCGCCGCCGCCTCGACCAGCGCCATGCCCTCGCGGAACACGGTCTTGAACTGATCGGACCGCGCGAACTTCGCGCCAAAAGAGACCGTAACGTTTTCGTCACGATCCCCGCTCCTGGATCTCCCCGCCATCGGCCCTACTCCCGTCTACTCTCGTGCCGGCGGCATACTATGCCATGCGGGAGGCTCGTCGTCGCTTTCCGTTACCAAAGGTTAAATCTGTTGAATTGGGCAAAAAAAGAGCCGCCATAGGGCGGCTCAGGAAGTTAACAGGGAGGCGTCAAACAGAGTGGACAGGCCACTCAGATCCAGAGGACTGGATGACGAGAACCCTAACGCGGATGTCCTAAGAACCGGTTAACGCTAAGCCGGGGTTTACCTAAAGGAACTGTGAGGACGCGCGAGGGTCAGCGTTTGAAGGCGGCCTCGGCGGCGCTTTTCGAGGACTGTTTGGCATCGAGCGTCGCCTCGACGCGGGTGACCTCGCTTTTGAGATCTCCGATCAGAGTTTTGAGCTCGCCGACCGACAGTTTCGTCAAATCCCCGCCGAGCTCGTACCCCTTACCCTTTTTTGGCGGCGGTGCGAGGTCGTCTGTGTCCATATGTGCATTCTACCATCTTGCATCATTGCGCTCTAACAACATCGTCTTGTATCGGGGCGTTAACCGGAAAAAGCCGGTATCCGGATTTTGCGATTTTGTGCTGGATTGCGGCTCGTGCCGGGACGACGGCTCCATTTTCGAAGGAACTCTGATGCTGTCGAAGATAATGACTGCCATTGTCGCGCGCGAGCCGGGCGGCCCGGAAGTTCTCACCCCGGTCGAGCGGCCCGTGCCCGAGCCGGGTCCAGGCGAGGTTCTGATCGAGGTCGCTGCCGCCGGCATCAACCGCCCCGACGTGCTTCAACGCCAGGGTCTCTATCCGCCGCCGAAAGGCGCTTCCGACATCCTCGGCATGGAGGTTGCCGGTAAGGTCGTAGCTCTCGGCTCCGGCGTGACGCGATTCAGGTTGGGCGATTGCGTGTGCGCCCTCGTCATCAGCGGTGGTTACGCCGAATACTGCGCGGCGCCGGAGACCGCGATCCTGCCGGTCCCGCAAGGCCTGCCGGTCGTAGATAGCGCCGCGTTGCCCGAGGCGGTGTTCACCGTCTGGCATAATGTGTTCGAGCGCGCCGCGCTCAAGCCAGGGGAGTGGCTGTTGGTGCATGGCGGAGCGAGCGGCATCGGCACGACTGCTATCCAAATGGCCGCGGCGCTCGGCGCTCGCGTTATCACCACGGTGGGAAGCGCCCGGAAAATAAAGTCTTGCGAGGCGCTCGGCGCGGTGCGTGCGATCAACTACCATGAGGAGGATTTCGTGGAGGCCGTGCGCGAGACGACCGGCGGCCACGGCGCCGACGTCATCCTCGACATGGTCGGCGGCGACTATATCGAGCGCGACCTGAAGGCCGCCGCGCTCGAAGGTCGCATCGTGCAGATCGCTTTCCTGAAAGGCGCCAAGGTCGAGATCGACCTGATGCGGCTGATGCTGCGGCGGCTCACCCTCACCGGGTCGACGCTCCGCGTGCAAAGCGCCGACGCCAAGCAGCGCATGGCGCGCGCCATCGAGGAGCGCATCTGGCCGCTGGTCGCCGAAGGCAAGCTCAAGCCGGTGATCGACTCGACCTTCAAGCTCGACGACGCCTCAGGAGCGCACCGCCGCATCGACGATCCCGAGCATGTCGGCAAGATCATGCTGGTGGTGAAGTAATCCGGCCTTGCCTTAACATTCGTCATCTAGCTGCAGGCTTCGAATTTCTTGTAATTTGATTTGTGTTTGTCCTCGCCCTGGACCCACGCCTCGGTGAAGATGGTTTTCACTCCCGGCCCCTTGCAGACATACCTCACGCCGAGCTTCGCGTTGGTAAGGGTGAAGTGGACCTCTGCCAGCGTCTCGTCGAACCAGAGCGTCCTGTGATGGCGTAACCGGACAATGAAAATCTTCTTCTCCTTGCAATCGGTCCCTCGCTTGCCGACGCCACAATCGTCCGTTGGCCCGCTATCCTGGCCGCCACGGGTTCCGCTGCGGTCACTGAGCAGCCTGCCCAAGCGCTGCCCGGCGCTGACGCTAACAGCAGCGCCAATCCTCCGCCGGTCCACGCGAGCCTCGATGCCAAGCCTTGCTTCGCTATGCCGCCCCTCCCATGATGTGTGCTGATGAATTTCCCCGAACGCCCCGAATGAACCCGCAAAAAAAGCTGCGGTTCCATTGCTTAAGGCCGAGGAAGCAATTGCCTAACAGGACGGCAGACCCTATATAGGGTCCATTCCCCTTCATCTGATTTCGGATTTGAGCTTTCGCCGAAGGGGCGGAAGCGCCGCTATCCTCTTAAGGTCGAACCCCCATGGAACGTGCCCCCCTCATGCCCAAGGCGACCGCCGTCTGGCTGGTCGACAACACTTCGCTCACCTTCGACCAGATCGCCGAATTCTGCTGGCTGCACGTGCTCGAGGTGAAGGGCATCGCCGACGGCGACGTGGCGCACGGCATCAAGGGCATGGACCCAATCTCGTCCGGCCAGCTCTCACGCGAGGAGATCGCCGCCGCCGAGGACGACTCATCGCATCGACTGAAGCTGTCAGAGCCGAAAGTCGAGGTGCCGGAGGTCAAGACCAAGCGCGGCCCGCGCTATACGCCGGTGTCACGCCGCCAGGACCGACCGAACGCTATCCTCTGGCTGCTCCGCAACCACCCCGAGCTCAAGGATTCCCAAGTGATGCGGCTGGTCGGCACCACCAAGCCGACCATCCTAGCCATCCGCGAGCGCTCGCATTGGAACTCGCCGAACCTGCAACCGCAGGATCCGGTGACGCTCGGGCTCTGCTCGCAGATCGACCTCGATGCCGAGGTGAAAAAGGCCGCCGCGCGGCTCGACCGCGAGCGGAAAGAGTCAGGCATCGTCGAGCCGCCCAAGGCCGGCACGTTGCTCCCTGCCGAAGAGAGCACTGCCGCCGCACCTCCCCCGCCCGAGCCCGAACGGCCGATGGCGACGGCTCTGGCGCAAGAGGCGCGCGCTGCCATGAATGCTCCCGACGAGGAGGAGGAGACGCCCGACATCGACTCGGTGTTCGCCAAGCTCAAGGACTTCAAGCGGACCGACGTCACCTCCGACTGACGCAAGTCAGCGCAGAGTTGACTGTCGTCAAAGCAGCGGCATCGCCCGCGCGTGAAATGACGTGTCTTTGTCATTCTCGCGAGGATTATCATGTGCCTATCTCAGCCTGGTGGTCGTTGTGTTCATCGGCTTCGCCGGTGCGCTCGCCTACTATGCGCACCACTAGTCTTGATGCCGACGCAAGAGCCTTCCGCATGTAGTGAGGAACGTCGGTTCGCGGCTTGGTCTCCTTTCCGATTGCCGATTGGCCGTGGCCTTGGCTAGGGTGCGATGAGGAAGCGCCCGAAGAGACGGCCAAGCAATGGCCAATCAGTATGATGCCGGCCTCGAGAAGACCCCGGCCAATTACCAGCCGCTGACCCCGCTTGTGTTCCTCGAGCGCGCAGCTCAGGTCCACCCTGTCCATGCCGCGATCATCCACGGCAGCGAGCACACCTCTTACGCCACGTTTTACGCGCGCACTCGCAAGCTCGCCTCCGCGCTCGTCTCCCGAGGCATCGGCGACGGAGATACCGTCTCGGTGATGCTCGCCAATACGCCGGCCATGCTCGAGGCGCATTACGGCGTGCCCATGACGGGCGCCGTGCTCCATTCCATCAACACGAGACTCGACGCGAGTGCCGTTGCCTTCATGCTGGACCATGCCGGCACCAAGGTGCTGATCGGCGACACCGAGTTCGGCTCCGTGCTCAAGCAGGCGCTGAAACTGGCCAGGGTGAAGCCACTTCTGATCGATTATCGCGACCTGCAGTGCGGCGTGGAAGGGACACGGCTGGGTAATCTCGATTACGAGGATTTCATCGCCGCCGGCGATCCAGACTATCACTGGTGGATGCCGTCAGACGAATGGAACGCCATCGCGCTCAATTATACCAGCGGCACGACCGGCAACCCCAAGGGCGTGGTCTACCACCATCGCGGCGCGGCGCTGATGTGCTATGCCAACACCATCGCCACCGGCATGGGCCAGCACCCGGTCTATCTGTGGACGCTGCCGATGTTCCATTGCAACGGCTGGTGCTTCCCCTGGTCGATCAGCCTCGTCTCTGGCACGCATGTCTGCCTCCGCTCGGTCCGCGCCAAGCAGATGTACGACGCGATCGCCAATCACGGGGTGACGCATCTCTCCGGCGCGCCCTTCGTCATGTCGGCGCTGCTGAACGCGGCCGACGCGGAGCGGCGCCCCTTCGACCAGCGCGTCGCTTTCAACCACGCGGCAGCGCCCCCACCCGCCGCCGTGCTTGCCAAGATGAACGAGGCCGGGTTCGAGCTCACCCATCTTTACGGGCTGACCGAAACCTACGGGCCGGCGACGTTGAACGAGTGGCACTCGGCCTGGGACGAGCTCCCCGAGGAGGAGCGGCTCGCCAAGCGCATCCGCCAGGGCGTGCGCTATCACGCGCTCGAGGATCTGACCGTGATGCACCCCGAGACGATGGAGAAGGTCGAGGCCGACGGCGAGACGCTGGGCGAGGTCATGTTCCGCGGCAATATCGTGATGAAGGGCTATCTCAAGAACGAGACTGCGACCGAAAACGCTTTCGCCGGCGGCTGGTTCCATTCCGGCGATCTCGGCGTGCTGCACCCCGACGGCTACATCCAGCTCAAGGACCGCTCCAAAGACATCATCATCTCGGGCGGCGAGAACATCTCATCGATCGAGGTCGAGGACGTCCTGTACAAGCACCCGGCGGTCGCTGCCGCGGCGGTCGTCGCCAAGCAGGACGCCAAATGGGGCGAGACGCCGTGCGCCTTCGTCGAGCTCAGGCCGGGCGCGACCGCGACCGAGCAGCAGATCATCGGCTGGTGCCGCGACAACCTCGCCCGCTACAAATGCCCACGTCACGTCGTGTTCGTCGATCTGCCCAAGACCTCGACCGGCAAGATCCAGAAATTCAAGCTGCGCGACATGGCGAACGAAGAGTGAGCCCATGCCGCTACTCCGATTCGATCTCATCGAGGGCCGCAGCGAAGCGGAGATCAAGACGCATCGCGCCATGCTTGCCGCGTTCGCAATGCCGGAACGCGACCGCTACCAGATCGTCACCGAGCATACGCCGTCGCAAATGATCGCGAGGACACCGGGCTCGGCATTCCGAGGACCTACAAGATCGTGTTCCTGCAAGTCACCAGCCACGAGCGGAGCAAAAAACAGAAGGAGGCGTTCTACCGCCTCCTCTGCGAGGAGCTCAATCAATCCTGCGGTATCTCACCCGACGACGTGGTCGTGGCATTCGTCGAGAACGGTGACGAGGATTGGTCTTTCGGCCGGGGTAAGGCGCAGTTCCTGACCGGCGAGCTATAGCCGCTCACCGGTCAGAACCTTTCGCTATGCGGACCGGTTAGTGCCCATGGCCTCCGTGACCGCCATGGCCTCCGTGACCGCCTATGCTGCGACGGTAGAGACTGCCGCTGTAATGCTTGAAGTTGTTGTTGCCGTGGCCATGGCCGTGACCGTGGCCGTGGTCATTGAAGGGTAGTTGTTGTAGCCGTAGTTCTTGTAGCGGAAGGATATCTCGAAGCTCGCGTGATAGCGACGATTTGCACGATGCTCAATTACTTCCTCGCAAAGGACATCGCCGATTTCGGCGAAGCACGCAATTTGGCGGGAAATCCGCCGCAAGCCTAGGGTCACGGTCTGCAAATCAAGGCCCTATTCGTTGGACCCCCGCCCCGGAATGTGGTTCAGTCCAAGCAGTGGCGGCGGTCGAGCCTTCACCATCCGGCAGTCTCGGGGGTTTAGGAGCGCCAAGATCGGAAAGCGCTCGACAGGGGGCGTAGGGCGCGGTCGTAAAGTAGCCTCCCGCGACAATCGTCTCCACAGGATCGAGGGATGCGCAAAACAGAACGACCGGCCGGCCGTCGATTCCAGCTGATCCTCATTAAGCCGTCGCATTACGACGCCGACGGCTATGTCGTGCAGTGGTTCCGTTCGACCATGCCGTCGAACTCGCTTGCCGCCGTCTTCAGCCTCGCCAATGGGTCGGCGAGCGAAAGTTATTCGGCGAGGATTTCCCCATCGACGTCGTCGCGATCGATGAGACCAACACGCGCGTGCAGCCGCGCGACGATCACGCGCCGATCGCCGACAACGGCGGCTTCGGATTTGTCGGGATTGTTGGCGTGCAGTCGAACGAATTCCCGCGCGCATCGATCTCGCCCGCACCTTCCGCGCCGCCGGCGTCCAGGTGGTCATCGGTGGCTTCCATGTTTCGGGTTGCCTGGCTCATGTTGAAGGAGATCCTGGCGACATCAGAAGGCGCAGGCTCTCGGCATTTCGATCTTACGCCGGCGAGGCCGAGGAAGGCATTTCGACGAGATCGTTGCACGACGCCTCGCGCCGCGAGCTAAGTCCGCTCTACGATTACATGAAGCACTCTGCCGGGACTCGGCGACGTGCCTCGCCACCCTTCTTGCCTTCGATTTCGTCGAGCGGACGATCGGCAACCGTGACGAGCTTCGATGCCGGTCGCGGCTGCCCGTTCCAGTGCTCGTTCTGCACCATCATCAACGTGCAGGGACGCAAGTCGCGCTATCGCTCGCGCCGACAGCGTCGAGCAGATCATCCGCATGAACTGGAAGCAGGGAGTCAAGCGCTTCTTCATCACCGACGACAATTTCGCCCGCAACAAGGATTGGGAATCGATTTACGACCGGATCATCAAACTGCGCGAAGTGGACGGCATGGACGTCCGCTTCATGATCCAGGTCGATACGTTCTGCCACCGCATCGAAAATTTCATCGACAAATCGAAGCGCGCCGGCGTCACCCGCGTGTTCATCGGGCTCGAGAACATCAACCCCGCCAACCTGATCGCCGCCAAGAAGCGCCAGAACAAGATCACCGAGTATCGCAAGATGCTGCTCGAGTGGAAGCGGTACGGCATCATCACCTTCGCCGGCTACATCCTCGGCTTCCCCGACGACACGCCGGAATCGATCCGGCAGGACTAGAGATCATCAAGACGCGAGCTGCCGTCGACATGCTCGAGTTCTTCATCCTCACGCCCGCTGCCGGGCTCGGAGGATCACAAGGTGCTGCACCGAGAAAGGGGTCTGGATGGATCCCGACATGAACAAATACGACGTCGAGCATGTCGTGACCGCTCACGCGAAGATGAGCAGGAAGAATGGCAGAACGCCTATCAAACCGCCTGGGGCCTGTTCTACAACAACGACCATCTCGAAGCGATGCTCCGCCGCGCCTATGCAAGCGGCATCATCATCCGCTCTCTGATGCCGGTGTTGTTCTGTTCTCGACGTGCGGTGGCGATCGAAGACATGCATCCCCTGCAATGGGGCATGTTCCGCATCAAGGACCGCCGGACGCGACGGTCCGGTCTGCCGATCGAATCGCCATTGATGTTTTACCCCGCTATGCCGCGGAGATCGCGCGCAAGGGCGGTCGTTCTAGCCAAGCGCTGGTATGAGCTGAAGACGCATCGTGCGCAAGATCGAGGCCGACCCGCTCGCCAATTCCCACATGGACGAGGCGATGACCCCGGTGTCGGAGGAAGATTCTGAGCATATGGAGCTCTACACCCAGAACGCGGCGGCGCGCAGCGCGGTCGAGCGTGAGCTCCGCGTGGCGAACCACAAGACGATCGGCGAAGGCGCTCATGTCACACGAGAACGGCCACGCCAATGGTCGCCATGCTGGAAGTGGCCAGCAACCACCGGCAACGGGCATCCAGCAACGGTCACGATCACGGCGAGACGCAGCCGGCAGTCTCGCCTCCAGCCTAGCGAACCCCGATAAGATCGGCTTAGAAACCGCCGCCGAGCGCGCGGTTGATCATGTCGGCAAAGCCGCCATGACGGCGGCGGAAGAAGCCGCCTCGCTCCTCCTGCGGCTGCTCATCATAGGCCTCGGTCTGCGGCGGCTGCGTCCCGGGCGGCGCAATCGGCGACACCTCCGCTGCCTTCATCCAACCGGTCGCGGCACTTTTCGGATCGGTCACCTCGACCCAATCCTGATAGTGCGAGACCACTCGCAAATTGCGGCCATAGGGAAAGGCGAACAGCATGGGTGCTTCGTCGGCGGCGGTTGCGCGCATGCCGGCTCCCGAGGCGAGCACGATCACCCACTCCTCTTGCGGGGCGCCTTGCGGCGCGCCGTCAGGCGCTTGCCCATAGGGGCCTTGATAAGCATCGCCGTAAGCCCCCTGCTGTGCATCGCCGTAAGGCCCCTGCGGCGGAGGCCCGCCATACGGCGCTTGCGGTGGTGGACCGCCATAAGCGTCTTGCGCGGGCGGAGGCCCGCTGTACAGCCCATCCCGAGGCGATCGTGCGTAAGGGAGGAGCAGGAGCCGCATAAGCACCCTGCGGCGGGTCGCCGTAAGCACCGCCTTGAGGCCCGGCGCCGGGAGGCGCTGCCGTCACATCGTAGGGTCGTTGGCCATCGTCGTAAGGCCTCGCACCGTCGTCGGGCGCCGCCTGCTCTGACGGGTCTGCGCCCGCCTCAGGCGTCATCGCCGAACCGTCAGCGGCATTGGCATGCTCCGCGGGAGGCGTGGCCTGTCCAACGTCGGCGCTCGGCGGCTGTGCATTCGGCGAAGCACCAGCGGAAGCCTTTGCGTCTGGCTTCGGCGTCGCGTTGGCCGTCGCCGTTTCGGCCGGGGCGACTGCATGCTCGGACGGCGCTGCCGCCGGAGCACCTTCAGGCGAGCCTGCTGGCGCCGAGGCGCCAGGTTCGGGCTTGCGCACGAGTTGTTGCTCGTAGGGCAGCATTCGCGCGGGCTCTCTGGTCGCCACCGGCTTGATCACCGGCCGCGGCGGGTTGAGCACCACATAGACCGCGCCGCAGGCGATGGCCGCGAGGGCAGTGAGCGTGAAGAGGAATTTTTTGATGGGTGGTCTCCCCGTAGAGCTTCGCCATTTACCGCAAAAAAGGCGGCAACAGCGTGTCGCTCGCCGCCTTTTTTGAGTTCCTTAGGCTTAATATGGGGTGAAGTCTCAGAGCGGCAACAGGGTCGGCGCGAAAAGTCCAAGCCCTGCAAAAACCACTGCGCTAGCGCCGAGCCCGACTGCGCCGAACGCGAGCCAGCCGACAACAAGGACGATCGAGGCTCGAGGGCGTGGATGCGCTCGCCTTCTGGCACGACATCAAGTTCAGCCTTCGCCATTTGCGCGATTTCAGCCGGTTGGCCATCGTCACAAATCCCGACGCGCATCATCTCTGGTCGAGCCTCGTCGCGACGTTCATGCGCTGCGACGTCGAGCATTTCCACCCGGCGAAGTCGAGGCGGCACGCGATTGGCTGACGTGGCCGGAGGGTGCCGCCGACGCTTAATCCGGCTCTTCGGGTTCGGCGGACGGTGAAGGCTGGTCCTGGATCGAGTTGAGATACTCGATGATCGCTTCGACATCGGTGGCGCTGAACACAAAGATCGGCATGTCGGGATGGCCCGAGACAATGCCCTCGGCAAGCAATTCGGCAAGATCCTCGATCGGGTAGCGGCTCGACAGCGTGCGGAACGGCGGCGCCTCGGGATGCGTGCTCTTGCCGTCCTTGCCGATGGCGTGGCAGCGCGCGCAGTTTTGCTCCACCAGCACCTTCCCCTTGTCGGTCAGGTCCTTCTCGGCGGCGCCGGCCGGCATGGCCGCAAGTCCAAGGACCAGGGCGCCGCCGAGCGCCGCTGGCTGCAATCGCCGACCAAACTCCGTTCTGCCCGGCATCTCCCCTCCTCACCGGCCAGTCGGCCGTTCCACTTTTGTTGGGGATGTCGCTCCGCAGCGGAGCGCCCCTACCTAAAATGTAAAGGCCGCGGGAGGCGAATGACACTGCACCCCACGGCCTTTGAATCTTTCGAGCGCCAATGCGCAGGCTAAGCCGGTCGAGCCTAGTGGCTCATCTCGTGTCTCAGCCGCTCCATTTCATCCTTGAGACGCAGTTTTTGACGCTTCAATTCCGCGATTTTGAGGTCGTCCGCCGTTGGTCTAGCCAACTCTTCTTCGATTTTGCGATCCAGAGCACGATGCTTCTCAGACAACTCAACGAGGTGTGCGTCAAGCGCCATATCGGACCTCCATAGCAGTTGGTCTTGGCCGACTATCATGTCAAATCACTTGCGATTTGTCTAATCCTGCCCTGCGGTCTCCTGTCACTCCTTGCACGCAAATCAATCACCGCGTGCGAGCCGCGCCGGGCAAGCCCTTGCGCCGCCGATGGTTCGCCGCGATACTTCGGGTCGTCCCGTGGGGCAAGCAAGGAGCAGGGGACGTCGATGGAGAGCGAGGAGGTTCGCGAGCTCCGGACGACGCTGCTCAGGCTCAAGCAGGAGCACCGCGACCTCGACAGCGCCATCAACGCGCTCGAAGAATTGGGCCGCGCCGACGCGCTCCAGCTCAAGCGGCTCAAGAAGAAGAAGCTCTATCTCAAGGACGAGATCGCCCGCATCGAGGACCAGCTGCTGCCTGACATCATCGCCTAGTCGCGCGCATAGGCCAGCACCACAAGGCCGAGAAGTCCGCCGATAATCTCCAGGCCGAGATAGACATCGAGCAGCGGGCTCGCCCGACCGTCGATCGCGAGGCTGACGATCCTGCCGATCGCCAGTGAAAAGCAGAAGAACACGGCCCACACGACGGCGACGGGCTGCCAGGCTGGCTTGAACGCTGCGATCGCCCAGAAAATCGACGCCGCCAGATAGAGACACATCAGAGCCCGGAAGATCTGGGTCTGATCGGCGCCCGCGACGGCGATATCGAGAATCTTGGGAAGCACCGTCGAAGGCGCGATGCCGTAGCTGAAGGCAATCGGCACGAGCAGAACTGCGACTAGGAGGAGATAGGCCCGCATCAGCGTCTCGGCGCGTTCACCCGGTCGCCTCATCCGTCCCATGTGCGCCACTTGAGGATAGCCGTCCAGCGCCATCGGCGCCGCCGTCTCGGAACCGAAAGGCCGAGACTTGCCTTGCCAAGCAGGGGCGCGACCCTATAATCCCCCGCTTTCAGCCGACCGCCCGTATCTCCTATGAGCCCAAGATGAGCGTTGCCAAGCCCGTCGTCGGCATCATCATGGGCAGCCGGTCAGACTGGCCGACCCTTAAGCAAGCGGCCGCGGTTCTGGACAAGCTCAAAGTCCCTTACGAGACCCGCGTGGTGTCGGCCCACCGCACCCCCAAGCGCCTCTACAGCTACGCCACCGGCGCCCGGAAGCGCGGGCTGAAAGTGATCATCGCCGGCGCCGGCGGCGCCGCGCACCTTCCCGGCATGACCGCATCGATGACCGAGCTTCCGGTACTTGGCGTGCCGATCGAGAGCCGCGCGCTGAAAGGCCTCGACAGCCTGTTATCGATCGCCCAGATGCCCGCCGGCGTCCCGGTCGGCACGCTCGCCATCGGCGCTGCCGGCGCGACCAATGCCGGACTGCTGGCGGCGCAGATCTTGGCGCTCGGCGACAGCCGGCTTGCGCTTCGCGTCGCTGCCTTCCGCGCGGCGCAGACTGACGCCATCGCTGAGGCGGTCGAGGATGAGGCGTGAGGCCCTGCTGCCACCCGGCAGCACCATCGGCATTCTCGGCGGCGGCCAACTCGGCCGCATGCTGGCAGTCGCCGCGGGTCGGCTCGGGCTCAAGGCGCACATCTATTCCGACGAGACCGAAGCACCAGCCTTCGATGTCGCGGCTAAGAGTACGGTCGGAAGCTACGACGATGAGGATGCGCTAGCCCGCTTCGCCGCCTCCGTCGATGTCGTCACCTGCGAGTTCGAAAACGTGCCCGCCGCAACGCTGGAAGCTTCTGCGCGCGCGAAGCCAGTCTATCCCGGCGCCAAGTCCTTCGCCCTGGCGCAGGATCGCCTCCCCGAGAAGGACTTCATCTCCGCGCTTGGAATCGAGGTCGCCCCTTATGCCGCGATCGACGGTGTCGACCAGCTTCATGCGGCACTCGCCACCATCAAGCCACCGGCGATCCTCAAGACCCGCCGCCTCGGTTATGACGGCAAGGGACAAATGATGATCCGCGATAGGAGCGAGGCCCAATCGGCCTGGCAGGGAATCGGCGCGGTACCCGCCGTGCTCGAAGGCCTCGTCCTGTTCGAGCGCGAAGTGTCGGTGATCGCCGTGCGCGGGCAAGACGGCGCCTTCAAGGTCTACGACTTGACCGAGAACGTGCACCAGAACGGCATCCTCGCAATCAGCCGGGTGCCGGCCGATAGCTCCCCTGCCATTGTGGTCGAAGCGACCGGCATCGCCGCCGCCATCGCCGAGGCGCTCGACCATGTCGGCGTACTCGCGGTCGAGCTGTTCCAGCGCGAGGGCAAGCCCAGCCTCGTCGTCAACGAGATCGCCCCGCGCGTGCATAATTCAGGTCACTGGACGCTCGATGCCTGCCCCATCAGCCAGTTCGAGAACCATGTCAGGGCGATCGCCGGCTGGCCGCTCGGCGATACCGCCCGCCATAGCAATGCGCTGATGCGAAATCTGATCGGCGCCGAGGTTGAGACGTGGCACACGCTTGCCGCCGAGCCAATGACCTCGGTTCACCTCTACGGCAAGCAGGAAGCGCGGCCAGGGCGTAAGATGGGTCACGTCACAAAGCTGTCGCCGAAAAGCTGAGCCTCGGCCTGCTGGAGCACGACCATGAAATGGATGCTGCTGGTGCTGATCTACGGGACCATCCCCGTCAAGACCGGGCTCTTGTTCGACACGATCGATGATTGCCTCAAGGCCGAGGAGCAGATGCGCGACAGCTATATCCGCACCTACAATTCCTGGCTGACCTGGGCACAGGCCAATCCAAGCGAGGCGCATTATCCAGACAGCCAGAAATTCATGTGGCGGCGGGACGGGATGGAGACGACCGGGACTTGTATCCCCCATGCCGAGCACGCCGCATCCCCGGAATGATGGTGCGCGGGTATCTGGACATTCGGGCAGCCTTCTGTTAGAGCAAATCAGGATGCGGGACCTTGGCCGGTTCTGGCCACGGTCGCATTTGGCCCCCGCTCCACTCCTTAAAATCAACGGCCAATCGGAGATCTAAGCGCGTGCAGGTCGTCGTTCGCGATAACAATGTCGATCAGGCCCTCCGGGCTCTGAAAAAGAAAATGCAGCGCGAAGGCATCTTCCGCGAGATGAAGCTCCGTAACTATTACGAGAAGCCCTCGGAGAAGCGCGCCCGCGAGAAGGCCGAGGCCATCCGCCGCGCCCGCAAGCTCGCGCGCAAGAAGGCCCAGCGCGAAGGTGGTGGAGGCGGCCCCGGCGCTGCTGCTGCTGCCGCGAAGCCGCGTGGCCCGCGCCGCTAGCACAAGCGCCATCAAGCTAGAAGACTTCTGTCATGGCCGGGCTTGTCCCGGCCATCAGCGTTTGGCGTCGAATGAAATCGTGGATGCCCGGCCCAAGGCCGGACATGACAGCTTCAATCAATTGGGGTCGCAGTCAGCGGTCCTCGCCGCTCGCCGCAGCAGCGGGTTCCACGCGGCGGCCCGCCTTGGCGATCTTGGCCGGCCGGAGACTCTCGAGAAAGCCGTGTACCGTCTCGAAGACGCCGCGATCGAACAGATCATTATGCCCGGCTTGCGGCACGACCACGAGGCTCTTCGGCTCGTTGGCTGCGTGATAGACGCGGCGCGCCAGATAGAGCGGAATGATCGAATCGCGTCCGCCATGCATCATGAACAGCGGGACCGTAACGTCGCCGATGCGATCGATGGTGCGGTACTGATCGACCATGATGATGCCGAGCGGAAACCCCTTCCACATCAGCTTCCCAACATCGACGGTCGAGGTGAACGGCGCCTCGAGAATGAGCGCCTGGACCTCGCGGTGGAGTGAAAGCCTTGTCGCGACAGCAGTCCCGAGCGACTCGCCGTAAGCGACTATGTCGCGCGGCGCGACGCCCTGCCCGCGCAGGCAATCGTAGGCGCTGACCGCGTCTGCAGCGTTCCGCGCCTCGGTCGGCCTGCCCTCCGAGCCGCCGTAGAGGCGATAATTGAGCATGAAAACGCCGTAGCCGTAGGAGGCGATGGTCCTGATCTTGCCGGCACGGTCGGCGACATTGCCGCTGTTTCCGGTGAAATAGAGCAGCGTAGGCTTCGCGCCTTTGGCCGACTGATACCAAGCGATCAGCTTCGTCCCGTCAGCCGCCCTGAACACGATCTCCTCGGTGGCGGTCAGTCCCGCCTCCTTGGGGGCGACCCGTGTCCGATCGGGAATATAGATAAAGTAGCGGTGCAGCAGTCGACCGACGATCCCGATCAGCGCGAAAATGCCCACTAGCGACAGAAGAAGGTTCAGCATGGTTCAAGCAATACCTTTCGGTTCTTTCTTATTCAAAGACCTCGCCCCCGTTATCGTAACTATGATGAATGCAACTTGAATGACGCCGGAGGCGAGAAAGGCTCATTTCAGCATGTTGCCGTGATGAATGCTGTCAAAACGACACGCAGGCCGCACGCATCACAACGCCGACCGATTGATGCTGGAATCGCTGCTTGTAAGCTGCGACGATGGCCGCGATCTTCTGCTCGACTGGTTCGTTTTGCAGGACGACTATTGTCACGTTCTTGACGATCGTGTTCTTGTCGGGGTCGCGCCATTGACCGACGGCATCGTCGATCGTGAGCCCCTGCGGAAAGTGGGGCGTGATCTCAGCCGCCACGAAATCTGCCCATTGCTGCTCGGTCACGCCCAGTTCGCCCCCGATATGCGGCCGAACACCAGATCGATCTCGAGCATGGGCTGTTGCGGAGACAAGCGAACCCCTGCGCCAAAGCCGGCATGGTCATGATCAGAAGGGCAAAAGCCCCGGCTCCAAACAGCCGAAAACTGTGCATGTTTCAGCGAAAGCCCAACCCGCTTAAGATCATCGCCGGCCCAATGGGTGAAGCAACTGCAGGATTGCGTTGCAACCACCACGCCGGAGGCAGAAGGAGGGTCGCGTTATAGTGGGAAATTCAGCCGCAGTTTGACGATTCTACGTTAGTTCTGAGGCAGTTAACCTTGGCGGCCCTGCGTCAAAGCGACTTGGCGATTTCTTCGGTCATCTTCTTCGCGTCGCCGAGAACCATCATGGTGTTATCGCGATAGAACAGCGGATTATCGATGCCGGCATAGCCGGATGCGAGGGAGCGTTTGTTAAACAGCACGGTGCCCGATTTCCACACTTCCAGCACCGGCATGCCGTAGATCGGCGACGAGGGATCGTCCTCGGCGGACGGGTTGGTTACGTCGTTGGCACCGATCACATAGACCACGTCGGTCTGCGGGAATTCCGAGTTGATATGCTCGAGCTCGAACACCTCGTCATAGGGAACATTGGCCTCGGCGAGCAGCACGTTCATGTGGCCGGGCATCCGTCCCGCGACAGGATGGATCGCATATTTGACCTCGACGCCAGCCTTCTTCAGCCCGTCAGCCATCTCCCGCAACGCATGCTGGGCCTGAGCCACCGCCATGCCGTAGCCCGGCACGATAATCACCCGGCCCGCGTTCTTCATAAGGAAGGCGGCGTCCTCCGCCGACCCGAGCTTGACCGGCTTCTGCTCGGCCCCGGCAGCCGGTCCTGCCACCTCGCCGCCGAACCCTCCGAGGATCACGCTGATGAAGGAGCGATTCATCCCCTTGCACATGATGTAGGAAAGGATCGCGCCGGATGAGCCGACCAGCGCGCCGGTGACGATCAGGGCGGTATTGCCGAGGGTGAAGCCGATACCGGCCGCCGCCCATCCCGAATAGGAATTCAGCATCGAGATCACGACCGGCATGTCGGCACCGCCGATCGGCACGATGATCAGCACGCCGAGCAGCAACGACAAGAGCGCGATCGCCCAGAAATAGACCTCGCTCTGCTGGTGGCAGAACATGACGATGCAGGCGATGAGCGCGAGCGCGAGCCCGATATTGAGCGCGTGGCGCCCGGGCAGCAGGATCGGCTTGCCCGACATGCGCCCCGACAGCTTGAGGAAGGCGATGATCGAGCCGGTGAAGGTGATGGCGCCGATGGCCACGCCGAGCGACATCTCGACCAGGCTCTGGGTGTGGATGGCGCCCGGCGTGCCGATGCCGAACGCCTCGGGCGCGTAGAAGGCGGCAGCCGCGACCAGCACCGCCGCCATGCCGACCAGGGAATGGAACGCGGCGACCAGCTCCGGCATCGCGGTCATCGGGATGCGACGCGCGATTACCGCGCCGATTCCGCCGCCGATGGCGATGCCGCCGGCGATCATTGCCCATGTGAGCGGCTCGTGCGGGCGCGCCACGGCGAGCGTGGTGATGACGGCGATGGCCATGCCGGCCATGCCGAGATAGTTGCCTTGGCGCGAGGTCTCAGGCGAGGACAGTCCGCGCAGCGCGAGGATGAACAGCACACCCGCGACGAGATAGAGCAGCGAGGCGAGATCGGAGCTCATTTCTTTTTCTTCTGATACATGGCGAGCATGCGCTGGGTGACGAGAAAGCCACCGAAGATGTTGACGCTTGCCATGATGAGCGCGGCAAACCCGAGCAGCTTGGCAAGGAGGTGACGGCTGCCGCCTGCGGCATCGCCAGCCTCGACCGCGACCGCGAGCAGCGCGCCGACGACGATCACCGAGGAGATGGCGTTGGTCACCGACATCAGCGGCGTATGAAGAGCCGGTGTCACGCTCCACACCACGTAATAGCCGACGAAAATCGCCAGCACGAAGATCGAGAACCGAAACACGAAGTCATGCGCGCCCTCTGCCGGCGCGGCAACTTGCGCGAATGCGCTCCCGGCGAGCGCCCATTGCGCCAGCGCCGCGAGTGCGAGGGTCGCGAGCGCGAGACAAAGCTTACCGGCTGTCGTGTCGTGCCTCATGTCTTGCTTCCCTTGGGCCGCCGCTTCGGCGCCGGGTTTTTGCCGTTGCCATTAGCCGTGCCGTTGCCATTTGCCGGCTTGGCCGGCGCGGCCGCGCTGCCTGTCTTGGCACCGAGCCGCTCGGCGATCATGGCATTGACGATGGCGCCATCCTTGGCGACCAGCGTGCCTTTGACCAGCTCGTCGGCGAAATTGATGGCAAGCGTCTTCGTCTCTTTGTCGATCATCGGCTCGACGAAGGACTGCAAATTGCGAGCATAGAGGCTCGAGGCGTTGACCGGCACCGAGCCGGCCAGATTGAGCTTGCCGAAGATGCGGACGCCGTTATGCGAGACGATCTCGCCGGGCTTGGCAAGCTCGGCATTGCCGCCGCGCTCGGCGGCGAGATCGACGATGATCGAGCCGGGCTTCATGCTCTCGATCATCGCCTTGTACAGCAGCTTCGGCGCGGGCCGGCCCGGGATCAGCGCCGTGGTGATGATAATGTCCTGGCTCTTGACGTGCTCGGCCACGAGCTCCGCCTGCTTCTTCTTGTAGGCGTCCGACATCTCCTTGGCGTAGCCGCCCGAGTTCTCGGCCTGCTTGAACTCATCGTCCTCGACCGCGATGAACTTGGCCCCGAGCGAGGCCACCTGCTCCTTGACCGCTGGGCGTACGTCGGTCGCCGTGACGATGGCGCCCATCCGGCGCGCCGTGGCGATGGCCTGGAGTCCCGCGACGCCGACCCCCATGACGAACACGCGTGCCGCCGGCACCGTGCCGGCGGGCGTCATCATCATCGGCAGAGCGCGCTCGAACGCGGCAGCGGCATCGACGACGGCCTTGTAGCCGGCGAGATTCGATTGCGACGACAAGACGTCCATGACCTGCGCGCGAGTGATGCGCGGCATCAGCTCCATGGTGAACAGGGTGACGCCGGTCTTGGCCAACGTATCGAGGCCTTCGGCATCGGAGAACGGATCGAGCATGCCGACCAGCGCGGCGCCCTTCTTCATCGCTTTGGCGATGGCGAGGTCGGGACGGCGCACCGTCAGCACCACGTCGGCGCCAGAGACCGCATCGGCGTCGCTCTTGGCGATGGTCGCGCCAGCCGCGGCGTAGTCAGAATCGGGGAAATGGGAGCGCAGCCCGGCGCCCGAGCGAACAGTAACGGCCGCCCCCGCCTTGACAAGCTTCTTGACCGTCTCGGGCGTCAGCCCGATGCGCGGCTCGTCCACTCCTTCGGCGGGCACGCCAATCGCAATCATCGTCGCTCCGTCGCTGACGCCTCCGCGCGAAAGCGCAAGGCTAGCGCTCATGCAGGCTTAAGTCGAAAGCAAAAGGAAAACTTGCCAGGCGAACCTTCGCGGGCAGCCTCAGACCACGAAGATGGCGAGAAGCGCCATCAGCACGATCACGCCTACGACAAGATAGACGGTCAGCTTGAGGAACAGCTTGTAGGTCCGCTCATGCTCGGCATAGTCCATTGCCGGATGGCCCTCGGACGGATTGATCTTCATTCCACTCCCCTCTGATCTCAGGCTTGTCGGTCTCCCGCCCGCGCAAATACCATAAAGCCCGCCTTCCGGGCAATAATCGGGGCGATCCCGCCCGCTCAGGGTTTGGGCCAGGCCGCGGTCGGGAATAGCGCTTCGAGCCCCTGTCGCTTGGGGTCGGAGCCGTCGCGCAACCAACAGCAATTCAGCCGCGCATAATTGTCGAGGTCGCCCGCGACCTGGCAGGACATGGTCATGGGGCCGCCGTCTGCCAGTGAAGGCGCAAGACCCTCCGCTCGCCGGGCGACGGCGCCTCGACCGTTCCCGTCGCCGTCAACTCATGATCGCCGCGCCGCTCGTTTAGTGTGATGCTGCCTTCCCTGGGCTCAATCGTGGCCGAGCCCGAATAGGCCCGTCCCCGTCAGGTTCCTGCCCAACGACGGCGTAATCCCCAACCACGACATCGAGAGAACTCGTCTCGCTATCATCCTTGGCAGCGAGGGGTGCGGCTCCCGCGACCAAAGCCACGACGCCAAGAAGGCCGATGAACCCTGTTTGTCTCAAGCTGCGCCCTCCGGCAGCGGGACGCCGGCTTGCGTGAATGCGTCGCGCTGGCGCTTGGCCACATCGGCGAGGTCTGCGCCGGCGATTGTGTCCTCGAACAGCCGGTGGAAATTGAGCTCGGCGTCGAGATGCAGGAACACCCCGCCCAGCCCGATCGCCGCACGGTCCATGAACACGAACTCGCGCGGCACCTTGACCGGCCCCTTCTCCTGCAAGCCCTGATGCACCTTGAATGCCTCGCGTCTTCCATACATGCCGGGGCTCACCTGATCGGCGATGGTGCGCACGCGGTCCTCCAACATCGGCCCGTAGATGAAGTTCGCCCAGATATTGAGGATGTCGATCAGTTCGTTGGATAACCCGGCGAAGCCCCAGGTCTCATAGGCATGCACGATTAGCGCGCGGTCGTTGCGAAGCAGCCCATGATAGAGGTCGACCACGCCTTGAATGAATTTCGGCGCGAAGCTCCGCATGCAGCCATAGTCGAGCAGGTTGATGCCGGCGGCCCTCCCTTCGCCGTCCTCGAACACGGTATAATTGCCGAGATGCGGGTCGCCGTGGATCACCCCGAAATGACTGAACGGGTACCACCAGGCGCGGAACATGGCGCGGGCGATTTGATTGCGCTCATCGAGGCTGCGGTCGCGATAGTCGAGCAGGCGTCGTCCGTCGAGCCAGGTCATGATGAGCAGTCGCTTGGTGGACAGCTCGGGCACGAGCTTGGGCACGCGGATCGAAGCGTCGTCCTTGAAGATCAGCGCGTAGAGCGTCATGTGCCTCGCTTCGAGATCGTAGTCGAGCTCCTCCCGCAACCGCGCCGCGATCTCGGTCCGCATCTCCGAAGTGTCGATGGCCGGCTGCATGCGGGCATGGATGGCGAACAGAACGCCAAGCTGGGCGAGGTCAGCCTCGACCGCTGACTGCATGTCCGGATATTGCAGCTTGGCGGCAATCGCGCGCCCGTCATGACTGCTCGCGCGATGCACCTGACCGAGCGAGGCCGATGCCGCAGCCTCATGCGCGAAGCTCTCGAATTTCGTCTGCCAATCGGGACCGAGTTCTGCCGCCATGCGCCGGCGCACGAACGGCCAGCCCATAGGCGGCGCCTGACTCTGGAGCTGGCCGAGCTCGGCGGCATATTCTGCCGGCAGCGCCTCGGGGATGGTGGCGAGCAGCTGCGCCACCTTCATGATAGGACCTTTCAGCCCGCCAAGCGCGGCGGCGAGCGAGGCGGCATCCTTGTCGCGGGCAGGGTCGAGGCCGAACAGGCGGCGGCTGGCGATGCGCGCGGCCACGCCGCCGACATTGGCGCCGACCGAGGCGTAGCGGAGCGCGCGGGCGCTGAACCTGTTCTTTTCCTTGTCGGCCGGGCGGTCGTTCATGGGTGCGTCTTGGAGGTTCATCGACTAAGCCATTCCCTCATATGGGGGCCCTGAGCCAGAAGCGCCGCCGACACGATCCCTTCCCAAGAAAGACCGCAGCTTGCGATCATCAACTACGCCCATTTCGCTCAGAGCCTGCAGGGCGGACGCAGCAGGCAGCGCCAGGCGACGCGCGCATCCTTCAGCGTCGTCACGTTCAACGTCTGGTTCCACAGAGACAGAATCGGCGACGTCGCCAAGTTTCCCGCAAAGACCGATGCCGATCTGTCCTGATGCAGGAGACGATCGGGGACAATTGGAGCAAGCTGCGCGTGAACGCTGCAACACCGTCGATGTTCGCCGAGATCATGCGCAAGGCCGGGGTCGGCGGCAAGCTCGCCTCATCCCACACATACAACGACAGATCGCATTTCAAGGCCTGGATTTTTTGGGCTTGGGTGTCTCATCCATAGCTTCGAGCTCATCGATCAGGCCTTCGATTACCTTGAGTCCCATCGACCAGAAATGCGGCTCTGACGCATCGAGCCCGAACGGAGCCAGCAGCTCCTTGTGGTGCTTGGTGCCCCCCGCCGCGAGCATGTCGAGATAGCGCTCAGCGAAACCTTCGTCCGCCTTCTCGTAGACGGCGTAGAGCGAATTCACCAGGCAATCGCCGAAGGCGTATGCGTACACGTAAAACGGCGCGTGGATGAAGTGCGGGATGTAGCACCAGAAGGTCTCATAGCCGGACTTGAGATCGATCGCCGGCCCAAGGCTCTCGCGCTGCACGTCGAGCCAGATCTCGCCGAGCCGCTCCGCGGTCAGCTCGCCTTCGCGCCGCTCGTTGTGCACCCGACGCTCGAAATTATAGAAGGCGATCTGTCGGACCACCGTGTTGATCATGTCCTCGACTTTGGCGGCCAGCAGGGCTCTCCGCTCGCGCGGTGACGGCGCTTGCTCGAGCAGCGCGCGGAAGGTCAGCATCTCGCCGAACACGCTCGCGGTCTCGGCGAGCGTAAGCGGCGTCGGCGCCATTAGCGGTCCCTGCACATTGGCGAGCACCTGATGCACGCCGTGGCCGAGCTCGTGCGCGAGCGTCATCACGTCGCGCGGCTTGCCCTGATAGTTGAGCAGGATGTAGGGGTGCGCGCTCGGCACCGTCGGATGCGAGAAGGCTCCCGGCGACTTCCCTTCCCGCACTGGCGCGTCGATCCAGCCTTGCGCGAAGAACCGCCCAGCAATGTCGGCCATCCTCGGCGAGAAATCGCCATAGGCGGTGAGCACGGTGTTGCGGGCATCGTCCCAGCCGATCACCCGCTTGGGCTCCTCGGGCAGCGGCGCGTTACGGTCCCAATGCGCAAGCTTCTTCTGGCCGAGCCATCTCGCCTTCATGGCGTAGTAGCGGTGCGAGATGCGCGGGTAAGCCTCGCCCACGGCAGCGACGAGTGCGTCGACCACCTCCTTCTCCACGCGATTGGCGAGGTGCCGCGAATCAGCCACGTCGACAAAGCCGCGCCAACGGTCGGAAATTTCCTTGTCCTTGGCCAGCGTGTTGGTGATCAGCGTGAACAGCCGCAGGTTCTCCTTGAACGTCTTGGCCAGAGCTTCTGCTGCCTTTCGCCGCTTCTTCTCGTCTTGATCGAGCAGGCGGTTGAGTGCTGGCTCGAGGCTGAGCTTCTCGTTGCCGAGATCGAATCTAAGCGATGTCATGGTCTCGTTGAACAGCCGATCCCAGGGGCTGCGCGAGGTGACCGACTTCTCGTGGAACAGCTGCTCGAGCTTGTCATCGAGCTGATAGGGCTTCTCTTTGCGCAGATCCTCGAGCCAGGGGCGGTAATGGCCGAGTTCGGACTGCGCCACCGCCGTCTCGAGCGCCTTGTCGTCCAGGCGATTGAGCTCGAGCGGAAAGAACAGGAGCTTGGAGGAGATCGCGGTGATCTTCTCCTGGATGTCGCCGAAGAATTTCTGCCGCGCGGGGTCGGAGGTATCTGCGGCGTACAGCAGGCTCGCGTAGGAAACGATGCGGCCGAGCAGGTCGTTCAGGGCCTCGAACTCGCGCACCGCCTGGGCGAGGCCCTGCCCGCCTTTGCCGCCGTCGAGCAGCACTGCGAGCTTGCCGGCATAGTGCTCCTGCATGGCGTCCGCGGCGCGCTCCGACGTCGTGAGGTCGGCCTTGAGCTGCGGCGCGTCCGCTCCCCCATAGAGATCGGCCAGGTTCCATTCCGGCAACGTCCTGAGCTTGCGCTTGGCGGGCGCTTCCGCTGCAGAGCGGCGGCGCTTGGCTTTGTCTTTCGCTCCCGCGCTCGCGGCGTAGGTCGGGTGCTCGGACCAGGGGGTCAGTTTGGGTAGCCTCGGCACCTGTGATTCCTCGTTAGCGGCGAATGGATGGCTACTGTGGATAGGAAACGCGGCCTCGCAAGGGCCAAATAGGCGCTCTTCTAGTCAATTTGACGAAGGCTGCGGCAAGCCATCACCAAAATCGAACCGAGATAAAGAGGATATTTACCCTTCGAGTACACTTTTGGCACAGCAGCGTCCCTGCTTCGCCAGCGTATTGGGTTGGGGCAGCCAAGCTTCTGACGTGAAGTTTCGTGTAACCAGTTCCTCGTGAGTCTCTGCGTCATGCCCAAACGCGTCCTGGTCGTCGACGACGACCCTACTCAACGTCGTATCCTAGAAGAGACCATCAAGCGCTTTGGCTACAACGTCGCCACGGCCGAGAGTGGCGACAAGGCGCTCGCCGCGCTCAAGGCGGATGCCAGCAACGACATCTGCCTCGTCCTGCTCGACCTCGTCATGCCGGGGACCGACGGCATGGCCGTGCTCGGCGCCATGCGCACGCTCCCGAAGAAACCTCCGGCCATCGTGCAGACGGCCCATGGTTCGATCGACGCCGCGATCTCGGCAATGCGGGCCGGCGCCGTCGACTTCGTGGTGAAGCCGGTCAGTCCGGAGCGGCTCGAAGTCTCCATCAAGAACGCGCTCAAGATCGAGGCGCTCGCCGGCGAGCTCAGCCGCATCAAGGCCCAGGCCAAAGGCTCGCTCGGCTTCGCCGATCTGATCACCGGCAGCGCGGCCATGACCCGGGTCATCGAGCTCGGCAAGCGCGCGGCCAAATCCACCATTCCCGTCCTGATCGAGGGCGAATCCGGCGTGGGCAAAGAGTTGATCGCGCGCGCCATCCAGGGCGAGAGCGCCCGCGCCGGCAAGACGTTCGTCACCGTGAATTGCGGCGCAATCCCCGAGAATCTGGTCGAAAGCATTTTGTTCGACCACGAGAAGGGCTCATTTACCGGGGCCTCGGAGAAGCGTGCCAGCAAGTTCGTAGAGGCCGACCAGGGCACGCTGTTTCTCGACGAGATCGGCGAGCTGCCGCTCGACGCCCAGGTCAAGCTGCTTCGCGCTTTGCAAGAGGGCGAGATCGATCCGGTCGGCTCGAAGCAGCCGGTCAAGGTCGATTTCCGCCTGATCTCGGCCACCAATCAGAACCTGATCAGCCTGGTCAACGAGGGACGCTTCCGCGAAGATCTCTATTACCGGCTGAATGTGTTTCCCATCTGGGTGCCGCCATTGCGCGAGCGGCTCGAGGACGTGCCCGAGCTGATTCGCCACTTCATCGCGCAATTCGCCGCCGAGGAAGGCAAGCGCATCGACGGCATAGACGCCGACGCGAGCGCCATGCTCAGGCGCTACAGCTGGCCAGGCAATATCCGCCAGCTCGAGAATGCCGTGTTCCGCGCCGTGGTGCTTGCCGACACGCCCATGCTGACGGTCAACGAGTTCCCGCAGATCGCCGCCCATGTCGAGGGCTACGCGGTGACCGTTCCGCCGGCGCCGGCGCCCAAGGACCTGGTTCCGCACATCGATGGCCCGGTGATGCTCGGCGGGTCGGCCGGCACGCCTGCCACCATTCACGTGCCGTCAGCCAACGGCAAGGACGCGGTCGGGATCCCCGCCTTGAGCGATAGCGGCGACATCCGCTCGCTCGAAGCGGTCGAGGCCGACATGATCAGGCTCGCCTTCGGCCGCTACCGCGGACGGATGACGGAGATCGCCAAACGGCTCGGCATCGGACGCTCCACGCTCTACCGCAAGATGCGCGAGATCGGGCTCGAGGCAAGGCCGTAAGCGCTGCCCTGGTGGCCGGATTAGGGAAAACCTTGTGTGAGTGCGTGTTACGGCTAGCGACGGGAAGGCCCCAAGCTAGACCGTAATGCGCCAGCTGCATCGCGGCCTGTTGGGGGGCATGATGAAATTGATCGTTGGTATTGCGTTAACCCTGGCTTTGCTCGCGCCGCTCGGCGCTCCGGCCTTCGCCGCAGAGCCTGACCAGCCCGAGTCGCTGATAACGCCGGCCGAGGCCATACGCATGGCCGTGCAGAACCGCCTCTCGGCCAAGTTCACCGCCACCAGCGATCGCAAGAAGGACGAGCAGGGCGCGCTCGTCGAATTCTATTCGGTCGCCGACCAGAAGCCTCTATGGGTCGACGCCAACGGGTTCACCGCGCGCGGCAAGGGGGTTATGGCCGAGATCGCCGCAGCCGACGATTATGGCCTCCGCTCCTCCGACTACGTCCTGCCCAAGCAAGACGGCTTCAGCGCCTCCGATCCGCAAGCGATCGACTGGCTCGCCGACGCCGAGATCACGGTCAGCTATGCCGTGCTCGACTACGCCACCGACGCACGCGGCGGCCGCATCAAGCCGCAACGCCTGAGCGAGAATCTCGATCCGAGTCTCGCTTTGCCTAATCCGACCGAAGTGATCGAATCGATCGCCATCCGTTCCGACGCCGCCGCCTATCTACGGAGCTTCCAGCCCGACCAGCCGCAATTCGAGGCTCTCAGGCAGAAGCTCATCGCCCTGCGCGGCGGTAAAGCCGAGCCGGCCGCCGTCGAGAAGCCCGCCAACTTCATCCCCGACGGTCAGGTGCTGAAGATCGGCGTCGTCGATCCGCAGGTCGCTCTCCTCAGGAAGCGTCTCGATGTGGCCGCCAATCCAGGCGCCGATAAGAATGCCTACGACATGGGCCTCGCGCTCGCCGTGCAGCGTTTCCAGCAGGCGCACGGCGCTTATGGCGACGGCGCTGTCGGCCCGGGCACACGCCGCATGCTAAACGGTCAGTCGGATGCCGCGCCGCGCGAGACGGGCGGTTTCGCCAAGATCAGGGCCATCCTGATCAACATGGAGCGCTGGCGCTGGCTGCCCCACGATCTCGGCTCCTACTACGTCACGGTCAACATCCCCGAGTTCATGCTCCGGGTCGTCGATGACGGGAAGCCGGTGCACACCACGCGCGTCGTCGTCGGCAAGGTCGACAAGCAGACGCCGGTGTTCTCCAACGAGATGCAGGAAATCGTGTTCGGGCCGTTTTGGAACGTGCCGACCTCGATCAAGATCGAGGAGATCAGGCCCTATGTCCGTCAGGAGGCCTCGTGGTTCGGCGGCGGCGGCTACAACACCGCCGTGTTCCAGCGCCACAACCTTCGCATCAAATATGCCGGCCGCGAGGTCGACCCCGCCGAGGTCGATTGGAACACCACCGACATCCGCAGCTTCGATATCTACCAGCCGCCGGGACCCGACAACGTGCTCGGCAAGGTCAAATTCGTGTTTCCCAACAAGCATGACGTCTACATGCACGACACGCCGCAGAAATTCCTGTTCGCCCAGCCCGTGCGGGCCGAGAGCCACGGCTGCATGCGCGTGCAGAACCCCGACCAGCTGGCCGCGGTCCTGCTCAAGCACGAGAACGGCTGGAGCGACGCCAGAACCGCCTCAGCCATCGAGGACGGCTACGATTCTCATGTTGCGCTGCAACAGAAGATCCCCGTCTACATCACCTACTTCACCGTTAAGGTGAATGACGACGGCTCGCTGTCCACTTACGGGGATATTTACGGTCATGATGCGCGGATGGCGTCGGCGCTCAGACTTTAGGTGCTGAATATCCTGTGGAAATCCTGTTAACTCTACCGGCGGATTCCCGGTAAGGTTAGCTCCTTCGCCTTGTTTTTCCCGCAATTTGGCTAATACTCTTGCTTAACGGCAGGCATATGAAGGATGCTTGTCGCCGGTGTCTGGCCTGAGGGGGTCGGCATCGTACGGGGAAGCCGGCTCAAATGTCGGCGAGGGAAAGTTCGGGGATGCGCATCAGGGGGAGTGTCGCACGTCGCGCCGTCGTCGGCGGCGCTGTCATGCTTCTGACCGCTGCGGCGTGGTGGTCGGCCACCACTTATGGTGCGAACGCGCTCGGCGAGACCCGCACGATTTCCATCTTCAACATCCACACCAAAGAGACCATCACCGTCACCTTCAAGCGGGACGGCAAATACGATGACGACGCTCTCGCACGGCTCAACACTTTCATGCGCGATTGGCGGGTCAACCAAGAAACCAAGATGGACCCGGTGCTGATCGACCACATTTGGACCCTGCACAAAGAGCTTGGTTCCACCGTGCCCGTCCATCTCATCTGTGGCTACCGCACGGCCGAGACCAACGCCAATCTGCGTAAGCATGGCGGTGGCCAGGCGAAGAAGAGCCAGCACATTCTCGGCAAGGCTGCCGATATCACCTTCCCCGACGTTCCCGTCAAAGTTCTGCGCAACTCCGCGCTGGTGTGGGAATGGGGCGGCGTCGGCTATTACCCGACCTCCGGCGTTCCCTTCGTGCACGTCGACACCGGCAACGTCCGCATGTGGCCGCGCATCCCACGGCTCGAGCTTGCCGCTCTCTTCCCCGTGGGACATTCGAAATACACGCCGAAAGACGGCAAGCCGATCACCATGGCCGACTATAAGCTCGCTCAGGTCCAAGGACTCGTGAAGCAGACCCAGATCGCCCAGGCTGTCCGCATCCAGCCGGCGCCCGAGGCTGACGACGAGGTCGCCGATGCCGACGATGCAATTGAGAGCGGAGCCGATTCGGGCAGCGCCACACCGGTCGTCGCGCAGAACGAGCCGGCGGCCGCGCCCTCGCCGGAGTTGCCGAAGCCGATCCTCGCCTCCTACACGCCGGACTCACCCGTCGAGCACGAAATTTCGGCCGACGCGCATGAGCAGGGCACCCCGCCTCCGCCGCAACGACTGTTCGCCTATGCGAGCGCCGGCGGCATGCCGTCGCTGCCGAGCTTCCACGCCAAGCCCGCACCGGCGCCGTTGCCGGTCTATCGCGACGCCGAGGTGGTTGGCGCTCCGGAGGTCGACGACGACCACGCCGAGGAGGAAAGCTACGTCCCGTTCGAGATCGCCGGCCTGATGACCGATGCTTCGGTGGCCTATAGCCGCACCGTCGCGCCGATGACCCACCCCGACCAGGGCGCGATCGACTATCTGTTCGAGGACATGGATCGCCCGACCTCTCTCACGCTCCGCAAGAGCTCTGGCTATGCCGGGCTCGCCGCTGCGCAGAAATTCCAGGGTCAGGCCGTGCGCAGCCTCTATGCCGGCATCGAGCCTGCCGCCAAGGAGCACGCCGAGGCCGAGCCGTCAGCGCCCTCCGCGACCCGCATTGCCGCCCGCTAGTCGGAATCACTTTCTCCGAAAGCCGTGATGGGCGCGCGAAGGCGCAGCGACCCACGTTTTCGTCATTCGCAGCCAATTCATTCGTGGATGCCGGGGACGAGCCCGGCCATGGAGCGCGGGCGCTAAGCCGCCTCGGCCTCGGCAGTCATGCCGAGCGCGTGCAGATAGGTGGTCAGCACGGCTTCGGCCTCCCGCCGCTTGTTCTCATCCTGCTTGCGTATGCGGATCACGGCGCGGAGCGCCTTCACGTCGAAGCCGTTGCCTTTGGCCTCGGCATAGACCTCCTTGAGATCGGCCGAGAGCGCCGCCTTCTCCTCTTCGAGCCGCTCGACGCGGGCGATGATGGTACGAAGCTGGTCTTTGGCTGATGTCTGAAGCTGCACTTTGATGACCCCCGCGAAGGCTTGTGATTCGAACAAGCGGTCAGCTTAGGTCTCGCTGCTTGGCCGCTGCAAGGAGGGGGTGTGCGCTTATCCCGCTTATCCAAAGCACGCGAGACGCGAACCACCGAGCAGGCTAGCCTGCTGTCTTGGCTGTCTTGCGTTTCGGTCCTGACTGGAACTTAGCTTTCCACGCCTCATAGGCCATGCCGTAGACGATCTCGCGCGCCTCCTCCTTGCCGAGCGCGATGCCCTTGGCCGCTGCCGCCTCCTGATACCAGCCGGAAAGGCAGTTCCGGCAAAAGCCGGCGAGTTCCATCAGGTCGATATTCTCGACGTCGCTACGCGCGCGAAGATGGGCCACGAGCCGCCTGAAGGCCGCAGCCTCGAGCTCAGTGCGCGTTGCCTCGTCCATGACCGGCGATGCGTCCCTGCCCGGCTTCGTGACCACCTCGGCGTTCGGCATGTCAGTATGAGAGCCATGCAGCGTGATCGCGTGTAGAGCGCTTTCATCCCGCATCACTGTGCGCAACGCATCGGCGAGATGTCCCGCCCATTCCGCCTGGCCCTCCTCTGCGAGGATCAGGTCCTGCCTGACCTCAATCAGAGCATGCGCGAGCCCCCGCTCTGTGCCGTGACGGTACAGCGTGTCGCCCTTGAGCTGGCCCGAATAAGGCGCGTTGTCGCCGACCTCGATGCCGGGGATGGTGCGCAAGGCGTCGAGCAGTGGCAGCGCAAGGCGCGGGTCCTTGTCCCACAGCACCCCGACCGACCACGGCCGCGGCACGCCCTTCCAGGCTTGGGTAAAGCTATGCACGGAGATGATCACCGGCGGCTTGCCGGCATCGAGCCCCGCCTCGACCGCCGCCTCGATGGCGCGATGGTAGGGCTCGTAGTGCTGTGCGATGCGCGAAGCGACCTCGCTCTCGCTGAGGCTGACATTGCCCGGCACGATCAGCCCGTCTGAGATCTGCATGATCAGCGTCGGGTCGTCGAGCCCGCGGTTGGGGTCGATCAGAAGCCGCGAGAAGCACGACAGCAGCGCCGGCGCCCCCAGCATCTCGGCGAGACGCACGGCCACCCCCGCCGCGCCCATGTCATAAGCGATGTGACGGTGCAGGTCCTCCGGCCTTAACCCGAGCAGACCGTAGCGCTCGGGCAGGGAGTTCTCGGCGTGGTCGCAGAGAATAAGGAGGCCGGTCCCCGCGTCGCCCGCGACGTTCCGGCAGGGCTCGGCGCCCAAATCGCCTATCGCCAAACTGTCCAGACCGAAGCTCCTTGGCGCCGCCCTCGCGCACTCTGATCGGCCCTTAAGTGAGCCTGCCTCAGGCCAACGGCAAGCGAAAAGCCCCGCCAAGGCCAAGATTGCGACGCATTTACCTATGACTTAGAGCGATGCTCTCGGCAGTTGAACTCGCTCTATAATGGACCTCCCGGGGAGAGGACTTAACTGCCTTGTGGTCAGAGAAACTCAACCCATTCGGTGCTATCTTTCGAACATCGTTAACCTTGTTTCAGGCTATATGACGCTGATGCACGCTGCCAACTCGATCCGACATAGGGCGGACAATTCGGTTTCCGCCCGGCGGCGATGGCGGCGAAGCTTTCCTCCGATTGCCGCATTGCTGCTGGCCGGGCTAGGCGCGAACCCGGCTCTCGCCGATCTCAAGCTCTGCAACACCACGGCGAGCCGGGTCGGCGTCGCCATCGGCTACAAGGACGCCGAAGGCTGGGCCACCGAAGGCTGGTGGAACATCGCCTCGCATACTTGCGAGACCCTGCTCAAGGGCGTGCTCATCGGGCGGTTCTATTACATCCACGCTGTCGACTATGATCGCGGCGGTGAGTGGGCCGGCTCGCTCTTCATGTGCACCGATGACAAATCCTTCACCATCCGCGACACTAAGGATTGCGTGAAGCGCGGCTACAAGAAGACCGGGTTTTTCGAGGTCGACACCGGCGAGGAGCGGGACTGGACCATCCGCCTCACCGATCCCGAGGGCGAAGCGAAGTCGCAATGAGGCGAAAACGCCGGGTCAAGATCGTCGCCACGCTCGGTCCTGCCTCCAACAACGAAGAGACGATGCGCCGCCTGTTCGAGGCCGGCGCCGACGTGTTCCGCGTGAATATGAGCCACGCGACGCATGACGGCATGCGCGAGATCCACGGCATCGTCCGCAAGCTCGAGGCGGAGTACTCACGACCGATCGGCATCTTGGTCGACTTGCAGGGCCCGAAGCTCCGCATCGGCAAGTTCGAGTCAGGCGCCATCCGGTTGACCGAAGGCGACGTGCTGAGCTTCGTCCGCCGCGAGGCGATCGGCGGGCTCGGCCGCGTACACCTGCCGCATCCCGAGATCTTCGCCGCGGTCAAGCCGGGCCACACGCTCCTGCTCGACGACGGCAAGTTCAGGCTGCGCGTCGTCGAGGCGAGCGATGTCAGGATCGACGCCGAGGTGCAGACCACCGGAGTGCTCGGCAGCCGAAAGGGCATCAGCCTGCCCGACACCGTGGTGCCCTTGGGCTCGCTTACCGACAAGGATCGCGCCGATCTCGAATATGCGTTGTCGCTCGGCGTCGCCTGGATCGCTCTCTCCTTTGTGCAGCGCGCCGATGACATCGCCGAGGCGCGCAAGCTGGCGCGCGGCCGCTCGGCGATCATGGCCAAGATCGAGAAGCCGTCGGCGCTCAACCATCTCAAAGCGATCATCGACCTCGCCGACGGCATCATGGTGGCGCGCGGCGACCTCGGCGTCGAGATCCCGGTCGAGAAAGTGCCGGGCCTGCAAAAGCAGATCATTCGCGCCGCGCGCAACGCCGGCAAGCCGGTCGTCGTGGCGACGCAGATGCTCGAATCGATGATCTACGCCCATGCGCCGACCAGGGCCGAAGTTTCCGACGTGGCGACCGCGGTGTTCGACGGCGCCGACGCGGTCATGCTCTCGGCTGAATCGGCCGTCGGCAAATACCCGGTGCAGGCGGTCGAGACCATGGACCGCGTCGCTATCGAGGTCGAGCGCGACCCGCTCTACGAAGCGATCATTCACGCTCAGCGCATCGATCCCGAGGCGACCGGCGCCGACGCCATCTCGGCTGCCGCCCGTACCGTCGCCGAGACGCTGAACCTAGCCGCCATCGCCTGCTACACGGCCTCCGGCGCGACCGCGCTTCGCGCCGCACGTGAGCGGCCGCACCAGCCGATCGTCGCTCTGACGCCGATCCCGGCCACGGGCCGCAAGCTCGCTCTGGTGTGGGGCCAGCATTGCGTCCTCACTGACGACCCGCGCGACCTCGACGACATGGTCGCCAAGGCCTGCCGCATCGCCTATCAGGAAGGCTTTGCGCTGCCCGGCCAACGCATCATCATCTCGGCGGGCGTTCCGCTCGGCACTCCGGGCGCCACCAATCTGCTGCGCATCGCCTTCGTCGGCGACGGCTCCGAGGATATGTAGTTACCGCGCGTCGGTCATTCCGGCGCGAGCCGGGATCTGGTTTTCCAGTCTGCCGGATACCGGCTTTCGCCGGTATGACGCGCGCGAGTGGCTCGCTAAATGTCCTGGCCCTCGACCTCGTGGGTCAATTCCTTGATCGCGTCGCGCGCCTCGTCGAGGAACGGGTTCGCCTTGAGCGCCTTGCGATAGGCCTCCAGCGCATCCTTCTTCTCGCCGGCAGCTTCTAGCATGATGGCGAGGTCGCTCATCGCGCGGTAATTGCGCGGATCGAGACTGAGCGATCGCCTGATATCGCTGAGCGCGCTCTCGTAATTTTTGCGCAGGAACTCGACCGTCGCGCGTTTGTGCCACGCCTCGGCGGTCTCTGGCGCAAGATCGATGGTCGCGTCGAGGATATCGCTCGCCACATCGAGATCGGCGTCCTTGATGAGGCGCTCGGATCGGCTGAGCAAGAGGTCGACCGTGTCGCTGCCTGACGTGTGCCACACCTCCTCGATCGATTCCATGATCGGGCGCGCATCACCGAGGTCCTTCGCAACGCCGAGTTGATCGTAAAGCTCGCCGAGCATCTTGCTCCGGTCGAGCGGCACCGCAAGCGGGAGACCGTCCTCCTGAACGCCGCCCCTTCCTTGCCCAGGACCAAGCGGAGGCCCGAGCCGATCCTGCTTGTTCTCCTCGGTCGATTGCGGTTTGTCTTCGCTTTCGCCGCCCGGCTTGACGTCGGGCCTGAGCACCTGATTGTCGTCGAGCTCATCAGGCTCGATCGGGTCTTCGCCGGTCTCATCCAAACCCGGCAGGAGGCTAGGATCGGCGTCCTCGGCGGGCGCTTCTTTCGGTGCGGCGACGCCGGCATCGGGTTTCGGCTCCACAGGGGCGGCATGCACGCGCGGTCCGACGCTCAGAATGAGCGCAAACGCCAGCGCGGCGAGCGAGACGCAACCAGCAATTCGGCAAAGCCGGAAAAGAAAGGCAGCGTTAGGCTTCGGGTTGAAGCTCGCGCGCGGCCGCATGTGCGCTCTAGCCTTGGCGAGCTTTGTAGCGGCGGTTCGTCTTGTTGATGACGTAGAGCCGTCCGCGCCGCCTGACCACGCGGTTGTTGCGATGGCGATTGCGGAGCGCTCGCAGCGAATTCTTGATCTTCATGGCAATTCATCCATCGTTTGGCAGAAATGGCGGGGGCGGCCCTTGATCGACGGCCGCCCTCCAAGCTGCCGGGACCATAAAAAGCCCGGCCGTCGCTGTCAACGACCTGGGGCATTGAAACGCCTGCAATAACGCCGATTGGGCCTAGTATTCGTCTTTCTCCTTCGACTTGATGTTGAAGTCCTTGTCGAAGGTCACCTCGAACTCGCCATCCTTGCACTTGACGTCGTCGGCCTCGTAGCCGTCGTCGGTGGTGTCGACATCGTCGGCTTCGACCGTGCAGCCGATCCCGGCAAGCGCCTTGTCTATTGCCGCCTTGGCGTCAGGCACGACCTCCCCGGCCGCTGCCGGCAGGGATGCGACCAATGCGGTCGTCAGCACAGCTACGAAGATCCTGATCATCGACATTCCCTCCAATTGGAAATGCGAGCGCCACTGCGACCGCGGCGCTCGCACGAACTCTATCAGCAAATGAAGAAAGGGAGGACGGTCTAGTCCTCTTTGTCCTTCTTGGTGATCTTGAAGTCCTTGTCGAGCAGCAAGTCGTATTGGCCGTCCTTGCAGTCCACGTCGTCGGCCTTGTAGCCGCCGCCCTTGGTCGTGATATCGGTCTCCTCGACCGTGCAGCCGATCGCCTTGATCGTCGTCTCGACGCCCTCCACCTGCTTCTCGGTCAGGGCCGTTGCGTAGGCAGACGTCGCCGCGACCAGCGCGATGGCAGATGCTGCAATCAATCGTCTCTTCATGGGTGTTACCTCCGGAATTGCACATTTTTCTTGAGGGTCGTGACTAGACCGGACTGCTAACGACGCCACGAGCTATGAACATTGGCCAAATATCGGCAGTCAGATTGCAAAGAGTGGCAATCGGGCCGGTACAGATCGCTGACCTTGACATGGAGGCTAAGCCCTCCTACACTTAACCACATGGTTAAGTATCAGGACGTCGCCCTTGACCGTACCTTCGCCGCGCTGGCCGACCCGACGCGGCGCGCTTTGCTCGCGCAACTCGATGAGCGCGAGAACGTTTCCATAAGCGAGCTTGCCCGGCCCTTCCCGGTGTCGCTGCCGGCGATAATGAAGCATCTCGACGTGCTATCGGACGCCGGGCTCGTCACGCGCACCAAGACCGGCCGCATTGTTTCCTGCCGGCTCGCCGCGGCTCCCATGCAGGAGGCCGTGAGCTGGCTCAACCGCTACCAGCGCTTCTGGTCCGAGCGCCTCGATCGTCTCGCCGCCTTCTTGGAGGAAGAGTCATGTCAGTCCTACCCATCCTCGACACCAAACCCAGCCTCACCCTCAAGCGGCGACTTAAGGCCACGCCCGACAAGGTCTACGCCGCATGGACGGACCCAGAAAAAATCCTGAAGTGGTTCGGGCCCGACTCTGGTCCGGTGAAAGAGGCCACGACCGACGTTCGCGTTGGCGGACATTACGCGATCACCTTCCACACCGAGGATGGCGAGCAGCATCACGTAAGCGGGCACTATCGCGAGGTAGTGCCGAACGAAAGGCTTGTATTAACCTGGGCGTGGCGGACGATGCCCGAGCGCGAGTCTTTGTTGACCATCCTCATCAAGCCTGACGGCGCCGGCTCGCTGCTGACCCTCATTCATGAGCAGTTCTTCGACGAGGCCGCGCGCGACCGCCACCGCGAGGGTTGGTCAAGCTGCCTCGACAAGCTCGAGCGTTATCTCGCGTAACCAAGGAGAGCGACATGGCACAGGCTGCGGCAAAGCATGACTGCGAGGAAACTCAAGGTACGAGCCAAGGCTCGCACGGCACGTTCTGCTGGAATGAATTGATGACGAGGGACGTCGAGCGCGCCAAGCGCTTCTACCGCGACACGATCGGCTGGACCTTCGAGGGCATGCCCATGGGCAAGGGCACTTATTGGATCGCCAAGTCGAGAGACAAGATGGCCGGCGGAATTTTCGAGCTCACCAGCCCCGAATATGACGGTGTGCCCGAGGGCTGGATGTCCTATCTCGCCGTCGACGACGTCGATGCCCGCGTTGCCAAGGCGCTGAAGGACGGCGCCAAGCTGATGAAGCCGATCTTCGAAGTGCCGGGCGTCGGGCGCATCGCCATTCTGATGCAGCCCGGCGGCGCCGGTGTCGGCTGGATGACCCCTGCCACCAACTGAACGTCTGGCGCTTCGAAGGAGGCTTGCATGGAACCGCACAGCATCGTGTCCGCGGAGGACTGGACCAAGGCGCGCAAGGCGCTTCTCGCCAAGGAGAAGGAGTTCACCCGCGCGCGCGACCGCCTGAGCGCCGAACGCCGCGCCCTCCCCTGGGTCAAGGTGGATAAGGACTACGTTTTCGACACGCCGGACGGCAAGAAGAGGCTCTCAGAGCTGTTTGCCGGGAAGAGTCAGCTAATAGTCTATCATTTCATGCTTGGCCCTGGCTGGGAGGAAGGCTGCCCGAGTTGTTCTTTCCTCGCCGATCATTTCTACGGCGCGATCATCCACCTTTCGCAGCGCGACGTGACATTCACCGCCGTGTCGCGTGGGCCGCTTGCCGAGATCGAAGCGTTCAAGAGGCGCATGGGCTGGTGCTTCCCGTGGGTGTCGTCGTTCGGCGGCGACTTCAACTTCGACTACCACGTCTCGTTCAACGACGACGAGATCGGCAAGAATGCCGAATACAACTATGAACGGCAGGAGATCGACAGCGACGAGTTGCCGGGCGTGAGCGTCTTCTTCAAGGACGCGTCCGGCGCCGTGTTTCACACTTATTCGGCCTATGCGCGCGGTCTCGACATCCTGCTCGGCGCTTACAATTTTCTCGACCTCACCCCCAAAGGACGCGACGAGGACGAACTCCCCTGGTCCATGGCCTGGGTCCGCCATCACGACAAATATGACACTGCTGCGCCAGCCCGCTCCTGCTGTTCGCAGACCGAGGCCGCCAAGTAACGCAAGTCACGCAAGGAGCAAGTCATGGCTATCGCCGCACAGAAAATAATGCCGTGTCTCTGGTTCGACGATCAGGCCGAGGACGCCGCGAAGTTCTACTGCTCCATCTTCAAGGAGTCGCGCATCGAGACGATCACCCGTTACGGCAAAGAAGGACACGAGATTCATGGGCGGCCTGAGGGTTCGGTCATGGTCGTGGTGTTCGACATCGAAGGACAGAGATTTGTCGGCCTGAACGGTGGTCCCCTATTCAAGTTCACCGAGGCGGTCTCGTTTCAAGTCCACTGCAAGGACCAGCAGGAGGTCGATTATTACTGGAGCAGGCTGACCGCTGAAGGCGGTCAGGAGGGTCCATGTGGCTGGCTCAAGGATAAGTTTGGCCTCTCATGGCAGGTCGTGCCCACCGCGCTCATCGACATGCTGATGGATAAGGACCCGGCTAAAGTCGCGCGCGTGACGAAAGCCTATCTCCACATGAAAAAGTTCGACATCGAGGCGCTCCGGTGCGCCTTTGACGGCAAATAGAGGAGGAGCGGCACCATGAGCAGCACCAAGAGAATGCCGAGCGCGGGGCACGACACGGCCGACGAGGCGTTCACCATCACTCGCGTCGTCGACGCACCTCGGAACCGGGTGTGGAAGGCCTGGACCGACGCCAAGGCGCTCAAGAAATGGTGGGGCCCGAAAGGCTTCGAGGTTGTCTCCACCAAGGTCGATCTCAAGCCCGGCGGCATCTTCCACTATCTGCTCCGTTCGCCCAACGGTCAGGACATGTGGGGCAAGTTCATCTATCGCGAGATCGTTCCCGAGGAGCGTCTTGTTTTCATCTCGTCCTTTTCCGACGAGAATGCGGGCGAGACGCGGCATCCGCTGGCGCCTGATTGGCCACTGAAGATGCTGTCGACCGTGATCTTCACCGAGAACGGCGGCAAGACAACCGTTACCGTCCGCTGGTCGCCTTACGAGGCGACACAGAAAGAGCGTGGCACATTCGAGGCTGGCCGCGATTCGATGAATGCGGGCTGGACCGGAACCTTCGAGCGGCTTGACGCCTATCTAGGCCAAGCCTGAGCGATCGGTCCTGCGGAAACGCAAATTTCAAGGAGTGCATCATGCAACTCAACCCCTACCTGACCTTCAGTGGTAATTGCGAGGAGGCGTTCAAGGCTTACGCCAAGATCCTCGGCGCCGAGATCGTCGCGATGATCCCGCACGAGGGCACGCCTGCCGAAGCGAGCACGCCGACCGAATGGCGCAAGAAGATCATTCATGCCCGCATCATCGGCGACGGCTTCATGCTGATGGGTTCCGACTCGCCGCCGGCGTATTACGAGCCGATGAAGGGTTTCTCGGTGACGCTCAATGTGAAGGAACCGGAACAAGCCGAGCGCGTGTTCGACGCGCTTGCCGACAGAGGCAGCGTGCGCATGGCGCTCACCGAGACGTTCTGGGCAAAGAAATTTGGGATGCTCACGGACAAATTCGGCACGCCGTGGATGATCAACTGCGAGAATCCGGTCTGACAACATGACCGAGCGCAAGACCAAGCACGACACTTTCATCATCGAGCGGCAATTTCCGCAAAGTCCCGCGCGTGTGTTCAACGCCTTCTCCGACCCTACCGCCAAGGCCCGTTGGTTCAGCGGCCCCGCCGGTCAGTGGCAGGAGAACCTGCGCCAAGCCGACTTCAGGGTCGGCGGGCGCGAGCGGCTGGTCGGCACCTGGCAGGGCGGCAAGACCTCGAGTTTCGACGCCTATTACCTCGACATCGTGCCGGACGAGCGCATCGTCTACGCCTACGTCATGGAGATCGACGGCACGCCCATCTCGGTGTCGCTCGCGACCGTCGAGTTCCAGCCGGCTGGCGCCGGCACGCGTCTCATCATCACCGAGCAGGGCGCCTTTCTCGATGAATTCGTCGATGGCGGCGGCCGCGAGCAAGGCACGCGCACTTTGCTGGACCGCCTCGCTGTCTCTCTGGGGACGGAAACCGTCGACGCTTAGGAGCGGGTGCGCATCCATGACCCTCAGGCTCTACTTCCATCCGTTCTCGTCCTTCTGTCAGAAGGTTCTGATCGCTCTTTACGAGAACGACACGCCGTTCGAGCGCGAGATTGTGGACCTCGGCAATCCGGCTGCTGCCGCCGCCTTCAGGACGTTGTGGCCCATTGGCAAGTTCCCCGTCCTGCGCGACGACAGCAAGGATCAGACCGTACCCGAATCCAGCATCATCATCGAATATTTGGCGGAGCATTATCCTGGCACCTGCGAACTCGTGCCGAAGGATCGAGATCTCGCTCGTGAGACCAGGCTGAGTGACCGCTTCTTCGATCTTTACCTCCACGTGCCGATGCAAAAGGTCGTCACCGACCGGCTGCGACCCGAAGGGAAGAGCGATCCGCACGGCGTCGAGCAGGCGATGAGCCTGATGCGGACCGCGCTCGGACTGCTCGATGCCAAAATAGGGTCGAACACGTGGGCAATGGGAGAGCGCCTCACGATGGCCGACTGCGCGGCCGCTCCCCCATTATTCTACGCCAACCTGGTGATGCCGCTGGACGAGAACTACAAGCAAACGGCCGCGTATCTGCATCGCCTCATGGAGCGGCCATCTTTTGCCCGTGTTATCGAGGAGGCTAAGCCCTATCGGCACTTCTTCCCAATCAAGGGGGCCGACTGGAGCTTTGCATGAGCTGACGTTTGCCCGCAGCGAAATACGCAAGGAGTGTCGATGGATGGCCTATGTCGATGGATTCGTGGTGCCGGTGCCGAAGAAGAGTCTGGACGACTACCGGCGCATGGCGCGCAAGGCCGGCAAGATCTGGCGTGAGCACGGCGCGCTCGAGTTCCGCGAATGCGTCGCCGACGACGTGAAAGTCGGCAAATGGACGTCGTTTCCACGTAGCGTCAAGCTCAAGCCGAACGAAACGGTGGTATTCTCGTGGATAACTTTCAAGTCGCGCGCTCATCGCGACCGCGTCAACGCCAAAGTCATGAAGGACAAGCGGCTGGGCACCATGATGGACGGCAAGCGGATGCCGTTCGACGGCAAGCGCATGATCTATGGCGGCTTCAAGGTGCTGGTCGAGGCTTGAGAGCTTTGGCTCGCCCTTTGAGGATGCCGAGCGGCGCCCGCAACGGCGAGGACCGTCTGAGCAAAGGTTTATTGAGCAGAGGCCGCGGATGGCAGCGGCAGGTTCGGTGCATTCAACGCGCCGGCGAGGCGCCCCCGCAGCATGGGCCTGCGCGACTTGAGCGACGAGATGTTCGAGCACTACAAGCGGTCGAACCAGATGCATCACTTGCAGCAAGCGTTCTCAAGCCTGCCCGTTCCAGAGATGCTGCCGGCAGATGCGTATCGGCGTCTGGTGCGCAACCAAGTGGAGCGCGTCCCGTTGGACGATGCTGCAAACCGCGTCGTGGCAACGAGCGTCGTGCGTTATCCACCTGGCGTTCCGATGATGATGCCGGGTGAGAATACAGGTCCCGCCGATGGGCCCTATATCGGCAATCTGAAGGCGCTACGCGACTGGGATCGGCGCTTCGTTGGCTTTGGACACGAAACCCATGGGGTCGAGGTCAAGCGGGGGAGCAGTATCTTCATTGTCTAAAGCAACAGGCCTAGCGGTGAGGGCTTGGGCAACTGCAGCTGCTGGCTGGCTCGCCGCATCGACGGGAGCGTTGGCCGACGTAGCGATGAGCGGCTCATTCCTAGCAACCAAAGATTGCCCGGCATTTCAGTCTTTCAGGAAGGCGACAAATCCGGGCGATATCAAAATCGTGCCGGGCCACTCCTATCCGCTGCTGGCGAAGAACGCGCCTGAGCCGAGCCATTACCGCGTTCGCATTGAAGGTGCTCAGCCGGCGGAGCGCTGGGTGAGCATCGATTGTGGGAGCTACAGGGACCAGGGAGCCGGTGAAGATTTGCAGAACTCGGGCGCCAGCGGCGGGCCTTCTGATGGACGCCCCGCTGAGGCCGTTCTATCTCTCAGCTGGCAACCCGGTTTCTGTGAGGGGCACGCAGGAAAGGCTGAATGCGCCAACCAGACCCCGGATCACTTTGATGCCACCCACTTCACGCTACACGGTCTTTGGCCGCAGCCACGCAGAAGAGAGTATTGCAACGTTAGCCAAGCCTTGATCGACACCGATAGGAAACGTAATTGGCAGGCGCTCCCCGAAGTCGATCTTGATGCCGCTACGCGGGCGCACCTTGTCACCGCCATGCCCGGCACGCAGTCATTTCTTGACCGCCATGAATGGATCAGGCACGGCACCTGCTATGGTCGTGGCGATCCACAGACCTATTTCCGAGAGGCCCTGTCTCTCCTCGATGAGGTCAATGGCTCAGCTGTTCAGGCGCTATTTGCGGGCAATATCGGCAAGGAAATAACGGTTGGCGAAGTCAGGACAACCTTCGACACAGCTTTCGGTTCAGGCGCCGGGGATCGCGTCCGGCTATCTTGCAGACGAGACGGTTCTCGTCGGCTTATCATCGAGATAACCATCGGTCTGGTCGCTCAGCCAGGGAACAGCAATAAGCTCGCTGACCTTATCAAGGCCTCTGCCGCAACAGATCCGGGATGTCCGGGAGGAATAATTGATCCGGTCGGGTTCCAGTGATGCCGTACTTCCGCTTTTGGCACTTAGCGGACATTCTCAGCGGACTTGATGAGGTCAGCTTTTGACCCATAGCGGACATTGTCCAGATATTCAGACGCCTTGAAGCACCCCAGCGAGCTTTTGGCTTGGTTCCGAAGAAGCTCATGCCTCTGCCGCAATGCACTTTGGCGACCTTCGCACGAGCGCCTGGAGGTCGGTCGGCTCTTCCGGGGGATCGCACGAGAAATGCGCCGCGTGTTGCGCTACTACTACAGTTGAAATGTCAGACCGCTGGTAAGCTAAAACTCGGATTGCGGTCGCTTCTATCTCACCTGGAGACGAACATGGCGCACTTTTTGGTGCGCATTGCAGCCGGAGTGCTTCTGATCATCATCGGATCCCCGGCGCACGCGGTTGAATCGGCTTCGGGGCTTGTTGCCCCAGGCAATTTCGGCTTTGGCGCTGGCGTCACACCCGACCCTGGGCTGTACGTCTTCTCAGCAATCGCCCACTACGACGGTGACATCAGGGTTTATATCGACGGTGGTAGAACCGCAATTGACGTTAACAAGAGCCCATTCCTTTCGGGATTTGGAAGCTTGTGGGTTCCTGAGACGAAAGTGCTGGGCGGGCATCTTGGACTGTCGCTCGGCTCCTCCTACAATTTCGTGCAGGCCCATGGGGTGGTGACAGGGCTGACTAACTTCGCCAAAACTATTGAAGGCTCGGGATGGGGCGACACTACCGCGCGTGCACAGCTTGGCTGGACATCCGGGACTTGGTCCAACGCATTTTACCTGACGAGCTGGTTCCCCACTGGACGTTACGAACTCGGATTTCAACCTAATACCGGTAGAAACCACTTTGGCGTCAATTTAGGCTGGGGGGTCACCTACACCGTGCCCAACAACTCGAAGCTTGAGTTCGATTCTGCCATCAGCGTGACCTTCAACGCTCCAAATCCAGCGACTCATTACAAAAATGGCGACGAATTCGATTGGGACTGGGCTATCGGCAAGAAATTTTCCAATGGAATTGAAGTCGGAATTGCTGGCTATGCCTATCAACAGCTAACAGCCGACTCGGGCTCGGGTGCCAAGCTTGGTCCATTCGAGGGCCGCGTTCTTGGCATAGGGCCTCATCTCGTTTACAACACGCATTTGATGCACCGATCTGTGATTTTTAATTTTCATGACTTTCAAGAGTTCGATGCACAGAATCAATTCACCGGGAACCTCGCCACACTAACGACGACTGTCAAATTTTAGCCTACCGTTGAGGTTGCCCCCCGAAGCGTACTCCGAAATGCAGTCATCACGTCCAAGCCGATGTCTGCTTATGGCTAGCTCAACAGCGTTACAGCAACGAAGGCCGGCTCGGTCGCCGTCCGGTTCGGTGGCTGCGGCGACAAGATCGCCAACTGCCTGCCGACTATGCGCGAGATTTTGGACAGTGAGTGGATGTTCCCCGAGGCGCGTCCCGTTGGTTAGCATGTCCGCGTATGACCCAAAGCGGACATTGTTGTTTTTATTACTTCCTCATGGCCATCGTCGTCATCAGGTACGAAACCAAGACCGCCGCACGTCGGGCATTGACGTTCATTGTCCGTATCTTTGTCAACGACACCATCGCCATTACAGTCTGGACAAGTTTTTATTTTCATGTGGCCGCTAGGGTTGGTGGCTCACGCCCTGCCTGCTCCTGCTCACCCTCCGACAGACCTATCCAGGGGGTCCCATGGCCAGATTGCTTGTTCATAGATATAGGATGCATTCAGGTGATGGTCGAAGATGAGCATGTCTGCTTCTGGGGATAAAGCGGACATCCCCTGATCCGCTCTCTAATGTCTGCTAATGACCCACTGCGGACATGCGGTTTCTCCGGGCTTAAAGCTCGTCCCCGGCGAAGGCCGTCGCCTCGCATTTTAAATTCTCCTTCTTAAAGAGGCCGCACACCTGTGTCGCCTCGGCTGCGCTGACAAACGGGCCCGCGATCAATCGCCACTTTTTGTCTGATGCCAGCATGCTGCGCACCTGCAAGCCTGCCACGAGCGCGGCATGGTTGTTGCGCATGTCGCGCCACAAGGGCCGCAAGCCGGCCTGCTTCTCGACTGTCCCGATTTCGATCCCAAAACGCGTGGTGCCGGGTGGAATATTAATCGTTGGCTCGAGGTTCGCGATTTGCGGCGGCGAACCGGAGCCCGCCGCCCCGGCTGCCGCTAGCGTCGGTGATTTCGAAGAAGAGTCCAAAGACCCAGTCGAAGATGCGGAGGACGTCGTGGACGCCGGCTTGTCGCCTGAACCGGACAAAATCACGGGCGATAGAACCGCGCTTGCCTTTGGTGCGGTCTCAGCGGGGGCGATCGGATTTGCTTCGTTGGTGGGCGTCGGTTGGGCCAAATCCGGTGTAACGGATGAGCCTTGTGGCTCGCCAGCTCTGCCTAGTGGCTTTGAAACGAAATCGTGCGGAGCAGTCGGAGCCACTTGACCGGCACCTGATCCTGCTCCTCCGCTGGCAAAGGTACCATCAGGAATGTTAGCTCCATTCAATGCATGTTTAGGAGCAGGTTGACTGGCTTCCGGTCCTACTTCTCCGCCAGAGCCAGGAACAGTTCCGGTTTGGCCATGCGGGAGAGTTTTGCCGTCAGACACCGTTGAGCCAGTAACCAATGTAGCGTCGGTGGTTCCTACGACAGCCTTTGACCCGACAACCTCTGGGCCATCGAACACCCCAGGCTTGGCCGTTGCCGCCACAGTCGGAATGCCTTGATTCACTGCGGCCAACAACGCCCTATTAGCGCTCGCCGTACGCTGATGCTTCACCTGAAGTGCCGTGGGCTGAGTGTGCCGTTCGCGAGACCAAGCGACTTCTTGAGCCGTTGGTTGAGCAGTAATACCGCCCGGGCCATTGAAGCCGACATTGTTTGCATTGGCGGTGCTGATGACTTGCTTATTGTAGGTATGGGTGATGACGGTCGTGTCTACCCTCGTAACAGCGGTATTGTAGAAGAACGCGCCGCCTTCCCAGTAGCCGCCTTGGTAGCCGGATCCGAAATAACCCAAGCCGTAATTTATACCGCCATAGTAGCCGACGTGCGGCCCCCAATATCCGGCATGCCAAATGTACCGCTCTCCCTCATACCCCCAGTAGCCGGGAGTCCAGATGAGGCCGACAGCGGGCGGCAGCACCCAAGTTCCAGGCACCCAATAATATCCGCCCGCAGCGTAAGCCCAGTGACCCGGCGTCCAGGCGTAACCCGGTCCAGGACAAAGCGGCTGCTCGTAAACTGGAAGAGGAGGCGGAGCGTTACTGATCGAGGCCACGACAGCTGCGCGACGTGACGGAGCGGGGTAAGCAGGATTTGGCGCCCCGGAATGACCATTACGTCTCGCGCCATAGCCAGGCGGACCGTAGTAGCCAGAAGGGGGTGGCCCATAGCCAGGTGGCGGCCCGTAATATCCCTGCGCCCGCGCATTGGCCTCGGCCGCACCACTCAGCGCCCCAATACCAGCTCCAATTCCAGCACCCCTAGCTGCGCCTCTGCCGCCTCCCACAATGCCACCAATGATGGCTCCTACGGCCGCTCCTTCGACGCCACGCTCCAGCACTTGTGCTCTGGCCGGCGTGCTCGGCCAACTAGTGACCCATAGCAGAGCTGAGCAGCCCACCGAAAATGCGAGCATCCGTCCACATGTCACGGGACTTCCTCCCTCAAGCTGCAGACCAACAGGATCAACAAAATGGCGATCGCTTGTCGGCCCTGGGCTTCTTGCCTGGGGCTTAGCGCAGCAACGAGTGCACTCGCTGATCGTCAGTAACCGCTATTGAAGTTGCATCCTCAATAACCGCTATTGAAGTGGTAAGTCAGGCGAGCTCGTACCACGGCGAAATCTTCGTCCTCCTTCAGCACAAATGGCTCGTCACCGGCAACCAGATGAGTGTCGTCCGAACCGAAATCGTAGAAGAGGCCTTCCACACCAAGACTCAAATGAGGGGCAACTTTGTAATCTATGCCACCTCCGACCACGAAACCGGTCTGGTTATTGCCACCGCTGAATCCGAATGGGCCGTCGTCGGCAGAGACCACAACGAAATTGGTGTCAGTATCGATGAAAGCGACGCCGCCGGTACCATAAAACAGCCAATTGCCTGCTCCCCAACCGAGGCGACCGCGAGCGCTGGCCAGATAGTTGATGTGATCGGCGAAATCGACGTCGCCTTCGACACCCAGTACCCAGGGGCCCGTCTGCCAATTGTAGCCGGCATGCACGCCACCAATTAGCTCTGTATCAGTTGAGAACTTCAGCGACAGGTCCTGCTCTTCGCTCAGGTCCTTGATGCTGAGGTCGTTCGAATTGAACGCAGCGCCAAGATTGCCGCCTATGTAGAAGCCAGTCCAAGTCATTCCGACAGGTGCAGCAGGGAGAGGTTCGAGGGCGAGCGGCGCTGGGTGCCGGGGCAGCAGGTCAGCAGCATGCGCCGGAACAGCGACGGTCGCCGCTGCTGCTGCGATAAAAGCCATGCAAATGCGCCTACCCATAATCCACCCCCTTTTATTTCATGCTTCGGAAAGGCCTAATTCGCCAATGAGGCAGAATGCTGCCGCCGAAGAGAAACAATTGTGACCGCATCGCGGTGGTGCGGCCTCTCTCAATGCTGGACCGTCCTTGCCGTCTGGTCGCGAGAGCTACAGCAACGAGTATCGCTATGCCGTTCGTGGCAATGACCGCTGCCAGAGCAATCAGAGATAGGTGCAACATTGGAAGTCCCTCGGATCGAATAACGTATCGCAGGGGACCCTAGTTCCGACCTGAGCACCGCCCGAGGCAGATTATGTTCACTTCTCGATGGGTCGAATGTCCAAAGCCAAGAGCAGGGCTTCATAAGGCTTCGAGCCCAATTGCAGTTCGGCTAACGCCTGGAGCAGCATCTCATCGGCTTCAAATTCAGCTGCTAGTCTCTTCCAGGTCTCCGCTAACGCAAGGAGTGCTGGACACTCCGCTGGCATTCCTGTCCTTGCGAGCTCAGCATACCGCTCTGCATTTAGGCGGCATTCATCGGGATTGCCTGGCATGTTTCCCTCCCGAGCCATCGATGCTCAGATAGGGCAGGCAACGATGGCTGCACGACGCGGTTCCCATCTCACAAGGGCGATGAATGGATTGCACCTCGGTGTGACATATCGGAAACAGACCACGATTGACGACAGGCAACGATGGTGATGAACGTCAGGCCCAGATGACCTCCCGGGACGCATCCTGGAAACAGGTATGGACTGGACCCTCCGCCCCGTTGGAGGAGATAGTCGTTGATCGCTTGGCGCGTTTGCTCCGTGATCTAGAAGCGAACGGGCCTTCCCGTTTTGCGTTGGCGAACGGAGGCTCGATCGACCGCATATCCGTGGGGCGCTACGTCAACGACCTTTAGCGCGATGATGTCACACCCACGAAGTTTACTGTCGATGGCTAGGTCAAACAGCGCGAGGTCCCGAAGACGGTTAGCCAATTGAAGGCGATTCTTACCGCCCAACATGTTTCGGGCGGAGGGGCGGCTTTGCTCCAGTGAGCTTACTCCTGTATCGAGATTGAATGATTTGGCTATCGAGCTCGCTGCGAATAATCGTGTCCATATCGATTCCTCCTTCTTTTTGGGGAGGATAAGCTTGCGCGGGCTTGCTCAAGAACTCGTGAACCTATGTCCGCTATCGGGGGTCAAGCGGACGTAATGTGAACAGACCCGTCGTGTCAGCTAATGACCCAAGGACATTTCTCAATCTCACTGATTGGAGTGCTTCCCCTTCCCTCTCCCGAAGTTCGAATCAAATGCGGCGCATGACGTTATCTGGGGGAGCATTAAGGCACAAAGCAGTTTAGACCAACGCACGTCTTGAGCCGATCGTCGAGACCGCGAAGCATAGTGAGATCGCCCGCATAAGTAGGATTGGCCACCTCGTTGTGAATCTCCTTCGGGTCGGCTTCAAGGTCGAACAGCTCCTCGATGCCAGTGTCGTATTTCACGTATTTCCTTGTAGCGGTGCGCACGCCGGTGAAGCGGGCACGGGGCTTCTGAACATGGGAGACCGGACTCTGTAAGAGGATAGCGCTTCGCCATGGGGCATTGGCATTGGCAAGGAGCGTGGTGAGCGAGCGGCCGTCGACAACGAGCCGAGGAGTGGCGCCGGCAAGCTCGGCAATCGTCGCCACCACGTCGAGATTGTTTACGAGTTCGGAACGCGTCTCGTTTTTCGGGATGCCTGGGCCGCGCATTAGAAGTGGAACCCTGATCGATTCCTCATATGCTGCGGATTTGCCGATGAGCCGGTGTTCGCCATACATGAACCCGTTGTCGGACGTATAGATGATCACCGTGTCGTCGAGCTTGCCCGTCTCTTTCAAAGCGTCGACCACGGAGGCGACGAGGTCGTCGACCGATTGCAGCGACTGGAGCTCGGCACGATAGCTCTTGGTGAGCTGGGCCAGCGTCACTCCGTGGATGGGAAGCTCCGTTAGCGATTTGTGCGACACCTCCTTCTCGTTCTTCCTATTGAAGGAAGGGCCCATGGGAAGGCTGAGGTCCTTGAACATGTTCGCATATTGAGGGGCCGGAACGGCTTCCTGGCCTTCATCATGGACCGCCTTGGTTGCGATCAGCATAAAGAAGGGATCGGGCTTTCCCGATCGGTCGAGTATGAAGCGCACCGCTCGCTGCTTGAGCACGTCGGTGGAGTAGTCAATCGAGCGATTGCCAAATTCTAGGATCGTCCCGTTCTCGTTGACTTGATAGTCGAAATAACGCGCGCGCGATCCGGTGAGCGCATACCAGAGGTCCCAGCCGGGGGGTACCCAATCCGGCGGATTGCCGATGGTGACGCTCTTGAACTGGACATTGACGAGATTGCCGGCCCAGCCGAGCCACGCACCCAACGTCCTCTGCTGGCCGTAGCGGTTCAGATATTTACCAACAAGCGCCGTCTTGTAGCCGGCCTGTTTGAGCCAGACTGGAAGGGCGTCCACTTCCTTGGGCTTGAAACCCGCCCATCCGCCATCGTCCAGGGGGCTGTTGGCCTTAATACCGTGATTATGAGCGGCCTGCCCGGTGAAGAATGACGCCCGGCTGGGAGCGCATAAGGGACAGTCGACAAAGCTGTTGATGAAGGTCACCCCCTGCTCAGCAATGAGCGTGCGTAGCTTCGGCATATAGGAGACCGAGCCCGTGTCCTCTTGGTCGTCGGTCATGATCACGACAATGTTGGGCGCGGCCTCCGTTGTTGTCGCCGAGGCGAGCAGCACCAAGAGAGCGGCGAAGAGGCGGATGTGCATTGCTCTTTACCCTAGCAGCGACTGGAATAATCCGAGAATTGGGAAATACGCGGACATGACAATGCGGTAACGCGACGCATTTCGCATGTCCGGTAATGGCACTTTTCGGACATCCCACCCCCACCGACGAATGGCCGCTGTCGGGGGTAAGGCGGACATGACGCGCACGTGCCGCTATGTCGGCCAATGACCCCAAGCCGACGTCGGACGCCCGGCCGGCTTTAAAGATCAATGACGACTCGCCCACGCGTTTTTCCCTCGAGAATTTCTGTTGCCAGCGATGGGACGTCTTCGAGTCGGGCACGTGACGTCATGCCGTTGAGCTTCGTGAGATCGAGGTCTTTGGCCAGCCGGCTCCAGGCCTCTTCGCGCTTATCGCGCGGGGTCAAGACTGAGTTCACGCCGGCAAGAGTCACATCGCGTAGGATGAACGGCATGACGGTCGCGGGCAGATCCGACCCTTGAGCCAAGCCGCAGGCGGCTACGGCACCGTCGTATCTGATCTGCGAGAGCAGGTTGGCCAGCGTCCGGCTTCCGAGCGAGTCAATCGCACCAGCCCAGCGTTCCTTACCCAACGGATGGCCGGTCCCGGAGAGTTCGCGCGCGTCGATGATTTCATCCGCGCCGATCCCTCGCAAATAGGCGGCTTCGCGCTCGGCCCGGCGGGAGGAGGCGACGATCCGATAGCCAAGCTTGTCGAGGAGTGCGATCGCAACTGACCCCACCCCACCTGCGGCGCCGGTTACGAGCACATCGCCTTTGTCTGGCGTGATGCCTTCCTTTTCCAAGGCCAGCACGCAAAGCATGGCAGTATAGCCGGCGGTTCCGATCGCCATCGCTTGGGCAGTCGAAATGTTCTCAGGAAGTCGGATAAGCCAGTCGCCCTTGACGCGGGCCCGCTCGGCGTAGCCGCCGTGATGCACCTCGCCCAGACCATAGCCGTTCAGCACCACGCGATCGCCCGTCTGGAAGCGCGAGTCCTCCGATCGCAGCACTGTGCCAGCCAAGTCAATGCCGGGAATGAGGGGGAACCTCCGGATGATAGGCGCCCTGCCCGTTATCGCGAGGCCGTCCTTGTAGTTCACCGTCGAGTGCTCAATCGCCACAACGACATCGCCGTCCATAAGATCGGCATCAGTCAGCTCTGTGATCGCAATGCTTTGCCGGTCACCATCTTTGGTTACTTGCAGCGCCCGGAACTTAGAGGCCATGTCGGTCTCTCAGTCAGCGTTTCCCACCGAAGATGATTATAGCGCGAGCCGACGTTTAGCCGATCGCGTCGCGAGGTCTGGTTTCGGCCCGAAAAGCGGTCATGCCTAGTCAGCGTGTGGAATGTCTGCTTATGACCCTAAGCGGCATTAAGAGGAGGTCCAAGCAAAGCTCTTCCCGTGGAAGCTGAAAGTAGTGGCCATTGTCGGCCCGCGACCCTGTCAATCCCAAAGGCGTGACCTGCTCACCTAAATTTATCTATTTTGACCGAGCCTCGCCCTATCATTTGATTGGGTTTCCAAAACCTTGGCCGCCTGGCGCATCGGCTGTGGCGAGATATGGACCAGTCCTCCGAATCCCTTCTCCAATTCGAGGATCATTCCAACGGCGCCGGCTACAGCTAGTGCGCATAGCGTCAGGGTCACCACTGATATAAAGTTACGCGGCGCAAACAGACCAAAACTGGCGAACAGTAAGGTCAGCCAGAAGATCAAGAGAGCGACGAATGCTTTTGGCGTTCCCTGCCCAAGCTGCTGGACCAGCAGCCAGCGTGTGTCGCCAATCTTGCCGGCAAGCGTCATAGCCTGATCCAGCCACCATTGGTCGCGGGGATTTGAAGGTTTCAATTCAAGCATCGAATCTTCGAGGCGCTGGAGCAGTGCGTATGTGGACGGGTTGTCGAGGCGAACATCTGCGCCATCGTCGGGAAACAGATCGGCAGTTTTCTGTTCGGCATACTGTCGCAGCGTCTCCCGAGCTGGATATGTGTCCGGCCCGTATCGGCGCAGTATGTTGTCGAGTTGGAGGATTTGCGCCGATAGCGTGGTCACGTCGCCCCCGAGGGTGCGGAACGAGGTGTTGGCGTTCGAGATCAGCAGTCCAAGCACCAGCGCCGAAATCGTGGCAACCACCGCCATGGATACCGAGACAAGGCTTTTTGTGTCGTCTGTCAGGTGATGCTCTGGCAGGCGTTGTTTGATCGTCCAGCTGGCGAATGCGCCTGCCAACAGTATCAGGAAGACGATACATCCGATAATCAGCGGATTTTGCATGATCGGGATTTGGCCACAGAACCCTTAAGTTGTCTGCTCTGACAATGGGGCAGTGATAGAGCCATAGCGAGGCTCGATCATCCAATATGCGGCGAGAATGGGGGCGTCGGCCTCGGCCGGACGATGTCAGGTTAGGCTGCCAGCGACCCACGCGTTTTGGGGGCAAAGCTGACATGACTCGAACAGGCCGTTATGTCGGCTAATGACCCACAGAGGACATGCACCCTGCTCTTCTGGGTTACTCGGGACCGTTTGTCTCAGGGAACCTTTTCCCGCCAGCTTGCATCTTCAGTTTCGGAGCGGGTGGTCGAGGGGCTATCCGCTCCAGGATGGATGAAAGGCGATAACATGCGAAATCTGCGGCTCAAGAGCCACTCACGTGGATTGCTCCTTTTGGCTGGCTTTGCAGGACTTCCGCTTACTTTGGCACGCGCCCATGAGGGTCATCATGTCGAATGTAACGAGACGGCCATAAACGCGTTGAAGGCTGACATTCAGGTCATGGACGAGGGTGAGGCAAGGACAACAGCCACGAAGGAATTGGAAGCGGCAGAACAGATGATGGCCAAGAATGACATGGAGGGATGCAAGAGCCACGTCCACAGCGCCATGGAGGCCACAGAGAAATAAATGCCTCGCTGGAGCGCCAGAAGGCGTTGGGGTCTAATAACAGGCTCGCTGTTGATGCTTCTAGGCGTCGCCGCGGTAGCAATCTATGCTGGCCTCTACAACATCGCGGCTGACGTTCCTCACCCGCAACCCGTCTACTGGCTGTACGAGACAGTACGGGACCGGTCGGTAGCAGCCCGGGCACCGGATATCGTTGTTCCAACGGATCTAGATGATGCGAACCGCATCTCAACAGGTGCGGGCCTGTATGCAGAGATGTGCAGCGGTTGTCATCTTGCACCCGGCATGAAACGGACAGAGATAAGCCGCGGTCTATATCCCCGCGCCCCGGAACTTCGGCGCCAAACCGATCTCTCTCCTGCCGAACAGTTCTGGATCGTCAAGCACGGCGTGAAAATGTCGGGCATGGCAGCCTGGGGCGTGACCCATGACGACAAACTGCTTTGGGACGTGGTGGCCTTCGTCCGCAAGCTGCCGGAGCTAACGCCCGAGCAATATGAGACTCTGGTGAAGAACGCTCCGAAACACGAGGGACTGATGCAAGAAATGGAAACGGGCAGCGACCACGAACAAAACGGGGACCACGAGTAATCTTGCGAGCACGACTCGCCTGAAGCCGGTCGCCGACACATCGCGAAATCAAGCGCAGTCTTCTGCATTAAGGGGGGTGCATGGTCGCCTCGTGTTCTAGTGAAACGCGACGACTGTCACTATCACAGGCCCATTGCCTTATGGGCCTCATCCATGTGCTTCATGCAGCCAGCTGTGTCACCCTTCTTCATCGCAGCCTTTGACATGTCGAGAGCCGTCGCCGCCTCCTTCTTTTTGGTTGCGTCGGTCATCTTGGCGATCATGCCATCCATCTGTTTCATGTGAGCTTCATTGCAAAGATCTTGCGCAGCATAAGCCGGCGACAAGGCTGCGATCGCCAAAAGGGCTGCCGATACAGACGTCTTAAGCATGGCTGTTGCTCCTTCGCGTTCAACACCATCGACAGCTAAACCCGGAACGAGACAACTTGGATGCACGTTCCCTCAAATTATCCTGAAGGCATGACGGGGCGAGGCATCGTGGCCAGCAGAACCGTGCCATTTTTCTCACGCTATGAAGCGATCATGCGCTGCTGCTGCAGCACTCCAGGCTTGTTGTCGGCTTTCCATACCACCACCGGGAGGGATTGCCGGCGAGGTTTTGGGCTTCGGCTTTTCTGCGATCTTGGCCTCGGTGGTGACCAAGAGGCCAGCGCCGAGGCAGCTTGCGCGTAGGACCTTTGCCGGATCGATCACGCCCTGCTTGACGAGATTGTAGCGGAAATATCGTGGGAGTTATGGCGCCGGAATAACTTTGACATTCAACGCTGTCTCTGCCGCGCGAACACCCTGGTAGGCTTCGGCACGATGCTTTTCGGCCCAGGCTTTCCAAGCTGCGATTCCCTCTTACATCTTCGCCCGGCGAACCTCTTCGGGAAGTGAATTTCAAGCCGCCATCCGAGGGCTGGTCTTCCTGCCGAGGAAAATCGCGAGAAAAGTATCGGTCGTGCTCATAGTGCCTCCTTGTCTAGACGGGCGAAGTCACCGGTTAGTGCAATTGATCCGAGGATAGCCTGGCTCTGCACCGCCCTACGCCTGGACCAGATCGAACCGCTTCAACGCATGTTCCCTGTGTGACCGAGTGAATATCGGCCAGGCTGTGGCCAGACGGTGAGCCCGTGCGGCTCTTGGCCTACAGATATCGTTTTCACCTGACCTGAGGTGGTGTCGATCGCATACACAACATCGTCAAAACGACCCGAGAGCCACAGCATCTTTCCGTCGGCGCTCACGTTGCCCATGTCGGGACTCCCACCTCCCGGTATGAACCAAGTGACCTTAACGGCACGTCTCGCGAAATCTATCACACTGACGCTGCCTGGTCCGTGAGTGAGGCCATGGACTTCGTGCGAACCACGATTGGACACGTAGAGCTCAGTCGCGTCACGGCTCGGGTAAAGACCGTGAGCTCCAATGCCTGTCGCTATGAAGCCGATCTCGGAGAACGAAACTCCGTCAATGACAAAAACGCCATCCGCCATCATGTCGGCCACGTAAAAAACTTTACCGTCGGGAGAGATGCGGATGTCCTGCGGCATCCCTTGCTTAGAAAGCCTCAAAAGCCCCAACACCTGCCGTGCTTGCATGTCGATCTTCACAAGCGAGCTGCCGAATTCGCAGGTGAAGATCGCGTAGCGACCATCGATGGAAAAATCGGCGTGATTGATCCCCGGGCATTGGGGCACTCGCAGCAACGACTTTAGAGCCATTGTTTGAGGGTCGCGGAATTCGAGTCGCCTGAAGCCTTCGGCGACGACGATGGCGGAGCTCCCGTCCGGAGTAAAATACATGTTGTAGGCATCTGGAACGCTGATCAGAGGACCAGGCTTGCCAGTGAGAGGGTCTATCGGGGTAAGGCTTCCTGGCGAGTGTCGGCGACCGCTGCCGGCCACCCACAATGTTTTGAGAGTCCAAGACGGGATTACATGTTGGGGCTTCAGGCCGGATTTGAAATGATCGACTACCTTGAAGGTGGTTGGATCGATCACCTCGACCACGTTGGACCGGACTTCCGGCACATACACTCTCTGCAAGGCCTCACCGACGGCTTGACTAAGGTGACCGACCGACGCCTCGCTATACAAGTTGGTCGGATCAACAACGGCAGGCATTCCCTCCACGCAATTGATCCCGTTATCTTCTCCCTTAGCGGGAGCTCCTGCCATGACTGAGGCAAAGGTCACTAAAAGGGCCATGCCGCAAAACCATGAGGAGGCGCGCACGCGAGTGCTGACCTTCATTTTGAGGCGATTCCTCCGCGTGAGATGATGCGAAGCGGATGCGGCTGTCTGTTTCGCAAGCTACCCCTGGACTGCCGCGCAGGGGCATTTCACCCCCCGCGCATGGACTTTGCCATTGTCAGCCGAACCTTTCACAATATTTTTTGAACAGAATTGCAAACGAACTCGAAAGCCGTTGCGCGGTTAGCCGCACCGTGGGTTCGAATCCGCCCTCTCCGCCAGATATCCTTGCTGCATAAGGGATTGATGGGGATTTCTGATTCTGCCGCATCAAGGACGCGGTGCAGATTGCGAGCAACTAAACGTCCTCGCGGGGGCCAGCCAAAATCAATCAGCACCGGTGTGCCGCTGCCATGCAGCATGAAATTGCTCTGCCAAGCTCACTTGGTCGTTGGCAATCTGGGCATAGGCCTCGTTGATGGCGGCGATCTTCTCGGTGGCGATCACGATGAACTCCTTCGGCATGCCGCGGGCCATCAGCTTGTCGGGATGGTTTTCCACCACCAGCTTGCGGTAGTGACTCTTCAGCTCGTCTTTGCCCATGCTCGGCTTTACCCCCAGCACGTCGTAAGGGTTACGCTTCGTTGGAGGCGCGTGGCGCGCCTTGATGCACCTGAAGTCGGTCTCGGTGATGCCAAAACGCTTGGCAATCTGAGTCAAAAGCCGTTCTTCGTTTGGATGCAGCACCCGGTCGGCTTTGGCGATGTGGAACAGGCCTTCCAGCACGTACTCGAGCAGCTTGCGGTTGCCCTTGAACATGACGGCAAGCTGTTCGGCGTAAGCCTCGTATCCGGTCGCGTCCTGCTTGGCGAGGTTGAACACGCGGGCGACGTTCTTCACCTCGCCTTCCGGCACCTTGAACACCGTTTTGAAGGCATTCACCTCGTCACCGGTAACGACGCCATCGGCCTTGGCCATCTTGGCACCTAGCGCGATCACACCAACGGCGAACGCTATCTCCCCCGGTTCCTTGGCGTCCGCGCTGCCGAGCACCGCCCCGATTGGGCTACCCCTCAACTCCGCCGTCGCGCTGGCCAACTTCCCCCAAATGGACATTGCCAAAATTCCCCAGACTGAAGCTGCCTGGAGCATAAGGAGCTTTGCGATGGCCCGCACATGGAGAATCGTCCTTCGGCATGCTTAATGGCTGGCTCAAGCAGCTTCCGACGCCCTCCGCCCGGCCTGGCGCATCTGTGCGAGCCGGTCGGCAGTCAGTCCTCCAGAGGGTGCCTTCCAGCTGAAGGTCTCAAAGATGGCGGTCGCGAATGTGCTTCCCATTGACTACTCTGATCTCGAAACTGGGTAGCGCCTCCTCATGCGAGCGCTGGGTACGACGGATCAGGATTTCCTGGCGGGTTTTCTCAGCCAGCTTGGCAGCGCCACGAGCCAAGGGTCTGACGCGGACGAATGCGCCCTTAACTTCATGCTCGCCGTGGTCAAAGGAACTCGTTGCGATGGGCTCATTGAATCGTGCCCCCCACCAAATTGGAGCTGATCCAAAGACCGTGCGGCGCGAGGTCGTATACTCATAAATGAGCATCAGTCGAAGCGTTGGGGAAGTATCTGCTTTACCCCCGAAAGCGGATGTGAGGCGAGCCCGCTCAAAGAGTCCGCTTTGTGTGCCAGAAGCAGACCTTATGGGTTATTAGCCTGCGGGTTCGCGCTAGTCTTCCAAAAAAGCCGGCCGAGAGGCGCGGGTCGCTTGTTTGACGTGTTCGGAACTAGCCGGCTGTGCATTCCTTGTTTGGGCGCACTATGATCGGCGATTGGTGATTGTGGGTGGCTTTGGATGAAGGCACGCATCAAATGGGTTGAAGACCGAACGTTCGTCGGCGAGTCCGGGAGCGGGCATAGGGTCGTGCTTGGAACGGCTTTCGGGCCGGAGGGACGCACTCCGGGACCAAGTCCCATGGAGTTGGTGTTGATCGGCCTGGGTGGCTGTTCGGGATACGATGTAGTTCATATCCTTGAGAAGGGCCGCCAGGCGATCGAGGATGTCACCGTCGAGCTTGAAGCCGAGCGCGCACAACAGGATCCAAAGGTATTTAGCCGCATTCACATGCATTTCGTGGTGAAGGGACGAGGGCTTACAGCTGAGAAGGTTGAGCGCGCCATCGCACTATCAGTCGAGAAATATTGCTCGGCATCCGCAATGATCGCCAAGACGGCCACGATCATCCACGACTTTGAGGTCGTCGATACCACCGCAACAGGGGCGGGAACGCCCTGACGCGTCCACGGCCATGACATCGGATGAGGCACTGAAGCATACGCCGCTCCACGCCCTGCACGTGACGCTGGGCGCACGGATGGTGCCATTTGCCGGTTACGAAATGCCGGTCCAATTCAGGCCAGGCGTGCTCAAGGAGCATCTTCATACGCGCGCGGCCGCCGGTCTGTTCGATGTCTCGCACATGGGGCAGATCGCTGTACGCGCGAAGTCGGGCGATGCCCGCGATGCCGCGCGGGCGCTTGAGCGGCTCGTTCCGGTCGATATTCTCGGTCTAGCACTGGGGCGGTTGCGCTACGCCTTCTTCACGAACGCGCGCGGCGGCATCCTTGACGATGTGATGGTCGCAAATCGCGGAGATCATTTGTTGATCGTCGTCAATGCGGCCTGCAAGGCGACAGATGAAGCACATTTGCGAGCCGAACTCGGGAACGAGTGCGAGGTAGAAAGGCTTGACCGCGCGCTGATTGCACTTCAGGGGCCGAAAGCCGAAACGGCGCTCGCAGTGCTCGCGCCGGAGTGCACGAAGATGCGGTTCATGGAAGTGCGAACGCTGACCTTGATGGGCGCCGACTGCATGGTTGCGCGGTCCGGCTATACGGGAGAGGACGGATTCGAGATCTCAACCCCAGCCGACATCGCTCGCGAGGTCGCGGAGGAATTACTCGCCAATGCGGACGTTGCACCTGTCGGGCTTGGCGCGCGTGATTCGCTCCGCCTGGAAGCAGGACTTTGCCTTTATGGCTCGGACATCGATGAGGGCACGACACCGGTCGAAGCTGGCTTGTCATGGGCCATCCAGAAATCGCGCCGCCGCGGCGGGGCGCGCGAGGCTGGTTTCCCTGGGGCCGAAATCATTCTTGAGCAGCTTGAGCACGGCGCGCCCCGCCGTCGCGTCGGGCTTAGGCCCGAGGGGCGGGCACCCGTGCGCGCCCTCGCATCTCTTTATGCTGAGATGGACACAGTCGCGCCACTGAGCTCCGTGACTTCAGGCGGCTTCGGTCCCAGCCTTGATGCCCCGATAGCAACGGGCTATCTGCCGACAAACTTGGCAGCGCCGGGAGCCAGGGTCTTCGCCGACCTGCGCGGCAAGCGCGTGCCGGTCACCGTCACGACGCTCCCGTTCATCGTGCCGAAATATAAACACGGCTGAGCCGTTCATATCAGGAGGAGGCCTTGCTAAGGTACACAGAGGAGCACGAGTGGCTTAGGCTCGAAGGGGATATTGCGACGGTCGGCATCACTGGGCACGCGGCAAGCCTCCTCGGCGATGTCGTTTTTGTCCAACTGCCCGAGGTGGGTGCCGCGCTTGCGAAGGGCGATGGCGCAGCAGTCGTCGAATTGGTGAAAGCAGCCTCCGAGGTCTATGCACCCCTCGCTGGCGAGGTGGTCGAAGTCAACCAGGCCATTGTCAACGATCCCGCAATCGTTAATGCGGATCCGCAAGGCACAGGTTGGTTCTTCAAGCTTAGGCTCAAGGACGTGAAGGCGATGGATGGCCTGATGGATGAGAATGCCTACAAGACCCTAATCAAATGAGCGTTGTATCGATGGGCTCCTCCGACAGATACGAACCCTACGACTTCGCCAACCGGCGTCATATCGGACCATCTCCTGAGGAGATGGCCGAGATGCTGCGCGTTGTGGGTGTTCCTAGCCTCGAAGCGCTGATCTCGGAAACCGTGCCTAAAGTTATCCGTCAGAAGACGCCGCTCGATTTCGGCCGTCCGCTATCCGAGCGCGGCGTGCTCGATTGGATGCGTACAACTGCCAACAAAAACCGCGTGCTGACATCGCTCATCGGCCAGGGCTACTACGGCACGATCATGCCGCCCGCTATTCAACGCAACATCCTTGAGAATCCCGCCTGGTACACCGCCTACACGCCCTATCAAGCGGAGATCAGCCAGGGGCGTCTCGAAGCGCTTCTGAACTTCCAGACGCTGGTCTCGGATCTGACCGCGCTCGATGTCGCCAATGCCTCGCTGCTCGACGAGGCGACTGCCGCGGCTGAAGCGATGGCGCTTGCGCACCGCGTGACAAAGTCGAAGACCAACGCCTTCTTCGTCGACAAGGAATGCCTGCCGCAAACCATTGCGGTGCTAAAGACACGCGCAGAGCCGCTCGGCTGGCAGATCGTCGTCGGCGACCCGTTCAAGGACTTGGAGACAGCGACGGTCTTCGGCGCGCTGTTCCAGTATCCCGGCGTATGCGGCGCCTTCTACGACTTCTCCGAGCCTAGCGGGAAGCTGCACGCGACCGGGGCGCTCGCAATCATTGCTGCCGACCCCCTGGCACTTACGCTTCTGAAGCCGCCGGGCGAAATGGGGGCGGATATCGCGGTCGGCTCCATGCAGCGGTTCGGAATGCCGATGGGCTACGGCGGACCGCACGCCGCCTATATTGCCGTGAAGGATGCATATAAACGCGCTCTGCCCGGCCGCATCGTCGGCGTCTCCGCCGATGCACGCGGCAACCGCGCCTATCGTCTTGCACTGCAGACGCGCGAGCAGCACATCAGGCGCGAGCACGCGACCTCCAACATTTGCACCGCGCAAGTGCTTCCGGCGGTCATTGCCTCGATGTATGCCGTGTTCCACGGTCCCAAAGGATTGAAGGCCATAGCCGAACGCGTGCACCGCAAGGCGGCGCGTCTCGCTGAGGGGCTGTCCTCGCTCGGCTTCAAGATCAGGCCGGAGTCCTTCTTCGACACCATTACCGTGGAGGTCGGGCCCTACCAGGGACTGATCATGAAGAACGCGGTCGACAATGGCGTTAACCTGCGGAAGGTCGCGCATGACCGGATCGGCATCACGGTCGACGAGCGGACGCGGCCGGCCACGCTTGAAGCCGTCTGGCGCGCCTTCGGCGGCTACGACCTGCCCTACCGCGATGAACAGCCTGAATGTCGGCTACCTAAGCCGCTCATCCGCCAGTCGGCTTATTTGACCCATCCCGTCTTCCACATGAACCGGGCGGAAAGCGAGATGACGCGATACATGCGCCGCCTCGCCGACCGGGATCTCGCGCTCGACCGAGCCATGATCCCGCTCGGCTCGTGCACGATGAAGCTCAACGCGACGGCCGAGATGCTGCCGATCACATGGCCCGAGTTCGCCGAGATCCACCCTTTCGTCCCGGCCGATCAGGCGCTTGGCTACGCCGAAATGATCAAGGACCTGTCCGAGAAGCTGTGCCAGATCACCGGATATGACGCGATCTCGATGCAGCCCAACTCCGGCGCGCAGGGCGAGTACGCGGGCCTCTTGACCATCCGCGCCTACCACAGGAGCCGTGGCGAGGACCATCGCGACGTCTGCCTCATCCCAGCCTCCGCGCATGGGACCAATCCGGCGTCAGCGACGATGTGCGGACTGAAGGTTGTCGTCGTGGCCACGGATGCAAAAGGCAACATCGATCTCGAGGATTTCCGTACCAAGGCCGAGGCTAACGCCAAGACTCTCGCAGCCGCGATGATCACTTATCCTTCGACACATGGTGTGTTCGAGCAGACGGTTCGTGAAATCTGCGCGATCACCCACGCCAACGGGGGCCAAGTCTACCTCGATGGCGCCAACATGAATGCACTGGTCGGCCTAGCGCGGCCCGGGGACATGGGCGCTGACGTGAGCCATCTCAATCTACACAAGACCTTCTGCATCCCGCATGGCGGTGGCGGGCCCGGAATGGGGCCAATCGGCGTCAAGGGGCATCTCGTCCCGTTTCTCCCTGGTCATCTCGAGACCAACGGCAATGAACTAACGGTTTCGGCGGCTCCCTTTGGCTCGGCGTCGATCCTGCCGATCTCCTGGAGCTATTGCCTGATGATGGGCGGCGCGGGTCTTACCCAGGCGACTCGCGTCGCGATCTTGAGCGCCAATTACATCGCGAAGCGGCTCGCCGCTGCCTATGACGTGCTCTACACGGGAAGCAAGGGCCGCGTTGCGCATGAGTGCATCATCGACACGCGCCCGCTCAACGAACGCGCGGGGGTGACCGTCGATGACGTCTCCAAGCGGCTCATGGATTGTGGCTTTCATCCCCCGACAATGAGCTGGCCGGTACCTGGAACCCTGATGATCGAGCCGACAGAGTCGGAAACGAAGGCCGAGCTCGACCGCTTTTGCGATGCAATGCTGGCCATCCGCGAAGAGGTACGGGCGATCGAAGAAGGCCGTATGGATCGAAAGAATAATCCTCTCAAGAATGCGCCTCATACCGTCGAGGACTTGGTCGGCGAATGGAACAGGCCCTATTCGCGCGAAGCTGCGTGTTTCCCTGCCGGCGCTTTCCGGGTCGACAAGTACTGGCCCCCTGTGAACCGCGTCGACAACGTCTACGGCGACCGGAATCTTGTATGTACCTGCCCCACCATGGACATGTACGTGAAGGCAGCCGAATAGACCTCCGGTTGGAATTAGTGAGGCGAGGTCACCCCTTGCTTCACTGGTTGCAGTCCCTCAGCGAGCAGCATTGATCTCCACGAGCATCATCGGATCCCGCTTGTTAGGGCGTGTAGGCGGTGTACCAGGCGGGATTCTCAAGAAGGCAAGGTTCTCTCCTTTGTTGCTGTGTGCCGTTACTGCTTAGTGGAGTTTTGGTCGGGTTGCGGAGTGCAGCAAAGCTCTACACCCTCTTGAATTGGTGGACACGGCACGGAGCCATACGAACAGTAAACACAACAACTTCCTGGGAGCGGCTTCAGTGTGTCTCCGCAGCCGTTACAGTCGTAGAAGACCACACAGGCATCCGTCGGCATGATTTCGGTCGCCTGATAACCACACTTCGGGCACGTGATTGTCGATTGGAGCTGTGGTGCCATACACGTAAACTGGCATGAGGCCGACGGAACTTCGCCTAGTCGCCCTCACCGGGATTGGGCCTGAAGTATTTGGCAAATTTGTCCGGCACTTTCACGAAGGCATAGGCATCTGGGGGCGCGGGCTTTTTCCTCGTGATGCTGGGCCAAACGGCAGAATATTGGCGTTCGTTGAAGATGTAGGTCACTTGAGTCTCCTTCCAGAAGACTGGCCGTCGACCTCCGAGTTGTCGAATGGCTTGCGTTGCCGACTCACGGCACCACCTTCCGGTACAAGTGCCAAGTGGCGTGCCCGAGCACGGGCATCACGACGATGAGACCAAGGAATGCGGGTATCGACCCGATCACCAGGCTGCCTGCGACGATCAGGCCCCAAACGGCCATCGGGCGCGGGTTCGCAGCAACCGCTCGGATCGACGTCCACACCGCGGTGGAAAGTCCGACATCCCGGTCCAGCAACAACGGAAACGAAACCACGCTGATTGCCAACACCAACGCGGCGAAGAGGAAACCCACGCTCACTCCCGCTACGATCATCTCCAAGCCCGTGCGTGTCGTGAACACATCGCGGACGAACGCGGCGAGCGAGACCGGCGGCTCGGGGCCGAGAGTGAGTTGGTAAATCAAATTGGCCGTAAGCAGCCAGAGCAAAAAAATCGCGAGCAGAACCAATCCCAACACAAGGATCGCACCGAACCCGGGCGAGCGGATCACGCCGAACGCATCCATCCACGTGATGCGAGTGCCCTGCTCACGCCGTCGGCTCATTTCGTAAAGCCCCACTGCCGCAACCGGGCCGATAAGTGCGAAGCCGGATGCGAGCGGAAACAAGAGCGGCAGCATGTCGTAGCCGAAAGTCAGCCACAACAGCACGATGCCCGCGAGCGGGTAGATGAGGCAAAGGAAGATAACGTCCGTTCGATACGCCGCGAAATCGTCGAGGCCTTTAATCAGCGCGTCTCTGAGGTCCGCGGTCTTGACCCGACTAACAGCGGGCATCGCGGCGTACTGGCTCTCCTCGCTCCCGCGCAGCGAGCGACCCAGAGATCCCACGGTCAGAGCCGCAAGAGAGAGTTGACCCCAACTCCACTCGATGGGGTTTCGGATATGGTCTTGGCTGGCCATCTTCGCACCTCCCGAACTTCCAGTTCGAGGGCCGCGGGCCACCCGTGGCTAAGGTCGATTGGGCCGCTAGTCGCGAGCGAGCCGCGACCACACTGGAATCATACTCCGATCCTGGGGCTCCGTCTCGTCAGTTTCTCGATGCCGCGGCGACGCGTCACGGATCGAGCTCGGACATGGATCCCGATTAAAGTGTTCGTCGAGAATTGAACCTTGGGCGAACCTTGGGCGACGGTCGAGCCGACCAACACAGAGCGGTCTCAACTGACTGTGAATATTGAGAACAATGGTGGGCGGTACTGGGATCGAACCAGTGACCCCTGCGATGTCAACACAGTGCTCTACCGCTGAGCTAACCGCCCGGTCCGAAAGGCCGACAATCTCTATATCGGGTGTGGCTACCCTAAGGCAACCGCAAGCCGAGGCCGCTTAAGCCGCCAGCAGGCGCTCCACCTGGTCGACCAAGTCGCGCAGATGGAACGGCTTCGACAGGATCTTGGCATCCTTCGGCGCGTGATTGTCGGGATTGAGCGCAACGGCGGCGAAACCGGTGATGAACATGATCTTGAGGTCCGGATCGAGCTCGCTCGCCTTGCGCGCGAGTTCAATGCCGTCCATCTCCGGCATGACGATATCGGTCAGAAGCAGCGTGAAGGGCTCTTCCTTCAGACGCTCGTAGGCCTCAAGGCCGTTGCCGAATGAGACGACGTCGTAGCCGGCCTTGGCAAGTGCCTTGACCAGGAAGCGACGCATGTCCTCATCGTCCTCGGCGAGCAGAATGCGCTGAAGGCTGCGCGCCCGTGGATCATTCGCCTCCATTCCTGTCCCCCTAACTCTCGCCCCCATTGGGCGTACGCGAACTTAGTAAACGACCGATTGCCTCGGCTTGAGGAGCGCTTTATGCACCCCCTCCCCCATAACGCCAAATCATTGCGTCTAATTGGCCCTGGCACAAGGCAGAACACGCCTAGACAGGTTCAACTCTCATTGGCAGAGTTTACAGGCGATTCTCGCTGGCGAGCTTGTCCCGCCAGCGGGGCAAGGAGAGGCCATGAGCCTGAGCGAGGCTGAGGCTATTGAAAGGGAGCTTGTTCCTCCTTTCACGGTGGCGCGCCCGGAAGCGTTGCAAGGGCCACTCGTCTTCAACTCCCCGCATAGCGGCCGCATCTATCCGAGTACATTTTTGGCTGCTTCCAGGCTCGATTCGCTGGCGCTCAGGCGCTCCGAGGACGCCTATGTCGAGGAGCTGTTCGGCTTCGTGACCTCGCTCGGGGCCCCGCTGCTCCATGCCCATTTCCCGCGCGCCTATCTCGACGTCAACCGCGAGCCATACGAGCTAGATCCGGTACTGTTTCGTGACGGGCTCCCCCATTACGCCAATACCCAGTCGGTGCGCGTGGTCGGCGGGTTGGGCACGATCGCGCGCATCGTCTCTGAGTCCGACGAGATCTATCGCGAGCCGCTATCGGTCGGCGCCGCACTCGAGCGCATCAACCGCCTTTATACCCCCTATCACGACACGCTTAAGTCACTGGTGATCGAGGCGCAGAAGGAGTTTGGCCTCGCCGTGCTGATCGACTGCCATTCGATGCCGTCGAACCCGATTGCCGACCAGGGCATCGGCCGGCCGGACTTCGTGCTCGGCGACCGCTTCGGCACCTCGTGCAGCGGCGAACTGACCCGGCTCGCCGGCGCCCAGCTCAAGGCGCAAGGCTACGTGGTCACGCTCAACAAACCCTATGCCGGCGGCTACATCACCGAATATTACGGGCGCCCGCACAAGGCCCAGCACGCGCTCCAGATCGAGGTCAACCGCGCCCTCTATATGGATGAGACGAGCTTCGCCAAATCGCCCGGCTTCGACAGGATCCGATGCGACCTCGAAGCCATGGTCCGCGCCCTCATGGCCGGCGTCATTGGGCTTGCCATCCCCCGCGCCGCGGCCGAATAACTCCCTGACCCAGATAAAAAAAGGGCCGCTCGATTGAACGAACGGCCCAAGTCTAGGGAGGAAACGCCCAAGGAGGGCAGCGGCACAGCCTGGAGAGCCATGCCGCGTTGCAACAATATGTCATTGCGCCGCACAAAAAGCAAGGTTCGAGTCAAGATTGCGGGAGGCATTTTCGAAACACTGGTGCATAACTGTCACGAGATCGGAGGTAGGGCTTTCGGCCATCTCCCCTCTCTCACTGCTCTGAAGGCTTTGACTTTCCAGGTAAAACAAACGCAAAGCTTCGCCCGTGGCCACCCTTGAAAAACACAGCTTTGACGCCCTTTTGGCAACGGCGCATCTCTTAGCCGATAGCGCCGGCGCGGTCATATTGCCGCATTTCCGTTCAGGCGGCGCGATTGACCATAAAGGAGGCGATCTGTTCGATCCGGTGACCGTCGCCGACCGCAGTGCGGAAATGGCGATCAGGGAGGCCCTCGCAGAGTTCCATCCCTCGCACGGCATAGTCGGCGAGGAGTTCGGCGCGATGCGCCGCGACGCCGAGTATTGCTGGATCGTCGATCCGATCGACGGCACCCGCGCCTTCATCGTCGGCCAGCCGCTTTGGGGCACTCTCATCGGCCTGACGCATAACAGCGTTCCGCTGCTTGGGCTGATGGACCAGCCTTTCGTCGGCGAGCGTTTCTTCAGCGGCGAGCGCGAAGCCTTCCTCCGTCACGGCGGAACAACGCGGTCGATGCGCACCCGGGTCTGCCCGGCGCTTCGCGACGCTCTACTTACCGCATCGAGCCCGGACCTGTTCACCACAGCTGAAGAGCGCGAGCGCTTTGCCACTTTGGAGCGCTCGGTGAGGTTCAGGCGCTTCGGCGGCGATTGCTACAATTACTGCCTGCTCGCGCTCGGTCAGATCGACCTCGTGGTCGAGGCGGGATTGCAGGCTTACGACATCCTGTCACTGATCCCGATCATCGAGCGTGCCGGGGGCATCGTCAGCACCTGGGACGGCGGCGACGCGAGCCAGGGCGGCCGCATCCTCGCCGCCGGCGACGAGCGGCTACATGCCGCGGCGATGGAGCTACTGTCGCGCTAGCTAGCTCGGCTGAGCGAGGTCGTCGTGACCGCGGCGCCCGGCACGAACGCATCGAACGCTGCCCAGAACTGCTCGCGAATCGAATCCCGCTCTTGCAGGATCTCATGGCGCGACCCGCGCATCACGATCTGCGACCCGGCTCGGAGCCGCGCGGCAAGGTCCTCGATCGCCTTGCTCGACACGATCTGGTCATCGCCTGCGGCCATCATCAGCACTGGCACGCGAATGCGCGGCGCGAACCGCTCATCGCCGAGTTCGCCCATGGCGGCAAGCGCGGCCTTGAGCCAGCCGATGGTTGGCGGACCGACGCCCAGGCTCGGGGCGGCTTTGAGAACCGAGAGATTGCGCAGGAAGCGTTCGCGATCGGAGGTCAGCGGGTTACCCTCGAACCGATCGCTCGACCAATATTCCTGTTTGCGACCCGGCACGATCCGCCGCCCGAGACCGACCAGGGTGAGTCCGTCGGCCAGATTGGCGCAGAGCTTCTGCGACACCGGCAACCCGAGCACCTTCACCATCGGCGCGAGCATGACCATGCGGTTGAACCAGCAGCCGCGCTTAGTCGAGACCTTGAACAGCACGGTCGAGGCCATCGAGTGGGCGAGCGCGAAATAGGGCGTCGGGCAATCTGGGAGCACGACCGCCCTCATGAAATGCGCGAGGTCGTCCTCATATTCGGCGAAGTCGTTGATGTGGCCCTTGAGCGGATTGCGGCAAAGCCGGCTCGACCCACCCTGCCCGCGCCAATCGAGCACCGCCACCGCGAAGCCCCTGCGGCGAAGCTCGCCAACCGCCTCGAAATATTTCTCGATGAACTCGGTACGGCCGGGAAAGATGCACACCGTACCCCGCCAATTCTTGAGTGAGGATTGCCAGCTCGCATAGCGCAGGCGAATGCCCTTGCGCACGTCGATGTAGCCGACCGACGCGCCGATCGGGACAGGGTTCTTAGGGGTTGCAACGAGATCCATGAAGCTCAGCAAACTCTCCGGCTAGGCCACGCGCGCGAGACGACGCGCGCTCTTTATAGCAAGTGCCCGCGGTATCGGCACGCCGATCGCCAGCCAAAACGACGCGGCGTCAGCTCAACGCTAGACGTTCTGCGCCGATCATGTTTTTTCCTTTAGTTTCATGACCATAGGCTACTTGACGAAACCGCAGTCCGCCACCATATCCATCGTCCGGTGCAAGGCCGTCAGGCTTGCGCCGTCTCTGCCCGGCTCGGCCACGAGCAGGCGAATACCATATCGCTTCTGAAGGAGGATGTGTCATGAGGCACTTCGATCTAACCCCACTTTATCGTTCCACCATTGGCTTCGACCGGCTCGGCTCGCTGCTCGATTCGCTCGGCTCGTTCGAGGCCGAGGCCCCGAGCTACCCGCCCTACAACATCGAGCGCGTTGGCGAGAATGAATATCGCATTTCCATGGCGGTCGCTGGTTTCGGCGAGCGCGACCTCGACATCGAGGTGAAGGAGAATACACTTTCGATCCGCGGCGAGAAGAAGACCGAGGTTGAGGACGCCACGTTCTTGCATCGCGGCATCGCCTCGCGCAGCTTCGAGCGCAGATTCCAGCTCGCCGATCATGTGGTGGTGAAGGGTGCGCACCTCGAGCATGGCTTGCTGCACGTCGATCTCGTGCACGAGCTGCCCGAGACCATGAAGCCCCGCACCATCCCGATTGCCACCAACAGCGAGGCTGCCGAGCAGCCCAAGGTCATCGATAGCAAGGCCGCTTAAGGCCTCTCGGCCTATGCCCGACAAACAAGAAGGGCGCTCTCTAAGAGGGCGCCCTTCCCTTGTCAGCAGGTGCTATGGGAGAGACCTGCAGAGCTGCCACCCCTACACGCGGAACATTAGTCGGGGGCGACGGTTAAGCCTACCAACCGCAACTTGCCCGAGCCTTAACGGAGGCGGCTGTTGGTAGGGGTTCATTAAGATATGACGAGCTAGCCACACCCCTCTCAGGGCGTGCGGGACATGCTTGACGGCCTTGAATCCCGCTTGTGTGCCTATTGGAAATCTGTCAATTTGGGAACGAATAGGACAGGCTTGCTGACCTTCCTTGATGACCGGGCCGCGGCGCGAGGCTCTTAAGTTCCCGCCTCCTTCGAGGAGGCAAATCTCGGTCCTCGCCGTTGTTCGCAACAAAGAAGGCGCCGGCCGCCTAGGAGCTGGCTCTCTTCGCTTCAAATTAGCATTTGCTGACGAAGTCCGGCCAGTTGGCCAAGGCTTTTCGGGCCCGCACTCGATATCATGCTCTAGGGCGCGAGGCGTGGCCGAGGTTGTTTAGACATGGCACCCCGTGCGTTTCAGTCCGTCCCAAAAGATGCGGCATGGCCCTCCCCGCCGCAAGCGCAAGGACTCTACGATCCGAAGCATGAGCACGATGCCTGCGGCGTCGGCTTCGTCGCCGACCTGAAGGGTCGCCCGAGCCACGCAATCATCAAGCACGGTATCCAGATTTTGGAAAACCTGACCCATCGCGGCGCCACGGGTGCAGACCCACTCGCCGGCGATGGCGCCGGCATCCTGGTGCAGATCCCGCACGCCTTCCTCAACGAGGTCACCGCGCCGCTCAAGATCAAGCTGCCTGAGCCCGGGCATTACGCGGTCGGTCACATGTTCATGCCGTCCAACCACGCGCAGCGAATTTATTGCGAAGTCGGTGGTGGCGCGCATGGTCGAGGCCGAAGGGCTCAAGCTGCTCGGCTGGCGTGACGTGCCGACCGACAATTCCTGCCTGTCGGCGCCGGTCATCGCTACCGAGCCTAAGCATCGTCAGGTGTTCATCGGCCGCGGACCCGACGTCGAAGACGAGACCGACTTCGAGCGCAGGCTCTACGTCCTGCGCAAGATCATATCCAGCACTATCAACGGCGAGACCGGCGGCCACGACATCGGCTTCTACACCGTGTCGCTGTCATGCCGCACGCTGGTCTACAAGGGCATGTTCCTCGCGTTCCAGCTCGGCCGCTATTATCCCGACCTGCATCATCCGAGCTTCGCCTCGGCACTCGCGCTCGTGCATCAGCGCTTCTCCACCAATACCTTCCCGTCGTGGAAGCTCGCCCATCCCTACCGAATGGTTGCCCATAACGGCGAGATCAACACGCTCAGGGGAAACGTCAACTGGATGGCGGCGCGCGAGGCGACTGTGTCCTCGCCGCTGTTCGGCCCCGATATCAAGAAGCTCTGGCCGATCTCCTACGAGGGCCAGTCCGACACCGCCTGCTTCGACAACGCGCTCGAGTTCCTGGTGCAGGGAGGCTACAGCCTGGCGCACGCGGCGATGATGCTGATCCCGGAGGCCTGGGCCGGCAATCCCCTGATGGATGCCAAGCGCCGCGCCTTCTACGAATATCACGCCTGCCTGATGGAGCCGTGGGACGGTCCCGCGGCGATGGCGTTCACCGACGGGCGGCAGATCGGCGCGACGCTCGACCGCAACGGCTTGCGGCCCGCGCGCTATCTCGTGACCGACGACGGTCTCGTCATCATGGCGTCCGAATCCGGCGTGCTGCCGATCCCGGAGAAGAACATCGTCGAGAAATGGCGGCTCCAGCCCGGCAAGATGCTGCTCATCGATCTCGAGAAGGGCTGCATTGTCTCTGACGAGGAGATCAAGGCCGAGCTTTCCGGCGCGCACCCCTATCAGCAATGGCTCGACCGCACACAGATCCGCGTGCATGAGCTGCCGGGTGCCGGCGCCACTCCGCCGCGCACCAATGTCAGCCTGCTCGATCGCCAGCAGGCCTTCGGCTACTCCCAGGAAAGCATCAAGTTCCTGATGCTGCCGATGGCCGAGTCTGGCCAGGAGGCGGTCGGCTCGATGGGCACCGACACGCCGATCTCGGCGCTGTCCAACCGGCCGAAGCTGCTGCACACCTATTTCAAGCAGAACTTCGCGCAAGTGACCAACCCACCGATCGACCCGATCCGTGAGGAGCTGGTGATGTCGCTTGTGACCTTCATCGGGCCGCGGCCGAACCTGCTCGACCTCGAAGGCACCTCGAAGCAAAAGCGGCTCGAGGCGGCGCATCCCATTCTCTCCAACGAGAACCTCGAACGCATCCGCGGCATTGGCGATGTCGCCGACAACCAGTTCCGCACGGTGACGCTCGACATCACCTATGGCGCCGATCATGGCGCCGCCGGTATGGGCAAGGCGCTCGAAACGCTCAGCAAGCGCGCAGAAGCCGCCGTCCGCTCCGGCGAGAACATCATCATCCTGTCGGACCGTGCGACGGGGCCTGACCGGATTCCGATCCCCTCGCTGCTGGCGACGTCCGCCGTGCACCATCATCTCATCCGCTGCGGCCTGAGGACCTCGGTCGGCCTGGTGGTCGAGACCGGCGAGGCGCACGAAGTGCATCAATTCGCGACGCTTGCCGGCTACGGCGCGGAGGCGATCAATCCCTATCTCGCCTTCGAGACCATTGAGACCATGCTGCCCGATCTCGACGAGGAGCTCACGGCCGAGGAAGCGGTAAAGCGCTACATCAAGGCGACCGACAAGGGCATCCTCAAGGTGATGTCCAAGATGGGTATCTCCACCTATCAATCGTATTGTGGGGCGCAGATCTTCGACGCGATCGGCTTGCGTAGCGACTTCATCGCCAAGTATTTCACCGGCACCAACAGCCAGGTCGAGGGAATCGGGCTCGAGGAGATCGCGCGCGAGACGGTCGAGCGGCACAGTCAAGCGTTCTCCGATGAGCCTGTGTTGCGCGAGGCGCTCGAGGTCGGCGGCGAATATGCCTATCGCGTGCGCGGCGAAGCGCATATGTGGCGGCCGTCGGTGGTCGCCGATCTGCAGCATGCGGTACGCGGACAGTTGCCCGAGAAATACCGGTCATTCGCGAGAGCGATCAACGAACAGACCGAGCAGCTTCTGACCTTGCGCGGCATGTTCCGCATCAAGACCGCAGAGGAGATGGGCCGGAAACCCGTTCCGCTCGATCAGGTCGAGCGGGCCAAGGACATCGTCAAGCGCTTCTCGACCGGCGCCATGTCGTTCGGCTCGATCAGCCGCGAGGCGCACACCACGCTCGCCATCGCCATGAATCGCATCGGCGGCAAGTCGAACACCGGCGAAGGCGGCGAGGAGTCCGACCGCTACAAGCCGCTGCCGAACGGCAATTCGATGCGCTCTAGGATCAAACAGGTGGCATCTGGCCGCTTCGGCGTGACGGCCGAGTATCTCGTCAATGCCGACATGATGCAGATCAAGATGGCGCAGGGCGCCAAGCCCGGCGAGGGCGGCCAGCTCCCCGGCCACAAGGTCGACGCGGTGATCGCCAAGGTGCGGCACTCGACGCCGGGCGTCGGGCTGATCTCGCCGCCGCCGCATCACGATATCTACTCGATCGAGGATTTGGCGCAGCTCATCTACGACCTGAAGAACGTCAACCCCGCTGCCGATGTCAGCGTCAAGCTGGTAAGCGAGGTCGGCGTCGGCACGGTCGCTGCCGGAGTGTCGAAGGCGCGCGCCGACCATGTTACCATCGCCGGGTTCGAGGGCGGCACCGGCGCGTCCCCGCTTACCTCGATCAAGCATGCCGGCTCGCCGTGGGAGATCGGCCTTGCCGAGACGCAGCAAACGCTCGTGCTCAATCGCTTGCGCGGCCGCATCTCGGTGCAGGTCGACGGTGGCGTGCGCACCGGGCGCGACGTGGTGGTGGGCGCTTTGCTCGGCGCCGACGAGTTCGGCTTCGCCACCGCGCCGCTGATCGCCGCCGGCTGCATTATGATGCGCAAATGCCACCTGAACACCTGCCCGGTCGGCGTCGCCACCCAGGACCCGGTGCTGCGTGCGCGCTTCCAGGGCAAGCCCGAGCACGTCATCAACTATTTCTTCTTCGTCGCCGAGGAGGTGCGCGAATACATGGCCTCGCTTGGCTTCAAGAGCTTCGCCGAGATGATCGGCAAGACCGAGATCCTCGATAAGAGCCAGGCGATCGACCATTGGAAGGCCAAGGGCCTCGACTTCAGCCGCATCTTCCACAAGCCCGACGTGCCGAAAGAGGTCGCGATCCGCAACTCCGAGCGCCAGGACCATCAGCTCGATCACGTGCTCGACCGCAAGCTCATCGAGCTATGCCGCCCGGCGCTCGAAGAGAAGAAGCCGGTCAAGCTCGACTTCGCGATCAAGAACCTGAACCGCACTGCCGGCGCCATGCTGTCCGGCGAGATCGCCAAGCGCTACGGCCACGCCGGCCTGCCTGAGGACACCATCTGGGTGCGCTTCAACGGCTCTGCCGGCCAGAGCTTCGGCGCCTTCCTGGCACATGGCGTGACGATGGATCTGGTCGGCGAGGGAAACGACTATGTCGGCAAGGGCCTGTCTGGCGGCCGCATCATCGTCCGCCCGCCCGCAGACTCGGTGATAGTGCCGGAGAAGTCGATCATCATCGGCAATACGGTTCTGTACGGCGCCATTGCCGGCGAGTGTTATTTCCGCGGCATCGCCGGCGAGCGCTTCGCCGTGCGCAACTCAGGTGCCATCGCCGTGGTCGAGGGCACCGGCGACCATGGCTGCGAGTATATGACCGGCGGCGTGGTGGTGGTGATCGGGCCGACCGGGCGCAATTTCGCCGCCGGCATGTCCGGCGGCATCGCCTACGTGCTCGATGAGGAGGGCGATTTCGAGCGCCGCTGCAACCTCGCCATGGTCGAGCTCGCACCGTTGCCGAGCGAGAACCGCGTCATGGAGCGGAGTCGCCATCAGAGCGGCGACCTCGAAAGCCATGGCCTGGTCGATTTCACCGATATGAGCCGCTTCGACGAGGAGCGTCTCTATCAGCTGATCGAGAACCATCTGCACTACACCGGCTCGGCGCGGGCGAAGGCGATCCTCGACGATTGGGCGGCCTATCTGCCGAAATTCGTCAAGGTGATGCCGGTCGAATACCGCCGCGCGCTTGAAGAGATGGCCAAGGCGCAGCTTGGCGACAAAGCCGGCTTGGGCGAGATCGAGATCGGCTTGCGCAGCGGCAACGGCAAATAACCCTCAAGGCGGAGGAGCCGGAGATGTCCTGGAGAATCGCACCAGGCAACGTGAGTCCTGCGCGGCGGTGTGCGCTTGACGCCAACTGCGAGACGGTGACTATTCGTTGGGCATCTGTTTCGGCCTCGGGCCACAGAGCGTGAGTTTGATGGGCAAGATTACGGGCTTTCTCGAGATCGAACGCGAGGATCGGAGCTACGAACCGGCCTCCGATCGCATCCGCCATTATCGCGAGTTCGTCATCGCCCCGAGCGACGCCGAGATCGGGCGCCAGGCCGCACGCTGCATGGATTGCGGCATTCCCTATTGTCACACGGGCTGTCCGGTCAACAATCAGATCCCCGACTGGAACGACCTCGTCTACCACGCCGACTGGCAGCACGCGGCGCAGAACCTCCACTCGACCAACAATTTCCCGGAAGTGACCGGACGCGTCTGCCCGGCGCCGTGCGAGGCCGCTTGCACGCTCAACCTCATCGACGCGCCGATCACCATCAAGTCGATCGAATGCACCATCGCCGACAAGGCCTTCGCCGAGGGCTGGGTCACGCCGCTGCCGCCGGAAACCAAGACCGACAAGCGTATCGCCATCGTCGGTTCGGGCCCCGCCGGTCTCGCGGCGGCGCAGCAACTCGCCCGCGCCGGCCATGACGTGCATGTCTACGAAAAGAATGCCTATCCCGGCGGCCTGCTCCGCTACGGAATTCCCGACTTCAAGATGGAAAAGTACATCGTCGAGCGGCGCGTCAAGCAGATGGAGGCCGAAGGCGTCACTTTCCATTGCAACGTCAATGTCGGCCGTAACATTCGCATCCAGAAGCTCGAGCGCGACTATGACGCAGTGCTGCTTGCCGGCGGCGCCGAGCATCCGCGCGATCTCGCCGTGAGAGGCCGCGAGCTGGCAGGCGTGCACTTTGCCATGAATTTCCTTCCCCAGCAGAACCGCCGCGTGTCGGGCGAGCCGTTGGGCGATGTCGAGCCGATTCTCGCCGAGGGCAAGCGGGTGGTGGTGATCGGCGGCGGCGACACGGGCTCCGACTGCATCGGCACCTCGTTCCGCCAAGGCGCGCTCTCGGTGACGCAGCTCGAGATCCTGCCGCAACCGCCGGAGCAGGAGAACAAGGCGCTGACCTGGCCGAACTGGCCGCTCAGATTCCGCACCTCCTCGAGCCAGGCCGAAGGCGCCGCGCGCGATTTCGCCGTGGCGACCACCCGCTTCATCGCCAGCGATGGCCGGGTCCAAGCGCTCGAATGCATCCGCCTCGATAGTCAGATGAAGCCGCTGCCCGGCACCGAGTTCCAGATCCCGGCAGACCTCGTGCTGCTCGCCATGGGTTTCATGCATCCGGTGCAGGAAGGCATCGTCAAGGACCTTAAACTCGACCTCGACCCGCGCGGCAACGTCAAGGCGAACGAGCTCGACTACCGCACCTCGCGCGCCAAGGTGTTCGCTGCCGGCGACATGCGCCGCGGCCAATCGCTGGTGGTGTGGGCGATCCGCGAGGGGCGCCAAGCGGCCCACGCCGTCGACAAGTTCCTGATGGGCAAGACCAGCCTGCCGCGCTGATCGCTGCTCAGCACAGAAACTCCAGAAATGTGCGGCTTTTGGCTCCTTATCTGGTTCTTAGGTAGCGCCTTAGGTAGCACACTCATTGGGGGAGTAATGACGACGATTGCACGCCGGGCCCTTCCTTTCTGTCATCATCAGGGAGTTGGCGACCAGTGGCCTTCTCAACGAGCGTGGCAAGAGTTATTTGAACGCCGGCGGCATATCCGAGGTCCGGGGTGCCAATCGGGTACCAAGTCGCATTTTTAGTGGCTGATTTCCGCCAAAAACTGCCACGGCGAGAAGTCTGGTCACTTTGACCGCTTAGACGTCTTGTTCTTATTGCTCTTGCCGGCCTTATTCAAAGCAATGGCAACCGCTTGCTTCTGAGGCTTTCCGGCCTTCATCTCCGTCTTGATGTTGGAGCTGACGGTCTTATGAGACGAACCTTTCTTGAGCGGCATAACAAGGCTCCTTTCGGTTGAGACGGTTCGAACGGTGGGGGTCGACCTCAGCCGACCCCATTTTTATTGTTATGCCTTCTTGCCGTGCTCGTCGGCATGAGCCTTCGCGGCTTCGTCGGCATGCATTCGAGATTGGCGCTCGTGGCCGGTAGCGGTGTGAGCGTGGTGAGCGGCCTTCTCATGCTGGCCAGCCTCGTGTTGCTTGGCAGCTTGGTCGTGATGCTTCGCGGCTTCGCCACTGTGCATCGATGCCTTTCGATGATGTTCGGCTGCTTTCTTGGACATAGGTTTTTCCTTGGGTGACGCCCGACCATTCGGGCCGATAGTTCTCGAACGGTGGCCACGAGGCTTCGTTCCTAGTCAGACAAAGTGCCGCAATGGCGATTGTTAATTTGCGGAATTCTTGTGGCGAGCCATCGATTCAGATGTGCGTTTTCGTACTAAGTTCGCGAGGAACTCAGAACATAAGCGGAAGTTGAGTTAGCATCGGTGCTCTGCCCCTCCCCCAGGGACCGACGATATAGCTGAGGCCCGGCTCCCCAATGGCCGGGCTTCTTTTCAGTCGACTGGCGACTACGCCCATGAAGCTCGTGATTGGGTTTCTGATCGTTCTGGTGAACCTTGCCTTCATTCATGGCGCTCGCAATCACTGCTCATTTGATGGAGCAGCCGATGTTGCCGCCTGGACCAAGTGCGTGACAGGATTTTAGAACATTCGTCCAGCGCGGTTCGGTTGGTGCGGTCCCGTACTGTGTTTGGACTCGACTCAGCCAAAGCACGGCGCACTACCGCTCGGCTGGAAGGAGTGGACGAAGCGCCACCGGGTTAGGACTTGGTGACTTCCAGATTGCGCGCTCAGTGAGAGGACGACAGCAGGTGGAGACGCTTTTTCACGCAGCCGGACATGTCCGCTTTTGACCCTCAGTGAACATCATTCGGTTTGTCGCTGCTGAGCGAGACTTGCTCTAATATCATAGGTAAATCCCTCCGCGGCATAATCGAATCGAGGCGGGTCCCCAGCAGTGGCGACGGCGCGTTCGAGCAGAACGCTGCCGAAGCCCTTGCGCTTGGGTGGTTTGACCGGCGGGCCACCTCGCTCCCGCCATTGGAAGAGGATAACGGGATCGGTGGCGGTAGCATCGAATGACCAATGCACCGAAACATGGCCCTCCTCCGTTTTTAAAGCGCCGTGTTTTGTCGCGTTCGTCATCAGTTCGTGAAGGATAAGCGCGAAACCCTGGGCGGCATTGGGATTGAGGAAAACCTCGGGGCCTTCCATCGAAATTCGCCTGCCGAAACCCTCAACCGCCTTGCCGACAACACTCTTCATCAGCGCTCCCCGCCCAGCACCACCGATGATCAGGTCTTGGGCCGCGGCCAAGGCGTGGAGACGTGAGAAAAAGGCTTCACGCCCTTGGCTATCGTCGAGGCTGGCCGATGCGATTGCACGGATAACTGCGAGTAAGTTCTTTGTTCTGTGCTGCAGTTCCCCTGCAAGTAGGCTATGCCGCTCCAGCATTTCACGCGCCTGGTACTGGCGACGGCGAGAACGCAAAGCGGAGCGGGCAACACTGATCAGCGTGCTCGGGTGGAAAGGTCGCTCGAGAAAACTTACGTTGCCTAGAATATCAAGGAAATGGTTTGCAGTTGCCTGCCGGCCAGGCTCGTTTCCGTGACTGGTCAGAATCAGGATCGGAAAATCCGACCAAGCTGGCTGATTCCTGATCCGCTCTGCCAGACACGTGTGGTCGATTGTTGACAAGGCCTCTTCAACCACGACGCCAAAGGCCGCGCCGTTGTCAAGTTCGACGCACAAATTGGCGAGATCGTTGCATATCATTGTTGCCCATCCCGCCTCCCGCAATATTCTGCATGCGATTTCGGCATCGCGCCCATGCGGAGCAAGAATTAAAACGCGCTCTGAGTTTGGACCGCCAAAAGGCATTATGCTTCTTGCGGCGAGGGGTTCGGGCCACCGACATAAGTCGGGACGCCGCCTAGGACGCCATGGAAGTCTGCCAAAGGATCGCCGAGCACAAGCCCGCTGCTCGTAATTTGCATCTCGCGAATAGTGTCCTCATGCGCACCTGTCCGTTTCTTGATAACGGAGATAGCCCGTCGAACCCTGCCCTCCGCTTCAAAGAAGCGCAGAAGAATCACCGTGTCCGCGAGATAGGTAACATCAACTGGCGTTTTCATGTCGCCGACGAGACCGTGTTGGGCGACGGTTACGAATGTCGCCGTGCCGAGGCGATTGAGATACTGCAATAGCTCATGCATGTGCAGAATGAGTGATTGTTCCTCGGGCATCGCCATTTGGTAGCCATTGAGACTATCAATGATGACCGTGCGCACGCCGTTTTCTTGCACGCAACGCCCCACCCTATGGGCAAATTCCCCCGGCGATAGCTCAGCTGCGTCGATCTGCTCCACGATTAGGCTGCCTTCGTTGCGAAACGATTCCAAATCAATTCCCATTCCCTTGGTGCGCCGAAACAACAGGCCGAGTTCCTCGTCAAAAGCGAATAGCGCTGCCTTCTCGCCACGGCGTATGGCAGCAGCGGCGAATTGAAAACCGAGTAGCGATTTGCCAGCACCCGCCGGACCGAGAAGGAGGGTGCTGGAGCCACTGTCGATGCCGCCGCCAAGCAGCGCGTCCAGTTTTATGTTGCCGCTTGAGAAAACTGCCGCAGGAAGAATGTTGATGTGTTCCTTGGAAACGAGGCGTGGGAAGACTTCGATACCACCGGTCTTGATAATGAAGTCGTGGTAGCCCCCGCGGAACGCCTGACCACGATATTTCATCACCCGCATGCGCCGTCTCTCGGCTCCATACGTTGGTGTCAGTTCCTCCAAACTGATGACGCCGTGCGCAATGCTATGCGCGGTTTTATCCTGCGCGTCAGACGTAAGATCGTCTAGCGCCAACACGGTGGCGTCGCACCGAGCAAAATAGTGCTTGAGTGCCAGGAGTTGGCGTCGATATCGAAGAGAGCTTTGTGCGAGGAGGCGAATCTCCGACAGACTATCGATAACAATTCTGGCGGGCTTAATGCGGTTCACCGCGTCGAAGATGAGCTTGATGGTCTCGCCCAACTCGAGCTCAGAGGTATAGAGCAGGCTTTGCTGCTGATTGGGATCGAGCAAATTCTCCGCCGGCTGAAGCTCGAACACTTCAGTGTTCGAATCCAACGTCCACCCGTGGGAGGCGGCTCCGTTAAGCAACTCACCTTTCGTCTCCGATAAAGTGATGTAGAGGTTACGCTCATCAGCGCTTTGACCTTCAAGAAGGAACCGGAGGGCCAGCGTGGTTTTGCCCGTCCCTGGATTACCTTCGAGGAGAAAGAAACAGCCTCGTGTGAAGCCCCCCGCCATGATGGAGTCGAGTCCGGGAACGCCTGAGGCGGCTTTGTCGGTCATATGATCGAGTGCTCTCGAGCTAGGGCTTGCCATTCCCGCGGCACTGGCCGCGAAAACCGTCACCACGTTCGCCCGCGATGTCCTTTCCATTCCCTCCAGCCCAAAGGCGCAGCGTCTATGGGGACGCCCAGCTTGGCGTTGACCCAACCTCGCGCCTGCTTTCGGCAAGGAAAAGGAAGTGGATAGAACCCGAAGGCATCCTTGATGCAGATACAAAGATCAGTTTCTGCTGGGGCATCGTCGATCGACTTCCAGCCGAGAGGGGCTTTAGGGAATTGAAGGCTCATGGCACCTAAGGCCTCAACGCCATACTCTCGAGCGCTCGGCGTCGGAGTACTTTAGGGTCAGTGATGCCACCGCCGGCCAAGCCGATGAGTGTACCTTCACAGGCGGTAGCTCTAACAGGAAACTCTCTTCGTCACCGCGGCCTGCTACATATCTGCCGGTGATTGGAAAAACGTGCGCCTTTCCCTCGGAAATAGCTACTTAATTGCGTGTGTCCTTTGACGTAGCAGCAGGTTGTCCGCTTGTGGCACAAAAGCGGACATCGATAAGCGAGGCCGCTACGTCCGCTTCCAATCCGGACATGCATCTGAGGCCTTCGGCTCGGGTGCTTGTTATCCGTAACGGGGCAGTCATTCGATAAGCCAGGCTTATCCCTTGAGGGTGGAATTCAAGGGTCGGAAAATCTGGGCACTTAGTTCGGACGAGGGAGCGTTGGCTCCTCGAAATCCGAGGGGCCGCTAAGCGCTCATCAAACGAAGGCAAAGATGACAAAAACGAGCATGCCCAAAAAAGAGAGCAAGAGTATTCCAACCATTAGGCCGGCAGCTGATGCCTCGCGCTGACTCACTGCGGGGGCCTGTGGTTCGGTGCTCATAGCCACGAGAACGGAAGCCTGAGGGAAAGGTTCCACGGCGGAGGTGGCACGACGAAGATCTAATTGGACAGTCACGCGTAAAATGTAATGAAGCGGCTGGCAGCCGAGGCGGATTGATAACGTTGCCGCGCCTATGGCGGCTATACCTAGAGGACGTTCGCCATAGATTCAGAAATCGAAGGGATCTCGGCAGCCATGGACGAACCGATAGATACCGACTAAGTGCGGGCGTGCATGCGCTGATTAGGGACGAACACCTCAGGGTCTATCACAAACTTCATCGATGCGACGCTTGGCGTCGGACAAGGCGTCGACGGAGCTATCATACTCCGAACAGCAGCGATCCATCTGAGGGACATCGCTCTCAACAGCGGCGATCGAACAACGCCAACTACCCAAGACCTGCGCTACCGTGATTGTGTATCCGCGATATTGCTGTCGTATGCTTTTTGAAGCGAGCATGGCGCGCCTCTATCAAGCCAACAACCTCTAGCACTGGCCGGGCCGGAAACGATCTTCCATTCGCTCGACAATGGGGTCGTATAGTTTGCGCTCCGCCACCGGGTACGTAATCGCAATCACGTTCACGATGTCTTGCCGACAAGAAAACATGACCTTCTCGTAGTAGATTTGATCCCCGCGGTAGCCGCTCAACACGAACCAAGATCGGCCGCGAGGGTGATAGGTCACTTCGTCGTAGCCGCCTGCGTTCGCGATGAGCCATTGTTTGAAGCTTTCAGGGGAGCGGCTAGCTCGGTTATTCCAGCCGCCCACTAGAAATTTCGCATCCGAGTTGGGCGTCTCGAAATAATGGAAGGAAGGCTTGCCATCGCCCTCAATTTCCTGGAACAAGTCCGGCGGGTAGGAGTAAGCGAACCCTAAGCCCGCGTCGCGCTGGGAAGTCCACTGCGCGGCCAGCGAGGCAAGCGTTGTCACCTGCAATGCTGTGACTAGTGCGCTTGCGAATATAGTGACTCGGGTTAGCATGGCAGCGCCTTACACTTCGTCTCGATGGTAACCGCCCAATGCGCCGGCGACGCATGCAATGAATGCTCCAATCAAAAACGAGAGCGACGTGAAGAAGGAATAGCTGGCGGCGGCTTTGCGTGCTTGCTCTGCAGCCTCGGGGGTGACGGTCACTTCAGTCCCGGTGCCCGCAACCGTTCCGGCGGCTACTAGCGAGAGGACCGCAGCCACGAAGAGGGTGGCAAGCGCCCACGCCAAAAAGCCGTGCGCTGTATCCCGGAAGAAGATCTCTTCGGTGCGGATCCCAACCCACTTAATGCGGAGGCGCCCCGTCAGGTAACCGCCGAGGGCGGAAGCTATCCATTGGGTCACGATTAATCCAATCGCTGCAGCAACTCCAAAGGTCGCGGGCGAGGCACCGGCGAACGACCAAGGACGTACCCAGGCAAGACCGGCGCCGGAAGCTAGAGTGGAGATAATTATGGAGACGCCGACCGCCGCTAAGGCGCCAGCAGCAATTGCAGGCCATTCCACAGCCGACGCTGAACTCTCGACTGAAGCCTCGGCAACCCGTTCCCCTTTAGCTCTTGTTGAGGTTGCCATTGCTAATGCCAAAAAAGAGCGAGGAGGATGATAATGGGGATGGGCACCCCCAGCAGCCAAAGCAGGATTGAGCGGCCCATTTCCGATCTCCTATTGTCTGAGGATAAGTAGCAGGCTAGCGGTCTGAGAAACCGCGCGGTAACCACTAAGTTCCAGTAGCCAGTTCGTAAGTCCGTCGCCGCGCGGACCAGGACATTCCTCAACCCGGTTGGCGCAAATTCAGCTCACGCGACCAGATACGATGTTGTTTGGCCGCGGCCTCAAGGCGCGCACACCACCCTTTTGGCCAAGCTCACAGGCGTCACAGAAGCAGGACCTGGTAGTGGAGTCCCTTCGCCAGACAGGGCGACTCGTCTTTCGCCTAATTTTCAATTCCAGCAGCGCCACCGCGCTAAGTCGAGGAACTTTCTGATGAGTTTGAAGTTGCCCTTACGACAGCAGCTGCGATGCAAGTCTGCTTGAAATCCCACCCTCGAAAATATGATGGAGTAATCTGATGGACTGGAACCGTGTTGAAGGAAACTGGAAACAGGTCAAAGGTCAGGTCAAGCAGCAGTGGGGCAAACTGACCGACGATGACCTCACTCTGATCAACGGTAAGCGTGACCAGCTCGAAGGCAAGATCCAAGAGCGTTATGGCGTCGCCAAGGATCAGGCGCAGAAGCAAATCGATGACTGGTACAGCTCGCGAACCTGGTAAATCAGCCTCGCACAATTAAGGGCCCGCTTTGCCGGGCCCTTTTTTTGCCGAGTAAGAAGAAGACAGCTCCAGGATGCGGCTCTGCCGTTAGCAGGTCATCCGCGGCGGCTACTTCTTCATTGACCGATCTAGGCCGTTGCAAACGACATTGAATCCCTGCTGACAACTCCAACTTTAAAATGACGCAGAACAGATGAGTCGCAAGCCTGATCCCTACGGTCGCGACGCAACTCGCCCCTATCAAATTCCTCTCAGGGGTTGGTGGCAGATTGCTGAACGGGTTTGGAGCGAGAGCAATCGAGATAACCTCTCAGTGGTTGCGGCTGGGTGTGCGTTCTTTGCACTGCTCGCCATCTTCCCCGCGCTTTCCGCATTGATTTCACTTTATGGTCTTACGACGGACCCCTCCACCATCGAGCAACAATTCAGCATGCTGGCTTCACTATTGCCCTCGCAAGCTTATGACATCGTTATTCAGCAAATTCATCGGCTAGCGGCGGCATCGAATGGAGTGCTGGGGAGCAGCCTAATTCTGAGCCTTGTCGTGGCTCTTTGGAGTACGAACTCCGGCACTCAAGCCATGATGGCCGCGCTCAATATCGCTTACGAAGAGCCAGAGCGCCGAAGCCTTTTCAGATATTATTTGAACGCTTTCACGTTAACGCTAAGCGGGCTTGCCGTGGGAGTGGCGATGCTCTTAGCCATCGTCTACGTGCCGATTTTGTTCGCCCTCACCGGATATTCTTATGTGTTTGAGCTCTTGGTGCGTATCCTGCGCTGGCCGTTCCTTGCCCTCTTCGTACTTATCGCGATTTCGTTCTTGTATCGCTACGGACCATGCCGGCGAAACGCCAAGTGGCATTGGGTGAGTGTGGGAGCTCTCTTTGCGACGGTCGTTTGGTTGGTCGCGTCAGCAGGATTTTCGATCTACGTTTCGAATTTTGCCAACTACGACAAGCTTTACGGTTCACTTGGTGCGGTCATCATCCTACTGCTCTGGCTCTACATCTCCTTTTACATTGTGCTGATAGGCGCTGAGCTCAATGCAGAATTGGAGCTCCAGACGGCGAAGGATACGACTGCAGGCAAACCGCGCCCTATGGGTAACCGCGGCGCATTCGTAGCTGATCACGTAGCGGGAGGGCCTAATGGCAATAAGCGGCCGATCAGCGAGGTGTCAAAGGATCCGGCGGCAGCCAAGCCCCACGACGCTTAGCCAGCATCTAATCAGCCCAGCGTCCAGCTTCTGCGAGAAAACAAGTTTTCTGCAGGTCGATCTGCGACAAGTCACTCCTATTCGTCGAATGGTCGGAACTAAGCAGCTTAGATGCAGTTAGCTTGGATGACCGGGTCCGACGACACCGTCTTTGATGTTGTGTTCGTTCCGAAGACACCCTCCTCGATGATGTTCCCCTCTTGAGGCCTGCCGGCAGTCCTCCCCCGCGAAAACCTAGCGGGCGAACCCACTCACCCAAACGTAGGAGGATGTGCAATGAAACTCGCAACACTCGTCGCCACTGCGGTTCTTTTAAGCTCCGGTTATGCGCTCGCTGGCGCGGGTGCTCCCGTTCCGGAGGGATCAGTGATTGGCCCAGAGGACGCCGCGCCGGACGATGCGGGTGGCACGGGCTCTGCGAAAATGGGCGAGGGCGAAGGCACCCAATCGGGCGATCAGGGCGCAACAAAGGAAAACGACACGCAGAAGGTCGGCCAGCCGCCTCGCCGGAACCCCACGACCAACAATGGAGACTCATCGCCGGAGCAATGACCGTTTGATTGGGTAGTCGATTTCCCCGGTGAGTAGCCCTCGGTGTGGGCTTCTTGGACTGGGCATCGGCGCCGTGGTGGGCAGCGCGCTCGCTCCGTAGACTATTTATGTGGAACCGGCACCACGGTTCTCCGCCATGGAGCCGCGGCCTGGTACCGGTGCCGCAATATGCATGGTCCTTACTTCGATTCCAGCACGGGTTATTTTGGGGCGGCAGGCGGTGGCTTCTATTTTTGCCGGTAAATTTGAGGGAACGGCGTTGATAAGCGCCCGGCTAAGTTTCTGTCTCTGCAGCCAGCGCCTTGCGACGATCCGTGAGCAGGTCCTCTAGGACGGCGACCTTGGTTTCCAGCTGTGCAATATTTTCCGCTGTAGTATCGGCCATCTGTCCAAATTCATTGGATTCGCGCACCTGGACCTCACCAGAATGAAGGCGCTCGATCTGCTTGCGGATCAGCACGACTTCCTGCTCGCACCAAGCGAGCATGGGATCGATATCAAAGTTTTCGTTCATGGGCCGTGGAGCTAGCCGCGGGGAGCAGCCCAATCAGCGACAATGGCGGCATAGATGGAGTGGCTAGGCGCGGTCGGAAGATGCAGCGCGGATGACGCTAATGAAAACAATGCGACGACGGCGAAGAGCATCCAAGCCTTTACCGGCAGACGTGTCTTCAGTGGAATGCCCAGTGTCAGTTTGCTCATGATGAATTCCCTCTGCATTGCCCTTTGGCACAGTTAACCAATGTGCGGTGGGCCTTGTTCCTCACGTTTGACTAAAATCTGAGTATCAAGGTTTACGAATGGTTTAGCGAAACGCACGCAGACCGCCTACCCACTGTGTCGCAGATCCCGAAGGTCCGGGGTTCGGCTTAACAGCGGTGGCCAGCAAGGACGAACCGCCGCCACGACTTCTCTCACGTTCCGAAAAGCGGCGTATCCGAAGCCGCGTTCAGCGGTGGGGAACTTTGCTGTTTAGAGTTAGCCCTATCAGCTGCCTGCGCACTGCGACCACCCTCGAAAATATGCGCAGGGCGACCAACACATTGATGAGCTCTTTGGCACATATGCGCCTGCGACAGCACGGCGCCGGAACAAACTGATCGCTGCGCTGTTAACAGCTTAGCCGACACCCCCTCTACCTCGGCGATCTTCTAATCGGCAGTTTTTCCCTCCCACAATGCCTAGCATCGTGGGAGCGATCGCGGGTGAGCGAGAGCAACAAATGATGCGCGGTTAGCCGCCATCGAAGGAGCAAGAACGATGAGCAACCAAAATTATGAAACCGGAGGAACAGCTCGTTCGATTCCCGAACAGAAAGACTCGAAGGAAGCGTCTTCCACCTCGCGTTTGGCCAAAAGCGCTATGGACAGTGCTCAACGAGTTGGCTCCGAAGCAGCTTCAACCATCACGGGTCAGGTAAAGGCGCTGTTGGACGAGAAAGTCGGAGACGGCGCAAATGTCGTCGGCAATTTGGCGAGTTCTGTTCACACGGCAGCGGAGGATCTCGACCAGAGTTCCCCTCAACTCGCTTCGTTAGTGCGGGGAGTGGCAGACCGCCTAGATGGCTATGCGACCGACTTGCGTGACCAATCGGTAGACCAGCTCGTTCGCGCGGCATCACAGTACACACGTCGTCAGCCGGCTGTGGTGTTTGGATTGGCCGCTCTGGTTGGTTTCTTCGCCCTGCGGACAATTAAGAGCACACCCGCTCGAAGCGCCACACCGAACAGGAGCCGACTGCCGCAAGCGGGAGGGTTCTATGGCAGCTGACCGCCTGAGAGACTCCACTCTTCCAACTGCATTGTCCAACGTGGTTGCGGATGTTGCTGAACTCTTTCAGAAGGAGATTCAGCTCGCGAGAACCGAACTTTCGCACAAGCTGTCCACGAAGGTTCGTGGTGGATTTTGGATGCTCGCTGCGGCCTTTCTCCTCCTCCTTGCGGCTGCCGTCTTTTGTCAGGCCGCGGTGATCTGGATAGCCACGTTCGGTATCGCACTCCACATGGCCTGCCTGCTGGTGGGCGCATCATTGCTCGCTTTGGCGGCACTCACGTACCTCGTTGGACGAGGTGACGTGAGCGAAGACCTAGCCCCTGAGCGCAGCATTCATCAAATCAAAGAAGACATTCGTACAACCAAGGAGCAACTCACATGAGTTCCTATTCAACCCGATCGACGAGCGGCAACTGGCTGACGGACTCCATCACTAGGAATCCTGAGGGGCTACTCCTTTTAGCAGCCGGCTGTGCGCTTTTGATGCGCAAAGCTGCCGCTTCCAGATCCGCGGAGCGCGGAAAATTTGAAGATTCGCAGTGGCCGGAAAGCGGTCGTCGCCGCAACGAAGCGACGGGTAACGATGGTCGCGATCGGAATTTGAGAGATACGGTAGCTGACGCAGCCAGAAGCGTCGGTGAGTATGCCTCAGATGTTTCCGACAAAGTGACCGAGACCGCCAGCGGCTACGCGTCGTCCGTGGCGGACTACGTGGATCAGGCGTCGGAGCGCACCCGCGGTATGGCCCGCCAAGCTGGATCTACTTTGCAGAGCTCTGCACAAACGATCCTTCAAGAGCAACCGCTCGGCGTTGCGCTCGCTGGCATTGCTGTAGGCGCTGCGGTAGCGGCGGCTTTTCCGTCGACTGAAATCGAGCGACGGAACCTTGGTCCGACCGGCGAGCGGTTGAAGGATGCGGCTGTAAAGGCCGGCGATCAAATCAAGGGCGCCGGAATGCAAGCCAAAGAAAAACTCGCGAGTGTCGCTGAGGAACACGGACTCACAGCCGAGGGCTTGAAGGGCATGGCGCAGGAAGTCACCGACGCCTTTAGCGATGCTCTTTCAGACGATGGAGCCTCAACTCAAAAGTCGCGAACCGGGCCAACATCGCAAACATCCGGGCTGAGCGGTCAATCATCGCCATCTCAATCAGGCGGATCGACTAGCGGCGATCAACGTACGACTGGCAGCCAGAGCAACCCCGCTGCCAAGCGAGGAGCACGATGAGCGACAATCTCAGAAAGCTCGAGCACGAGGTGGAGATTGCCAGGTCGCGGCTCAAAAGCGATTTGTCGGTCCTAACTTCGCCCCGCACATATGCCTCGTTCAAAGACGATTTGAAGAGCGAGGCAAACTCCACGCTCTACAGCGTGGTGGATGGCCTGAAGGCAAGAGCCGCCGCCAATCCTGCAGCTGCGCTGGCGATAGGTGCGGGTATCGCTTGGCGGGCGATTGAGAAGCCGCCTATCGCGGCAGCTTTGATCGGCGCCGGATTATTCAGCTTGTTCCGGACAACACCCAGAGAAAGCGCGCCATTCGAACGGCGCGATTATCTTGCTGAAGGTCGCGAGCGATTAAAAGAGCAGGTAAGTGACTTTGCTGGCGAGATTCGGGATGGCGCGGCCGATGCAGTTAGTGCCGCGACCGGTCACGCTGGGAACATCGCAAGCGCTGCCGCAGACAAAGTGCAGGATTTCGCTGCCACAGCCGCAACTAAAGCGAAAGAGCACGCGTCGTCTGTTAGCCATCTCACCTCAGACGCAATGAGTGACGCTACCGAGTGGGCGGAAGACGTGCCCGCGCGCGCTGGGTACGTCATTCAGAAGGCATCCCGGGCCGTTGAAGGCGCAATTTCGGATGACGATACGCGGGACAAGATCCTGCTGGGAGCAGCGGGAATAGCCGTGGCCGCAGCATTGGGTATCGCTTTCCAGCGCTCGATGAATGATAGCTGATCACGAAAATCGATGAACAAGCTGTTCACACGATTTGCCGGGTGGTGCGCTTGGGCTTTCGGCCACCCGCTCGCGTTCATATTAGCATGCCTCGCGACGGCGGTTTGGGCTGTGGCCGGCCCTGTGTTCAATTACAGCGATACTTGGCAATTGGTCATCAACACCGGCACGACGGTTGCCACTTTCCTAATGATCTTCGTGCTTCAGCATTCGCAGAATCGCGATTCGACAGCAATCCAAGCCAAGCTGGACGAGCTCATTCGAGCGAGCACGGCATCAAACAAACTCATACGCGCGGAGCGGCTGACCGAGAGAGAGGTTGAGGAACTCAGGCCGTAATTGAAACGGTTCGAGCCCTTCACCCTTGGTTGGGCGAAGTGGGATCCAGACGTGCTTGCATGGCTGCGGCGAATTATCGTGTCGGTCGGCGTTGGCGGAGCGAGCTACGCGATCATGCTCGCTATTATGGTGCTCTCCGTCGTCTATGATCGACAGATGGAGCCCGTCATTACCTTCGCCTTTGATACGGGCCGCTGGATCACCGACACCCTCGACTTGTGGGTGGCGGGAAACCCTTGGGGACAAATCGCGGTCAATCATCTGCGCGAGCGGGTCAACATGACCCATGTCGTGCTATCGATCCCAGCTATCATCATAGCTGCTATATTCGTCGGCATTCCATTAAATAAGTTTCTCGGCGGCACTCGCTCCGCACTGCAACGAATCGCCATCGCAGTCGTGAGCGTACCCACGACCGTAATCCTTGCGGTGGCACTTTTCACCTTCAACGCACTGTTGCCGGATACGTATGCAGCGCTTCTACGATTCGCTGATTGGATTTGGCAGGGATCCTTGAATGCGCTCAGTGCCTCGGGTGATACCATTCCTGGTGCTCGCAAGCTAACCAATGTAGCGAGACAGGGTTTCTCGGGGCATCACTACGTCATCATGGCGCTTTGCAGTGCCCTTGCTGCTTTCCTTGTCAACGCACTCTTTGCGATCGCTATCAAATCGCGAGGTGAGAAGCCTCCGCATCAAAATGAAGGTCCGCGGTGACCGACGTTGATCTTCTTGCACGCCAGAATCTAGAGAGCACCAAAATACACGGCGTGGTCACACGAGCACGCCGTCGCTCACTGGCAAGGCTCAAGGCAACCAGGCCAGAGGGGCGGAAACATGAAGGCGCTCGTGCTTGCCATCGCTCATGACGCCTTTGATGATCCCAACATCTGGATCGAGCCGCTGCAAAAATCGATTTCCCGAGACACCGGGCGGATCGCCGCCGCATAATCAGGTTCCGGCGTTCAGGCTTGAACGTCAATATGGCAAACTCAGCCCCGGTCACTCGCCGGGGCTTTTTCGTGGGCTTCGAGTGAGGTGACTAATGCCCTGGATTTCAAGGGATCACCGCACAGAAATTTAGGAAGAATAGTCGCACGGGATGTCTGGAAAATAAGAGCCGAGGCGCCTATGTCTTGGTTGCGGGCGATGCTCCCTCGTCGCCCTGAGCCCGGTCCCCCAACCGGAACTTCCCGAAAGCCCCGGCGCCCCCCGTCCGGGGCTTTCTTTTTGGGCGGTCCACAAAAAAGCCCGGCCTCACATGGCCGGGCTTTCCTTTGCGTTCTGGCACCCAGTCAGGTGCCTGTTCCCCCGAACTACCGCGCGCAAATCGATGGTAGGAGAGTTTGCAAGGATGGCAGGACTAGGGCGCCAGATCGGCCGATTGGAAATTATGATCGAGCGTTGCCTTAAGGACACAGTCGGAGGCGAATGGGGTACCAAACGAGGACACTCGGTATGTCTTTTGACAACGACAGCGGCCTTCAGTGGTGGCTCAATTCAACTGTGGTGGAGTTTTCCAGTACACAGCAATTCTCAGAAAAGAAGCCCGGACCCTGCACCTACCGGGCGTCTATTTGTCCCCTCGCCTGATTCGACCGGCGGAAATGAAAGGGGCGATGCGCAAAGTCTCCGAATATGAGGCCCACGCGGCGGAATGCCGGCGCCTGGCTGATCAAATGAGCAATCCCGAACATAAGACGAAGCTAATCCAGATGGCCGAGACCTGGGAAATGTTGGCTATCGCCCGCGTTAAGCAGTTGAGCCGAAAGAAATCTAAGGGCGATGCCTAGCCGCGCGCGGTGGTTCCGTCGGCCTCTCTTGTCGTGCCGGTCTGCTTTCCGAGAAGAAGCGTTCTCCTCGGTCGGAACCGCGTAGGGGTCTCCGCATCGCCATCGAGAAGGTGAGATGGCCTATAATCTTTTTAATCGGGACAGCTTGGAACAGCACAGACAACCCCCCATCTGTTTGTCTACCCGTCGTGCACCGGGAGGGTAATCATGAACATCTCAGACATCCGAACCAGAGTGGACGCCCTGAGTGAAAGAACCTGTCTGGTAACGAGAAACGCCGAACCGGCGGAGACTCCGATTCTCACTCTTGTCGAGAGCGCAGATCGAAGCGATGCCAGCGAAATGCCGGATCAAGATCCACTCATTCAGGCACTCATCGATAAGCTTCCGAAGCCCAACAGCATTTGGTCCATTGATGATCGTGCGAAGTGGCTGAAGGCTGCGGCAATGGCGTTCAATCTCGTCTATAGAACCCCCCAGCGCGAGGACCAGGCTCCGTCCGCCTTGAAGTCTGTCGGCTGAGTACTCGCACTCCGTGAGTGGCTCGATCGTCAAGGATCCAAGGCGGCGCCGCGAAGGTGGTGAGCATGACAAATCCCCCACTACTTGTGCGAGGGATTTTGATCCAAATGGCTTTGGTGACCAGCGCGCAGCAGTTGTTTGCCAAAGGCGCTGAGGTCGCTACCAGGAGACGGTGTCTCCTGTCGCAGCCGGGGGTGTCCATCTCCGATATCCATTTGGTCGCCTCCGCGGTGATGGTGCCTCGCCCGAAGCTGATCCCGAAACTACGGTGCTTAGCCGAAGCGCCGACCTACGCCACGCCTAGTACATCAGCCAATCATCCGGTCTGGAAGGCTCAACATGTCAAAAGACGTGGCGAATTGACTCGCCAGGACTTAGCGAACGGCGCACAGTTCGGGATTGCCGGCAGACAACAATAGGCGTTCCGGCGACTGAGAGAGCATGAATGTCTGCGCTCCCGCCTACCAACAGCGGAGCCAGTCATGACCCTCACCCCCCATGAGGATTCAAACTCCTATAGTCCAGAACTGCTCAACTCTATGGAGCAGGCATTTAAGGCCGTGTGGCAGATGCTTTATGCCCATATGCCTGTTGAGGGCGACAACGCCCATGAGCTGCAAATCAAGCTTAGTCAAACTCTCGTCAGCTTGGCGTCGGATGGTGTAACGGACCCCGCCGATCTCCGTCGTAAGGCGCTCGAGACAATGGCGCTCAACCCTCGCTAAGCATCGTCGGCTTCGGTCGGCGCCCTTTTTACTGCTTCAATGACTCATGAGCCGATTCCGGGCAGGCATTAGATCGTTTAAGCCGCGCTACGACGCTTTGCGCGAACTGCCTGACAGAGAGAATCGAGCTCATCTTTTGCAGTGGACTAAAAAGCCAGTCGGCTCCTTCTTCATACTGGTTCGAACCTGAGTTCGAGGCACAACGGCCTTTCTAAATCGGCCCAGCGTCAAGCTCCTGCGAGAACCCAAGTTTTCTGCAGGTCGATTTGCGACAAGGGAGCTCGGCCTATCTGCCGACTCCCTCCGATACCTCTGGGAACCCATGAATCGCGGCCGCGTTTGTTCCGTCATAGTGGTATGAGCGATGACCCTTACTCCTGACCAATACGATGAGATGGCCCAACGGTTTGAGGAGGCGGCCGTTGATCCCCTTGTGCGCGCGGAAGGAAGAGAGGAATTCGCCAAGAAAGCGCAATGGTTTCATTTTCTTGCGCAGCGGGGGAGAGAAGCCGACCGCGACAATGGCCATCCTACTCATCAGGGTAACGCCGTTAATTTAGATTCGCTGCCAAAACAAAGGGGATCGCTCGCACCATTCTTAGCCACGCTATGGATATCAGGAGCGGCGCTATATTTCGTCAGCACCTTCATGTTCGCCAACGCGATTAATTTGACTGGTCAAAACGACGCTCAATCTCCTCACAAGGAGGGCCCGCCTATTGAGACGACTAGCCTGGCGATTTCAGCCGAGCATAATACTTCGGGAGAAAAGCCCACCAATCAACCTGCGTCACCGACACCTCGCGTGGACAGTAATAATTCGGCGGAACAACACACCAATCAAATCGGGTCCGCATCAAGCGAGATAGTTGACATCGAGTCGGCGGAACAGGACACGAGTTTGCTTGTGCCGGCACCAAATGGCAGACACGCCATAGCGCTGAACCAGCCCTCCTACGAAGCTCCGGAAGTCGAGGCACCCTCCTCGCCGTCGCCCGCGAGCGAGTTCACCCCCACAAGCCCCCGGGATCCAGTTACGCAGAGAGAAAGTGATTCAGCCCAATCCGTTGAGATACTCAGGGTGACGACCACCGCAGCCATACGTAGCGCTCCGTCCCTGAGAGCCAAAAAAATAGGGAGCGCCACCGCTGGTGTCGAACTACAAGTGTTGGCGAGAGAGAACGCTTGGGTGCACTTTATTGATCCAACCTCCGGCAATCAGGGGTGGGTCCAATCGTCCTTCGTGGCCCCGGTATCAGGAGGTGAAGCTAAAAACGTAGCTGATTCTCGCGTCGCCGAGACTGTGCCCCCAACGAAGCCGAAACTCCGAAAGGAAAAACCGGCCCTCCCTGCTGAGGTGATGCAGCGGCAACGAACTTATGCCGGGCTGCCCACTGACGAAGAGTTCTTGGCACCTCGTAGACGAGGATCGGGTTTGCTGAGCCGGCGGCGCTTGCTCAGAGAAGGGCTAATGACGCCCGGTCTGCTTCCTCCAGAATAGCCGACGTCGGCGGTTCGAAGTACGCGGGCCGTAAAGTTTAGTTACGCAGCGTGCTGACGATAAGCTAGTCGATAAACGGTCAGACCTTGCTCAATTGGGCGCGACGTCGGCTTGTGGCACGAAGCGGACATCTCGAGCTACGCGGTTTGGGTCTGTGGAACATGTCGCTGGGTGTTGTGTTGGAGTCGGAGTACACTCGGACACAACAGCCTGCTATGCAGAGGAGGATTCCTCCATGACGCAGATTAGTCGAGTTTCAAAACGAAAACATCGGAATAAAGCCCTGCCAGTGTTGAGTGTCGCGGGATTGTCAGTGGCGCTGGCGAGCGCGGCATCTGCAGTTCCCGCTGGCCCTGCAACCGATATGGCCGGATTGACGCCGGGAGAGGGCCACCAAATAACCTTCGGGGAAGAGGAAATCTCCGACGTTACCTTGGCGACGTTCTATGTCTTCGATAAGGAAAACGTCGTGGGGTCGTCCGAGCCCGCCGTTGAACTTGTCGGCCACGGCCATGGCTGCGGGGGTCACGGGCACGGCTGCGGAGGCTGCGGAGGTCACGGCCACCATGGCTGCGGAGGCTGCGGAGGTCACGGCCACCATGGCTGTGGCGGCTGCGGAGGCTGCGGAGGTCACCACCACCATGGCTGTGGAGGCTGCGGAGGCTGCGGCCACTCCTGGAGAGGCTGCGTCGGAATCGGGATCGGCTGCGGCGGCTGCGGTGGCTGCGGCGGTGGTGGTTATTGGTGTTGGGCGAACGGCGTACGGATCTGGTGTTGGTACTAGGCCCGTACGTCCTGCTGAACTCAGGCCAGTTTGGTGCTTCGCCGCCGTGCTCGAGTAAAGATATATATTGGCGTGTCCGCTAAACTGAGCAATCGTGGCAGTTCGCAAGCTATGCCCCCATCGGTCGGCTCTCAAACGAGTCGCAACCGCGCTGCCCGTTTGCCAAGCACTCGCGGCAGCAAATTACCCGACAAAGAGGTGCTTGGCTTTGCCCCGAATTTCAGTGTCTATGTGCTTTCACCTAACGTCGTTTGTCTCTATTCGGAAGATCGCAAGTTCTTTCTTTATGGCGAACTTTATTTTGCACTCGCGATTGCAATAGGTGCTGGAAGAAGCATTGAAGACCTGGTTCGAGAGCTGGGGCAAGACTTTCCGCCCGACAAAATTCGTGAAGCGTTGGATCGATTGGCCGACCGTCGATTTATAATTTCGACCTCTCGATATTCTCCCGACGCCACAGCTGCTTATTGGGCGAGCCTTGGGCTGTCGCCGCAGACAGCGCAGACGAATCTGAAGAAAGTTCGTGTGCGCCTTCAAGCGCTCGACGTCCAAGGCGCAGCGGAACTGGCCACCGCGCTAACTGGGCTAGGTGTCCGCGTGGTGAAGCGCAGTGCCGAAATTACGGTTAGGTTGGTCAACGATTATCTCGATGACCGACTGGCCCCATTGAACCGGCAGCATTTGTCGGAGCAAACATCGTGGCTACTCGTCCAACCTTCCGGCATCTTTCCTCTAGTGGGGCCGGTGTTCACCCCGGGTAAAGGCGCCTGTTGGACTTGTCTTGCGGAGCGGATGAAGCGGAACCGAGAGATCAGGTCACTCCTCGATCGCAGAAATGCTCGCCGTGTCGCAGTTTCGCCGCTCGCACAAGGGACGGTTGGCCAGAGTGCCATCCAACTTGCAGCGATCGAGATCGCGAAAGCGATAGCAACCGACTTCAGGACGAAATTAAGCGACCACATTATAAGCCTCGATCTTTTGGGAGCAACCATCGTCAAACATTACGTACCGACGCGTCCGCAATGTCCCAGTTGCGGCCGGATGGAGCTTCGTGATTACGGACGTGCCCCATTGCCGATCGACCTTGCGGCCGGCGGCAAACTGGTCATGACGAGCGGCGGATACCGAGCGCTTTCCTCAGCTGCCACGGTGGCGCGTTATCGAAAGCATGTTAGCCCGCTAACCGGCGTAGTCTCGCGGCTCGAACGAATCGAAGCCGACTTGCCGTTTAACACCAACTACTATGCCACCCACAATTTTGCTGTTCATCCCGACACAATCGGCGAGCTTAAGGCCGGGTTGAGCGGGGGCAGCTTCGGCAAGGGCAGCACCGCCGACCAAGGGGAAGCCAGCGCGCTTATGGAGGCGATTGAGCGTTATTCTGGGAGTTTTCAGGGCGACGAGATCAGAGTAACGCGGCGGTTCACGGATTTTCCGACGGGCGACGCCATTCTTCCGAATGACGTGAGACTGTTGAGTGAAGCGCAACTAGGACGGATGTCGGACCCGACACATGGCTCGGGTGAGATGAAGACAATATTGGCTCCGTTCGATCGATCGGCCGAGATTGAATGGTCGCCCGTCTGGTCTTTGCGCGACGAACGTTTCAAATATCTTCCAACCAGTCTCTTATATTTTTTTTACAAGGGCCCTGGTGGAGATATCCTTGCGGATTCTAATGGTTGTGCGGCCGGCAACACGCTTGAGGAGGCAATCGTCCAGGGGTTCCTCGAACTGGTGGAACGGGATTCATATGCAATCTGGTGGTACAACCGGTTGCAGCGGGCAGCCGTGGATCTAAGTAAAAGCGGCGATGCCTACGTCAATGATTTACAGATCCAGCTTGCGGAAACCGGACGCCGGCTTTGGGTGCTCGACATTACCAGCGATTTTGAGATTCCCAGCTTTGTGGCGGTGACGCATTGGGTGGAAAACTCGCGGGAACACATCGAGTTTGGTTCTGGCGCGCACTTCGATACACGAATTGCGCTTCTGCGGGCGATGACCGAACTAAGTCAATTTCTCTCCATCGGTCTCATGGGAGGTCGTGATACGGAGTTTAGCCGTGACGAAGGTGAATTGCGGCTGGCGGACCATCCTTATTTGGTACCTAAAGGCGAATCGCCAATTCGACCGGATCCCAAGCCAGGATTCGGCCGCCTCGATAGGCGGGAGCAAGTTATGGCTTGCGTGCGCGCCGCCAAGCGACAGGGCCTCGATTTTCTCGTCCTTGATCAGACACGCCCCGACATCGAGGTACCCGTTGTCCGGGTGATCGTGCCGGGTTTGCGGCACTTCTATCGGCGCTTCGCACCTGGTCGGCTTTACGATGTCCCTGTAAAGCTTCGGTTGCGAGATCGGCCGCTTTCGGAAGATGAGCTCAATCAACTCCATCCCCGAACCTGATGGTCAGCTTACGCGCACCCGGTGTAAAGACGGGCCGAGGGGTCGAGCCGGCAACTTTGTCTGTCCGCCTGGGCACTAATATCACGCTGGACGTGCGCTCGGACGGAGCAATCGCTGCCTGTTTCTACGGCCAGTCAGTCAACCTAGGAAAATTCAGTGTGGTCGCGGTGGAGCGCGCGCAGAAACTCCGCCTTGGGTTGCCAGTCAATTCATTCACATCAGGCGATCGTACTGTGGACAAGGAAATTCAAGTCTTGGCCCAACGATTGGCCAAGCACGGCCTATTAGAGTATCGCCTCGGGCGTTCTCGAAAGGACGATGACCTCGTTGTGATCGAGCCGCAACTTCCCGATTATCAACCCCGAATGGCGCTACTTCGCAACACTGACAAACTCGTCCTGTCGCGGTTCGCGTATTTGAGACGGCGCGGCAGCGAGATGGTGCTGGAATCGCCTCGCGCCGGAGCGTTGTTCAGAATTTGCGATCCCAATGTGGCGACCACCTTGGCCCTACTCTCTACACCGCAACAAATCAAACAACTCCGTCGACGGAACAACTTTGCCGGCGCTGAGCTTCTTGCCCTGCTTGTTGATAGCCAAATTCTTTTCAAGACGAAAAACTCTAGTGACAATGGCCTGCGACCTGCCGAGGGAGACGAAAATCTCGTTCTTTGGGACTTTCACGATCTTCTTTTCCATACGCGGAGCACGGCAGGCCGGCACGCCAATCCACTGGGCGGAGTCTATCCATATGCTGGGCTCATTTCTCCTTTTCCGGCGACGCGCGCGAAATGGCCTGGAAAGAAAATCGATCTGCGTAAGGTCTCGGCGGGACGTCTGGCGGCATCCTCTTCTACAAAAGCGCTATTGTTTGAACGTCATTCGACCCGGACCTTTGATGCCGATCGACCGATAACTCTTGCAGAGCTTGCGCGGTTTCTCGACGGCACAGCTCGCGTTCAGTCCAGGACGAAAAACAAGCTCGACCTCGGCAACGCCGGCCCGGTAATCACCTACGCCCTTCGGCCGTACCCTTCTGCAGGCGCGGCTTACGAGCTTGAGCTCTATCTTGCTGTCGAAAAATGCGAAGGACTCGCGACTGGATTGTATCATTACGACGCCGGCGGGCATGCCCTCATGCCAATCAAGGTTGAAAGGAATCAGCTCCGGGCACTATTGATGGGGGCCGAGTTTGCAATGGGCACGACGACCGCGCCCCAGGTCCTGATAATAGTCACCGCGCGCTTTGGCCGAATTTCATGGAAGTACAGCTCGATCGCATACGCGCTCATTTTGAAAGACGTGGGGGTCTTAATTCAAACGTTCTACCTGATGGCAACCGATATTGGACTCGGCGGATGCGCGATCGGGACCGTGAATATCGAACTCTTCTCTAAGATGACGGGGATTGAATTCCACGTCGAGGGCCCGGTCGGTCAGTTTGCGATTGGTCGCGGCACACGACCGGAAGCAGCTGGTGCTATGTGAAAGCTCTCACTCAACGGATCTCGCGCTTCGCGTAAGACTCGATGGTTACTATGGCCTTGTAGCTTCGCTTTCCCCGCAGAGCGAATGTAGCGCCCTGCGGATCTGCGCAATGAATGATCCAATTGCCGCTGGGAACCTCAACGGGACCCTCGAGGATCTGCCCCCCAGCAACCTTCACGCGTTTCGCCGCCCTATCGACATCGTCGATGTTGAAATAGTAAAGCCAAAAGGGGTCGGGCACCCTTCGAGGCTTGGTGACGATGCCACCAATTGTTTGTCCCCTGACGGAGAACCGCTGGTACGTTCCGAGCGCACCGACGTGAGCCTCTGCCTTCTGCCAGCCGAAAAGCTCGCCGTAGAATGCTAACGCCTTTCTTCCGTCGGCGGCGAGCAATTCATGCCAGCCGACATGGCCGGATTTGTCCGGCTCAATGTCGCTTTCTTGGTCGGGTCGCACCAACTCCAACAGCGCAAGGGGTGCCATTTGCGGGTCAGCAACAAACGAAAAGCGGCCAACGTTTGGGATGTCTGTCGGTGGAACACGCACGGATCCACCAAGCTGTTTGATGCGTTCACTGGTGGAATCAACGTCGTCGACACGGACATATCCGAGCCAGTGTGGCTTCACGCCTCTGTCCGCCGCTTCCTTCGGAAGTTGTACGAGCCCCGCTACCGCGGCATCTTCAACATTGAATAGGGTATACGTCCCGGGCATGGACACTTCTCCCGTGCTCCAGCCCATGACGTTAATATAAAAGGATTTCGCGGCCTCGGTCCCGATCGTGATCAACTCATACCAAATGAAACGACCTTGAGAATCACTCATGTCGATCCCTATCCCGCCGTCTCGGCGTAGTTCTTACCGTCGTTTTAATAATCGATCCTAATGGATCGGTTTTAAAAGAATAGGCTGGCGCGGCGGCTGCGGTGTGCTGAGTGCGGTGGGAGGCTGCTGTCGATCACGCCGTGGCGGCAGACGGATGCGAGCGGGAGGGCTTGGACGCGAATCCCATAAGAGAGGTTACCAATGCTTAGAATTTTGATCGTCGGCGCCATTGCTGCAAGCAGCTTCGGTGGGCCTGCTCTGGCGGATTGGTGGATCGTCCGGTCGTCGGATAAGGAGTGTCTTGTCGTGGACATTGAGCCGACAGACAAGAGCGTCACGAAGGTCGGCAAAGACTCTTATCAAACAAAACAGCAAGCGGAAGTCGATGCCAAGAGATTGTGCAAAGATCCTACGTGGGCGCCCAAGACTGATCCCGAAGATTGATAAGCCGGAGCAGGACATAGCCGGGTTAAGAGGTTTAGGATCGACATCGCGATGGCTCCACGGGTGACGCGAGATGGACTTGGATCCCAAACTCGGTGTGCTAGTGGCGGGCGACAACATCATCGTCACGCTGCACGGCACGAGCTACTCGGTTACATATTACAAGCCAAAAGGCTCTTCCGGCCTGCTCGCAAAAGAGCATTGCTAGTAGGGACGATCCGGACGTTCAGATGACGGCGGCCGAGTTCCTGGCCATAGCCTGGCGGGCCGCCAACGACAAGGCGAGACAGCTCGGCTAGATAGTCTGATCGATCAGTTCCGGCGTTCAGGCGTCCCGTGTCGAAAACTCAGCCCCGGTCACTCGCCGGGGCTTTTTCGTGTGCGTTAGCGTACCGAGTTTTTGAGCAACTTTTATAGCTCGCCAGCGTTGTTCAAATGGCGCGTGGCTCCTCCCCCCTTCGCGCCTAAGGCAACGTGGTTTGAAGCCCGACCCTTTCCCCCCAAGGGTCGGGCTTCTGTTTGGAACAAGCACTAAAAAGGATACGACAAATGAGAAAATTTGGAATTGCTCTCGCAGGCACTCTCGCCGTGTTCGCTTTCTCTGCGACCACTGCGTCAGCAGCCATCGTTTGCAATGAGATAGGCGACTGCTGGCACGCGAAGGAGAAGTACGATTACAAGCCGGAGTTCGGTGTTCGCGTTTATCCCGACGAATGGAAGTGGGCCGATAACGACCACGACAAATATCGCTGGCGTGAACACGAAGGCCGCGGGTACTGGAATCCGAAAGGCGTCTGGATCGGTTTCTAAATCGAATCTGGTGGGGCGTCGGCTTCGGTCGGCGCCCGAGCAGGAAAATCCGACCAATAAGGGAGATAACACATGAAGCGTTTTGCGTTTATCGCCTTCGCCACCGTTCTGTGTTTCACGCCAGCGATTGCGGCGGACAATTCGGCAGGCACACCCAAGGCTAATGCTGGAGCGGATACTTCAACTGGTGCTCAACAGCAGAGCTCAGCACCGACGGGCTCCGGCGCAGCGACTGATATGAAACCCGCAAACGACGACGCGGAGAGCTCAGACACCTCCACGGGTGCGAAACAACAAAGCTCGGCACCCCCCGGATCAGACGCGGCAAACCCGTCACAACCCGATGACGGCGATGACAAATAATGAGTCCGCGAATTAGTTGCGCGTGATATCGCGCTTCAGAAGCCCGGTCTGTCTCTTGCAGTGCCGGGCTTCTACTTTTACACCAAGAACCTGTATCCTGCACTGATGGACCCTCTCCACGCCACCCTTGAGGAGTCCAATTGCCCGCGTAGCCGCGTGATCCGCCTTCGGCCGACCAGCTTCCTAAAATCTCGATGGGGCTTACGCTTGACGGGCTGGCGCGCCGGTTGCGCTGCGCTAAATGCGGAGGCTCGCTGCTGTCGATCAAGCCGTGGCGGCAAACGGACGCAAGCGGGCGGCCTTGGGGCGGACTTAAAAAGAAAGCCCGGCTCAGGGTTGGGTGCCAAGGTTCGACGCGTGGGAAGGCAGGACAAGTGCGCCGCGTCGAACGCGCTTCCCGAATGGTGAGGTCAAGCCTCAGGCGCTTAGAAGAGTCAATTAGCGTTAGTCACCGTTGACAGTCACCGTTCCCGTGGTCGGAACCACCGTACGCATGATCGGAACCACCGTACCCGTGGTCGGAACCACCGTATGCATGATCGGAACCACCGTACCCGTGGTCTTCATCCTTACGGTAACCGTGGTCTTCACTCCTTGACGTTGGTTCGCCACCACAAGACATCGTAGCCGGTGACCACCTACCGTTTTCGCACTTGAGGGCCTGTTGGCCAGTGACGCAAAACTGAGCGCCCTCCGAAAATTTTGAATCTGCAAAGATACAACCTTGATGCTCTGATGACTGCACTGAGGGCGGGGGAGTCTGGGATGGGCTGCTTAGGGATGTGCTCGGTGTTGGTGACTCGGATGGGTTCGGTGTTGGTTGCGCAATTGCCGATGATATCGAGCTTAAAAGCATCATCGCTGCGGCCGTGGCTAATCTCATGGTGTCACCTATGCGGATCCTGCGTGAGTTCGCACTAGAAACCGATGTTTTGACATCGAGTTCCCTACCCAAGGATACACCATAAAGGGGGTATGGGGGGTGGCCCACGCCTCTATATGATGAACTTGATCCAGAAATTCGCTAGAAGAAATTCTTACTAGGGCTTTCGAGGCAGCGGTCCCCTACAAGCCTCCTCTAAGGCTACGCCAAGCGGCGGGACGAGAGGGGGTAGGTGCCCTCGTGGAACCTGCCACTGAACGTGACGTTGCTTTAGCGGGGCGTATTTGCTGAATGAAAGGATTCCACTATGGCGCACCCGAAGCCTGCTTCAAAGCGAAGGCGTCGGAGCAAAGCACTACCAGTTTTAGGCGCCGCCGGTTTGTCGTTATCGCTGGCAAGCGGCGCCTCAGCGGTCCCAGCGGGGCCTGCTTTGCCGACGCAAAACACCATCGAAGTGGGTCAAAATATCACACTCGGCGAAGAGGAAATCGCCGACGTTAGCTTGGCCACCTTCTACGTCTTCGATAAGGAAAATGACGGAACATCGGGACCCTTACAACGTGTCGGTCACGGCTGTGGAGGCTGTGGAGGCTGTGGAGGTCACGGTCACGGCTGTGGAGGCTGCGGAGGTCACGGTCACGGCTGTGGAGGCTGCGGAGGTCACGGTCACGGCTGTGGAGGCTGCGGAGGTCACGGTCACGGCTGTGGAGGCTGCATCGGAATAGGGATCGCCTGCGGTTGCGGCGGTTGCGGCGGTTGCGGCGGATGCAGCGGAGGCTATTGGTGCTGGATTAACGGCGTGCGGACTTGGTGCTCTTACGGCTACGGCTACTAATCCGTGAATGGGATGGCGTGCTCGGCGTTGCCGGGTAGCCGGTGGAATAGGGCTGATTGTGAGGAGCTGCTGACGCAAATTCGATCAAAAGTGACGGTGAGTTGGGACTAAATCAAATGGGCGCCCGAGCGGCTTGGCTGAGGCGATCAAATTCCTCTCGAACGGCCGCATCGTGAAGGTTTGATTGACTCAGCGACTGGCGCCGCGGGGCGGTATCGGGGCACGCTGGCTAATCACGAGTTTTTCCAAGTAGCTCGGCGGCTATCGCCAAACCCTCTTTCCGGCCGAGTGCAATTCCCTCAGCCACCGCTATGGCGATGATTTCTTCCAAATCACCAGGTTCGGCCACCCACTGCTCACGCGTAGCAACTATTCTGCGAGCTTTGTCCAGGTCGGTCATCCGTGTTACGCTGCCCGAGCAGAAGGTGGTTGAGCATCGCGACGCATCTTCGCTGAACTTCCTGCTCCCTCAACAGCTTCAACGACCTCTTCTGGCACGGCGTAGTGAAGCATGTGTCCAACGTCCGGAACCATCCACAAAACACTGTGCGGAATCTGCGCGTGAAGCCGGGCCGGTTGCTCGGCGCTGACAACACGATCCTTGGTGCCGGCCATGATGACAACCGGCATCGTCAATTCCTGATAGCGGTGTCGCATGGCAAAGGCGCCAGGGATCATGGCGACACCGTCTTGACTCTCCGCGCGGATTTGTCCGGGTCGTACCGACATTTCCGAGGTAGAGCCCTTCGCGAAGCGGGCTGGCACAGGGAGAGGCGCGAACATTCCCTTGAGCAGCAGTGGCTGCATCAATCTGGCAAGGAGCGGAGATATCGAATACCGCAGCAAATCCCCTAGGAGGGGTATTGCGGGTGGTGAGGACAGCAGAACATCCGTCCGAAAGGTTGGATAGTAGTAGCCGGACAACAAAACCAGCCCTCTTGCCGCGGTCGGGTGGTTCAGTGCCAGTGCCAACGCGACGGCTGCGCCCCAGGAATGGCCAAGGACAACAGGACGGTTGATGCCGAGGGTAACAAGCGCATCTCGAAGAAGGTCGGCCTGCGCCCGCGCACTCCAAGCTGAGCCATTGTGCGGACGGTCGCTATATCCAAAGCCCGGACGGTCGAACGCAATTACACGGTGTCGCTTCGCTAGCAGGCCCAGCACTCCGCTTGTATCGAAGTCTTCCGCTGTAACCACATTGCCGTGAAGCAAGACGACCGGCGGGCCTTCGCCCTTTTCGAGGTAATGAAGTCTCACTCCGTCGACGGTTACAAACTGGCCCGTTGGAGGATGCTCGCGCTCGACTTTACGGGCGCGATAGACGTTGTATGCCGTCATCGCCGCCAACGTAGCCGCCGTGGCTATGAGGGTTGCGCTTGTGCGCGATGGCTGTGAAACACGGCCCATGGCTGAGTCCCTTTCGATGAGGCCCACTGCCTCTCTACGATTGTCACGATGAAAGTGCGGCGCGTTTAGACTGGCGCGCGACATATATAAGAGGAAGCGTTCAGGCGCCGAAAACGTTCCAACGCTGTGTCGGAGGCGCATCTCCGCGTGCCGCTTGCGCTGCTTCAACTGTGGGCAAAATGCCAATCACCGCGCCCGTTGTGTTCGTTGCAGGCGTTGGCCCCACAGGCGGATTGGCCGGTTCTGAGGGCTAAAAGCGAGCCAAAATTGGGGTTTGTTTCAGATGATGGGAACGAGAGATTAAGCCGCGCGTTTGGACCCCACAGACGGAGGGACAATCATGAAAATCTCAGACATCCGAACCAGGATAGAATTTGGCGTCGATGGCCAGAGTTTTATCGCGGCCAAAACCGACGAACTAGAACTCGCGGCCAAAACCGACGAAGCGCCAATTCTGACTCTTGTTGACACCGCAGAGCCAAGCGGTGCCTGCGATCCACTTGTTCAAGCTCTCGTGGGGAAACTTCCGAAACCCAATACCAGTTGGCCTACTGGTGATCGTGCCAACTGGTTAAAGGCTGCGGCAATGGCATTCAATCTCGTCTACAAACCAGGCGCAGGCGACGAGTTCGATCTCAAGATCGAGGAAAAGCCATCTGGTCTGAAGTCCGCAGGTTAGGCTGTCTAGTCAATTCTTGGCGCAGTGTACTTGACGTTTGCGGTAGGTAATTACCTTGTGGGCGGCGTCTCGCCCGAAACGGTGCGACACCAATTTCTGGTCGTCCTGGGCATCGCCTGGGCCTTGGCCACGTGGCGACGCCATAGTTGGTTGCCATAACTCACGGTCAACTTTTTAGCCACTTGCGGATGAAGTTCCGCCGAACGGCCTCAGGCATACCCTCCTGGGGCCGTTTCCCTTGGAAGAGCGTCAGCGCCGGTTTGCCCATTCTATGGCGCGAACCACGCAATAGGACGCAATGCTGAAAATCCCGAGGACTACTAATGCTCCCCCCAACGCGAGCGCGAGTTCGCGACTCCCAATCGTCTCCATGATGTCTAGCCTAAAGATAGCGGCGCCAGCGATGAGGGTGAGTCCAATTGCCATCACGATTGAGGCAACGAGGATACCGAGTTGGTGGAAGCTTCGGTGCATGGTCTTTGCGGCCAGAGCAACCTGGTTCAGCGAAAAGCGGGATAGGTTGCACCCTCAGAGGGAGATATAATTAGCATGGGCGTGCGGTTCTATCCGACGCCGCTAATGGCAAACTCAGCCTCGGTCAGTCGCCGGGGCTTTTTCATTCGGTTAACCGAACGGCAGGACTTCAGGGCTAGGAATAAAGCCAAGCGAAGGGGGCTGTTTTGACACACAGCATCCCAGAGGGAAAGGGCGCCTGGCTTCGGCCTGGCGCCCTTTATCTTTCCGCGTGGTGACTTTCCGTTAACGATCCGCTGTCAGCATTCTCCAATGTCCACTTTGGCTGGCAAGGATGCGGATATGAGTGGGAACACAGCATCATCGAAGGGCAATGATGGTACCGAGCCTTCGGGACCACCTGCTACGGGTTATCGCGTGTCAGTCGTACCGGGCGCGCTTGAAATATCTGCCCGCCTGAGTACTCCAGAAGAGGTTCGCAATCTTATGAAGGTTCTTCGAGCGGGGCTCACCATTTTGGAAGACACAACCGATGGCAATATGGACAAGCCATTAAGTCTGACCAAACGCGTCGCTGGGATGGGCACCGCCGCTACCAAGCAAGAGAATAAGTGCGTGCCGGCTGTCTCTGGCGTCTCCCTCGTCTAAAAAGATCCGCCGCTTCATAGACAGCCAAGACTTGGAGCGAGGACAGCAAAAGGCAAGGACCATCGAGGCCAATTGCCCACGCTGCCGCGTGATACGATTGCGTGCGCTCCAACAGCTTCTGAAAATCTCGATGGGGCTCACGCTCGATGCACTGGCGCGCCGGCTGCGCTGTGCTAAGTGCGGAGGCTCGCTGTTGTCGGTGAAGCCATGGCGGCAGACTGATGCGAGCGGACGCGCGTGGAACCGGAGGGGTTGAAGGCGGCGCCGCCCCCCACCAGGAAAAGAGAACCAAGGCGACCTGATCCGACCGCGGGTTCGAAGTCGGCCGATTCTAACGGACGCTCTCCCAGTGCTACGGTTACATACTAGGCTAAGCCGGCCCGAACTGTCACTCTGGGTTGCGGTACGCGAAGTCTATCGGACAATGTGGAGGATATTCTCGCCATGAAACTCATACTCTTGATCGCAGCTCTGCCCGCGGCCCTCATCTTTGCCGGCAGCGGAACAGCCAAGGCCGAACAGACCATCGAGGAAGTAGGTGCGCTCGTCTGCGTCATGGACAAGTGGGTAGAGAAGGAACTGGATAAAGGACACAAAGTGGTGGACTCGTCGGCTCGCTGCGTCGATGTCCCAGATGACGAGTTAGACCCGAAATACACTCAGGTTTGTCCCGGCAAATACGAATACATGCCCGATGAGAGCTGGAAGGCCACCGGCACCTGTACCGACACCTACAAGAGTGGCGACACGAAAACTGAGGCGTGGGAGGAAGGGTCGGCACTCAAGGAGTACACGTACAAAATCACCGGCGGCACCGGTAAATATCAGGGCGCCAGTGGTGGCGGCACATACAACTATGAAAATCTCACCGACACACTCTCGGGCGGGCGGTACAAAGGCAAGATCGTGCTGCCTTAAGGTTGTGGCTGGTCAGGCCCGGCGCGCTCAATTTAGGTGAGCTGCGCTGGGCCTTTTTATGCCGCGCGCGTCAGTGTCACGTCATCCTCAACCAAGAAACCGCATTCGGCTTCAGGATGCTCCTGCGAAGCCCGGGATCTCTCTGCCCACCATGGGCGCCGCCCATTAGGGGTTTAGGGGTATCTAGGTAGCGCGCCATGTGGCAGCAGGTTTCACGGGGTTCGCTGATCGCTGCTCAGCTCGGCGGCCAGGCGAAATCGTCGCCGCGCCCGGCTTTGGGCTTGAGCTGCTCGCCCTTGATCAGGACCTTGTAATAGGGCCGCTGCGATAGCGGCAGCCGGGGCTTCGACGAGGCGAGCGTCAAATCGGTCACCGTCGACAACGTGGCGACGGCCGTCAGTCCGCCGCCGAGTTCGCTCGTGATCATCTCGGCTTCGGTCATCGCCCCGGCGCCGCCTTGGGGCGTGAGGTTCTGCGCCGCCTGAAGCGCCGTATTGTCGATCGCCGGCCTGACCACGCCCAGCTCTCCGACCTGGCTTTGCTCCTGGGCGGATTGATCCTGGGCGGTCTCGCCTTCCGCCGCTTGCTGCCCTCTTCCGGACGCGGACGCTTCGGCCGGCTGGTCAGTCGTGGGCGCCCGGGCGGCCGGATCGGCGTCGGGCGCGGGCGTATCTGCGGACGCCGCTGGGCCGAGATCGTGGCCGGTCACCTTGGCCTGCTCCTCGACGCTGCCGGCCAGCGGAATGTTGCGCTCGAGCTTCGCGGCTCCCAGGTCGTGGCGGATCTCCTTCTCGGGAAAATGAGCGAGCTTGACGTAGCCACGCATCGTGAACAGCACCCCGTCATCGGCTCTCAGTCGCTTTACCTGTCCGGTCATATCGGGTCCGTAAGCGCTAAACCGCCCGCCTTCATCCATGAACCCGTTCCAGGTATCGACATATTTCGCGCCGTTGATGAACGCCTTTTCGCGGTACACTTCGTTCATGGACTCTGCGTCAGCGCTCTGCGTCGGACTGCGCATGATTGGCAGTCCCACCCAGTAGATCGCCAAGTTGGCGGCGCGGAGCTTCTTGATGACTTTTTCGACACGCTCGCCATAGGCCTGCCGCCACGCTTCGCTTCCGACCTTCACCCAATCCTTGCCGACCTTGATCGACTGATCGTCGTTGGCGCCATACATCACGACAGCGATCTGGTAGTTGCCGTCCTTGAGAGCATCGTCGAGATCAGACTCCCAATTGGCGGAGAGCAGGCCGCCATTCACCTTGGCACGTTTGACGAATTCGAGATTGGCGTCCTCCTCGAACGCGCGATAGAGCCCCGACCAAAGTCCGTCGCCGAGCGAGTCGCCGATCACGAGAACGCGGTAGCGGTCGCCGGTGGGAAATGGATTGATGTAGCTGCGCTGGGCGGGCGGCGTGCCCTGCTGCGCCGAAGCAGCGTGCGGCAGGAGGCAGAACAGAGACAAGACGAGAGCAGCGGCAACTCGGCGCGCGATAAGGTCTGAATGAAAGAACGCCATACGGGACATGATCTTGGCAGAAGCTCCTCGGGTCTTCCTAATACGTCAAATCATCCCGTCGATTTAATCGGCTCTATCCGCCGGCCTGCAAGTCCTTGAGAATCGTGGCACTCGGAAAGCCATCGACCGCCAGCCCCTTCGAGCGCTGATAAGTCCTGACCGCTTCGAGGGTGGCGGGCCCGATGACGCCGTCGGCATCGCCGGTCAGGAGGCCCCGCGCGATAAGAAGCTGCTGCAGCTCGGTGCGCTGCTCGAGCGAGAGATGCGTCTCGTCGGTCGGCCAGGGATGCACGAACGGGCCGCCGCCGCGGAGCCGGTCCGACAGATGGCCGACGCCGAGCGCATAGGACTTCGCCACATTGTAGCGGAGGATCGAATTGAAATTGCTCAGCACGAGAAAGGTCGGTCCGTCAGTCCCTGCCGGCGCAAAGATGGTGCCTTTGTCAGTCGGGCGCGGATAGGGCTCGCCGGTGGCGCGCACGACACCGGCCTTCTGCCAATCGGCGAGCGTCCTGGTCGTGCCGTCGATCTTCTTCACGTTGGCGCCTTTGGGCAGCGTCACTTCATAGCCCCAGGTCTGTCCAGCCTTCCAGTTCGAGACCTTGAGATAGCTCGCGGTCGAGGCGAGCGCGTCGGGCACGTCGCCCCAGATGTTGCGCTTGCCGTCACCATCCTGATCAACTGCATAGGCCGAATAGGTGGTCGGAATGAACTGGGTATGGCCCATAGCGCCGGCCCACGAGCCGTTCATCGCCTCGACGCTGATATCGCCATGCTGGAGGATCTTGAGCGCGGTTATGAGCTGGGGCCGGGCGAAGCTCGCCTTGGTTCCCGAGCAGGTGAGCGTGGCGAGCGACCGGATAACGTTCTTGTCGCCGGGCTGCGTGCCGTAATTCGACTCGACCCCCCAGATGGCGACGATGATGTGGCGGTCGACGCCGTAGCGCGCCTCGAGCGTGTCGAGCAGCGCCTTGTTGTCGATCAGCATCTGCTTGCCGGTCGCGACCCGTTTATCCGAGACGACGCGGTCGATATACTCGCCGATCGGCTTCACATATTCGGGCTGATAGTTGGCCTGTTCGATCACTTCCGGATCGAACGTCAGCCCCGCGAAGGCTTTGTCGAACGTGTTCCGGCTGACGCCCTTGGCCTTGGCCGACGGCCAGAGTGATTCCACGCAACTCTGGAATTTGTCGGCAGCCGGCGCCGCGCCTGGCAACAGGAGCGCACAGACCAGGGCGAAACCGGCCTTGCAGATCAATGTCTTAGGATTTGGAGCGATTCGCATGAGCGAAATCTAGCAAGCGCGCCCGGCAAAACCTAGGCAGGTCAATGAGGCAAATATGCAGCTCAATCGGCGCCTGCGCTCGCTTCTTTCAGCACCCGGTCGACCAGCGCGCTGCTCGGATAGCAGGAGAGTGGGAGTCCGAGCTTCTGCTCCTGCATGCCGATCGCCGCGCGTGTCTTGAAGCCGGCGAGCCCATCGACCTTGCCGACATCGTAGCCTTGCGCCACCAGCGCCTCCTGGAAGCGCTGGATGCGGTCGCGCGGGAAGCGCTCGACCGGCTGCCACGCGCCGACGAAATCGACCGGGGCATTGGCGCCGATCATATCGGCGACGTGGCCGACGAAGATCGCGTAGACGTCGGAGTTGTTATAGAGCTTCAGCACCGAGAAGTTGTTGGTGGCGAGGAAGGCGGGACCCTTCAATCCCGCCGGCAGCACGATGAAGCTCTGATCGCCGAGTCGCTCGTCGGGGAACGGACGGTCCTTCACGCGCACCACGCCGAGCTTAATCCACTCCGAGATCGGCCGCGCCTTGTCCGGCCCTTGCAGCGTGCAGTCGAATTTCGCCGGCAGCTTCACCTCGTAAGCCCAAGTCTGCTCGCCGTCCCAGCCTTGGCTGTGCAGCGAGTTAGCGGCAGAGGCCAGCGCATCGGTGACCGTGCCCCAAATGTCGCGCTTGCCGTCGCCGTTGAAATCGACGCCGTATTTGTCGAAATCGGTCGGCAGGAATTGGGTATAGCCCATGGCGCCGGCCCATGAGCTCTTCATCATGGCGCGCGTCGCATGGCCTTCTTGCAGAATCTTGAGCGCGACGAGCAACTCGTTGCGGAACTCGTCGGGGCGCCGTCCCAGGAAGCCCTGCGTAGCGATGGCCGAGAGCGCATCGAACGGCATGTCGACCTTGCCGAACCCGGTCTCGCGCCCCCAGATGGCGACGACGATCGAGGCCGGCACATTGTACTGCTTCTGGAGCGCCGCAAGCTCTGGCGCGAGCTGGGCCATCTTGGTGCGGCCGGTCGCCGCGAGCGCGTTGAGAGCGGCCGGATTGAAATAGCCGGCTGGCGGCTCGAACTCCGGCTGGCGGCTCGGCTTCATCTGATCGGCGAGCACCTTGGGCAGAGCAGGTCCGCCTTGAACCGCCGGATCGGGATAGACGAGATGCGGCAAGGACCAGTCGAGCTTGAGCCCCTTGGTGTTCGCATCGAACACGGCGCGACTGATGCCGAGCGCTTCGGCATCGGGCCACAGCGCCTTGACCCAAGCGGCGAAGCTCTCATCCACCGCGCGCTTGTAGGCCGCGACCTCATCGTCGGCGGCGGTGCCCGCCGATACGGGCAAGACGAATGCGGCGATGATGACGGCAAAGGCGATCAGCGCGCGTCTTGGCATCACCATGCTAACCCCTCAAAGGACCCTGACCGACTCGACTGTTGGGGGCCGATTGTGAGGGGCGCTTTAAGGCGCCGCAAAGGCAAAAATGACGGGGAGAAAGGGATCTCGCCGTTCTAGGCGGCGCGAGTTTCGCGCAGGCGCTTCTCCCAGCCGAGCGAATGGCCGACGATGGTGTCGAGGTCGTTGAGCTTGGGCTCCCAGCCGAGCAGCTTATGGATGCGGCCTGCGTCAGCCACCAGAGAGGCCGGGTCGCCGGGCCTTCGCTCGCCGATGCGGACGGGGAAGTCGGCCTTGGCCGCGCGCTTCACCGCCGCGATCACCTCAAGCACCGAGAAGCCGGCGCCGTAGCCGCAATTCAACACCTCGCTCTTGCCGCCCTGGCGGAGATAGCTGAGCGCGTCGAGATGGGCGCGAACCAGATCGCTGACATGGATATAGTCGCGGATGCAGGTGCCGTCCGGTGTCGGGTAGTCGGTGCCGAACACTTCGAGATAGGGCCTCCCACCGAGCGCGGCTTGCGAGGCGACCTTGATGAGATGGGTCGCGTGCGGCGTCGACTGGCCGCTCCTCCCCTTAGGGTCGGCGCCGGAGACATTGAAATAGCGCAGCGCCACATAGCGGAGCGGATGGGCCGCCGCCGCGTCGCGCAGCATGATCTCGGTCATCAGCTTCGAGCTGCCGTATGGCGAGATCGGCTTGAGCTCAATGCCCTCAGCGACCGGGCTGACCTCGGTGATGCCGTAGACCGCCGCGGTCGATGAGAAGATGAAATGCGGGATCTTGGCCTCGACGGCGACCGCGAGCAGCGATCGGGACTTGCAGGTGTTGTTGAGATAGTAGCCGAGCGGATCGGCGACCGATTCCGGCACCACGATCGAACCGGCAAAATGGATGATGGCGTCGACATTGTTGGGAAGCAGAAGCTGGCGCACGAGGTTCTGATCGCCGATATCGCCCTCGACGAATTGCGCCTCAGGCGGCACCGCCCAGCGGAACCCGGTCGAAAGATTGTCGAGGACCAGTACGTCCTGGCCGGCATCGATCAGCTCGAGAGCCATATGGCTGCCGATGAATCCGGCCCCACCCGTGACGAGAACACCCATCCGCAACCTTTTCGAACACTGGTCGTTGCAATTGGCCGCTAGCTATCGGAAAGAGGTTACTTCTAGCTTTGCGCGGCGACGCCGACCGCGCCGGACCGCGCCGGACCGCGCTTAACGTTAACGAGAGGCTTCGCATGGCTGCGCGTGTCCGTAAAGCAGTGTTCCCTGTGGCAGGGCTCGGCACGCGCTTCCTCCCTGCGACCAAGGCCATGCCCAAAGAAATGCTGACGGTGGTTGACCGTCCGCTGATCCAGCACGTGGTCGACGAGGCGATGGCGGCCGGCATCGAGCATTTCATCTTCGTCACCGGCCGCAACAAGGGCGTGATCGAGGACCATTTCGACCGCCAATTCGAGCTCGAGCAGGTGCTCTCCGCGCGCGGCAAGACAAGCGAGCTCGCGATGCTGGACGAGGACCTGCCGGGCCCGGGCTCGACGAGCTTCACCCGTCAGCAGGAGCCGCTCGGTCTGGGTCACGCGGTGTGGTGCGCGCGCGAACTGGTCGGCCATGAGCCATTCGCCCTGCTTCTTCCCGACGTTCTGGTGCAGACGCCCGGCAAGGGTTGTCTCGCCCAGATGCTCGATGTCTATGTCGAGCATGGCGGCAACGTCATTGCCGTCGAGCCGGTGCAGCAAGACCAGGCGAAGAATTACGGCGTGGTCTCGATTGGCCAAGGCGACGGGCGAGTGTTTCGCGTTGATGCTATGGTCGAGAAGCCGAAGCCGGGCACCGAGCCGTCGAACCTCACTATCCTCGGCCGCTACATCCTCCAGCCGGAAATCTTCGAGCTGCTTTCGGCGCAGGAGCGGGGCGCTGGCGGCGAGATCCAGATCACCGACGCCATGATCGCTCTTTTGAAGCGGCAGCCGTTCTTTGCGCTGAAATACGACGGCAAGACCTTCGACTGCGGGTCGAAGATCGGTTTCCTGACCGCGAACGTAGCTTACGCCCTCGCTCGTCCCGACCTTGCCGATGCCTTCAAAGCCGAGATCGAGAAGTTGCTTTGATTTAGAATTATTATTGGTGAACGACAGCGTTCTTCCAGTCGACAACGAATTATTTCTGCAGCCAGCAAATAAACCACCAACTTTTCAAATTATTAGCAGCATCGATACCGTAAATCATTCCACCCGTATAAATACGGCGATTGCAAGCTTTCGAACTAACCCTGTGGATATTGAGCTTCCGAGAGCAACGCGCTAGACCAGTTGTTGGTAGCTCTTTTGTGGTTTCGGCGGCGGACCCGAGCGTATTGCGCGCCGCCGGGCGCGGATGAGCCTAGCAGCAGCAGGACCGCAGCGAGAGCGCCCGCTGCCATTATGGTATGCCGCCGTGACAAGGACGCTTAACCCCCGATCCAAGCCGGGAGCGCGGGGACGTCCATCCGGCCAAAAGCCTAGGGGGTAATTGAGTTAACGGGGTCTTTGGAGCCTTTTCAAAACGGAGCATCTGGCGTCGCGTCTTGGCCCTGACGGGCCCGCAAACCGTGCTAGTATGCGGCTTGCGCAACAGGGGGAGCACGATCATGCCGGTCGGTCTGACGCGGGATTATCTGCTGCGCGACGGGCGCAGACAGGCGATCGAGTCAGCCACGCGGACCCTCCAATTCGAGGCTGAGGGCCTCGCCGGGCTGAAAGCGGCGCTTGCCGACGGCCTGAGCGAGAGCTTCGGCAAGGCGATCGCCATGATGCGCGCCTGCCACGGCCGCGTCATCGTCACCGGCATGGGCAAGAGCGGCCATGTCGGGTTGAAAGTCGCCGCCACCCTCTCCTCGACCGGCACACCGGCGTTCTTCGTGCATCCAAGCGAAGCAAGCCACGGCGATCTCGGCATGATCACGAAGCAGGACATGATCCTCGCCTTTTCCTGGTCGGGCGAGACGGTCGAGCTCGGCAATATCGTATCCTATTCGCGTCGCTTCGCCGTGCCGTTGATCGCGGTGACCTCGAACCCAGAAAGCACGCTAGGCGTCAGCGCCGATCTCGTGCTTGCCCTACCGCAGGCCAAGGAAGCCTGCCCGCACGGACTCGCGCCAACCACCTCGACCGTCATGCAGCTCGCGCTCGGCGATTGTCTGGCCATGGCTCTGCTTGACAGCAAGGGCTTCACGGCGCGCGACTTCAAGGCGCTGCATCCTGGCGGCCAGCTCGGCGCGCGCCTGAAATATGTCGGCGACCTGATGCACAAGGGTGACCGCCTGCCGCTCGCGCAGGCCGACTGCGTCATGGCCGAGGCAATCGTGGTCATGACGGAGAAGGCGCTCGGCTGCCTCGGCGTGGTCGACCCTGACGGCCTGCTCAAGGGCATCATCACCGACGGCGATTTGCGCCGCCATATGGGCGACGGGCTGCTCAAGCGGCGCGCCGGCGAAATCATGACGGCGGCGCCAAAGACGGTGTCGCCCGAGTTTCTGGCGAGCGCTGCACTCGAGATCATTAACTCCTCCGCGATCACCACCTTATTCGTGGTCGAGGAGGGTCGCCCGGTCGGCATCATCCATATCCACGACCTGCTCCGCGCCGGCGTCGCCTGAGCCCACGGATGCCGCGCAAGGTTGATGCTCGTGGCGTGAAGCGCCTACTGTTCTAGATGCGGGACGCGCCTTTCATTGCCATTGGCGGCGGGCTTGCCGGCGCGTCTTTTGCGCTCGAGCTTTCGCGGAACGGGGCATCGGCTTTGGTGCTTGAGAGCACCCGCGGCCCCCATCACAAAGTCTGCGGCGAGTTCCTGAGCGAGGAGGCGCAAGTGCTTCTCGCTTATCTCGGCCTCGACCTGCGAACGATGGGCGCAAGCTCGATGGGCATGTTCAGGCTCGCTGCGGGAAATCGCTATGCCGAGGCTGAGCTTCCGTTCCGCGCCGTCGGTTGCTCCCGTTATCGCCTCGACCAAGCTCTGCTGGACAAGGCCGAAGCCGCTGGCGCCGAGGTCAGGCGGGGTGTGACCGTCACGGAGATCACGAGCAGCGATGGCGAAGTCGTGTTGAAGGCCGGAGCAGACACGCTGAAGGCGAACGCTGTCGCGCTGGCGAGCGGCAAGCACAATCTTCGCCAGTTCCCGCGCGCGCTAAGCGACATGCTCGGCTTCAAGCTCCAGCTCCGGGTGAGCGCATCCGTGCTGGCGCAGTTGCAAGACATCGTCCAGCTCATGATGTTCGACGGCGGCTATATCGGCGCGATCATCGTCGAGGACGAGATCGTCACCATAGGCTGGGTGATGCACCGCGGGCTGCTGCAGCGGATCGGCGCGGACTGGCCGTCCCAGGCTGGCTATCTCGTCCGGCAGTCCGCGCTCCTCGCCGAACTCCTCGATGGCGCGACACCGGAATGGGAGAAGCCGGTCGCGGTCGCCGCCATTCCGTACGGCTATCTTCGTCGCCAAGCCGTCTCGCCGAGCATCTTCCCGATCGGCGACCAGCTCGCCGTCATCCCCTCCTTCACCGGCGACGGCATGTCGATCGCGCTGCTCTCAGGCATCGCTGCGGCGCAAGCCGTGCTCGCCGGCGATAGCGCCGAGCAATTCCAACGGCGCATGATCGCGACGCTCGGCCCGCAATTCCGCTGGGCATCTCTGGTCAATATTCTGTTCGAGACCAGGCGGCTGGATCCGCTCACCATCTTCACGGCAAGGATGCTGCCGCGTCTCGTGACACTGATCGCGCAATCGACGCGGCTGAGGAACTACGCCGAAATCATGCGCGCATAATCGGGAAAATCGGGCACCGGCTGTCCGATAGGATCCCGCTCAAACAACAGGCCTGACCCAGCGGATCAAATAGCGGAACGGGAAGCGCTGCGCGATCTCGACATCCTCGAGGCCCGCCGCCCGGGCGAGCGCGTTGGCTTCGTCCCGGGTGAACGCGCCCTCGACCGAACGCCTGCCGTCGATGCGACAGATGTCGTTCAACAACAGAAGCCGGGTTCCCAGCCGCGCGAACCAATAGCTGAGCCGGCTCCGCAAAATGTCCTGGATCACCAGTCGGTCGCGCGCCTTGGCGGCTGCCTCGCGCAAGAAGGCAACCGCGTCGTTCTCGTCGAGATGATGCAGGAACAGCGTGCTCATGATCATGTGGTAGCCGTCGGGCAAAGGATCACGCGCGACCCTGAGCTCCGAGAATGCCACACGGGCGCTGGACTTCGCCGCTTGCTCGCGTGCATAGGCCACCGCCTCGGCACTCGCGTCGCAGCCGGCCAGCTCGACAGCGATCCCGGCCTTCGCCGCCCAACGCGCCAGCGTGATCAGCACGTCGCCGCCGCCGCAGGCGATATCAAGCACGCGAAGCGACCCGCCGGGATTGCGTCTCGCGGCGGCGACCAGATCGGGCCACATCAGCCGGCTTGATCTTGTGATGGTGTTGACGAGTCCGAGCCCCTTCAGTGTCTCGACCAGGCGCGCCGGCGGAAGATCCGGAGCATCCATGATCTCATCACGTCGATGGCGATGATCGAGGCCGATGCCGTGGCGATGGGCGTTCATTCGGGCGCCATAGAACTTGTTATGGATTAGTCTACAGCAGATTGCGTCGATTGGGCGTTTTGTAGAACAACGTCACTGGCGCTGAATGGCCGCAGCGAATGAGGTTTACCGAGCGCGATCCGTCAGCATGTGGAACCTGACAAGGGCACTCCTCAACTGGAGTAAGCCACTCTGAGAAAATTCATCATCGTCAGCTTGCTAAGCGCAGGTTTCGCAACCCCGGCGCTTGCTGCGCAGCAGCACTTCGTGGTTCAGGATTTGTCGGGGTATTGCGCGGTGATCGACGCACATCCGAGCAAGACCGCTGGGCTGAAGATGTTGGGCAAGGCTGGCGGCTACGACAGCCACGACGACGCCGAGCAGGCACTTAAAGCTCAGCACCATTGCAGCGGCGCGGCCTAGTCAAGCTGACGCAAGCTGAGTTTGCTTCGCCGTAGTTCACTATAATCCTTGCCTGGGAGTAGAATTATGGTGGCCACGCGAAGCGCCGATCTTCTCATCATTGGCGGCGGCATCAATGGTGCCGCTGTAGCGCGCGACGCGGCAGGGCGCGGCCTGAAGGTGATGCTCGCCGAGAAGGGCGACTACGCCTGTGCCACCTCCTCGGCCTCATCCAAGCTGATCCATGGCGGCCTGCGCTATCTCGAGCAAGGCGCGTTCAATCTGGTGCGCGAGTTGCTCACCGCGCGCGCCGGCCTGCTCAAGACGGCACCGCATCTCGTCGTTCCGCAGCGCTTCCTTCTGCCCATCTATCGCTGGCAGAAGCGACAGGCCCTGACGCTACGGGCCGGTCTCGCGATTTACGACGTGCTGTCGTTTGGAGATGGATTGCCTGGCAGCGGCCGGCTCGACGACGACGATATCTCGCAACTTCCGCGGTTGCGCCAGGAGGAATTGACCTCAGTCCTCCATTATTATGACTGCACGACCGACGACGCGCGGCTAACGCTTGCCGTCTTGCTCGATGCCCGCGCGCGGGGCGCCGACATTCTCAATCGCCGGACCGTGACGGCGATCACTCCGATCACCGATGGCTATGCGGTTCAGCTCGACGAGCGAGGGCAAAGGCGGAGCGTCGAGGCGCGTTTCGTCGTCAATGCGAGCGGGCCGTGGGTCTGCAGCGTCGATGCCATGACAACTGCCTCACCGCCGCCACGACCGGTCAGGCTCGTACGGGGCAGCCACATCGTGCTTCCGATGCCCAACCCGCCGCAGACCGACGCTCATACGCTGCAGGACGAGGATGAGCGGGTCATCTTCGTCATTCCCTGGCTCGACGGCCGCTTCCTCATTGTCGGCACGACCGACTCGCCGCATTTGGGCGATCCGGGCACGGCAACCTGCTCGGCCGAGGAAAAAGCCTATCTGCTCGGCGCCTATAACCGATATCTCGTGGGGCCTGCCGGAGTGGCGACCAGCCAGGATGTAGTGTTCACCTGGTCGGGCGTGCGCGCGCTGCATGACGATGAGGCGGCAAAGCCGAGCGCAGTCAGCCGGAGCGCGGCTCTGTCCTCGACCGCACATGGCACCGGCGGTTATGTCAGCCTCTATGGCGGCAAACTCACCACCCACCGCGCCTTGGCCGAGACGGTGCTCGATCGGCTGACGAGGCTCGGCGCCAAAATCGGAGCGCCGTGGACCAACGGCGCGACCCTCTATGGCGGCGGTCTCTCGTGCGCGGAGTTAGCCGCCCGCGCCGAGCAGGGCCCCGTAAGCATTAGTCAAGCGACGCGCCGGCGCCTCGCTTTCACCTATGGCGACAGGGTCGAAGCGATGTTCGCGCGGATTGCCAGCGATCCTGCTGCCGCTGCCGAGATCGCATCCGGAGTGACCCGCGCCGAGCTCGAGCACGCCGTCGGGGTCGAGGACGCCATGACGGCCGATGACTTCCTGCTCCGCCGCACCAAGCTGCAGCTTACCCTCGATGCCAAAGACCACGACGCGGTCGGCCGCTGGTTTTCCGCCGCGCTCTAGCTTGTCCCCGCCTAGACATTGGCGACTATGATGGGTCGAACGCACGCTCAAGAGGGACGTCATGGCAGTTTACACGGTGCAGAACGGCAAGCGCTACCGCGCCACCATCAAGCTCGGCGGGCTGAAGCGGTTCGCCTCGAACGACATGCTCGCCGACAAATTCCGCGAGGCGGGCTTCACCGAAGTCGACGTCTCGGGCTCTGGTCACGAGCGGCAGGGTCAGGGACTTTGGCCGCACGCCGATGCCTCCGCAGAGGTTCCCGACGAGATCACCGCCGTCGAGGAGATCGAGGTGTGACAACGCGCGCTTAAGCCGCGGCGGCCGCTGCCGCCGGAACGACCTTGAGTAGCGTTCCGTCGGCGCCGATCACTCTAACCTGCGCGCCCAAGGGCAGCTCAGGGCCGGTCACCCGCCAGACCGAATCACCGATCTTTACGCTGCCGCGCCCGTTCACGATCGGATCGATCAAGGCATGCTGTTCGCCGATGTGCTTCACTGCACGCTCGTTGAGCAGCGGGTGCTCGCTTTCGAGCGGATACTTGCGGAGATATTTCCACGCCAGCACCACGAAGGTGACCGACAGCAGGCAGAACCACACGAGCTGCCATTGCCAGCCGATGCCCGAGCCGAAGGCGAGTAGCCCGGTCGCAACCGCGGCGAGCCCGAACCACATGAAGAAGATGCCCGGCGCGGTGATCTCGAGCACGAACAGGATCGCTGCCAGGATCATCCAGTTCCAGAGGCCAAGCTCTGCCAACGTATCCATCGATTTCTCTCCGCACCGTTAGACGGTTGGAACCGAACCGCCACGCGGCCTTGGCGCGGCTGGCGCTGTGGCCTGATCGCCACCGCTGCCACTGCCGAAGGCTTCGCGCGCGATCTCGCTGATGCCGGCGATGGCGCCGATCACCGACGACGCCTCGACCGGCATGATCAGCACCTTCTGGTTTTTGGCCTCCGCCAGCGCCTTCAGCGCGCCGATATAATTGTTGGCGACGAAATAGTTAATCGCCTGAACGCTGCCTTTGCCAATGGCCTCGCTCACCACTTGCGTGGCCTTGGCTTCGGCTTCCGCCGAGCGCTCGCGCGCCTCGGCGTCGCGATAGGCAGCCTCGCGCCGTCCTTCTGCGGCGAGGATCTGCGCCTGCTTTGAGCCTTCGGCAGTGAGGATGGCGGCCTGCCGCTCGCCTTCGGCGACTAGGATTGCCGCCCGCTTGTCGCGCTCTGCCTTCATCTGCCGCGCCATCGAATCGATCAGATCGCGCGGTGGCTCGATGTCCTTGATCTCGATACGGGTGACCTTAACGCCCCAGTTGTGCGTCGCGTCGTCAACCACCTTAAGCAGCCGGTGATTGATCTCGTCGCGCTCCGACAGGAGCTTGTCCAAATCCATCGAGCCCATCACCGTGCGGATATTGGTCATGGTGAGGTTGAGAATGGCGATCTGGAGATTGGTCACCTCGTAGCTCGCCTGAGCCGCGTCGAGCACCTGGAAGAAGGCCACGCCGTCGACCCGCACCATGGCGTTGTCCTTGGTGATTACCTCCTGACTCGGCACCTCGATCACCTGCTCCATCACGTTGAGCTTCCGCCCGATGCGGTCGATGAAGGGGATGATGAGCGTAAGGCCGGGGCGGAGCGTGCGCGTATAGCGGCCGAAGCGCTCGACCGTATAATTATACCCCTGCGGCACCACCTTGACGCCTGCGATGACGATGAAGATGAACAGGACGAGCAGGAAAATAACGAAGACGTTGAAGCCGAGCATTCGCAGCCTCCCAGAGGTGGTGGCTAGACGGGTTCTTGGTTCGCTTTTATCGCTACTAGCCTTCCTCGCGGCACGTAAATGGGTGTGGGGCGATGCGATTATAAGGGCCGCGTCCTGACCTACCAGACTAATGCGGGAGGAGCTGGACGATGTCGGCGGCGGCGGCTGTCGCCGCGGCGTCGGCGGCGCTGCCCCATGTCTTGTCGAGACTGCCTTTCTTAACCTCCCTGGTCTGGCGCGTGACACCAAGCTGATTACCATCGGGAGCGAGCACTACCCAAACGATGGTGACCGTCTCCTTGCCTTTGAGCGCTGGACTGATTCGCACCGTGCCCTGCACGTCGTAGACATCGGCTTCGAACGCCGTCGCCTGCTTCACGCCGAGCACTGCGAGCCGCTTGCCGAGAGCAGCGGCTAGTGCCTGCTCGCCGTCGCCTGGCGCACCGGCAACCGAGACATAGGTCGATAGCCCTTGACGTTGCGGCTTCCCCTCGGAATCGGCAGCATGAAGCGCTGCGCTCACCAGCAACGCGGTAAGCCAGCACAAAGCTGCGAGGAAAGCGACACGCATTGCTTCAGCACTTCTTCTTGGCGCGCCTGAGCTCGGCGAGCTTCACGTCGATCGCCTCAGCCCACTCGCCGGTGGCGATAGCGACGTTCCTTCCATAAGTGCCGGCCACGAGATTGAGCACGGCGAGAGCTGGCACACGAGCAGCCGACTGAACCGACCCATAGCCCCCACTCTTGTCATCCGGCGCGCCGGCCGCCATGATGCGCATCTCACAGCCAGCCCTGAAGCTCGCGCTCGATCAGATGCACCAGCACGGCGATGCCATCCTCGCTGTCGTTCAGACAGGGAATGTAGGCGAATCTTTCGCCGCCATGCTCGAGGAAGATTTCCTTGTTCTCTTGCGCGATCTCCTCGAGCGTCTCGACGCAGTCGGCTGCGAAGCCGGGCGTGAGAATCGCGATATTTCTGACGCTGCCTTGCGCCAGAGCCTCGACCGTCTTGTCAGTGTAGGGCTTGATCCACTCGGCACCGCCGAAGCGCGACTGGAAGGTTAGCTTGAGCTTCAGCCCGAGTGGGCCGAGCGCCGCACGCAGCGCCTCGGTGGTGGCGGCACATTGCTCCTGATAGGGATCGCCCCGGTCGACGCAAGACTGCGGCAGGCCGTGGAACGAGGCAAGGATCGCCTCGGGCTCGAAATCGAGACCGGCGAGATGCGTCCTGATCGCGTTCGCCAGCGCCTCGATATAGACGGGGTCGGTGGGGTAAGAAGGCACGGTGCGCAGGGCCGGCTGTGCCCGGAGTGTCTTCAGCGCCTCGAAGGTCTTGTCGTTGGCGGTCGCCGTGGTCGCAGCGGCATATTGCGGATAAAGCGGGAAGGCGAGCAGCCTGTCGCAACCCTGCGCCGCAAACGCCTCGATGCGCGAGGCGATCGACGGCGAGCCGTAGCGCATCGCCCAATCGACGACGATGCCTTGCCACGAAGCGAGCGACGCTGCCACCTTCTCGGCCTGGCGCCGCGTGATGGTGCGAAGCGGCAACTCGTCGAGTTCCTCGTTCCAGATCGAGCGGTATTTGGCGCCGCTGGCGAACGGCCGCTTGACCAGCACGACACCGTTCAGGATCAGCCACCACAACGCGCGGTTCGTCTCGATGACACGGCGGTCCGAGAGAAACTCCTTGAGGTAGCGGCGCATCGGCCAATACGAGGTGTCGTCGGGTGTGCCGAGATTGATCAACAGCACGGCGATCTTGGCCGCCGCAGGCGCGTTTTCAACCTGTGCCGGCTGCTTGGCAGCGGCGAAGGCCGTGGGGCGGGCGCGCTCGTTCATGGCTGACTCCATCACGGGCTTAGATAGAGCATCCACCCTTTAGCGCCTAGCCTTCACCTGCCTGGCTCCGCGTTGCAAATCCCTCGGCATCTTCGAGGATCTTGGCATGGTCGAAGGCGAGCGCGAGCTTTCGCCAATCGGCGACCCATTCGGCTGCCTCGGCGTCAGATCCGGCCTGCGGGGTTGGGGCGCGCGTCAGGACAGTCGAAAACGCAACGCTCACCGTATGGCCCCTTGGGTCGCGGCCAGGGTCAGAGTATACGCCGACCAGGCGGAGATCGCCGAGCTCGATCCCGGCCTCCTCGAGCACCTCGCGGCGGCAGGCGGCATCGACGCTCTCGTCGAGCTCGACGAACCCCCCGGGCAGCGCGTAAGCGCCCTTGAATGGAGGGTTCCTGCGGCGGATGAGCAGCACGCGTCCCGCGCCGTCGAAAATTGCGCAATCGGTGGTCAGCGCGGGCGCCATGTCGTTGACGTTGGTCTGCGTGTGGCGGACTGTGGCGGCGAAGCCAAGCTCTTCTGCCGATCAGCCCTTCGGCTGCGGCACGATACGGATATAGGGCCGTGGCGACTTCCACCCGTCGGGATAGGTCTTCTTTGCGTCCTCGTCGGTTACCGAGCCGGCGATGATCACGTCCTCGCCGGACTTCCAGTTTGCCGGGGTCGCCACGCGATGCTTAGCGGTAAGCTGGAGCAAGTCGATCACGCGGAGCACCTCGTCGAAGTTCCGCCCCGTCGTCATCGGATAGACCAGGATCAGCTTGATCTTCTTATCGGGACCGATGACGAACACGTTGCGCACGGTCTGATTGTCGGCTGCCGTCCGCTCGCCCGAGCCGCCCGACGTGCTCGCCGGCAGCATGCCGTAGAGCTTGGAGATTTCCAGCGTAGGATCGCCGATCATCGGGAAGTTGGGCGCGACGCCTTGCGTCTCCTTGATGTCATCAGCCCATTTCGCATGCCGGTCGATGGGATCGACGCTAAGGCCGATGATATTGACGCCGCGCTTGTCGAACTCCGGCTTGATGCGCGCCATATAGCCGAGCTCGGTGGTGCAGACCGGCGTGAAGTCCTTCGGGTGGGAGAACAACACGCCCCACGAATTGCCGAGCCACTCGTGAAAGCGGATATGGCCTTGCGTCGTATCGGCTTCGAAGTCAGGGGCGATTTCGCCAAGTTGAAGTGTCATGGGTTACCTCTCGAGTGTGAGCGTCAGGCTCTGCCGAGTGAGACCCGCGTGTTCAAGCCCAGTTTTATGATGCTTTACCAGCCGCCGGCAATCGCGCCAGCAAAAAAAGAAAGCCGTTCTTCGGTGCGCTAAGGTCGCAGGGCCCGCCACGCCGCGCGCAGCCAAGAGTAAGGGCGCAGGAACCGATGTCCCGAGCCCTCACGCAAGTCATCAATCGCTACCTTTGAAGTCACCCGCTTTGCGGGTCAGGCAACCGCCCGCTCTTCGTGCAAGCCTTCGTTGACCTCCTCGATGAGCTTCTTGCAGAAGGCCTCGAGGTCGCCGGGATTGCGGCTCGTGATCACGCCCTGGTCGACGCGCCTCTTCCAGCCTCTGCTTGGGCACCATCAGCTCAGACTGCTCGAAGCCGTCGGCAGCGAGGATGCCAATTCTCTTGTCTTCGATCCTGTCCATGGAAACCTCCTTGCATCACTTGTGCGATCAACCCACAAGGCCACGCGGCGGTTCGCGATGGAAATTGCCCAGTGTTAGAAGGGCCGGGCCGGGCCGAGCGAGGCGCCGAACAGAAGGGCGCCGAACAGGCAGATGACGAGCGCACCGCCGAGGCTGCAGGTGGTCCACACCACGCTGGCCCATTTGCTGCTCGCCCCCCCAAGCTTGAGCGCAAGCTCGCGCGAGCCGAGCGCGAGCGTCGCGAGCACGGCGACCGTAATGGCGGTGCCTAGCGCCATGGCGAAGGTCGCTGCTACTCCCGCCCAGAACAGCCCCTGCGTCACCGCAAACACGAGCACGAGAATGGCTCCGGTGCAGGGCCTGATGCCCACCGAGAATACTACCGCTATGACTTTTCGCCACGATAACGGCCCGGCAAGCTGCCGAGCATCGACGATGTGATCGCACGCTTCTCCCGCCGCGTGATGATGGCCGTGATGATCGTGATCGGGGTGGTCATGGTCGTGAGCGTGCCGATGGTGGTGCTGGGTGTGATCGTGTTGACCATCCCCGTCGTGGCTTTTAACGACTTGCACGCAAGCTTCGTGCGCCGCAGGCTCGCTTCGCCAATTGCCCCATAGCCGATAGAGCTGAGTGATCAGGAGATAGAGGCCGACTATAGCGATCATCGCGTAGCTCAGGCTTTCGAGCCGGTTTGACCACGCATTGATTTGGAGCCCGGTGGCGTTCAGTCCGAACAGCAGCAGCCCGACGAGAGCGACAGCGGTCAGTGCCTGGAGTCCCGCGGCGATGAACGAGATGATCACCCCGCGCCGCACCGTCTCCTCGTTGGCGACCACATAAGATGAAATGATGGTCTTGCCGTGCCCGGGCCCGACCGCATGCAGGATGCCGTAGAGGAACGAGAGCGCTGCCAGCGTTAGAGCTCCAGCCATCGGGTTGTCGGTCTTGAGGCCCTTGACGCTCATGGCGAGCGTGCGCTGCAAAGTCTGCTGCTTGTCGAGCACCCAGGCAAACACCCCCCCGAGCGGCCCGCGCGACTGGAAAGGGGCGGCGACCGGGCGTTGCGCGAAGGCCGAAGGCGGCGCCGCCTCGGTCGCGGCGAACGGGCTGATTGGTTTCAGTTCTTGTGCGCGCGCGGAAGTGATGGCGAGCGCGAGCAAGGCAGCGAGCACAAGAGCCGCGCCAGCGGCTCTCATAAATGCGTATCCTTGCATGTCACAGTAACCGTCTGGGCGAATTGCGAGCCGAAATTCGAGTTCGGTCCAAGCTGAGTAAAGAAGGATTCGGTCAACGCCTTGGTGTCGGCGGCGGTCTCGGGATCAGGCAGCGTGACTTTGGCGTCGCAGCTTTTGGTGTCGGCGCCCACCAGCGTGATCGGCTTCTCGGTAGCGAAGCCGAAGGCAACGAAGAATGACGGATCGTAGACGTCGATCGCAACCGGCTTGGCGTGCGTATCGAGCGGCGTCTCGAGCGGCAACGTGAAATGCAAGGTCAGCACGGTCTTGTCGTAATCGACCCAATAATCGACCGGCGGCTTTAGCTTGACGAGCTTGTCGTCCTCGCCATCGAGATGCACGAAGGTGAAATAGTCGAAGTCCTTGAGCGAATCGACATTGACCTTGGCGAGCGGCGCAAGCTCCTCCTTGGAGTAGACGCCGTCCTTGTTGGCATCCAGCCCCTCGACCGCCATGGCGGTATAGAACTCGTCGAAGGTCCATGCGTGCCGGATGCCGATGATCTGGTGATTGGGGCCGAACACGATCTCGGAGCGGACCGTGGCCCAGACATGGGGATGGGCGAGCAGCTCCGGCGCGTGAGCGACAATGCCGACCGATGCCAGCAGGAACGTCGGAAGATATCGGCGCAGCACCGCGCCCCACAACCGCAAGGTTCATCTCCCCTCGAAGGTGAGCGTTCTTAAGCGCAGATTGTGGAAGATTGGGGGCTACGCCGCTGAGGCAAAGTGACCTCGCCGGCCGCCGGCTCAGTCCTCGCGCAAACGAGGCGTTAAACGGATTTGATCCCACGGATTCGATCCCCGCCTTGACTCTCGCTCCGACTCTGTTTAGAACAAAACAGGAACGAGAGTTGAGGTGAGTAGCGTTGCGTAACGACGTTCCAGGCGGTGCAGAAGGTCTCCTCGTTCCGCCGGCTGGCGTTGCAAGAGCAGGCGGGAAACCGGGAACGGTCCTGATCGAGCAGCTACGCGCATCGGTCCGTGCGCTCGAGCAGGTTCCCGTGTCCTTAGGCCTTCCCCCCGCACCGGGTACGGGCCCTTCCCGCCCCGCCTGCTCTTTATCTTCTTCGCCCTCCGACCTCTTCAACTCCCCCAGCGAGGGGGAGGGTTGCGACGGCCAAGGGCCACCGCCCGATCGGGGTCTCGTTGTGACCTTGCGTGAGGACTCTGACCCCCTCCCCGACTTTCCCGCTTTCAGGGAGATGGCGTTTCCCCTCGACAGGCTCGGGCAGGCAGGGCTGCACGAGATCAAGCCGGCCTCCTACCATGATGTCCCTGCTGCTCTCGCCTTCGCCCTTGCCGCACTCGCTCAAGGCGATGGCAAGCCTGGGCATGGCGATCTCGTGCTCTGGTGCCTGACCCAACGCGTTGCGCGCGAATGGGGGCGCCCTTACGGGCCTGGCCTCATCGCCCAAGGCCTCGACCCCGCCTGTTTCCTCATCGTCGAGACCAGGACGGCGCAAGATGCCGCCTGGGCACTCGAAGAGGGGCTGAAGAGCCGGACGCTCATCGCCGCGCTTGGCCAGGCCGAGATCAGGGAAGAGCTCGCGAGCCGCCGCCTGGGTCTTGCAGCGCAAGCCTCGCGCACGCCCTGTCTCCTCCTCTCAGGTCACACGCAGGCAAGCCGGCGGACGGGTCTCCTCGGAACGCTCACCCGCTGGTGCATCGCCGCGAGGAGGAGCGGGCTCGCCCCTTTCGATACCGCGGCTCCAGGCGCTCCCGCCTGGCACGTGACCTTGGAGCGCTGCCGAGGCGAGGCGCCGGGACGAAGTTTCATCGTGGAGTTCAGTCATGAGTCGGATGGTTTCCATCTTTCTGCCACATCTTCCGCTGGAGAGGCTGAAGCGAAGCGGCAAAGCTTTGCCGGATGACCGACCGTTCGCCCTGGTCGGCAGCGAGGAGCGCAGGCTCCTTCTGACCGCCGTCAATGCGGCAAGCGCGGGCCAAGGCCTCACCCCGGGCATGGGGCTCGCGGATGCGCGCGCGATCTGCCCGCATCTCCTGACCGCGCCGGCGGAAGCACGGAAAGATGCCGAGGCCTTGCTTGCTCTCGCGAGCTGGGCAAGCGTCCGCTACAGCCCGACTCTGAATGTCGACGACGCTGACGGGCTCTGGCTCGACGTCACCGGCGTCCCGCATCTCTTCGGCGGCGAGGCGGCGCTCCTCGCCGACCTTGCGGGAAGATTAGCTCGCGCCGGGCTCACCGCGCAGCTTGCGCTGGCCGAAACCTTGGGTGGCGCTCATGCGCTCGCCCGCTTCGCGCCATCCTCACCCATCATTGTGCCTGACGGAGAAATCGCGGGCGCACTCGCATCCCTCCCGGTCGAAGCGTTGCGGCTCGAGCCCGAGATCGCGCTCCTGCTCAGGCGGCTCGGGCTGAAGCGCATCGGCCAGCTCTATGACGTGCCGCGGGCGAGCCTCGAGCTGCGCTTCCACGCCAAAGACACGCCCGAGGCTGTGCTGGTCCGTCTCGATCAGGCGCTCGGCCGGCGCGAAGAGATGCACGCCCCGCTCAGCCCCGATACCGATTTCATGGCAAGGCTTCCCTTCCCTGAGCCGCTCATCACCCATGACGGCGTACTCGCCGGCCTCGACTATCTCGCGGGCGAGCTTTGCGCGACGCTCGCCCGCAAAGGCCAGGGCGCGCGGCGCGCGGCGCTTTGGCTCTGCCGAAGCGACGGCTCCTCCGCCGTGATCGAAGCCGGACTAAGCGCACCGTCGCGCGCGGCGAAGCATTTCGTCGCTCTGTTCAAGGACAAGATCGAGGGGATCGACATGGGCTTCGGCGTCGACCTCATGGCGTTCTCCGCTCTTGTCACAGAGACGCTGCCGCCGGCGCAGACAAGTCTCGCCATGAACATGCGAAAGGCTGCGCCCGAGTCTCTGATCGACCGCCTGGTCAATCGCCTCGGCAGCCGCGCCGTGCGCCGCATGTTTCCGCGCGCAAGTCATATCCCCGAATTGGCGCAAAGCGCGCGCAGTGCCTTGACGCGCAGTTTCTCGGCACGAAGCGCCTCGTCGCGAAACGACTTTGCCACCTCCTGGATCGGACAGATCCCACGCAAGCCACCGCGCCCGCCGCTCCTGCTGGCGCGACCGGAGCCTTTGTCGGTGCTTGCCGAGATTCCCGAAGGCCCTCCGGGGCGCTTCACCTGGCGGCACGTGACCGCGCGCGTGGTCAAAGCCGAGGGGCCTGAGCGCATCGCTCCCGAATGGTGGCGCTCGCTTGTTCGCCGTGACCGCTCCGCCAATTTCATCACCTCCATCCTTGCGGGGGAGGTCGAACGATCTTCGATCGGTCGGGAGGGGGGTGAACTACAAGCACAGAGTTTGTCGCTCACCCCCCTCCCCCCGCAAGGGGGGAAGGGGGTGAGCGGGACCTCGTCAGCAAGACCCCGCGACTATTACCGGATCGAGGACGAGGACGGCCGCCGCTACTGGGTGTTCCGCGAAGGCCTCTATCAAGAGAGCGAAGACGGGGCGCCTGGCTGGTTCCTGCACGGGGTATTCGGATGATGGTCCCGTGCCTATTTCAGCTGCTGCGCCAGCCCGCGAGGCGCCTGGCAGCACCATGCCGCAATCAACAGCGCGACCTCCGGCAACGACAGAGCGACCTCGCGCACCATATCGACATCGATCATTGCGCTCGAACCATGAAGCTGCGGCCGCAAGCGATCAATGCGACCTCGCATCTCAGGGACCAGGCTTGAGCCGTGAGATCGCGCGATGACAGTGATCCGCTATGCCGAGCTCGACGTCACTACCAATTTCTCCTTCCTGCGCGGCGGCTCGCATGGCGAGGAGTTGGTGGCGACGGCGCGCGCGCTTGGACTTACGGCCATCGCCGTCACCGACCGCAACACGCTTGCCGGCGTGGTGCGCGCCCACCTTGCCGCACGCGAAGTGGGCGGGATCAAATTCATCGTCGGGGCCAGGCTCGATCTGCAAGACGCGCCGAGCCTGCTCGTCTATCCCCGTGGCCGCGCCGCTTACGGCCGCCTCTGCCGTTTGCTGACGCTCGGCCAGATGCGCGCCGAGAAGGGACAGTGCACGCTCTTCCTCGCTGACGTCGCGGCGCATGCGGAAGGGCTGATCTGCATCGTCCTCCCACCTGATGATTTTTCTTCCCTCTCTATGTCAACGCTCGGCTTGACCGGGCGATCCAGTAACCACCAACGTCTCGATAACGAAGACAAGCGATTACTGGATGCCCGCTTTCGCGGGCATGAGGAAGCAAGTTTCGAATCGCAGCTCAGGCGCATCAGGCAGGCGTTCGGCATGGGAGCGCGGCTCTATCTCGCCGCGAGCCACGCCTATCGCGGCGACGATCGCGCCCGCATCGAAGCCCTCGCGCAACTCGCAGGCCGCGAAGGTCTAGCTCTCGTCGCCACCAATGCGGTGCTCTACCACGCCCCGCACCGCAGGCCCTTGCAGGACGTTCTCACCTGCATTCGCGAGAAATGCACGATTTCCGAGGCGGGCTTACGTCTCGAAGCCAATGCCGAGCGCCAGCTGAAATCGGCGCATGAGATCGCGCGGCTGTTCAAAGGCCACGAGGATGCGCTTCGCCGCACCATCGAGATCGCCGACGCCTGTACCTTCTCGCTCGACGAGCTTCGTTACGAATATCCGGACGAGCCGGTCCCGGACGGCAAGACGCCGCAATCGCATCTGGCGGAGCTGACTTGGCAGGGCGCAGCATGGCGCTTCCCCGCCGGCGTCCCCGCTCATGTGCGCGACACGCTGGAGAAGGAGCTCGCCCTGATCGAGGAGCTCAACTACGCCCGCTACTTCCTTACCGTGCACGACATCGTCCATTACGCGCGGAGCCGGGGCATCCTCTGCCAGGGCCGCGGCTCCGCCGCCAACTCCGCCGTCTGCTACTGCCTTGCCATCACCAATATCGACCCGACCGAGATCGATCTTTTGTTCGAGCGCTTCGTCTCGCCGGAGCGGAAGGAGCCGCCCGATATCGACGTCGATTTCGAGCATGAGCGGCGCGAAGAGGTGATCCAATATATCTATGCCCGCTACGGCCGCGACCGCGCCGGGCTGGCCGCGACGGTGATCTCCTATCGCGGGCGCTCGGCGGTGCGCGAGGTGGGAAAGGCGCTCGGTCTCTCGGAGGATACCGTCGCCGCGCTCGCCACCACCATCTGGGGCCTGAGCAATTCGTCCCTGCCCGAGGAGTATGTGCGCCACGCCGGGCTCGATCCGTCAGATCCTCTGCTCGCGAGCTGTCTCGAGCTGACCCAGGAGCTGATCGGCTTCCCCCGCCATCTCTCCCAGCATGTCGGCGGCTTCGTGCTAACGCGCGGGCCGTTGTCGGAGGTCGTTCCGATCGGCAACGCCGCCATGGAGCATCGCACCTTCATCGAATGGGACAAGGACGATCTCGACGCGCTCGGTCTGCTCAAGGTCGATGTGCTGGGCTTGGGCATGCTCACCTGCATCCGCAAGGCGTTCGCGCTGCTGAAAGTCCATTATGGCCGGCACGTCACTCTCGGCACCGTGCCACGCGACGATCCCAAAGTTTACGACATGCTGTGCCGCGCCGACTCGATCGGCGTGTTCCAGGTCGAGAGCCGGGCGCAGATGAACATGCTGCCGCGGCTGAAGCCGCGTGTGTTCTATGATCTCGTCATCGAGGTTGCGATCGTGCGCCCGGGGCCGATCCAGGGCGACATGGTGCATCCCTATTTGCGCCGCCGCGCGGGCGATGAGAAGGTCGAGTTTCCCTCGCCTCACCCTGACCACGGCCCGGCCGACGAGCTTCGCCAGGTGCTGGGCAAGACCATGGGCGTGCCGCTGTTCCAGGAGCAGGCGATGCGGCTCGCCATGGTGGCGGCGAAATTCTCGGGCCCCGAGGCCAACGAGCTTCGTCGCGCCATGGCCACCTTCCGCCGCCGCGGCACCATCGAGCGCCTGCATCAGAAGATGGTCGGCCGCATGACGGCACGCGGCTATCCGGCCGAGTTCGTCGAGCGCTGCTTCAACCAGATCAAGGGCTTTGGCGAATACGGCTTCCCCGAGAGCCACGCCGCGAGCTTCGCCCATCTCGTCTATGTCTCGGCCTGGATCAAATGCCATTACCCGGCGGCCTTCGCCGCCGCGCTGCTCAACGCGCAGCCCATGGGCTTCTATGCGCCGGCCCAGATCGTGCGCTGCGCGGTCGAACATGGGGTCGAGGCGCGCGAAGCCGACGTCAATCTGAGCCTGTGGGATTGCACGCTCGAACCCACCCCTGCCTCCATGTCATCGTCCGGCTTGACCGGGCGATCCAGTAGCCACGCATTTCTCGATCACGAAGATCACGGATTGCTGGATGCCCACCTACGCGGGAATGACAAAAAGCAAACCGATCCCCTTCCCACCCTGGGAGCGAATGGCAACGCTACGACCAATGCTTGCGCGCTGCGGCTCGGGCTGCGCCAGATCGACGGCTTGCGCGAGGAGCACGTTAAGCAGCTCGTTGCGGCGCGCGACGGCCTCTCCGCCGATCTCAACCCACATTTGTTTGCGCCGCCCCCCTTCCTGATGTCATCGCCCGGCTCGACCGGGCGATCCAGTAATCCCCACTCCCTCGATAACGAAAATCAGGGGTTACTTGATGCCCGCCTACGCCGGCATGACGAAGAAAGAAAATTCCGTGACATTCGCGATCTGTGGTGGCGCGGCGGCATCGGCCGCGCAAGCCTCGAGAAGCTCGCCAGCGCCGACGCCTTCCGCTCGCTCGGGCTCGACCGCCGCCAGGGTCTGTGGGAGGTTCGCGGGCTACCCAAAGAGATCCCGCTGCCGCTGTTCGATCATGCCTCTGCCGCAGAGGCCGGCGCGGAGCCAAAGGTTGCGCTTCCCGCGATGCCGCTCTCGGAGCATGTGGTGAACGACTACCGCACGCTTCGTCTCTCGCTGAAAGCCCACCCCATGCACTTCCTGCGCGACCGCGTGGCCCACGCCCGGATTGTCTCTTGCGCCGACCTCAAGACCTGCCGGGACGGCGCGAGGGTGAGCGTCGCCGGCGTCGTCTTAGTGCGCCAGCGTCCGGGCTCAGCGCAGGGTGTGGTGTTCATGACCATCGAGGACGAGACCGCCATCGCCAATACGGTGATCTGGCCGAATGTGCTCGAGCGGATGCGCAAAGTGGTGATGGGCGCGCGGCTCGTCGTGGTGCATGGCCGCGTGCAGCGCCACGAGGACATCATCCATGTGATCGCCGCCCGGCTCGAGGATCGAAGCGAGTGGCTACGCCTCCTGACCGAGGACGGCGAGAGCTTGAGCATCGCGCTCGCCACTGCCGATGAGGTCAAGCGGTCTGACCCGGGTTCATGGCGCGCATCGCACGATCACCCCAAACTGCCGCTCGCTCCCGCCGATCACGTCAAGCACCCGCTTCCCTCACGACAGCGACCGCATCCGCGCTGGCACCCGCGCCGTCATCCCCGCGCGGAACGCATCATTCCAAAATCCCGCGACTTCCATTAGCCGCACACCAATTTTGCCCCCAAGGTAGCGAGCCCGGCGAAAGTCGCTATGCTGTCGCACATGACACACAAGCTGCCGACCATCGCGCTGGCTTCAACCTTCGTCGCGCTCGCGTTTTTCGTCGCGCTCGGGACGTCGGCGCTGCACGCCTTCGAACAGCCGGAGATCGCCAGCGGCTTCACCCCGAAGCCGCTGGTCAGGGCGAAGCGGCATATGGTGGTCGCAGCCCAGCCGCTCGCCGCCGAAGCAGGCCTCGCCATGCTGCGCAAGGGCGGCAGCGCGATCGACGCGGCAATCGCCACACAGATGGTGCTCAATCTGGTCGAGCCGCAATCCTCGGGCATTGGCGGCGGCGCCTTCATCCTCTATTGGGACAAGCAGAAGAACGAGCTCGCAGGCTTCGACGGGCGCGAGACTGCGCCCTCGGCGGCTTCTCCCGACCTCTTTCTCGACGCCGACGGAAAGCCGCTCCCCCCTGACGTCGCCATGGCCAGCGGGCTGTCGGTAGGCGCTCCCGGCGTACTCGCCGCGCTCAAGCTCGCCCACGACAAATTCGGCAAGCTCCCATGGGCCGAGCTGTTCCAGCCGGCAATCGATCTCGCCCGAGACGGGTTCCCCATCTCGCCCCGCCTTGCCAAGCAGCTCGCCGAGGTCGACCCCGGCAGCTTTGCGCCGGAGGCGCGCGCCTATTTCTTCGACGCGGACGGCAAGCCCTGGCCCGCCGGCCATCAACTGATCAATGCTGCGCTTGCCGACACGCTCGCGACTATCGCCCGCGACGGGCCTGACGCGTTTTATAAAGGCGACATCGCCGGCGACATCGCCCGCGCGGTGCAGAGCGATCCGCGCAAGCCGGGCCAGCTTGCGCCCGAGGATCTCGCAAGCTACCGCGCCAAGGAGCGCGAAGCAGTGTGCGCCCCCTACCGCGCCTATCGCGTCTGCGGTGCGGCGCTCCCCTCATCAGGCGGCATCACGGTCAGCCAGGTGCTGGGTCTGATCGATCCCTACGATCTCGGCCCCGCCGCTCTCGGCGCGACCGGCGTTCACATCGTCGCCGAGGCCGAGCGCCTCGCTTTCGCCGACCGTGCCCGCTACCTTGCCGACAGCGACTTCATCTCTGTCCCCGTCGGCGGGCTGCTCGATTCCGGCTATCTCGCCTCGCGCCGGGCTTTGCTCGACCCGGCCCGCGCGCAAACTCACGTCACTGCCGGCGAGCCGCCCAACACGCGCCAGGGCGCCTTCGGCAAAGATGCGACGCGCGAAGCGCACGGCACCAGCCAGATCTCGATCGTCGACGACGAGGGCGACGCCTTCTCGATGACCACGAGCATCGAGCAGGCGTTCGGGTCGCGGCTCATGGTGCGGGGCTTCTTGCTCAACAACCAGCTCACCGACTTCTCATTCATGCCCACCGACGAGAGCGGCAGCCCGGTCGCCAATCGGGTGGAGGGCGGCAAGCGGCCGCGGAGCTCGATGGATCCGACCCTCGTATTCGCGAACGGCGCCGACGGCGGTCTCCGCTACGTTCTCGGCAGCCCAGGCGGGCCTGCGATCATCCTATACAACGTCAAGACCATCGTCGGGCTGATCGACTGGAAGCTCGACCCGGCCCAGGCGAGCGCGCTCGCCAATTTCGGCGGCGCCGAAGATGCTGTGCTGCTCGAGCCGGGGCCGCACTTGGATGCCCTCGCCGCATCTTTGCAGGCGATGGGTCACGATGTGCGCCGCGTCCCGCTGACCAGCGGCGAGCACATCATCGCCGTGACCGATGAGGGTCTCGAAGGCGGCGCGGACCCACGCCGCGAAGGCGTGGCGCTCGGCGATTGATGGCGAAACGCAAACAATCGATCGCGATTCGCGGAGCCGGCGTCGTCGGCCTGTGGCAGGCGCTGACGCTCGCCCGCGCGGGTCACGAAATTACCATCCACGAGCGCTCGACCGTCCCGTTCGCTGAGGCGTGCAGTCGCTATGCCGGCGCCATGCTCGCTCCGCGCTGCGAGGAGGAAAGCGCCGATCCCGTGGTCCGCGAGCTCGGTCTGCGCAGCATCGCGCTCTGGCTTGAGACCTATCCGGGCACTGTCGCCAACGGCTCGCTCGTCGTGGCGCCGCCGCGCGACCGCACCTTGCTCGATCGCTTCGCCCGCATGACGCGGGGCTCCGAGCGGCTCGACGGCGAGGCGCTCGCAGAGCTTGAACCCGATCTCGGCAGGCGCTTCACGACCGCGCTCTATTACCCGGGCGAAGCGCATCTCGCCCCCGACGCTGCACTCTCCTTCCTGCTTGCCGAGGCGCAAACTGCTGGCGCGCAGCTCGTCCTCGGCGAAGGCGAAGCCCCGATGGGCGCCGACCTCGTCATCGATTGCCGCGGGCTCGCCGCCAAGGACAAGCTCCCGACGCTTCGCGGCGTGCGCGGCGAGCGCATCGTGGTTCGCGCCCGCGATGTGGCGCTCTCTCGACCCGTTAGGCTGCTGCACCCGCGCTTTCCGCTCTATGCCGTGCCCTGGGGCGACGGGCTGTTCATGATCGGCGCAACGGTGGTTGAGAGCGAAGAGACCGGGCCCGTCAACGTGCGTGGGGCGCTCGAGCTTCTGTCAGCGGCTTACGCGCTCGATCCCGCTTTCGGCGAGGCCGAGATCGTGATGCTCGGAGCCGGCGCCCGCCCGGCCTTTGCCGACAATCGGCCTAGGATTGTCACGGCAAATGGCTATATCTACGTGAACGGCCTCTACCGGCACGGCTTCCTGCTTGCGCCTGCGCTCGCCGAGCTCGTGGCGGCTCACATAGAGACCGGTACGACCGACCCCGAGGTGTTTCTTGCACATCCTGCTCAACGGTAAGGGCTTCACGACCGAGGCGAGCAATCTCGACGAGCTTTGCGCCATGCTCGGCTTCGCCGACGCCAAGGTTGCGACGGCAATGAACGGCAGCTTCGTCGCAGCCTCCGAGCGCAAGGCGACCAAGCTCGCTGAAGCCGCCGAGGTCGAGATCGTGGCGCCAAGGCAGGGCGGCTGATGCTCACGCTCTACGGCGCGGAGTTCCAATCGAGGCTCCTGCTCGGCACCGCGCAATACGCCTCCCCCGAAATTCTGAAACAGGCAGTCACAGCTGCCGGGGCCGAGATCGTTACCGTCTCACTCAGGCGTGAATCGGCGCGCGCCCGCACCGGCCAGGGCTTCTGGGCGCTGATCGAGGAGTTTGGCTGTCGCGTACTGCCCAATACTGCCGGCTGCCGTACCGCCAAGGAGGCGATCGCCACCGCGCAGATGGCACGTGAGCTGTTCGGCACGAATTGGGTCAAGCTCGAAGTAATCGCCAATGACGACACGCTGCAGCCCGATCTGTTCGGGCTGGTCGAGGCGGCCCGCGCGCTGTCGTCGGAAGGTTTCGAGGTTCTGCCCTACACCACCGAGGATCTGAGCGCAGCCGAGCGCCTCGTCGCCGCCGGCTGCCGCGTGCTGATGCCGTGGGCCGCGCCGATCGGGTCGGCGCGCGGACTCATCAACAAGGATGCGCTTCGGACGCTCCGTGCCTATTTCCCGGACACGCCGCTCATCATCGATGCCGGGATCGGCACCCCCTCGCACGCCGCCGAGGCGATGGAACTCGGCTATGACGCCGTGCTGCTCAACACCGCCGTCGCCAAGGCTGCCGATCCGGTGAAGATGGCAGCGGCATTCGCACGCGCCGTCGAGGCGGGACGACTCGCTTTCGAAGCCGGGCTGATCGAGCCGCGCGACATGGCCTCGCCCTCGACGCCTGTGGCCGGCACGCCGTTCTTCAAGATCGATCACGCCTCCTGACCGGCTCGCTTACGCACGGGGCGCCACCTTGTTCAGCCTCGATCCTTTCTACCCGATCCTCCCCGACACGGAATGGCTCGCCCGGCTGTTGCCGCAAGGCATCAGACTGGTGCAGCTTCGCATCAAAGACCAGCCGCAGAATGTCGTGAGCGCGGAGATTGCCAAGGCGGTCGCGCTCTGCCGTACGCATCGTTGCGAGCTCGTGGTCAACGACTATTGGCAGGAAGCCATCGCGCAGCGCGCGAGCTTCGTGCATCTCGGCCAGGAGGATTTGGCACGTGCCGATGTGCCGGCTATCAAATCGGCCGGGATCAGGCTCGGCGTCAGCACCCACAGCGACACCGAGCTGAAGGCGGCGCTTGCCGCCAATCCCGACTATGTCGCGCTCGGTCCGATCTACGCGACGACGCTCAAGGCCCTGCCCTGGGCGCCGCAAGGTTTGCTGCGGCTTGCCGAATGGCGCGCGAAGATCGATTGCCGGCTCGTCGCCATCGGCGGCATCAGCCTGGACCGGGCTCCGCTCGCACTCGCTGCCGGCGCCGACTCGGTCGCCGTCATCACCGATATAATGACGGCCGAAGATCCTGAGCGCCGCGTGGGCAATTGGATCGCCGCTACCGCGCAATGGCGGAATTTATCCACAGGAACTGCACAGGCCTGAAAGCCCTGTTTTAGCCGCTTGACCGACACCCTACGCCCGAGGATCATCGGCGGGGGTGAAGGCGAGGGGGCGGACATTCCCGATGAGCTATCGTCTAGACCCGGCCATCCCGATGAGCGAGGCCTTGCGGCGCGTCGCCTTCGGCGAGCTTGAGATCGCCCAAGGCGCGCTGGCGAGCCCGCCTGACCGCCATAGCGGCGTGCACAACGCCCGCAAGTGCTTGAAACGACTACGCTCTTTGCTGCTGCTTGCCCGCCAAGGCATGCCCGATCCGGTGTTCGCCAATCTCACCGAAAGGGTCGCCGGCATCGCCAAAGGGCTCGCGGCGGCACGTGATGCCCAGGCCCTGATCGATGCCGTCGGCAAGCTCGAACGTGAGACCGAGCCGGGCCCCGGCCAAGGTCCGATCCATTCCTTGCGGTCATGGCTCGAGAAGCGGCGCCATGCCGCAGAGCAGAATCTCGAGCGGAGCGCGGCGTCCGATGCGATGCGCGGATTGCTCGAGATCAGGCCGGCTTTTGCTGGGCTCGCCGTCTATCCCGACAATTTCCGCCCGCTCGCCAAGGGTCTCAGACTTTGCTACCGCGCGACGCGCAACTCGTTCCAGCAGGCCTTCGTCACCGAGAGCGATGAGGATCTGCATGAATGGCGCAAAGGCGTGCAGCATCATTGGCGGCAGATGCAGCTGCTTGCGCCCTGCTGGCCGTCGGAGCTGACGGCTCGCGTCGAAGCGGCACGCTCGCTGTCGCAACTGCTCGGCGACGACCACGACATCGCGCTGCTCTGCCAGCTCGTACTGACGCCCACCATGACCTTCGGCAGCCCCGAGGAGACGGCGGCCTTCCTCAAACGCTGCCGCAAGCGCCACAAGGCGCTACGCAAGGAGGCCGCCTCGCAAGGTGCGCGCCTGTTCGTCGAAAGGTCGCGGCCTTTCGCCGAGCGCATAGAGGCCTATTGGATGACCGCCGCAAGTGGCACCGGCAAGCCCGCGGTCGTCGAGCCGCCGCGCCAGGACAATGTCGTAGCCTTCGGCGACCTGCGCACCACCCGCGCCAGCTAGATCCCGCGCGGTTGTCGCCACGCCTGGAACATCAGAACGGTCCAGAGCGGCGCCTGCCAGTTGCGCTTGCCAGCAACATGCTCGCGCCAGCGTGCGATGATCGGCGCCGGGTCGAGCAGCCCGCCCTCGGCGAGCCGCTTCTCCGACAGCAGCTCCTCGGCCCAGGGCTTGAGCGGACCTCTGAGCCAGCTCCCGATCGGGATGGCGAAGCCGGACTTCGGCCGCTCGACCAGATCGGCCGGAACGTGCCGGTAGAGCACCTGGCGGAGCAGCCACTTGCCCTTGCCGCGCCGCATCTTGAGTCGCGACGGGAGCCGCCAGGATAGCTCGACGACGCGATGGTCGAGGATCGGCACGCGCACCTCGAGCGCGACCGCCATGCTGGCGCGATCGACCTTGGTGAGGATGTCGTCAGGAAGATAAGTCAGCGTGTCGAGATACTGCATGCGATCGAGCGCGTCCGGGAGCGCGGCGTCAATAGTCGAATCGAAGATCGCGCCCTTGAGCTCGCGCCCTTTGAGCGCGATCGCCTCGGGCTCGTCCCAGGCGCTGACTAGGCTCCGATAGGCGCCCGCCCCGCCCTGCTTCAACATCGCGGCGGCCTTGAGCATCTTGTCGCCGGCCAGCGACGGGCGGCGCCGCGCCGGAAGCAGACCAAACACCCGGTCCCACAATGCGGGACCGGCGAAGCCGAGCCCGCAGGCGATGCCTTTGCCGACGCTCGCAGGCACGCCCGCCAAGCTGCGGGCAAAGCGGTGCCGCGTATAACCTGCGAACAGCTCGTCGCCACCGTCGCCCGATAGCGCCACGGTCACACACTGACGCGTGAGTTTGGAGAGGAGATAGGTCGGGACTTGCGATGAATCGGCGAACGGCTCGTCGTAGATCGTCGGCAGCTCGGGAATGACGGCCTCTGCCTCGCGCGGCGAGACGTAAAGCTCAGTATGGTCGGTGCCGAGGTGGCGCGCGACCGCCTCCGCCTGCGGCGCCTCGTCATAGCCAGCCTCGCCGAAGCCGATCGAGTAGGTCCGAACCGGCGCGGTGCTGACGCTGCGCATCATTGCCGCGACGGTCGAAGAATCGATGCCGCCGGAGAGGAACGCGCCGAGCGGCACGTCCGCGACCAGCCGCCGCTTGACCGCATCCGACAGCAGCGTCTCGAGAGCATCGGTCGCTTCTTCATCGCCAAGCTCGAGCGGCGCGGCGTGTCCGTGGCGCGCAACATCGGCGAGACTCCAATAGGCGCGCGTCTCGATGGTGCCGCCGGCATCGATGGTGGCGATGTGCCCAGGCGCGAGCTTGTCGATGCCGCGGTAGATCGAATGCGGCGAAGGCACATAAGTGAGCCTGAGATAGGAAGCGAGTGCGTCCTGGTTCAACTCGCCTCGCCAGCCGGGCAGCGCCGCGAAGGCCTTCAGCTCAGATGCGAAAGCGACGCGCCCGTTCTGCCGACCGTAATAGAGCGGCTTGATGCCGAGCCGGTCGCGCGCCAGGCTCAAGCGGCGCTGCTTCCGGTCCCAGACGGCGAAGGCGAACATGCCGATCAGCCGCTTGAGCGTGGCCTCGACGCCCCATGCATCGACCGCCTCGATGATGACTTCAGTATCGGAATGGCCCCTGAAGCGACAGCCGAGCGCTTCGAGCTCGGGCCTTAGCTCAGCGCCGCTATAGATCTCGCCGTTATAGGTGACGACGTAGCGACCCGAGGCGGAGATCATCGGCTGCGCGCCGGCCGGCGACAGATCGACGATGGCGAGACGCGTGTGGCCAAAGCCGAGCCCGGCCTCGGCATCGACGAACACACCGCTCGCGTCCGGCCCGCGGTGCGAGAGGGTAGCCGCCATGGCATGAGCGACCGCCTCGAGCTCTTGCGTCCCGGGTCGGCGCGTCAGCTCGAGAAAGCCTGCGATGCCACACATCGGCGCTAGACCCTCACCTCCATGCCGTCATATGCGACTTCCCAACCTGCCCGCTCGACGGCCGCCCGCTCAGGAGAATTGTCGCGCAGCACCGGATTGGAATTATTGATGTGAATGAAAATCTTGCGGCCGACATTGAGCGGCGCGAACTGCTCGACCGTGCCGCCCTTCCCCGACATGTTCATGTGGCCAATGCGATCCCCGGTCTTGTTGAGCAGGCCTTGGGCGATCATTTCGTCGTTGGTATAGAGCGTCCCGTCGAAGAACACGAGCGGCGCATCCTTGAGCCGCGCGCGCAGCGTATCGTCGAGCATGGCGCAGCCGGGGATGTAGAAGAAATGGTGCCCGTTGCCGGTCTCCATGACCTTCAGACCTACCGTATCGCCCTCCTGCGAGCCTAAATTGCCCTTAGCGTCCTCTGTCTCGAGATAAAGCGGGATCTTGCCCGGCACGGCAAACGGCTCGATGGTGATGCCGGCCGGGCCCGACGGCCCTTCGACCGCGAAGGCGCGCCCAAGCTCCATGGGGATGCGCTTGACGATCTCGACATCGAGTACGTCGAAGATGCTGTTTGCGGCCAGAACGTCGAGCACGCGCGAGCTCCCATAGATCGTCAGCGGCTGGCCCTCGCGCAAGCACAGCAAGCCGGCCAGGGCATCGACATCGCCATTGGTGAGCGCCACGGCCTTGATCGGGCTGTTGCGCGTGCCCGCTCCTTGCGCCGGGTGCAGTTCCGGCGTGTCGATGATCTGCTGTCTGAGATCCGGAGCGGCGTTGAGCAGGACCCATTGCTTGCCGTCGGCGCTGACCGCGACGGAAGCCTGGGTGCGCGGCACCAGACCCGGCGTACCCTTGCGCACGTCGGCTGAATTGCGACCGTTGCAGTTCCATTGAGGAAAACCGCCGCCCGCCGCCGAACCGAGAACTTTGATCAACATGGTGCAAGGATCAGATGCGGGGGAGACCGTCCGCCGTCAAGACCAAAAACGGCCCCCGCTCATAGGCGGAGGCCGTTCCGGCTCTAACCCTCGTGAGGGCGGGATCGCTGCCCTACCAGGCGAGCGAGCCCTGGAATTTCAAGGCGCCATCGGAGGTGACGTCGGTCAGCCCGAACTGCACGCCGACATTGAAGGAGAGCTCCATGTCGGGAGGGCCGGCGGCTTTGTCGTCGTCGTCGCCTTTTTTGCCTTCGGCCTCGTCATCGTCGCCGCCGCCTGGATTCCAGAACAGGGTCGGGCCGATGCTGTGATTCTGATCGTCGAACGAGCCGGCATTGGCGAGATCCTCGATCTCGCCGAACATCTCGACTCCGACGCCCCAATGCTTCGCGAAGTCGTATTCGGCGCGCCAGCCATATTCGAAGCCGAGGCCGTCCTGATCGCGATTGTCGCCCACCTGGGTGTTGAACACGGGATTGAGTGTGATCAGCAGCTTGCCGCTTGCCAATTCGACGATAGGACCGAAACCAAACTCATCGGGATCACCGCCGCGCGTGGCGAATCCATATTCGGTCTGAAAAGCCAAGCCGATGCCGTTGCCCTCGCGCTCGATCAGCTCGTACTGCAGTTCAAGCCCGACCGAGCTCAGATTGAAGTCTTGATTGAGCGGCTCGTCCGCGCTCAGCGTGGTGGAGAACAGCCAGCGGTCGGTGATTCCGTATTGGAACTCGAAATCGTGGCTCTGGCGGAGCGGCCCCTCTTCCTCATCCTCCTCTACGGCATTCTCCTCATCCCGGCCGCTGTCGGTGGCGTCCTCTTTCTCCTGCTTGGGGAAGCCCCAATGCACGGCGCCGCGGTATTCGAACTCCTTCTCGCCCTTCTCGACCTGAGATTCCTGGATTTCGAACTCGGCGTGGGCCGGCTTGATCGTGCCGATGGCCACACCTGCCGTTGCCAGCGCGGAAACCGCAGCCGTCAGTGCCAAATACTTGATGCTGCGCGACGCGCATGGATAGTGTTGCAAGACCGCCCCCCGACGTTGAGCCCTGCTAGGCCTGATTCTTTTATCTTAATAGACTAACAAACATCGCGTTGAGAGCCGTGGCAAAAATCCATGCCATGTTTGCCGGAAACCAGCGGCCGGTTGTGGAAGTTCGGCCTTCCCCGCCAAAGCTATGAAAAGACCTGACGCGAAAATGAAAAAATCATGACGAACCGCGGAAGAAACCGCCAAGTTTTCATCAAACTAATGTATAGAGAAACCAAGGCATTGGCCGGCTAACATAGATGCCTCTACTGGGCAGTCGACTGGATGATTCTCCGCCCCGCTTAACGCACTGGGGCGCTTTTTGAGACATTCGATGCGTTATCAGACGAAGCTCCTCATCACTGCGGGATTGCTGCTTGCCATGTCGCTGTCTGCGGCAGCGCTCGCTTATTGGGGCGTGGCGCAATCTCATATGTATCTGACCCGTTCGCGCCTTTCCCATGAGGAACTCGAGCGGCAGCTGCAGCTTTCGCGCCACAGCCAGCAGCTGTTCAAGTCCTGGACCGATACCCTGCTCACCGGCATGACCGACAAGCCGCTCGGCGCCGCCTATCTGCATAAGGTCATCCAATCCGACCTCGCCACTCTGCACGATCTCACCGTCAAGGAGCTCGCCATTGTCGGGCCCGACGAACTCAAGGCCGAGTCTGCTGAACTCGATCGTCTGGAGCAGATAAAGAAGGAGTTTCAGCACACTCTGGATCAGCTGGCGGAGGTCGAACAGCTCAGGAGCCGTGGCCGGCCCGACATCGCCTGGCAAAACCTGATCACGCTGTTGAAGGGCGGCATCGATCAGAAGCTCAACGAGTTGATCGAGGTCGCCGTCGCCGACGAGACCGCCGAGGTCATCAGGATCGATGCCGACGCGGCCCAGCTGTTGAGCCGGCTCGAGCGCATCAGCCAGATCCACGCAGCACTCGCCATCCTCACGACGTTGGCGCTCGTGATCCTCCTGTTGCGGGGATTGCGCGCGCCGCTCGCCCAGCTTCTACGCGGCACGGCCAAACTCGCCGAGGGTGACCTCGCTTATCGCATCGCCATCCCCGGCCACGACGAATTCGCCGATCTCGGCAACAGCTTCAATCACATGGCGCAAGATCTGCAGGGCCAGCAGCAGGCCCTCGAGGACGCCCACGCCAATCTCGAATCGGTCGTCGCCGAGCGCACTGAGGAGCTGCGTCAGGCGAACGAATCCCTGCGCAAGGTCGACGAGACGCGGCGGGGCTTTTTCGCCGACATCAGCCACGAGCTGCGCACGCCGCTCACCATCATTCGCGGCGAAGGCGAGATCTCGCTGCGGGGCGCCAATAAGCGGGTCGCCGAGTACAAGCGCTCGATCGAGCGGATTGTCGAGCAGGCGAAGCACCTCTCGGTGCTGGTCAACGATCTCCTGTTCATCGCCCGCCAGGGCGCCGGCGCCGCGCGCCTCAATCTCCAGCCGATCGACCTCGGCAATCTCGTCGAAAAAGTGTGCGGCGACGCGCGCGTGATCGCCCACGCCAGGGCTGTCGACATCGCTTTCGCCAGCGCCGACGAGCATGAGATGGTGCGCGGCGATCCGGCAAGGCTCAGGCAATTGTTCCTGGTGCTGCTTGACAATGCCGTGCGCTACTCCAAGACCAAGGGAGCAGTGAAAGTCGACATTGGCCGCGTCAATGGCGAGGTCACCGTGCGCGTCACCGATCGCGGCATCGGCATCGCGCCCGAGGAGCTCGATGGTATTTTCGAGCGTTTCCGCCGCGGTGGAAATGCCGCCTCGATGAACGACGAGGGGCTTGGGCTCGGTCTTCCCGTGGCCAAGGCAATCGTCGAGGCGCATAAAGGAAGGATCGAGATGGCGAGCCGGCTGGGCGAAGGGACGACCGTCACTGTCGCACTTCCGGCCGAGAGCGCGGAGATGGCTGCGTGAACGTGCTCCTGGTCGAAGACGAGCCGCGCGTCGCCGATTTCATCGACCGCGGCCTGCGCGCCGAGAATCACGGGGTGACGGTTGCGCCCTCCGGCGGCGAGGGAGTCGAGCTGGCCAAGACCGGCGAGTTCGATGTCATCGTTCTCGACTTGATGCTGCCCGACATGCACGGCTACGACGTCTGCCAGCGGATCAGGCTCGAGGGCGATCACACGCCGATCCTGATGCTGACCGCCATGGACGCCACCGAGGACAAGATCAAGGGCCTCAAAGCCGGCGCGGATGATTACCTTACCAAGCCGTTCGATTTCGACGAGTTGCTCGCCCGCATCGAGGCCCTGGTTCGCCGCTCGCACAATTTCGTCCCGAGCTCGAGCATTCTCAAGGTCGCCGACCTCGTGCTCGACCGCGAGCTGCTTGAGGTGCGGCGCGGCTCCGACACCGTCAAGCTCACGGCCAAGGAGCTCGCCATCCTCGAGCTGTTGATGAGCGCGCCTGGCCGAGTGTTCTCGCGCACCCGCATCCTCAACCAGGTATGGGGCTATAGCGAGGACCCGCTGACCAACGTGGTCGACGTCTATATCGCCAGGCTGAGGCGGAAGATCGATGCGCCCGGGCGCGAGCCTCTACTCGAAACGGTGCGAGGCCACGGCTACAGGTTGAAGGCGGCGAGCTGATGCGGCAATCGAGGCGGGAACTTCTGCTATTGACGATGCCAAGAAATTGGCAATCCACCACTGGAACCTTGCTAAGTGAGGCGGGATGGGTAGATTATGCGCCGCCACTCTCGCCGATCATGCGCCATGACTCTTTCGGGCCTCGCCAGAGGGCCGCAACCTGCGTCTGCCGTCCGCGGCTTCAGAGCTTGGTGCGCATCTCGCCTGGTCAGCCCCAAACTTATTGAGAACAACGACGTAGGAGCGCCCGTTGCGGTCATTTCTGTTAGCTTTCCTGGTCTGCGCAGTGGCGATCGTCGCCGGCGCGCCGGCCTCTCACGCGTCGAACAAAGTTAAGGTCGGCATTCTCAAATTCGGCACGGTGAGTTGGCTGCTCGACACCATTCATGCCAACGGCCTCGACAAGGCCGAAGGCATCGAGCTCGACGTGACGCCGCTCGCGAGCCCCCAGGCGACCACGGTCGGCCTGCAAGGCGGCTCGGTCGACGTCATTGCCACTGACTGGCTGTGGGTGTCGCGCGAGCGGTCAGGCGGCGCCGACTTCACCTTCTCGCCCTTCACCACCGCGCTCGGCGCCATCATGGTGCCGCCCAACTCGCCGATCAAGACGCTCGCCGACCTCAAGGGCAAGCGGCTCGGCGTTGCCGGCGGTCCACTCGACAAGAGCTGGCTCCTGATGGTGGCCTACGCGCTCAGAACCGCCAATCTCGATCTCAGGACCGAGACCAAGCAGGAATTCGGCGCGCCGCCGCTTCTCAGCGAGCGGGCTAAGCAAGGGGAGCTCGATGCCGTGCTGAATTTCTGGCCCTATGCCGCACGGCTCGAGGCTGACGGCTTCACTCAGCTGATCGGGATCGAGGACGTGGTGAGCGAGCTCGGCGCCAAGGGCGAGGTCGCCATGGTCGGCTTCGTATTCAGCGAGGGCTGGGCCAAGGACAATCTGCCCGCGGTCCAAGGGCTGCTCAGGGCGGCCACCAAAGCCGACGACCTGCTCGCCACCTCCAACGAGGAATGGGAACGGCTGAAGCCGCTGATGGGCGAGAACGATCCCACTTTCAACGACGCCACATTCCAGGCGTTGAAGCGCCGCTACCAGGAGGGCATCCCCGAGCGATCGGTCGCCGACAACGAAGCCGACGCCAAGGTGCTCTACCAGTTCCTGCGCGAGCTCGGCGGCGAGAAGCTGGTCGGCCCGGCGACCGAGCTCGCACCGGGCACGTTCTGGCACGACGGCAAACCATGAGCGTTACGGTTGCCCGCCAAGAGACGATGGCAAGGAAGCGGCAGTGGTCGCACCTGCTGCGCGGCCCTCTCGTCCCGATCCTCTCGGTAGCGGGCTTCCTTCTAATCTGGTTGATCGCCGCCGAGATCGCGCAGAGCAGGCTCTTGCCGGGACCTGGCGCGGTGCTGCAATACATCTACAAGGAGGCGGTGCATGGCGACCTCCTCACCGAGCTCGGCATAACGCTCTGGCGAGTGCTCGCGTCGTTCGTCGTCGCCATGCTGATCGGCAGCGTGCTCGGGCTTCTTATGGGCGAGATGCCGGCTCTCAACCGCGCGCTCGATCCCTGGCTGATCGTGCTGCTCAACCTGCCCGCCCTCGTTATCATCATCCTCGCTTATGTGTGGTTCGGGCTGAACGAGGCGGCGGCGATCGGCGCGGTGGCGCTTAACAAGATCCCGAACGTCATCGTCACCTTGCGCGAAGGCGCCCGATCGCTCGATCCGGGTCTCGAGGAGATGGCGCGAGCCTACCGTCTGTCGCCCTGGAGCAAGCTCCGCAATGTCACCCTGCCCCAGCTCCAGCCGTATTTCGCCGCCGCTTCGCGCTCAGGCATCTCACTCATCTGGAAGATCGTGCTGGTGGTCGAGCTGCTCGGGCGCTCCAACGGCGTCGGCTTCGAGCTGCATCTCAATTTTCAGCTTTTTAACGTGACGGCGATCCTCGGCTATACGCTAGCCTTCGTCGCCGTCATGCTGGCCATCGAATACTTACTGGTGCAACCCCTTGAACGATATTCAACACGCTGGCGTAACAAGCCGGTTTGAAATCCACATTGAGGAGAAGGTTCACGTCGGCGCTGACGGCACGCTGGTGCCGGCCATCCGCGACTTTGTGCTCGAGATAAAGTCGGAGAGCATGACGGTGCTGATGGGACCGTCAGGCTGCGGCAAGACCACGCTATTGCGCATCGTCGCCGGACTGGATGACCGATTCGTCGGCAGAGTCGATGTGCCACCCGGCGCGCGCATCGGCGTCATGTTCCAGGAGCCGCGCCTGCTCCCCTGGCGCACCGTGCGACAGAATATCGATCTGGTCGCCGCGCCGAGTTTCACTCCTGCCGATTTCGATCATCTGACGCAGGCCGTCGGCATTGCCGACATGCTGCCGCGCTATCCCCAGGAGCTGTCGCTCGGCTTGGCACGGCGCGTGGCGCTGGCCCGCGCCTTCGCCACCAAGCCTGATCTCCTGCTGCTCGACGAGCCGTTCGTCTCGCTCGACGAGCGAACCGCCGATCGCTTGCGCAAGCTCCTGCTCGAGGTCTGGCAGGCAAGGCCAACCACCGCGCTGCTGGTCACGCACAATGCCCGCGAGGCAATCATGCTTGCCGACCAACTCGTCCTGCTTGCACCGCGGCCGACCCATGTGGTGGCGGTCGAGACGATCAATATCCCGCAAGCCAAGCGCGACTCGGCCACGGTCGATGCGATCTATGCCGATCTGCTGGCGCGCTATCCCGACAATTTCTCGCTTGTCTGACGGCGCGTTGCCGCCCGGGCTCTGCCTGGCTATTCCGGCGCAAGCCGCAATCCATGCGCAAAGGGATTTGTTCGCCGGCAGGACACTCGCATCATGCCCGCTTGAGCGAGGTCTACTAACCCGCGGCGGCGGGGGCCGCGACCTTGCGTTGCTGAATGCCGACCGCCGGATCATAAGCCCAGAATGACAGCGCAAGGAATAGCGCGGTGCAGCCGACCACGATCCCGAGCGCCTGCCAGTTGACCTCCAGATAGAAGGCGAAGCGGATCAGTTCGACCGCCCAGGTGAACGGGTTGTAGAGGCAGACGTAATAGAGCCAGAGGCTCCCTTCCTTCATCTTCCACAGCGGGTAGAGCGCGGACGACGCGAAGAACATCGGGAAGATCACGAAGTTCATGATTCCCGCAAAATTCTCGAGCTGCTTGATGGTTGAGGAGAGCAGCATGCCGAGTGCGCCGAACATCAGGCCGGCGAGGATGAGCGCGGGCAGTACTGTGACGTAGCCCCATGGCGGCAGCTCCACTCCGCAGAAGTACGCGACCAGGAGAAAGGTATACACCTGAAACAGCGAGACGATCACGCCGCCGAACAGGCGTGAGGTGAGCAGGAACCAGCGCGGCAGCGGCGTGGTGAGCAAGACCCGCATCGAGCCCATCTCGCGGTCGTAGACCATCGACAGCGAGCTTTGCATGCCGTTGAAAAGCTGGATCATCGCGAGCAGGCCCGGCGTGATGTAGACGTCGTAGGTGATGTAGGTCTGGTAGGGCGGGATGATCGAGATGCCGAGCGCAGCGCGGAAGCCTGCGGCGAAAATAATGAGCCAAATCAATGGTCTGACGAGAGCCGCAAAGAATCTCTCGCGCTGCTGGAGGAAGCGCAGCAGCTCGCGCCAGACGATGCCGCGAAACGCTCTGACGTAATGCATGAAGCTCATGCGGCAACGTCCTCCTCGGTGTCGCCGCCGATGAGCAGCCTGAAAGCGCCGCCAAGATCCTTGGCGCCGGTCTCGGCCACCACGTCCTTGGTCGTGCCGCGCGCCACGATCTTGCCGCGGCTCAGCACGAGCAGATCGTCTTCGGGCTCGATCTCGTCGAACAGGTGCGTCGCCCACAGCACGCCGATATTGTCGACGCGGGCGAGTTCGTGAATGTGGCGCACGATCGCCGCGCGGGTCGGCACGTCGAGGCCAATGGTCGGCTCGTCGAGCAGAATGAGCTGCGGGCTGTGCAGAATGCCGCGGGCGATCTCGACGCGGCGGCGATGGCCGCCGTTTAGCGCGCGCACGCGCTCATCGATGCGTTCCGCCATGTCGAGCGCCTTCAGCGCGCGGAGCATGCGCTCGTCGGCTTCCTTGCGCTTAAGTCCCCTGAGCGAGGCGAAGTAGCGCAAGTTCTGCTTGACGGTTAGATCGAGGTCGAGCGTCGGCTGCTGAAACACGACGCCGAGCGGGCCGAGTGCCTTGGCGCCCCATTCCGACGCCGAGCGACCGGCGATCTCGATCCGCCCTGTTGGCGCGTCGAACAGCCGGGTGATCAGCGAGAACAGTGTGGTCTTGCCGGCGCCGTTGGGCCCGAGCAGCGCCGTGACCCTGCCCGGATAGACCTCGAAGCTGACATCGTCGAGCGCCCGCTTCGAACCGTACCAGTAGGACACGTTCTTGACGGTCAGGACCGGCGTGCGGGTCGGTCGGTCCCGTGAGGCTTCTTTTTGCATCGCTTATCTCGGGGCGCGCGGGCGCCGGCATTGGCCGTCTTCGCCTTGTCGCCATTGAGCTCCAGTCTCGCCCAAGAAATAGCGCCGCAGTGCCGGTTTCACAACCCTCCCGGCTGACGCAGGAGTGCGACGCGGCAAGCCCATCAACCTCGATCGAGCCGGGGGAGTTTTATGAGGTCGCCCCTCCTCCCGGCGGTAGAGACAAAAAAAGAAGCCGCCCCGAAGGGCGGCTTCCGCTTTTTGCGTTTTAGCTTGTGGCTAGAAGAAGATCACGCCACCGAGTTGGAAGAGATCGAGGCCATCGAAGCCCTGGCTGGTGTGGCAGCCATGCGAGCCCGAACAATCGCCGGTCGTGTCGAAGCCGATCAAATTTACATCGAGATCCTGGTGTTGCCACCGGGCGAAGAGGTGCATGGCGGCGGAGTCGATCTCCTGAACCACGCCCAGACCCCAGCGCTGCACTTCCGAGCCGCTCACGAACACGCCGGCGTCAAAGTTGCCGCTGGTGCAGACCGGAGCAGTTCCGAAGGCCGAGCCCGTCGGTCCAAGCTTGTTCGAAACATTAGGAAAGAAGTCGGTGAAACCTGCACCGCCACCGCAGACATCAGTGCCAGCAAGCAGGGAGTACTGGTTATTGTACTGGCCATACTCGCCAAAGAGCACGGTGGCGCCGAGCGGCATCCAAGTCCGCTTGATGCCGGCCTTCATGAACCAGGCGTCAGGCGTCTGCAGGTTCGACTGGAAGGTGTTGTTGGTGTTATTCTCGAGCGTGCCGCCAGCATCTTCACGCGAGTACATGCCGTACACAGAACAAGCCTGACGGGACATGCATTATGGATGCGCCGGCCTGCACTAGGTTCACATTGAGCTCGAAGCCGTTCAGGCCGCCACCCGACGAAATGTAGTTCTCATCCGTCATGTTGGTGTAGCCGATGGCCGCCGACACTTTGAAGTTGTTCCAGTCAGCAGCGTACTTGACGGCGACATCCTTGTAGTCGTCTTCGCCGAAGCCCCCCGAGACGCTGAAGCCAGCCCAAGTCGGTGAGTTGTAGCGAACGCCATTCGTCGTGTTGCCGTTGCAGTCCACACCGATGATGCCGCCACCGGAGAGGCAGGTCACGAACTCGCCCCAGACGGTGTTCGCTTGGCCCTTAGCGCTGTGATCCGCGCCCTTCGGACGCAGGAAGTAGCCCGGGCCTTCGAAGAACACCCCGTTCGATTCGATGATGGTACCCGACAGGTCAGGAAGCAGCGCGACGTTGTCAGTCGCCTGGCTCAACAGACCCCAGTTGATGGTACCCCATGTGTCGCTCTTGACGTACATGTACGACAAGAGAACACGGAGCAGACGGTCGGATCTGGTGCCGTCAACCACACCTTCGAAGTTGGTGTTGTCGTTCTGCTGGTTGGTGAAGAAGCCGTTGGCGTTCCCCGGAGCTTCGATGCTCAGCGTATAGCCGCCGGACCAACCGGGAGCGATCGTTGCCGAGCCGGAAATCTGGAAATGGCTCGAAAGCGTCGTGTCCTTGTCGCCGACGTACACATTATTCTCGTGGCCGTCATCCCACCAGGTCACGTCCTTGACCACCCAACCAGAGAGGGTCACGGACACCTTCTTGTTGCCCTTACGGACAGTCGTCGCCTCGAGTTCGGCCACCCGCTCCTCGAGATCCGCGCAGCAGTCGCCCCCGAGATCCGCTGCTTTGGCAGGATGTGAGCTCATAACGAACCCACCAAGCGTCATGCCAAGTGCGGCTGCGATGGCGATGCGGCTGGATGTTTTTGTCAGTCCCCCAAACATGTCCATCTCCACCTTCCCTGATAAATTGCCTAATCCAAACTCTCGCTTCGTATTAGCCTCTCGGCAGCGCTTCGGTGAAATCTCGACCATGATCTGGACAGAAATCCCCCCATAGAGAGTTCTGAATCTGCTTATACGCGTTCCCGCAGGAAGGTAAATTGCTATCAAAGCGGGCGCGGACGTTTTTGGCCTTCTTGTGACATTTCCGCCACGATTTTGGGGACGAGATTTGGGCTGAGACGCGCTTTCTCATCCTGCCAGAAAGCTAAGCGCTGTCAATTGCTTGGGGCATAACCATCGAAACTTCGCGGGTCTTATCGAACGTCTGTGAAGGACGCTCGCAGGCACGTCGGCCGAGAGCCTGTTGCCCAAACTCTGCGCAGCCGGAGCGCATTAACCGGGCACCTACAATTCCTCCTTCTGTACCAGCCTCTTGTGCGGTTTTTGTGCGTACGAAAGGCGGTTAAGCCGACGCGCAGCGAAGGTCCCGCAAAGTGCCGATTTTGGGACCTTCCAAACGGCATTCCTCGGGTCACTGTCGCCGGGTCGCGAGCGAGGGGGAAGCGCCGGTTCGGCAATGACGGCCCGACCGTAAGGGCCAAGTCGCCTCGCTCCTGCCCTATGATTCGGCACCCTCGGCGAGGCCGGCTTGACTTGGTAAAGGCGTTCACCCTTTGCTAAACAGGTCAGAGCGAAGGGAGCGCAAGCCTTCCCGACGAGGCTCCTTGCGAGAAGAGCCGCAGCCGATCCCCCCTGGGGTGGTATAAAGCCTCATCAGTGCGTCTGATCCAGACGGCGGCATCCGTTTCCACTTCGACCTGAAAGAGGGTGAAGCCATCCGTGTAACCGCGGGGACCCTTCGCCGATGTCGTTGGGCAACTCGAGCGATTAGACGATAGCGGGCGGGTCAAGGTGTTGCTCGAGCTTATGGGAGGAAAGGTGCGGGTGGCGCTGCCGGAGGCATTGGTAGCGCCGAACCGAGGGTCTGCCTGAGGCCAACCTACGCTGCTGCGGAAATTGGGTTCGTTTTGAAAAAACGGCCCTC
>CAWFLU010000008.1:0-12664 GCA_963816805.1 uncultured Alphaproteobacteria bacterium
TCTGGGGTCCTTATCAGAAAAATCTTGAATGGCGTTCTCTATACATCGCGAAACACATTTCCGGCGAGCAATACCAAATAGCCCAGAACCAAAACGACGAAACCGGAATGTAAGTGTGGGACGGCGATATGAAGCCAATGAACGAGGCAAGCGAAAATTGCCAACATGAGTGAGATCAGAAGCGTCAATTGCTTGGGCGGCGTGAGTGGCCAGTCAAACATGGTATCCTCCCGAGGCATCTTGGGCTGAAAAATAGGCCTAACTTTGATCGTGCAAGTTTGCTGACGGATAACACATCGATATTTCATGCGCGTTGGAATTCTGGTCAATCCACAACAAGCGGGTGGCGGCTTCGACGAGCAGAGTATCGGCTCTAGCCTTCGTTGCTACCGCAACAGATAGAAAACCAAGCTGAGTATGATGCTGATGACGATCGACGTCACTATGGGAAAGTAGAAAGTGAACCTCCCGCTCGGGCTTTCATATTTGATGTCTCCCGGCAATAGCGTAAGCGCTGATGCTTCGGGCGTTCGATTAGAGCGCTTACTGGACACATACGAAACAAGTCCAAGCGCCAGCGCGATGATGCATGTCATGAGTAGGAACGTAATCATTTGGCCTCCATCAGAGTGCGTGACCGCAACCACTGATCGTCGGCCCGAGCGCCGCCCCAAGAGCCGATGCCATGTCACGACGGCTCGGCGTGGGCCCTTTCGTTGGCTCCTCGCCAGAACTACGACCTTTCTTCATAGATCGCTCAGAATTCACACTCATGGATATTAGCGCTGAGCTTCTCGAGACATGAACCGGACGATCTCTTGCAGCGTAGGGAGCTGCCCCTCGGGCGTGAGTTGGTCGACCACCCGCGGCAACAGTTTCGATAGCTCCACCAACACCCTTCCTCTTGAAAGGCCCGTGCGGCGCGCAAGCTCGTCGATCGCATCTTCGCCAAGCACCAGCGCGATGTCGTTTGGAGCTACGCGCTTATTCGGACCTGGTTTGAACCACGTGTCGACCGTGTCGCCGAGTCCAATCCGCCGGAACTGCTCGATCAATCCGCCGAGTCCGTCGAGGATGCTGCCGGGTGACGAACCAGCCGTGGAGTCGTCAGTCGTCCCTGCAGGCTCGGGACTGGTGCTGTCACCGTCCAACACATTTTTGTCTCGACTAGCACCCTCATACCGCGACGCCAACAGCGGAAGCAGCGCGCTGATCAGTGGCTTAGTAATGTTGTCGCCCGGAATCGCCGGATCAGCATTGGACACAATGGCGGTGATTCCCATCTCCATCTCCGAGCGAACTTGTTACATCCGATTCAAAAGATCTGGGTTGCGGCTGCGAGACTTTGGCGCCACTTCCACAAAAAGCGCAGATTGCCGATGTTGCTGGTAACGAATTGGCTTAAGTCATGTCCGAGCCCCGCGCCCACGTTTGTGCCAAATATCCAGCAGACAATTTGAAGCGCGCCTAAATCCTTGATCTTTTGAGGCGACTGCCCATCACACACCTCCCCGTACTCCCGCCTTTTCGTTAGCTGGAACCGTAAGGTGAAACCGGGAAAGGGCTCCACTAGACTAGGGTATGCGCGACATACCCAAACGCCCGGTGTGCCAATACTTTCGTCTAGACGACGAGCGACCGAGAATCAGGGAGGACGAGCCACTCGGGGCACGCTATGGTTGGTTCGAACGCTAGCATCTATCCAACTCGTCAGGATTCGATTGGGCCGTGTTCAAGGATCTGCGCACCAGCACGAAGCTTTTTCTTCTGTGCGGTATGTTCGTCGGCGCTATCACATTTGTGACGTATAGCCTCATCAAGGAAAAGCAAATCGCGATCGGCTTTGTCCGCAAAGAGCTCGTTGGCGCGCGATATTTGGAAGCCTTGCGCGGTATTTACGCAGTCATTCTCACCGAGGACGCAAACGCATCACAAGATGCGCAGCGGCAAACATCCGCTGATGTGGCGTTGGCTGAGCTGGCCAAGGCTGAGGTGAAATCCGGTGGCTCGCTTCATACAGCAACTCTAGTGGAAAATCTTGCGACTGCGGTTCGCGATCTGCGTGCCGCTGGACCAGACGCTGATGTCGTTGGAGCGCTCGACAGGATCCGCGACCTAGCTGCGCGCGTGGGTGACGAATCCAATCTCGCCCTCGATCCCGATCTCGATAGTTACTATTTGCAAAACATTATCGTGAAGAGAATTCCTGCTCTACTTTCGCAAGTGGGGGAAATGCAGGCACTCCTCACGAGTTCGCGATCGGGCGTCGATCTTCACGTACGTCCCTTGCTTCTCGACGGAATGATAAAATCAAGTATTGAGGAGATCGAACGCGACGCTGGCGCGGCTTACCGCAGAGACAACGATAGCCAACAAGTGAGCCAGCCTATCCTGGCAGTGATCCGCGGCATGGTCTCGTCTGTTGATTCCTATCTTCGTTCCGCAAACACAGTTGTGAGAGGACAGAGCAATTCAGCTTCGCTCCTTCCCGCATATGCGATTGCGCATCGGAGCATCGATAGCGCCTGGGGCGTGGCCAAGTCAGAGCTGGACGGGTTGCTCAACAAGCGACTCTCCAATTCGCTCCGACGACTCGGCGATAGCCTTTTTCTGAACGGGTTGGTCGCGGCTCTTAGCCTGTTATTCGCTGTTATGACCTATCGACAAATCGTCCCGCCGCTCCGGGAACTGGAGGAGCTTGCGGGCGAGGTCCGCGAGACCAAGAACTACAGCTTGCGCAGCGCTCTGGATCGACATGACGAAATCGGTAAACTTGCGACGGGCTTCAATGCCATGCTTGCTGAGGTTGCCGCAGCGCGAGAGCGCGAAATGGCGGATCAGGCGCGCAACGACGCGATGCAAGCAGAGCTTGCGCGGGTTGCACGTCTAACGACCATGGGCGAAATGGCAGCCTCGATTGCGCACGAAATCAATCAACCCCTCGCCGCCATCGTCAACAATGCCAATGCGGGTCTTCGCTGGCTCAACAAGCTACCGCCAAATACCGAGGAGGTGCGGTCAGCTTTGACGCGTATCGCCAGTGATGGGGAGCGCGGCGCGAGCATTATCGAGAGCATTCGCGCGATGTTGAAAAAAGGTGTCCGAGACAGAACAGAGCTTAATCTAAACGAGCTTATTTACGATGTTACCCGGCTGACGCAAGGTCAGTTCCAAAAGCACGGGGTGTCAATTCGATCCGAACTAGCCGAGGACCTGCCGAGCGTGTTGGCTGATCGTGTCCAGTTACAGCAGGTGATCTTCAATCTGTTCATGAACGCCGTCGAGGCGATGCTGTCCCTGCCGGACGCTGAACGCCTGGTTTGTGTGCGATCCGAGCGAGGCGATGGCATCGCTATTGTGGCCGTGGAGGATGCCGGGCCGGGCGTCGACACCGAGGACGCCAAGCGCATCTTTGAGGCTTTCTTCACGACGAAAGCGGAAGGAATGGGGATGGGCCTTTCAATCTGTCGCTCAATCGTCGAATCACACGGCGGACGAATAACAGTCGCCAATGCGGTCCCCAAGGGGACCGTGTTCCAAGTTGCCTTGCCTGGTAACTCGAAATAGCGGTTTCGATGAAAAAGCAGCACTCCGACATCGACTGCGTCGTATTCGTCATCGACGACGACGAGTCTGTGCGGACTTCCCTCAAAAGCCTTTTTGAATCGATAGGTCTTCACGTTCAGCTTTTTGCATCGGCGGACGCCTTCTTGCGAAGCGAACGCCCTAATGTCGCTTGCTGCCTCGTGCTCGATGTCCGTTTGCCAGGGCTTAGCGGCATCGAGTTCCAAAGTGAATTGGCGAAGGCCGGAATCGACATTCCAATCATCTTCCTAACCGGCCACGGCGATATACCCATGACTGTGCAGGCCATGAAAGCGGGAGCAATCGAGTTCTTGACCAAACCCTGTCGGGATCAAGAACTGCTCGACGCCGTTCGCCTGGCAATTGAACGTCATCGAGCGAGGCGCAAGGACGGGCAGCATAGGTCCATTCTGCGGGATCAGTTTGCGTCACTTAGTCCCCGTGAGAAGGAGGTCGTCGCCTTAGTCACCGCCGGACTCCTGAATAAGCAGATCGCCGCCGAGCTGAAAATTAGCGAAGTCACTGTTAAGATGCACCGCGGCAACATCATGCGAAAAATGCAGGCTCGATCCCTGGCGGACCTCGTCAGAATGGCCGACGTGCTGGGTCTGAGTCGATCCAAGCAGGCGCCCTCCTAGACTAAAGTACACTTCCTTTTTGGCGTGCGACGCGCCAACTTGGCTGTAGACAAGGAAACCAAAATCAGAAGCGCGATCGGTAAGCGCCTTTTCCAATTGCGCTTGCTGAGTCAGGGGACAAAGGATTGGCTAAAACTCACATGATCTCGATTGTCGACGACGATGAATCTGTCCGCGAGTCAACGAAGGCCCTAGTCAGATCGCTTGGCTATTCGGCTCGTACTTTCTCCTCGGCTGAGGAATTTCTGGAATCCGAGCCTGGCGAGACTAATTGTCTGATATTGGACATTCAAATGGGGGGCTTGAGCGGCGTCGAGCTGCTTGAGCGCCTGATCGCCGAAGGTCGGCATACACCGGTCATCTTTGTCACGGCCTTTCCAGATGAGCGCGTTCGCAATCACGTGCTCGACGCTGGCGCTATTGGTTTTCTACGCAAGCCGTTCAGTGACGCAAAACTGAGCCGCTGCCTCGATATGGCATTTGCGAATTACCCCTCGTGAATTCGTCGAGGAGCTGAAATCGCCGGTGCGCGCCATCGCCGGCAACGACGATTGGCCGTTCCCAATTCCACTCGTCAACAAAGCGGGCGAGAGGCAGTTCGACACCAAGGCTGGACTCGATGAGATTCTGCGGCGGCGCATCAGCCGTAACGAACTATCTGCGATCTGGTTTCTCTCGCCAATTTGCCGGCGCAGAACGAATATGCTGCGCTCGATCCCGCCCGGCTGGGTGCCCAAATCCTGACGTCTAGAATGACCGCCGCGCGGCCGTCATTTATTGTAGAGCGCGTAGGCCGCGTAGCAGAGCGTGACGGCGAGGATCGGCCTGAGCAGCTTTTCGGGTACCACGCCGGACAATCGCGCACCGAGCAGAATGCCGGGGATCGAGCCGCACAGCAGAGCGACCAAGATTCCGCCGTCGACATTGCCGAGCCCGAGATGACCGAGCCCGCCGATCAATGTCAGCGGCACGGCGTGCGCCACGTCAGAGCCGACCAACCGCTTCGCCGGCAGCATGGGATAGAGCATCGCCAGCACGGTGACACCGATCGCGCCCGCCCCGACCGAGGTCAGCGTGACCAGCAGTCCGAGCACCACACCGAACAGTACCGTCGGCAGCGCGCGCACCGGCACGTTGCCGGTATCCTCGTGCGGCGAGGCGCGGGTGATAAAAGGATAGATCACGATAGCGAGGCCGCTGATCGGCAGCGCGGCGACGAGACCCATCCTGATCCAATGGGCAAGGGCAACAGTATTGATCGGCAGAAAGGTGATGACGGCGAGCAGCCCTGCGGCCGCGGGCAGGCTGCCGGCAGCGAGCCTGAGCACGATCGCCCATTCCACGTGATGGGCGACGTGGTGACGCCAGCTTCCTGCCGTCTTGGTGATGGAGGCGTAGAGCAGATCGGTGCCGACCGCAACCTGCGGGCTCACGCCGAAGCTCGAGATGAGCAGCGGCGTCATCAGCGCGCCGCCGCCGACTCCGGTGAGGCCGACGAGCAGCCCGACGCCAAAGCCAGCCGCAACCAGCGGCAGCAGGGCGACGGCCCAGCCGAGGTCAACCATCACTGAAGTCTCCCCCTTCGCCCGTCGGGCGGGACCGTACTTTCTTAAGGCTTGTTGATCGGCTGGCTAGACCTCGATGAGCACCGGAACGCCGACCGAGCGTAGCAGAATTGCTGTCTCCTGTGCGCGGCGGTGAAACTCGGCCTGATCGGCGGGTGACTCGCCCAAATCCGAGCAGAGCCCGCGGGCCAGCAGCGCGCGACTGAGTACGAGCACATTGTCACCGACCTCCGGCGCGCCAGCCTGTGCCCAGGTGATCACGCCGCCGGCCACCGTCGCCCCATTGATGGCGCTGACCAGGATGAAATTGCCGGTCAGGGGAAGCTCGCGGAACAGGTCGAGCGCGGTCGAGCGGCCGAGCAGGATGCGGCAATCGGCGATGTCGTTGACGGCGCAGGCATGCGCCGGCGACGTTTGGAGCGTCTCGAAATTGACGAGCGCCGAGATGCTCATGCTGGTGACCGGCGCGAGATCGGTCGCGGTGCGCAGCAGATAGCCACTCTCGGAGTCGAAGGGCGTCTCGGACAGCCATACGAGCCGCGCCTCGATCACATCGGCATTGACGGGACGGCGCGCGACCTCCGATAGCACCGCGCCGCGCGAGATATCGAGCTCGCTGTCGAGCACGAGCGTGACCGCTTCGCCCTTGCCGGCATAGGCGAGGTCGCCGTCCATGGTGGCGATGCGCCTGAGCGTGGCGCCGAGCCCGCTCCTTGCATCGACGATCCTGTCACCGACCTCGATCCGCCCCGAGCTGATGGTCCCTGCGTAGCCGCGAAAATCGCCCGAGGCGCGCAGCACGAGTTGGACTGGCATGCGGAACGGCGCATCCTCGGGCTTGACCGCGGGATCCACGCTTTCCAGATAGTCGAGCAGAGTCGGCCCGCCATACCAGGGCATATGCAACGAGCGATGGGCCACGTTATCGCCGGACAGCGCCGCCACGGGAATGGTGATGATTTCGGTGAAACCGAAGATTCCGGCCATGGCGGCAAACTCGCTCTCGATCTCGCGGTAACGCACCTCGGCGAAATCGACCAGATCCATCTTGTTGACGGCGAGGATCACTTTCTTGATACCGACCAGATCGCAGATCGCGGCATGGCGCCGGGTCTGGCGCTTGGGGCCGTGGCGGGCGTCAACCAGTAGGATGGCGATGTCGGCATGCGAGGCGCCGGTCGCCATGTTACGGGTATATTGCTCGTGGCCTGGAGAATCGATGATGACGAAGCGCCGGTCCGGCGTCTCGAAATAGCGCCAGGCGATGTCGATGGTGATACCCTGCTCGCGCTCGGCCTGGAGCCCGTCGAGCAGAAGGCTGAAATCGATCCTCTCGCCGTTGAAGGCGCGGTTGTGCGAAGCGAGCGCGATCGCCGCGCGCTGGTCCTCGGTAACCCCCGCTGCGTCCCAAAGCAGCCGTCCAATCAGCGTCGATTTGCCATCGTCGACCGAGCCGCACGTGAGCAACCGGACCATGCCGGCCCTGTGCGGCTGCGGTACTGCCAAGCTGCCCGGAGAGATCCCCTCTTTCAACGCAGTAGCGACATGCATCAGAAATAGCCCTCGCGTTTCTTCATCTCCATAGCGCCGGCCTGATCGTGATCGATCAGCCTCCCGGCCCGCTCGGACACTTTCGCCGCGAGCGTCTCCTCCACCACTTGATCGAGGTCGGTTGCATCCGACTCTATGGCCGCTGTCAGCGGCCAGCAGCCCAGCGTGCGGAAGCGGACCTTGCGCATCTCAGGCTTCTCGCCGGGCTCGAGCCGTATCCGCTCGTCGTCGACGACGATGAACTGGCCGTTCCGCGTCACCACCGGGCGCGGTTCGGCGAAATAGAGCGGCACCACATCGAGCTTCTCGAGCGCGATGTAGCGCCACACGTCGCCTTCGGTCCAATTCGACAACGGAAAGACGCGCACCGTCTCGCCCTTGCCGAGCCGGCCGTTCAGCAGCTGCCACATCTCGGGACGCTGGCGGCGAGGCTCCCAGCGATGCCCTGCACTGCGGAACGAGAACACGCGCTCTTTGGCGCGGGAAGCCTCCTCGTCGCGGCGCGCGCCGCCGAACGCCGCATCAAAGCCGCCGGCGTCGAGCGCCTGGCGGAGCGCTTGCGTCTTCATCACGTCGGTATAGATCGAGGGCGGCTGGTCGAACGGGTTGACGTTGCGCGCCAAGCCTTCGTGGTTCGTGTGCACGATGAGATCGAGACCGAAATCGCGTACCGTCTTATCGCGGAAGGCGATCATGTCGCGGAACTTCCACGTCGTGTCGACATGCAGCAGCGGAAACGGTGGCTTTGCCGGCCAGAAGGCCTTGCGCGCCAGATGCAGTAGCACGGTCGAGTCCTTGCCGATCGAATAGAGCAGCACGGGCGCGCGGAACTGAGCAGCGGCCTCGCGAAAGATATGAATGCTCTCGGCCTCGAGCAACTTGAGATGCGAGACGAGCGCGGTCATGCGGCCTTTCCCTTGCGGTTCGGATTCATGTGGATGCCGCACTCCTTTTTGTCTTCGTGCTCCCACCACCAGCGGCCGGCCCGCGGGTCCTCACCCGGCTGCACAGCGCGGGTGCACGGCGCGCAGCCGATCGAGACGAAACCGCGGGCATGCAGCGGGTTGACCGGGATGTTGTTGGCGGCGATGTAGGCGGTCAGCTCCTGCGAAGTCCAGTCGGCGACCGGATTGACCTTGATCAGGGCATGCGCCTCGGCCCACGCGGCGAGTGGGACATGCGCGCGGTCAGCCGAGTGCTCGCGGCGAATGCCGGCGATCCAGCCTTGCGCGCCTCTCAGCTCGCGGTTGAGCGGGCGAACCTTCCTAATCTCGCAGCACGCCTTGCGGTTCTGGACCGACTGGCGGAAGCCGAACACGCCGTCGTGGGTGACGAGCTCCTGCACCTCGCTCGCCTCCGGCGCGACTAGGCGAATGCGCAAGCCGTAACGGAGCTCGGCAAGCTCGACCGTCTCCAACACCTCTGGGAATAGCCGTCCTGTGTCGAGGGTGAACACGTCGATATCGTCGATACCGGATTCGGCGATGGCATGCAGGATCGCCTGATCCTCCAGACCGAGGCTGGTCGAAAACGCGATGCGGCCCTCGACACGCCGGTGAATCTCCCTGATGCGGTCAGGCAGCGACTTGATGCGTGCGAGCCGCTGGTCGAGCTGGCCTGCCTCCTCGCGGGTAGCGTCGCGGCGAAGCGGCAAGAGGTTGCGGTAGCCCTTCTGATAGTTGCGGCTGTAACGCGCAAGCGCTCCCTTCCAGGTCGCGGCCTGCTCGGGATCGGCGATCTCGGCGGTGTCGAACCCTGAGCGCAGTAGGAACTGGGCGAGGTCGGGGATCAGATACCCGACCGCCCTGATCTCGCCGGTGAAGCCGTGTCGCTCGCGGAGCTGCAACGCGAGACTGATGCCGCGCCCGTCGCCAAAAGCGGGAAAGCGGATGGCGATCGGCCCGGCATTGCCGGAGGCCGCGGCCGCGAGCTGAGCCGCATCGGCGGTCGGCTCGAGCAGCGTCGCCACCTCGGGTGCCGCGGGCAGCAACTCGCCCGTCGCGAGATCAAGCAGCGCCATACAGAGCCTCCCTGAAGGGCTGAGCGCCGACGCGACGCCACGTGTCGAGGAAGGTCTCTCCGTCGATGCGCTTGGCGAGGTAGGTGCCGATGATGGTGTCGATAGCTTCCGGCACCGCCTCGGCGCGGAAACCGGGACCGATGATGCTGCCGATGGCGGCATCGTCCTTGGGGCTGCCGCCGAGCGAGATCTGGTAGAGCTCCGTGCCCTTCTTGTCGACGCCGAGGATGCCGATATTGCCGGAATGGTGATGGCCGCAGGCGTTAATGCAGCCCGACATGTTGAGCCTGAGCGGGCCGATCTCCTCCTGGCGCTTCGGATCGTCGAAGCGCTTGGCGATCTCCTTGGCGATCGGGATCGAGCGGGCATTGGCGAGATTGCAATAATCGAGGCCCGGGCAGCAGATCATGTCGCCGAGCAGATCGAAATTGCCGGTAGCGAGACCAGCCGCTTTGAGCTCGCCGTAAAGGGCGACGATGTCGGAGATAGCGACATGCGGCAGCATCAAATTCTGCGTGTAGTTGACGCGAATCTCGTCGTGCCCGAAGCGTTCGGCGAGATCGGCAACCAACTCCATCGTCTCTGAGCTGGCGTCTCCCGGCGTGCGGCCTGGCTCTTTCAGCGAGACGACGATGGTTGCATAGCCCGGCACGCGATGCGGCTTGACATTGTGCTTCAGCCAATTGGCGAAGGCGGGATCGGTATTGCGGCGCTGATCGAGTGCCTCGTCGCGGATCGGCCGGGGGCTAAGCTCGGGCGGCGCAAAATAGGACATAATGCGCTTAGTCTCGTCCTCCGGCAGGTCGATCGCGTCTTTGCGGGTCGCTTCCCAATCGGCCTCGACATCGTCGCGAAATCTGTCGATGCCGAGCTGATTGACGAGGATCTTAATGCGCGCCTTGTGAATGTTGTCGCGTCGCCCATGCAGATTGTAAACACGCAGGATCGACTCGATGTAGGAGAGGAGATGCCCTTTCGGCAGGTAGGCGCGGATCTCCTGGCCGACATAGGGCGTGCGTCCCATGCCGCCGCCGACCAGCACACGAAAGCCGTTCTGACCGTCCGGCCCACGCACAATCTTCAAGCCGATGTCATGGAAGGCGATGGCCGCGCGGTCTTCGGCAGCGCCCGAGACAGCAATCTTGAATTTGCGCGGCAGCCAGTTGAATTCGGGATGCAGTGTCGACCATTGGCGCAAGATCTCGCACCACGGGCGCGGATCCTCGAGCTCGTCATTGGCAGCACCCGCAAACGGGTCGGCGGTGACGTTTCGTACACAATTGCCGCTCGTCTGGATGCAATGCATCTCCACCTCGGCGAGCGTGGCCAGCACGTCGGGAATGTCGACGAGCTTCACCCAGTTGAATTGCAGGTTCTGCCGTGTGGTGAAATGGCCGTAGCCGCGATCCCATGTCCGCCCAATCATGGCAAGCTGACGAAGCTGGCGGGGCGAGAGTACGCCGTAGGGAACGGCGATGCGCAGCATATAAGCGTGCAGCTGGAGGTATAGCCCGTTCCGCAAGCGGAGCGGCCGGAACTCGTCCTCGCTCAGCGCGCCGGAAAGCCGGCGCTCGACCTGGTCGCGGAACTCACCCACGCGCTCGCGGACGAAGACGTGGTCGAACTCGTCATAGCGGTACATCGTACCAGTCCTTGGTCAGCGTGGTGCGGTGCGAGGCACGGATGCGCTCGCGCACGGAAAGTGGATCCACCGCGCCGTTATGCAGCGCGACGTCCATGGCATAGACGGCGACGACCTTGCGCGCCTTGACCTCCTTGGCGGCTTCGTCCTCGAGAGTCTTGATCTCGTCCTCGGTCGAGGCGATGCGCGCGCGGCCAAGCTCCTCCGTCCAGCCGCCGTCCTTGGCGAGATAGACGACGATGCCGTCGGTGAGGCGATTGGCGGTGACGACGCTAGGCATAGACACGCGCGAGCTCCTCTAAAGCGAGAATATCCTCGACCATGCCGTGCGCCGGGAGACCTGCAACCTCGCCGAAGATGAGGATGGCCGGGCTCTTAAGGTTAAGCCGTTCGGGATTGGCGGCGAGATCGGCGATGGTTGCAGCGACGCGTCGCTCATCCTCGCGGCTCGCATTCTCGACCGCGATGACGGGAAGCGAAGCGGCAAAGCCGGTAGCGAGCAGCTTGTTGGCAATCGCGCCGGCGGTGGTGACGCCCATATAGACGAGAAGCGTGTTCTTGCCGCCGGCAAGCGCGGCGAGATCGAGATGCTCGAAGCTCGGCTCCTGACCGCCCGCTTCGTGGCCCGAAAGGAACGTCACGGTATGCGACATGTCACGATGGGTCAGCGGAATCTGTAGGCTGGCGGCAGCGGCGATGCCGGCGGTGACGCCGGGCACGATCTCGGTGGCGATGCCGGCTTCGCGTAGAGCATCGAGCTCTTCGCCGCCACGGCCGAAGATGAAGGGATCGCCGCCCTTGAGCCTCACCACGGTCTGACCGGCGCGTGCCCGCTGGATGAGGAGCGCGTTGATCTCGCTCTGCGGCACGCTGTGCAGGCCCTTGGCCTTGCCGACCGGGATCAGCTCGGCCTCACGTCGCGCGTGATCGAGCACGCCCTCGCCAACCAGCCGGTCGTACAGAATGACATCGGCGGCCTTCAGAGCGCGGACCGCCTTCATGGTGAGAAGCTCGGGGTCTCCCGGACCGGCGCCGACCAGCAACACGCGACCCTGCGTTTGCGGAGCTTCTGCCGCCTTCGTGATGGCAGCGCCGATCAGCTCTTTGGCCTTGGCCTCGTCGCCCTCAAGCGCGGCTTCGGCGGCAGCGCCCTCGAACACAGCCTCCCAGAATTTCCGGCGCGGCGTGCCTGAGGGAACCTTCTCGGCGACGGGGCCGCGCAGCTCGGCGGCGAGCCTCGCCAGCGCGTCGAGACGCGGGTGCAGCTCCTGCTCGAGCCAGGCGCGCAGACGCTGGGCGAGCACGGGGGCCGCGCCCGAGGTGCCGATGGCGACAGTCACCTCGCCGCGATCGACGATCGCCGGCAGTGCGAAGGTGCAAAGCTCGGGGCGGTCGGGAACATTGACCGGGACGCCGAGCGCACGGGCGATGGCCGAAACGCGCGTGTCCTCGTTGTCGTCCTCAGTCGCGGCGATGACAAGTGGCCGGCCGCGCAGCTGATCGATGCCGGGGAGTGCGCCAATGAGCGCCACCTTTCCAGCCTCGGCAAGGGCGGCAAGCTCCGGGACGACCTGCTTTGCAGCGACGTCGACGATGGGTGCGCGCTTCAGAAGAAGTCGCGCCTTTACAGCGGCGAGCTCGCCGCCGCCGACCACGACCGGGG
>CAWFLU010000009.1:0-43109 GCA_963816805.1 uncultured Alphaproteobacteria bacterium
AGTTGCACATGGCCGGTTCGCCATCGAGAACCGCGTCCCACACCTCGTCACCGGGCGGGCGATCGACGCGTGACCTAAGCGTCGAACCAGTTCGCTGCTTAGGGAGTTCTTAAGGGGAACGCGTTCCCTCATTAGGGGGGAACGCGTTCCCTCATTCTCGTTAGTCGTCCGTTAGTCGGTGGGTGGTGGTAATGGCCCGCAAAGCCTTGGAAACTCTGGTGCCGCCGAGTAGGATTGAACTACTGACCCCGTCATTACCAATGACGTGCTCTACCACTGAGCTACGGCGGCTAAGGGATCCGCTTAGGGCAGGCCGAAACGGCTGCCTCGCTGCGCGCGGGCGGACCCTGCCATAGCGGGAATGCGTCTGCAAGCATTGAGCCCCATCGCGGCTTGCCCAATGGGCCCGGAATATGGGCATGATATAAACCAAGTGGGCCTAGGCTGATGACCCGGAAGAGGCTGATGAGCGGGAAGCACGAGAATGGCGAGAGCGAGAGGGACAGCGCCGCGTCGGCACGCCGTGCCCGGCTTGAGCAGGAACTTCGCGCCAACCTCTTGAAACGCAAGGCTCAGGCCCGTGCGAGAGCGGCCTCTCCCAGGCCTTGCGATGAAGGGGGACAGGGCAAGGCCTAGGGGAGTAAGGTCGCAGCTTGCGGGTTCGCCTTGAGGGAGGTTAGGGCCGGCAAGCATACGGGGACTTAAGTCGGCGCGAAGGGGGCAGGGGCGCGCGAGGGGAGTTATAGCCATGGACCGCATCCGCATTGTCGGCGGCGAACGCCTGAACGGCATCATACCGATCAGCGGTGCCAAGAACGCTGCGCTGCCTTTGATGATTGCCAGTCTTTTGACGCGCGAGACACTGACGTTGACCAATGTTCCGCGCCTCGCCGACGTGAATATGCTTGCCCGGATTCTGGGCAATCACGGGGTCGACGTGACCATCGCCGGCAAGAAGGCGGGTCAGCGCACCACCGACGGGCAGACCTTCAGGCTCACCGCTCCTGACATCGTCGATACCACTGCGCCCTATGAGATGGTGGCGCGCATGCGCGCGAGCTTCTGGGTGCTCGCGCCGCTCGTCGCTCGCTGCGGCAATGCCAAGGTCTCGCTGCCCGGCGGTTGCGCCATTGGCCCCCGACCGGTCGATCTGCACCTGACCACGCTTGAGGCGCTCGGCGCTGAGATCGAGCTCGAAGGTGGCTATGTGATCGCCAGGGCGCCGCGCGGACTCACCGGCAACAAGATTAACCTCTCAAAGGTCTCGGTCGGCGCCACGCACAACGCCTTGATGGCGGCGGTGCTCGCCCGCGGCGAGACGCTAATCGAGAATGCCGCGCGCGAACCCGAGGTGGTCGATGTCGCCAATTGCCTGATCAAGATGGGCGCGCGGATCGAAGGCGTCGGCAGCCCGACGTTGTGGATCCAGGGACGCGAGACCCTGCATAGCGCTGAGCATACCGTCCTTCCCGACCGCATCGAGACGGGCACCTATGCCATGGCCGCCGCCATGACCGGCGGCGAGGTGTTCCTCGACGGCGCGCGTGGTGATCTGTTGCAGGAAGCACTCCAGACCCTGCGCTCGACCGGCGTCGAGATCGAGGAGAAGCCGACCGGCATTCGGGTGGCGCGAAACGGCGGCGGCCTTCACGCGGTGTCGGTCGAAACCCAGCCCTTCCCGGGCTTTCCCACCGACCTCCAAGCCCAGCTCATCGCGCTGATGTGCATGGCGAAAGGCACCTCCGAGGTGCGCGAGACCATCTTCGAGAACCGCTTCATGCATGTGCAAGAGCTGGCGCGGCTCGGCGCCCGCATCGACCTCAAGGGCGATACTGCACTCGTCACCGGCGTCAGCGGCTTGCGGGGCGCTCAGGTCATGGCGACCGATCTGCGCGCTTCGGTGTCGCTGATCATCGCCGGGCTTGCCGCGCAAGGCGAGACCACGATCGGCCGGGTCTATCATCTCGACCGCGGCTTCGAGCGCATCGAGGAGAAGCTCGGCAAATGCGGGGCCCATATCGAGCGGCTCGCGAGCTAAGCCTTACCCAAGTTGACAGTTTCATGTCATGCCGGAGCATGGTAGGCCCATGCCGAAAGCAGCCCCTGTAGCCATGACCGAATTGAAACTCATCGCCCTTGACGAGGAGGATCTCGCCGTCGTGTCGTCCCTTCTTCAGGACGCGGTGGTGCGGGTCGCCGACATGACCTATCTGCCCGCGCAGAAGCGCTTCGCGGCGATCGTCAACCGGTTCGTTTGGGAGAAGGCGGCGAAACCGGGCAGCGACGGGAAGGATTACCGGCGGCAGCGCACGGCGCTCAGATTCGACCGCGTATTCGGCGCCAAGCTGAAGAACGTGAAGCCTTCCAGCGGCAGCAGCGTCCTGTCGCTGCTGGCCGTGAGCTTCGATCCGGGCGAGGCTCCAGGCGGGCGTATCACGCTAACCTTCTCCGGCGACGCCACGATTCAGCTCGAGGTCGAGTGCATCGAGGCCGAGCTCAAGGACCTCGGACTCGTTTGGCGAACTCGCTCGCGTCCTGAGCACCCCGGCGAGGAGCCCGGCGCGGGCAGCGAGCCGGCCGGCAGCGGCTCTTAAGCGCGTTGCCATGACCCTTAGGCTCAACACTGCCGACAGCGATTTCGAGGACAGCTTCGAGGCGCTGCTGGCTATGAAGCGCGAGCAGGCCATCGACGTGAACGACGCGGTAGCCGCCATCATCGCCAAGGTGCGCGCCGAGGGCGACGCGGCGCTGATCGAGCTCACGAAGCGCTTCGACGGGCTGGATCTCACAACGGCCGGTATCAGGATCGGCATTGCGGAGATCGAAGCGGCGCGAGCCAGGATCGACACCAGGACGCTCGCAGCGCTCGAGCTCGCGCATGAGCGCATCCTCAACCACCACAACAGGCAACTTCCCCAAGACGATCGCTACGTCGACGCGACCGGCGTCGAGCTCGGGCAGCGCTGGACTCCGGTCGCCTCTGCTGGGCTCTATGTGCCGGGCGGCACCGCGAGCTATCCGAGCTCTGTGCTGATGAACGCCGTGCCAGCCAAGGTCGCCTGCATCAAGCGCATCGTCATGGTCGTGCCGGCGCTTAAAGGCGCGCTCAATCCTCTCGTTCTGGTGGCGGCATCGCTTGCCGGCGTCGATGAGATCTATCGCCTCGGCGGCGCGCAGGCGATCGCTGCGCTCGCTTATGGCACCGAGAGCATCGCGCCCGTAGCCAAGATCGTCGGCCCCGGCAACGCCTATGTCGCCGCCGCCAAGCGCCAGGTCTACGGCCAGGTCGGCATCGACATGGTGGCAGGGCCGTCCGAGGTGGTGGTGATTGCCGACAGAGAGAACGACCCGACCTGGATCGCCGCCGATCTGCTCGCCCAGGCCGAGCACGATCGGGCGGCGCAGTCGATCCTGATCACCGACGACGCAGCCTTTGCCGGCGCGGTGATTGAGGCGGTCGAGGTCGCGCTCAACGGCCTGCCGCGCGAGGGAATAGCCCGCGCGAGCTGGCGCGACTTTGGCGCGGTGATCCTGGTCGCAAGCCTCGATGAGGCACCGTCGCTTGCCGACCGCCTCGCTCCCGAGCATCTCGAGATCGCGACCGAGGAGCCTGATGCGCTCGCCGCGCGGATCAGCGACGTAGGCGCCATCTTTGTCGGGCGCTATACGCCGGAGGTGATTGGCGATTATGTTGCAGGCACAAACCACGTGCTGCCCACGGCGCGGAGCGCGCGATTTGCCTCAGGCCTCTCCGTCCTCGATTTCATGAAGCGCACCTCGATCCTGAAGCTCGATGCCGAATGCCTGGCGGTGCTCGGGCCCGCCGCCATGGCGCTCGCCGAGGCCGAAGGCCTCGAGGCGCACCGCCGCTCAGTCGCCATCAGGCTCAATCCGAGGGACTAGCATGGCGGAGCAGGAGGGGGCGGCAGCGGCGGAACGCGCACGACTGATCGAGGTGATGCTCGACCAGGCCTCGATCGGCCGCAACAATGCCGAAGTCGAACACGAGCGCGAGGTCGCGATCTTCGATCTCCTGGAGAAGAACTCCTTCGCGCTCGAAGGACATGACGGCGGCCCTTACACGCTCAATCTCTCGCTCGCCGACAACCGCCTGGTGTTCACCGTCGGCGATACCGACCGCGCGCCGATCCAGCACGTGATGCTGTCGCTGTCGCCGTTCCGCCGCCTGGTTAAGGACTATTTCCTGATCTGCGAGAGTTACTACCAGGCGATCAAGACCCAGCCGGCCTCAAAGATCGAGGCGATCGACATGGGACGGCGTGGGCTGCACGACGAGGGGAGCCAACTCCTGCTGGAGCGGCTCAAGGGCAAGATCGCCATCGACCTCGCTACCGCACGCCGGCTGTTCACGCTGCTCTGCGCGCTTCACTGGAAGGGTTGATGCCTTGGCGCTTGCGGGCAATCTGCCGGGCGCGGTCCTCTTCGCCTGCAATCGCAACGCCGTGCGCTCGCCGATGGCAGCGGCGATCTTGCGCCATCTCGCGTTACGCCGCGTCTTCGTCAGTTCTGCCGGCGTGCGCTCCGGGCGAGACGACCGACCCCTTCGCCAGCGCCGTGATGGAGAAGCTCGGCATCGACATGTCGAAGCGTAAGCCGGTGTCGCTCGCCGGCGTACACGACACGTCCTTCGACTTGATCGTCACGCTCGCGCCGGAAGCCTATTACAAGGCGCTCGAGATCGTGAGCGGCATCGCCATCGATGTTGAATATTGGCCGACGCAAGACCCGAGCCTTGCGAGCGGCAATCGCGAGCAGATCCTCGATGCCTATCGCGCCGTGTACGACGGGCTGTTCACGGAAATTCTCGGTCGATGCAGGGCCTCCCTTGGATAGGGCCTCTGCCTCGCCCTTGAGATTGAACGCCGGAGACGCCGCGTCCGCGGCACGACGTCGAGAAAGGAAGCGGCATTCGCCTCGATGCCGAGAGTTGGCAGCCCCGGCATAGTTGAACCTGGATAGTACCGCTGTGGCGATGCCGAGCCGGACGGCCAGGTCGGTCAGCCGGATCGAGCCCAACGTCGTCAACTCGTGCCTCCACCACGCACAGCGTCTCCGGCAGGGGCTCGTCCACGCGAAGAGCGTATGGCGCGCGGCTCAGTCCACCGAGGCGAGTCGCTGCCGGGCCACCTCTCGCAGGTGACCGTCGCTGGTGGTGCCCTCGATCACGACCTCGGCGCCCCGCCCGCGGTGTTCCAGCGTGGCGACCGCATTGCCGAAGTACGGCCCGGCCAGCTTCTTCCAGCCCACGGTGGGCGGGCGCACCCCGGCGGAGCGCGCGAGGGCCCGGGCGGCCGAAGCCGGCCCGGGGTTCCAGCCCAGCTTTGTCAGCAGGCGCATCGCGGCCGGCACCTGGTTGTGCATCGGCGAGCAGGTGAGCTGGTGCACCGGCGTGCGCACCCCCGGGTCGTCGAACCGGGCCCGGGCCACGTACGAGTGGTGCACGTCCCCGGAGAGCACGCTGATCGAGGCCGGCGGCGCGTACGCGGGCCTGGCGCCGATCCGGTCGCCGGTCGTGCCCTGCGCGCCGCTACCGATCCGGGCGAAGAGCGCGCCGAGGGCGTCGAAGGAGCACCGGAATGCGGCCCAGTGCTCCAGGTCCCAGGCCCGGCGCATCTGCTCGGCGACTCGGGCTACCCAGGGTCGGCGCGATTCGGCGAGGCGCTCGTTCCACGACTCGACGTGATGGAGGCCCGGCGGGAGCAGCCAGGGCAGCGAGGTGCCGACCACCAGGTGGTCGTAGACGCCGTGCGTCCGGTCCAGGAACCAGGACCACTCGCCGGGCGCCAGCATCGCCCGGGCGCCCGGTTCGAGCACCCGGCTGCACCGGTTGTCCAGCATGACTAGGCGGGTCCGACCCAGATCGAGGGAGTAGCTCCACTGGTACTGCACGGCCCGCCAGCGTTCGGCGTCGTGCGCCTCGTCGGCCTCCCGATCGACCCGCTCGCCGAACTCGCGCAGCACGTCGGTGGCGTCCTCGGCGGCGACCACTTTGGCGTAGAGCGGGTCCTCGGCGATCTCGTCCGGGGACAGGTTGCCCAGGTGCTGGTAGACCCAGTAGGAGGCGAGCCCGCTGCGGATCCGCTCGGCCCACCAGTCCCGGCCGCGCATTTCCGCCCGCCAGGAGGCCGAGGTGTTCCAGTCGTCGATTACCTCGTGGTCATCGAAGATCATCACGCTGGGCACAGTGGAGAGCAGCCAGCGGATCTCCGGGTCGCGCCAGGACTCCAGGTAGAGCTTAGTGTACTCGTCGAAGCTGACCACCTGGTCGGCCGGGGCCTTCCTCGGCCGCCGGCGCCGCTTGAGCAGCCGCTTTACCATCGGCGAGGCGGCGTCGGCGTAGACCTGGTCGCCGAGGAGGACCAGCAGGTCGGGCCGGGCGGCCGGCTCCGGGGTGGCGATCAGCCGCCGGGCGTACGCGTCGAGCGCGTCCGGGAGGAGCCGTCGGGCGGTGGCGTGCTGGGTGGTCTTCCGGCACGAGCCGAAGATCAGTCTCACCGGCTGGTCGCGGTCGTCGGCGGCCCGCGTACGGATCACGCTCAGCGGGAAGCCACTCTCTGGCACAGGCCAGGCCATCTCATCGTCGATCAGCACCTCGTAGCTCGCCGCGCTGTCCGGGGCCAGCCCCTCCACCACGACGAGGGCGTAGTGGTGGTCGTAGGAGGAGAAGGTCGGCGCAGTGCCCGAGGCGCCGCCGGCCGCGCGAACGGTGACCACCGCGGGTGCGCTGGCCTCGACCCAGACCGTCGCCCGTGTGCCGACTACCCGCCGCAACAGTGGACCGATAAGCAGGCGTGCGGCAGGCATGGTGGACCGCGGAGTTGAGTGAGCTTCGGCGCCCGAAAGCCCGCTCACCATCTACGCCTCCTCGTGGGTTTCGTATAGTCGCAGCGTTTAGCCTGGTCCTCGACGTCAGCGGCGGGCTTGCGAACCGCGAACGTTTGTCAGGAGGCAAGCCCCGATTGGGTGCGGGGCGGCTTCACCTAAGGCCATAATTATTGGAACTTGGTAGTGCGAGATGGAGGGGCGAATGAGCTCGCAGCAGGCTGATCAGGGGGTCAGATCTTGCTTTGGGCATCCCTGCTGGATTGCAAGACCTGACCCCACAGGTGTTTGACCGTCGGCACCGTCAGCAGGAGGTGCTCGGCGGCTTCCTCCGCAGTCTCGCCGCGCGCGAGGGCGAGCGCCACTTGGAGCTCCCTCTCGCCCAGGCCGGTCAGCGGATCCGCCAGCAAGTCGGGAGGGGTAGCACCGCACGCTTCGAGCTCGCTGCGGGCCTGGACGAGCCAGGGCTCCGCTCCGAGCTGGGCGAAGCCGGTGAACGCGCCCTCGAGATGTTTGACGGCCTCGGCGGCTCGGCCGACTTCCCGGAGCCGACGGCCGTAGGCTAGGAGCGTTCGGGCGTGCTCGAAGGGGCCGACCACGTCGCTTCCGTGGGCCAGCGAGTCGCGAAAGAGCCCGTCGACCGCGTCAGGACTCGCAAGCAGTCCGCGGCAGCATGCCAAGGCCGCGAGCGCCGAAGTCCGTTCCGTCTGGCGGGACTCCTGCTCGAAGATCGCAAGCTCGCGCTCCGCGTCGGCGGCTCGCCCCGCGCGGACGAGAGCCTCGATCAAATCGCGCGCGCGATGGGGAGGCACGGCCGCGTCGCACCAGCCCTGCTCGAGCTGCGTCTGGCGTACCTCGGCTAGGTGCTCGATTGCGGCGTCGAGTTCCCCGTAGCCGAGCGCGAGAAGGCCCAGCGCCGGAACCGCACGGTCGAGGCGTGAGCCGGCTCCCAAGCGCACAGCGAGGGCGATCGCCTCGCCGGCGTGCCGGCGGCAGTCGGCGGCCCGCCCCCGCGCAGCGTCCAGCCAGGCGAGCGCGCCCGCAGCGAGGCCCTGGTCGGCGCCTTGCCCCGTCTCGCGCGCGAGCGCCGCCGCCTCTGTGAGGGCAGCATGCGCCGCCGGCCAGTGACCCGTGTCGAGCTCGACGTCGGCTAGGCGCACGAGCGCGTAGGGAAGCAGGCCAAATGCGCCATGAGAACGCGCGTTGGCGATCAGCTGCGCGAGCACGTCCCGAGCACGGTCGTGCTCGCCAACGAGCCGAAGACCCGCACCTAAGTAGGCGCGCAGCTGGGGTTCCGCATGAAGCTGCTCGTGGAGCTCGATGGCTTGGAAAAGAAGTGCGCGGCCTTTGCGTGGATCGCCGTTGAACGTCAGCGCCGTGCCGAGCATGAGCGCCGCAGCGGCCTCGATCGGTCCGCCCTCGGCGACCTCGAGCGCCCGCCGTCCGATTTCGCAGGCGCGCGCGGGCGATCCGGCGCGGAGCGCCGGGATCACCGCAGCAGCGAGCAGACGGGCTGCCGCCGGCTTATAGGACGCCTCGCAACGCGCAGCACCGTCGAGCAGCAGGTCGCGTGCCTGCGAGGCCGAGCCGCTGCGCGCGAGCAGGCTGCCGAGCAGCAATTCGGCCGCGGCCCGCGACTCCCCCTCGTCGAGCTCGGGGAGGGCGGCCTCAGCATGGTCGATTGCCGCATAGATGTGGCCGGCGAGCGCAGCCGCCTGAGCCGCGCCGACCAGCCGTCTGGCACGCTTGGACCGTGCAGGGCTCAGGCGCGCCGCGAGCTCGAGCGCACGCGCGGCCGCCGAAGGTGCGTGCCGTGAGAGCGCTCGCCCGGCGGCGTCCTCGAGCGAAGCGGCGATCCGCTCGTCGGGTCCGGGAGCGGCGAGTGCCGCATGCCATGTGGACGAGTCAGAGTTGCTGGCACCGGCGAGGGCGGCATGGGCGGCACTCCGCTCTGAACGAAGCGCTCCGTACACCACAGTCGAGCGCACGAGCGGATGTGGGAATGAGAAGCGGCCATCCGAGATCGTAACGAGCGCAGCCTCCTCGGCCGGCTTCAGTTCCTTGAGGCTCAAGCGGACCGATTGGAGCGCCCGCGCGACGGCAGCGTCGTCCTCTCCGTAACTGAGCGCCAAGACGAGCAGGGCACGGCGCGCGTTCTCCCCGAGCGCGCTGATGCGGGCAAGAATGGCGCGCTCCGCGGATGTGCAGGTGAGAAACGCGTCGCCGAACGGGACGCTTCCAACGCGCTGGCCTGGTGTGAGGCCGAGAGGGATTTCGCGCAGCGCCAGCGGGTTGCCGCGCGCGACGCCGACGACCTCCGCGACCACGGTCGGCGACAGCTCGTCGCCGAAACTACGCTCGAGGAGGACCAGCGACGTGGCTCGGTCGAGGGGCTGAAGCTCGACGATTTCGGCCGCGCCGAACATTCCCGGGTCGCCACCTGTCGCGAGGAGCAGCGCGATCCCTTCCTCTCCGATCCGTCCTGCAATGAATGCCAGCGCATCGAGCGATCCGTCGTCGAGCAGGTCCGCGTCATCGACACAAACAAGAAGTGGGCGTTTCTCCGCCGCTGCGGCAAGCAACCACATCGCGCCGGCGTACGCGGCGAATCGATCGCCGCGCTCGGCACCGGCGAGGCCGAGGGTCGCCGACAGCGCTTGGCGAAGGGTGTCTGGGAGTGCACCAATCCCGTCGAGGAGCGGCCAGCACAGTTCCTCGAACCCCACGTACGGGCGCTCGCTCACGTCCTCGACACCGGAAACCCGGAGGACGCGCATCCCCTCGGCTCGCTCCGCGGCGGCGTCGAGCAACGCTGTCTTCCCGACCCCGGTCTCACCGCAGATCACAATCGCGCCGCTGTGACCGGCCCGGGCCTCGTCGAGCAACCGGCGGATGCGCTCCTGTTCACGGGCGCGACCAAGGAGCCCCTTATCCAAGACTGTGGCCATTCCCGCGCCGCTCGCAGCCGAGCTTGGGCGCCCATGGGCGAGGGCATTCTCCAGCCAGCGGCGGAATAGCTGACGGCCGGTCTGCTGGAGCAGCGGCATCGAGTGCGCGTATTCCTCCAGGAAGCCTGCTAGAGAGCCACGTCCGTAGCGGGCTTCGAACGTCTCCCCGAACGAGCCGGAGAACCAGTCACGGGCGTCGTCGAGCGAGGGCTCCAGATGGCATTGGATCCCGTACGCGGTCCGCCCGACATTGAACGCCTGGTTTTCGTAGCGGGGGGAGCGGGCCAGACGCACCGCGCCCTCGGGCAAGGCGAACGTGTCGGAGTGAAACTCGAACACCTCGACGTCGAGCGGGAACGCCCTGAAGACTGGGTCGCGGCGCGCGGCCTCGCAGAGGAAGATCGGATTGACGCCGAGCTCGGGCTCCGGCCCACGGAACACTCGCGAGCCGAGTGCGGACGCCAGCAGCTGGGATCCCAAGCAAACGCCGAAGTACGGACATCCCGTCGTGACGGCCTCACGGATCGCCCGCTTTTCCGCCACGAGCCACGGGTACGCGTCCTCCTCGTAGACGCTCATCGCCCCTCCCATGACGACGAGCAGGTCGTACTCGCGCCAGTCGGGAAGCGCTTCCCCGAGGTCGAGACGAACACGATGGACCTCGATCCCGCGGCCGAGAAGCACGTCACCGTAGATGCCCACGGGATTCGAATGGTGATGCTCGAGCGCCAGTGCACGCATGGGGGTCAGAGCATAGGGCGGGGTGGTCGAGCCCGCCTCTCGCCGGAGCGATCGTTGGGGATGGCTCTGCATCGGCCGGCAAAGTCGACTAGCTTGTGTCCCTTTTCAGGCTCCGTCTCGACCCGCTTGTCGTTCACGCAAACGAGCGCGCCCGCTCGTCGATGGTCAGTCCGGCGATTGGCGCCGCAGGCACGGCTACCAACATGAGGTTCAGGGTATCCTCCTGTTAGTTTGCCCGCCACGGCCATGTTTTCTCGCTCGCGCAACGGAGCTCCCGCGGGTACTCAGAGAACGAAGGCGACGTCGATGCTTGACGTCACCGGGGGGATCGAGGCGCCTCCAGCCGGACGCGACATCAAGGACGAGCCTGTGCGACCTCACCTTTAAGCGCTGCCTCGAAAATTTTCCGGCTCCCCTCCTTGGCCAGCGGAACGGGGTTGCCGCCGGCCGTCGGATCGACGAGAGACATTTCGACGATGGTCTCAGTCTTGCCGCCATCTACCCCAAGTCCGCCAAGGTCGTGAGGAACTCCGGTTCGCTTCCGCAAATCGAGCACCACATCGAGGAAGTCGTCAAACCCGCCGGCGATTCCGAGAAAGCCGGCGAGGCGCTCAATCTTCGCCTCAATGGCAGAGCGGTTGAAGACTAGTACATAGGGCATGAACACGCCGTTGGTCATGCCGTGATGGGTATGGTAGAGCGCGCCGACCGGATGCGACAGCGCATGTATCGCGCCAAGGCCCTTCTGGAATGCAGCAGCCCCCATCGCCGCCGCGCTCATCATATGGGCGCGGGCTTCGAGATCACTCCCGTTCGCCACCGCCTTCGGCAGATTCGTAAAAACGAGACGCATGCCCTCCACGGCGATGCCCTCGGCCATGGGATGGTAGCTCGATGCGCAATAAGCCTCGAGGCAGTGAGCGAGTGCGTCCATGCCGGTGCCGGCGGTGATGAAGGGCGGCATGCCGACCGTGAGCTCGGGATCGCAGATCACTACCCGCGGCATCATCTTGGGATGAAAGATGACCTTCTTGGTGTGTGTCGATTCTTGAGTAATGACGCCGGCGCGCCCCACTTCCGAGCCCGTGCCCGCCGTGGTCGGCACGGCGACGACCGGCGCGATATTGTCCGCGTCGGCGCGCGTCCACCAATCGCCGATATCCTCGAAGTCCCACAACGGCCGGCTCTGCGCGGCCATGAAGGCGATAACCTTGCCGGTGTCGAGGCCCGAGCCGCCGCCGAAGGCGACAACCCCGTCATGACCGCCTGAGCGGAAGGCGGCGACGCCAGCTTCGATGTTTGATTCCACCGGGTTCGGCTGGACGTCGGCGAACATAGCCGCCGGCAACCCCGCTTCCTTCAATAGGCTCATCGTACGCGCGGTTATGGGAAACTTGGCGAGGCCAGCATCGGTAACGAGCAGCGGGCGCTCGATCCCGGCGGTACGGCAGGCATCGGCAAGCTCGGCAATGCGGCCCGCGCCGAAACGAATGGCGGTCGGGTAGCTCCAATTGGCGGTTGGGGCGCTCATTTCCTGTTCCAAAGTGAGAGAGGCCGTCAAACCTCGCGGAGGTGAAAGCTCTTCGGTTGGGTCAGCGCGTCGAAACCATATTTTGAGAGCGCCGCGCCACGGCCGGTTTCCTTGACGCCGGTCCAGACGAGGTGCGGATCAAGATAATCGCAGCGGTTCATATAAACCGTGCCGGTCTCGACGCGCGCGCCGAGTTCGGCGGCACGCTCAGTATCGCGCGTCCAGATCGAGGCCGTCAGTCCGTAGGGGCTGTCGTTCATCAGCATTACCGCCTCGTCGTCGTCGCGCACCTTCATGATGCCGACCACGGGCCCGAAACTTTCTTCACGCATCACCTCCATCTGATGGTTAACGTTGATGAGAACCTCGGGCGCGAGATAGGGGGAGCCCGGACGATCGCCTTCCACCCTCATGTTGATGAGCGCGGTGGCGCCCTTCCGACGCGCCTCCTCGATCTGGCTCCGCACCGTGTCGGCGAACGAACCGCGTGCCATCGGTCCGAGCGTGGTCGCCTGCTCGAGCGGATTGCCGACGACATATTTCCGGGTGAGATCGGCGAAACCCTCGACGAAATCATCATAGACCGCCGCATCGACATAGATGCGCTCGACGCCGCAACAGCATTGGCCGGAATTGTAGAACGCCCCGTCGGCGAGGTTCTCGATCGCATGATCGAGCTTGGCGTCTTCTCTCACATAGGCTGGATCTTTGCCACCGAGCTCGAGCCCGAGCGAGGCGAACGCACCGGCTGCGGCGCGCTCGACGGCGCGGCCGCCGGCGACGGAGCCGGTAAAGTTGATGTGGTCGATCCGGCCCGAGCCGATGAGTTTCTCGGTCTGCTCATGCGACAGGACAAGATTGTGGAAGAGACCCTTGGGCAAGCCGGCGCGCCGGAAGGCCTCGGCGATACGCTCGCCGACGAGCAGCGTCTGCGCGGCGTGCTTCAGGATGACGGCATTGCCGGCGAGAAGACCGGGCGCGATAGTGTTGATCGCGGTTAGATAGGGATAGTTCCACGGCGCGATCACCATCACCACCCCGACCGGCTCGCGCGCGATGTAGCGACGGAAGCCGGCCTTCTCCGGCGGGTAATAGGGCCTGAGTGCCTCCTCGGCGAGCGCTGCCATGGCGCGTATGCGCTCCTCGACGCCGCCCTTCTCGCCGCCATAACGGACCGGCCTGCCCATTTGCCAAGCGAGTTCCACGGCAATGTCGTTGTTCATCGCCAAGAGTGCGTCGAGAAACGCGAGCATGTAATGCCCGCGCTCGGGCACGGGAACGGCTCTCCATAACGGAAGCGCGGCGCGGGCGCTTCTGACTGCGGCATCAACATCGGCATCGCGCGCAACCGGACGCTCGGCATAGACCGAGCCGTCGATGGGGGAGATGATCTTCACACTGTCGAACATTGTTCTTCGGTGAGGCTTAGGATCGCTCGAAACCGCGCTTCAATTCCCAATCCGTGATCCGGCGGTCATACTCGAACTGCTCCCATTCCGCATTATGGACATAGTGGTCGATGACCTCGTCGCCGAACGCCGCCCGCAGCATTTTTGAATTCCGCATCAACTCGGTGGCCTCGCGCAGCGTCTTCGGTACCTCGCGCAGCGCCTTGCCCTGATAGGCGTCGCCGACGTAAGCGCTCTCGAGTTCCATCTTCTGCTCGATGCCGGCAAGCCCGGCCGCGATCAGCGCGGCAAAGGCAAGATAGGGATTGAGATCGGCGCCGCCGATGCGGCATTCGATGCGAATCGCCTTACCGTCCGCCCCGCAGAGGCGGAAGCCGGCCGTGCGGTTGTCGAGCGACCAGATTGCCTTGGTGGGCGCGAAGGTGCCGGCCTGGAAGCGCTTGTAGGAGTTGACATAGGGCGCAAGGAACCAGGTGATCTCCCGCGCGTAAGCAAGCTGTCCCGCCAAGAAGTGCCGCATCAACTCCGACATGCCGTGCTCGCCCTTGGGGTCGAGGAAAAGGGATTTCTTGCCGGCAGTGTCCCAGAGCGAGGCGTGGATATGACTAGACGAGCCGGCGAGGTCGTAGCGCCATTTGGCCATGAAAGTTACAGACTTGTCCAACCCATGGGCGATCTCCTTGCAGCCGTTCTTGAGAATGACGTGCCAGTCGGCCATGGTCACGGGGTCGGCGTAGCGGACATTGATCTCCTCCTGGCCCGGTCCCCATTCGCCCTTTGAGTTTTCCACCGGGATACCCGCGCCTTGCAGGCCGTTGCGGATCGCCCTCATCACGCCCTCCTCCTTCGTGGTCTGGAAGACGTGATAGTCCTGGATATAGCTGCCCGTCGTCTTAAGGCCGTTCCAGCATTTCGTTGCCGCCAACTCGTAGGTCTCATCGAACAAGTAGAACTCGAGCTCCGAAGCGAAGAACGACGACATCTTCATGTCGGCGAGGCGCGCCATCTGCTTGCGCAGCATCGCGCGCGGGCTGTGCGCCAGCTCCTCGTGCGAGTGATGGTCGAGCGCGTCGCACAGCACGAGTGCCGTTGCCGGCAGCCAAGGAATCCACCGCAGCGTCGCAAGATCTGGCTTCATGACGAAATCGCCGTAGCCCTTTTCCCAATTGGCCACCGCGTAGCCGGGCACCGGCTCCATATCAATGTCATTGGCGAGCAGATAGTCGCACCCATGCGTCTCCTCATAGGCGCCCTCGACAAAATACGCGGCGTGAAAACGCTTGCCGACGAGCCTTCCCTGCATGTCGGGGAAACAGGCCACCACCGTGTCGATCTCGCTAGTGGCCACGGCCTCCTGAAGCTCTCGCAATGTCAACAAGCCGGGCATGCTTCTCCCCTTCGTCAGCGCCCGGGATAGAGTCCCGCGCGGGCCCTCACCGTCGACCGAGATGTGCGGTACGAGTCAGCCGGTCCGCCTGGGCAGGTCCGGTGATGGGCCGCGCACCCCGGCAGCCCAGAGCAGATCGCCACGACCACGTGAATTGCGGCGCACCGTGCTCAGGGCAACCGCAACAATTATCCCACGGAATTATATCCAATCCAGCCTTCCGCCTCGAGGATCGAGGCCGGGTCTCACTTCTTCGGCTGCTGACCGGTTTCCCAATCCTTCTCCCCCTGCACCAGCATCTTGTCGTAGCTGTCGTCGGTTGTCAGTTCCAGGATCGCTTGCCCGAACTTCCCCGCCAGAGAGCGGCAGGGCGATTTCTTGGAGAAGGCAACGAACATCTCTTGCGAGAGAAGCGCTTGGTTCAGCGCCACGATCTTGTCCTTTAGGCCCTCTTTGGCCACTTCGGCGAGGCCCGGATAATAACCGGCGATGAGGTAGTCGGCCTTTCCGGCCAAAAGGTCCTTGAAGCCGGCATCGATGCCGGCGCTGCGGGCGACAGTGAGCTTGTCCTTCATGAAGGCGTCGAAGTCGGTACCGTAGCTCTCGCCTTGATTGGTGACGCCTTTTTTGCCGATGAGATCGTTCTTGTCGGTGAACGGGAAATCCTTGCCCTTGACGACGAAGACCGCGACGTCATCGAAGGTGAAGGCCGGCTGGACAAAGTCGAGATAGGTCGCCCGCTCGTCGTTATAGTAGATGCCGAAAATCATATCGGCCTTGCCGTCGCGCGCCGCGGCTTGGGCTTCCTCCCACGTCCCCATGTATTTCGATTCAAGCGGCACGTTGAGCTTCTTGGCGATGGTTTCCACCAGTGTAGGTGCCGCGCCGACGATGTTGTCGCCGTCCTTGAAGGCAATCGCTGGATATTGCGGGTGGCCCGTCGCGGCGATCTTGGTGCACTCGTCTGCGGCGAAGGTGGCATTGCCCGTCAGCGTCAGAGCCACAAACACGCTCAAGCAGAGAAATCTTTTCATGATCAAGGATTCCTTGTTCCTCATCGGAGTGGTAGGGGAGCGTCCGGCGCGACAGCCGCTCAGGTCGCTTACCGCCCCTTCATTTGTGCCTTGATGCGATCTACGTCGGCTTGCGAGACTTTTCCGGCTTGGACCAACGCCTGCACGCACCCTGGCGACAAGCTCGGGCCCGCCTTCTTCATGCAAAGGTTGAGAGCGTTGGATTGGAGCCCATAGTCTCCACAGAATTTCTTGTAGTCATTGGCGCAATTATTCTGCATGGCAGGGGTGATCGTACCTGCCTGCGCCCAGACGACGGACGGTGCCGCGCAGACGCCCAGGATCACAACAAAAGCGATGGGAAGTCTTGACCGATGACGTGTCATCCACGGCTCCCTCTTGAATTTGCAGACGGGGTTCTAGCATGCTTCGCGAGCCTCGCCACAACAATGCGTGCGAGCCCCGGAATTGCGCGGATTTTGGCCATTGCGGGCGCTGGATTGCGTGCTTATTGCTTGTCCTTCTTCACGCATTTGTTCTTGTCGGCCTTCCAGGTGCAGGAATCGGCTCTCGCGGCGCACGCGGTCTGCTGGAATCCCTTGCAAGGATTTGGCGTCTTCGCGCCTGGCGTGGGCTGATCTCCCGCGGCGGCTTGCGGCGTCGCAGGGCCGACCGCGCCGGCAGCAGCCCCGGCGTCCGCGGGGGCAGGGGTCTTTGTCGGCTTCTTGATCGGCGCGCCACTCAATGCCGTCCAGGAATCGGGATTGTCACAGGAGACCAGAGCCAGCTGGTCGTTCTTTTCGCCGCCAAGACCGAGGCAATCGCCCTTGGCGACAGATTTCAACTTGTAGCTCGCATCGGCCGCGATCGTCTTTTGCAATGCGTTCTCGACCGCGGCGAGGCGCCCCGCGAGGACGACGATGGTTTGTTCGAGATGCGAGATATGTTCCTGCAAGCAGGCCATCCTGGCATGATCGTCCTTGATGTCGTCGCAAAACTGCATGCCGATCGCTTGCGCCGGCGGCGCAAATCCGATCATGCAGAATGCGGCAACCAGTGCTGCGAATGCGCGCATGCGCCTCTCCCTCTTCTTTCGGCTCATTGATCAGGGTTAGATGCTAGCACGCTGATCACGGGCGCCGTGCCGTGACCGGCGTCACCCGCCATACTTTGTTGCCGACATCGTCGGCGACCAGCAGCGCGCCAGCCTTGTCGACCGCGACGCCCACCGGCCGTCCGCGCGCATTGCCGGCCTCGCTGAGGAAGCCGGTGAGCACGTCCTCCGGCTGACCCGATGGCTGCCCGCCCGCGAACGGCACGAAGATCACCTTGTAGCCGCTGCGTGGATCGCGGTTCCACGAGCCGTGCTGGCCGACGAAAGCGCCGCCGCGATAGCGCTCCGGCAGCAGCTTGGCATCATAGAACGCAAGCCCGAGCGAGGCGGTGTGCGGACCGAGCGCGTAATCCGGTACGATTGCTTTGGCGACGAGATCGGGGTTTTGCGGCTTAACGCGCGGGTCGAGATGGTCACCGTAATAGCTGTAAGGCCAGCCGTAGAATCCGCCTTCCTTGACCGAGGTCATGTAGTCGGGGACGAGGTCGCTGCCGAGCTCGTCGCGCTCGTTGACCGCGACCCAAAGTGTGCCGCTTTCGGGCTGAAGCGCCATGCCGACGGGATTGCGCAGTCCCGACGCATAGGGTCTGACGTGTCCCGTGCCGAGATAGATCGCGACGATTGCGGCCCGGCCTTGCTCGGCGGCGATGCCGTTCTCGGCGGCATTGCTGTTCGAGCCTATCGCGGCGAACAGCTTGGAGCCGTCCTGGCTCGCGATGATGTTTTTGGTCCAATGATAATTGTAATCGCCGGCCGGCAGGTCGGCGACTTTGCTGCCCGGCGCGGTGATCGAGGTATCACCCTCGCGATAGGGGAAGCGCAGCACGGCGTCGGTGTTGGCGACATAGAGACTGTCGCCGATCAGCGCCATGCCGAATGGCGAGTTGAGCCTGGTGAGGAACGTCGATTGCGTCTCGGCCACGCCATCGCCGTCGGCATCGCGCAGGAGAATGAGCCGGTTCGGACTCGGCACGCCGGCGCCGGCCCAACCCATGACCGTCCGCATTATCCAGGCCATCAGTCCTGTCTGAGCAGCCTGCGGTGGCGTGTTGGTCTCGGCCACAAGCACATCGCCATTCGGGAGCACGTACAGCCAGCGCGGATGGTTTAGGCCCTCGGCAAAGGCCCTGACCTGCAGCCCTTCGGCGGCGACCGGCTTGGCACCCTGCGCCCAGCCGGTCGCATGCGCGACCTCGACCGTCGGGATCCATCTCTGCCGCGGCTCCGGCAACTTCGGATGCGGGCCGGTGCCGGCGCTGACCGGCAGGCTAGCCTCATCGCGACAGGACGCGAGCCCTGCCGAGACTACAATGAGCAGCAGGGAGGTCATGAGAAGCTTATGCATTGATCGATCTCTTGCCGGCTTATCCGCTCGCCCGTCAACTGAACCGAAGCCGCACGAACCACGTTCCACTGCTAAGTGATTCGCCTGCGCCGACCTGAACGAAGGGACGGACCGCAAATTGCCGTGACCAGGGCGGTAAAATGCCTGCCGAACGGGCAGTTTTCGTTGGGTGCTTATTTGGTCTTTGCCACTCGCGCTGGCATGCCGCTTTGGGGTAGCGTCCAGGCAGCAGAGTTTTGTAGTGTTGATTAGGCGCAAACTTCTCACGCGCGCCGGTAACGAATGCGGCGAGGATGGAACAGCGAAACCGTAACGGCGACAGAGGTCGTGACAGGGACGATGAGTCCGGCGATGGCGAAGCCAAAGAAAATGCATCGGAGGCGGCTACGGACCTGAAGACCCGCGATGCGCCGACGCGCAAGCCCGAGCCTGCGCCAGCTCCCGTGGCCACGCCGTCGCGTGGCCGGGGAGCCGTAAAACGCGTCCTTCTGCTTCTCGCGGTGTGTGCGGCCGCCGCGCTTCTCTATCATTATTGGGGCTTCTGGAAAGGAAACCAGGCGGCACAGACTGCGCCTCCGCCGCCAACCGTCACGGTGGCTAAGCCTCTGATCAGGAATATGCAGGAATGGAGCGACTTCACCGGCCAGTTCGAAGCGCGTGAGGCGGTCGAGGTGCGCCCGCGGGTGAGCGGCTATCTCGAATCCATCAACTTCGTCGACGGCCAGCTGGTGAAGAAAGGCGATCTCCTGTTCGTCATCGAGCCGCGTCCGTTCGAGCTCGCGCTCGAGAGCGCCAAGGCCCAACAGCTTCAAGCCGAGGCTCAGCTCGAGCTTGCCAAGGCCCAGCTCGACCGCACCGCCCAGTTGCGCAAGAACGATTACGCCACCAAGGAGACCTATGACGAGCGCGTCGCCCAGGTGAATATCGCCCAAGCGTCGCGCGACGCAACGATCGCCGCGGTCAACCAGGCCCAGCTCAACCTCGACTATACCCGCGTGACGGCGCCGGTCGCCGGACGGATGGGGCGGCATGAGGTGAGCGTCGGCAACCTCATCATGGGAGGCATCACCGGGTCCACCACGCTGCTTACGACCATCGTCTCGCTCGATCCGATCTGGCTCACCTTCAATGTCAGCGAAGGCGACGGCATGACCTACAAGCGCCTGGTGCAGAAAGGCGAGATCGAGTCGGCGCGCAGCAACTCCGTCCAGGTGCAGGGCCAGCTCATGGACGAGAAGGACTGGACGCTGAAAGGCACCATCGATTTCGTCGACAACCAATATGACCGGTCTTCGGGCACGATCCGCGTGCGCGCCGCGTTCTCCAATCCGGATTTGTTCATCACGCCCGGCCAGTTCGGCCGCGTACGCGTGCCGATGTCGCAGGACCGGCCGACCATGCTGGTGCCCGACGCCGCTGTGGTGACCGATCAGTCGGTGAAGCTCCTGTTCGTCGTCGCGCCGGACGGCACCGTGGTGCCGAAACCGGTCGATCTCGGCCCCGTCACCGACGACAATCTTCGCGTAATCAGGAGCGGCATCACCGCCGACAATTCGGTGATCATCAGCGGGCTGCTCCGCGCGCGTCCGGGCCAGAAGGTTACTCCCGAGCAGGGCAAGATCCAGGGCGCCGCTTTGGCTCCGATACCCGGCGCCAAATGAACATCTCGCATTTCTTCATCGACCGGCCGATCTTCGCCGCCGTTATCTCCATCATCATCACGCTGATCGGGGCGGTGGCCTATTTCAGCCTGCCGGTGGCCCAGTATCCCGACATCGCCCCGCCCTCGATCTCGGTCACCGCGAGCTATCCCGGCGCCTCGGCCGAGATCGTGGCCAAGACCGTGGCAACCCCGCTCGAGCAGGAGGTCAACGGCGTCGACAACATGCTCTATATGACGTCGCAATCGACCAGCGACGGCAGCATGTCGCTGGCAGTCACGTTCAAGCTCGGCACCGATCTCGATACCGCGCAGGTGTTGGTGCAAAATCGCGTTTCGACCGCTCTGCCGCGCTTGCCCGAGGAGGTGCGCTCGATCGGTGTGACGGTGACGAAGCAGTCGCCGGACCTGATGATGGTGATCCACCTTTCCTCGCCGGACGGCACGCGCGACCTGTTGTACATCTCCAACTACGCGACGCTGCACGTGAAGGACGTGCTCGCTCGTGTCGATGGTGTTGGCAACGTGACCATCTTCGGCGCGCGCGACTATTCGATGCGCATCTGGCTCGATCCCGAGAAGCTTGCGGTACGTAACCTGACCGCGGGCGACGTGGTCAATGCCCTGCGCGCCCAGAACGTTCAGGTTGCCGCCGGCGTCATCAATCAGCCGCCCGTGCCCCAGCCCGGAGCCTTCCAGCTCAATGTCGAGACGCAAGGGCGCCTCACAAGTCCGGATCAGTTCGGCAACATAATCATCAAGTCGGACAGCGAAGGCCGCGTCACCCGCGTGCGCGACGTTGGCCGCGTCGAGCTCGGCGCCGCCGACTACAACCGCAGCGGCTATCTCGACGAGCGGGTGGCCATCCCGATGGGCATCTTCCAGCGGCCCGGCTCGAACGCACTCGCCACCGCTGCGCTGGTGCAGAAGGCGATGGCCGACCTGGCGCAGTCCTTTCCAAACGGACTGCAATACGACATCGTCTACAATCCGACGGTGTTCATCTCGCAGTCGGTGGACGCGGTGATCCATACCATGCTCGAGGCCGTAGTCCTCGTGGTGGTGGTGATCATCCTGTTCCTCCAGACTTGGCGCGCGTCGATCATCCCCATCGTCGCCATTCCGGTGTCGCTGATCGGCACCTTCAGCATGCTCGCGGCGCTCGGCTTCTCGCTGAACAATCTCTCGTTGTTCGGCTTAGTGCTCGCCATCGGCATCGTGGTCGACGACGCCATCGTCGTCGTGGAGAATGTCGAGCGCAATATTCGCGAGGGCCTGTCCCCGCGCGACGCCGCCTACAAAACCATGGAGGAGGTCGGCGGCGCGCTTGTCGCCATCGCGCTGGTGCTGTCGGCAGTGTTCATCCCGTCGACTTTCCTGACCGGCATTCTCGGTCAGTTCTTCCGGCAGTTCGCGGTCACCATCGCCACGGCGACAGTGATCTCGCTGATCGTGTCGCTGACCTTGAGTCCGGCGCTCTGCGCGCTTCTGTTCAAGCCGCACGATCCAAATCCGCGGCGCAATATCTTTACCAGGCCGATCTTCGCTTTCTTCAATGGTTTCAACCGCGCCTTCGAGTGGATCTCGTCGGGCTACGGCAAGCTGACCGGCAAGCTCGTCCGTATCTCCGGTTTCATGGTGGTGATCTATCTCGGGCTGATCGCGCTCACTGTCTATCAATTCATGCAGGCGCCGACCGGCTTCATTCCGCAGCAGGACCAGGGCTATCTGATTAACATTATCCAGCTTCCGCCCGGCGCCTCGTTGGCGCGCACCGACGAGATCGCGCGCAAGGTGACCAAGATGGTGCTGGCGACGCCTGGTATCGCCCATGCCGTGCCGATCGTCGGCCTCGACGGCGCCACCTTCACTACCGCGCCGAACGCCGCCGTCGTGTTCACGCCGCTTGATGACTTCAAGCAGCGCGCCGAGAAGGGGCAAAGTGCGCAAGCGCTGATCGGGACGCTCAACCAGCAATTCGCCTCGATCCAGGAAGCCTTCGTGATCAGCGTGGCGCCGCCGCCGGTGCGCGGCATCGGCACCACAGGTGGCTTCAAGATGGAGGTGCAGGACGTTCATGGTGGCGAGCCGGCCGAGCTCGAAAGCGTTGCCACGGCCATCATGGCGCAAGCCAACCAGACGCCCGGGCTCGCCGGCGTGTTCACCACCTTCAGCACCAAGACGCCGAAGGTCTACGCCGATATTGACCGCGTGCGCGCCGAGATGCTGGGCGTCAACACCAACGACGTGTTCCAGACGCTAGAGGTGTTTCTCGGCTCGCAATACGTCAACGACTTCAACTTTCTCGGCCGCACCTACCGCGTCACGGCGCAGGCCGACGGCAATTTCCGCCAGGACCTGCACGCCATCGGCAATCTGAAGACGCGCAATGCAAAGGGCGACATGGTGCCGCTCTCCTCGGTCGCCTCGTTCCGCAATATCACCGGACCCTACCGGGTCGAGCATTTCAACCTGTTCCCATCAGCCGCCGTGCAAGGCGGTACGCTGCCTGGTTACTCGACCGGTTTTGGGCTCGCCGCCATGGAGAAGATCGCGAAGGCTAATATGCCGGACGGTTATTCCTTCTCCTGGACCGAGCTCGCTTATCAGGAGAAGCTGGCCGGCAACACCGCCATCTTCGTGTTCATGGCCTCGGTGGTTTTCGTATTCCTGCTGCTCGCCGCGCAATATGAAAGTTGGACTTTGCCGCTCGCGGTGATTCTCATCGTGCCGATGTGCCTGCTCGCCGCGGTGACCGGGCTTCTGCTGCGAAGCATGGACGTGAACATCCTTGCCCAGATCGGCTTCGTCGTGCTGATCGGCCTCGCGGCCAAGAACGCGATTCTGATCGTCGAGTTCGCGCGGCAGAACGAGGAGCATGGCGAGGACCGCTACCAGGCGGCGACCGAAGCAGCGCGAACCCGCTTGCGTCCGATTCTGATGACGTCGTTCGCCTTCATCCTCGGCGTGCTGCCGCTGATGATCGCGACGGGAGCTGGCGCCGAGATGCGCCAGTCGCTCGGCACCGCCGTGTTCTGCGGCATGCTCGGCGTGACCATGTTCGGCCTGATCTTCACGCCGGTGTTCTACGTGGTGGTGCGGAAATTCGCCGCCAAACCCAAATCGCACGAAGCGCCGCACGCCGCTCCCGCCGAGTAGCTACGGAACCGGAACCACGCGGAAACGGGCCTTGCCGCTCATCATTCTTGCGTAGCTCTCCGTAGCTCGGGCCAGCGGGTAGGTCTCGATCATCGCCTCGACGCCAGTGAGCGCGCGGAAGCCCAAGGTATCTTCGAATCCGCCGACGTGCCGGAGGGCCAGCCCCCGTGCCCGCGCGCCGAGAATATGCAGCGGGTTCAGCTCGATCGTCTCGGGCGAGGCGCCGGCACCAGTAGCGTCCCACGGCGAGATGGCCGAGGCCGCCGTTGCCTAGAACGGCAACGACGTCGCTGGCGCGCGCCACGGTCTCCAACGGGGCGTTCGGCTTGGCAACCTGGGCTACTTTCATTGAAGCTCCTTTGCATTCTCAGTGAAACAAATGGGTAGCGGCTAGGCCGTTGAAGATCGACTGCACGGCAAGCGCCGCCAGCAACACGCCGAACACCCGCACGATCACCTTGCGCGCCGTGATCCCAATTAGATGATGAATCTCCTGGGCAACAAGGAGCAGCATCAATGTCACAGCCATCACCGCGAGGATGGCGGCGATCACAGCGCCGAGCAGTTTGAGATCGCCTTTGGTGCCGGCGGCGAGCACGATGGCTGATGTCATGGCGCCCGGTCCCGCGAGCAGTGGGGTCGCGAGCGGAAATACGGCGATCTCGGCGTGGCGCTCGGCTTTGGTCTCGGCCTCCTCGCTCTCCTTGGCCGACAGCGCAAAAGGAGTCGGGCGCTTGGCGAGCGTCATCTCGAGGGCGATGGCGAACAGGATGATGCCGCCGGCGGTCTGAAGCGCGGCGAGCGACACACCGAGCTGGCCCAGCACCGGCCCGCCGAACAGGGCGAACGCGAGCACGATCACCGTCGCGATGAACACAGCCTTGAAAGCGATCGCGCGGCGCTCGGCCCGGCTCATATTGGGCGTAAGCGAGGCAAGCAGCACGGCGGTATCGATCGGGCCGATGACCGCAAAGAAGGTGGTGAAGGCAGTGAGCGCGGTTTCGAGCATAGGGCGGGGGTATCGGACGCGAGAAGCGCGGGCCGAACCTCTAGCACCTTTCGCCGTTAAGCACGACTTGCCGGCTTTCGCAGCAAGGACGTTGCTCATTGCAACGGCATGGGATTAAGATGCCCGAAAATATAACAGGGAAGCGCGCCAAGCTTGGGTTAGGGTGCTTAGTGAACCAGGACGGGCGCGATTGCCGCAATCCGCTGAGAGGGTGAGTGTCGAGGAGAGGCCGGAAGCGCCCTCGCAGCTCTCCCGCAAATTCTTCGATGAGATGCGCGCGCCGGACGGCAAGGTTAGGCACGCTTACGCTGAGCTTGCGAGCATGCTCGACGATCTCTCGATCGACTCCCTCGTCACCAAGCAGAATGCCGCCGATGAGCTGTTTCGGCGGCTCGGCATCACCTTCGCCGTTTATGGCGAAGGAGGCTCTACCGAGCGGCTGATTCCCTTCGACCTCATTCCGCGAATTCTCGACCGCTCAGAGTGGAACCTGGTCGAGAAGGGCTGCCTCCAGCGGGTCAAGGCGATCAACGTCTTTCTCTACGACATCTATCATGATCAGGAGATCCTCAAGGCCGGCCTCATTCCGCCCGAACTCGTGCTGCTCAATTCCGCGTTCCGCCCGGAGATGATCGGGGTTGACCCGCCCAACAATGTCTATGCCCATATCGCCGGCATCGATCTGATCCGCACCGGCGAGCGCGACTTCTTCGTGCTCGAGGACAACGTCCGCACGCCGTCCGGCGTTTCCTACGTGCTCGAGAATCGCGAGATCATGATGCGGCTCTTTCCCGATGCCTTTGCCGGCCAGAGCATCTCCCCGGTCGGCAACTACCCTGAGCGGCTGATCGAGAATCTGCGCGCCGTGGCTCCGTCGGGTGCCGAAGACCCGGTTGTCGTGCTGCTCACCCCCGGCCGCTACAACAGCGCGTATTTCGAACATGTGTTCCTCGCCGAACAAATGGGCATCGAGCTGGTCGAGGGCGGCGATCTATTCGTGCGCGATGGCTATGTGTGGATGCGCACCACCGAGGGGCCGGTCAAGGTCGACGTCATCTATCGCCGCGTCGACGACGCCTTCATGGATCCGCTTGCCTTCCGCCCCGACTCGGTGCTTGCCGTGGCGGGTCTGCTGTCCGTTATCCGATCGGGCCGCGTCGCGCTCGCCAACGCGCTCGGCACGGGCGTCGCCGACGATAAGGCCATGTATACTTACGTGCCGCGCATGATCGAGTTCTATCTCGGCGAGCACGCCATCCTGAACAACGTGCAGACCTATATGCTGCGTGATCCGAAGCAGTGCCAGCACGTACTGAATAATTTGCACAATCTCGTCGTCAAGGAAGTCCAGGGCTCGGGCGGCTACGGCATGCTGATCGGCCCGGCCTCGACCGCCCAGGAACGCGAGGCTTACAAACGTCGCGTGATGGCCGACCCCGACAATTTCATCGCTCAGCCGACGCTTGCGCTCTCGACCGCGCCGACTTTGGTCGAGGGCGAGATCGCCCCGCGCCATGTCGATCTCAGGCCCTTCGTCCTGTCAGGCAAGGAGACCAGCGTCATCCCCGGCGGTCTGACGCGGGTTGCTCTTCGCGAGGGCTCTCTCGTGGTCAATTCGAGCCAGGGAGGCGGCACCAAGGACACTTGGGTGCTGGAGCGTTAGAGAAAAGGGCCATGTTGAGCCGCACCGCCGAGAATCTGTTCTGGATGTCGCGCAACATGGAGCGCGCTGAGAACACCGCGCGCATGCTCGATGTTTCGTTCCGCATGGCGCTGCTGCCGTCGACCATCGACAAGCAGGCGCTGCATTTCGAGCCGATTCTCGCTATCGCGCCTGGTTCGGGGTTGTTCCACGATCTCTATGGCGAACTCAGCCACGAGAACATCATTCGCTATGTCGCGCTCGAGCCGGAGAATGCCGGCTCGATCTGGTCGCTCATCCGCGTGGCGCGCGAGAACGCCCGCGCCCAGCGCTCGGCCATTTCCAGCGAAGCCTGGGAAAGCTTGAATTCGACTTGGCTCCAGGTGCAGAATCTCGATTTCGAGGGGCTGAAGCGCTGGGGTTATCGTGATTTCTTTGATTGGGTAAAGGAGCGCTCGCATCTCTTCCGCGGCGTGGTGTTCGGCACCATGCTGCATGACGACGCCTTCCGCTTCATCAGGCTAGGCACCTTCATCGAGCGGGCCGACAATACCGCGCGCATCCTCGACGTGAAATATCACGTACTCCTGCCTGAGACCGAGCAGGTCGGCGGCTATGTCGATTATTATCAGTGGGGCGCTCTGCTCCGCTCGGTCGGCGCTTTCCGCGCCTATCGCCGTGTTTATCACGACACGGTTTATCCGTGGCGCATCGCCGAGCTTCTGATTCTACGCGCCGACATGCCACGGTCGCTGCATCATTGCTACGAGGTGCTGATCCATACGCTCGACGAGCTCGTCGGCAAGAAACAGCTCGAATGCCGAAGGCTGGCCGGCCAGACCTACGCGCGGCTCAGATACGGCCGCATCGATAAGATCTTCAAGTCCGGCCTGCATGAGTTTCTGACTGACTTCATCGCCTCCAATAACGCGCTCGGTGCGCAACTTCAGGACGATTTCCTGATGACGCCGACCGCCATGGCGGGAGCCGCCTAGCCGTGATGATGATAAGGGTCGAGCACTCGACGGCCTACACCTATTCCGAGCCGGTGCTGACCAGCACGCAATATTTGCGCATGACGCCGCTGTCTGGACGAACTCAAGCGGTCGAGAGCTGGAGGCTATCCTGCCCGGGTGCGACGACGACGCCCTGGTACGACCAATACGGCAATGCGTGCCACACGCTCACACTGACGGAGCCGGTCGATCAGCTCGAGATCAAGGTCTCAGGGTTGGTTCGTACGCGCGACACCAACGGGGTGGTGGGCGTTGCCCAGTACGAGCTACCCTCGGCGCTCTATCTCCGCGACACGCCGCATACGGTTGCGACCGGTCCGATCAACGACTTTGCCGCGCGCTTCCGCCCCTCACTCGACCGCGATGCAATAGCGACGGCGCATGAGATCATGCTCGGCATCGCTGATGCCGTGGAGTACAAAAAGGGCGAGACACACGTTCACACCACGGGCGCCGAGGCTCTGGAGCAGGGAAGCGGGGTTTGCCAGGACCATGCCCATGTCTTCTGCGCTGTCTGCCGCGTGCTTGGAATTCCCGCCCGTTACGTCAGCGGCTATTTCACTCACGGCATGGGTCATGAGGCGCACGCCGCAAGTCATGCCTGGGCCGAGGCGTACATCGAGGATCTGGGCTGGGTTGGGTTCGATCCCACCAACCGCGCCTGCGCCACCGAGGCCTATATCCGCACCGCGGTCGGCCTGGATTATGCCGAGGCCGGGCCGGTGCGCGGAGTGAGAAGCGGCGGTGGAGTCGAGACTATGAGCGTGCGCGTGAGCTTTCCCAGTCAACTGCAACAGCAATCCCAATAGAGAGGTCACGTGACCTATTGCATCGGCATTCTGCTCGATGAAGGTGTTGTGCTCGCGTCCGACTCGCGTACCAACGCGGGCATCGATCGCGTTTCGACTTTCCGCAAGATGTTCACCTTCGAGAAGCCCGGCGATCGCTTCTTCGCGCTGCTCACCGCCGGCAATCTTTCGCTGACCCAAGGCGTGATCAGCCTGCTCACCGAGTGGCTGAACTGCGAGGTCCCCGAGCGCGATCTATACGCCGTCGGCTCGATGTTCGGCGCGGCGCGGGTCGTCGGCACGGCGTTGCGCGAGGTGCACAAGATCGACGGCGGCTACCTCCAGCAGCGCGACGTGGATTTCAGCGGCTCGTTCATTCTCGCCGGTCAGCTCAAGGGCGGACAGCTCAGGCTATTCCTGATCTACGACGCCGGCAATTTCATCGAGGCGATGGGCGACACGATCTACTTCCAGATCGGCGAGGTGAAATACGGAAAGCCCATCCTCGATCGCATCATCCGGCGCGGCACGAGCTTGAGTGACGCCGCCAAATGCGCGCTGATCTCGTTCGATTCGACCATGCGCTCGAACGTCTCGGTCGGGCCGCCGCTCGACCTCCTGATCTATCGCCGCGGCTCGCTCAAGAAGAACTTCACCATACGGCTTGAGGATGACGACCCTTACCTGCAAGCCATCCGCGACGGCTGGGGCGGCGCCATCCACAAGGCCTTCCACGACATCAGCCACGATCCCGGCTGGACCTTCTGAGCGGCCTAATAGCCGCGCGGACCGCCCGGCGTGTAGCCGCCGCCTCACGAGGGAAAGGACGAGGCGCTGCTGCTGCTCGACACGGCGCTTGATTACGCACGGTCAGGGCGTCGCCGATATCGGTCTTGGCCGGATTAGCGTCCTGGATGATCTTGGTCGTGAGATCGCGCATCTCTTCCAGCTGATGCACAAAATTGTCCATCTGCTTGCGCACCTGCTCGCTCTGCAGCTCCATGGCCGGGGCCACGTCCGTGCTCTCGGCAAGCATGGCGAGCGCGAAGTTCGCCTCGGCATTGGCGCGCGTGATCTCGGCGATCTTGGCGTTCAACAGTTGCAGGCTTGAGCGGGCCGACTGCGAGCTGTCTCGAGCGACTTCCAGGCATTTTCGCTCGAAGCGGCCGAAGGTATCGAAAGCGCGCCGCGCCTGCTCGATGCTCATCTTCAGGAGGTCGCGCAGCGGTTCCGGACATTCAGGCTTTATGAATGCGCGCTAGCCATCTACTCTCCTGTGATACTGACCCTGTCTCGTCTCCTCGCCTTTTGGGAGACGGCTTGCTTCCGCCGACATCCGCTTCGCCGCCTTCTCCAGACTGAGCAGCCAGGCGCTGTAAGGCCACCACGCAGCCCACATAACGTTCCGAATAAGCAAGCTTAACATGCGCAATCCCTGTGGCAGCGGGTCTATAGATTTGGCTGAAAGGCGGGAGCTTCGCGAGCGTTGGCGGAAAACGTCCTTTCCAAGACTAATGGGAATCAAAGCTTTCGGGCGGCTAACCTTGGCAAAACCACTAAAGTAGAACTTCTGCGAGTAAGGTGCGGGCGGAACGCGCTTCGATGAACATTCACATCCATCGCCTGAAGAGAAGAGTCGGAATGTGGAGGCAAAATGCGGTTCTGTCATCCAGGCGAAAGCCGGGATCCAGCTTCGATGTCGCCGGCTTGCGCTGGAATGACGTGCGGCGGCTACTCCACGAGCATCGCCGTGAGCGTTTCGAGCCGATCGGCCTCCTCCGCCGGCTTGTCCCAGCGGATGCGGTGGATGCGCGGGAAGCGCATGGCGACGCCGGACTTGTGGCGTGTCGAGCGATGCACCGAATTGAAGGCCACTTCGAAGACGAGCTTGGGCTCGACCTGGCGCACGGGCCCGAAACTGTCGACCGTGTGATTGCGCACGAACGCGTCGAGTTGTTTCAGTTCCTCGTCGGTGAAGCCGAAATAGGACTTGCCGACCGGAACCAGCTCGGCCTCGCCCCCTTCGCCGTTCCGCCAGGCGCCGAATGTATAATCGGAATAATACGACGAGCGCTTGCCGCTGCCCCTCTGCGCATACATCAGCACGGCATCGAGCGTTAGCGGCGCGCGCTTCCATTTGTACCAATGGCCCTTGGGTCGCCCGGCAAGATAGGGGCTGTCGCGCCGTTTCAGCATCAGCCCTTCGATGCCGGTCTCGCGTGCGCCTGCCCACAGCGCTTTGAGCTCGTTGATCGAAGCGAAATCGATCACGCTCGATATGTCAGTCCGCGCTGGCGCGTTGGCCTTATGCCACCTCTCCAGCCGGGCGCGACGTTCGCCGAAGGGGAGCGGGCGGAGATCCTCCTCGCCCTCGAACAGCATGTCGTAGAGTCGGATATGGGCCGGGTGTGATTTCAGCATGGCCGGCGTCACGGTCTTGCGGTTCAGCCGCTGCTGCAGGTCATTGAACGGCGCGACCTCGCCCTCGCGCATCACCAGCAGCTCGCCGTCGAGCACGACGCCTTCGGGCAAGGCTTCGACCACATCGGGAAACGCGCCGGAGATGTCATCGCCGGTGCGCGAGAAGAGTCGCCTCTCGCCGCCTTGATGGGCGGCCTGCACGCGGATGCCGTCCCATTTCCATTCGGCAACGAAATCGGCCGGCGCGATCGCGGCAAGCTCCTTGTCCTCGATTTGATGCGACAACATCAGCGGCCGAAACACTGATGCTCCACCAATCTCCGGCCGGGGCCCTTGGCCTGAGAGCCAGGCGAAAAGCTCGAAATAAGGCGGCGTCAGCCCGTGCCACACCTCCTCGATGTCGGTGAGAGACACACCGGACCATTGAGCGAGCGCGGTCTTGGCAAGCCGCGCCGAGACGCCGACGCGGAGCGCTCCCGTAAGGAGCTTGAGCAGGGCCCAACGCCCAGTGGCGTCGAGCCGGCCCAGCCAGCCCGCTAGAAGTGACGGCACCTCCATCGCCAGAGCCGATTGCATGGTCTCGACGACGGTTGCGAGCCGGGGCGGCTCGCAACCGCGCAGGTTTCCCGGCCAGATCAGAGCGATGGTTTCGGCCGTGTCGCCGACATAGTCGCGCGACAGGTCGAACAGCACAGGATCGACGCGCGCGGCAAGCATGTCTGTCAGGATGCGGCGAAGCGGCAGCCGGAAGAACAGCCCGTCGGTGAGCGCGGCGAGCGCGTAGCCGCGGTCCGGATCAGATACAGTCGCGAAATAGTCGGCGAGCAGCTTCAGCTTGCCGTTGCGCGACGGCGTGTAAGCGAGACGGTCGAGGAGAGCGGCGAAGTCTCTCACTGGTCCTCGTCCTCGCGCCCGATCAGAGCAAGCGCGCGCCCCCGTCGCCCCGTCGTCTGGATGTGATGCAGGAGAGCATCTTCCCGCCCGTGCGTGACCCACACCTCGTCGGCGCCCGTCTCGGCGATGGTCGCTGTCAGCTCGTTCCAATCGGCGTGATCTGAGATCACCAGCGGCAGCTCGATGCCTTGCTGACGGGCCCGTGCACGGACCCTCATCCAGCCCGACGCAAAGGTGGTCATCGGCTCGGGCAAGCGGCGCGACCAGCGGTCAGCGATGGCAGAAGGCGGCGCGAGCACTATCTCGCCCTTCATGTCGTCACGCTTGGCTCCGGTCGCGGCCCTCAGCTCGCCGAGCTTGACGCCAAACGATTCATACAGCGCGCAGAAGCCGGCGAGCGCTCCATGCAGATAGATCGGCCGCTCGTAGCCGGCCTCGCGCAGCAGCGCGATCAGGCGCTGGCATTTGCCGAGCCCGTAGACGCCGACGACATGGGCCCGCTCCGGGAACTGCTCGCGCGACCTTAGCAGCTTCGCAACTTCATCGCGCGCATCGCCGTGCTGGAACACCGGTAGCGCGAAGGTCGCCTCGGTGATGAACAGATCGCAGGGGACGAGTTCGTAAGGGACGCAGGTCGGATCGGCACTCCTTTTGTAATCGCCAGAGATTACGGCGCGCACGCCCTTCCATTCGATCAGCACCTGCGCGCTGCCCAGCACGTGCCCCGCCGGCAGCAGCGTCACCGCCACGTCGCCGATCACGATCCTCTCGCCATAAGCGGCCGCCTGGGTGCCGCGCGGGGCGCCTTCTCCAAGCCGCATTTGCATCACCGCGAGCGTCTCGCGCGTCGCGAGCACATGCTGATGCCCCGGCCGCGCGTGGTCCGAATGACCGTGCGTGATAATGGCGCGTTTGGCTCCGCCGTACGGATCGATATGAAAGCCGCCGGGGCGGCAATAGAGGCCTTTGCCGTCGACCGTCAGCCAGGAGTCGAATTGCTCAGGTCGCATTTCTTCCTGGATGTGTAGAACAAATCACGCTTTGCAGCGCGGACTTCTACCTGAAATTGCAAACTTACGAGTTGTACATCAAGAAACCTTTATAGGTGCCGTGCAGCCTGAAGCATACCGATGTGGCGGCGAGTGCCCGCCATGCCGGGTGGTTGCGGAAAAGTCGTCAGGGCTTGGCTTCGCAAGCGGGGCAGGGGGGACTTGCGTTCCTCGGTCTCTGCCTCACCGCGCCGCCAGCGCCCGCAAACCGCCCAACCCCAGACCGAGATCTTCACTGGCTTCGAGGCGAGCGACAACAACTACGCCAGTGTCTAAGTGGGCGCGGGCAGGGCGTTGGGCAAGGGACTGTACGAACTCGGCTTTTGGCTCCGTGCCGTCGGCAGCTTCGGCCGCTATTATAATGACGGCTCGCTGTTGACCGGCGGCGATTACATACCGACCACTTTCGACGGCGAGGATGCCTTCCTAGCCGCTCTCGCCGGCTATCAGTTCCGTAAGGGGGCCCTCAAGGCAAGCTGTTCGCAGGCATCGAGGCCGAGGACCAGCACATTTCGCCACACGATCCCAACAACAAGGTGCAAGGAAGCGAAATCGGGCTGAGGTTCGCGAGCGAGACATGGCTCGACGTCTCGCCGCGCTTATTCGTCTCAGCCGACGCGCCCTACGGCATGGCCTTCCAGGAATATTGCGCGCTCGCCCGCATCGGCTTTCGCGTGCGGCCGCGTCTCGCGCTCGGGCTGGAAGGCGGCGCGCTCGGTGAGGAATACGCTGCGAGAAAGGGCGGCGGTTTCCTGCGCCTGAACCTGAGCGTCACCGAGATCACGCTGTCGGTGGCTTCACCGGCAACTATCTCAAGGATGAGCCGAGCAGCTATGTCGCGCTTGGCTTCTATCCGACGTTCTGATGGAGAATTATGGCGCTTAAGTTGGTGACACCGTAGCGCGCGCTTTAGGCCAAATCGCACTGCCGGCCCCGCTCCGGCAGTGCTTGGCCTCTCAGCGTGAACGCTGCCCTCAAGTTTCGGGGAAGAACTCCCCGCGTCGATCAGGCGGCGTCGCGCTCTTCAATCGTGCATTCTGTGTAAGAGCGATGTCACCGAGTGTGAGCCCGAATGACTCTCTCCAGTCACAAGCATGACACGAAGACGACAGCCCCGCAAATGGGAGTTCGGTCTTACCCGCATTTTCTTTTTTGCCGATACGACGCGCGGAAAATTATCGGTGCGCGCGCTGTGTGGCATGCATGCGACAGCGCAAGCGTGTCTTTGCGCGCACACAACATCGAACATCGGATTTGGGAACAAAGCTCTACGGCTCTGCGGTCGAAGTGGGCTTGGCAGCGGCGTCCTGCTTCGGTTCAGGCTCGTGCGGCTTTCCGTCGCCAGGACCGCGCCATTCCTGGAAGCGCCTGCTGAGCTCCTCGCCATGGGTGCTCCACCACGACTCATCGAATTGTAGCGCCTTCTTGAAATTGTCCGGCGCGGTCGGCAGGAAGTCCTTCATCTCGACATTGATGACCGGGTGTTTGCCGACCAGCTGGAGCGCCGATTTGCGCATCGGGCCATACGCGATGAGCTGTGCCTGGGCGGCGAGCCGCGCGGGGTCGGAGGCAAACACGATAAAGCGCTTGGCGCCATCCTTGTTCTTGGCGCTCTTGGGGATGGCCCATAAGTCGAGGTCATAGACCTGTCCGTCCCAGATCATGCCGAGCCGCTTGCTGTCGCCGACCGCGGCGCGAAAGATGCGTCCGCTATAGCCGGCGGCCATCGTCGCCTTCTTCTCGAGCAGCCAGCTGATCGGCTCCTGCGCATTGTCCCACCAGAACGTGTCGTTCTTGATTTTGTCGAGGGCCTTGAAGACGCGATCGACTCCGGCCGGCGTGCCGAGCTCGGTATAGACGTTGGCCGGGTCCACGCCGTCGGCGAGCAGCGCCAACTCGAGCGTGTAGCGCGGCCCGTTAGGTAGTGCGCGCTTACCTGGGAAGCGCTTCATGTCAAGCAGGTCGGCGATCTGACTGGGCTGGGCTTTGGTGAAAGCCTGCCGGTCGAAGGCGATTGCCGTCGACCAGGCGACACTCGCGACCCCGCATGAGGTCAGCGCGCCGCTGAAGAAGTCCTGCTCGGCGCTCTCTCCGCCAGGCGCTGCGCCGAGGCTCGACGCCTCGATCGTCTCGAGCAGACCGTCAGTGCAGAGCACGCCAAGCGCCGATGAGGAAACGTCGACGACATCGATCGGCGACGCGTCTCCGCCGATCATCTGTTTGATCTTGGCAAGCGTGCCGTCATAGACCTGAGTGGCGATATTGGTGCCGGTCTCCTTGGCGTAGGGCTCGAAATAGGCGATCTCCTGGGATTGGCCGTAGGCGCCGCCCCAAGTCGCGACGCTGAGCGTGTCCTCGGCGCCGGCCCGGGCGGCATCGGCGACCAGGCTGAGCACAACGACCACGGCGAACCCCAAGGCGCGGTGACGGTTTTGACCGCTCCTGGCAGCTCCGCAGCATTGATCGTTCTCGCGCAGAGACAAAATCGTCATCCCAGTCGAAGGCGTCTTCGCTCAGACTCAGTGCGGGGAGACCGCAGCGGGCGGGCTCGCCTGCGTTGATCCCTCGCCAAGGGTTGGGCGGTCTGCCCTCCGGATCTTGGGCTGCGACAAGGGTCCGCGAATTGAGACCTTTGGCGCGGTCTCGATGGAGGTGACTTGCGAAGCCCTCATCGGCACGACGAGACTTGCGACCGACAGGCTCCAATCGAGCGTCTGTTGTCCAAGGTCCACGTCTCCTGTTCCGGAAACCAGTCCGCGGCGCGTTTGCATGTTGAACATTTGGCACGAAATGTGGCCGGCAACGAGGCGGCAATCGGCGTCCAGCGTATCGAAAGGCGTGAGGCTGTCATGGCTCCATCCCTCGCCATCGAGCGGAGCTGCCGTCGTCAGCAAGCGAGTGAAATCGACCGGCACGGCGCCGCCTTGCGAATTCAGCTTGAGCGTACCCGACAGGCCCCTTATGAGGCCGGCGACGTTCGCCCCGGCGGTCGACAGCTCGGTCTTTACCGCGGCCACCCCGGTGACCGGGACGCCGAGGCCGAACGGGCGCAGGCAGGTCTCGACGGTCACGTTGGTAAGGTTCGCGACCAGGCTCGCCTTGATCTCGGGCTGCGACATGTCGAGCCTAACACGCCCGGACGCCGACCCGTCGCAGAACTCGAGCTCTCCAACCTCGCCGGACACCACTCCGCTCTTCGCACTGATGGTGAAGCCTCCGCGCCCCAGTTTGATCGACGATGCCGCGATCTCTCCCGCCGAGATACGCAAATCCGCATCGAGATATTTGAGCAGAGCCCAATCGAGCAGCGGTCCGGTTCCCTTATCGTCACCATTCGCGCCCAGCAGATAGGGATCGAGCACCAGCCGGTCGAAGGCGAGCGTGCCCTCGATCCGGGGTGGCGCGCTGGCGGTGACGGCGAGCAGGCCGTCGGCGGCGTTGTCGTCGACGCTGAACGAACCGTCGTCGAAGGTAAGCGTGGAGCCATCCCACTCCACGCCGCCTGACGCTGAGATGTTCTTGAGGCTTTGCCCTTCGGGGAGAGCGATACCAGCCCACCTCAGAAAGCGGCGCCCGTCGCCGATCTCGGCATGCATGTCGCCGGCAAAATTGATCTCATAGCCAAGCTTGGCGGTGCCGGTGAGCTTGGCGATGAGCGGCGTCGAGGTGAAAGTGACGGCCAAAGGTACGCTCGCGCCTTCGTCGGTCTCGGTCGGCTCGCCGCTATCGATGGCGAAATGAACGCTTTCGTTGCGGAAATCGAACGAGCCGAAGCTCGCGAGGGTGCCGCGTCCAGAACTTGCGTCGAAGCGCGCGTTGAAATTCGAGACGGCATCGGGGCCGGAAGGCATAGTGAAGTGGATACGGCTTTCGCGGAAGCGGATCACGTTGATCGGCGATCCCGCGAGTAGGTTCGTAATCAGCTCCAGCGGCGTGTGGTCAGCGGGCTTAAGCGGCGGCGGCGGCCCTCTGAGCACGATCTCGGCCTTGCTCAGCCGAAGCGTGTCGAAGCGGATGTGACCGAACAGCAGATCAGGGAGATTGAGAGTGATCTTGGCGTCCTTGGCAGTGATCGATCTAACCAAGGGCAGGCGCGTGGCGCCGGTCAGCTCGAACGGACCTTGGATGCTGACCGAGGGAAAATAATGCACCCTCAGCGGTCCGGTCAGCCTGACTTCGCCGCCGGTCCAGGCAGCGAGCGCGGCGGTCACCCGGTCATGCAGCTGAGATTGGGAGCCGACTTTCCGCGGCAGCAAGGCGATGCCGAGGAGAAGGAACGCGACGAGGCCGAGCAGAAGCCATTTCCAAGGCAACCGGCGACGCTTCATGCCGACCCTATCCACCCGTTCCCGCGCTGCCGGTCGAAGGCCGCGCCAATCCAATCGCCACGAGACGAGGCTTTTCATAGCCCGATTGGCCCCTCGTGGCGAGCCCAACTCCAGCATTTTCTTGGGTTATCAAGAGATGCGCAACGCCAATTCGGTGGGCGTTTCTGGAGCAGGCAACCGGTCCGAACTGGTCCCAGGCCGGCTGCCAGCTATGATCCCGTGCAGCAGCAATACAGGGGCTAGGCTGACCGCCACGATAGTGAGCGCCGACAGCCCTGCCTCCTCGTAGCGATAGAGCGATACGAGCGTGAACACCTGAGTGGACAGCGTGTCGAAATTGAACGGCCTGAGGAGGAGGGTGGCCGGCAGCTCCTTCATCGAATCGACGAACACGAGCAGGGCCGCGGCGCCGAGCGCGGGCCTGAGCAGGGGGAGATGCACCCGGAACAGGGTCTCGCTCACCGAGGCGCCGAGCGTCCCGGCGGCCGCGTCGATATTGCGCGAGATCTTGCTCAAGCCGCCCTCCACCGCGCCGAGCGAGGCAGCGAGAAAGCGGATCGTGTAGGCGAGCACGACGGCGAATGCCGTACCCGAGAACAGCAGCCCCGTCGAGACGCCGAACAGCGAGCGCATCGCGCCGTCGACCGCGTTGTCGAGGCCGGCGAGCGGAATGAGAAGGCCGATGGCGAGAACGGTGCCGGGGACCGCATAGGAGATCGCGGGAACGATGCTCGCGATCTGGATCAGCTTCGAGCGAGTTTGCCGGCGCGCGTAAGCGAGTACTACGGCGAAGCCCACGGCGAGCACGGCGGCGCACGCAGCGAGCAGAAGGCTGTTGCGTGCCGCTTGCCAGAAGTCGGGCTCGAGTCCCGCCGCGACGTGGGCGAGCGCGTCGTGCACGAGCACCGAGGCGGGCAACGCGAAGCCGAGCATTATTGGCACAGTGCAGGCGATCACCGCGAGCAGGCCGCGCGCGGGGCTAAGCCTGTCCTCTGGCAGGTCGCGATATTTGCCGGTGGTGTGATGGAAGCGCCGCTTGCCTCTGAGGCCGCGCTCGCCGAGCAGCAAGGCGGCGACGAACAGCAGCATGACGCAGGCGATTTGGGCGGCGCCGGCCAGGCTATTGCGGTCGAGCCAGGTATCGTAGACGGCGACGGTCAAGGTCTTAACGCCGAAGAACTCGACCGCCCCGATATCGTTCAGAGTTTCCATCAGCGCGAGAGCGACGCCCGCCGCGAGCGCCGGCCGCGCCAACGGAAGCGCCACCTGCCAGAACGTCTCGGCTGGACTTCGCCCGAGCGTCCGGCTTACCTCGAGCACACATACCGATTGGGCGAGGAAGCTCGCCCGCGCGGTGATGTAGACGTACGGGTAGAGGACGGCGCTCATGACCAAGATCGCGCCGCTCAAGCTCCTGATGTCGGGAAACCAATAGGCCTTGGCGTCGCGCCACCCGAAAGTGGCGCGCAGGCGTCGTCTGCACGATGCCAGAATAATCGAGCATCTCCAGAAAAGTATAGGCGATGATGTAGGTCGGAATCGCAAGCGGCAACAGCAATAGCCATTGGAATGCGCTCCGCCCCGGGAAGCGGTACATGGTGACGAGCCAGGCCGTTCCGGTGCCGACCAGGAGCGTCAGCACTCCAACCCCGGCCATTAGCCCGAGCGTGCGGTGGAGCGCGCCAGGCAACACATTGGCGATCAAGTGCGGCCACGTGTCTCCGCTCGGCTGGAGCGCGATGACGGCGATGGCGATAATGGGTGCGAGCGCGATCAGCGAGAGGATGGCGGCAGCCGCCGACCAGCCAAGATTGCCGCTCTCGACGAGCCGATCGAGCCGCTGGCGGAACGGTGCGCGCGCGCGCCTGTCCCGGCTCCGCCCGGGGCCTTCGCTAACGGCGGTCAGTGGGTCGCGCTCCGCCACCTTTGCCCTTATCGAGCATCAATGCCGCGACCGCCTCGGGCGACAGGCGCTGGTCGGCCTCTTGCAGGGCGTCGGCAAAGGCGTTGGCGGCATCGATCACGGGTTCGACCAGGTCGGCGCCGGTGAGTGCCAGCGCACAGGCGCGCATCGCCGGACAGCGGTGATGCTGTGAGGCGGCGATCAGCGAGATCGCCATGCACTCGTCGGCGCAAAAGCCGGCGCAGCCGAACGGGTAGTATTCGATCTTGCGCGAGGCGGATGCCCGTATCGCCCTGACCCAGCAAGCGAGCTCGGTGACCGCGCGCTTAGCCCGCTCGTTGCCGAGGGCACGAGAATATTCGTTCCAGCCAATCTCCCAGCAGCCGATGTCGCCAGTGTCGTAGCCAGCGAGCCAGCAGCGAAACCCGACGCCGACCAACCACTCGGCCCCGCTCCGCGGGGGCATGTAGGTTCGCGGGCCGCGTTTGCCCGGGATTTGCTTGTCGGGTTTCTTGTGGAAGCTCATCCCTGCCACCTCATGAGCTTGGACCTTCGTCGAAACCGACCTTGTCGACGAGCTCGCTCGCCGTCTTGCGCAGCGCGGCGATCTCGTTGAGCGAGATCGGATCGGGCTTGAAGGGTCCCCAGGACTGAACCAGCGGCGACCAGGGTATGCCCTCCTTCACCGGGTACTCGTTGTTTACATCCGCATACATTTCCTGGCCTTTGTCGGAGGCGAGGAATTCGAGCAGCTTGACCGCGTTGTCCTTGTGCGGCGCATACTTCGCCACCATCGCGCCGGATACGTTCACATGCGTGCCGCGGTCGTCGGTGTTGGGGAATATGATGTTGACGGAGTTCGCCCACTCCTTCTGCTCGGGCTCTTTGTCGTTCTTGAGCATCGCGCCCATGTAGTAGGTGTTGCCGATGGCGATGTCGCATTCGCCCGCGTAGACGCCCTTGACCTGGAGCCGGTCGTCGCCCGCGGGCTTGCGTGCGAGATTGGCCTTGACCCCGCGGAGCCACGTCTCGGTCCACGCCTCGCCGTGCGCGGCGATCAGCGAAGCGATCAGCGCAACATTGTAAACGTGCTGGCCCGAGCGGATGCAGATCTTCCCGTGCCATTTGGAGTCGGCGAGGTCCTCATAGGTGATCTTGTCGAGCTTGATCCGCTCTTTGGAGGCGTAGACCACGCGCGCGCGGCGAGTCAGCCCGAACCATTCCTTGTCGGCGGCGCGATAGGCCGGCGGGATCGCCGCCTCGAGCACCGGCGAATTGACCGGTTGCGCGATGCCCGCGTCGGTCGCCTGGGTGAGATTGCCGACATCGACGGTGAGAAGGACGTCGGCTGGGCTGTTGTGGCCCTCGGCCTGAATGCGCTCGATTAGCCCTTTCTCGGCGAAGATCACGTTGACCTTGACGCCGGTCTCGGCGCTGAACTTCTTGAGCAGCGGATTGATCAGGTAAGGCTGGCGGTAGGAATAGATATTGACCTGGCCCGGCTCGGCTGCCGCAACGACTGCTGAGGCGAGGATGGGGAGAAGCGCAAGCGCAATGGCGCGCGCGAAGCGAAATCGCATTTTTCCTCCAATGGTCGAGGTTCAAGGCCCCGATATCGGACTAGAGAGTTCGGCGCCCAGGACAGAATGCCCTGCGGTGCGTTGCCTCAATTTAGTGGGCCGAAACGAGACAGTGTCAACAAGAATATCACAATGAAATCAAATTTAGAAATGTTCTAATCTCATTCGGCGAAGTATAATCCGGAATATTCTGCTTAAATCATATGTATATAAAAGGTTCGTGTAGCACGTCCCATTGCAGATGTTCTGAGTCACTCAGAGTTTTTCGCGGCCTAGCGGAACTTTTGGCAAAATGGCACAACGCCGATTAACCGTCGGCAGAGGACGTGAACAGTCGCTCGGCTGGGAAGATTACATCAGCCGAGGTGCCAACCCCGGGTTCGCTGGTCAGCACGAGGCGCGCGCGATTGGCATCGACCAGGGCCTTGGTGATCGGGAGGCCGAGCCCGGTGCCGGACTGCTTGCGCGGGGAGGTATCGAGCTGATGGAACGGCTGCATCGCGTAGGCGATCTCGTCCTTGGTCATGCCGACGCCGTTGTCGCGCACGCGCAAGCGGAGCTCGCCGTCGGCCATCGTGCCCGACACGATCACCTGGCCGCCCTCCTTGGTGAACTTGATGGCGTTGGTCAGCAGGTTGAGCAGGATCTGCATCAGGCGTCGCGGATCGGCGACGACGCAGGGCAGCTTCTCGGCAAGCGAGGTGCGCAGTACGATGCGCGAGCGCTTGGCGAGCGGCTGGAGGCTGTTCACGCAATCCTCGACGAGCTCCGGCACCTCGACCGCGGTGAAGTCGAGTTCGAACTTGCCAGCCTCGATCTTGGAAATGTCCAGCAGGTCGTTAAGCAGCGACAGCGCGTAGAGACCGCTTTGATGAATGTCTTCGACATACCCGGTGTAGCGCGCGTTGCCGATCGGGCCGAAGCGCTCCTGCAGCATCAGTTCGGTGAAGCCGAGGATCGAGTTCAGCGGCGTCCTCACCTCATGGCTGACCTTGGCCAGGAAGTCGAGCCGCCGCGACGCGGCCTGTGCGTCCAACTCGGCAGGCGTCGGCAATCCCTCCTCGTCGAGCCTCTTCTGGTCGATCAGACGAAGTAGCTTCAAGTCGGCCTCGTCGTCGAGCACACTCATGGCGAAGGCGACCTTGAGCTTCCGCCGCGAACGGGTCAGCGCGTCTACCGGGGCGCTCCGCCCGGCGCCTGTGTCGCTGACCAGCGAGGCAAACCCTTGCGGCAGGATGGCTTCGAGCCCTCCCGCATTGATCAGATCGGTTAGCGAGCGATAGCCGAACGCATAGGAGAACGCAGCGTTGGCATCGATCAGCCGTCTACCGGCCAGCACGGCGATTGCCGCAGGCATGGCCTCGAGCAACAGCTTCACACTGTGCGGGGTGAGCGTGTGGGCTTCGAGAGACGAGGTTACCTCTTGGGGCACCGCGGCCGCACAGGCGGCGGCCAACGGCAGCACACGACCTTCGAGAGCGCGGGCGATGTGCTCGAGCGCCTCGCGGTCGCCATCCAGTTGCTCGATGCGTCTTTGCTGTCTGAGGTCGGCCATTTGGCGGGCCCACTCTGAAAACCCGAAAAGCTCGTCCGGGCGCCGTGCTTTGGCGCAGTGCGAAGGCTAAAAGACGGCAACACCCGCCTCTCTTGGGGCGCGTGCTCGACGCACCACTAAATTTAGGCGAATTCGCCCTTTTGCATAGGGTTAATGCGAAAACTTCGCGCTCACGGCTAAAAAAGTACTGACAGCTTTGGGTAAACCCCTTGTTTTCTGCATCGCACCAATTATATTGCAGTGCAACAAAATAGATATCGCGGGGGCGTCCTGCGAGTTATGGCGCCGACCCGTTTCCCGAGGCGAAATGAGTCCAAGAGGTGCTGACCATGAGTGATACATATTCACCGCAAGTCGCCGCCGAGCAGGCGCGCGATGCGTTCCGCAAAGCTGCCCAGGAATTCGAGACGTTGAAACTCGATACGACCGTGCCTGAGAGCGTGCGCGCTCTCGCCGAAAAGACTGTAAACCAGAGCCGTGAGGCCTACGAGCGCGGCAAGGAGCAACTCGAAGAGGCGATAGACGCGCTTGAGCGATCGTTCGACGCCGCGGGACAAGGCGCCACCGCCTTCAACCGCAAGCTCATCGATCTTGCCCAGCGCAATCTCAACTCGGCCTTCGACCTCGCCAAGAAGCTCGCCGGTGCCAAGACTCTCGGCGAGATCCTCGAGCTGCAGTCGACCTTCATTCGCAGCCAGTTCGACGTGTTCGCTAACCAGGCGGGCGAGATCAGGGCACTGACAACCAAAATCGCCGCCGATACCACCGAGCCGATCAAGCATCAGATGACGCGCACCTTCGACACTGTGCGCAAGCCGTAGCGATTTGCCGTAAGAGCCGTTGTGACTGAGGCCCGGAGCCCTCCGCCCGGGCCTTCTTTTGTGGGCCGGCGCTTCCCAAGCAGGAACCAGCACGCGCAAGCTTGCAACCGCTCCTGCCTCCGCATAGGTTCCGACGCCAGGGCACCAGGATATGCCGCCGTAGCTCAGCTGGTTAGAGCGCTTGACTGTGGATCAAGAGGTCGGCGATTCGAATTCGCCCGGCGGTACCAATCCCATCAAGGAGCTTAGAGCCCAACGCCCCGCGCTCGTTGTTCGGTGTCTCAGCTGTGCCGCCTTCTCTTCAAGAAAAGAGATCCCAGCTTGCCGCAGTAGGGCTGTCTTGACGGCCCGCGGCCCGCATGCCCTATGGCCAATCGGTGATTATTGGAAATGGGGAGTGAGCTAGGTCATGAGCAAATTTACCGCGGCTGCCGCGTTATTCGCCGTCCTCGCCTTAGGCTTTAGCTTGGTTTGTCCTGTTCAGGCTGGAACCTGTCAACCGGTGAGGGCAAAGGGCCTCGCCAAAACTTTGGCCACCGCTACCCTGTACGCGCAGGCGGACCTCAAGCAGACGGCCAGCAGCATGAAAGGCAAGGTCACTCAGGCCACGACCAGCTGCCTGCCGATACCGTCAGGCTTCCGCTGCAAGATTGAAGCTGTGGTCTGCCCGAAATAGGCAAGCATCCGCGAAAGCCGTCGGCTTCGGCCGGCGCCCCTGCATCTCCTCGCCGGTAAACGCAAAGCGAGGAAAGGCGCGCGCGAGAGCCGCGTCGATTCTTCAGCCCTGAGCGATTTGATCGTCGCTGCGACGGGCGTTGGCGCTAGCGGGCTGACCGTAGATCGAGAGGCCGGTGATTCGAATTCACCGGGTCCATCCGTCCTTCGCCTCCGTTCCGCCCTATCTCGCCCGAATTGTCTGATCGAGAGGTCGCGTCGGTGCACGCCCGCTGGTT
>CAWFLU010000010.1:0-150314 GCA_963816805.1 uncultured Alphaproteobacteria bacterium
TTCGCATAGGTGCAGCCGGGAGACCAGAAACAAGCCTTGTCGAAAATGTCGGAGCGGGCCAAATTCGGTCCTCACGGGATGAAATGTGGGAGGATGCATAATGTCGATTTGGGATGCGCTGGCTGCTGCTACCGCCGACCTCTCCATCACGCCATCGGAACATCGCGATCTGAATCCGAATATCCCCCCGAACGAAGCGCTCCCCTTCACTGTCGGTATGATCTCGCTCGCCGCGAAGATGGCCAAGGCCGACGGCGTCGTCACCAAGGACGAGGTTCTCGCTTTCAAAACGGCGTTCAATGTATCTGATGCCGAGATGAAGCATGCCGCCCAGGCCTTCAATCGCGCCAAGCATGACGCAGCCGGCTACGAGGGCTGCGCTGAAGACCTCGTGACCGTGTTCAGGGGCGACCGCAAAATGCTTGCGTACGTTCTCGAGGGCCTCTTCCACATCGCTAAGGCCGACGAGGTGCTGCACCCTCAGGAAGAACTATTCCTTGGGCAGATCGCGAAGCGCTTCGGTTTCACTGACACCGAGTTCAACTTCATGAGGGCGAGCCACACTATCGCTGCCGAACGCGACCCCTATGACGTACTCGGCGTCAAACCCTCTGTCAGCAACGAGGAACTCACAAGCCAATACCGGCAACTGGTTGACGAAAATCAACCAGATGATTTCTTGGCGCGTGGCCTGCCGATGGAGTTTGTCCTCATCGCGACAGAGAAGGTCGCCGCGATCAAAGAGGCCTACAAAGCGGTCGCGAAAGAGCGCGGGATTTAGCTCCCTCCTTTCTTTAGTACCGCGTCGGAGGGCGGCGTCTTTAATTCAATCTGACAAGGTTGCGGTTGCTATACGGAGTGCGAGAGCCGCCAAGCAATAATAGAAGGGTGCTGTGATAACCTTCAGCAAGATCTGCCGGGGAGTTTAAGAGCTTAAACGCCGCTCTGTTGCTCCCCGGCTCAATTCGGTGGCGTCTCAGTACCACCCAACGCAAACGCCTCCAGACCATCGCCTACATGCACGCCTGTGATGTCTGCGGTGGACGCCAGCAACACTTCCGGGTGTTAGCGGCCGCCCGACAACGGCTCCCGCCTTGTTTACGGACAATGACAAACCTTTGTCTTGGGTTAGCTGAAGCGATATAGGCGCTGCGCAAAGCATTACTGCTGCCACTAGAGTGGCTCCAATCACGCTTATCTTTTTCATCACAATCTCCTCCCTGATAGGACCATCAAATTATCTCGAAGTGAAAGAATACCATCAAGATCCGCCAATCGCGGTGCGACCAATTGGTTCATGCCCAATGTCGTTGGAAACGGACGGATCGAGAGCAAACGCACGGCATGTGATCAATTGCTAGGGAGGCTCGTAAGCGTTGTGGTCCGCGCGCGGGCGAATCGACCAAGCCATCTACACCAAGAGCGAGAAGGAGATGTTCATGAATAAGGTGTTGTTGGCATTTGGCGTCATCGCTCTGGCGGCACCAGCATTTTCTCCGCTCGAAGCGAGAGAGCGGGTGTGCCGATACCGCCGAGATGAAGTTCCCGACTGACCGCATCGCACCTAAAGACTTCTCAAAAGCTCGCCTGCACGACGAGGCGGGGCTCGTGGACGGTGCTTAGCGCGCAAGAAGAAGCCCCAGAGACAATGGACGCTCCGGGGCTTCTCCGGCTCCTCGGGGGAAGGAACCTGTGGCGAGGGAGGGAAGACCTCGTCACCGACTTCTAAATAGGTCTCTCAGGTGCGGTTCAAACCGCCTTTCTGCCTAGCCCCTTTCCGTCGGTGCATAGTGGTGATGGTAATGGGCGTGCACGATAGGCCGATGCACAATGCCTCCCGAGTGTGCTGGAGGCAGGCCGGGCATGTTGTAGGTTCGGCACTCGGCGGAATCGGGCTCTTCGCTGCAATGACCATAGTTGGCTAGAGCGGGAGTTGCGGCACCGAGCGAGAGCGACGCGGCGGCCGATAGTCCTATGATGGTGAGCTTGCGCATTAGGGATACTCCATAGAGTGACCCCCCGCCCCATGAAGCCAACACGCGTTTCATTGCTGGAATATTTCTCGGCGCAATGTGCCGCAGTCTCTATGTGTCGCAGCGCCGATTGCCGCGGCGGTCTTGAAAATGGGACGCCAGGGCGCGCCGACCTTACTCCCCAACTAACCTTGACCACCTCTGAGCATCTCCGCGATTGGCACTTAGCAGACATTGGTGGCGTTCCTCCTCGAGGACATTGCTGGCGCGTCTTCCTTGAGTTTGGTAGGGCCCGAAAATCCGCCGGTCAGGAGTGCGGCCGATTCCAACCGCTATACAGATATTGCTCGAAGTACCTGCCAGATGAACGTTGGTGCGACAATTTATCGGTCCGACATTTCAATGCAAAAGCCCAAACGTAAGGCGTTAACTGACGCCGCCGGCATGCACGCTCCGGTAGCATCGTCATCCTTACGCCTCGCTGGATTACCGGCACTGGCACCAAAGTTCCAGTTGTTGACCATGAACTTGGTGGTACGGATGAAGGTCGTGAAGCCTTAGCTGTGTTGCGCGCATGGGCTGCTAGGGCTGCTCTGATCGATCACGAGGCTAGAGTTTCCTTGGTAGCGCCATGACGCGGCACATTCGGCCCCAACAACACTACTTCCTGTTGGAGAGCCCCCAAGGCGATGGGCGTCCGCTTCGCTCGGCGCCCTTTCTGTGTCCAAGTCCATGTGCGATAGTCGGTGGCATGTTGCACAGGATAGAAGGTCTGTGAAATCTAGGAGAAGCAGATGAATGGGCGATGGGTCGGTCTTGCGGCAGCTGGCTTATTTGTTTTTGGAACCATGCCGGTTCAGGCGGGCAAAGGACCCTGTCAGGAGGGATCAATCAACGAAAGGCTAGCTTGCGTCAGCAAACAGCTTGGAAAAATACAGGACATGGCAAAGCAGGGACCGGCAGGCCCGGTCGGTCCGGCCGGTCCTAAAGGCGACAAGGGCGATCCTGGTGCGGCAGGCCCGGTCGGTCCGGCCGGACCCAAAGGCGACAAGGGCGATCCTGGTCCCAAAGGCGATAAGGGCGATCCTGGTCCGAAAGGCGACAAGGGCGACCCAGGCCAGGCTATGTCCTCGCAGCCGGATACCTCTTCATCCCAGCCCGAGCAAGCGCCCCCAGATGAAGTCAGTGGTCCCCAACCATTGACGCGGGCAGACTGCGATGAAGCTGGTCGGCAGTGGAACGAAAACGCCAACGTTTGTGACTAGTCACCTTAAGGGGCGAACGCTGGACCCCCTTCACGCCACGCTCGAAGAGTTCGCCGCTGACGGCTATACGCACGTCGAGGCCAATTGCCCGCGCTGCCGCGTCATTCGGCTTCGCCCAATAGACCAGCTTCCGAAAATCTCGATGGGGCTTACGCTCGATGCACTCGCGCAATCGTTTGTTCGGGCCGTTAATGCATATAAGGAGCGTCTGACGGCGCGCCGCAGAAGTATTGAGACCCCTGTGGTCCACAGCTCAGGTTCTCAGAACCTCCAGCCGGAAAGTCGAAATGCGGACCGAAGTCTTTCGGTTCGGCCGGCATCTTGGGAGATCCCCAAACGTCGCTCAAGGTAGGCCCTTTCTTTGGCGGCGCACCTGGGTGGAATTGCTGTGTCTGTTGAGCGTGGGCCACTGACGCGGCCGCGAGAAAAAGGGAAAGCGTGAGCAGCCTCAGCACGACAACCCCCATGTTGCATGACCTGCCCTTACTCTAGCGTGAGTGGCGCTATACAACCAGAACTATTGGTCGAACCGAGGTTCACTTCCCGAACTTGCGGATAAATTTCAGCCGATATTTCTTCAGCCATCAGCCCACCACGCATCGCGGTGAGCTCTGCCTCGGTGAAGGGAACTCGGCCACCGCCGCGCTGACGCGGAATCTCCACAAAGGACGAGGCTCGGGTTTGGCGTCGAGGCTCTGGCTTGATCTCTATGAAGCGGGGTTCGGAGCGCGCGGCGATCTTCGCGGGCGAGCTTTACTCGGTCACTCATGGTGAAGGCGGCGCCTTTCGGCAGCAGCTCGCATATTATTGCGCGCCGACCTGTACCAATCGCGAATTGCGGGGCCAAAAAAAGCGAGCAGCAGCAACAGGAGTCCAGAGACTATCAGTCCCGCTGGAATTGCGTTGTTGCTCATGAGGCTATAGGCCATCCGCTGCGCTTGAGAGTCAAAGGGGATTTAAGGCCGTCTCTAACCTGCACGTATAAGACTTGCCGACCGGCGTTTGCTGTGGGCTAGGCCCAATCATGTCCGAGATTTAATGGGGCGGCGGCGGGGCAAATCACCGATAGAATCGGGATGGAAAAACATCCCGCCAAACACCCCGAAATGTACTCAATGCGGCGTTGAACTGCAATCGCCGCGTAAGCTCTTGAAATACTGTAGCTACCCCTGCCGCGGACAGCATGAGGTTGTCCGGATTGGGGAGATGTGCCCAGAAGCATTTAAGGGCGCAAAAAACATCCGCAAAATCAAGGCGTTAAAAGGGGTGCAAACAGCTGCTCAACCTGGCCAACGTCGAGAAGGCCGTCCCGATATGCGGCGGCGAGAGATTGTTTGGTGCAGAGCTCTTTGCGGGGCGGCTCACACGCGAAGATTGGAACGGCGAGGAAGTCACCATTGCGATGTTCATCCCAGAGGGCGGTCACTATTTTCCGCGGGCATTCGCCATGGTGCCCGAGACACAAGCGAATAGTATTTGGTCCGGCACCGCCTGACACGTAAAACCGCAGGCGCGGAAACCTGTTTGCTGAAATGCTGTGACATGGCTTACCGCCTCGCCTTCATCTGGGCTTCTCGAAATCTTGCGGCACTCGCTGTAAGAAGCCTCCTCTAGCGATGCGCCCTTGGGGGATGATTTGCCGGTGACCGTCGAGACTGGTCTCGGCGCCCTGCTGACAGTTCTTAGTTGGGCCTTGGGTAGTTGCTGCTCGAGGTTTTGATAGCCGTACCCGGCTGACAGACGGCCTTCCTGGCGACTTACAAATAACTCGACCTCATGCCGGTTCATGCTGTTAAGCGCAGCGCTGCTGTCGGGGTTGTCCATTATGTATTCGCAGATTTCTGCGACTGCTGGTGACGCGGCTATCACGTGTTCAGCGGCGCCCCGCAACGGGCCATAATGAGCTACGGTTTCTTGGGTCCGGGCCGAAAATCCTGGGCTGACGTCTCGCTCATATATTTCCGAACGCACCTGCGAATTTATTATGGCGCGATCGTAACTCCGTTGATCTAGTGAAGTCGGATTGTCCTGTAGCGCCGCCGCGGTGTCTCGCTGCATCTTGTCGTACACAGCATTCCAACGTTCAGAACGTGCGGCGGCCCTCGCCGGCTCGTTATACGACTGGTCACCCTTCTGGTACGATTGCTGGTCGGCCCTCTCAGCTACGTAATCATCATAGCTGCCTTCGTCGGCAATGAGCTTCAAGCCCTGGTAGTCGGGAGATGTCTCACAAGCTGAAGTGAATCGCAGGCGAGCAGCACTCGGTCGCTAAGAAGTGGGGCGAGCCCAACGCCATCGCCGCGGGGGCGAGGGCTTCCGGGCGATTACCGGCCGTTAATCGTTACGCGCTATTTTGGCGTAATGACCCTTACGCCTGAACAACACGCAGAAATTGCGGCGGTCTATGATAAGTGCGCGGCCGACCATATGGTGCCGCGGCCACAGCGCGCAGCATTTGCCCGCAAAGCAGAAATGTTTCGGATGCTTGCTCTCACGGGAGCCAAGCCTAAATCTGCCCCGACACCCCGCACGCCCCAAAGGGCTTCCAACCCTGCCAACGGGACATTAGGCAATCCCGGGATGCTCTCAGCGGCGCGGTTATTTGCGTGGCAGCAACGTCGGTAGCTTGGCGATGTTGCTGGCAATCGGCCGCGCCTGGTCCAAGGTGAGCACCTTGGCAATGTCAGCATCGGCCTGCGTCTCCCGGCCATAGCAATAGGCGAGCGACTGCCCTTGGGCATCGATCACCTTGAAGCCGCCCGGGATTTCCTCAACAGTCCATGGTGGCGGGAAGCGTCGTCTGGTCATGGCCGAAGGATACAATGGAAAAGGACGCCAACCGAAGCCGACGCCCCGCCCCTCATTAAGTCTCCGAAACGACGCGCCACATACCGGCAATGATCTCCTCCCGTGTCATCTCGGGGCCGTGCGAAGGGCCCGACACTGGAGGTTGGACCTCTGCAGTTAGCTCAAGGATGTCCTCCTCCTCTGCGGTTCCCACCACATCCGTAAGCTCGACGATATCCTCGGCGATTGTCGCCAAATCAAGGATCTCCGCTTCCTCGCTTTTGCCAGTGGCTACGATGACAAAATGCTTCCCATCAAACCGCACGTATCCGCTCGATTGCAGTTTCTCCACGCATTGCCCGAGCAGCTTACGAAATTCAACCAAAGTCCCGGGAGCAAACTTCTGTAGGTCATGGAGGACTGCTTCGATGAAAAGCGTTGGCTCCGTGCAAGGCGATACGTCGGCAATTAATTTTAGCACTAAGCGAGGGAATTCATCCCGCGAAGAGACATTTGGCTCGGCTTGAGGTTTTGGCTCCAACGTCATGGGCGAACAATACAACGAAAAGGGCGCCGACCGAAGCCGACGCCCCCCGATTTTTAGCAGTCCAGCAAACTACATGCTGCTTTTCGAGCACTTCTTCGCGCTGTCATCCCACGACATTTTGGCCTTCTCGCAAGCGGCCTTGGTCGTTGGCATTTTGGCGCCCGCGAGCACGGGCGATGCAAAAGTGACAGCGAGGCCGGCCGCAACAACAAGGGAAACGAGTTTCTTCATGTGAGTTCTCCTCCAAGTTCGCCACTAACTGGCGGAGAGAGCAAGCGTTAGAAAGCAACTTTGTTGCTGCGGCATAGTCGCAAAAGCCTGCGACAAAGTGGCAGGTCGCGCGGGAACCGACGCGCAGATCGGCCCAGCACTGCGCTTGGGGAGCAGCACTGGGCCTGACCTGCGCGAGAGGGGAGCAATGTAGGAGATGCACCCGTGCAGGCTGCCCACAAAACCGGCAGCCAATTGCGATAGTTCCCTATCCTGACGGGCTTGCCGCGCACAAGAAAAAGCCCCGGCAAGTGACCAGGGCTGAGTTCAACAGGGACCTTCATTCCTTATAGTAGCCGACACCGCAAATCTGATCGCCGGTCTTCGTGAAGAACGCATTTTCTCAAGCGGCTTGTCGGAGCCAGGGCGCGGCCACCAATCAGTAACCTCTCTGATCGTTCCTTCGGCAGCCGTCTGCATTATCTCTTTTTCCGAACGGCGCACCATGCTTGCCCTCAATCCCGTTCAAATCTTTGCCCTTAAGCGTAGGATGCGCCGTTACGATGCCGTCTGAGGCGTTGGCGCACCAAACATAAAGATCACGGTCCTTGAATGAAAAGAACTAGAAGCGCGCACCGAGAATGCGAAATCATGACGCTCCATTTGTCGACTATAGCCTTCGATGGCTCTGGAGCCGACTGCGCTCTCGTCGCAGCCGGCGAGAGACTGGCCACGGAGCGCAAAAAGGGCGCCGACCTAAGTCGACGCCCTCTCGCGCACAGGAGGGCGCTTGACGCGAGGTGGATTAGGGAATGCGCCGCGCCCAATATGAAACCCTGAGTTTCAGCCGCATGTTCCCACAACGAAGCCCCGACCGATTGGGTGTTAGTTCAACCATCCCAGAGATTTCGCCCGTTCGAACGTGGCCTTCCATGCGCGCACGAGGAATATAAGCTCCTCTGAATTGAGGTTGTCGCGAATAGGGGCGAGAGCTTCGAGGAAGGGCGTGTCGCCCACCTTGCGATAGGTGATAGTGAAGCCGGCACTCGGCTTCGAGATGACGATGTCGCGGTCTTGCACTTCTACTGAAAGGTCGGGCATGTATGCACCGCTGCTAAGTCGCCACCGAGACTCGCCTGAATAAGTGTCGAGCTTTGCGGATTATATCTTGTTTGATCTCCTGTTTCGAGAGCCTGGCTTTCGTCCGAAACGAGAATATTGCGGTCGCAATTAAGTCGCCGCCATCATCGTCTCGGGCTCGAAGCTCAACGTAAGCGCGCTCGGTGTACTGGTCGTACTCCGCTCGGTTCAGAGTGAAGTTCATGGCATCTTCCCACGCGTTGCCGACTTCGAAGCCGGGCCGTGTTGGCGTCAGTCAGGCAATTGGCGACAAGACGCAGAAGGCTCTAGAGAAGGCCGGCGTGGAGCTCACCTCTCACCGCCGCTAGCCCTCATTCAACTTTCGACATTTGGGGCTGAAGTCGTGACGTCTCAGGGTTTATCACCTGGAGCGATGCGCCGTCCCTAACCGCACGGACCCTGTTAGCCTAACTGTTAGCCGGGCTGTTGGCGAAAGGTGCTAAGTCATTGATTTAATGGCGCGCCCGAAGAGATTTCGAACTCCTGACCCCCAGATTCGTAGTCTGGTGCTCTATCCAGCTGAGCTACGGGCGCGTCTAGCCATCCGATGCGGCGAAGAGCCTATCACCGCGATCCGCCCGAACAGACGGCCTTGGGAGCTAGCGACAAGCCCGCCCTACCTAAGGCGTTGGCGGCGCAAAGGCAAGGCTGGAACATCACGGAAATTTAGTCGTTTCCTCCTAACATCCGCTCCCGCGAAATGTCTCCACTCACTAGGGATGATCAACCTCATGCACACACGTACCGTTTTCGGTCTCGCCGCCGCTGCCATCGTCGCCGTCGGCCTATCAGCCCCTGCGCTCGCCGCGGTCGATTTCGTCGGCACCTATCAGACCACCGACACTATGGGCCAGCCGATGCAGATCAGGCTCGGCGCCAACGGCAAGGCCTGGGGCAAGCGTACCGGCGAGAAAATGAAGGGCGCCTGGGCCGCCGGCAAGCACTATGCCGTGATCCGTTGGTCCACCGGCTGGAGCACCAAGCTCGTCAAACGCGGCGACCATTTCAAGAAGCTCGCTTACGCCAAGGGCGAGGAGCCCAAGGGCAAGCCCGCCAGCAAGGCGCGCGCGGTAAAAGTTCAGTAGCTCTCGAGCTTCGCAGCGCGGCGGCGCGTCTCCCTCACATCAGGGCGAGGGGCGCCGCCAACGCGCACCAGGCGTCCGATCAGCTTTCTGGCGTCGCACGCACGCGCCAGCGGCCTGGCGTGCTGCCCGTCACGCGCTTGAAGGCGCGGCTAAACGCGGCCTCCGATTCGTAGCCCACGCCGCATGCGATGGCCGCGAGACTGTCGCTGCTGTTGCGAATCCGATTGGCGGCGAGCTGCATGCGCCAGCCGGTGACATATTCGATCGGCGCCTGGCCCATGACCGCGTTGAACCTCTCGGCAAGAACGGTGCGCGATGAGCCCGCCTGGCGCGCCAGCGCGTCAACCGTCCACCGGCGAGCGGGATCGGCGTGCACGAATTGCAGCGCGCGGCCGACGATCGGATCGTTGAGCGCGGCGAACCAGCCCTTGGTACCTGCCGGAAGCAAGGCGGCGTAGCGGCGAACGATCTCGATGAACAGCAGCTCCATGAGGCGGCCAAGCATCAGCTCGGTGCCCGGAGCGGCGGCATCGGCGAGCGCGAGGATCTCCCTGACCGTCGAGGTGATGACGGCGCTGACCTTGTCGTCGCCGGTCCGATCGATCAGTAGCTTCGGCAGCGAGCGGAACACCGGCGCGAACAGGAACTCTTCGGATTCGATGAAGCCGCAGACCATGCGGGTCGCCAGCCCGCCGCCGCCGTAGTCGATGTTCCACATGCCAGGCAAGGGACCCGGTCGAAACAGGTCGGGCCCGAAGGCCAGATCCTGAAATGCGCCGTTCCAGAATCGATGCTCGTCGGCAAACGGCAGCAGCAGAATGTCCCCGGCCGACACGGTTTTCCGCTCGCCGGTCGCGATCTCAACGGTGCAGCCGCCCGCCGCGATCAAATGAAAGATGGATATGTGGCGGAGATGCGCCATCGGCGCGAATGCGTCATAGCGCTTGGGGCTGACGACGCCGAACGGCTCCCTGAAGCAGGCGCTGAGAAATACCGACCCGGTCAGGCGCACTGAGCGCAACACCTCCGCGAGCACGTCACAGCCTTCGCTATCGCTGTCTAGTATTGCAGGTGCTGGCATGATCCCGACCTTCGAACGAACGCTCACTCAAGCGCGGCGGCGGACATGCTCTAACTCGACCACTGCGTCGGGGATGGTGACGCGGAAGGTCGCGCCGCCATCATTGCCGACGAGGTCGACCTCGCCACCGTGCGCCTGGACGAGTTCGGCGGCGATGGCGAGGCCGAGACCGGTGCCACCCTTGCGCGCCACGCTCTGGAACGCCTTGAACAGATGGGCGCGCGCCCGATCCGGCACGCCGGGGCCAGTGTCGGCTACTTCGATGATCGTGATCGCACCTTCCCGTCGCGCCGCGACCACGATCTCGCCGGCGCTGCCCCCTTCGCATTCGAGTGCCTGCACGGCGTTGCGGCAGAGATTGGCCAGAACACGGAACAGCTGGTCGCGGTCGGCGTCGACCTCGAGCGCCTCCTCGATGTCGAGCTTCCAGGCGATAAGTTTTGGCCGCGGCAAACCGAGCGCATCGCCGACTTCATTGACGAGTGGGGCAAGCGCAAAGCGCATGCGCCGCGGCGGCACCTCCTGCGCCTGGCCGAAATCGAGCGTGCGGGCGCAAAGCCTGATGGCGCGGTCGAGCGAGGCGATCAGCTTCGGCACCAGCCGTTGCACGGTCGGGTCCTTCACCGTGATCAGGCGGTCCGAAAGGAGCTGCGCGCTCGACAGCATGTTGCGCAGATCGTGGCTTATCTTGCTCACGGCGAGCCCGAGCGCGGCGAGCCTCGTCTTCTGCGAGAGCATATCGGCGAGCTCCGTCTGCATGGCGGAGAGCTCTCGCTCGGCGGTGCCGATCTCGTCGCGCCGCTTCGATGGATAGATGATCCTGGTTGGGTCCTCGGGGCGCTCGCTGAAGCGCACGATGTTCCATGTGAGTTTGGTCATCGGCTTCACCAGGAGGGCATCAAGCGAAAGGTAGACGAACGAGGCGGTGATGATGGAGATCAGGATCGACAGCCCGAGAATGTCGAGCCCGTACCGGATCATGGCTGTCTTCAGCGGCCCCTCGCCCATCACCACTTCGATGAACTCGCCGTCATGGAAGCCGGGTTCGCCGATGACGCGGATGACGCGATCGTCGGGCGCGACATAGACCATGAGGGCATCGGCGATCAGAGCAAGCCAGGAGGCGTGGCGGAGGTCGTAGGAGGCGTCAATGTCGGCCGGCATGTCCATCTCGATGATGAGCACGCGCGACTCGGCGCGCTTTACCGCGATCGCCTTGACCTTGGCCTGCTTGAGCAGTTCGTCCCGCAGCATGGTGGGAAGCTGGCCGCCTGGCGCGGCCTCGGCGGCGAGCGAGGCGATCTGCGCCGCAGCCAGCCGTTCCATCAACCATTGCCGACGGAAGTTGGACACCGAGGGCACGAACACGAACACCTCGGCGAGCATGACGAACAGGATAGTAAGCAGCAGCAGCTTGGCGGACAGCCCGGGCACATAGCGGGGTGTTCGCCGAGTTCCCCCCTCTGCGCTCAAAGCTTCGTCCTTCACGTGAAGCACTCGTCCTGAACTTTATGGCGGCATGCCGTGCGCCGCTCGGGCGATATTACCCGAAAGTGGCAACCTTACGAAAGGAGACCGAGGGGGGTCTAACCGAAGCGGCGGAGTAGCCCGATGATGCTGCGCACCCAGCCCTTCGTCAAAGTCGGCTGGTAATACGTGAAGGCGACGCGCTTGGAGAGCTCGGACAGGGTCGGATAGGGCAGCACGAAACTCGTGATGTCGCCGAGCTTGATGTCCTTGGCCATGGCGACCACCCACATCTGGATCAGCTCGCCGGCATGCGCGCCGACGATGGTGCAGCCGAGAATCGTGCCGTCGCGCCTGGTAATGACCTTGATGAAGCCCTCGGTCTCGCGAGCGCACTGGGCGCGGTCGTTGTCGGCATAAGGCCAGCGATAGATGCGGATCGAGCGGCGGCGGAAGCGCTTATGCGCTTCCTCCTCGGTGAGTCCGATCTGAGCAAGCTCGGGATCGGTATAGGTCACGCGGGGAATGGCCGCGGCGCTGACGTCGGGCTTAAGCCGGAACAGCGCGTTCCTGATGACGATGCCAGCGTGATAATTGGCGAGATGGGTGTATTTCGGGCCGCCGATCACGTCGCCGACCGCGTAGATGCGCCGGTTCGAGGTCTTGAGCTGCTCGTTCACCTTGATGCCTTCTTCGGTATAGGCGATCTCGGCGCGGTCGAGGCTCAACGATTTGAGGTTCGGCTTGCGGCCCGTGGCGACGAGGAGATGCGTACCCTTGATGATGGTGGTCTCGCCGTCCTTGTGGAAGTGAACGGCAATGCCCTGCACCGACCGCTCGACGCGCTCGACGCGGGTGTTCGGGTAGAGCACGACTTCGGTGTCCTGGAGTTTCTTGACCAGGACGCGCGAAGCTTCGGGATCCTCGTTGGCAAGCAGGCTCGCCGTGTCGAACACGGTCACGTGAGAGCCGAGCATGCGATGCGCCTGGCCGAGCTCAAGCCCGATCGGCCCGCCGCCGAGCACGATGAGATGCTGAATGCGTTCGCTCACGTCGAAGATTGTCTCGTTGGTGAAATAGGGCACCTCGTCGAGGCCGGGAATCGGCGGGATGAGCGGCGTCGACCCAGTGGCGATGACAAAGCGCCGCGCGCGGACCAGTACGCGTCCGGCCTCGACCGTGAACTTGTCGAGGAAGCTTGCGCTCGCCTGGATGACGCGGACCCCTAGGCCCGTCATGCGCTCGATCGAATCGTTGGGAGCGATCGCGGCGATGACGCCATGCACGTGGTCATGCACGCCGCGATGGTCGATCTGCGCCTCAATAACGTCGATGCCGAAATTGGATGCGGTGCGCACGGCCTCGGCGCGCTTGCCCGCGGCAAGCAGCGCCTTGGATGGCACGCAGCCGTAGTTCAGACAGTCGCCGCCCATGCGGCCCTTCTCGATCAGCACCACCGGCACCCCGAATTGGGCAGCCGCTGCCGCGACCGAAAGGCCCCCTGAGCCCGCGCCAATAACGCAGAGGTCGGGCTTCAGCACCTCTTCCATGGCAAACTCGTCCCCCTTAGCCTTGACCTCTTAGGCCGCCCTCCGCCTGAACCACCTGACCACGACCGGCACGAGGGCGACGAGCCCAAGCGCCACGAGCCCAGCAATCAGCTCCGGCGTCAAAAGCGCCCCAGGATCGAGCACATGCGGGCAAGACTCTTGGCCTCCCGGTCCCATCTTGGCAAGGCAGGATTGGTGAGCAGATTGCTGCGCGGCGATAATACTGTCGAGGCCGCTGCCCGCGAGCGAATAGGCGAAAGTTCCCGGGATGATGCCCAGTATAGTGGTGATGAGATAAGTGGCGAAGCTTACCCCGAGCAGTCCAGGAGCCAGATTCACCAGCCAGAAGGGGAAGATCGGCACGAGTCGCAAGAACAGCAGATAGTTGAACGCATCTTGCTTGAAGCCTTCGCGGAAGCGGTCGAGCCAGGGACCGGCCCGAGCGGCGAGCACTTCGCTCAGGGCGCTCCGGGCAATGAGAAATACAATGACCGCGCCGAGCGTCGCGCCGATCATCGAGGCGATGCCGCCGAGCAGCCAGCCGAACAAGAGCCCGCCAGCCAGGGTGAGCACTGCGGCGCCCGGAACCGAGAGCGCCACGGTTACCGTATAGAGCGCGATGAAGGCGAGTAGCGCGAGCGCCATATTGGCGTCGATGAAGGCGCCGAGCGCGTCGCGGTTCTCGGCAAGCTGCTGGACCGAGAGGTAGCTCTGCCAGCCCATGGCGAGCACGACGGCGGCGGCAACGACCAGGAGCAGAAGCGGCCAGAGCCGCTTGAGCCACGACAGTGCGTCAAGCGGCGGCGGCTGCGCCGTTCCCTTGCGCAAATTCACTCCTTGGCGGGTGCCCATGGCCAAGACATTGGTCATGGCGCGGACCGGAAGGAACGGTCCGTAGCGCCATTGTGATGGTCCGTCACCAGAGTTGATGCGGAACGACCCTGTTGTCGCATCTCGGCGATTCGGCATGCTTGTAAGACTGGGAAAACCAGGCGCGAGCCCGGGAGGTGGGAGCCGCCTATGATTAACCGACTTTTGTGCATCGCCACAACACCGGATGCTTCCAATCGCTAGAATTGAGGCTTGTCGGCACTGCTCGCGCCGCGGGACCCACCTGAAAGCCGACGCGTGTCAGGCTGCCGGAGCTGCACCGCCCTTCGAGGGTCGCTCGCGAGGGATTGATTGAGTGCGGCTCGTGCCCTATAAGCCCACAAAACCCTCAGCCTTTCAGAATCGCGCCGGGCGCAAGTCGCTTAGGCAGATCGAGCCAGGAGACGCCCCCGTGAAGCGCACCTATCAACCCTCGAAGCTCGTCCGCAAGCGGCGTCACGGCTTTCGCGCGCGGATGGCGACCAAAGGCGGCCGTCTCGTGCTGGCACGGCGCCGCGCCAAAGGGCGGAAGCGCCTGTCGGCGTGATCGCCGGCGGGATGCTCGCTCTCCCGGTGACGGCAATCGGACGTCTCAAGACCCGCGCAGAGTTCCTGCATGTCCGCGGCGGCAAACGTGACGCGGCGCCGTCCCTCATTTTGCAAGCACGACAGCGTCAAGTAGGCGGTAGTCCATCCCAACAGCTCGACCCGGAGCTCGCGCGATTCGGCTTCACCGCGACGAAGACCTTGGGCGGAGCGGTGGTGCGCAACCGGGCGCGCCGGCGGCTGAAAGAGGCGGTCAGGCTGACCGGCGAGAGCCACGCGATCGAGGGCTATGATTATGTTTTGATCGCGCGGTCAGGCACGGTACAACGGCCCTTCACCGAGCTGATCAAGGACCTCGAACGTGCTCTTTCCAAGGTGCACGAGGGGAAGCCAGCACAGCAGCGCTGAACGCCCTTAGACGCAACTCAACCTTCCTCACCACCCGCAGCCTCGCGGGCACAAAGCGGCCCTTGAGCTGAAAGCCCCATGGACGAGAACAATCGCAATTTCATCCTAGCCATCGTGCTGTCGATGGTCGTGCTGTTCGGCTGGCAGTATTTCTTCGTGCCGAAGCCGAAGCCGCCCGCCGAGACGCCTGTGGCAGCGCAGCAGCAGACCGAGCAAGGACCGCCGCAGCCCGGCGACACTATCCCCGGCAGCGCCGCGCCGCTTCCGGGAGCAACCCCGGCCGCGACGCTCACGCGCGAGGAGGCGCTTGCCGCTTCGCCCCGCATCGCCATCGACACGGCGGCGCTCAAGGGCTCCATCGCGCTTAAGGGCGGCCGGATCGACGATCTGACGCTCAAGGATTATCGCGAGACCGTCGAGCCCGACAGCGCGAACGTCGTGTTGCTGTCGCCGGCGGGGGGACCGCATCCTTATTACACCGAGCATGGCTATGTCGGGGGGACCGGCGATCAAGACCTCTCCCTGCCGACCGCCGACACGGTGTGGACGGCATCGAGCCAAGCTCCACTCACGCAGAGTTCGCCGATCACCCTCACCTACGACAACGGCAAAGGGCTCAAATTCACGCGAACCATCTCGGTCGATGAGAAATACATGTTCATCGTCGACGACAAGGTCGCCAATAACGGGGGCGATCCGGTCACGGTGTATCCTTATGCGCTCGTCTCGCGCCATGAACTGCCGCTGGTGAAGGGCTACTACATCCTGCACGAGGGGCTGATCGGCGTGGTCGACAACGGCCTCGAGGAGATCAGCTACAAGAAGGCGGCCGACAACCCGCCGCAAAGCTTCAAGAGCAAGATGGGTTGGCTCGGCATCACCGACAAATACTGGGCGGCGGTCGTCATCCCCGAGCAGGGCAAGCCGTTCCAGGCCAATTTCTCGGGAACCATGTCCGAGGGCCACGACCGGTTCCAGGCCGATTATCTGATGGATGCGATGAAGATCGCCCCGGGCGAGACAGCGGAGACCAAGGGCCAGGTGTTCGCCGGCGCAAAGGAGGTTAATCTCCTCGACATCTACGCCGAGCGGTACGCCATTCCCAAATTCGACCTCCTGATCGATTGGGGCTGGTTCTACTTTCTGACCAAGCCGATGTTCTTCGCCCTCGACTTTTTCTACAAGCTGGTCGGCAATTTCGGCGTGGCTATCCTCATCGTCACGTTCTGCATCAAGCTCGTACTCTTCCCGCTCGCCAACAAGTCCTACGTGTCGATGAGCAAGATGAAGAAGCTCGGACCGGAGATGCAGCGCATAAAGGAGCGCTACGGCGAGGACCGCGCGCGCCAGCAGCAAGCGATGATGGAGCTGTACAAGAAGGAGAAGGTGAACCCGGCGTCCGGCTGCCTGCCGATTCTGGTGCAGATTCCGATCTTCTTCGCGCTGTACAAGGTGCTGTTCGTCACAATCGAGATGCGGCACGCCCCGTTCTTCGGCTGGATCAGGGATTTGTCGGCGCCTGACCCCACCAGCATCTTCAACCTGTTCGGGCTGATTCCGTGGACGCCGCCGGACTTTTTGATGATCGGCATCTGGCCGCTGATCATGGGCGTCAGCATGTGGGCGCAGATGAAGCTGAATCCGGCGCCGCCCGATCCGGTGCAGCAGAAGGTGTTCGCCTGGATGCCGGTGTTCTTCACCTTCCTCTTGGCGCGTTTCCCGGCGGGCCTGGTGATCTACTGGGCGTGGAACAACACGCTCTCGGTTATCCAGCAATCGGTGATCATGACGCGGCAGGGGGTGGACATCCCGCTGCTCGAGAATCTCGGCTTCAAGGCCAAGAAGAGCGCCAAGGGCGAGACCAAGAGTTAGCTTTCACTTTCCGAACTCCATCCTGGCCGGGGCTTGTCCCGGCCATCTACGTCTTCAATGTCGCTTGAGAGCGTGGATGCGGGGATCAAGCCCGGCATGACCGAGGTGAATTGGTGGAAGCTTCAACAACTGACTTCACCTCCGCCGAGATCGCCCGTGGCGAGGCACTGTTCAAAGGCCCGTGCACATTCGTCAAGGGCGTCGTCAGGATCGACGATCTGCCTACTGACGGGAAGGCGGAGATCGCCTTTACCGGCCGCTCGAATGTCGGCAAATCGAGCTTGATCAACGCGCTGACCGGCCGCACGTCGCTCGCCCGCGTCTCGGTCACGCCGGGACGGACGCGCGAGCTCAACTTCTTCACGCTCGGCAGAGACCACCCGATCTATCTCGTCGACATGCCGGGCTACGGCTATGCGCGCGCACCAAAGTCCGCGGTGAAGGGCTGGACCCGGCTGATCCGCGACTATCTCAAAGGCCGCCGCGAGCTGAAGCGCGTATTCGTGCTGATCGACGCGCGGCACGGCATCAAGCCGAACGACAAGGAGACCATGACACTGCTTGATGAGGCCGCGGTGTCCTATCAGGTCGTGCTGACCAAGGCCGACAAGCCAAAGGCCACCGAGCTCACGGCGCGCAAGGAGAAAATCGCAAACGATCTCGCCAAGCACCCGGCGTCCTATCCGCGGATCGTCACCACTTCGGCCCGCATGGGCTCAGGCATTGACGTCCTCCGCGCGGCGGTGGCGATCGCCATTGACCCGTCAGTCTAGCGTTTTGGCTCACCCGGTAGCTCACGATCACGAATATCGCGATGAAAAGTGGGATGCCGAGCCACCACCACGCCTCGCTCCAGCCCGGATCGCTCGCGAACAGGCGGAATGGGCCGAACGTTGCATGGGGGAGGTGCGGCCGCTGAGGTTCGCCGCGTGCTGAGTGAATTGTCGCACTTCTTCGCTTTATCCCCATGCCCCGATTAGTAAACCGAACCTCGCCAGCAGCGCTGCGATCCACACCAATGCGGCGAGCGCCAGCGCGAAGAATACCCCTGCCGATGCGAGGTCCTTGGTGATGCGGATCGCTTCGTGGCGGTCCGGATGGATGTGATTGCACAGCCGTTCGATTGCGGTGTTGAGAAACTCGATCGACAGCACGAAGAGCAGGCTGCCCACGAGAGCGACCCAGGTCCATAGATCGCGGGCGATAAAAAAGGTGAAAGGTAGGAGCAGGCAGGCGATCGCGGCTTCCTGTTTGATCGCCGATTCGGTGCTGAGGCCCTCTTGCAGGCCGCCGAGCGAATTCCAGAAGGCAGCCATGATGCGGGCGAGCCCGCCGCGGCCCGGCAGGGCCGACTGTGCCCGGGACAGCCCATCCTCTGCCGACTCGGACCGCCGCTCGGCTGTTCGCTTCTGACTCATCGCACTCGTCCGCACCTATTCCTTCGACAGCGCTAATGACTCGATCCGAGCGAATTGTCACCTGGCGATGGGTCCAAGGCGGCTTGCGGCCTGCCTTTCGTCTTGTCAGGCCCGTAGGCAGCATTGGTCACGGCGACCTCGGGAAGTTCGCTGACCTCCCGGCTCACCAGCTGGCCGTTCCGGGCAAAGCGCATGATGATGTTGACCAACCGGCCCGAATCCCACGTCGCCACCATGTTTAGGGTCGCCGCCCACCACCTATCATTTGGCGCAGACCGAGCGCAGGCAACTCGCGGGCAAACTGCTACCTTCCAACCGATCGTCCCCCGTCTTCCCACCGGTTTTGACGAATTCTTTGGCGAAATGGGCTAAGCGCTTGCTTGTACCGCCTGCCCACCCGCCGCTATAAGCCGTTTGGTGAGCAAGACCAAGTCATCTCCTGCAAGAGCCAAGGCCGGCAACGCGGCGAAGCATTGCGCCCCCGCGAAAAGCGCGGCTTCCGGGGCTGCCGCAGCCGATTTGCTCGCCTTGGTCCATGCCAATGCCAAGGTGCTGTCGGAGGCGCTGCCGTATATGCAGCGCTACGACAAGCAGACTGTGGTGGTGAAATATGGCGGCCACGCGATGGGCGATCCCGAGCTTGCCGCCAACTTCGCCCGGGACATCGTGCTCATCAAGCAGGCCGGAGTGAATCCGGTCGTCGTGCATGGCGGCGGCCCGCAGATCGGCTCCCTGCTCGAGCGGCTCAACATCAGAAGCGAGTTCAAGGGCGGCTTGCGCGTCACCGACCGGGCGACCGTCGAGGTAGTCGAGATGGTGCTGGCGGGCTCGGTCAACAAAGAGATCGTGACCGCCATCAACAACCAGGGCGGTAAGGCAGTCGGCATCTCCGGCAAGGACGCCAATCTGATGCGGGCCAAGCGGCTCGAGCGGCGGATGCGCGATCCCCAGTCCAATACCGAGGAGATCGTCGACCTCGGCTTTGTCGGCGATCCGCTGGTGGTCGATCCGCATATCATCGAGGTGATCAGTAATTCCGACCTGATTCCGGTGGTGGCGCCGCTCGGCGTCGGGCCTGACGGCGAGACGCTCAACATCAACGCCGACACGTTCGCGGCCGCGCTCGCAGCGGCCATTAAGGCCAAGCGGCTGTTGCTGCTGACTGACGTGGAAGGCGTGCTCGACAAGTGCGGTCAGCTGATAAAGTCACTCACGACAGCGGAGGCGCAAGCACTGATCGAGGACGGCACCATCTCGGGCGGCATGATCCCCAAGATCGAGAGCTGTCTCGACGTGATCGCCGAAGGCGTCGAGGCGGTGGTGATCATCAATGGCCGAGTGCCGCATGCGGTGCTGGTCGAACTGTTCACCGAGCATGGCGCCGGCACGCTGATCGAGCGGCGCAGGCCACGAAGCAGCGCGCGGGGTCGATGATGAGCGAACGAGCTGGCACGCAAAACGGCTTCAATCATATCGAGGCATGGGTGTTCGACCTCGACAACACGCTCTACCCATCCGACTGCAATCTGTTCGCGCAGATCGATAGGCGCATGGGCGAGTTCATCGCCGAGCATCTCGGGCTTGGGCTTGAGGCGGCGCAGGCGCTACGGCAGACCTATTACTACGAGCACGGCACGACGCTCGCAGGGCTGGTGCGGCTGCACGACATCTCACCTGCTGCGTTTCTCGATTATGTACATGACATCGATCTCTCGGCGGTCGCGCCATCGCCCGAGCTCGGCACCGCGATCGACGCCCTGCCGGGACGGAAATTCGTATTCACCAACGGCTCGCGCAAGCATGCCGAGGCGGTGGCCGCGCAGCTCGGCGTGCTTGGCCGCTTCGACAACATCTTCGACATCCACGCGCTCGACTACATCCACCCCAAGCCGACTCGCGAGGCCTATGAGCGCTTCACGCGCGTTTGCGGCGTCGTCCCGGGCCATGCCGCGATGTTCGACGACCTGCCGCATAATCTCGAAACCGCGCACGCGATCGGCATGACCACGGTCCTCGTGCATGGCGTGACCGAGCATCCCCAGCACCAGGCGATGTCTGGCTGGACCGAGCTCCCCGTCCATATCCACCACCGTACCGACGCGCTGCCCACGTTCCTCACCGCCATCGGCGTCGAGCTCAGCAAAGAGAGCGACGCCGCCCAGCCGATCCCCTTCAACGTCCAATTCTGCCTGCCCTGACAACCGCCATGACCCACGATCATCTCAAGACTTTCATCGATAGCGCCTACGAACATGCCGCCGAGATCACGCCGGAGACCAAAGGCGTGGTGCGCGACGCGGTCGAGGAGGTTCTCGATCTCCTCGACAAAGGCGAGCTCAGAGTGGCCGAGAAGCGCGAGGGCGGCTGGGTGGTGCATCAGTGGCTGAAGAAGGCGATCCTGCTCTCCTTCCGCCTGCATGAGCCGCATAAAGTCGAGGGTGGGCCCGACGGCGCGGCGTGGTGGGACAAGGTGCCGACCAAATTCACCAAGTGGAAGGCCAAGGACTTCAAGGAGGCCGGCTTCCGCATCGTGCCGGGAGCGGTGGTGCGCCGCTCGGCCTATATCGCGCCGGGCGTGGTGTTGATGCCGTCCTTCGTCAATCTCGGCGCCAGGGTAGAGTCAGGCGCCATGATCGACACCTGGGCCACGGTCGGGTCGTGTGCGCAGATCGGCAAGAACGTGCATCTCTCGGGCGGCGCCGGCATCGGCGGCGTGCTCGAGCCGCTCCAGGCGAACCCCGTGATCATCGAGGACAATTGCTTCATCGGCGCGCGCGCCGAGGTGGCCGAGGGCGTCATCGTCGGCGAAGGGTCGGTGCTGTCGATGGGCGTCTACCTCGGCCAGTCGACCAAGATCGTCGACCGGCAGACCGGCTTCGTTCATCAGGGCCGCGTGCCGCCCTACTCGGTCGTCGTGTCGGGCACCATGCCAGGGAAGCCACTCTCGGACGGATCGCCCAGCCCTTCGCTCTATTGCGCCGTGATCGTGAAAACGGTCGACGAGAAGACCCGCGCCAAGACCTCGATCAATGAGCTGCTCAGGGATTGATCGCAAGGCTCGGAACAATGAGTCGGACCTGGCTGCTGTTCTGCTTCAAGGGGCGCATGCAGCGGCTTTATTGGTGGATCTTCGGCCTTGAAAGAGAGCCTTGGAACTCCGTTGCCGTCCTCGTCACGTTGCGACCGTCGCGGTCTTAGCCTGGCTTGCTCGAGATTGGTTCTTGCCTGGCACTCAGGGACAGAACCGCTACGGCCCCGATCCTCCCGGACCCTAGGGCTTTGGCCGGCGTCTCAGGGACGGGCTGGCCAATTAGAATGATTTTTCGATAGGGCGCCACCGTATATCCCCTCTTCCGCAAGCCTGCCCTTCGGCCTTACAAGGGACGGGGCGCGGGCAAAGCCTGGGCGCAAGGGGAGGGGGAACGATGGACTTTAAATATCTCTACACTTCGTTCGACGGGCGCATTAACCGGGCCAAATACTGGGCTGGTGCCGCAATCCTCCTCATCGTCTGGCTCATTTTTGGATCGCTCGTTGGCCTGATTTTCGGAAACTCCATATTCGCGACCATTCTCCTTATCCTTGGCTTGCTTGCCCTGTTCTACCTGTTTTATGCCGTCGCGGCTAAGCGCTTCCAGGACCGCGACAAGCCTGGTCAAACCGCACTTTACGGGCTGGTCCCCGCGTTCTTTGCGAATATTTTGACCGCTTTTGGTCTCACAGCCACGCCGGACGGCCCTACCGCGATAGGTTGGATTTGCACTCTCATCGTGTTGGGCGTGGCGCTGTGGTTCGTGATCGAGCTCGGCATCCTCAAGGGCACGCCTGGACCGAACCGGTTCGGCGGCGATCCCCTGGCCGCGGTGGGGTAGTGTTCAACCTCTCATGGCGATGTTTCTCGCGCTCGACGCAAACAAGATCATCGCCACGATCGAATTGCTCAAGCAGCGGATCGAGCAAAGATTCCCCGGAGCGGAGCTTGGCGCCGTGGCCGGGGACCTTCTCGCGGTGGCGCGCGACGCCGAGGCAGAGGCCGCCTCGCTCACGCAGCCGAACCGCGTCATTCAGATCGCGGTGGGGTTTCTCGCTGCCGCGTTCCTGAGCCTGATCGTTATTGCGCTGATCAACATTCCGGCGCCGACCAATACCGAAGCCACCAACATCCTCCAAACTCTGGACGCGGTCGCCAATCTCGTTGTGCTGGCAGGTGCGCTCCTCATCTTTCTCGTCACGCTGCAACGGCGGCTCGGGCGGCACAAAGCGCTCAAGGCGCTAAACCAGCTCCGTTCGCTGGTGCACGTGATCGACATGCACCAGCTCACCAAAGATCCGAGCCTGGTGCTCGGCCACGAGCACGATACTGCTGCCTCGCCCAAGCGCGACATGACTCCATTTGAGCTTGGCCGCTATCTCGATTATTGCAGCGAGATGCTGTCGCTTACGGGCAAGGTGGCGGCGCTCTATGCCCAGGACCTCGACGATCCGGTCGTGGTCGAGGCGGTCAATGATATCGAGATGCTGGCTACCAATCTCAGCCGCAAAATCTGGCAAAAGATCGCTATTCTACAGTCGGCGGTGCAAATGCAGACCAAGGTGCTTACGGAATGACCGCGCTCGGCGAAAAGGCGGTAGCTCTGGCGCAAAGCTTGATCCGGTGCGAGAGCGTGACGCCGCGCGATGCCGGCGCCATCGAGGTGCTGGTGCAGGCGCTCAAACCGGCGCGCTTCACCTGCGAGAAGCTCACCTTCAGCGAGGGCGGCGGACAGCCGATCGAGAATCTCTATGCGCGGGTCGGCGACAGCCCTCCGCATCTCTGCTTCGCAGGACATACCGACGTCGTGCCGGTCGGAGACGCGAAGCTCTGGCGGCATCCGCCATTTGCCGCCAACCTGCTTGGCGGGGTGCTGTACGGTAGGGGCGCCGCCGACATGAAGGGGGCGATCGCTTGCTTCGTCGCCGCCGCGCTCGACTACATTAAGTCGCGCGGTCGCGAGCTCGACGGCTCGATCAGTTTTCTCATCACCGGCGATGAGGAAGGGCCCGCCATTAACGGCACACGTCAGGTGCTTCGCTGGATGGAGAAGAAGGGCCAGCGGATGGATCATTGCCTGGTCGGCGAGCCAACCAATTCTAAGCGCCTCGGCGAGGCGATCAAGATCGGGCGGCGTGGCAGCTTGAACGGCAGGATCAGGGTGTCAGGTGTGCAGGGCCACGTTGCCTATCCGCATCTTGCCAGCAATCCCATCAAGGGCCTGATCAATGTGCTCGCCCGCCTATACGATTCGCCGCTCGATTACGGCAGCGCGCATTTCTCGCCGTCCAATCTCGAGGTGACGAGCATCGACGTCGGCAACCCCGTGTCGAACATCATCCCGTCAATGGCGGAGGCGCGCTTCAACATTCGCTACAACGACCGACACTCGCCCGAATCGCTGAGGGCCGCGCTGCACGAGCAGGCTTCGTCCGTGCTTGACGGCACCGAGTTCTCGTTCACGCTCGAGTTCGAGCCACCGAGCGAATCCTTCCTGACCGAGCCGGGCCCGCTCGATGCGCTACTCAGCGAAGCCGTGCGCGAGGTCACCGGCATCACGCCGACGCTCGCGACCGATGGCGGCACTTCGGATGCGCGCTTCATCAAGGACCATTGCCCGGTAGTCGAGTTCGGACTGCTGACTACCACCATCCACAAGACCGACGAGCATGTGAGCATCGCCGATCTCGAGCAGCTCACTGCTATCTACCGCCGCTTCATAGAAATCTATTTCAAGACGTTCGGTGGGGCCGATGCCGGGTGACCCCCGGCCGATCGGGGTGTTCGACTCCGGGATGGGCGGGCTCACGGTGCTCAGAGCGCTGATCGCGCGGCTGCCACATGAGCATTTCGTTTATCTCGGCGATACCGCGCGACTGCCCTACGGCACCAAGAGTGCGGAGACCGTGCAGGCTTACGCGCTCCAGGCGACGCGTCTCCTGGTCGACGAAGGCGTCAAGATGCTGGTGATCGCCTGCAATACGGCATCGTCGGTCGCGCTCTATCTATTGCAAGAAGCGTGGGACGGCGTGCCGGTGATCGGGGTGATCGAGCCCGGCGCACGCGCCGGCGCCGCGGCAACCCGCAACCGCCGCATCGCCGTGATTGCGACCGAGGGCACAGTCAAAGGCGGGGCCTATGCGCGGGCCATTCAACGGCTGCTCAGCGACGCGGTGGTGATCCAGCAGGCCTGCCAAGTGTTTGTGGCGCTGGCCGAGGAGGGCTGGACCGACTCTCCCGTGACGCTCGCAGCGGCCGAGCGCTATCTCGCGCCCTTGTTCAGTGGCGAGGCGGCGCCCGACACGCTCGTGCTCGGCTGCACGCATTTCCCGGTCCTCGCCAATTCGATCCGCAAGAGCATCGGCGGCAGCGTGGCGCTCGTGGATTCGGCCGAGACCACTGCGGAGGCGGTAGCTTCGGCGCTTGACGGCAAGGAACTCGGCAGCGAGCCGGGGAGGGTTGGCAGCGTGCGCTTCTTCGCCACCGATTCGCCCGAACGCTTTGCCCGCGTCGGCGAAATTTTCCTCGGCCAGCCGATCGATCCGAAATCCGTCGAGCTCGTCGATCTGCTCGCTCAATAGATCCTAACCCTTCGGCGGCGGGTCGCTGTCGGGCAGCACGGCAGAGTCGTCGGTCGGGTCTGACGGCTCCAGCATGGCGGGCTCGTCCTTTTCAGCCACAGTGGTCACCTCGCGGAGCAAGCTCTTCAGCCACGGAACCCCGAGCAAGAGCAGAATAGCCGCCGTGTAGACAACCGCGCCCAGCACGAACAGGATGCCGAGCGTCGTCTCGTCGCGGAAATGCGTGAGATGGGCGAGGGCGCGCTGGAGCCCGTAATAGCCCGCGATCAGCGAGGCGGTAAGCAATGCGCCCGCGACAAGCAGCTTCAGCACCGGTTTGCCGATCGCCGCCCCCGATACGGCAAAGCCCTGTCGGCGGGCAAAGAAGGCTAGCAGGCTCAAGTTGAACCAGGCGCCGACGCTGGTCGCTGCGGCAAGTCCCACCTGAGCGAGCTGGCCCATCAGCAAAACCTTCAGCAAGATATTGATGCTCGCGGCGAGCAGGGCGGCCTTCACCGGAGTAGCCGTATCGCCGCGCGCATAGAACGGCGAGGTGAAGCTCCGGAGCAGCACGAAGGGCAGTAGCCCGAAGGCGTAAGCTGCGAGCGTGGCGCCAGCCGCGGCGGCATCCGTTGCGGTGAAAGCGCCGCGAGCGAATAGCGCGCGCATGATAAGATCGGGGATGGCGATCGAGCTCGCCGCGCAGGGGATGGTGAGGAGCAGCGCGAGCTGGATGCCGCGCGCCTGCGCCGAAGCCGCCCCCTTCTCGTCGCCGGCCGCAAGTCGCCGCGACATCTCCGGCAGAAGCACGGTGCCGACGGCTATGCCGACCACGCCGATCGGGAGCTGGTTGATGCGGTCGGCGTAATAGAGCGCCGACAGCGCGCCGGTCGGGAGATAAGAGGCGATCAGCGTGTCGGCGAACAGTGCGAGCTGCACACCGCCGGCGCCGATGACGGCCGGCCCAAGCGCCCTCAGAAATCGCCGCGTCGGCTTGTCGAGACGCGGCATGCGGAACCTGATGCCAACGCCGTGCATCTCAGCATCGCCGCCGACCACGGCCACGATGAATATGCCGGCGACCAGCACGCCCCAGGCCGCGGCGTGGCCGGCGTCCGGAAAGAACGGTGTTAGCAGAAGCGTGGCGATGATCGAAACGTTGAGGAGAATGGGCGCGCCGGCGGCGGCGGCGAAGCGGTTGTTGGCGTTGAGGATGCCGGCGAACAGCGTCTCGAGTGAGACGAGCGCAAGGTATGGAAAGGTGATGCGGGTCAGGGCCACGGCGAGGTCGAAGCGGATCGGATCGTCGGCGAGGCCTGGCGCGAGCAAACCAACCACCTCCGGCGTGAACAAGAGAGCGAGTGCGAGCAGCCCGAGATTGAGCACAATCAGAGCGGCGGCGATCTGGTCGGCGAACAGTTTGGCGGCGGGAAGCCCAGCCTGCTCGAGAGTGCGCGCGTAAGCCGGAACGAAGGCGGCGGCGAAGGCGCCCTCGGCGAAGATGGCGCGGAAATGATTGGGCAGCCTGAAAGCGACGAAGAAGGCGTCGGCGATCGGCCCGGCGCCGAGGATCGCGGCCATCACCACGTCGCGGATGAAGCCGCTAAGGCGCGAGACGAGCGTCAGCCCGCCAACCGTGGCGATGCGTCTGATCATGCGGCGCTGGAAGGATGGCGACCCGCGCTCTTGTGCAAATTAAGCCCCTCCCCAGCCCCCCCCTTCCAGGAAGAGAGGGGAAGCTCGCCAATGGTCGGATGCTCCTAACCCAGGGCGCGGGGTCTGTCCATGCGGCAGCCGGGATGCCTTCCGAATGAAGGCGCGGCATCGCGAAGCAGTCGGTTTAATAGTCGACCTTGACGAGATAGAGGCCTTGCGGCGGCGCGACCGCTCCGCAGGCGCCGCGGTCGCGGGCCTCCAAAGCCGCCCGCAGTTCATCTGCGCGCCATCTGCCCTCGCCCACGAGCTTCAGCGAGCCGACCATCGAGCGGACCTGATTGTGCAGGAAGGAGCGCGCCGAAGTCTCGACGCGGATGATCTCGCCGTGGCGAGAGACGTCGAGCCGGTCGAGCGTCTTTGTCGGCGACTTGGCCTGGCATTCGGTCGAGCGGAAGGTGGTGAAGTCGTGATTGCCGATCAGCGCCTGCGCGGCTTGGTGCATCGCCTCGGCGTCGAGCGGACGGAACACGCCCCAGGCCCGCATTCGCTCGAGCGCGAGCGGGGCACGGCGGTCGATAATGCGATAGAGATAATGGCGCGCAACCGCCGAAAACCGTGCGTCGAAATCCTCCCGCGCTCGCTCGCATGCAAGCACGCTGATAGGATCCGGCCTGAGCTGCGCGTTGAGCGCGTCACGGATCTTGTCGGGCTGCCAGTCCTTGACGAGGTCCATATGCGCGGTTTGGCCGAGCGCATGAACGCCGGCATCGGTGCGCCCTGCCCCGCGCGGCACCACCACTTCGCCGCTGAACGTCTCGATAGCGCGGGCAAGCGCGCCTTGCACCGAAGGCCCATTCTCCTGCATCTGCCAGCCGACGAAGGGCGTGCCGTCATATTCGAGGATGAGCTTGTAACGGTGCATGGATTTAACTCAGCACAGTGCCTGCCGGGACGCTCACGCCGCGGAGAAAATCGCCGGCGCTCATCGGTTTCTTGCCGGCGCGCTGGACGTCGGTGAGGCTGACCGCACTATCGCCGCAAGCGATGGTGAGGCGATCGCCCAGCATCGTCCCCGCCGCGCCCGAACCGGAAGCGAACGTCGAGCGGAGCACCTTGATGCGTTCGCGCCTACCATTGACCTCGAGCTCGAACCACGCGCCCGGATAGGGCGAGAGCCCCCTGATGTGGTTGTGCACCTCGCGCGAAGGCAGGGACCAATCGATGCGCGTCTCGGCCAGCTCGATTTTCTCGGCATAGGTCACGCCGTCTTCTTGCTGCTTGCGGCAGTCGAGGGTGCCGCGCGCCAGTGCCGCCAGCGCCTCGACCATGAGGTCCGCACCTTTGCTGGCCAGCGCGTCGTGTAACTCGCCGGCAATCATGTCGGGACCGATGGGTTGGCGCGCGGTTAGGCAGACGGGGCCGGTGTCGAGGCCTTGGTCTAGCCGCATGATGGAGGCGCCGGTCTCGCTGTCGCCGGCCATGATGGCGCGATTGATGGGCGCTGCGCCGCGCCAGCGCGGCAGCAGTGACGCATGCAGGTTGAAGGCGCCGTGTCGCGTAGCCTCGAGGATCGGCGTCGGCAGGATCAGCCCATAGGCCACGACCACCGCGGCGTCGGCGTGAAGCGCCCGGAAGCGTTCCAGCTCCTCGGCGTTCTTCAGCCGTTCAGGTGTGCGCAAGGTGAGCCGCGCCGCTTCAGCTGCGGCCTGGATGGGCGATTTGCGCAGAGCCATGCCGCGGCCGGCGCCGCGAGGCGGCTGGGTATAAACGCAAGCGACCTCGTGGCCCGCTTCGAGGATCGCGCGAAGGCTCGGCACGGCGAAATCGGGCGTGCCCATGAAGACGATGCGCATCGGTGACATAATCTCTTATGTCACCGCCGGCGCCGCCGCGGCAATCAGGCCTTTTCCCGGTACAAGCCCCAAACCGCGTACAGCGCGCTCAATGAGGCAATGAGGAACAGCACCGACAAAATGCCCTCACCCACGTTCCAGTGGAGCAGCCGGCCGAGATCGTAAACGACGTAAATCGCAAAGGTCAGCGCGAAGCCATAGAGATGCGGCCGCCCCTGGAGCGCGCCGAGAATGGCGATAATTGCGACGGCGCATTCGACGATGATCGCGGCGATCAGCATTTGGTCCGTACTATCTAAAGCGCTTCGGCTCGCTTCGCCTTGGTGAATTTCTTCACGATCCTGTCCCGTTTCAGCCGCGACAGATAGTCGATGAACAGCACGCCGTTCAGATGGTCGATCTCGTGCTGGACCAGCGTCGACCAGATGCCGTTGAGCTCGATCTCCTGCTTCTTGCCGGCGCGGTCGAGGAAGCTCACGCGCGTCTTGGCTGGGCGCTCGATCTCCGCGGTGAAATCCGGGATCGACAGGCAGCCTTCGTCGTGCACGCGCATCTCTTCCGACCGCTCGAGGATCTCCGGGTTGACCATGATCACAGGGGTCTTGGGCGCCTCATCCTTGGCGGGGTCCATGACGATCAGCCGCCTCAGGATGCCGATCTGCGGCGCGGCGAGGCCGATGCCCGGCGCGTCGTACATGGTCAACAGCATGTCGTCCATGAGTCGGCGCAAATCGGCGTCGACGCGCTCGATGGGCTTCGCCTTTTTGCGCAGGATCGGATCTGGAAGCGTGAGGATGGGACGGATGGCCATTTGAGCCGGTGAGATAAGGTTGCCGCGGCTAGCGGTCAACCGCCAGCGTTTCCGGGCCTTCCCCCGACTTATGTTCTCGTTTTGGTCTAACAGAGCGAATCGGGCTATAGGTTCTCATCATGGCTCTCGCGCCCATCACAATCGGCAGCGCCACGCTCGATCCCGTCCTCGTTCTGCTTGCCCTCGCCTGCCTCGCCGTGCTGGCGCTAATCGCGCTTGCCATTACCCTGATCGTGCATATGAAGGGTCGGCGGCGAGAGGCGGCGGCCCAGGCTACCGAGCTTGCCGAGCTCAAGGGGCGCTTGCAGAGCTTCGCCGAGATCAGCGTCGCACGCCAGGGCGACATCGCCCGCGCCGTTAATGAGCGGCTCGACCGCATGACGCATCGCGTCGGCTCCGACCTCAACGAAACCTCGCGCAAGAACTCATGAGTTGATCGCCAAACTCAACGAGCGGCTGGCAGTGATCGACACCGCGCAGAGGAACCTGACCGACCTTTCGACCAACATGGTGAGCTTGCAGGAGATCCTCGCCAATAAGCAGGCGCGCGGCGCGTTCGGCCAGATGCGCATGGAAATCATCGTCAAAGATGGGCTGCCCAAGGGCGCCTACTCGTTCCAGCCGACGCTGTCGAACGGCAAGCGGCCCGACTGCCTGCTGCACATGCCGAACACCAGCGCGGGCGTGGTGATCGACGCCAAGTTCCCGCTCGAGGGCTTCGAGGCCTTCCGCACGGCACGACGCGACGAGGAGAAGAAAGACGCGGCGCGGCGCGTACGGGTCGATGTCGGCCGCCATATCGACGCCATGGCCGAGCGCTATTTCATTGTCGGCGAGACGCAGGACACCGCGATCCTGTTCGTGCCGTCGGAGGCGATCTATGCCGACTTGGCCGAGTATTTCTCCGACTTGGTGCAGAAGGCGCATCGCGCCCGAATCGTCATCTGCGCGCCAAACATGCTGATGCTCGCGGTGCAGACCATGCAGGCGATCCTCAAAGACGTGCAGATGCGCGAGCAGGCGCATCTGATCCAGCGCGAGGTCGCAGTGCTAATGGAGGACATGAGCCGGTTCCGCGAGCGTGTACTCGACCTCCAGCGGCATTTCGGCCAGGCCAACGGCGACATCGAGAAGATCCTGACATCCTCCGAGAAGATCGCCGCGCGCGGCAGCAAGATCGAAAACCTGGAGTTCGACGAGACGTCGGCGGCCGCCGAGATCGCGCATCGAAACGGCGCAATGGCATCGCCCTCGCCCGTGACGCCTGCCCAGAAGGGAATAGCCGAGCCAAGGCCGCGCGAGGCGGATGTCAGGCGGAACGGCGGTGCGCAAGTGATCAGGCAGCCCGATTTGCTCGCCAAAGAGTCATGACCACGCCGATACCTTTTGGCACGGCATCGTGCTCTGGCAATGTTGGTCGGCGCCGCGGCAAGTCTCGTCAACCTCATCACCCACGCCGGGCTTGTGGGCCGTTCGCGGTTTGGCGAAGAGGACACTTTCGTCCCGGGCTTCGTGCAATACACCGTCGTCATCGTCGCGACCGGCACGCTGCTCATGGCAGGACATTTCGTCGAGGTGATGGTGTGGGCGATCACCTACGGCCTCGTCGGCATCGCACCGCCTAGGGCCGAACTCATCTATCTCGCTTTCGGCAACTACACCACGCTCGGCTATGCCGACCTGGTCGCCCCGGAGCAATGGCGGCTGCTCCGGCCGATGACGGCGCTGAACGGCATCATGCTGATCGGCTGGTCGACGGCGGTGATCATCGAGATCTTGCGCCGCGGCGCGCAGACGGCGCCTTCTTCCTAGCGGCGGCGGCGCGCTCCCTCGCGGCGCGCTTCTTCGCTGCCTGCTCACTCTTCTCGCCGTAGCGCATGCCTTCGAGCTTCATGCCGTCGGGGTCGAGAAAGAAGACCGCGTAATAGTCGTCGTAATACTCGCCGGCGGGATCGACGATAGTCGCGCCCTGTTCTTCGAGGAACGCTTGGAGGGCATCGACGTCCTTACGGCTGCGGAGACGGAAGGCGTAGTGGTGAAAGCCGATATCGCCCTTGCGGTATTTGTGCTTTCGGCCCTCGGCGTCGGCGGCGCTGATCCAGAACAACGTCTTGCCGTTGGCCCAGCCTATCATGCCTGCATATTCGGCCTCGACGCCGAAGCCGAGGAACTCCATCAGCGGTGCGTAGAACGCTCTGGATTTGTCGAAGTCGCCGACGCTTATGACCAAGTGGTCGATCCCAGTAACGCGGACCATGCTGTTTCTCCCGCTCATGCGCGCGGACGCGGACATCGGTAGCCTAACGCCTATCGGCGGCTTGTGGATCGCCGGGTTCAAGGCCGGCGATGACACTCTCGGAGAGACGCGAGGGCTTCGGCCTGCTATCAAGCGGAAGGATGACCAGGGGGGACGCACAACGGCCGAGCTTCGGCGAACGCATGGCGCGAGCTGCCGCCGTGTTCCTCGACAAGCGCGTCCTGATCATCCTCCTGCTCGGCTTTTCGTCAGGGCTGCCGCTCGCGCTGTCGGCCTCCACGCTCCTGCTGTGGATGAAGGATGTCGGCGTCGATCTCAAGACGATCGGCCTGTTCGCTCTCGTCGGCACGCCCTACACCATCAAATTCCTGTGGGCGCCGCTGGTCGATGCGTTTCAAATCCCGGTGCTCGGCAGGCTGCTCGGCCACCGGCGCGGCTGGCTCATATTCACGCAACTCATGCTCATGGCTTCGCTGCTGTTCCTCGGCGCCCAGGACCCACTCTCCTCGCCGTGGATGGTGGCGCTCGCCGCCGTGATCGTCGCGACCGCTTCGGCCACGCAAGACATCGTCATCGATGCCTTCCGCACCGAGTATCTGCCGACCGACGCGCAAGCGGCCGGCATGGCCTATTTCGTCGCCGCCTACCGCATCGGCATGCTGGTCTCGACCGCAGGCATCGTCGCGCTGGTTGCCTATCTCGAACTCTCCGGCATCGATCGCGGTTTGATCTGGTTCTACGGCTATGCCGCCATGGCCGCCTTGGTGTTGGTCGGTGTCGCCGGCGCCTTGCTGGCGCACGAACCGAAGGCCAAGACGCGAGCCGCCGAAGCAGAAGCGCTCGGCGACGCCCCCAGTAATCCGCTGAAGCGGTTCTTCGTCGCCGCCTATGCCGCGTTCGCCGATTTTCTCGGCAAGCGCGATGCGCTGCTGATCCTGTTGTTCGTCGTGCTTTATAAGCTGACCGATACTTTCGCTGGCGTCATGACCGGGCCGTTCGTGCTCGATATCGGCTTCGACAAGGCGAGCTACGCGGCGATCGTCAAAGGAGTGGGGCTGATCGCCTCGCTGCTCGGCGGCGTCGCCGGGGGGTTGCTCGCGCGCGCCTTGCCGCTATCGCGCGCGCTGCTGGTGGCCGGCGTCCTCCAGGCGATCGCCAATTTCACCTTCTCGTGGCTCGCCTGGCTCGGCGTCAATCATCTCGGCCTGGCAGTCGCTATCTCGACCGAGAATTTCACAAGCGCGATCGGCACGGTCGTGTTCATCGCCTATCTCTCGGCGCTCTGCACCAACCCCGCCTATACCGCCACGCAATTTGCGCTGCTCACCGCGCTGTCCTCGTTCGGCCGCACCCAGCTCGCGGCAATCACCGGGTTCGTCGCGACGGCAACGGGGTGGATCTGGTTCTTTGTGCTCTGTGCAGCCGCCGCGATCCCCGGGCTTTTGCTGCTCTGGCTGCTGACCAAGCGCGGCGACTTCGCCGAGATCGAGGCCCGCGAGCGCGCTGCGGCCAACTCGGCGTGATCGCCGGTAGACGGCGGTGAGAGAGGGAACGGGAGCCGACTTGGTTCCTTGCGACGGATCACGCAAAGAGGAGGCCCGACGAATTGCTCCTTGGCGGGCTAAGTCGCCCTCCGTCACATCGCCTTGCGGGCTTTGACCGCGGCGGCAAGCGTGCCTTCGTCGAGATAGTCCAGCTCGCCGCCGATCGGCACGCCGTGAGCGAGACGCGAGACGGCGACGTTGCAGCCGGCGAGTTGGTCCATCAAATAATGCGCAGTCGACTGACCCTCGACGGTGGCGTTGAGCGCGAGCAGCACCTCTTTCACTTGAGGATCGCTCGCGCGCTGGATCAGCTTGGCGATCGACAGATCTTCAGGGCCGATGCCGTCGAGCGGCGACAGCGTGCCGCCGAGCACGTGATACAGGCCGTTAAGCACGCTGGCGCGCTCGAGCGCCCACAGGTCGCCGACCTCCTCGACCACACAGATCAGCGAGCGGTCGCGCGCCGGGTCGCGGCAAAGCGTACAGGGGCTCCGTGTATCGATATTTCCGCAAATCTCGCAGGTGAGGATCGTGTCGCGCGTCTCGGCGAGTGCGGCGGCGAGCGGGGACAGCAGCTGCTCCTTCTTCTTGACGAGCGCGAGCGCGGCACGGCGTGCCGAGCGGGGACCGAGCCCGGGCAGACGCGCGAGCAGCTGGATCAGCCGTTCGATCTCGGGCCCTGCCGCTACCCGCGCCATCTCAGTGACCCCCCCAATCACGCGGCAGAATCTGAAAAACTGAATAAGACGAGCGAATCATCAAAACAGCTTCAGCCCGGGTGGAAGCGGCAGGCCGCCGGTGAGCGATTTCATCTTGTCCTTCATCGCCTCCTCGACCTTGGCCTTGGCGTCGGCATGGGCCGCAACGATCAGATCCTCGAGGATTTCGGCCTCGCCGGCCTTGAGCAGAGAGGGGTCGAACTTGATCTCGGCCATGTCGCCCTTGCCGTTCAGCGTGACCACCACCATGCCGCCGCCCGAGCGGCCCTCGATGAGCGTGCGCTCCATCTCTGCCTGCATCTCGGACATGCGGCCTTGCAGCTGCTGCGCCTGCTTCATCATCTCGGCGAAGTTCTTCATCGCGTCGTCCCGTCCTCTTTGCGATCGTCGGTGTCGTCGCCCTCTTGGGTCGCTTCATCGTCTGACTCGGGTGCGGCCGTCGCCCTGACCGCGGCAATGCGCGCATCGGGAAAATGCTGCAGCACTTCCTTGACCTTGGGGTGTTCGCGGATCTGAGCGATCTCGCGCGCGACCTGGTCTCGCCGCTGGGCGCCGAGCGGCTCGTCGCCACGTTCATCGCTGACGGCGACGATCCAGACGCGGCCGGTCCAAGCCTTGAGTTTCTTCATCAGATCCTGGGTCAGATCGCGCGGCGCCTGCGGCAGAGGGTTGACCTCGATATTGCCAGGCTTGAAATGCACCAGCCGCACCTGTTCCAGCAGAGCATGCTTGAGCTTTAAGTCGCGCTTGGCCTCAGCCAAAGCCACCACGTCGTCGAAGCTGCGAAGCGCGGCGACAGGAGCGGCGGCCGCCGGCGGGGCCGGGTCCTCCGACTCCTCCGGCTCGACCATGATCGGACGCGGCGCTGTCGCCGGTACTGGCGGCATCTCGGCATGAGCTGGCTTGCGCGCTGGTTTCGGCGCAGGCGCTGACGAAGGGCCCGGCTCCTTGTCGCTCGCTGACGCGCCGTCTCGCAGACGACGTGCGAGCTCTGATGGCGGCGGCAGGTCGGAGGCGTAAGCGAGCCTGACCAGGACCATGTCGGCGGCGGCGAGGGGGCGCGGGCTCGCGCGCACCTCCTCGTGTCCCTTGAGCAGCATCTGCCAGGCCCGGGCAAGCGCCGGCATGGACAGCCGTGCGGCAAGATCGACGGCGCGAGCCCGCTCGGCCTCGCTCGCCGCGGGATCGCCGCTCCCCTGTCCGGCTGCCTTGACGAGGGTGACGGCATGAACGGCGTCGCCGAGATCGGTGATCACTTGGCCTGGCTCGGCACCGTCGCGATTGAGCTCGGCGAGTTGCAACAGCGCGCCGCCGGCATCGCCCTTCAACACCGTCTCGAGCAGATCGAAGATGCGCACCCTGTCGGCAAGACCAAGCAGCCCGCGCACCGCGTCGGCCTCGACCTTGCCCGAACCGAAGGCAATAGCGCGATCGAGGATCGACAGCGCATCGCGCACCGAGCCTTCCGCCGCGCGGGCGATCAGCGCGAGCGCGCCTTGCTCGGCGGCGGCGCCTTCCTGATCGATAACGCTCGCCAGATGCGCCGCAAGCTCGCCGCTCTCGATGCGCTTCAAGTCGAAGCGCTGGCAGCGCGACAGAACCGTTACCGGCACCTTGCGCGCCTCGGTGGTGGCGAAGATGAACTTCACATGATCGGGCGGCTCTTCCAGCGTCTTGAGCAGGCCGTTGAAGGCCTGCTTGGACAACATGTGCACCTCGTCGATGATGTAGACCTTGTAGCGCGCGGTATTCGGCTTGTAGTGCGCACTATCGATCAGCTCGCGGATGTCGTCGATGCCGGTATGCGAGGCGGCGTCCATCTCGACCACGTCGAGATGCCGGCTCTCGAGAATGGCCCGGCAGTGCACGCCCTCCGCCGCCATGTCGAGGGTTGGACCGGAGGCGCCAGGCGTCTCGTAATTGAGCGCGCGCGAGATCAGCCTTGCGGTTGTGGTCTTGCCGACGCCGCGCACGCCGGTCAGCATATAGGCCTGGGCGATGCGCCCCGAAGCGAACGCGTTCCTGAGCGTGCGCACCATGGCCTCCTGGCCTATCAGCTCGGGGAAGACCTTGGGCCGGTATTTGCGGGCAAGCGCGGCGTGGCTCTCTGGCGCGTCTGTTACGGTACCGGCGCCTCCCGCCTTCGGCTTGGCGGTGCGCTTCGGCGCGCTGTTCTGCTTGTCTTCGACCTCAGCCATGGACGGACGGAACTTTCAACGCAAAGACCTTGCCGCGAACGGGCGCCGCCAGCGGCTCCCGAGACGCACTATAACGCTTTAAGGCAGGTGGGAGGCTGGACGAGCAACCCGCGAAACGCTCGTTAGGGCTGCTTCCTTCCGGACCTGACCCGGTTGGCGAGGCACGCGCCTGCTGCCAACCTCCCGAGGAGAGTATATCGGGGATCGAGGCCCCCGTGGCAACCGGTCTCGTCCTACCCTTGCTCCCGGAGCGCCAATAGAGCCAAGGGAGGACGAGCAGCCAGATGGCGATGAAGGCGTCCGAAAAGATGGTCAGAAAATTGTACGGCGCATAATCCCCTTCGAGCACCGTGTGGCGGATGTGCCCATAGGTAGCGCCGAGCATGAATAGCGACCATCCGAGCCCGGTCGCGAGCCAAAACCTGCCGCCGATCCCAATACCCAGAAAGCCGACAACGCCCCAGGCGCCATCATGCATGCCGACCTCGAACTGGAACGGGCTTCCGGTCGTCCAGCCGATGGCGCGCGCGGTCGCATCGGCGAAGAAAACGTTGGGGACAAAGCCGAGCGGCAGACCGATTGCGCCGACGCCCAGCACAAGCGCATAGAGGAGCAGGATACGGACGACGCGTTGCCGCGTCCGCGGCACCTTGCTGACGTAAAGGTGCACAAGCGGCAGCACCACGCTCAACAGCGCAATAGCTAGCGATCATCAGCAACGCACCCCAGAATCGACGGGCGTAAAAATAGCCGATTCGCGCTGCTTCAGTCCTCGAGCGCCTTGAGCGTGGCGCGGAATGGGCTCGCTGGGTAGGTACCGAGCACCGTGACCTCGCTCGAGAAGAAATGCAGCTCCTCCATGGCCAGCTTGACCAGCCGCTCGCCGGGATGGCCCTCGATATCGGCATAGAACATGGTGGCGTTGAACGAGCCTTCGAGCTGGTAGGACTCGAGCTTGGTCATGTTTACGCCATTGGTGGCGAAGCCGCCGAGCGCCTTGTACAGCGCGGCAGGCACATTGCGCACGCGGAACACGAAGCTCGTCACCACCGGCCCGTCGCTCGCGCGCGTCCGCGCCGGCTTAGCGGCGAGCACGACGAAGCGCGTGGTGTTGTGTTCGGCATCCTCGATGTCGGCGCGTGCGATCTTGAGGCCATAGATATCAGCGGCGAGGCTCGAGGCGATCGCCGCCTGGTTGCGGTCGCCGCGCTCGCGCACGTGGCGCGCGGCGCCGGCCGTGTCCGCCTCGATCACCGGCTTTAGCTTGAGCGCGGCGATCGCCTTGCGGCATTGGCCTAGTGCCATGATGTGACTGTGGACCGTCTTGAGCTCAGCGAGCTTCACGCCGGGCAGCGTTAGCAACTGGTGCCGCACCCGCTCGAAATGCTCGGCGACGATGTAAAGCCCCGAATCCGGCAGGAGGTGATGGATGTCGGCGACACGTCCGGCCACCGAATTTTCGATGGGGATCATGGCAAGCTTGGCCTCGCCAGTCTTCACCGCGGCGAGCGCGTCCTCGAAGGTCGCGCATGCAAGCGCCACCATGCCTGGATATGCATCGCGCGCCGCGAGATGCGAATTGGCGCCGGGCTCGCCCTGAAAGGCGATTTTGTTGGAACGCGCTTTTGTCATGGTCTGCGGGACGCGGGCGGGAGTCAGCGGCGGGATTTGAGGAGCTCACGCGCCCGTTTGAGGTCGGCCGGAGTATCGACACCGAGCGGGACAGTGTCAACGAGACCGACATGGATGCGCATGCCCGCCTCGATTGCTCGCAGCTGCTCGAGTTTCTCGCGGAGCTCGAGCGGCGATGGCGGCAGCGACACGAAGCGATGCAGAGCCTGCCGACGATAGGCATAGATGCCGATGTGGTGATAGAGCGGACCCTCGCCATAGGGGGCGGTCGCCCGTGTGAAATAGAGGCCGCGCACTGTCTGCCCGCCCTTGAGCGGCGTGCCGACGACTTTAACCACGTTAGGGTCGGTGCGCTCTTCCTCCCGCGTGATGACGGCAGCGATAGTGCCGATATCGCCGTCGTTGTCGCGGAGCGCGGCCAAGCAGCTTCTCACCAGTCGCGGGTCGAGCGTCGGCAGATCGCCTTGTAGATTGACCACCACCTCGAAGGTGCCTTTGGGATCGAACGTCTCGACGGTCTCAAACACGCGGTCAGAGCCGCTCGCGTGATCCTCTCGTGTTATCAAAGCCTTACCGCCCGCCAGCAGGACTGCATCGCGGACCGCTTCGGCGTCGGTCGCTACCACCACCGGTCCGCAATCGGCCTCGACCGCGCGTCGCCAGACATGCACGATCATGGGCTCGCCGGCGATCTCGACGAGTGGCTTGCCGGGCAGTCGAGTGGCTTTCAGGCGTGCCGGGATTACGATCAGGCAGTCGGTCATGAGTAAGGTCCGTTAGGCCGGGAATTTTCCTAGGCGACTACTGCGCGCATGGCAATTGTCCGTGTTGCAACAGGCGCATACGCTCTATAGTCTCGCGCCGCGTCGTAAGAGCTGCCTAAAGTAGCCTTGCTCTGGGGGGAACTGGATCATGAACGCTTATCGTTTCAATCAAATCGCCATGGCAGTGCTCGGGGCGCTGCTGCTGTTCTTTGGCGCGAGGACGATCATCAACATCGCCTTCGAGGAGCATGAGGAAAAGCCTGGCTACGACGTTCCCGGCACCGAGGCCGGCAAGCCTGAGGGCGAGAAGCCGGCGGGCGGGACCGATCTGGCAGTCCTGCTAGCCAAGGGCAACGAGGCGAAGGGCACCGAGGTCGCGAAGAAATGCGGGCTCTGCCACAATTTCGAGAAGGGCGGTCCCAACATGATCGGGCCGAACCTTTATAGCGTGCTCGGCCGCAAGATCGCGAGCCACGAAGGCTACGAATATTCCGATGCGCTGAAGGCAAAGGAAGGCAATTGGGATTACGAGAAGATCAACCACATGATCGAGAACCCGAACGCGTTCGTGCCGGGGACCAAGATGGCGATCTTTCCCGGACTGCCCGACGCTCAGGAGCGCGCCGACGTTCTGCTCTTCCTGCGCACCAAGAACGACAATCCCCCTGCCCTGCCCGAAGCGACTGCAGGCGCCACGCCGGCGCCTGCCGGAGGCGGCACGACGCCCGGAGGGACGCCTGCCGCACCTGCAGCGGGCGGAAGCGATTTCATGGCGGCGCTCGCCACCGCGGACCCCAAGGCGGGCGAGGCCGACGTCGGGATATGCAAAGTGTGTCACGCTTTCAACAAAGGCGGCGGCGCTCTGATCGGTCCGGACCTTTACGGCGTCGTCGGGCGCAAGATCGCCTTGGTCGAGGGCTTCAACTACACGCCCGCGTTGAAAGCCCATGAGGGCGATTGGACCTTCGAGAAGCTCGATGCTTGGCTCACCAACCCGGCGGCGTTCGCACCGGGTACGGCGATGGCGTTTCCAGGCATTCCCGATACCAAGAAGCGCGCCGACGTGATCGCCTACCTCAATGCCAATAGCGACAGCCCGCTGCCGCTGCCGAAAGCTGGCGGTGCACCGGCTGAGAAAGCAGCCGAGACGCCGGCGGCCGCACCTTCGGCTGAGACGCCGGCCGCGCCTGCGACAGAGGCAGCGCCTCCGGCCGAGACCCCCGCCGCACCCGCGCCTGAGGCCTCGCCTTCTGCGGAGACACCGGCCACACCTGCGCCAGAGGCGGCGCCTCCGGCCGAGACCCCCGCGGCACCCGCGCCCGAGGCCTCACCTTCAGCCGAGACGCCGGCCGCACCTGCGCCAGAGGCGGCGCCTCCGGCCGAGACCCCCGCGGCACCCGCGCCCGAGGCCTCACCTTCAGCCGAGACACCGACCGCACCTGCGCCAGAGGCAGCGCCTCCGGCCGAGCGCGGCACCGCGCCGAGGCCGCACCTTCGCCGAGACCCGGCACAGCTGCGCCAGAGGAAGCACCTTCTGCTGAGACGCCAGCCGCACCTGCGCCGTCAAGCGAGACGCCTCAGCAATAGGACGTTGCTGGAGATGAAACCAAGGGGCGGCCTGGCATCAGCCTGGTCGCCCCTTCTGTTACGATGAGGCGGTGGATTTCCTTGGCAATCCAGTAACCGCGCGCCGCATGACCTATAATTCATTTGGCGCGCTTTCCGGCCATGTTAGGACTGGGGCTCGCCTGAGTTGCGCCCCCCGAACCCATGAACATTCAGGAGCTTGAGCGCGTCAGCATGAGCCCATTCCGTCTCCTACTTACCCTCCTTGTCGCCTGCCTCCTTCCGTCATCTGCCCGCGCCGAGGATTTGCCGATCCGCCATCACGCGCTGTCGCTGATCGGCGAGCCGAAATACCCCGCCGACTTCAAGTCGTTCGATTACGTCAATCCTGACGCGCCCAAGGGCGGCGTCGTGCGCATGGCGGACATCGGCTCGTTCGATAGCCTCAATCCGGTTCTCTACAAGGGCGAGGCAGCGGGAGGGCTCGCGCTGGTATTCGAAAGCCTGATGGCCGACAGCCTCGATGAGCCGTCGACGTCTTACGGGCTGATCGCCGAATGGGCGAGCTATCCGCCCGACTATTCCTCGGTCACTTTCAAGCTTCGCGACGAAGCGCGCTGGCAGGATGGCACGCCGATCACGCCCGACGACGTGATCTACTCGCTCGGAGTGAACAAGGACGCCAATCCTCGCATGGGCCTCTACTACAAGAATGTCTCGCGCGCCGAAGCGACCGGGCCCAACGAGGTCACTTTCTATTTTGACGTGAAGAACAACCGCGAGCTGCCCATGATAATGGGCCAATTGACCATCCTGCCTAAGCATTACTGGACTGGGAAAGACGCCAGTGGCAATCAGCGTGACCCGATGAAGACGACGCTCGAGCCGCCGCTGGGCTCAGGGCCATACCGTATCAAGGACGTCAAGCCGGGCCGATCGATCGCCTACCAGCGCGTCGCCGACTATTGGGGCAAAGACCTTCCGGTCAACAAAGGTGCGTGGAACTACGACGAGGTCCGCTTCGACTATTACCGCGACGAGACGGTCGCCTTCGAGAGCTTCAAGGCGGGCAATCTCGACTATTGGCAGGAGGCGAGCGCCAAGAACTGGGCGACGGCCTACGACTTCCCGGCGGTGCGCAACGGCTACGTCAAACGCCAGGAGGTGGCGATCAAGCGCACGCAGCCAATGCAGTGCTTCGTACTCAATCTCCGGCGTCCGCAATTCCAGGATCGCCGCGTGCGCCAGGCGTTCAACCTCGCCTTCGATTTCGAGTGGGCCAACAAGAATTTGTTCTACGGCCAATATGCGCGGGTCGGCAGCTACTTCCAAGGGGGCGAGCTCGCTGCCCCGGCTGCGCCGCCGCAGGGACGCGAGCTCGAGATCCTGAACGAGGTGAAGGACGGCGTGCCGCCTCAAGTATTTACCGACGTACATGCCAATCCGGTCAACGCAACACCCGACGATGCGCGAGCCAATCTGCGGAAGGCCGCAATGCTCCTGAAGGAGGCCGGCTTCGAGGTCAAGAGCGGCGTGTTGACCGACACCAAGACCGGGCAGCCGTTGAAAGTCGAGTTTCTGCTCGTCTCGCCGCTGTTCGAGCGGATCGTGCAGCCTTATGCCGCCAACCTCGACAAGCTCGGCATCAAGAGCAGCCTGCGCATGGTCGATTCGGCGCAATACACGCGGCGGCTGAACGCGTTCGACTACGACATCGTGGTCGGCAATTTCGCCCAGTCGGATTCGCCCGGCAACGAGCAGCGCGATTTTTGGGGGTCTGAGGCAGCGGGACGCGAGGGCAGCCAGAACCTGATCGGGGTCAGGAGCCCGGCCATCGACAAATTGATCGACCACGTGATCTTCGCCAAGGACCGGGCCGAGCTCGTCTCGGCCACCAACGCGCTCGACCGCGCGCTGCAATGGAACGAGCTCGTCGTGCCGCAATGGTTCTCGCCCCACGCGCGCATCGCCTATTGGGACCGCTACGGCCAGCCCAAGGTCCTGCCGGGCCTGACGCCCGGCTTCCTCCAGGTCTGGTGGTACGACCAGGCGCTCGCCGCCAAGTTGCCCGCGTCTTCGAGTCAATGACGGTGCGGCGCGCGAGCATCGTGCGAGCCAGAACCGGCGCCGCCGCGCTCCTCGTCCTCGCAATCTCCGCCGCGCCGGCCGCCGCAAGCGAAGCAAAGCACGGGCTCTCCGCCTTCGGCGATCTCGCCTATCCTGCCGACTTCACGCATTTCACCTATGCCAATCCCGACGCGCCGAAGGGCGGCACATTCTCTCTGGTCGGCTGGGGCGGAGTGGCGACTTTCAACAGTCTAAACAGCTACATCCTCAAGGGCGACGCGGCGCAGGGGTTGGAACTGCTGTTCGACTCGCTGATGACGCCGGCGGCCGACGAACCCGACGCTGTCTACGGCCTCGTCGCCGAGAGCGCCGAGGTGGCGGACGACCGCATGTCGGTGACCTTCCATCTCAGGCCAGAGGCCCATTTCGCCGACGGCACGGCGCTCACCGCTGACGACGTGGTGTTCTCATTCGATGCATTGAAGACCAAGGGCCACCCACTTTATCACCAGATGCTCGAGGATGTGGTGAAGGCCGAAGCCGTCGATCCAAAGACGGTGCGCTACACGTTCAAGGGCGAGCTGGTGCGTGATCTGCCGCTCACGGTGGCGGCGCTGCCGATCTTCTCCAAGACCTATTATGCAACTCGCCCGTTCGACGAGACGACGCTCGATCCGCCGCTCGGCTCAGGCCCCTACGTCGTCGACAGCCTGGCGCAGGGGCGCACCATCGTCTATCGCCGCAACCCGAATTATTGGGCCAAGGACCTGCCGGTAAATCGCGGGCGGTTCAACTTCGACAAGATCCGCTTCGAATATTTCCGCGACCGCACCGCCGGCATGGAGGGGTTCAAGGCCGGCACCTATGATTTCCGCGAGGAGTTCACTTCGAAGGTGTGGGCCACCGAATACGATTTTCCGGCGATCCGCGACGGCAGAGTAAGGAAGGAGATTCTGCCCGACGAAACTCCGTCAGGTACGCAAGGCTTCTTCCTCAATACGCGGCGCGAGCCTCTAAACGATCCGCGCGTGCGGCGGGCGCTCGACCTCGCCTTCGATTTCGAATGGACCAACCGCAACGTCTTCTATGGGCTCTATACGCGCACGGAGAGCTTCTTCGAGAACTCACCGATGAAGGCGGAAGGCGCGCCGTCGGATGCCGAGCGGACGCTGCTCAATTCGCTCGGCCTGCCCGTTTCCGACGAGGCGCTCGGGGTCGCTTACGTGCCGCCGAAGAGTGACGGGTCGGGCCAGGACCGCAACCTCCTGGTCGAAGCCGGCAAGCTGCTCGACGAGGCGGGCTGGACCGTCAAGAACGGAGTGCGCCTGAACGCCAAGGGAGAGAAGCTCAAGCTCGAGATTCTGTCCTTCGAGCAGGCCTTCGAGCGGCTGACCGCACCCTACGTAAAAAACCTGAAGCTGCTCGGCATCGACGCCAAGATCCGCATGGTCGATCCGGCGCAATATCAGCAGCGGCTCAAGGACTTCGACTTCGATATCACCACCGAGCGCTACACCATGCGCAACACGCCGGGCGTCGAGCTCAGGAGCTATTTCGGCTCTGAGGCGGCCAAGATGAACGGCTCGCTCAATCTCGCCGGCATCTCGGATCCGGCCGTCGATGCGCTGATCGAGCGGGTGGTCGGCGCCAAGAGCCGCGAGGAAATGACGACCGCAGCGCGGGCGCTCGACCGCGCGCTGCGCGCCGGCCATTATTGGGTGCCGCACTGGTACAAGCCGTCGAACAATGTCGCCTATTGGGACAAGTTCTCGCGGCCCGAGGTGAAGCCCCGCTTCGACCGCGGCATTCTCGATACGTGGTGGTTCGACAAGGACAAGGCGGCCAAGCTCGCCGCCAGCGCCGGGAACCCGGGCGAGACAGGGGGTACCGAAACTGGAGGTTACTCCAAGCTCTGGCTGGTGGTGGGCGCACTCGCGCTTGTTCTTGCCGGCTTTTGGGTGGTGCGATCTCGCCTCCGCAAGATTTGATGCTTAGCTTGGCTACCTGACCGAACGGCCACAATGACCGTCGATTAGCGCCAGTGTCGGGTTCCCACTACCGGGAGAATCCAGTAAGCATCACGCAGCATGAATGAGCCCGGTTGCCTTGGGCGGGGCAGCTTCCGGCGCAACACGCGTGAGTGAAATGGCTGCCTATATTCTTCGCCGCATCCTGCTCATCATCCCGACCATGTTCGGCATCATGCTGGTGACGTTCGTCATCGTGCAGTTCGCGCCGGGCGGACCCGTTGAGCGCCTGATCGCCCAGCTCACAGGCACCGATCCGGGCGCGACCAGCATGATCAGCGGCGGCGGCGGCGATGCGACCGGTCCCAGGCCTGGCCAAGGCGGCATGCCGGGCGACGTATCGGCGCCTTCCAAATATCGCGGCGCACAGGGACTCGACCCCGAATTCATCAAGAGCCTGGAGAAACAGTTCGGCTTCGACAAGCCGGCCTATGTGCGCTTTGCCATGATGATCAAGAACTATCTCCTGTTCGATTTCGGCCAGAGCTATTTCCGCGATACCAGCGTGCTGAAGCTGATCGCCGAGCGGATGCCGGTCTCGATCTCGCTCGGCCTATGGATGACGCTTCTGTCCTACGCCATCTCCATTCCGCTCGGCATTCGCAAGGCGGTGCAAGACGGATCGCGCTTCGACGTATGGACCAGTACGGTGATCGTGATTGGTTATGCCATTCCCGGCTTCCTCGTAGCCGTGTTCCTGATCGTGCTGCTCGCCGGCGGCTCGTTTGTGCAGATCTTCCCATTGCGCGGCCTGGTCTCGGAGAATTGGCACGACCTGTCGTGGCCGATGCGGATCGCAGACTATTTCTGGCACCTCGTGCTGCCGATGTTCGCCATGGCGCTGTCGGCCTTCGCCACCACGACCTTCCTCACCAAGAACTCGTTCCTGGAGGAGATCAAGAAGCAATATGTGATCACGGCGCGGGCCAAGGGGCTCGCCGAGAATCAGGTGCTGTACGGGCATGTGTTCCGCAACGCCATGCTGATCGTCATCGCCGGCTTTCCGGGCGCGTTCATCGGCTCGTTCTTCGCTGGCTCGCTCCTGATCGAGACCATCTTCTCACTCGAAGGGCTCGGTCTGCTTGGCTTCGAGTCGGTGGTAAACCGCGACTATCCGGTGGTGTTCGCCACCGTTTACATTTTCTCGCTGCTCGGCCTCGTCATCAATCTGATCTCCGACCTGACTTATACGTGGGTCGATCCGCGCATCGATTTCGAGACGCGCGAGGTCTAGGAGCAGATGGACGCGCCGATCGACACCACGATCACCGAGGAAGTGGCGGCCCAGGGTGTGCCGATCGCGCGGCCGTGGCTCTCGGCCTTGCAGCGACGGCGCTACGACATCTTCAAGGCCAACCGGCGCGGTTTCTGGTCGCTGTGGATCTTTCTCATCATCTTCTTCTTCAGCCTGTTCGCCGAGTTCATCGCCAACGACAAGCCGATCCTGGTCAAATATGACGGCCATTATTACTGGCCGATCTTCAAGTCCTACCCGGAGACCGCGTTCGGCGGCGTCTTCGAGACCGAGGCCGATTACCGCGACCCCGCGGTGAAGGGCATGATCAAGGACGCCGACGGTTGGACGCTCTGGCCGCCGATCCGGTTCTCCTACAACACCCAGAACAAGAACCCGCCGATGGCGTTTCCGGTGAAGCCGACCTGGATGCTCACGCCGGTGGACTGCAAGCTCGCGGTCGAGCGCGGCTTTCATCCCTGCAATGACGAGCTCGAATGGAACTGGCTCGGCACCGACGATCAGGGGCGCGACGTCATCGCCCGCGTGATATACGGCTTCCGCCTGTCGGTCCTGTTCGGGCTCGTGCTGACGCTGTTCTCATCGGCGATCGGCGTGGCGGCGGGGGCGGTGCAGGGCTATTTCGGCGGCTGGACCGACCTCTTGTTCCAGCGCTTCATCGAGATCTGGACAAGCGTGCCGCAGCTCTATTTGCTGATCATCGTCGCTGCGGTCATCGAGCCGAATTTCTGGATCCTGCTCGGCATCCTGCTCGCCTTCTCTTGGGTCGCGCTGGTAGGCGTGGTGCGCGCCGAGTTCCTGCGTGCCCGCAATTTCGAATACGTCACCGCGGCGCGCGCGCTCGGGCTCTCCAACATCCGCATCATCTTCAAGCACCTTTTGCCGAACGCTATGGTGGCGACTCTCACCTTCATGCCGTTCATCTTGAACGGATCGATCACCACGCTTACCTCCCTCGACTTCCTGGGCTTCGGCCTGCCGCCGGGATCGCCGTCGCTCGGCGAGCTTTTGGCGCAGGGCAAAGACAATCTCCAGGCGCCGTGGCTTGGGCTAACCGCGTTCTTCGTCATCGCTCTAATGCTCTCTTTGCTCATCTTCGTCGGCGAGGCGGTGCGCGACGCGCTCGACCCGCGCAAGACGTTAGCGAGATAAGATGCACGGATCGCACTCCCACAGTCACGGTCACGATCATGCGGGGCACAGCCACGCGGGTCAGGGCCATGCGCATAACGTGCCGAGCCACGCCAATAACGAGCGGCGCATGGGGCTCGCCGCACTGCTCACCGGCGCATTCATGTTCGCCGAGGTGGCGGGCGGCATCGCCGCCGGCTCCCTAGCGCTGCTCGCCGACGCCGGACACATGCTGACCGACTTCGCCTCGCTGTCACTTGCCTGGTTCGGCTTCAGGCTGTCGCGGCGTCCCGCCGACTGGCGTCGAACTTATGGCTTCGATCGCTTCCAGGTGCTGGTCGCGTTTGCCAACGGGCTCGCGCTGTTCGCCATCGCTGCTTGGATCGTCTATGAGGCCGCCGAGCGCCTGATGACCACGCCCCACGTCTCGGGCGGGATCATGGTGATCGTCGCCGTGCTCGGGCTCGTGGTGAACATCGCTGCGTTCGTCCTGCTTCAGGGCGCCGACCGCGACAATCTCAACGTTCGCGGCGCGTTCGTCCATGTGCTCGGTGATCTGCTCGGCTCGGTGGCAGCGCTTTCTGCCGGCGCGGCGATCTTGCTGACCGGCTGGACACCGATCGACCCTCTGCTCTCGATCCTGGTCGCCGCCATTATCGTCAGGAGCGGCTGGCAGGTGGTCGCCGATGCCGGACATATTCTGCTCGAGGGGGCGCCGGGCGAGCTCGACACCCGCGCGATCGGCCCCGATCTGATTGCCAATATCGCGGGCGTCGATGGCGTGCACCACGTCCATGTCTGGTCGATCACGCAGGCGCGGCGCATGGTGACGCTGCATGTTTGTGTCGAGGAGTCTGCCGATTCCGATCGGATCGTGCGCGACGTCAAGGCACGCCTCAAGGAGCGCTTCGGCCTCGACCATACCACGGTCGAGATCGAACGCGACGAATGTGCCGACGTCACACCTGCCAAGGCGAGCTCATGACCGAACCTCTTATCAAGGTCGAGGATCTTTCGGTCGATTTCAGCTCGGGCGATCGCGTCACCCACGCGGTCAAACACGTGTCGTTCGACATCGGCGACGCCGAGACCGTGGCACTGGTCGGCGAGTCGGGCTCGGGTAAGACGGTGACCGCCCTCTCCTTCCTGAGACTACTTCCTTACCCTGCCGCCTCGCACCCATCGGGCGCGATCCTGTTCAAGGGGAAGAACCTGCTGGAACTGGCTCCGCCCGCGCTTCGGCGGATTCGCGGCAACAAGATCTCGATGATCTTCCAGGAGCCGATGACCTCGCTCAACCCGCTACACACGATCGAGCGGCAGATCGCCGAGGTGCTGAAGATCCATCGCGGCATCTCGGGCGTGGCAGCGCGGGCGCGGGTGCTCGACCTGCTCGGCAAGGTTGGCATCGACGATCCCAAGGGTCGGCTCGATTGCTATCCGCACCAGCTCTCGGGTGGCCAGCGGCAGCGGGTGATGATCGCCATGGCGCTCGCCAACGAGCCCGACCTGCTCATCGCCGATGAGCCGACCACGGCGCTCGACGTCACCATCCAAGCGCAGATCCTCGACCTGCTTGCTAAACTGAAGGCCGAATTCAACATGGCCATGCTGCTCATTACCCACGATCTCGGCATCGTGCGCAAGATGGCCGACCGGGTTTGCGTCATGAATGACGGAGCGATCGTCGAGCGCGGCGCGACGCGAGACATCTTCGCGAGCCCACAGCATCCTTACACCAAGCATCTTATCGCCTCGGAGCCCAAGGGCTCGCCGCCAGTTGCCGATGCCAGTGCGAAGACCATCCTTGAGGCCAAGGATCTGCGGGTATGGTTCCCGATCAAGCGCGGCCTGTTGCGGTCAACCGTCGGCCATATCAAGGCGGTCGACGGCATCGACCTCGCCGTCAAGGAAGGCCAGACCCTCGGCGTGGTCGGCGAGTCGGGTTCGGGCAAGACGACACTCGGGCTCGCGCTGCTCAGGCTGATCTCGAGCGAAGGCCCTATCGTCTATCTCGGCAACCGCATTGACGGCTACGATTCGAAGCGCATGCGGCCGCTACGGCGCCATATGCAGATCGTGTTCCAGGACCCTTATGGCTCGCTGTCGCCCCGGCTTTCGGTCGGGCAGATCATCGAGGAAGGGCTTGCCATCCAGAACCCCACGCTCACCCGGGAAGAGCGCAATCGGCGCGTGGCAAAGGCGCTAAAGGAGGTGGGCCTCAAGCCCGACGTCCGCGACCGGTATCCGCACGAGTTCTCGGGCGGCCAGCGCCAGCGCATCGCCATCGCCCGTGCCGTCGTGCTCGAGCCGAAATTCCTGATTCTCGATGAGCCGACCTCGGCGCTCGACGTGTCGGTGCAGGCACAGATCGTCGATCTCCTGCGCGAGCTCCAGCGCCGCCACATGCTCGCTTACCTGTTCATCAGCCACGACCTGAAGGTTGTTCGCGCGCTCGCCAACTCGATCATCGTGCTCCGTTACGGCAAGGTCGTCGAGAAGGGCCCGGCGCGGGAGGTGTTCGCCAATCCTCAGACCGAGTACACCAAGGCGCTGCTTGCCGCCGCCTTCGAGCTCGAAGCGACGCGCGGCAATGCGGTGGCAACTTAGTGACGTGGATCGGAACCACGACTCCCACCGCGGCGTTCATATGGACGGCAATCCCTTACGCCCCGAGGACTAAACCAGCGCGGCGTGCTTCTTTGGTTGGTCGGCATCCCGATCCCCGTCATCATCGCTACGTCATCTAACCGCGGTTAGCGGAGTGGCTGCCGGATACGCGGCAGCCGCCGCACACCAATCACCTCATAGCCGGCCTGCATGATGCGCTCCTTGGCGTCGGCGAAGGGTTCGATCTCCACGGCCATATGATGGGCATTCGCGTGTAGCAGGCGCGCGGGGCTCGTCATGATCCCTACATGGCCATCCCAGAACACGAGATCGCCGCGGCTGAGCTCTGCACCTTCGCGCCAATCCACCGCCTCGCCAAGCTCGGCGGCCTGCATGTCGGCATCGCGGGGTGCGCTTAGCCCAACGGCCTCTGCTGCGAGCTGAACCAAGCCGGAGCAGTCGATGCCGATGCTGGTGCGACCGCCCCACAAATATGGCGTACCGACGAACGCTTCGGCGATGGCGACGGGATCGTCCGCCCTCTCGTCGACCGGGAGAGTATGGCGGGCGACGATATAGCCGCCGCCGTCGAGAGCGAGGAACCTGCCTTCCCCGACACACGCTGACACGAGCGCATTAAGGCTGAGCAGGTCGAGCGTCGGCGATTTGCTGTCCGGCTCGGAATAGACGTAGCTCCTGAGCGCCGCGATCTTATGGGTGGACGCGACGATCTTCGGGCTCAGCCCATCGCTCGGCATGTAACCGACATAGCGGTCGCGGTCGATCTGAACCCAAGCCCAGCCATCGCCTTCGGCATAGAGGGTGACGGTTTCGCCCTTAAGCGCCTCGGTGTCGAGCGTCGCGTCGAAGCGCGGCTCGCGGCGGAGCGGCAGAGAGGCCGCCACCACCTGGCGCTGCTCGCCCTTGACGAAGCGCTCGGCCTCGACCAGTCCGCGCAGCTGATTGGCGGCGAGGTCCGCGCGATAGGCGTGGAGGCGCGGATCAGGCAGAAGCGGTTTGCTCACGAGGTTCCAAACTCTTTGCGAAAGAACTGGAATAGGGCGCGAGCGGCTTGCGGCTCACCGCCTTGTGGACGCCCCGGTTGCTCGCGCGGCACCCAGCCAAAAATATCCAGATGGGCGAAGCGCTTGGCCTTGGCCACGAAGCGCTTGAGGAACAACGCGGCAACCACCGATCCGGCGTAGGAGCCTTCGGCGATATGGTTGACATCGGCGATCGGGCTTTTCAGCATCTTGTCGTAGGGCGCCCAGAACGGCATGCGCCACATCGGATCGCCGGTGGCGCGGCCGGCTGCGAGCAGCCCCGTCGCGAAATCGTCGTCATTGCTATAGAGCGGCGGAAGGTCCGGGCCGAGCGCTACGCGGGCAGCTCCGGTCAGCGTGGCGACGGTGATCAGATAGTCGGGCGCCTCCTCGTCGGCGAGGCTGATGGCGTCGGCGAGCACGAGCCGCCCCTCGGCGTCGGTGTTGCCGATCTCGACCGTCATGCCGTTCCGGCTCGTGAGTACGTCGCCAGGCCGAAACGCGTTGCCGGAGATGCTGTTCTCGGCGGCCGGAATCAGCACGCGCAGACGGATCGGCAGCTGCGCGCGCATGACCAGGAGAGCGAAGGCAAGCGCCGAGGCGGCGCCGCCCATGTCCTTCTTCATTAGGGCCATGCCGCTCGACGGCTTGATGTCGAGCCCGCCGGTATCGAAGCAGATACCCTTGCCGACGATGGTGACCTTGGGCGCATGCTCAGAGCCGAAGCGGAGATCGATCAGGCGGGGCGCCCGGTCGCTCGCTCTTCCCACAGCGTGGATCATCGGGAAATTGTCTGAAAGAAGCCCGGAGCCTTCGGTGACCTTGATGCTGCCGCCATAAGCATTGGCGAGTTCGCGCGCTGCCGCCTCCAGCTCGGCGGGCCCGAGGTCGTTGGCCGGCGTGTTGATGAGGTCGCGGCCGAAATAGAGCGCTTCGGTGAGCGCCAGCACGTAGTCCCTGCTCGCGCCGTCAGGCCGAACGAGCCGCCTCGACTTCGCGCCATTGGCGGTCTTGTAGCGGTTGAAGCGATAGCTACCGGCGAGGAAGCCGAGCGCGGCAAGCTCGGGGTCAGGAAGCGGCGAGGCAAAGCGATAATCGCCTTCGGGCAGCGCTGCGGGGAGGGCACCGGTCAGCAGCGGGGTACGCTGCGCCCAATCCTTGCCGCCAGTCCCGAGCAGGACGCCACGTAAGCCGCCGGTTCCGTTAGGCAGCAGCAAGAGAGCACCTAGCGTAGGCTTCCAGCCTTGCGCTTCGACCCAAGCTTGATGCGCATCGCTCAAGCCTTCGAGGACGGCATCGTCCTCCGAGGCGACGAGGTGAATGGGAATCGCCTCAGAGCCTGCTTCCAGCAGCTGATCTTCCAGCGCGGCGCGTGCCGTCTCAAGCGTCATGGCCTTGGTCGTCATCGATTTTCGCGCTTCGAACGAGAAGGTTGCCGAGGCCGCGCATTAATGGCAGGGGAGCGCTCGCGTGACAATGGTGGAAGGCGGGACATGGCTCCGACGAACTACACGCTCGTAATCGGCGACAAGAACATTTCCTCGTGGAGCTTGAGGCCGTGGGTTGCGCTGAAGGCGTGTGGCATTCCGTTCGCCGAGGAGCGGGTCAGGCTTCGACAGCCCGACAGCAAGGCCGAGATCCTGCGCAACTCGCCGTCGGGCAAGGTGCCGGCGCTGAAGACCGAGAAGGGCGTCGTGTGGGACAGCCTCGCGATCCTCGAATATCTCGCCGAGCACGATCCCCAGCATCATCTGTGGCCAAAGAGCGCCGAGGCCCGTGCCGCCGCCCGCTCGATCTCGGCCGAGATGCATTCGGGCTTCGTCGCGCTTCGCAACGAGATGCCCATGGACCTACTCGCACGCCTGGCGTTCCCCTGGGTGAGTGAAGCGCTAGAGGCCGACATCAGACGGATCGTCGCCATCTGGATGGAGACGCGCGAGCGATTTGGGCATGGGGGGCCATTCCTGTTTGGCGCCTTTACCAATGCCGATGCGATGTTCGCGCCGGTTGCGACCCGCTTCCGCACCTATGGCGTCGACCTTGCCCGCTTCGGTGACGACGACGTGGCTGCCGCTTACGCAGCGACCTTGCTTGCCATGCCGGAGATGGCCGAATGGACCGAAGGGGCAATTGCGGAGATGACGCAACTGACGGCCGGCTGAGCCCGGCGTCGGCGCGATTGGCCTCGGAGGCATTTCGTTTGCCGAACATGTTTTACACTGGTGCCCTGATTAACCCAGCTTGATCGTCGGCTAGCAGGAAGCAGTGTTCGAGAGTGGTTAGCTACCGAGGGCTGCGACGAAAGGTGTGGCGGGATAGACGAACAATCCGGCAACTGCCAGAGCGACTCCGTAGGGCACGCCCTCAATCGGACTATGCAGACGTACTAGCCAACTCTGGGCCGATCCGCTGAGTGGCCGGCCGCGCCATAGCAGAAGTAGCAGCGTGAGCCCGCAACCAATCAGGCTGACGTAGAAGCTATAGGTGAAGATAGTTGCAGGTCCAATCCAAAGGCAAGTGGCGGCAAACATTTTGGCGTCGCCGCCGCCAATCCACCCCAGCGAGAACAAAGTGACTGCTGCAGCGAGAGCAGCGAGGGCAAGAACGAGATGAAGCACGACGGCATACCAACCCATACCCACCAAGCTTGCCACCACGAAGAAACTAACGGCCAACCCTAATGTGAGCCGGTTCGGCAACGTCATCGTGAAGAGGTCGATGGCTGCCGCGTAGACCATGGCACCGGGAAAGATCGCAAGTATAAGGAGATCCTTGATCATCAGCTGATTGAACCTGTGCCCGTTATTCCCGCGAAGTGTGATCGCAAACCGCTGAAGGTCGCGTTAACGCTTGGGAGCCGTCACGCTATCCCGCGATGGTTCAGTCGTTTGCCAATCCTTTGGACCAAGCGACTCATCGAGAAGCGAACATGGTCTTGCCGTTAGTCCAAAGCTGCTGCAGCGCCTCCGCGTATTCGTCGCGGCTGTCCTTGTTGCGGCCGGCGTCAGTCAGTCGGCGATCGCCGCAAGCAGGTGGTTCAGGTCCTAGTGGACCAGGCGACGCTGGTTCGACTCGATAGGCCGCTAAACAAACTGCAGCGCGCCGTTCTTCAATCTGAGATCAATTCGCCGGGGGTTCGTAACGAAACAACCCGATGGTTACCAAACCAACTTGGCGTACGGCCGCTCGTCAACTGGCGAGAATGGACGCCTCGGCACAGCCCCGCGTCGCCCAGAGATCGTACTCATCGGCGGCATCGACGGTAACCTCCACGAGGTCGCCGGGCTTCAAGCCGGTGTCGCCATTTAGGAACACGCTGCCGTCGATCTCCGGAGCGTCCCAGTGCGAGCGGGCGATGGCGCCTTCCCTATCAACCTCATCGACAATCACCTCGATGGTCTTGCCAACGCGCCCCGCGAGCAGGCTCTCGCTGATCGCCTGCTGATGCCACATCAGCCGGTCGTAGCGCTCCTGCTTCACCGCATCGGGCACCAGACCAGGGAGCGCATTGGCTGCGGCGCCGTCCACATCCTCATATTTGAAGCAGCCTACGCGTGAGAGCTTCGCCTCGCCGAGCCAATCGAGGAGCACGAGGAAGTCCTGCTCGGTCTCGCCCGGAAAGCCGACGATGAAAGTCGAGCGGATGGCGAGATCCGGGCAGCCCTCGCGCCAACTGGCGATGCGCTGCAAGGTCCTCTCCTGATGCGCCGGCCGCCGCATCGCCTTCAGCACGTTCGGCGCCGCGTGCTGGAATGGAATGTCGAGGTAAGGCAGCACGCGCCCCTCGGCCATCAGCGGGATCACCTGGTCGACATGCGGATAGGGATAGACGTAATGCAGCCGCACCCAGGCGTCGAGTGAACCGAGAGCCTCGGCGAGCGAGATGAAGCGCGTATCGCGGGTTTCGCGGTGCCATTCGCTTGGTGCATAGCGCAGATCGAGCCCGTAGGCGCTGGTGTCCTGCGAGATGATGAGCAGCTCCTTCACCCCGGCGCCAACCAGACGCTCGGCCTCGCGCATCACCTCACCGAGAGGCCGGCTCTTCAGCTTGCCGCGCAAGGACGGTATGATGCAGAAGCTGCAGGCATTGTTGCAGCCTTCCGAGATCTTCAAATAGGCGTAATGGCGGGGCGTGAGCCGAACGCCCTGCGGCGGCACGAGATCGACAAAGGGATCGTGCGGCCGGGGCACCGCCTTGTGCACCTCGGCCACCACCGCCTCATATTGCTGCGGACCGGTTATGGCAAGCACGCCCGGATGGCGCGCAAGGATGCGATCGGACTCGACCCCCAGACAACCGGTGACGATGACCTTGCCGTTCTCGGCCAATGCCTCGCCGATCGCCTCAAGCGACTCTTCCTTGGCGCTGTTGAGGAAACCGCAAGTATTGACCACGACGGCGTCGGCGCCGTCATAGCTCGGCGACAACTCGTAGCCTTCGGCGCGAAGCTTGGTGATGATGCGCTCGGAATCGACCAGGGCCTTTGGGCAACCAAGGCTGACGAAGCCAATTTTCGGGGCGCGTGGGGTTGCAGACATGGCGCGCTTATAGGGTAGTGGACAGAGGACGTCGACAGGGGAAGCCTCGCCATTCTATTGCCTCTGGGCTTGACCTTATTCGCGTGCGGTTTCACTGGCCTATCAGGATGCACCCAGATTGTCGTGGTTCCAGTAACTGCTTCTCCAGCTTGGTGTTACCGTTTGCGTCTTTCCTACCCGCCTTTCGTGACCTGTCGCATTTTGTGGCGCGCGGACAAACAGGCACGCCGAATTGCGGCTACCAGAACCACAGAGATTTTACCCCCTTTCTATGTGCTCAATGCCGTTGGTGCTTGATCGCGGAGGGCGCTCAGCTGATCAGCTTAGGGTCGGTGCCGCACGGGACGCGATTGATCCAGCATCAGCCATTTGGCAATTTTGCCATCGCGGACTCTGCATGGGCCGTAGACACTAGATTGCCCGTCGCGAGGTCTATCCGATGAGGCCGGTCACAACACGATCGAGAATGGCGACGAGTTGATGCCCAACCTGATTGACGACCGAGAGGATCGCGAGTGCAATGCCTGCGAACAGCAAGCCGTACTCGGTGGCCGTCGCGCCGCGCTCGTCGGCGGTAAAGTGTGCAAGCAAGGTGTTAAACGCATTCATATACGCATGTCCCTTTCAGCGGGCTCTCACCCTCCAAGCACTGCTCGTCAGTCTTGTTCTTTGACGGTGCTGAATGCTTCGAGTTTATTTGAACGCAGTTATCTGCAAGTTAAGTCAAATCTAATTCTTCTCTCGTGCTTATTGATTTGTATACAGGGGAGGTCCTCAGTAGGACATCAGCCGAGCAATGCGACGCTTTTGGTCGATGTTGACAATTTGCAGATGATCACGAGATGCGTGGTGATGCCACGGGGATGCGGTAGTTGCGCTCTCACTCCCGTCCGTGAAAATACCCGCGAAGGCGATGTGCGCGAGATTTGGCGGCTGCTCTGGGTCATGAGGCAAACGAAGCCCAACAAATTGCAAAGCAAATTCTCGCCACACTGTCCAAGCAGTCGATGGAGGTCGCCGGTGTAGGTGTTTCTGTCGCACCATAAAAACCGCAGAAGAAGCCAACGGTTAGCCTTCTAGTCGGAGCTTTTTGGTGCGTATCCCCTTCAACACATCTGTGTTGACCATTCGCCAAGCAAGCCATTGCGCGTCGGTGGGCGAGGAAATGCTAGACTTCAGCGAAGAATGCGATCGAGGTCGGGGTCGTCAGGCCCTTCGGGGGCATTGTCGCCTTCGCTATTGGCGCCGGCCTCCGGCGCGGGGCTATTGGCGCCGGCCTCCGGCGCGGGCTCGGCCTGCTGATGCGGCGGCCTGCTGGATTGCTTTTGCTTCACCGGCGGCTCGGCTTCGCCGGTCTCCGCGCCGCTGTCGTTCCCGCCGCCGCGCGGGCCGATCTGCACCCCGCCGAGAATCCGGCCGAGCGCCTCGCCTACCGGCTTGCCCTTGAACTTCTTCTTGATCACCTCGCCGATCTGCTTGACCGTCTTGTTTGCCTGCTCTGGGCTCGCAAACATGCCTTTGATCTCCGGCTTGATCTTGGGCGCGTCCAACGGCCCCTCGATCCTAATCGGCACCGAGAGGCCGGCGAGGTCGTTGGTGCCGCTCTTCCCTTCGGCACCGGCCACGACCTCGGGGTTGGCGAGCATGTCGATGGTCGATTGCACGATGTCGACCTTGCCCGAAGCGGCCACTTTCAGCAGCGAACTCGTCATCTTGAGATTGTCGGTCTCGACGATGCCGCTCGCGATGGTGAAGCTGCCGCCGAGATCGCTGAACGCCGTCTTGGCGCCGGGGCCCTGGCGGAGATTGGGGATCTGCCCTTCGCCGAGCGCGCTGATCATCGAGGTAAGGTCCATGCCCTCGATCGCGCCGTCGCTCACGGCGAGGCTACCCTGGCCCTGCAGCGAGGACTTGATAGCGTCCGAATTGCTGCCGGCCCCGCTCAGGTGAAGGGCGAGCTTGGTGCGGCCCGAGAGCATGCTGAACTGCGCCGCATCGCTCAGCAGCGTCTTGGCCTCGACGCCGTCGAGACGGAAATCGCCGGTGAAGGCCGGCACGGGCTTAGCCCCATCGAGCACTAGTTTGCCGGAAGCATGGCCGTCGTAGAGCTCCATGCCGCCGAGCGTCGCGGTCAGGATGCCGTCGCGGAAGCCGAGGCCGAGCGAAGTCGGCCCGAGCTCAAGATGCCAGACCCGCGTCTGGCGCACGTTCAGATTGACATCGGCATCGAACGCGGCGGGCGGCGCGACAGGCGCTTCCGCCGGAGCAATTGGCGGCGTAGGCGGCGAGGCATCGTCTGTGGCAGCGGACTGACCGGCATCAGCGCCAGCTTCCGGTGCAGGTGGCGATGTCTCAGGCGTCGCTGGCTCGGCGGTTGCGGCCTGATCGGCGCCGGGCTTGGTGAACCTGCTCTTCTTTTCCGGAGCATCCGATGACGGCGAGTTGCCGCCCGAGTCTGTGCTCGGTGCGGCCTCCCCGGTCGGCGTAGCGTCCGAGCCAGCGGGCTCATCACGGCCTTTCTTGCGCTGGTTCCCGCCGGAGCCGTTGCCCGCGAGAAACGGATTGAGATCGAGATGATCGAGGGCGAACGCCGCCCTGACATGTGGCCTTGGGCTCTGCAACGTGACCACGGCCTGCCCCTGCCCGCTCGCATGCTCGAGCGCGAAACGCGCTTCGCTGAAGGTGACTTCCCGCTCGGTCCACGACAGCTTGCTCGCGAGCTCGCCGTCGCCGATGGCGGTGGCAGCAGGCGGCCTCTCCCGCATCCAGGCGAGCAGCGACGGAATGGAATGGACCTTGGCCGACAGCTCGCCCTGCCCGGAGAAATCCGGCTTGGTCTGGATATTGCCCTCGAAGCGCGCGGCGATCGCCGGGTTGTCGAGGGAGAGCACGAGCCGCGCGGATCGTTTCTCGCGGAGATCCGACGGCGTGGTCAGCTCGATGCCGAAAGCGACGGTCTGGTCCTTCCAGTCGAACTTGCCGGTGCCCGTCACCGGATCGGCAAGCGTAGGCATGCTGACATGCGCATCGATATGCTCGACGCGGCGCTCCGTGCCCTTGCTGTCATAGACGATCTCGACCGTACCGTCCTCGATCTGAACGTCCTTGAGCTTGATGTCACGCTTCGGCTCGTCCTCGTCGGTCTCGGCCCTGACCACATGCTTGCGCTTCTCGCCCGCATCGCTCCGCTCGGGAGGCGGCGTATCGTCGTCGCCGAGACGTAGCCTCAGTACCGGGCGCACCAGCACGACGCGCTCGGCATCGACCTGACGGCTCAACAGCTGGCCGAAATTGAGATCGAGCACGAGCCTACCGATGGCTAGGTCAGCGGTGCCGGCGCGCGCCTGCGGGTCGGTGATGGTCGCGTCGGTAATGACGACATGAGGGCCTGGCGTGAAAAGGAGCACCGTCGTGCCATTGACCTTGAGTTCGCGCCCGGTCTGTTCCTTGATCCGCGCGCCAACGCGGTCACGCACCCAATCGGCTGAGATCAGCAGATTGACGACAATCAGCACGACGACGAAGACGCCGACGAGGCCACCGGCGATCTTGAGGAGAAGCTTGGTTCTGGGGCTCAGCGCGGAAAGTTGCGGAAAGCGAGCCCGCGCCGGCGGTGTATGGTTGGGCTGATTCTGCATGGGTCCCGGACTTGGCCGAGATTAGCCCGAGAAATAAGGTGAGAATAGGAACTGGAGGCCCTGCGCGAGACGCTTACGCGCCATGTTGTCGGCGCCTTATCGCACCAAGATCGCGTGATTGTCCCAGCCATAGCTGGACGATTGGCGCGTCATGTTGCCGTCGGCATCGGCGGTGACCAACCAGCCGTCGCCGCTCGTCAACAGGAAGCTTGCGCTCCGATGGGTCGGGGCGAGGCCGCACCCGTCATTCAGGTCAGAGACACCGAAATAGCGCCTCGCGGCGACGTCCCAATAGGTGATGAGCCCGCCCTTCGGCGCCGACGCCGCGACGATGGCCCCGTCAGCGTCGGCGGTGACCGAGCCGATATAGTTCTTCATGCCGAACTGCGTCTCCCCAGGCGCCGATACGACGGCGAGCGGCTCGCCGCGGCGGTGAAAGCCGACGAGCGGCGGCGCGTCCTCCTCGGGGCCGCGATATTGGCAGCCGAAGGCGATGGTATCGCGCGCCGCGATGGCAAGGTGGCGGATCGAGATCTGGTGCAGTCCAGGCGCAAGGCGCTGCTCCTCGAGGAGATCGCCGGTCTCAACATCGACATAGACGAGCGACGGCTGCATGTCGGGAATGTTCAGCTCGTCAGCGCTTTCGGGGCGCGTGCGGATACCGCCATTGGCGATCACCATGGTGCGGCCGTCGGCGAGCAGCTGGATGTCATGCGGCTCCACGCCGTGCGCTGAGAATTCACCGAGCTGCTTGTAGCTGTCGGTCGCGTCGCGCACTCCGATCACGCCGCGCGCGCCGTCATAGTCGTTCTCAGTCGAGTAGAGCAGCCGGCCATCGGCCGAGAAGGCGCCGTGGCCGAAGAAGTGGCGGTTGGGCCTGGTGGCGAACCAAACGGGGGGCCGTGCATCCATGGGGATCGCCACGCCGAAGCGGCCTGGCCTCCGCGCAAACGTGACCCACTCGCTCCCGTCGGGCTTCAGCGTGATGTCGTGGCCGCGATCGGGCAGCTCGACCGAACGCATATCGCCGTCCTTCAGGCTGAACAGAGCGGCCGAGTAGACACCGCGATCGTCCTTGCGCGCAGCGGCAAAGCATTCGGGCTCGAACGCTCCGGCCGCGCCTTCAGGAAGCGCCAGCATGGCGGCGCTGCTTGCGAGGCTGATCAGAAGCGCGCGGCGGTCGATCTCCATCGGACTAGTCTCCATCCATGGCGTTGAAGCCGAAGCTCAGCCCGGCGCTCTGGGCGATGATGGCGCCGGCCGTCTGGCCCGCACTCTTCAGCGACACGCGGAGCGCTTCGAGCTTGGCGCGCAGCGTCTCGTCGGCGGCCACCTCGGCGAAAGCCTTGTCCATGCCGCCCAGCACTTCGATGGCGTGGTTAAGGTCGAACAGGATCGAGTCCTCGACGCCCGGCGAATCCGCGGCAACAACTTGAGCAAAGCCGCCTTTGGCGAACAGCAGGCGCACGCCTTGCAGATTGCCGATCATGTTGGCGAAGGCGAGATTGCTGCGCCAGAAGGCAGCGAGCTTGGGTTTGGCGACGGGCGCCGAGGTGCCGAGCGGCTTGCCGAGCTTCTGGTCGCGCACGAGCTCGATGCCAGCGGCGAACGATTTGAACAGCTCGAGCGTCACCTCTTTCGGCGCGTGATAGGCAGGATCGGTCGGGCTCGGCGCGAGGAACGACGTGGCGAAGGGAGCGCCGTCGCGCCAGCCCGCATCGACCTCCTTGGCGATCGACGCAATATTGGCGGCGACGCTCGCGGCGAAGCGACAGCGGAAGGCCGCGTCACCGCCCTTGGCGAGGCCGTCCGCGCCGTCGCCATAGAGGAGATATTCGAGCGCCGGTAGGCCCTGCAGCGCCACGCTCTTGGCGGCGAGCGTCGCGAGCGCGGTGACGCTCTCGTCGGTCTTGGCGAGGACGTCCTCAATCTGGCGCAGGCCGAGGCTCTTGGGATCTGGCCAGAAGAACAGCCGCTCGTAACGATGGTCAGCCACGATCGGGCCGAAGCGGAAGATCTCGACCTTGCTCCACGCATCGACGACGCCGGCGAAGGCGCCCTTCGCGTCCTTCAACGCAGCGGCTGAAGGTTCCTTGCACAGAGCCGCGACCTTGGCATCGAGCGCGCTGGTGGTCTCGGCCAGCGCGGCATAGCCAGGCCGGATCGCCTCGTTGAGCGACGCCTTGGCTATCGCCGTGTAGTCCGTCTCGGCGTTGGCCGGTGAGACCGCGACGGCGAATATTACCGCCGCCAAGCAGGCGAGCACGCCCCCTCTCCTCCGCGGGGAGAGGCTTGGGGTGAGAGGTTTTGAGCGTATCCGGCTCACAGCGAGTTCACGAAGGCGACGAGGTGCGCGCGGTCAGCCTTGGACAGCGCGGCGAACTTGTCGCGCGCGGCTTCCGCCTCGCCGCCATGCCACAGGATCGCTTCGGTGAGGTTGCGCGCGCGGCCGTCATGCAGGAACAGGGTGTGGCCGTTGACGATGCCGGTCAGCCCGATGCCCCACAGCGGCGCGGTGCGCCACTCTTTGCCGCTGGCCTCGCCTTCGGGCCGATCGTCGGAAAGCCCCTCGCCCATGTCGTGGAGCAGCATATCGGTATAGGGATAGATCAACTGATGCGACAAATGCGGTTGGCCCGGCGCGTCGCCGGTCATGAATTTCGGCTTGTGGCAGCTGGCGCAGCCGATCTGGTAGAACAGCGCCTTGCCCTTCAGCACCTCGGGGTCGTCGGGCTTCCGGCGCGCCGGCACGGCGAGGTTCTTGGAATAGAACTCGACCATGGCGAACAGATCATCGCCGACCTCGGCATTCTGATAGCGCGGCGACGCCCCGCTCGGCGCATCGAGACAGGCCTTCTCCTTCTCGGTGCAATCGCCAGAGCCTTTGGGGATCATGGTAGTGGAGAGGCCGATATCGCCGTTGAACGCCTCGGCAGCTTGCTGCGCGATGGTCGGGACGCCGGCCTTCCAGCCGAAGCGCCCGAGCATTAGCCTGTCATGCTCGCGCGACCAGACCATGTTCGGCTTACCGCGGATACCGTCCTTGTTGGCGTCGTCGGGATCGGCGTTGTCGAGGATCTGCGCCTCGGGCACGGCTTCGAGCAGGCCGAGCCCGATCATCTGCGGAGCGACGCGCGGAGAGATCATGATGTCGGGGCTGGCCGACCCGTAATTGAGGTCGGCGAGCGAATAGGTCGGCACGCGCAAGCTCACGGTCTCGCCGCCGGCGAGCTTCACCTTGCGCTCCTTGTAAGCGATCTTGAGCTTGCCCTCCGAAGCGAAGCCCTGAATGGCGAAGTCCTGGAGCTGGCCGCCATAGGTGGGATCGGGCAGCGAGTTCATCTTGTGAGCTTCGAGCAGCGCCCTATCGGCGTCGGTCGCAGGCGGCACCGACAGGCGGACCAGCATCGAGCCCGAATCGTCGGGCACGTCGGAGGACAGAGGCGGATGGCCGCGCCCGTCCTTGAGATGGCAGTTCTGACAGGCGCGCGCGTTGAACAGTGGCCCGAGCCCGTCCGATGAGTCGGTCGATGACGGCGCCGAGACCCAATTCTTGCGGAAGATGCCGTTGCCGACCTTGAAGTCGAGCTCGCGCTTGAAATCCATGTTGCCGGACGACGCCGAGAAGGCGTTCGGCGTGTCGGTCGAGGCGCGCGAGGTGGCGCCGCCGCCGGGTTTGGCCTCGCCGTCTTCGAACTTGGTGAAGTCAGTGGCCGGCGCGACCAAGGTGCCGAGCGCCGCGTCGGCATCGGCGCCGTAGATCTGCCACGCGCCAACGACAAGCGGCAGAGCCGCCCCGAAGGCAAGGGCGCATATGAGGCGGTGAAGCGCCGGCCTCGGCGATGCTTTCGTCGGCAGCTCTTCTACGCGTTCGTCAAATCTGGAATGGGGTAACTGCACTCGCCCTTCGTCAGAAACTGATACTGGTGCGCGCCCCCAAAACCGTCGCGTCGGACTGGCCAGCCACGTTGCCGCCGGGCTGGAAGAAGTATTGGAAATCAGGTTGCAGCGTCCAGCCCGGCTTGAGTTGAGCCGTGTAGCAGACTTCCAAGACTGCCTCGTAGTTCTGAAGAACGGACAGGCCTGAATCGCTATCGAAGCCGCGAACCCGGTTGGAGACACCGGTATAGGCGAAACCGATGCCGAGGGCATCGTCGCCCCGATGTGGAACCATTCCGGTAAAGGTGATCCCGCCCTCAGCATAGAAGTCGACGAGATTCTGGTCCGACGGTGCGCCCATGACGCGTCCAAACACACCAACGCCCTTTGGGTCTTCACTGCCGGGCAAGCGCCAAATCAGCTGGTCGATGATACCGTAAATCGCCCAGTCGCCGTCAATGGGTCGCCCAGAATTCCCTGTCACCGCAATCGGCGTGCCGCCCGAATCGAAGCGCTGGTCGGGGAAGGACCCGAAATGGTTCCAGCCACCAATCTTTAGGACTCCCGGCAGCGGCCCGCTTTGATTGTATTTGTATCTACCCTCAATCATCAGCAGGGGAGGACTGTCGAGACTGAAATTGAGCCCATCGCTGTTGCAGACCTGGGGGTTTGGGTCAGAGCAATTGGGGTCCGCAGGATCGCCGTTGTAGACCCCAACCTTAAGCTTCAATTGATCGGTGGGCTTAAGTGATACGAGGACGCCGGGCGTCGCCAACGGATACGCGGGACCGCCGCTCGGCATGTCGGCCGCGGCAATCGAGGGCCAGCCCCAAGTGCCATTCAAAAAGTATGGATAGCTCTCGGAGAGAATGAATTCGGTGTCTGCGGCGAGCTGACCGATCTTGATGGCCAGTTTGTCGTTGAACAGATGTTGCTCCAAATACATCTCGTCGAGACGGGTCGCGGGTGTCGCTTCCAGATTCGAGACCGGCATCAAAGCGCCGATATTGTCGGCGGTGATGCTGTGACCGTGGATCTGAAAGGCGTTCATATGGAAGCAGAGCCCCTTCCACAGGCCGAGCTTCTGCATATCGGCGTCGAGGTTCATGTCGAGCACACCGTCATAGGTGACGCCCTGTTTGAAGCCGCCCCAGCCGAACGACTCGCCGTAATAGGTGCCGCTCACCATGACACCACTCTTGGCGAGCACCTGGCGGAGACCGCCGGGATCGAGCTTGAACGCAGCCTCATCAGGGATGCCGGTGTCGGTCACCTCGCAATCGGCTTTGGCCGCGGTGGAATGGGAAAGGAGCGCGGCGGCGACCAGCGAGGCGGCGCCGACAGCCTTCAGCAAATTCGATCCGAGTCGCCTGATCGAGGACAATTGTCGTGCAAGGTCGCTAAGCGCGATCTGCCAAATGGTCATCGTTGAAGTCCCCCGAAGGCTCTTGCATTTTTGGTCCGTTTTTCAACGCTCGCGCGTTGTTATGTTGTAACAACTGTCCTCTTGGGCTCGCCCCGTCAAACGCGTGCTCCTCAATCATTCGCTGCCGGCTTCCGCAACTCGCAGCACTCGCGGCCTCGTCCACCACCAACTACTATCCTCCGCTCGAAGCCTTGCCCTCGGCCTCCACCTTGCTCGGATTGTCCAGGCTGTCTGAGCCTTCGAACTTGATCGACTTCAGGTCGAGAGTCGCCACGGCGCGCTCGAGCGACTTGGTCTGGTCGAGCAGCGCGTCGATGGCGTGCTGCACCACGGCGTTGCCCTCGTCATTTCCCTCGCCGATCATCTGATCGTAGGACTCGGTGGTCAGCGCACGGAGATAGAGCGTGTTCATCGCCTTCATAGTGGCGTCGAGCTTGGCGCGCACCTCGGCATCCACCTCGGGCGACTTCGCCTTGACCAAGTCCGAGATGCTCGGACCGGTGACGATGCTGCGATCGGCCCGGCGATAGGTGCCGAGATAGACGTTGCGGATGCCGAGCGCGTCGAAGAAGTGCGAGGCGTGGGTGTTGTCGGAGAAGCAGTCGTGCTCCTCCTCGGGATCGTGGATCATCAGCCCAAGCTTCATGCGCTCGCCGGCGAGCTCGCCGTAGGACAGACTGCCGAGCCCGGTCATGATCGCGGTCAGGCCCGCCTCGTCGCTTCCATCCATGACCTTCTTGCGCGCCTCGCCGCTGGGCGCCCATTGCGCCGCCATCCAGGCGAGGTCGTCCACCAGCAGATCGGTCGCGGCGTGGAGATATTCGGCACGGCGCGCGCAATTGCCGTTGGTGCATTTCTTGATGTCGTAGTCGGTGGCTTGGCGATTGCCGTTGCCCGGTCCGGTGCCGTTAAGATCCTGGCCCCACAACAGGAATTCCACCGCATGGTAGCCGGTCGCCACGTTGGCCTCGATGCCACCGGCCTCTTGCAGTTTGTCGGCGAGAAGCTCCTTGGTGATCTTGGAGGTGTCGAGTTTCTTGCCGCCGATGGTCAGCGACTTGTTGGCGATGACGTTGGCGGTGTAGAGCTCGTTCTCAGCGGACTCGGTGCCGTAGGACGACGCGACGTAGTCGATCAGGCCCTCATCGAGCGGCCAGGAGTTCACGCGGCCCTCCCAATCGTCGACGATCGAGTTGCCGAAGCGGAACGCCTCGGTCTGCATATAGGGGATGCGCGCGGCGATCCATGCGGCGCGAGCGGCGCGGAGATTGTCCTCGGTCGGCTTGGCAAGAAAGGCGTCGACCGCAAGCTTCAGCGTACGCGCGGTGTCGGTCGAGTCGGTGTAACCGGCTTGCGCGATGTCGGCATAGGTCTTGAGCACTTCCTTGGGCGCAGACTCGGCCGCAACGGGCGAACCTCCCAGGCAGAAGCCGATCACAGCCGCTGCGGCCGGCCTGGCAAGCAATGATCCTCGAAGCATCTGCACCCCTCATGCGTCAGGAAGGTTGAGTGCGATTCGCGCTCGGCTCGTTACCCGGACTTGCCCGACATAGCTTCCGAACAGGAAATTTGCGACGGCCCTCTGGCGCGAACCATCGGGCCGCCGCAAGGCTGAGATGAGGAAGCACCCGCGCTTTCGCTTAGGCGCTCCAGACACCCGGGCTGGGCGGCCAGGTGTCTTGTCAAAACACTAGCCCGGCAGATAACATGCATGAAGTGAACTTTTCTCAGCAGAATAATTGCACGCCATGCACTTAAAGGAAGTCGACGCCAATCTCCTGGTGACGCTCGACGCCCTCCTTGTCGATGCCAGCGTGACCCGTGCCGCGGAACGGCTCGGGCGCAGTGCTTCGGCCATCAGCCATGCGCTCGCCAAGCTGCGTGAGATCTTCGCCGACGAGTTGTTCGTGCGCGCCGGGCAGAAGCTCGTGCCGACAGCCAAGGCGCTCGAGCTGGCGCCGACCGTGCACGTCATTCTCGCCGGCATGGAGAGCCTGCTTCGGCCGAGCAAGCCGTTCGATCCGTCGCTTGCGTTGCGCGATTTCGCTGTCGCCGCGAGCGAGGCCGGCGAGCTGATCCTGGTGCAGCCGCTCCGCCAACGCCTCGCGCAACTGGCGCCCAACGTGCGCGCCGGGTGGATGCCGCCGCATCGCGAGGAGAACACGGAGGCGCTCCGCAGCGGCCGCTGTCATTTCGTCGTCGACATCGAAGGCGCGCCGGTGCAGGCACCAGACATCCGCGTGCTCAAGCTGTTCGACGACAGGCTTATCACGCTTGCTCGCCCCGGCCACCCTCTCGCGCGGCGAAGACCGAAGCCGGAAATGTTCGCCAACTCAGATCATATCCAGGTGGACTCGCTTCCTTCGATCGAGCTTATCGACCGCTCGTTCGCCGCCGAAAGACTGAGCTGTAGCATCGCCGCGCGCGTGTCATCGGTGTTGGTCGGCCTGCTCCTCGCGCTGAACAGCGATGCGCTGCTGACGCTGCCCGCCTCGCTCGCGTGGATCCTCGAGCAGCAATTCGGGCTGATCCGCATTTACCAGCCGTTCAACCCGATCGCCTTTCCGTTGAGGCTGCTCTGGCATTCGAGCTATGACCGCGACGAATGCCATGAATGGGTGCGCGGCGAGCTCGCCAAGCTCGCACGCGAGATAGAGAGCGCCACTTGAGGAGCTAGGGCATGGGTCAGGGGTTGCCGCTGGGTCTTGCGTGGCGCGGCGAGAGTGGTTTGTTTATCAATCCGGACACTGCGCGGGAGATGTTCACCGCGCAGAATGGCGGTCCGTATGGGCTCGGCGCCGCGATCGCCGACAGTCGGGGATCGCTGATCGTCATGAAGCGCGGCTACCAGTCTTGTCTCATTCTGCTCCCCGGCGAAGGGGTAGGCATGGTGGTGATGACCAACTCCGACAACGGCTCGATCCTGGCCGAGGCGCTGATCCGGAGGGCGACGAAACTCCAGGCGTGGCCTCGTCTTCCGCCCTTTGCCGATTAAGGCGAGCGGCCCCCTGGTTTCCGTTTCTCGCCTCGATTACCATAGGCGCCTTGCACCCGTCTGCCGAAGCGGGTCCCCGGAGGAAACAATGTCAGCATGGTTGCGCGCCGGCCTCGTTGCCGCGCTGTTTGTTGTCCTTGCCACTCCCACCGAAGCCGCCAAGAAAACCTACCAAGACGATGCGCTCGACGACGCGGCGATAACGCTCGAAGCCGACCTCAAGGATCAGGCCGGTACCGTCGACAAGCCACTCATCAAGCTGAAGCAGCAGGGCGACACGCTGCTCAAGGCGCAAGACTTAGCCAAGGCGGCGGACGTTTACACGCAGATCGCCACGGTCGCCCCGACCGACGCCGCGGCGTGGCGAAGGCTCGCCGACATCTGGCTCACGATGCCGGTCGCCGACGAGGACGACGGCGCGACCCGCTTAGAGAACGCGACCACGGCCGCCTACATTTCTTATCAGCGAGCGACCACCGCCAAGGACGAGGCGGCGGCGCTCGTCACGCTCGCCAACGCGTACGGCAAGCGCGACGAATGGCGCCCGGCGCTGAACGTGCTGAAGACCGCGCTCGCGATCGACGAGACGCCTGACTTGCGCGCCACCTACACCGCACTCCGCGAGAATTACGGTTTCCGCGTCGCGAATTTCAGCGTGGACTCAGATTCCGCCTCGCCGCGCGCGTGCTTCCAGTTCTCGGAAAGCTTGCCCAAGCGCACCGACTTCGCGCCTTACGTCGCGGTCGTGGGCCAGGACAAGCCTGCCATCTCGGTCGACGACCAGCAGCTTTGCGTCGAAGGCCTGGAACACGGCGACACCTACTCGATCACGCTCCGCACCGGATTGCCGTCGACTGTCGACGAGGCGCTGCTCAAGGACGCCGAGTTCACCATCTATGTGCGCGACCGCAGCCCCTCGGTCAGGGTCGCGGGCAAGGCCTATGTGCTGCCCAAGACCGGCCAGCAGGGCATCCCGCTGGTCAGCGTCAATACCGACCGGCTCAAAGTCACGATCTATCGCATTGGCGACCGCAGCCTGCTCGACAACGTGCTTGGCTACGAGTTCGAGCGCAATCTCCAGAGCTATTCGCTCGACGAGATTGCCGACCAGAAGGGCGAAAAGGTGTGGACCGGCGAGCTCAAGGTCGAGAAAGAGCTGAACCAGGACATCACCACCGCCTTCCCGGCTACCGAAGCGGTACCGGCAATGCAGTCGGGCGTCTATCTGCTCGCGGCCCAGCCCGCCAATGCCGCCGGTGATGATTACGGCGAGCGCGCCACGCAGTGGTTCATCGTCTCAGATCTTGGGCTAACCTCCTTCTCCGGCACCGACGGCATCCATGCCTTCGTCAACTCGCTCGCCACGACATCAGCCATCGGCGACGTGGAGATCAGGTTGATTGCGCGCAACAACGATGTGCTTGCGGTGAAAAAGACCGACGCCGACGGCTCGGTCGCTTTCGAGCCGGGGCTTGCCCGCGGCGAAGGCGGTCAGGCGCCTGCTATGCTGGTCGCATCCGGCGACGGCGGCGACTACGCTTTCCTCAATCTGACGAGCTCGGCTTTCGACCTGACCGACCGCGGCGTCGCGGGGCGCGAGCCGACGGGCGCGCTCGATGCGTTCGTGTTCACCGAGCGCGGCGTCTACCGCACCGGCGAGACGGTCTATGTGACCACGCTGCTCCGCAACGCCGCCGGCGTCGCCGTTCCCGATGTCGATCTGACCATGGTGGTCCAGCGGCCAGATGGCGTTGAATATCGCCGCACCGTAGTGCCGGATCAGGGTCTTGGCGGCCGCTCGCTCAACGTCCCGATCATCTCCTCGGCGCCGACCGGCACGTGGCGCATCGCGGTCTATTCGGACCCGAAGCAGGCCTCGATCGGCGAGACGAGCTACCTGGTGGAGGACTATGTGCCGGATCGGCTCGAGTTCGATCTCTCCACCGAGGCAACCACTATATCGCCCGACGCACCGGCGAAAATCGATCTCGACGGCCGCTTTCTGTACGGCGCACCGGCCGCGGGCCTCGACATCGAGGGCGAGGTCAATATCGTCAAGGCGACTGAGCGTCCCGGCTATCCCGGCTATGTATTCGGATTGAACGCAACGGACGAGGCCGAACAGGACGAGGGTTCGACCGAGGCTATTCCGCTCGCCGACCTGCCGCAGACCGACGACCAGGGTAAGGCGACGTTCACCGTCGATCTCGGCAAGCTGCCGGCAACGACCAAGCCGCTCGAAGCGAATATCTCCCTACGGCTCGCCGAGCCAGGCGGCAGGGCGATCGAGCGGAAGCTCACGCTTCCGATCGTGCCGGCAACCGCCATGATCGGGGTCAAGCCGCTGTTCTCAGGCAGCTCGCTGAACGACCAGGACACCGCCAAGTTCGAGGTCGCCATGGTGACGCCCGACGGCAAGCAGATGGCGGCCACCGGACTCAAATGGCAGCTGCTCAGCGTCGAGTCCAAATATCAGTGGTATCGCTCGAAGGGCTATTGGAGCTATGAGCCGATCAAGGTGACGCGCCGCGTCGCCGACGGCACGCTCGACCTCGTGCCGGGCGAGCCCGGCAAGGTCGCGGTACCCGTCAGTTGGGGCCGCTACCGGCTCGAAGTGACGAGCCCTGACCCGAAAGGGCCCGAGACCACTTACGGCTTCGACTCGGGCTTCTATGCCGACGCCTCGGCCGACACGCCGGACCTGCTCGAGATTGCTCTCGACAAGAAGGAGTATAAGCCGGGCGACAGTATGACGGTTGTGGTCACGGCGCGGAGTGCGGGCAAGGTCACGCTCGCTGTCATCGGCGACAAGCTGCTCACCACCACGACGACCGATGTCGAGCCTGGGCTCGTCAAGCTTCCGCTCACCGTCGGCAACGACTGGGGCACCGGCGCCTACGTGCTCGCGACGCTCAGGCGGCCGCTCGACGAGGCGGCGAAGCGCATGCCAGGCCGCGCCATCGGCGTGCAGTGGTTCGGCATCGACAGGGCCGCCCACACCATCGGCGTCGCCATGGACCTGCCTGACCTGGTTCGGCCCGAGACGACGCTACGCGTGCCGATCAAGTTCAGCGGGCTCGCGCCGAACGAGGAGGCGCGCGTGGTCGTATCGGCCGTCGATGTCGGCATCCTCGACCTCACGAACTACAAGGCGCCAGATCCAGACAATTATTTTCTCGGCCAGCGCAAGCTCTCCTCCGAGGTCCGCGACCTATATGGCCAGCTTATTGACGGCATGCAGGGCACCAAGGGCCAGATTAGGACCGGCGGCGACGGGGGCGAGGGCGAGCTGAACGGCAGCCCGCCGACACAGCCGCCGCTCGCGCTCTATTCCGGCATCGTCAGCGTCGGCGTCGACGGGACTGCGGAAGTGAATTTCGCCATCCCAGCCTTCACCGGCACGGTGCGGGTAATGGCGGTCGCCTGGAGCAACGACAAGGTCGGCCATGCGTCGGCCGACGTCGTGGTGCGCGATCCGGTGGTGGTGGTCGCCACGCTGCCGCGCTTCCTGCTGATGGGCGACAAGAGCACGCTCCGCCTCGACCTCGACAATGTCGAGGGCGAGACCGGCAATTATCAGATCGCCGTCACCACCGATGGTCCGTTCTCCGTCGAGAATCCCGACAAGACGTTGCCACTCGACGCCAAGAAGCGCGGCGGGGTCAGCCTGCCGATCTCGGCGACCGGCATCGGTGACGGCTCGGTTTCGGTCTCGGTCACTGGACCCGGCGGCTTTGCCATCGAGCGGCAATACCCGCTCGAGGTGAAGCCGGCGACGCAGATCCTTGCGCGCCGGACGGTGAAGCCGCTCAATCCGGGCCAGAGCATTACGCTGACCAGCGATGTGTTCAGCGACCTCGTGCCGGGGACCGGCAAGGTCGCTCTGTCGGTGACGCCGACGGCGGCGCTCGACGTTGCGGGCCTGCTCGCAGCGCTCGACCGCTACCCGCTAGGGTGCACCGAGCAGATCGTGAGCCGCGCGCTGCCGCTGCTCTATGTCAACGAGCTCGCGCTCGATGCACAGCTTGCCGTCGACAGTAGCATCGACGAGCGGATCGCCAAGTCGATCGAGATCGTGTTGGCGCGGCAGGGCTCCGAGGGCTCGTTCGGTCTGTGGTCGCCGGGCGGCGACGACGCCTGGCTCGACGCCTATGTGACGGACTTTCTAACCAGGGCCCGCGCGCGGGGCTTCTCCGTCTCCGACGATCAGTTCAAGCTCGCGCTCGAGCGCTTGCGCAATTATGTGAGCACCGCGCCCGACGTCGCGACCGACGGAGGGCTGGCGCTCTCGTATGCGCACTACGTGCTGGCGCGGAACGGCATGGCGCCTGTCGGCGACGTTCGCTACATCGCCGATGTCAAGCTCGACGATCTCGGCACGCCGACCGCCAAGGCGCAGATCGCCGCGGCGCTCGCGATGCTCGGCGACCGAGTGAGGGCCGAGAAGGCGTTCGATGCGGCGATTGCATCGCTGCCAAAGAACCAGCGCTTCGAGGGAGGTCGCATCGATTACGGCTCGCCGGTCCGCGACGCCGCCGCGGTGGTGACGCTCGCCGCCGAAGGGGATGCGCCTAAGCTCGTCCTGGTCAGCGCCACCAAGAGCATCGCCACCGCGCGCGATAAGGTGACCGACACCTCGACGCAGGACAATGCCTGGCTCGTGCTCGCCGCACGCGCACTCGGCAAGCAGAACGTCAGTCTCACGGTCAATGACGGCGGCCAGCAGGGTCCGCTCTATCGCGACTTCGACGAGGATGAACTCGCGGCAAGCCCACTCACGGTGACCAATAGCGGCGACACACCACTCGACGCCGTGATCTCGGTGAGCGGAGCACCCAAGACGCCGGAGCCTGCGGCAGACCATGGTTTCAGCATCGAGCGAAGCTTCCATACGCTCGCCGGCGAGGATGCCGATCCGAGCCACGCCAAGCAGAACGATCGCTTCGTCGTCGTGCTCACCGTCACCGAGCCGCAACCGCAATTCGCCCGTGTGTCGCTGATCGACGATGTGCCGGCCGGGTTCGAGATCGACAACCCGCGGCTTGTGTCGTCCGGCGATACCGGCACGCTCGACTGGATCGAGAATGCCGGCACCCCCTCCTTCACCGAGTTCCGCGACGTTTGCTTCGCCGCGGCGTTCGACCGGCGGAGCGGCGATGCCACGACCTTCTCGGTCGCCTATATCGTGCGCGCCGTATCGCCCGGCAGCTACGTGCTGCCCCAGGCTGTGGTCGAAGACATGTATCGTCCCGACCGCTTCGGCCGCACCGGAACCGGAGAGGTCGCGATCGCGCCGGCGAAATGAGCACGGCAAGACAGACTGCCGCAAACGCCCCGCTTTCTTCTTATAGGGGAGCACGACCGCTGTTTGAGCGGTCGAAGCGGGGCGAGACTCGCGGTCAAGACGCAACCCTTCCTACCGTCGCCCACAAGGGGGTAATGGGTCGCTGGGCCTCGCGTGTCCTCGTCGCTGCAGTCGCATTGGTTTGGATCGCTGCGGCGTTTGCCGGCGGCATGGCAGGGTTGTTCCAAGCCTTCGGCCCGGCGCCGCTCGGGCGCGATCTCGAAGTCTCGACCATCGTTGTCGACCGTGACGGCAAGCTGTTGCGAGCCTATCTGACCAGCGAAGGCCGCTGGCGGCTGAAGGCGACGCGCAAGGAAGTCGATCCGCGCTTCCTCGAAGCGCTGCTTGCCTATGAAGACAAGCGCTTCTTCGATCATCGCGGCGTCGACCCCCTCGCGTCGCTACGCGCGGCCTACCAGCTCACTACGCATGGCCGCATCGTATCTGGCGGCTCGACGCTGACCATGCAGGTGGCGCGGCTGATCGAGCCGCGCGTGAAGCGCTCGCTCTACGCCAAGCTGCATGAGGCGATGCGCGCGCTCCAACTCGAGTGGGCGCTGTCCAAGGACGAGATCCTGTCGCTCTACCTCGCGCTCGCGCCCTATGGGGGCAATCTCGAAGGCGTGCGGTCTGCGTCTCTCATTTATTTTGGCAAGGAACCGCGCCGGCTGACGCTTGGCGAGGCGGCGCTGCTCGTGGCGCTGCCCCAGTCGCCGGAGTTCCGCCGTCCCGACCGCTTCCCGGCAGCGGCCAAGCGGGCGCGCGACCGCGTGCTCGACCGCATTGCCGGGCGCGGCCTCTATAGCCCAAGCGAAATTGCGCACGCCAAGCAAGAGCCGGTGCCGACAGAGCGGAAGCCCATGACGTTGCTCGCGCCTCATGCGGCCGATGAAGCTTACGTCGCTTCGCCGAAGGAACGCGTCCTGCGGCTCACGATCGATGCCGGCTTGCAGAAAGCGCTGGAGAAGCTCGCCCATGAGCGAGCGCGGAGCTTGGGGCCGGACCTCTCGGTCGCCATCGTCGTGATCGACAACGCGACCGGCGAGGTACTGGCGCGCGTCGCCTCTCCCGACTATTTCGATTTCCGCCGTGCCGGACAGGTCGATCTCACCCGCGCGGTGCGCTCGCCGGGCTCGGCGCTCAAGCCGTTCATCTACGGGATCGGCTTCGAGGATGGCCTGATTCATCCCGAGACGCTGATCGAGGATCGGCCGATCCACTTTGCCGGTTATTCGCCAGAGAATTTCGACCTGACCTTCCAGGGCACGGTCACGGTGCGGCGCGCCCTGCAACAGTCGCTGAACACGCCCGCCGTCGCCGTGCTCGACGAGGTCGGGCCGAACCGGGTGATTGCGAGGCTCGCTGAAGCCGGTGCCCCGCTCGTGCTGCCGAAGGGCGAGGCTCCCGGGCTTGCGCTTGGGCTTGGCGGCGTCGGCGTGCGGCTGACCGACCTCACAATGCTCTATGCGGGCCTGGCGCGGCAGGGAACTGTGGCGCCGCTCGTCGAGCAACTCGGATTGCCGCCGCCGCAGCCGAAGCGGCTGATCGAGCCGGTCGCAGCCTGGTATGTCGGAAGCGTGCTGCTCGGCACGCCGCCGCCCGAGAACGCAGCCGGCGGACGTATAGCCTTCAAGACCGGAACGAGCTACGGCTACCGCGATGCCTGGGCGATCGGCTTCGACGGCAAGCACACGATCGGGGTGTGGGCGGGAAGACCTGACGGCGCGCCGGTTGTCGGGCTTGCGGGACGCGTCACCGCCGCGCCGATCCTGTTCGACGCCTTCGCGCGGCTCGGCCAATCCTTGCAGCCGCTGCTGCCGGCGCCGAAAGGTGTGCTGATCGCCACCACTACCAAGCTGCCGCCGCCGCTCAGGCGCTTCGCCGCACGCGAGGCCGCCGGTGAAGCCATGACGCCGAGGGTGCAGATCGTGTTCCCGCCGAATGGCGCGAGCCTCGAACTGTCAGGCGCGACCGGCGCGGCGCCGGACCCGATCGCCATCAAGATCGCCGGTGGCACGCCGCCCTTGAACGTCCTGCGCAACGGCATGCCGATTGCCGGCAAGAAGTCGGCGCGGACGCTATTCTTCGAACCGGACGGGCCGGGCTTCGTGCGGCTCACCGTCACGGACGCGACTGGCGCCGCCGACAGCGTGATGGTGCGCCTGCAATAAGGCGCGGCATGGCCAGTCCCCTCAGCCTCGCAAAGCTTGCCGTGCCGCTCGGACTCGAACCGATGGAGGCAAAGCTCGTCACCGAGCTTCCCGAAGCTCCCGGTTGGCAATTCGAGCCCAAATGGGATGGTTTCCGCTGCCTCGCCTATCGCGCCAGCAAGGAGGTGGAGCTCAGAGCGAAATCGGGCAAGCCGCTCGCCCGCTACTTTCCGGAGGTCGTGGCAATGCTGAAGGCGCTGCCGCAATCGCCATTCGTGCTTGATGGCGAGCTCGCAGTTCCCATTGGCGACACGCTCTCCTTCGATGCGCTGCAGATGCGTATCCACCCCGCGGATAGTCGCATCAAGAAGCTCTCGGTCGAGACCCCTGCCCTGCTCGTCCTGTTCGACATGCTGCTCGATGCGAAGGGCAATTGCCTGATCGAGGCGCCGCTAGTAAAGCGCCGCGCCGCGCTCGAATCATTCTACAAGAAAGCCGGCGAATCGAAGCAGCTCAAGCTCTCGCCCTGTACGCGCAAACGCGTGGAAGCGCTCGAGTGGCTCAAGGATGCGCGCGGCGCTCTTGACGGGGTCGTCGCCAAGCGCAGCGACGGTGCTTACGTCCCCGGCGAGCGAGCGATGCTGAAGGTCAAGCACCTTCGAACCGCCGACTGCGTGGTCGGCGGGTTCCGCTACGCGAGCGGCGGCCGCGATGTTGGCTCGTTGCTGCTAGGGCTCTACGACGACGAGGGAAAGCTCAATCATGTCGGTTTCACCTCGACGATCACCAACGAAGAGAGACCTGCACTCACCAAAGTGCTCGAAGCTCTGATCGCGTCGCCCGGCTTCACCGGGAAGGCTCCGGGCGGGCCGAGCCGCTGGAGCACCGAGCGCTCGGCAGAATGGCAGCCGCTCAAGCCAAAGCTCGTGGTCGAGGTGCGCTACGATCAGGTGACCGGCGACCGTTTCCGCCACGGCACCAAGCTTATACGCTTCCGTCCTGACAAGGCGCCGCGCCAATGCACGTTCGAACAGATTGCGTCGGCGGTGCTCCCCGAAAACTTCAAGCTTCTGCTCAAGTGAGGTCGCAGTCGGGTCAAACTCAGGCCCGATTGAGCTGCGATGCTTCGCGCCGTGGGAGGGGCGGGTCTAGCAAAGGAGACCTCCCATGAAGAAATAAGCCTTCGCAGCTTGCTTTGCGGTTGTGCTTGCGACGCCAGTGTTGGCTGCCGAGCAGTTCTATGTGGCACTCGATACGTCGACCAAGCAGTGCCACGTGATGAATTCGCGGCCAGACGGCGCCACGCAGAAGATGGTCGGCAGCGGCGCCTATAAGAGCGAGGCGGACGCCGAGAGCGCCATCCAGAAGCTGAGCGAGTGCAACACCTAGCGTATCGTCTGTGGGACGCCCGGCCATTGCGGCCGGGCGTCTCTCCAGCGCTACGCAAAGTCCATTCCGATGGTCGATGACAGTGCAAGGCGCAAGCCCTTCTCCAAACACGGACGCCTCGCATCAGCCGCGTGCTCGGTCTAGCAACCGCCTCAATATCCAAACGACTGCCAAATTCCGGATCTTGGGGCGGTGCTGCTTATTGTCAGCGCGGTCAGGATTGTTGCCTCGCAGGGAACAGGCGGTAGCGGCGCGGAAGAAACGCAATCTCACGCGCCAGGTCGAGCCGGAGATCGGCGGGGAGCTCGATCTCGATGCGGCTGCCATTTGCTCCGACCGACACCTCGACGCGCCGCGCACCGGCATGCCGCCGATGCGTTGAAATCGTTCCCCATATCGCATTCTCGGGATCGATCACGATGTCGACGTCGTGCGGACGCAGGAACAGCTGCGCGGGGCCGGAGGGAAGGTTGCCCTGCTGCAGATCGAGCGGCCGCGAATCGAGCCAGACCTTGCCGTCTTGAAGGCGAACCGGAAGCGAGCTCGACTCGCCAATGAAAGAAAAGACGAAGGGAGAGTTCGGCTCGTCGTAGATCTCGTCCGGCGTCCCGATTTGCTCGATCTTACCCTCGCTCATCACCACCACGCGATCGGCAAGCTCGAGCGCCTCCTCCTGATCGTGGGTGACGAACACCGTGGTGTGCCCGGTCTTGTTGTGAATTTCCAGGAGCCAGCGGCGGAGTTCGCGCCTGACCTTGGCGTCGAGCGCGCCAAAAGGCTCATCGAGCAGGAGCACGCGCGGCTCGATGGCGAGCGCGCGGGCAAAGGCCACCCGCTGGCGCTGGCCGCCCGAGAGCTGGGCGGGGAAGCGATTTTCGAGGCCGGAAAGCTGCACGAGGTCGAGCAGCTCGAGCGCGCGGCGTTTGATCTCCTTGCGGCTCGGGCGTCGCGATGCAGGACGGACGCGCAGGCCGAAGCCGATGTTGTCGAGCACGGTCATGTGGCGGAACAGCGCGTAGCTCTGGAATACCAGACCGACATTCCGCTGCTGCACTGTGAGCTTGAGCGCATCCTCGCCGTCGAACAACACGCGGCCTGAGGTTGGCACATCGAGGCCGGCCAAGATGCGGAGCAGAGTCGTCTTGCCCGAGCCGGAAGGCCCGAGCAGCGCCACGAGCTCGCCAGAGTCGATGTCGAGCGACACGCCGTGCAGCGCCGGCGTCACACCATAGGTCCGCACGACATTCTCGACAGTGACCCGCATCGGCTTTTCCCACCGCGTCGTCCACGACAGCGGCCACGCGCCGCCGGCGGCCGAGTTGACCTCATCTTGCACCCGAGCGTCCATGGTTTTCTCCTGGGCGGCTAGTGGCGGCGCGATGCGGCAATCTGGTCGGCATAGCGCCATTCCAGAGCGACCTTGATGACGAGAGTGACGAGGGCAAGCAGCGCAAGCAGCGAGGCGACGGCGAAGGCCGCGGCGAAGTTGTACTCGTTGTAGAGAATTTCGACGTGAAGCGGCATGGTGTTGGTCTTGCCCCTGATATGGCCAGAGACCACCGACACGGCGCCGAACTCGCCCATGGCACGGGCATTGCAGAGCACCACGCCGTAGAGGAGTGCCCAGCGGATATTGGGCAGCGTCACCTTGAAAAAGGTCTTCCAGCCGCTGGCGCCGAGCGACAAAGCGGCCTCCTCGTCCTGCGTGCCTTGCTCCTGCATCAGCGGCACGAGCTCGCGCGCGACGAACGGGAAGGTGACGAAGATGGTGGCGAGCACCATGCCGGGCAGCGCGAAGATGATCTGGATGTTCTCGCTCTTGAGCAACGGCCCGAGATAGCCCTGAGCGCCGAACAGGAGCACGTAGATTAGGCCGGAGATCACAGGTGAAACGGAGAACGGCAGATCAATCAGCGAATTAAGCAGGCTCTTGCCGGGGAACTCGAACTTGGCGATCGTCCAGGACGCGGCTAGCCCGAATATGACATTGGCAGGAACGGCGATCGCGGCGATGAGCAGAGTGAGCTTGATGGCCGAGACGGCATCAGGCTCGGTGATCGAGGCCAAATAGGCCCCGAGCCCTGCACTGAACGCCTCGACGAACACAGAAGCGAGCGGCAAGAACAGGAACACGACGAGGAAGATGACAGCGACGCCGATCAGGACATACCGGACCTGCGGCTGCTCGGTGGTGACGGCCCGCGGCCGCGGGTCCGAGACCAAAAGCGGTGCGATGGCTGCGTCGGTCATTGGCCGAATCTCTTGCGGCTCCAGGCCTGCACCAGGTGCACGAACATCAGGATGGCGAAAGAGATCAGCAGCATCGCCGTGCCGATAGCAGCGGCCTGCGCGTAACTGAACTCCTCGAGGCGAATGATGATGAGCAGCGGCGCGATCTCGGATTTGAAGGGCATGTTGCCGGCGATGAATATCACCGAGCCGTATTCGCCGACGGCGCGGGCGAGAGCGAGCGCAAAGCCGGTCAGGATCGCCGGCATCAGCGTCGGCAGCATCACCATGAATACGGTCTGGCTGCGGCTCGCGCCGAGCGTCGCCGAAGCCTCCTCGAGCTCGCGGTCGAACTCTTCGAGCACCGGCTGGACGGTGCGCACGACAAACGGCAAGCCGATGAAGACGAGTGCGACGGTGATGCCGATCGGCGTGTAGGCGACCTTGATGCCGAGAGGCTCGAGCCAACTACCCATCCAGCCGTTCGGCGCGTAGAGCGCGGTCAAGGCGATGCCGGCGACGGCCGTCGGCAGCGCGAAGGGAAGATCGACGAACGCATCGAGCAGGCGGCGGCCCGGGAAGCGGTAGCGAATCAACACCCAGGCGATGATCACACCGAACACCGCGTTGACGACGGCCGCGATCAGAGCGGTGAGAAAGCTCAGGCGCAGCGCCGCGAGCGTGCGCGGCCCGGTCACGACTTCCAAGAAACCGGCCAACCCGAGGGTTGCCGACTTCAGCACGAGTCCGCCGAGCGGGATGAGGACGATCAGGCTCAGATACGTCAAAGTGAAACCGAGCGCCAACCCGAATCCTGGGATGGCGCTCGGTCTCTTCAACGCAAGGCCGCGGGCGCCGGCCATGGCGTTTTCCTCAAGTTGGTCGACCGGTTAGTTGGTCGACTTGGGCTGATAGAGCTGGTCGAAGATGCCGCCGTCAGCGAACTGCTTGGCCTGCGTCTGCGCCCACCCGCCGAACAGCGGATCATCGATGGTTACGAGCTTCAGGTCGGGGAAGCGCGCCAAATCCTTCGGATCGGCAGCCTTCGGGTCGGTTGGACGATAGTAGTTATGGGCAATGATCTTCTGGGCTTCCGCCGTGTAAAGGAAGTTCAGATAGGCCTCGGCCACCTTGCGGGTGCCTTTGGCGTCAACCACCTCGTCGACGACGGCGACCGGCGGCTCGGCCTTTATGGACAGCGACGGCACGACGATCTCGAATTTGTCGGCACCGAGTTCGTCGAGAGCGAGGAACGCCTCGTTCTCCCAAGCAAGCAGGACGTCGCCGATACCGCGCTGGGCGAAGGTCGTGGTCGAGCCGCGGGCGCCCGTGTCGAGCACCGGCACGTTGGCGTAGAGCCTCTTGATGAAGTCCTTATTCTTATCCTCGCTGTGTCCGTATTTCTGATCGGCATAAGCCCAAGCGGCGAGATAGTTCCAGCGCGCGCCGCCGGAAGTCTTCGGATTGGGCGTGATGACCTGCACGCCGTCCTTCACCAGATCATCCCAGTCCTTGATGGCTTTCGGGTTTCCTTTGCGCACAAGGAAGACGATGGTCGAGGTGTAGGGCGATGCGTTTAGGGGAAGGCGCTTCTGCCAGTCGGCCTTGATCTTGCCGACCTTGGCGATCTGGTCGATGTCAGCGGCAAGCGCGAGCGTGACGACGTCGGCCTGAAGACCATCGACCACGGCGCGTGCCTGCTTGCCTGAGCCGCCATGGGACTGCTCGATCACGACGGTCTCTCCGGCCTTGGCCTTGTAGTCCTTGATGAAGGCCTCGTTGACTGCCTTATAGAGTTCACGCGTTGGATCGTAGGAAACGTTGAGAAGGGTGGTGTCGGCGAAGACGGCGCTCCCCGTCAGTGTCGTCAAGATGATGGCCGCGCCGGCGGCGAGGGTGCTTCGAAGTCTCATGGCTGGATCTCCTTGGTGATAACACCCTAAACTCTATCTGTTTGATAGTGTTTATCAAGGGGGGACCATACCATAATTTTCGACACCGCAAGCCACCCCTACCCAAAGAACGATCGGGCAGGAAAAATTGTTTCCGCTAACGTGGGTGTCGTTAGGTAAATTAGAAGAAAATGCTTAGCGGACGGCCTCTATGGCCTCGATTTGCGCGCTTTCGGGCCTGAGGATGGCATCGGCTATGGTGGTGCGGTCAAGCACCTCGCGGGCTGAATTGGCGACCTCGGCAAAGACATGCCTGATCTCGCAATCCGCCTCGTTGCGGCAATCCGGACAGCGCCGGTAAGCAATCCGGCTGAGGCACGGCAAGGGCGCCAGCGGGCCGTCGAGGATGCGCAAAACTTGGCCGAAAGTGATCTGGTCGGCGCCCATCAGCAGGGCATAACCGCCGAGCTTGCCCCTTTTGCTCACAAGAATGCCGTGGCGCTTCAGCTCAAGGAGGATCTGCTCGAGGAATTTGCGGGGGATGCGCTCTTGCGCCGCGATCTCGCCAATCATCATGGAATCCCCGGCGCGCGCCAGCGCGACAAGGGCGCGAAGAGCATATTTTGCTTTGTGCGAAATCACCTAGAGCGCCGATACCCTATCTAATGTGTCGAGTAGATAGCCGCTTCGCCGCCCCAAAGCAATGTGGGGTGGCCCTTTATTACTTGCGCCCGGCCCTTGACGAGAGTGGCGCAGGTGCCCAACAAACAGGGGGCGCCAAGCCCCACAGCAAAAAATGTCCAAGACGCTCCATATCAAGACTTTCGGCTGCCAGATGAATGCCTATGACTCCGAGCGCATTGCCGAGGCGCTCGCCCCGCTAGGCTACGCCTTGACGCCGGACCAGGACCAGGCCGACCTCGTCATCCTCAACACCTGCCACATCAGAGAGAAGGCCGCCGAGAAGGTCTATTCCGAGCTCGGCCGCGCCCGTCTCGCCAAGGAGGCGCGGAAAACCCAAGGCCGCGAGACGATGATCGCAGTAGCCGGCTGCGTCGCGCAGGCCGAGGGTCGGGAGATCATGGCGCGGGCGCCGGTGGTCGACATCGTTGTCGGGCCACAGAGCTATCACCGCCTCGCCGATCTCGTCGCGGAGGCGCGCGCGACGGGGCACGGCGTCATCGCTACCGAATTCCCCGCCGAGGACAAATTCGCCCATCTGCCGGAGCGGCCTAAAGCCAAGGTCAAGCCGTCGGCCTTCGTCACCGCGCAGGAAGGCTGCGACAAATTCTGCACCTTCTGCGTCGTGCCGTATACGCGGGGCGCCGAGTTCTCGCGCTCGCCGGCGGCGATCATCGCCGAGGTGCATGCGCTTGCTGCCCGCGGTGCACGCGAGATCACGCTGCTTGGGCAGAACGTCAACGCCTATCACGGGGCCGATGACGGGGGCCGCTCGTGGTCGCTCGCGAGCCTGCTCAAGCGCCTTGCGAGCGTGCCGGGCATCGAGCGGCTGAGGTTCACCACCAGCCATCCGCGCGACATGGACGACGGTCTGATCGGCCTGTTCGGCGATGAGCCGAAGCTGATGCCCTATTTGCATCTCCCCTTTCAATCGGGCTCCGATCGCATCCTCGCCGCCATGAACCGCAAGCACACGGCCGAAGACTATGAGGCGCTGATCGGCAGAGTGCGGTCGGCGCGGCCGGACATCGCGCTCTCGACCGACATTATCGTGGGCTTCCCCGGCGAGAGTGACGCGGACTTCGCGGCGACGATGACGCTCGCTGGCCGCGTCCGCTTCGCCCAGGCCTTCTCGTTTAAGTATAGCGCGCGCCGAGGCACGGCAGCCGCAACGCTCGGCGGCCAGGTGCCGGACTCAATAAAACGGGAGCGGCTGCACGCCTTGCAAAGCTTGCTCGACCAGGATCGCCACGCATTCGATCGGGCGATGGTCGGTCGCAAGCTTAAAGTGCTGTTCGAGGGGGCCGGTAGGAAACCGGAACAGATCGGTGGGCGTTCACCTTATCTGCAGGCGGTGCACGCGGAGGGACCTCGGAGCCTGATCGGGGAAATCGTCGAGGTTGACATCCAGGCCGCCGGCCCGAACAGTCTTCAGGGTGTCATCAATTTGGGGTTTGCATGGCGCGAGCCAGTTCAGGCGGCCGTGTGACCAAGGCCAGCGGAAGTAAGTCATCATTGGCGCGGGGGCATGGGGCGGCACCAAAGCGCTCCGGCGCCGCGCATGCCAATGGTGGCGGTGAGCCGACCGTCGTGTTCTTCGACGATCTCAGGCTCGTGCGCGATCTCCTCGGCGACTATGACGCCAATCTCGCCGTGCTTGAGGACCGTCTCGGCATCGAGGCGGTGGTCAACGGCAATGCGGTCAGCCTGCGCGGTCCCGAAGCCTCCTGCGCCACCGCCAAGTCGGTGCTGGAGCAGCTTTACGGCAGGCTCGCGCAAGGCGAGATGATCGGCGTCGGCGAAGTTGTCGGCGCCATCCGACATACGAAGACCGTCGAGCCCGGCCCAAACGACGGACCGGAAGTCGAACTGCCCGAAGCGCAGCAGATCCGCACGCGCAAGCGCCTCATCACCGCGCGCACGCTAGCGCAGAGCGCCTATCTCGCCTCGCTCAAGGGGAACGACCTCGTGTTCGCCACCGGGCCCGCCGGTACCGGAAAGACCTATCTCGCCGTCGCCTTCGCCGCTGCGGCCCTAGAGAGTGGCCAATGCGACCGGCTGATCCTGTCGCGGCCCGCGGTCGAAGCCGGCGAGCGGCTCGGCTTCCTGCCCGGCGACATGCGCGAGAAGGTCGATCCATATCTCCGGCCGCTTTACGACGCGCTTTACGACGTGCTCGCGCCCGAACGGGTCGAGCGCGGGCTCGCCACCGGCGCGATCGAGATCGCCCCGCTCGCCTTCATGCGCGGCCGCACGCTCTCCAACGCCATGATCATCCTCGATGAGGCGCAGAACTGCACCAGCGTGCAGATGAAGATGTTCCTCACCAGGCTCGGTGACCAGAGCAAGATGATCGTGACCGGCGACCCTACCCAGGTTGACCTCCCGCCGGGCAAGGATTCGGGGCTGCTCGAAGCGATCACCATTCTCAAAGGCATCGAGGAGATCGACCACATCGCCTTCACCCGCGCCGATGTCGTGCGCCGCGAACTGGTCGGCAAGATCGTGGACGCTTACGAATCGGCACCCCAGAAGGGTGAGCGCCGTGGCTGACGGTGGCCCTAGTCGCAAGAACGTAAGACTTGGCGCGAGCTCTCGCCTCAATGTCTCCGTCGTGCACCACAGCGCAGCCTGGCGCAGCGCCGGCGTGACCGACGCTGCTCTTGCCCGGGCCGCTCGCGCCGCGTTCGCCGTGGCTTCCGGACCCTCGTCCGCCACATATGAGGCAAGCCTGCTGCTCACCGACGATGCGGAGATGCGCACGCTGAACGCGACCTGGCGCGGCAAGGATGCCGCCACCAACGTACTGTCGTTTCCGGCGAGCGCCCCACTCGCATGTGGTTTGAGCGAGCCCGGCCCGCTCGGCGACGTCGCACTCGGCTACGAAACCACGCTCAAAGAAGCAGGCGAAGCCAATATCGCCTTCGCCGATCACGTCGCCCACCTCGTTGTGCACGGCGTGCTCCATCTGCTCGGCCTCGACCATGTGCAGGACGACGAGGCCGAGCAGATGGAGACTTTGGAAAGACGGGCGCTCGCCTCACTCGGCATCGCTGACCCTTATGCCGAGGACCGAGCGGCGCCGCCCGCGGAGGTATCGCCATGAGCAACACTCCCATAGCCGAGGACGAGCTTCCCAAAGAAGAAGCGCGTCAGACCGATGAGGAGGTGTCCTGGTTCGAGCGCCTGCTCCAGACTTTCGGCCTCGGTGAGGAGCCGGACCTGCGCGAACTGATCGAGGATGCGCTTGCGCGAAGCAAGAGCGATACCTTGAGCGCGCAGGAGCGCAGCATGCTCAGGCGCATTCTGCGCTTCGGCAATCTCACGGTCGAAGATGTCATGGTGCCGCGCGCCGACATCATCGCCGTTGACAACACGCTCACCATCGATGAGCTGATGCGCGTGTTCCGCCAGGCCGAGCATTCGCGGCTTCCGGTCTATCACGAAACGCTAGACGACCCACGCGGCATGATCCACATCCGCGATCTGATGTCGTGGATCACGACTGCGGCCGAGGCCGGCGACGACACGCAGATCGATCTCGGCAAGGTCGACCTGGCGCGGAGCGTCGCCTCGATCAACATCACGCGCCAGATTCTCTATGTACCGGCATCGATGGCGGTGCTCGATCTCCTGCTCAAGATGCAACTAACGCGGCTGCATCTTGCCCTCGTAGTCGACGAATATGGCGGCACCGACGGGCTCGTCTCGATCGAGGACTTGATCGAGGAGGTGGTCGGCGACATCGCCGACGAGCACGACGTCGAGGACGAGCCGCTGATCCGCACCGACCCCAGGCTCGGCCTGATCGCCGACGCGCGCATCCCGGTCGATGAGCTCGAGAAGCATCTCGGGCGCGAGCTCATTTCGGAGGAGCACGAGGAGGACATCGACACGCTAGGCGGGCTGGTGTTTTCCATCGCCGGACGCATTCCGGCTCGTGGCGAGCTGGTGCGCCATCCGAGCGGCATCGAGTTCGAGGTGCTCGAGGCCGATCCACGCCGTATCAAGAAACTTCGCATCCATGTCCCGCCTGAGCCCGGCGAGGCCGAGGGCGGCTCTTCGAAGCCCGAAAGCAAGCAGGCCTGATGCGGCCGCGCCGCGCGCTTTTCGCTCGCCCCTCGAGGGGGCGGCAGGACGCGCGACGGTGACCCGCGCCGCAACATGGGTCGCGAGCCTTAGCGGGTGGCGGCGAGCCTGCTTTGCCGTCCTCCTGGGTGCGCTTTCGGTGCTCGCCTTTGCCCCCTTCCATCTCTGGCCGGTGCTGTTCCTCACCTTCGGGCCCCTAGTCTGGCTGCTCGACGGCTGCTACCGCGACCATGCCGGCCTCGCTCCGCGGCTGAAATGCGCGAGCCTGATCGGCTTCTGGTTCGGCTTCGGCTATTTCCTCGCCGGTCTCTATTGGGTCGCTGAGGCCTTCCTGGTCGAGCCGTGGCGGCATGGCTGGCTGATCCCGTTCGTCATGACCGCGTTTCCCGCCGGCATGGCCTTGTTCTTCGTCGCGGCGTCGGCGCTCGCCATGTTGATGTGGCGGCCGGGAATCGGCCGGGTGTTCGCGCTCGCCATCGCCTTCGGACTCGCCGAGTATGCCCGCGGCCATGTGCTGACCGGGTTCCCGTGGAACCTGATCGGCTATGCGCCGCTCGGTAACGTCGGAATGATGCAGCTCGCCTCCCTGTTCGGCGTGTACGCACTTAGCCTGCTCGCCGTTCTGCTGTTCGTGGGCCCCGCCGCGATCTTCACGCCGGCGGACTCGCCCTGCACGCGGTCCCGCGCAACGATCCTGCTCACCGGCGTTCTCTTGATCGCACTCGGCGTCGGCGGCCTGTGGGGCAACAGGAGGCTCGCCAATGCCGAGAGTGCCGGCACCGGCATCCGCGTTAGGATCGTGCAGGCCGATATCGACCAGGCCGAAAAGTGGCGTCCTGAGAACAGCGCCGAGATCTTCACCGACTATCTCGATTCGACCAAGTCGGGGCCGGCTGGGCTGGACGGCATCTCGATCGTCGTGTGGCCGGAGACCGCGGTGCCGTTCCTTCTCGCCCAGTCGCCAGAGGCGCGCGCCGCGATCGCCCAAGCCTTGCCGCAAGGCACCGTGCTGCTCGCGGGTTCAGCGCGTCTCGTCGAGGAACGCGACACACAAGGAGCCGTCGCTGCCGAGCACATCTATAACAGCCTGCTCGTGATCGACGACAAGGGCGAGGTGCTCGACGACTACGACAAGATCCATCTCGTCCCGTTCGGCGAATATCTGCCGTTCCAAGATACGCTCGAGAGCTTGGGCGTCATGCAACTCACCGGCGTGCGCGGCGGATTCTCCGCCGGCACAGGTCCGCGACTACTTGTCGTCCCCGGCGCGCCACCGGTCAGCCCGCTGATCTGCTACGAAATCATCTTTCCCGACGATGTGGTCGAGAGCTCGGCGCGGCCGGGCTGGATGATCAACGTCACCAACGACGCCTGGTTCGGATCCAGCGCGGGTCCTTACCAGCACTTCCATCAGGCGCGAGTGCGCGCCGTCGAGCAGGGTCTGCCGGTGGTCCGCGCCGCCAATACAGGAATCTCGGCGATGATCGATCCTTACGGGCGAATTCTCGCCGAGATCGGCCTCGGCGAGAAAGGTGCAATCGATTCCGAACTGCCCAAAGCGGGCCCGCCGACTATGTTCGTCACCGCGGGAATTTGGATAGAAATTTCCGTGATCCTGCTTGCCTTAGCCGGCTGGCTCGCCTGTCGCTTGCAGCCAATTCGGTCCATGAGTTAAGGGTCAATGTGTCGAAATGTTTCTGCCAACGGAAGCATGCTTGACGGAGGTAAACCGCACCCCTATGAACGACCAACGACGGCGCGGCTTTCAACAAAAATATTTGGTCAGCCACTTTTTTAATTCTCGATGACTCTTACGAGCGAGCGAATGGCAGGCAAAAAGCCTAACCCGGTTGATCAGCACGTCGGAAGCCGGGTGAGATTACGTCGAATGCTGCTTGGCATGAGCCAAGAGCGCCTCGGCGAAAGCATGGGACTGACCTTCCAGCAGGTTCAGAAATACGAGAAGGGCGTTAACCGCATTGGCGCGAGCCGGCTGTTCCAGATCTCGAAGATCCTCGATGTACCCGTGCAGTTCTTTTTCGAGGAGGCACCGCATATCGGTGGCGACGGCGCTCCGGTGCGCGGCCTGGCCGAGCCGGACTCGGAGGCCTTCATCCTCGAATTCCTAAACAGCCGCGAGGGACTCGAGCTCAATCGAGCCTTCGTCAAGATCGGCGACGCGAAGGTGAGGAAAAGCGTCGTTGACCTGGTGCGGGCTCTGAGCGCGAACTCGAGCGCTTCCTAAAGTCAAAGACCCTGAACCGGCGGACTTGACCGGCCGCGCTCGCTGTGATTTGCGAAGAACGACCGCGGCGGTTCGACCGCCGGGCCTTCCGTCGCAACAGAGGGTGCCCAAGTGTCCCGCGCCAATTACGTCTTCACCAGTGAGTCCGTGTCGGAAGGTCATCCCGACAAGGTGTGCGACCGCATTTCCGACGCGGTGGTCGATCTTTACCTTGCCGCCGACCCCTATGCGCGCGTGGCCATCGAGACGCTCGTCACCACCAACCGTATCGTCATGGCGGGAGAGGTGCGCGGGCCCGAGAGCGTGACGCCGGAGCTCATCGAGCAGGCCGCGCGGCGCACCGTGCGCGAGATCGGTTACGAGCAGAAGGGCTTCCACTGGAAGACCTGCGAGTTCCAAAATTATCTGCACGAGCAGTCGGCTGACATCGCCCGCGGCGTCGATGCCGATATCGAAGCCAACAAGGATGAGGGCGCCGGCGACCAGGGCATTATGTTCGGCTTTGCCTGCCGCGAGACAGAGCCGCTGATGCCGGCGCCGATCCTCTACGCCCACCGCATCCTGCACGAGATGGCCAAGGCCAGGCATAGCGGGCAGACGCCCGAGCTTGGACCCGACGCCAAGAGCCAGGTGACGCTCGCTTACGAGGACGGCAAGCCGGTGCGCGCCGAGGCCATCGTGGTGTCCACCCAGCATGGTGAAGACGTGAGCCAGGAGCGCGTCACAGAGATCGTGCGGAGCTTCGCCGACGACGTGATGCCGAAGGGCTGGGTCAACGGCCACACCAAATTCTACGTCAACCCGACCGGGCGCTTTGTCATCGGCGGACCCGACGGCGATGCCGGCGTCACCGGGCGCAAGATCATCGTCGATACTTATGGCGGGGCCGCACCGCATGGCGGCGGCGCCTTCTCCGGCAAGGACCCGACCAAGGTCGACCGCTCGGCTGCCTATGCCGCGCGCTATCTCGCCAAGAACGTCGTGGCCGCCGGGTTCGCCGATCGCTGCACGCTGCAAGTGTCCTATGCAATCGGCGTGTCGCAGCCGCTCTCTCTTTATGTCGACCTGCACGGCACGGGGCAGATCGCCGAAGCCAAGCTCGAAGATGCGCTTCGACAGGTGATGGATCTCTCGCCGCGCGGCATCAGAGAGCATCTTGGGCTTGCACGCCCAATCTACGAGCGAACCTCGTCATACGGCCATTTCGGCCGGCAGCCCGATAATGACGGCGGCTTCTCGTGGGAGAAGCTCGACCTGGTCGAGCCGATCCGCGCCGAGCTGACTTAGCTCTGCCTCCCGCTGGGCAAAGCCAGAGCGCGGCGAGCCCGTCACAAGGGCCGTCATGACCGATACGCGGCCACTCAGGTCCTATGGCAGGCGCAAGGGCAAGCCTTTGAGCGCGCGGAAGGAGGCGCTGCTCGCTGAGCTGTTGCCGCGCCTTCGTCTCGATCTCGGCACGCCTGCTCCGGCGAGCTTGAGCGCTCTCTTCGCGGTCACGGTGCGCGATGTGTGGCTCGAAATCGGCTTCGGCTCCGGCGAGCATCTTCTCTGGCAGGCGGAGCATAATAGAGCCATCGGCTTCATTGGCTGCGAGCCGTTCGTCAACGGCATGGGGAGCTTGCTCGGCGAGATCGAGGATCGCGGCATCGCCAACATTCGCGTGCATGACGGCGATGCCCGCGACGCGCTCGCCTGGCTCCCTGACCGCTCGATCGCGCGGGCCGTCATCCTGTTCCCGGATCCTTGGCCGAAGAAGAGGCAGCTGAAGCGAAGGCTCATCTCGGCCGAGACAGTGAGCGCATTGGCGCGGGTGTTGGCGGCTGGCGGAGAGCTCAGATTTGCGAGCGACAGCGGCGATTACGCGGCGCAGACACTCTACCTCATGGGCAAGGGCGGCGCCTTCGTCTGGCTGGCCGAGCGGGCGAGCGACTGGACGGCACGCGGCTCCGATTGGCCAGAGACCCGCTACGAGCGGAAGGCCTTGAGCGAGAACCGGAACCCAGTCTATTTGACCTTCCGGCGGCTCTAACATTGGAGACGTTCATGCGCGCGTTGCTCGGTGCCTTGGCGGTGGTGATGGTGCCTGCGTTGGCTTTCGCCCGCGTAAATGGGGGTTGAGAGTTGACGCCTGAAACCAGCCGTTTAGGCCAGAACGGCGCTTGAAACCCCGTAAAAAGCTCGTATATTGCGCTCCGAACTCATGATTGGATTTTGATCAGGAGTGGGCCTTCGCCCGCTCCTTTTTGTTAGGTCAAGCGCCAACTTCGGCGGCTCCCTGTCAGGGCCTTGCTCATAGATGTCGAGCGCAGCGAACGCCGATCGCCGCTTCGTGCAAGAGACGGGACCGGCGCGGTCGATCGCCGAGCTCGCCGAGCCGGTGCTCGATGAGCTTGGCTACCGGCTCGTCCGGGTCAAGGTCTCAGGACGCGACGGCGACACGGTGCAGATCATGGCCGAGCGGCCGCAAGGCGGCATGACGGTCGAGGATTGCGCCACGATCAGCCGGCGGCTGTCGCCGGTGCTCGATGCCTACGATCCGATGCCCGGAGGCTACCGGCTCGAGGTCTCCTCGCCCGGTATTGACCGGCCTTTGGTCCGCCCGAGCGACTTCGCGTTATGGGCGGGTCATGAAGCGAAGGTAGAGTTGAAGGAGCTGCTTGACGGCCGCAAGCGCTTCAAGGGCGTGATCGAGGGCGTGGCGAAGGACGAGGCGCGGCTCAGAATCGAGCTCGAGGGCAAGGACGAACCGGTGACGATCGGCCTTCCCTTCGCGCTCATCAGCGAGGCCAAGCTCGTGGCCGATGTCTCAGGTCTCAAGAGCCACCTGGCGGGCAAGAAGCCCGCTTAAAAGAATTTGACGCGGGCGCGCGCACCAGGCGCCGCCAAGCAAACGGACAAGGATTGGAGGACGACAATGGCTCAGGCGGGCGTAAGCGCCAACAGGCTGGAGCTCCTGCAGATCGCGGATGCGGTTGCGCGCGAGAAGGCGATCGACCGCCAGGTGGTGATTGCCGCCATGGAGGACGCCATTCAGAAGGCGGCCAAGTCGCGCTACGGCAGCGAGAACGAGATCAAGGCCGAGGTCGATCCGAAGACCGGCGAGATCAGGCTCGCGCGCCTGCTCGAAGTGGTCGAGGCGGTCACCATGGAGGCGACCCAGATCTCGCTCGACGAGGCGCGCCGGCGGAACCCCGCCGCGCAAGTCGGCGACTTCATCGCCGAGCCCCTGCCGCCGCTCGATTTCGGCCGCGTCGCAGCGCAGAACGCGAAGCAGGTGATCGTGCAGAAGGTGCGTGAGGCCGAGCGCGAGCGCCAATACGACGAATACAAAGACCGTGTCGGCGAGATCGTGAACGGCATCGTCAAGCGCGTCGAGTACGGCAACGTGGTGGTCGATCTCGGCCGCGCCGAGGCGATCGTCCGGCGCGACGAAACGCTGCCGCGGGAGAATTTCCGCTATGGCGACCGCATCCGCGCTTACGTGTATGACGTGCGCCGTGAGCAGAGAGGCCCGCAGATCTTCCTGTCGCGCACCCATCCCGAGTTCATGGCCAAGCTGTTCGCTCAGGAGGTGCCCGAGGTCTATGAGGGCATCGTCACCATCAAATCGGTGGCGCGCGATCCCGGCAGCCGCGCCAAGATCGCGGTCGTGTCGCGCGACGCTTCGATCGATCCGGTCGGCGCCTGCGTCGGTATGCGCGGCAGCCGCGTCCAGGCGGTGGTCAACGAACTCCAGGGCGAGAAGATCGACATCATTCAATGGTCGCCCGACGCCGCAACCTTCATCGTCAATGCCTTGGCGCCGGCGGAAGTGGTCAAGGTCGTGCTCGACGAGGACGCCGAGCGCATCGAGGTGGTGGTGCCCGACCAGCAATTGTCGCTCGCCATCGGCCGTAAGGGCCAGAACGTGCGGCTCGCTTCACAACTCACCGGGTGGGACATCGACATCATGACTGAGGCCTCTGAATCGGAGCGGCGCCAAGCCGAATTCGCCGAGCGTTCGTCGACCTTCATGGAGGCGCTCGACGTCGATGAGGTGATCGCCCAGCTGCTCGCCTCTGAAGGCTTCTCCTCGGTCGAGGAAGTCGCTTTCGTCGAACCGTCGGAGATCGCCTCGATCGAAGGCTTCGACGAAAACACCGCGGCCGAGATTCAGACCCGCGCGCGCGAGCACCTCGAGAAGATCGAGGCCGAGCTCGACGCCAAGCGCAAGACGCTCGGCGTCGCCGACGAGATCAACGATATCCCGGGCGTGACCACTGCAATGCTGGTCGCGTTCGGCGAGAACAACATCAAGACGGTCGAGGATCTCGCCGATTGCGCCACCGACGATCTCGCCGGCTGGAGCGAGCGCAAAGATAAGGAGACCGTTCATCACGACGGCATTCTGGCCGGATTCAAGCTCAGCCGGGAACGGGTCGAGAAGCTGATCCTCGACGCGCGGGTAAAGGCCGGCTGGATCGAGGAGGCTGCGCTCGAGCCCGCCGAAGAGACCTCGCCCGATGAGGCCGTGGTGGAAGGTGCCGACGCGGCCGATCAGCCGTCTGACGGCGCTGGCGCGGCATGAGACGCGCGGGAGACATAAATCTTGCGGCAAGAGGCGGCGGAACGAGAGCAGGTTAACGATGCGGCGGAGCCGTTCCGCCGCTGTGCTCTGACGCGCGCCACCCGCCCCAAGGACGAGCTGCTGCGCTTCGTGCTTGGACCCGACGGAACGGTCGTTCCGGACCTCAAGGAGAAGCTGCCTGGCCGGGGCGTGTGGCTGACTGCCGCGCGTGACAGCGTTGCCGAGGCCGTAAAACGTAAGGTTTTTGGCCGGTCACTCAAGGCCGAAGCCAAAGCGCCGGAAGGGCTTGCCGACAGGATCGACCGCCTGCTCGCCGACGCAGCGCTCGGCGCTCTTGGGCTGACGAACAAGGCCGGAGAGGTGGTTTTCGGCGCCGCCAGAGTTGAGGAGGCGATCGGCAAAGGCCGCGTTCTGGCCCTGATCCATGCCAGTGAGGCGGCTGACGATGGCCGCCGCAAGCTTGACGGCAAATTTCGCGGAATGGGGGCGGAAATGCTGGTTCCGGCGGTTCGCATCTTCACCACGGACGAATTGGGTTTGGCATCGGGCCGGACAAATGTGATACATGCTGCCCTAATCCAGGGCGGAGCGGCTCTCAAATTTCTCGCGGCAGCCTCGCGCTTAGAGCGCTACCGCAAAGGTAGTGTTGCATTCGCAACCCGGAATCGATCGGAAACGGACAAGGAATGAGTGAGACGAACGAGACTGAAGGCAAGGGCGCGCGAGGCGGGAGCAAGATGACGCTCAACGTGCGTCGGACGGTTGAGTCCGGCCATGTGCGCCAGAGCTTCAGCCATGGACGTTCGAAGTCCGTTCTGGTCGAGAAGAAGAAGCGTCGGGCGATCGGCTCTACGCCCTCCCCGCAGCCGGTGGAAGAGGCACAAACAAAACCGAAGCCGCAAATTGCCGAGGTCGCCCAGAAGCCCAAGGCCGAGGAAACCGCTCAGCAGCGATCCAAGGGCCAGGTGCTGCGCCAGCTCTCTGATGAGGAGAAGGATGCGCGCACCAGGGCGTTGTACGACGCCCGCCAGCGCGAGGCCGATGAGCAGGCGCGCGCGATAGAGCTTGCCGCCGTCGAGGTGGCGGCCCGGGACACCCGGGTCAAGGAGGAGTCAGAGGAGAAGGTCGCGGCCGAGCGCAAGGTCAAGGAGGACCAGCGCCATGAGGCGGAGGCCAAGGCGCGCAAGGTCGGCGAGGAAGCCGTCCGCAAGCACCTCCTGAAGGAAGAGCCGGAGGAGCCTGCCCGCACCCCAGACGCTCGCCATAAGAAGAGTCCCGTGGCGCCGCGCCGCGGCGAGGAGCGCCGCGTTCGCGGCCGGCTCACGATCACCAACGCGCTTGACGAGGAGCAGCGTCAGCGGAGCCTTGCCTCGCTGAAGCGCCGCCAGGAGCGCCAGAAGAAGCAGATAACCGGACCCCAGGCGCAGGCCAAGATCCAGCGCGAGGTCATCGTTCCCGAGGTCATCACCATCCAGGAGCTCGCCAACCGCATGGCCGAGCGTGGCGTCGACGTCATCAAGTTCCTGATGCGCGACGGTGAGATGCGCAAGATCACCGATGTGATCGACGCCGATACCGCCCAGCTGATTGCCGAGGAATTCGGACACACCGTCAGGCGCGTGTCCGAGGCCGACGTCGAGGAAGGGTTCATCGGTGAAGAGGACCACGCCGAAGACCTCAAGCCGCGCGCGCCGATTGTAACCATCATGGGCCACGTCGATCACGGCAAGACCTCGCTGCTCGACGCAATCCGCACGACCAATGTCGTGTCCCAGGAGGCCGGCGGCATCACCCAGCATATCGGCGCATATCAGGTCGTGACGCCGCTCGGGCACAAGGTCACCTTCATCGACACGCCGGGCCACGAGGCGTTCACCGCCATGCGCCAGCGCGGTGCCCAGGTCACCGACATCGTCGTGCTAGTGGTGGCCGCCGACGACGGTGTAAAGCCGCAGACGGTCGAGGCCGTCAATCACGCCAAGGCTGCCGGCGTCCCGATGATCGTCGCCATCAACAAGATCGACAAGCAAGGCGCCGACCCGCAGCGCGTGCGCACCGAGCTTTTGAGCCACGAGATCGTTGTCGAAACGCTCGGCGGCGACACGCTCGAGGTCGAGGTCTCGGCGCTGAAGAAGATCGGTCTCGACAAGTTGCTTGAAGCGATTGCGCTGCAAGCCGAGGTGCTCGAGCTCACCGCCAATCCCGAGCGCGCCGCCGAAGGCGTGATCGTCGAGGCAAAGCTCGAGCGCGGACGCGGGCCCGTCGGCACGGCGTTGATCCAGCGCGGCACGTTGCATCTCGGCGACTTGGTGGTGGCGGGCTCGGCCTATGGCCGCGTGCGGGCGATGATCAACGAGCTTGGCGAGCATGTCACCAGCGCGGGCCCCTCGGTCCCGGTTGAGGTGCTCGGCTTCGACTCGGCCCCCGAGGCCGGCGATCAGTTCGCCGTGGTCGAGAACGAGGCACGCGCGCGCGAGATCACCGATTACCGTCAGCGCGAGCGGCGCAAGCGGCTTGCCGTGGCCGGCCAGCGCGGCAGCCTCGAGCAGATGATGACCAACCTGAAGTCGGCCGGCGTCAAGGAGTTCACGCTCCTAGTCAAGGGCGACGTGCAGGGCTCGGTCGAGGCCATCGTGGCCGCTCTCGACAAGCTCGGCACCGACGAGGTCAGGGCGCGCATCGTGCATGCCGGCGTCGGCGGCATCACCGAGTCCGACGTTGGGCTCGCCGCGACCTCAGGCGCCGCAATCCTCGGCTTCAATGTCCGCGCCAACGCACAGGCCCGCGAGGCGGCCGAGCGCGATGGCGTCGAGATCCGCTATTACGCCGTGATCTACGATCTGGTCGACGAGGTGAAGCAGGCAATGTCAGGCCTGCTCGCGCCGACCCGGAAAGAGACGTTCCTCGGCAATGCCGAGATCCTCGAGGTGTTCACCATCTCCAAGGTCGGCAAGGTCGCCGGCTGCCGCGTCACCGAAGGCAAGGTCGAGCGCGGCGCGCAGGTTCGCCTGATCCGCGACAACGTCGTGGTGCACGAGGGCAAGCTGTCCACGCTCAAGCGCTTCAAGGACGAGGTGCGCGACGTGATCGCCGGCCAGGAATGCGGCATGGCGTTCGAGGGCTACCAGGACATGCGCCAGGGCGATGTCATCGAGTGCTTCGAGGTCGAGCACGTCCAGCGCACGCTCTAGTAGCATGGCGCGATCCAAGCCAGCTGCCACCAAGGCACCGAGTCAGCGCCAGCTAAAAGTCGGCGAGACGATCCGGCACGCGCTTGCCGACATCTTCTTCCGCGGCGACATCGTCGATGAGGTCCTAAGCCAGTACTCGCTCACCGTGCCCGAAGTGCGCATGACGCCCGACCTCAAGCTCGCCACGGCCTTCATATTCCCACTCGGTGGCCAGGGCGCCGACGAGGCGGTCGAGCATCTCAACAAGCACAAGCGCTTCCTGCGCGGCGAGCTGGCGAAGCGCGTCCGCCTGAAATTCATGCCGGAGATCAGGTTCAAGGTGGACACCTCGTTCGAAAGCTCGCGCCGGATCGACGAGCTACTCGCCTCGCCTAAAGTCGCCCGCGACCTCGACGACTAGCAGAGGCGAGCAATCACATGGCGCGGCAGCGCAAAGGTTTGGCCGTCAGCGGCTGGCTCATCCTGGACAAGCCGCAAGGCATGACCTCGACCAAGGCCGTGACCAAAGTCAGGCTTCTCTATGGGGCGGCTAAGGCCGGGCACGCCGGTACGCTCGACCCGCTCGCGACCGGAGTGCTGCCGATCGCGCTCGGCGAAGCGACCAAGACCGTGCCGTTCGTGGTCGAGGGCGCGAAGACCTACCGCTTCACCGTGCGCTTCGGCGCCGAGACCGATACCGACGACGCGGAAGGCGCGATCGTCGCGGAGAGCGCCGCGCGGCCTTCGACCGAAGCGATCGAGGCGATGCTGCCGCGCTTCACCGGCGAGATCAGCCAGGTGCCGCCGCGCTTCTCGGCGCTCAAGATCGACGGTGCCCGCGCCTACGATCTCGCCCGCGACAAGGAAGAGTTCGAGCTCGAAGCGCGCAACGTCTCGGTCGCGAAGCTCAGCCTCATCGAACGGCAGGACGCCGACCATTGCGTGCTCGAGGGCGAATGCGGCAAGGGCACCTATGTGCGCTCGCTTGCCCGCGATCTCGGCCGTGCGCTCGGTGCTCACGGCCACGTCGCAGCGTTGCGGCGGACCCGGGTCGGCGCGTTCGGTGAGGACGAGGCCGTCACCCTCGCCGAACTCGAGGCGGCGAAGGAAAGCGCGGCGGAGGGCAACGCGCTGACGCGATGGCTCAAGCCGATCGAGACCGCGCTCCGGGACATTCCTTTCCTTGCCCTGTCGGGCTCCGATGCGGCTAGGCTCCGCCAGGGGCAATCGGTATTGTTGCGCGGACGGGACGCGCCGATCATCGAGGGAACGGTCTATGCCACCTCGCGCGGCAAGCTGGTCGCCGTTGGCGAGATGCAGGAAGGTGAACTCAGGCCCAAGCGGATCTTCAATCTGCCGCGCTGAGGCGCGGCTGGTTCTGCGGGAGGAGCGTGAAGCAGTGATATTCGCGGCAGCAGCGTTGCAAATGCCGCATCTGGCGACCGCTGCAAGGTGACCGACCCCACCGGAACGCCGCTCAACGTGCTCTCGGCCCCCAACGGCAAGATCATCGGCACGCTCGCCAATGGCGTGTTGGGTGAGCGTGACCCAATTCGCCAACGGGAACCTTGGGTCGACGTCGCGGACTACAAGACCAAGAAGGCGTTGAGCTGGGTTTTCCGCAAGTTCGTATCCTGCTACTGAGTTGGTAGAATAAACAAATTCCGCTGGTCTGGCGGCAGATAATCCCTATATTCCGCTTGCGCATGCGGCCGTCGTGGCTCGCGCGCATTTGAGCCGACCGTGCTGGACGACATCCCGGCCCGGCCATGACAAAACCCCTAACAGCAAGGATCATCCGATGTCGATCAGCGCTGAGCGCAAGCAGACTCTTATCAAGGAATATGCGACCAAGTCCGGCGACACCGGCTCGCCGGAGGTCCAGGTCGCTATCCTGACCGAGCGCATCACCAATCTGACCGAACATTTCAAGACGCACGGCAAGGACAACCATTCGCGCCGGGGGCTGCTCAAGATGGTCAGCCAGCGTCGCCGGCTGCTCGATTATGTCAAGTCGGCCGACGAGGACCGGTATCAGAAGCTCATCAACCGTTTGGGCATTCGCCGGTGACGGCAATCTCCCGGAGGAGCCTGCAAATACTGAACTTGCCAGCCCTATCGCAATCCGGCGATGGGTGCGGCCTCATCCCTCCCCACACAATGGGACACCCTCATGTTCAATAAACAGACTGTAGAGATCGAATGGGCGGGCCGCCCGCTCAAGCTCGAGACCGGGCGCATCGCCCGCCAAGCTGACGGCGCCGTGCTTGCCACCTATGGCGATACCAGCGTGCTCGCCACCGTCGTTGCCGCCAAGGAAGAGAAGCCCGGCATCGACTTCTTCCCGCTGACCGTGAACTACCAGGAGAAGACCTTCGCCGCCGGTAAGATTCCCGGCGGCTATTTTAAGCGCGAGGGACGCCCGACCGAAAAAGAGACCCTCACCTCGCGGCTGATCGACCGGCCGATCAGACCGCTATTCGCGCACGGATTCAAGAACGAGACGCAAGTCATCGTCACCGTGCTGTCGCATGACATGGAGAACGACCCGGACATCGTCGGCATGGTCGCGGCTTCCGCCGCGCTCACGCTGTCCGGCGTTCCGTTCCTCGGACCGATCGGCGCCGCCCGCGTCGGCTATATCGAGGGCAAGTATGTGCTGAACCCGATGATCGACGAGATGGGCGTGAGCTTGCTCGACCTCGTCGTGGCCGGCACCGTCGACGCCGTGCTGATGGTCGAATCCGAGGCCAAGGAGCTTTCCGAGGAGGTGATGCTCGGCGCTGTGGTTTACGGCCAGAAGCATTTCCAGCCAGTGCTCGATGCCATCGTCAAGCTCGCCGAACGCGCCGCTAAGGAGCCATGGGAGCTCAAGCCCAAGGACGAGTCCGATCTCGCCGCGCGCATGCGTTCGGCCGCCGAAGCCGGCTTGCGCCATGCCTATGCGATTCCTGCCAAGCACGAGCGGCGCGACCGCGTCGCCCAAGTCAAGGCGGAGGCGATGGCAGCTTTGGTTCCTGCCGATGACGACGGCAAGGGAGCGGCCAAAGCAGCTTCCGCCTTCAAAGAGGCGGAGAAGGACGTGGTGCGCTCGACTATCCTCGACACCGAGCGGCGCATCGACGGCCGCGACCTGAAGACCGTGCGGCCGATCGTGTGCGAGGTCGGCATCCTGCCCCGCACCCACGGCAGCGCGTTGTTCACCCGCGGCGAGACGCAGGCCCTCGTGGTCGCCACGCTCGGCACCGGCGAGGACGAGCAATATGTCGATGCCCTTCAGGGCACCTACAAAGAGACCTTCCTGCTGCATTACAACTTCCCGCCCTACTCGGTAGGCGAGGTTGGCCGCATGTCCTCACCGGGGCGGCGCGAGATCGGTCACGGCAAGCTCGCCTGGCGCGCTATCCACCCGGTGCTGCCGGAGCGCGAGCAGTTTCCCTACACCATCCGCATTGTGTCGGAGATCACCGAATTGAACGGCTCCTCGTCGATGGCCACGGTGTGCGGCTCATCGCTTGCCATGATGGACGCTGGCATTCCGCTCAAACGACCGGTAGCCGGCATCGCCATGGGCCTGATCAAGGAAGGCGCTCGCTTCGCCGTGCTGTCCGACATTCTCGGCGACGAGGACCATCTCGGCGACATGGATTTCAAGGTCGCCGGCACGTCCGAGGGCGTGACCTCGCTGCAGATGGACATCAAGATAACCGGCATCACCGAGGAGATCATGAAGGTCGCGCTAGACCAGGCGCGCGACGGCCGCATCCATATCCTCAGCGAGATGAACAAGGCGCTCAATACGGCCCGGCCCGAGCTCGGCGAATACGCGCCGCGCATCGAGACCATTCACATCCCGGTCGACAAGATCAGGGAAGTGATCGGCTCGGGCGGCTCGGTGATCCGCGAGATCGTCGCCGAATCCGGCGCCAAGATCGACATCTCAGACGACGGCACGGTCAAGATCGCTTCGGCCAACGCCGAATCGATCCGCGCCGCGATCAATCGCATCAGGGGCATCACCGCTGAGCCCGAGGTCGGCGAGATCTACAAGGGCAAGGTCGTCAAGGTGATGGAGTTCGGCGCCTTCGTGAACTTCTTCGGGCCCAAGGACGGACTGGTGCATATCTCCCAGCTCGCCGACGGCAGGCCGAAAGCCGTGACCGACGTGGTCAAGGAAGGCGACACCGTGTGGGTCAAGCTGCTCGGCTTCGACGACCGCGGCAAGGTCAAGCTGTCGATGAAAGTGGTCGACCAGAAGACCGGCAAGGAGTTCGAGAAGGCCGAAGCCAGCTAGGCTTTGGTCTCGGGCATTCGTCCTTCGCTCAAAAACGTGAAATGGCCGGGCTCACCCCCGGCCATTTAATTTCCGGGCTAGCAGGCGACGTCATTTTGTCGTGGGAGAGGCGCCCTTCTTCTCGCAGCGCCAGCCGATGACGAAGTACTGGTTGTTGACCTTCTGCCAAGCATCCGCCTTATCGCCGGCCGATTTCAGACAGCTCACGACGTCGTCGGCGATGGCGTCGGGCACCGCCATCTCGCTGCATTTTTCGGGGGTGGCGAGAAGGCAGATGAGAACCACAAGCTGGGCCATCGCCCTTTCCTCCATATAACCTGGTTTTTATTGCGCTGCTTCGCGCGGCGTCGCCTTCTCGACCGCGGCCTCGAGCTCCTCGGCCTGCTCCAAGGTCTTGAGCGCGCCAATATTGGGCATGGCAATGGTCGAATAACCGCAATCGACGAAATGCACTTCGCCGGTGACCGCCCTGGACAGATCGGACAGGAGATAGAGTGCGGCGCCGCCAACCTCGTCGAGCGTCGGCGAGCGGCGCATCGGCGCGTGCTTCTGCTGGAAGTGGAGCAGCGTGCGGGCGTCCGAAATGCCGGCACCGGCCAGCGTCCGCATCGGCCCCGCCGAAAGCGCATTCACCCTGATCTCTTGCGGGCCGAAATCCGAAGCGAGATAGCGGACCGATGTCTCGAGCGCGGCTTTGGCGACACCCATCACATTGTAGCACGGCACCACCCGGGTCGCCCCGCCATAGGTCAGCGTCAGCAGCGAGCCGCCATTCGGCATCAGCTCGGTGGCGAGCTTGCAGATCTCGGTGAACGAGAAGCAGGAGATCACCATGGTGTGCTCGAAGTTCTTGCGCGTGGTGTCGGCGTAGCGTCCGCGAAGCTCGTTGCGGTCGGAGAAGGCGAGCGCATGCACGACGAAATCGAGCGAGCCCCATTGCTCGCGGATCACCTCGAACACGCGCTCAACGCTCGGCAAATCTTCGACGTCGGCCTCGACGATGATCTTGGAACCGATGCTTTCAGCGAGCGGCAAGGCACGGCGGCCGAAGGCGCCACCCTGATAGGAGAATGCAAGTTCGGCGCCGTGGCCATGCAGCACGCGGGCGATGCCCCAGGCGATCGAGCGATCATTGGCGACGCCCATCACCAATCCCCTCTTCCCGGCCATCAGCGGCGCGGGTTCAGCGATATCTCTTGTTGTTGCCATGTTGGTTACTCTGTTGTCGGTTAACTGCTCAGCTCCCGTTCATTCACCCATCCACCCGCTTGAATGCGAGTGTGGCGTTAGTCCCGCCGAAACCGAAGCTGTTCGACATCACGGCGTTAATGGCGACATTGTCCTTGCGCTTTAGTGCGATCGGCATGTCGGCAAAGGCAGGGTCAAGGGTTTCGATATTGGCGGATTCGCAGATGAAACCGTTATTCATCATCAGCAGCGAGTAGATCGCCTCGTGCACGCCGGCGGCGCCGAGCGAATGGCCGGTCAGCGATTTGGTTGCGCTGATCGGCGGGCATTTGTCGCCGAATACCTGACGAATCGCTTCGATCTCGCGAAGATCGCCGATCGGGGTCGAGGTGGCGTGCGGATTGATGTAGTCGATCTCGTCGACATTCTTCATCGCCATGCGCATGCAGCGGACGGCGCCCTCGCCTGAGGGCTGCACCATGTCGAAGCCGTCGGAAGTCGCGCCGTACCCGACCAGCTCGCCGTAGAGCCGCGCACCACGCGCCTTGGCGTGCTCGAGCTCCTCCAGCACCACCACGCCAGCGCCTCCGGCAATGACGAAGCCGTCGCGGTCGACGTCATAAGCGCGGCTCGCAACCTCGGGACGGTCGTTGAAGTCCGAGGACATGGCGTTCATGGCGTCGAACAGCACCGACAGCGTCCAGTCGAGCTCCTCGCCGCCGCCGGCGAACACGATGTCCTGCTTGCCGAGTTGAATCAGCTCGGCGCCGTTGCCGATGCAGTGCGCCGAGGTCGAGCAGGCCGAGGAGATCGAATAGCTCACGCCCTTGATGCGATAGGGCGTGGACAGCGTCGCCGAGTTGGTCGAACACATGGCCTTGGGGACCTCGAACGGACCAACCTTTTTCGGGCCCTTCTCGCGCGTGGTGTCGGCGGCCTGCACGATGGCGCGGGTCGAAGGACCGCCGGAGCCAATGATCAGCCCGGTCCGCTCGTTGGAGACGTCGGTCTCCTCGACGCCCGAATCGCGGATCGCCTGCTCCATGGCGATATAGTTCCACGCGGCGCCCTCGCCCATGAAGCGGCGCACCTTGCGGTCGATCATCCCTTCCCAGTCGAGCTTCGGCGCGCCATGCACCTGGCAGCGAAAGCCGAGCTCGGCATATTTGTGAGCTTTGACGATGCCGGATTTCGCTTCGCGCAACGAGGCGAGAACTTCCTGCACACCGTTGCCGATGGAGGAGACGATCCCCATGCCGGTCACGACCACACGTTTCATGAGGTCAGTTCCTTGGAAGCCCGCGCCGCTTTGCTGCAATGGGTCAGACGCCAGCCGGCGCGGCTTCGCCCGCCTGGAACAGCCCGACCCTCAAATCCTTGGCCGTATAAATGGTCGCGCCGTCGGCCTTCAACCAGCCGTCGCCGGTGCCAAGGGTGAATTTCCGTCGAATCACGCGCTTCAGCTCGACGATATATTCGAGCTTCTTCATGGTCGGCAGCACCATGCCGGAGAATTTGACTTCGCCGACGCTGAGTGCGCGGCCCTTGCCCGGTGCACCGAGCCAACCCAGGAAAAAGCCGAGCAGCTGCCAAAGCGCGTCAAGACCGAGGCAGCCCGGCATGACTGGATCGCCCTTAAAATGGCAGGCGAAAAACCAGAGATCGGGCTTCACGTTGAGCTCGGCCACGATGCGCCCATGCCCGTGCTCGCCACCCTCTTCCTCGACATGCGATATACGGTCGAACATCAGCATCGGCGGCAACGGTAGCTGAGCGTTGCCGGGACCGAACAGCTCGCCCCTGGCGCAGGCAAGCAGGTCCTCGTAATCGAATTGCCCCCGCTTCTCTTGCATCGGTCTCTGCACTCTGGCCTTGCCTTAACGAACGTGAAACTCGCGGCGTTTCCTAACACAGACGCGGCGCTACCAAAAGCCTTCGGGCGCCCTTCCGCGACCTCCGTGCTGCCCCGATTTCGCTGCAATTCGCTGCGAACGGGGCGGCTGGGCCCGCGCCGGTCGGGAGTTAACTCGAACGCATCGATTGACCTGGATCAGGGTGCGCGGCGTTGCGATGCGAAACGCTCCAGCCTATATTCGCGCACGAGTCCGACCTTTCAATCATGGCCGCTGTTAGGGATCATCACTTGCACACCAACCCGAAATCGGCAGACGTCGCGACACTGTTGCGCGGAGCGGGCTTAAGGCCAACTCGGCAGCGGGTTGCGCTCGCCTCGCTGCTATTCGCTGGTTGCGACCGCCATGTGACAGCAGAGGCGCTGCACGAGGAAGCACAAGTCCGCAAGGTGCCGGTCTCGCTCGCCACGGTCTACAACACGCTGCACCAATTCACCGAAGCGGGCCTGCTTCGCGAGGTAGCGGTCGAGGGCGCCAAGACCTATTTCGATACCAACACCTCAAACCATTACCACTTCTTCTGCGAACACTCGGGCAGGCTGATGGACATCGAGACCGGCTCGATCAGGATCGAAGGCCTGCCGGAAGCGCCTGAGGGCATGACCATCTCGCGGGTCGACGTGCTGGTCAGGCTGGTCGACAAGCCCACCCGCTAGCCTCAATCTTCTCCGCATTGTCATCGCCCGGCTTGACCGGACGATCCAGTAAACGCGAAAACTCGCGTTCAAGGGGTAGCGGTGGCTACTGGATTCCCGCTTTCGCGGGAATGACAATAGGCAAGGCTATTTGATTTCTTCGCCCTTGTAGACGCCCCAGAGCTGGTCCTGCTGCACATAGCCCGAATAGTCGTCGACCGACAGCTCGCACCATTCCCCGTCGCAATTCACCACGTTGCCGAGCACGCCGGCCTGGAGCGAGGCCACGGCGCGCGAGCTCGTCGAGGCCGAGGAATAGAGCGGCACGCTGGTCTGTTCCTTGGACCAGGGAGTGATCAGAACGGTGCGCCGCGCGCTGAGCAGGCTGTGGAACACCCAGCCGTCGGCTCCCTCGCTGTCGCGCACGCGCCGCCAATTGTCGGATTCGGCGATCACCTCGACGGGTAGGCCGGCGCGCGAGAACACCCAGACGATCGACTGATCGGTGGCTGGGCCCTTGCGCACGTTCACCTTGTCTGATTTCAGGCTGACGAAGCGAGGAACGGGAAGCGAGCTCTTGCCCGCTCCGAGCGCGGCATGCCTAGCGACGTCATCGCCCGCCGGCGCGCCGGCACAAGCAAGCAAGAGCGCCACCACGCCCCCAATCGCAATCGAAACAAGATGCCGCACGGCTCCGAGATCCCCGCCCTGGCGTTCCGTAGTTAGGCCGCTAAGCCCCGAATCGCCTGACTCTTGGATGAACCAGAAAAGTGAACGGATCGTGGCCCCAAGCCAAGATGACGCTTTATCTCGCGAAGCCGGTTCTGTTAGGAAAGGCGGCGCGCCCGGCTATGGGCGCAATCCCTTGCGGGGAGCCCTCCCCGCCTCCATCCTGGCTGGACCATTTATGGCTGAGCGACCAATCGTTATCGTCACCCGCAAGCTTCCCGACGTCGTTGAGACGCGGCTGCGCGAGCTGTTCGACGCACGCCTCAATCTCGATGACCGGCCGTTCTCGCGTGAGGAGCTGATCGAGGCGGCCAAGACCGCCAACGTGCTGGTGCCGACTGTGACCGACCGCATCGATCGCGGCGTGCTGAGCCAGGCCGGGCCGGATTTGAAGCTGATCGCCCAGTTCGGCACCGGGGTCGACAATATCGACCTCGAGACCGCGCGCAATCGCAGCATCATCGTCACCAATACGCCGGGCGTGCTCACCGAGGACACCGCCGACATGACCATGGCGCTGATCCTCGCCGTCCCGCGGCGGCTCACCGAAGGCGCGACAATGCTCAAGAATGCCGAGGGCGAATGGCAGGGCTGGTCGCCGACCTGGATGCTTGGCCATCGTATCTTCGGAAAACGGCTCGGCATCGTCGGCATGGGGCGCATCGGCCAGGCGGTGGCCAAGCGGGCCAAGGCTTTCGGCCTCCAGATTCACTATCACAACCGGAGACGGGTCGCGCCGGAGATCGAGAAGGGGCTCGAGGCCACCTATTGGGACAGCCTCGACCAGATGTTGGCGCGCATGGACATCATCTCCATCAACTGCCCGCATACACCGGCGACCTACCACCTGCTCTCGGCGCGCCGATTGTCGCTGATGAAGCCCGGCGCCTATGTCGTCAACACGGCGCGCGGCGAGGTGATCGACGAGAATGCTCTTGCCCGCATGATCGAGAACAACGAGCTCGCCGGAGCGGGCCTCGACGTGTTCGAGCACGAGCCGGCGGTAAACCCGAAGCTGCTAAAGAGCGACAAGGTGGTGGTGTTGCCGCATATGGGCTCGGCAACGCTCGAAGGCCGCGTCGACATGGGCGAGAAGGTGATCATCAACATCAAGACCTTCCTCGACGGCCACGCGCCGCCGGATCGCGTCCACCCTGCGATGTTCTGATCCATAATTGCCGGTTTTCCGTCAGTTCGGGGTGCTGACTCACCCCCCAATTCAGGTATAACACTCGCCCGGCGAGGGTGCTCTCGGAGCGGCGATTGGGCATGCTGAGATTGTTTGCGGCTTTGCTTGTGCTTGTCTGGTCGACCGTGGCTTTCCCGGCCAAGCACGGCAATTTCGATCAGCCCGACCGGCCCGACGCGAGCCATGCGGTGGATTCCGCCCCGCTTTCATCCGACGCTCCCGAGGGCAGCGAGCCTGCCGCCGGTTCCATCGCCAGTTGCACCACAGACAAGCAAGGTCTCGAACAGCTCGTATCCTGTAGCAAGGCGGCGTGGAACTTCGCATTCGGCTCAGCTGAGCGCGCCATTGCCACTTTCGCGGGAATCCTCGCTGCCTCGACCCTGCTCCTTTGGTTCAACACCAGGCGAACGGCGACCGCCGCACGCATCGCCGCCGAGCAGATCCGCAGCGTCGAGCGAGCCTATCTGTTCGTCGCACCGACCAATATCACGCTCGACGACACGCGCATCGAGACCACGGTCCATATCAGGGTCGACAATCCCGGGCGAACCCCGGGCATCCTCACTTTGGTCTACGGCCAATTCTCCAAGAAACCGCCTCAGGGGGAGCACCCCGTCTACGAGGGCGGCGGGTCCAAGGCGTTCGAGCTCGTGGTCAACAGCAGCAACGGCGTCGGCGCGCACGATCCTGCCGCCAACGTCATCCTGCCGGTGACCTTCAAGATTGACTTCGCCGATCCGATACATTTCTGGGGCTATGTCGAATATCTCGACATCCTCAAGAAGCCGCACACTTCGCGCTTCTGCGCGCTGATCTATCCGGCGCAAGGCAAGTGGGAGATCGCCGGCGGCCGTGCCTGGAACGACTGGAGCTAGGGCAGTTAACTCTCGGGTGGAAGCTCAGGGGTCCGCACATGTTCAGGCCTGAAGCCGAGCCCAAGCAGCCGCGCCGGGATGCGGCGAAGCACCGGCAGCCAGTCGAGCAGCCTGACGGCGAAGGGAGCCGAGGGACGCGTCGTACGCGCCAGTACATTGCTGACGACGTGGTCCTGGATGAATAGCTGAAGCCGCTGCGTGGTGCGCGTCGGGAATTCGCGCCGCTCCTGCACCTTGCGCAACATATCCTCACTCACGGTCCGGGCGCGAAGTGGAAGCCAGAGTATATTTGCGGCGGCGACCGCGTCTTGGATGGCAAGGTTGATGCCGACGCCGCCGATCGGCGACATGGCATGAGCGGCATCGCCGATGCAAAGCAGACCTTGGCGATACCAGCGCTGCAAGCGATCGACCGTGACGGTCAAGAGCTTCACGTCGTCCCATGAGGCGATCGCCTGCACGCGGTCTTCGAGTTTCGGGTCGAGCGCTGCGACCGCGGCGCGAAACGTTTCCAGCCCCTCGCGCTGCAACTCGGCGAGGCCGCCTTTGGGGATGACATAGGCACATTGCCAGTAATCGCCGCGATCGAGCATGACGAACACGACGCCCGCCTGTAATTGACCCAGCGTCTGACCGCCGTCATTAGCCCGCTTGGCGAGGCGGAACCAAAGCACGTCCATCGGCGCGCCGAGATCCTCGACCTTTAGACCAGCCTTCTCCCGCACGATGGAGTGGCGCCCGTCGGCGCCAATGACGAGATCCGATCTCACCTCGAGCCGGCCTTGCGGCTGCTTGGCCGTCAGTCCGACGATCGCGTCGCCGTCCTGCATAAGTCCGTCGGCCTTGGCGAGCATCTTGAGCTTGAAGGATGGGTATAGCTTGGCGTGCTCGGCGACAAAATCGAGGAAGTCCCATTGCGGCATCATGGCGATGAAACGGCAGTGGATCGGGAGATGCGAGAAATCGGCGATCATCACGCGGTCGTCGCCGATCTGGCTGGCCAGCTCGCGCACTTCTTGATGCGGCCGCCTGAGGAACGCGTCGAGCAGACCGAGCTCGTACATAATTTGCAGCGTCGAGGGATGGACGGTGTCGCCGCGGAAGTCGCGCAGGAAGTCGGCATGCTTCTCAAGCACCACGACATCGACGCCGGCGCGGGCGAGCAGAAACCCGCACATCATGCCGGCAGGGCCGCCACCCGCAATCACGCAGGAGGTTGTGATGGTCTCGGTCGCCATGGTTCCTTCCTAGGCTACCCCGACCCCGTCATTCCGGCGCAAGCCGGAATCCAGCGCGCAAAGCGCCAAGTGAAAACTGGATACCGGCTTTCGCCCGTATGACGAGCCCCTGTCGGAGGCCACCCTCACACATCCACGTCCACCGCGGCCTTGCGGAGATGTGACAGGTCGTGAAAGAGCGGCTCCCGACCGTTGAGTGGGTTCGCGGCGTCCCATTCATAGGCAAAGGTCGAGAATCGCGCCTCGAGCGCATCATAGAGCAAGAGTCTACCCACCAGACCCTCGCCGATCCCGAGCAGCTCCTTCACCACCTCGACTGCCTGCAAACAGCCGATCACGCCCGAGACCGCGCCGAGGATGCCGGTTTCAGAACACGGTGGCACGGTGCCTTCAGGCGGCGGCTCCGGGAACAGGCAACGATAAGACGGGCGCGGCTTGCCGCCCGTGTCGTTCTCGAAGGCGCGAAAGGTGGTGAGATGCCCGTCGAAGGGTCCGACCGCGGCGAACACCAGAGGCCGTTTGGCGAGACAGCACGCATCGTTGACGAGGTAGCGCGTGGCGAAATTGTCGGAGCCGTCGGCGACGATGTCATAGGCGCGGATGATGTCGATGGCGTTCTCAGGCACAAGCCGCGTCGTGTAGAGCTTGGCCTCGACCTGCGGGTTGACCCGTTCGATCGCATCGGCGGCGCTTCGCGTCTTGAACTTGCCAACGCTGTTCGTCTGATGCGCAATCTGGCGCTGGAGGTTGTCGATGCTTACGCGATCGTCGTCGATGACGCCGACCGTGCCGATACCGGCAGCGGCAAGATAGAGCATCAGTGGCGAGCCGAGCCCGCCGGCGCCAACGACCAGGACGCGCGAGGCCTTCAGCTTCTGCTGGCCCTCACCGCCGATCTCCTTCAACACCAGCTGGCGCTTGTAGCGCAGGATCTCGTCAGGGGTGAGCATGACGTGAACTTAGGCTGTTTGCGCCGACGCTGCCAGGGAGCGCGCCTCCGCAAGTGCCGGAAAATACCGTCTGCCCTTCGGTCAACCGGTCGAGCCTAAGCCGCCGCCGCCGCGCGCCGTGGCGCCGAGTTCGGCAACTGCCATCACCTCGACATGGGTCACGGGTGATACGACGAGCTGCGCGATGCGGTCGCCACGCTGGATCAGGAACGGATCAGCGCCGAGATTGATGAGGATCACCATCACCTCGCCGCGGTAGTCGGCATCGATGGTGCCGGGGCTGTTCAGAACCGTCACGCCCTGCTTGAGCGCGAGTCCCGAGCGGGGGCGCACTTGCGCCTCGTAGCCTTCAGGCAATTCGAAGGCCAAGCCCGTCGGCACGAGCGCCCGGTCGCCCGACTCGAGACTGACGGGGGCGTCTTCCGGGATTGCGGCAACGAGATCGAGCCCGGCGGCACTTGCCGACTGATAGGACGGAAGCGGGAAGCCTTCGCCGTGGGGAAGGCGCAAGACCCTGAGCGTCACGCTCATTCGGCAGCTGAGCGTGCCGCAAGCGCTTCGGCGGCGCGTGCCAGCAGGCGGGCGGCCATCTCGTCCTTGCTCATCGGCGGCCAGTCTTCGACACCCTGATCGGTCACCAGATGGACTTGCGTGTCGTCGCCGCCCATGGCGCCCGTGCCCGGCCAGACGTCGTTGGCGACGATCCAGTCCGCTCCTTTTCGCCCGCGCTTGGCGACCGCGTTCTCAATCAAATTCTCGGTCTCGGCGGCAAAGCCGATGACGAGGCGCGGGCGCTGCGCCCCGGGCTTCGAGAGCGTGGCGAGAATGTCCGGGTTGAGCGTCAGCGCGAGCATGGTCTCGGTGCCCTGGTGCGGCTTCTTGAGCTTATGCGGCGCATCGTCGGCCGCGCGCCAATCGGCGACAGCAGCGGCGCAGATCGCAATGTCGGCGGGGAGCGCGGCCTGCACGGCGGCCAGCATCTCATTTGCCGTGTCGACTTTTGTCACGCGCACGCCTTGCGGGTCAGCAAGCGCCACCGGACCGCTCACCAAAGTTACGCTTGCGCCGAGCGCGGCGGCGGCGCGGGCGAGCGCATGACCCTGCTTGCCTGAGGAGCGGTTGGCGATGTAGCGCACCGGGTCGATCGGCTCCTGCGTCGGGCCGGAGGTGATCAGCACGTGCCAGCCCGCGAGCGTGCGAAGCGGCGTGACCGAAGCACGCGGTGCCGTCTTCTCACGCAGCCCGGCGATGGCATCGAGGATGGCGGCAGGCTCGGCCATGCGGCCCGGGCCGAACTCCCCGCAAGCCATCTCGCCTTCATTAGGGCCGACGAATTCGATGCCATCGGCGCGGAGCGCGGCGAGGTTCCGCTGCGTCGCGGCGTGCTCCCACATCCTCACGTTCATGGCGGGAGCGGCGAGCACCGGTTTGTCGGTAGCGAGCAGCACGGCGGTGGCGAGATCGTCGGCGAGCCCGTGCGCCATCCTGGCCAGGAGGTCGGCGGTCGCGGGCGCCACCACGATCAACTCGGCTTCGCGCGACAGGCGGATATGCCCGATCTCGGCCTCGTCCTTGAGGTCGAACAAATCGGTGAGGGCCTTCTCCTCAGTCAGCACCGACAGCGACAGCGGGGTGACAAACTCGGCGCCGCCCTTCGTCAGGATGGCGCGCACCGACGCGCCCCGCTCCTTCAAGCGGCGCACGAGCTCGAGGCTCTTATAGGCGGCGATGCCGCCGCCGACGATGAGCAGGATGCGCTTGCCTTGCACGTCGCCTTACTCCGTTACCGATCCATAGGATACCAGCGGCTCAAGCCGGGCAATGACAAGAAATAAGGTTAGCGGTCAAGTCGCACAACAACGGCGAAGACGTAGGCGTTCGGCGGTGCCAACTCTGCTGGCGCGGGTTCCATTGAGCGACATTGAGGCTGGTCATGGCTGCACAACCGAAAATCTCACGACTCGTACCGGTGACCGCGCTGCTGTTATTGGCCCTGTTCGCCTCGCCCGTGGGTGCTGAAAGTGGCACGGCCAAGTCTTCCGCAGATGCCGAAGCAGCCACCAGATCGCAACAACAGCCGCAGTCTCATTAGTCCCGGAAGGCATCGGCCGCGGAGTTTCTGGCCGCGCACGGGCGACACCGTAGCTTCGATACGGCGGATCGCCGAAACCCTCAAGTCACACGGCTATTCCGTCGATCTCATCAATGTTGACGCGTCGGAGGACGAGGCGGCGCGACGCGTGGTAAGGCGCTTCCTGGAAATCGGGCGCATGCTGCAGGCCCGCTTCTTGAAGGAATCGCGAGAGCATGCCCACAACAGCTATGAGGGGTTGATAAACGCAAGTCGATTTCACCGGGCCCTGGCCGTGGCAAGTCCTCCAAGACGGCGAAGCCGTATCTGGGCTCCTCGGAGGAGATGGAGCGGCAATACGATGAGGCGACTCTGAATTGGAAGCCGCCCAAGCCCAAAGGTAGGCTTGCCTCCAAATCCAGGACCGAAAGAGAATAAGTCGCAAAACGCGATGATAACTCATCCCGCTGAATCAGGGCTCGAACGCATCAAAAGAGCAGCGTCAGCGCGATGACCGCGAGGGCGATGGCCGCCACCCAGATGCCGATGCGGCTCGCACGGTTTTGGCGGCTTTGCGCCTCGGCCAGCCGCTCGACGGTATCGTCGTCGAGGCGGACCCCCTCCTCCACCAGGCCGGCGAAAGCGGCGGCGGTCCGCTCTACCTGGCCGAGCAGCTTAGGGATCTCGCCGACGAAGCGCCCGACGCTGACCGCGCCCTCGGCCGCCGCTTCAAGCCGCGCGCCCGCGCCGAGCTGGCTCTCCATCCAGTCCTTAACCACGGGCTCCGACGCGATCCACATATTCAGCTCAGGATCTAGGCTCCGCCCTACCCCCTCGACCACGACCATAGTCTTCTGCAGCAGCAGAAGCTCAGGCCGCGTCTGCATGTCGAACACTACGGTATATTGGAATAGCTGGCCGAGCAGCTGGGCCATCGAGATCTCGCTCGCCTTGCGGTCCATGATCGGCTCGCCGATGGCGCGCAGAGCTTGGGCGAACTGCGCCACCGAATGTTTCCGCGGCACGTAGCCCGCTTCGAAATGCACCTCGGCGACCCGCCGATAGTCGCGCTTGAGGAAGCCGTGGAGGATCTCGGCGAGGAAGCGCCGCTCTTTCATGCCGAGACGGCCCATGATGCCGAAATCGACCGCGACGATGTTACCGTCGGCATCGACGAACAGATTGCCCGGATGCATGTCGGCATGGAAAAAGCCGTCGCGCATGGCGTGGCGGAGAAATGCCTGCATTAGCTTTGCGCCGAGCGCCCTCACGTCGTGCCCAGCAGCGGCGAGCGCGGCATGGTCGGCGATCGGGATGCCGTCGATCCATTCGAGCGTCAACACGCGACGCGCGCTTCGCGTCCAATCGACCACCGGCACGCGGAAGCCTTCGTCGTTCTTGATGTTCTCGGCCATCTCCGAGATGGCGGCCGCCTCCATGCGCAAATCCATCTCGATGGCGACGGACTTGGCGAGCGTATCGACCACGGCGACCGGGCGGAGCCGGCGCGAGCGGACGTGGAAGCGCTCGACCATTCGGGCGGCGAAAAAGTAACTGTCGAGGTCGCGGTGGAAGCGCTGTTCGATGCCGGGGCGAAGCACCTTGACCGCGACCGGCGTCAGCGTGCCGTCAGCCGCTCGCACCTCGGCCTTGTGCACCTGGGCAATCGAGGCGGCGGCAACGGGGGGTCCGAGCTCGGCGAACAGCGTGTCGATGGGGGCGCCGAGCGCCTCCTCGACCGCTTTCCGCGCATCGCGTTGCGAAAAGGGCGGCAAGCGGTCCTGGAGCGTAGCGAGATCGGCAGCGAGCTCGCGGCCGATGATGTCGTCGCGGGTTGCGAGGAACTGGCCCAATTTGATGTAGGAGGGTCCGAGCGAGGTGAGCGCGGTCGAGAGCTTGGCCTCGTTGCCGCCGTCGGATGCGCCGTTCTTGCGGAGCGGCGAGGTCACCCGGCCGAACAGGACGAGCGGCGCCGGCAGGTTGGCGTCCTCCGGAAGCACGCGCGCGCCCGACCAGGCGAGCACGGCGCCCGCCTTCGTCAATCGTGCCATGTCGGCGATCGCGTTCAACTCAATGCCTCATCACAGTCGCCACGCGGAGTGGATGGCGGCGATGCCGCCGGTGAGATTGCGGTAGCGCGCGCGTTCGAAGCCGGCATTCTCGATCAGCCGCGTGAAGGATTTCTGATCGGGAAACCGTCGGATGCTTTCGACAAGATAGCGATAGGAGGCGCTGTCGCCGGCGACAAGCGAGCCGAGCGCGGGAATCGCGTTTAACGAATATGCATCGTAGAGCGTATCCAGCAGCGGCACCTCGACGCTCGAGAATTCGAGGCAGAGGAAGCGTCCTCCGGGCTTCAGCACGCGATAGGCCTCGGCAATGCCGGCTTCCATACGGGTGAGATTGCGCATGCCGAAGGCAATGGTGTAGGCGTCGAAACTCCGGTCGCAAAATGGCAACGCTTCGGCATTGCCTTGCACGAAGGCGAGACGGTCGCCGACGCCCGCGGCCCTCGCCCGCCCGGCCTCCATCATCTCGGCGCTGATGTCACAGATCACGGCGCGTGCGCCATGGCCCGAGGCTTCGAGCACCTTCCGCGCGATGTCGCCGGTGCCGCCGGCAACGTCGAGCAGCACATAGCGAACGCCGCTTTTCGGCGGCGCGAGCCAGGACACGAAGTCGCTTTTCCATAGCCGATGCAGGCCGCCCGACATCAGGTCGTTCATCAGGTCGTAGTTGCGGGCGACCCTGGCAAACACCTCGTTCACCAGGCCCTGCTTGGCCCCCTTGGCGACCGAGGCGAAGCCGAAGCTCGCCGAAGCCTTCCCAGCGCTTTCCTTGTCGAGGTCCTCTGACATGCGAGGGGACAATAGCCTAAGGGCCAAGATCAGGCTATTGTTGCAGCGCAGCGGAGCTTCTTCCGCATTGCGATATGGGCGATGCCAGAGCTTCCTGAGGTTGAGACCGTGCGACGGGGCCTTGAGCCGATCCTTGTCGGGAATGCGTTCGCGCGGGTCGAACAGAGGCGGAAAGATCTGCGCTTTCCCTTTCCCAAGCGTTTCGCCGAGAGGTTGACCGGGCGAAAGGTCGAGGCGCTCGACCGGCGCGCGAAATATCTCCTGGCACGGTTGGACGACGGCGAGGTGCTGGTCATACATCTCGGCATGAGCGGTCGCTTCTCGATCGATCGCGCTAATGGCGCGGCTGAGAAACCGGGCCGCTTCGCGCATCCGCAAGGCGATGCGCCGAAGCACGAGCATATCGTCTTCCATCTCAAAGACGGCGCCGCCGTCCGCTACACCGATCCGCGGCGCTTCGGACTGATGGATCTGGTGCCTGCCGACGCGCTCGCGAGCTACCCACTTTTCAAGGGTCTCGGGGTCGAGCCGCTCGGGGCGAGCTTCACGCCGGAATGGCTCGCCGCCAAGCTCAAGGGCAAGGCGACCTCGATCAAGGCGGCGCTGATCGATCAGAGGCTGATCGCGGGGATCGGCAACATCTATGCCTGCGAGGCGCTATTCCGCGCCGGCATCTCGCCGCTGAAGCTCGCCGGCTCGCTTGCCACCAAAACCGGCAAGCCAACGGCGAAAACAAAAGCGCTCGTCCCTGGCATCAAGGCGGTGCTCGACGACGCGATCCAAGCGGGCGGCTCGTCGTTTCGCGATTATAAGCAGGCTGACGGCTCGCTCGGCGAGTTTCAGCACCGCTTCAAAGTCTACGGACGCAAGGGCAAGCCTTGCGCCAAAAAAGGTTGCGGAGGAACCGTACGCCGCATCGTCCAGGGAGGACGGTCGACTTTCTATTGTCCAACCTGTCAACACTAGGGGACTTGTGCCATATGTTGAATGTCTTCACCACCCGGGAGCCGCGGGATGCGCCGAAAGGCGACGGCGCCTATGACACCATCCTCGTCTCGACCAAGGGCAAGGTCGGGATCATCACCCTCAACCGCCCGCATGCGCTGAACGCGCTCAATGCCGAGCTGATCGGCGAGGTCAATCGCGCACTCGACGGCTTCGAGGCCGATAGCGGGATCGGCTGCATCGTCATCACCGGCAACGACAAGGCGTTCGCCGCCGGCGTGGACATCAAGGAGATGCACAAAAAGACCTTCGTCGAGGCCTATGGCAGCGACTTTCTCGCGCCGTTCGACCGTATCTCGAACTGCCGAAAACCGATCATCGCCGCAGTCGGCGGATACGCGCTCGGCGGCGGCTGCGAGTTGGCGATGGCGTGCGACATTATCCTCGCCGCCGACACCGCCGTGTTCGGCCAGCCCGAGATCACGCTCGGCATCATGCCGGGCAACGGCGGCACGCAGCGTCTGACCCGCGCGGTCGGCAAGGCCAAGGCCATGGAGCTTTGCCTCACCGGGCGGCACATCAAGGCCGAGGAGGCCGAACGCTCGAACCTGGTGAGCCGGGTCGTGCCGGCGGCGGAACTGATGGACGAGGCGATGAAGGTCGCCGACAAGATCGCCAACCTCTCGCAGCATGCGGTGATGATGATCAAGGAAGCGATCAATCGCGGCTTCGCCACGACGCTCGCCGAAGGTGCCCGCTTCGAGCGCGGCCAGTTCTACTCGCTATTCGCCACCGAGGACCAGAAAGAGGGCATGACCGCCTTCATCGAAAAGCGCACCCCGGTCTTCACCAACCGCTAGATCAGTCCCGTGGCGAGAATCCTTTCAACTTCGCCGGAAAATGCGGCGTCGATCATGCCCAAGCGCATCGAGAGCGGCCTGCACGTCCTTGCGTGTCTCGGCGTCAGGATCGAGCGAAAGCGCCTTCTCATAATCCACCTTGGCCCGGGCGATGTCGCCTTTCTTTTGATAGCTGATTGCCCGCCCCGTATAGGCTTGAACATTCTTAGGATCTAGGCGGATCGCCGCGAGGCTGGCCGCGCCAAGCACCCGGGGCGAACGTAGCAAGCTCGAGCGCACTGGGGCTGTAGGCTTGGGCTTGGCATTGCCGGAGACAGCGGTCCCGCCGTGACCATCCTCGGCGATCAGGTCGCCAGCACATCGACCTGGGGAGCGAGACGACCCGCGAAGGCGTCTATCCACTGCGTGCCTGCAACGAACAGCTTGAGCGCGGGCGAAGGCACGACGTCGGCGATGCGGATGGGAAATACGGGCTTGTTCTTGCTGACCGCGCGCTCGACCTCGCGCGCAACGAAGGCCGAGTCATTGCTCGCTTCCGAAAGAACGAGGACGAAACAACGCGGATTTCTCGATGCCCCTGATAATCTCGTCGCCGTAGGAACGCCCGGGCCGCACGATCCAGCATTTCAGGCCCCGCTCCTCGAGCGCCGCGGCGATCGCCTCGGCCTCCTTTACGTCCGACTTGGCGTGGCGGATGAAGACCGAAAACGCTCGCTTTGCGCATCTGGATTGGCGGGATCATGGCGGGCTTAGCAGGCTTGTCAACTTGTCAGCAAATCCCGTCGATTCCCACGCCCGCGGAGAGGATCCTTCAGGCTCTGTAGTAGTCGCGGTACCACGCGACGAAGCGCTTGACGCCCTCCTCGAGGGGCGTGGCCGGGTGAAACCCGGTCGCCTGCTGCAGCGCCTCGACATCGGCATAAGTCTCCTCGACATCGCCCGGCTGCGCCGGGAGCAACTCGATCTTGGCCTTCTTCCCAAGCGCGCGCTCGACTATGGCGATAAAGTCGAGCAGCGCGACCGAGCTGTGATTGCCGATATTGTAGATGCGATAGGGCGCCGAGGAGGTCGCCGCGTCGGGGGCCTCGGGCCGCCATTCGGGATTAGGGGCGGCGACGGTGTCCAGCGTGCGTACCACCCCTTCGACCGCATCGTCGACATAGGTGAAGTCGCGCGCGTGATGGCCATAGTTGAAGACCGGGATCGGCTCGCCGGCGAGGATCTTGCGGGTGAAGATGAACAGCGACATGTCGGGTCGGCCGAACGGCCCATAGACCGTGAAGAAGCGCAACCCGGTCACCGGCAGCCCGAACAAATGGGCGTAGGAATGGGCCATGAGCTCGTTGGATTTCTTGGTGGCGCCATACAGGCTCACCGGATGATCGACATTGTCGCCGACCTTGTAGGGGAGAGCGCGATTTCCTCCATAGACCGAGCTCGACGAGGCATAGACGAGATGCTCGACCCCGTGATGGCGGCACCCTTCGAGGATGTGCAGGAAGCCGGTGACGTTCGAATTGATATAAGCGTGCGGGTGGTCGAGCGAGTAGCGGACCCCTGCCTGGGCGGCGAGATGCACGACGCGCTTCGGTTTCTCCGCGGCGAAGGTCGCCTCGACCGCCGTCCGGTCGCCGAGTTCGGCCTTGATGAAGCGGAAGCCGTCGTGCCGCGCGAGCCCCTTGAGGCGCGCCTCCTTCAGCCTGACGTCGTAATAGGGGTTGAGGTTGTCGAACCCGACCACCTCGTGGCCTAGGCCGATGAGACGTTCGGCCGTGTGGTAGCCGATGAAGCCGGCGGCGCCGGTAACCAGAATTCGCATATGCCCGCTACTTTACCTCGCTCCGACGCCTAGCCCTGGACAGCCCACGACAGGAGAGCCATCCCTGCCTCCGCATGTCAATTGCAGGGACGAAAGGCCGTTCCCCGCGGTTGACGCTGCAAGACGGCATCGCTATAGACGAGCCCAATCATCCGCTTATGTCAGCGCTTCTCGCCCCCTAAGAGGCCGAACGCGCCCTCAAGGATCACATCATGGCCAATACCAAATCGGCGAAGAAAGCCGCGCGTCAGACCGTCCGCCGCACCGAGGTGAATAAGGCGCGCCGGAGCCGGATGCGGGGCTCGGTACGCAAAGTCGAGGAGGCGATCGCCTCGGGCGATAAAGAGGCGGCCCGCGCCGCTCTGAAAGAGGCCGAACCGGTGATCGTGCGCACCGCGCAGCAGGGCATGACCCATCGTAAGACCGCCTCGCGCAAGGTATCGCGGCTTGCCAAGCGGGTCGGCGCCATGGTCGCCCTCTAACAGAAGCGCCGCCTACCCCCAAAAAAACGGCCCTGTTGCTCTAGAGCAACAAAGGAAGCGCGGCTGTTCGCGCTTCCAAACATGTCAATTCAACGAAGATTTCAACTGCTTGACCTCCGGGTCAAAGTGCGGTCGGCTAGGCGCTGCCGATCCCGATCTTCATCTGCAAAAAAAATCGTGTGACAGTTCACAACAGCCGAAGCTGGCTTTGGCTCTCAGCGCGCTCTCGATCCCACCAAATCAGTGTTGCGGGACAGGCGGTTGGGGGCGAGGATGATTGCTCAGTCTACGGTAGATCGAGGGACATTTGCCATTATCCGGTCGCTTGATCAGCATGGGAGTGGTGTGTATAGTCCAACCATCCGAACGGGGAAGTCCCCTCCTTCACAATTGAGTATCTTGTGCTCGGTCGTTGCCGGGGCAGCTTTTCTTTGTCTCCGGGGCGAGGGTAGGTGGAAATCTTGTGGAATATTGATGCGTAACCTGTGGGTTGGCGTGTCGTAAGTCGTGCGAAGCCACCACCGATAGTGGTCTGCACCAAATTTGTACTTGCCTCGTGTTCAAGGTGGTGAGGAGAGGAACGCATCAATTGGGCGCATTTGGCGGCGATTACGCGGTGGACGAGGTGGATATCGGCACGGCCTGGGAAGGCCTGGTGTCGAAGCCTCGGGCGCAACTCGTTGACGTGCGTACGCGTGCGGAATGGACCTATGTGGGGATTCCGGATCTAGGGCCGCTGGGAAGGCGGGCAGTCCTCGTCGAGTGGCAGACTTTTCCCGACCAAGCGGTCGATGCGCGTTTTGCCGAGCGGCTCGCGGGCGAACTCAAGGCGCTCGGTGTCCAACCTGAGGACGACCTCTTCTTCATTTGCCGTTCGGGAAGCCGTAGCATGGCTGCGGCTAAGGCGATGGCGGCGACGGGGTACCGCAGTTGTCACAACGTCGCGTGCGGTTTCGAAGGACCGCTCGACGACGAGAGACATCGCGGCACCGTCGCAGGTTGGAAGGCGGCAGGCCTTCCCTGGCAACAAGGCTAGGGAACGAGGCTCGCCGTAATGGACGGACATGGCTGTCCGCGTCGATCCAGTTGACTGCTCAAGTATGAGGCGTGCGGTGCGTAACGGCGCGAACGATACGAATGGGAAAGAGCAAGAACCGTGGCACAGCAAGAGCAGTGCGCGCCAAGCGATGCTTGGGCGAAGATCAAGAGCCGGCTACGCGCGGAATTAGGAGAGGACGTCTTTGCCAGTTGGTTTAGAGGGGTGGAGCTCGAGCAGGTGGACGACGAGGTCGTTCACCTCACCGTGGCTACGCGCTTCCTCCGCAACTGGCTCAGGACGCACTATTACGACTTCGTGCTCAGGCTGGCGCGCGCGGAATGGCCGTCGGCCGAGCGCGTGGAATTCAGGGTAAGGCAGCCGCATTTCAGCACCGAGGGCGTCGGCGAGCTGCCGCGCCAGGGGCGTATGGCGCTGCCGACTGCCCAGACGGCGCCCGAAACAGCCGCGCCGCTGCCGATGCCCCTCAGGACCGGCTATGGAGGCTTCGAAGGCTCTCCGCTCGATCCGAGACTGAGCTTCATGAGCTTCGTCGTCGGCGCCACGAACCGGCTCGCTCACGCGGCGGCGCAAGAGGTGGCGGGAGCCTTCTCGACGCCGCAGCCGCTGTTCAATCCGCTGTTCTTCCACGGCAATGTCGGCTTGGGCAAAACCCATCTGCTGCACGCGATCTCGTGGGACGTGAAGCAGCGGAAACCCGAGGCAGAAGTGCTCTATCTGACCGCTGAGCGCTTCATGAGCGGCTTCGTGCAGGCGTTGCGCGCGCGCGACGCGCTGGCCTTCAAGGAGAAGCTGCGCAAGATCGACATTCTGTTGATCGACGACATGGAGTTCCTGCAAGGCCCGACCATTCAGCAGGAGTTCTGCCACACGCTGAACTCGCTGATCGACGGCGGGCGGCAGGTGGTGGTCGCCGCCGATCGCGCGCCGACCCAACTCGACAAGCTCGACATGCGCATGCGCTCGCGGCTCGGCGGCGGCCTCGTCGCCGAGATCGGGTCGATGGACTACGAGCTCCGCCACAAAATCCTGCTCAAGCGCGCGCAAGAGGCGTGCGCCGAGACACGCGGGCTCAACGTCTCCGACACGGTGCTTGCCTTCCTTGCCGAGCGCCTGACCGAGAGCGGGCGCGAGCTCGAAGGTGCGGTGCATCGGCTGCGCGCGAGTTATCAGCTGACCGACGAACCGGTGACCCTCGAGACCGCCGAGCAGATCGTGCGCGACCTGATGCGCGGGGCCGAGCCAAGGCGGGTGCGCATCGACGACATCCTGCGCACTGTGTCGAAGCACTACGGCGTCAACCGTGGCGATCTCCTGTCCGGACGGCGCAACCGGTCGATCGTGCGGCCGCGCCAGATCGGCATGTATCTCGCCAAGCTGCTTACCTCGCGCTCGCTGCCCGAGATCGGCAGGAGGTTCGGCAACCGCGACCACACCACCGTGCTGCATGCGATCCGCAAGATCGAGCAGTTGATGAACGACGACAATCAGCTCCGCGAAGAGATCGAGCTTTTGAAGCGCTTGCTGCGCGATTGAGGGAAGGCGCGGCGGGGGCTTGGGCGCGAGCCCGAGGTGTCCCCCGCCCGCTCTTGCAAATTGCCCACTATCACGTCAAGTTTGACCGGGAGTTCTTAGCGCTCACCACGCCTTGCCAGGGCCGGACTGAAGCCTGAAAAGCTTCAGACAGGGCCGAGCGCACCGGGCAGAAGGCGCCAATTTGGGGTACCGGTCCATCATGCGGCTCAGCATCGACAAAGCAGGCTTGGTAAAGGCGCTTGCCCACGTGGCGAGCGTGGTCGAGCGGCGGAACACGATCCCGATCCTCTCCAACGTGCTGCTCAGCAGCCGCAACAACGAGTTGAAGCTGACAGCGACCGACCTCGACATGGAGCTGGTCGAGACCGTGCCGGCGCGGGCCAAGGGTGAAGGCGCGACCACGGTGCCAGCCCATATGTTCTACGACATCGTGCGCAAGCTGCCCGAAGGCAACGAGATCGAGCTCGCGAAGGACGGCGAGCAGGGGCGGCTGATCATCACCAGCGGGCCAGCCCAGTTCTCGCTCCAGACTCTCCCCGCCGATGATTTCCCGGCGCTCAGCGTCGATGATCTCGGCCACAGCTTCCAGCTCTCGGCGGGAGACTTGAAACGTCTGATTGAGAAGACCCGCTTCGCCATCTCGACCGAGGAGACGCGCTATTACCTGAACGGCATCTATCTCCATGCGACCGAGACCTCGGGCAAGCCGACGCTGCGCGCGGTGGCGACGGACGGCCATCGGCTGGCGCAGGTGGAGCTGCCGCTCCCCACGGGCGCCAAGGGCATGCCGGGGGTAATCGTGCCGCGCAAGACCGTGCTCGAGCTTGCCAAGCTGGTCGAGGACGCCGACGGCGAGGTGCGCGTCGAGCTGTCGCCGTCGAAGATCCGCGTCTCGACCAGGCGCATCGTGCTGACCTCAAAGCTGATCGACGGGACCTTCCCGGACTATGAGCGCGTCATTCCGCAAGGCAACGACAAGCGGATGGAGGTGGACAACGCCGCCTTCGCTCAGGCCGTCGATCGCGTCTCGACGCTGTCGAGTGACAAGGGCCGCGCGGTGAAGCTGACCATCAGCGGCGGCAAGCTGACGCTATCGGTCAACAATCCGGACAGTGGCAGCGCCACCGAGGAGTTGCCGGTCGAATACGGCTTCGATCCGCTCGAGATCGGCTTCAACGCACGCTATCTGCTCGACATCGCCGGGCAACTCGAAAGCGGCACCGCCGAGTTCCAGCTCGCTGATCCTGGCTCGCCCACCATGGTGCGCGACGGCAAGGATCTGTCCGCCCTCTACGTTCTCATGCCGATGCGGGTATGAGGGCCTCCCGCAACGGGAACCATGAGATCAAACTAGAGGCTGCCGGGGTCGACAGCCCGGCGCCAAGGCGTCTTTACGTCAAAGAGCTGAAGCTCACCGATTTCCGCAGCTATGCGAGCGCTAAGCTCACGCTCGGGCCCGAGCCGGTGGTGCTGGTCGGCGACAATGGCTCGGGCAAAACAAATTTGCTCGAGGCGGTGTCTCTGCTCGGCGCGGGTCACGGCCTGCGCGCCCGGCCGTATAGCGAGCTTTGCCGGAAGGACGGCGGTGGCGGCTTCGCCGTTGCCGCTAAGCTCGTCTCGAGCCAGGGCGAGGTCGAGATCGGGACCGGGCTTGCCGCGGGCGGACGCGAGGAAGGCTCGGGCCGCGTCGTGCGGATCGCCGGCAAAGACACGGGCGCCGGCGCACTTGCCAATTACGTCAAGCTCGTCTGGTTGATCCCGGCGATGGACGGCCTATTCACCGGCGCTGCATCCGAGCGGCGGCGTTTCCTCGACCGGCTGGTGCTCGCCATCGATCCCAAGATGCGCACGCCGATCGGCCACTACGACCGCGCCATGCGGCAGAGGAACCGGCTGTTCCAAATGGGTGAGGGAAGCCGCGCTCTGTTCGACAGCCTCGAGGAGCAGATGGCCGAAGCCGGGGTCGCGATCGCCGCATCGCGTCTCGACGCTGTTCATCGCCTAGCGACGCTGATCGAGCTGACGCGCGAGGCGCGCGGACCGGACACGCCCTTCCCTTATGCCGTGCTTGCGCTCAAAGGCGTGCTGGAAGAGGCGCTTGCGGTCAAGGCAGCGACTGAGGTCGAGGACGAATTCCGCCACATCCTGAACGTCGGCCGCGAGCGCGACAGGGCTGCCACACGGGCCCTTGAAGGACCGCATCTGAGCGACCTAATAGTGAGGCACGGCCCGAAAAATGCGCCCGCCGAGCACTGTTCCTCAGGCGAGCAAAAGGCGCTTCTGATCGGGCTCATTCTTGCCAAGGCCGAGCTGATCAAGGAGATCGAGGGCGCTGCTCCTCTGGTCCTCCTGGACGAGGTGGCTGCCCATCTCGACGAGGCTCGCAGAATGGCGCTTTTTGGGGAAATTTTGCAGCTCGGAGCCCAGGCCTGGATGACCGGCACCGACCGCGGCCTATTCGCTCCAATTGCGCAAGACGCCAAAATCTTGGCAGTGAATTGGGGTAATATCAGAGCCTGATTCTGAGAGGCGGTTTCGGCCGCCAAACAAAACCAACAACCGCCGGCCAAAGACCATGACACCAGCTTCAAAACGCAAAGCCACTGCCGCTGCCGAATATGGCGCCGAGTTGATCAAGGTGCTGAAGGGGCTCGATGCCGTGCGCAAGCGGCCGGGCATGTATATCGGCGATACCGACGACGGCTCGGGCCTGCATCACATGGTCTACGAGGTCGTCGACAATGCCATCGACGAGGCCTTGGCCGGCTTTTCCGACGAGATCCTGGTCACGCTGAATGCCGACGGCTCGGTCACCGTCGAGGACAACGGGCGCGGCATTCCGACCGAGATCCACAAAGGCGAAGGCGTCTCGGCGGCCGAAGTGATCATGACGCAGCTCCATGCCGGCGGGAAGTTCGACCAGGACTCCTACAAAGTGTCGGGCGGATTGCACGGCGTCGGCGTGTCGGTGGTGAACGCGCTCTCCTCCAAGCTCGAGATGACCATTTGGCGTGCCGGCAAGGAATATTACATGCGCTTCACCGACGGCGTGCCGGTGGCGCCGCTGAAGGCGATCGGCGATGCCGGCGCCAAGACCGGTACGCGCATCTCGTTCGTGCCCTCGCCCAACACCTTCACCATGGTCGAGTTCGACTACGCGACGCTCGAGCACCGCCTGCGCGAGCTCGCGTTCCTCAACTCGGGCGTCAGGATCATGCTGACCGACCATCGCGGCGTCGAGCCGAAGGTCGAGGAGATGCGCTATGAGGGCGGCTTGCGCGCGTTCGTCCGCTTCCTCGACCGCACCAAGCATGCGCTCATCACCGAGCCGATCGTGGTCGAGCGGCAGCAGGACAAGATCAACATCGAGGCGGCGCTGTGGTGGAACGACAGCTACCACGAGAACGTGCTCTGCTTCACCAACAACATCCCGCAGCGCGACGGCGGCACTCATCTCGCAGGCTTCCGCGCGGCGCTGACCCGCACGGTCAACACTTATGCTGCGGAGTCCGGCATCGCCAAGAAGGAGAAGCTGGCGCTCACCGGCGACGATGCGCGCGAGGGGCTGAGCTGCGTGCTTTCCGTCAAGGTGCCGGACCCCAAATTCTCGAGTCAGACCAAGGATAAGCTCGTCTCCTCAGAGGTGCGCCCGGTGGTCGAGAGCGTGATGGCCGAGGCCCTGTCGCAATGGTTCGAGGAGAACCCCGGCGAGGCGCGCAACATCGTGCAAAAGATCGTGGAAGCCGCCGCAGCCCGCGAGGCGGCGCGCAAGGCGCGCGACCTCACGCGGCGGAAGGGCGCTCTCGATATGGCTTCCCTCCCCGGCAAGCTCGCCGACTGTCAGGAACGCGATCCCGCCAAATCAGAACTGTTCCTGGTCGAGGGCGATTCGGCCGGCGGCAGCGCCAAGCAGGCGCGCGACCGTGCATTCCAGGCGGTGCTCCCCTTGCGTGGCAAGATCCTCAATGTCGAGCGGGCGCGCATCGACAAGATGCTGTCGTCGGCCGAGATCGGCACACTGATCACCGCGCTCGGCACCGGCATCAGCGATGAGTTCGACCTCGCCAAGCTCCGCTACCACAAGATCATCATCATGACCGACGCCGATGTCGACGGCTCGCATATCCGCACGCTGCTGCTCACCTTCTTCTATCGCCAGATGAAGTCGCTGATCGAGCAGGGGCACCTCTTCATCGCCCAGCCACCGCTTTACAAGGTGGCGCGCGGCAAGTCCGAGCGCTACCTCAAGGACGAGAAGGGACTCGAGGAGTATCTCGTCGGCGAGGGGCTGGAGGACGCCGTCCTCGTCACCGGAGACAGCGCGAACCGAGGCGGCGCCGATTTGCGCGACATCGTCGACACCGCGCGAAGGATCACTGCGATCCTCAAAGGTTTGCACAGCCGTTATTCGCGCTTCATCGTCGAGCAGGCGGCGATCGCCGGCGCGCTCAATCCGAAGGTGCTGAAGGACGGCAAGCACTCGCAAGCCGCTGCCGCCTACATCGCCAAGCGGCTCGATGCGCTGTCGGAGGAGACCGAGCGGGGCTGGCATGGCGAGGCCTTGCCCGAAGGCGGCCTTCGCTTCTGGCGTGAACTAAGGGGCGTCATGGAATCGCATCTGATCGACGGGCCGTTCATCGCGAGCGCCGATGCGCTCAAGCTCGAACTCGTTCGCGCCGCACCTCCAGGAGGTCTACGCCAAGCCCGCCTCGCTCAAGCGCAAGGATGCGAGCCTGATGGTGCATGGGCCGAGCGAGCTGCTCGATGCGGTCATGGTAGCCGGGCGCAAGGGGCTGATGCTCCAGCGCTACAAGGGACTGGGCGAGATGAACCCCGAGCAGTTGTGGGAGACAACGCTCGATCTCGACACGCGCACCATGCTGCAAGTGAAGATAAAGGAAGGCGAGGACGCCGACGACATCTTCTCCCGCCTTATGGGCGACGTGGTCGAGCCGAGGCGCGAGTTCATCCAGGCCAACGCCCTCCAGGTCTCCAACCTGGACGTTTGAGTTAGCTCCGGTTGGTGCGCCAATCCTTTAACATTGTGTCAATCCGAAACGCCTAGGCTTGGATTCCAAGGCTTTGGCGTTCGGGCTCGCTCGGCTCCCGCGCAAGGCATCTCTTCGCTTGTACTTTAGGCGCGGGAACATTAATGAACGGCGCGCGGCGGAGCGTGAAGCCCGGCGGCAAGGGGCAAGGCCATGGCGAGCCGGCTTTCGGTGCGCGCAACTTAGCGCCCAAACGAAGGCGCCCCCCTACCCGCGTCGCGCGCAGGTCGAGACGGCGGCTAAGGCGCGTGGTGGCGCGCCATCCGCTATTCTACAAGGCGCTCCGGTTCACCCTGCTGGCAGCGATCTGGGGCACCATCGTGCTCGGGCTCGCAATCGTTTATTTCATCGCCAGCGTCCCCGACCCCATCATTGCCGCGCTCGACGACCGGCCGCCCAACGTCACCGTCCTCGCCGAGGACGGCACCGTCCTCGCCGAAAGGGGGTTGCGCCGCGGCCATGTCAGGCTCGACGTACTACCGCCTTACCTCACCAAGGCGGTGCTCGCGACCGAGGATCGACGCTTCTATAATCATTTCGGCATCGACCCGCTCGGGCTGATACGCGCGTCCTTCCGCAATGCATCTGCCGGCACCGTGGTCGAAGGCGGCTCGACCATTACCCAACAGCTCGCCAAGAACCTGTTCCTGTCGCCGAAGCGCACCATGACGCGGAAGCTGGAAGAGGTGATCTACGCCATCTGGCTCGAGCAGCGATTCACCAAGGACGAGATCCTCGAGCTCTATCTCAATCGCGTGTATTTCGGCGGCGGCACCTACGGCATCGAAGCCGCGGCGCGGCATTATTTCGGCAGGTCGGCGCGCTCGGTCACGCTGCCGCAGGCGGCGCTGCTTGCCGGCCTGCTCAAGGCGCCGTCTCGCTATGCGCCGACCAGGAGCGTGCGGCTTGCAAGCGCCAGGGTCGACGAGGTTCTCGAAAACATGGTCGAGGCCGGCTTCCTGTCAGCTGACGAGGCCCGCGCCGCCGCCCAGCAGCCGCTTCGGTTGAGCGCCAAAGGCGACGAGACCGGTTACCCCTACCCCGTCGATTGGGTGGCCGAGCTCCTGCCGGAGTTCGTCGGCGAGAACGACGGCGATCTGATCGTGGATACGACCATCGATGCCGGCCTCCAGCGGGAAGCGCAGCTTTCGCTCCGACGGATGCTCGATGATGAAGGCGGCGAGGTCGATGCGAGCGAAGGGGCTGTCGTGGTGCTAGATCCGCTCGGCGGCGTTAAGGCGCTGGTCGGCGGGCGCTCTTATTCGACCAGTCCGTTCGACCGCGCGCTCAAAGCCGAGCGGCAGCCAGGTTCAGCCTTCAAGCCGTTCGTCTATCTCGCGGCGCTCGAGAGTGGCTATACGCCGGACTCGATGGCCTATGACGGTCCGACCACCGTGGCCGGCTGGTCGCCCAAGAACTACACCGGCACCTATCGCGGCGAGGTTTCGCTCAGAGACGCCATGGCGGAGTCGTTGAACACCGTGGCAGCACGCCTCGGCGCCGAGGTCGGCGGCTGGCGCGTGGTGCTCACGGCGAAGCGGCTCGGCATCCACTCCAAGCTGCACGACCGGCCGTCGATCGCGCTCGGCACCGCCGAGGTCAACCTGCTCGAGCTGACCGTCGCCTATGTGCCGTTCGCCAATGGCGGCCAGGGCGTGATGCCGTACATCGTCCAGAGAGTGCGGAACGGCGACGGCAAGGTGCTCTATCAGCGGCAGCGTTCGACGACCGGCCAGGTCGTGGCGCTCCCTTACGTCGCGGCGATGAACGACATGCTGAACGCGACCATCGCGCGCGGCACGGGAAAACGCGCGGCGCTCCCAGGTCAATTCGCCGCCGGCAAGACCGGCACGACGCAAAACTCGCGCGATGCCTGGTTCGTCGGCTACACCGCGCGCTACATCGCGGGCGTGTGGATCGGCAACGACGACGGCTCGCGCATGCGCAAAGTGACCGGCGGAACGTTCCCCGCCCTGCTGTGGCATGACATCATGACCTATGCGCATAAGGACAAGCCGCCGCTGCCGCTCCCCGGCACGCGGTCACCGGCGCTCGAAGGCGTGATGGCGCGGCTCCCCTGGCAGTCGCCACAAGCGACCAGCGACGAGACCGCTGGCGAGCCGCTCTATCGCCGCGTGTTCGGCATATTCGGCGGCAACGGCTAGCCTATTCGATGCTGCGCGTAGGCGAGGAGCCGGCCTGGGAGGGAAGCATTCCCTCCGCGCCGTACCGGTGCAGGCTGGCACCGTGCTTCCTTAACCAAGTCCTCGCCTCCTCGAAGCGAGGCATGGTGCGCTCGACCATCGCCCAGAAGCGAGGCCCGTGATTCATGTGGCCGAGGTGCGCAACCTCGTGCGCGGCGAGATAGTCGAGCACGAAATTCGGAGCCAGTACGAGGCGCCAGGAGAAGGACAGCGCGCCCGACGTCGAGCACGAGCCCCAACGCGTGGTCTGGTCGCGCACATATATACGCTTAGGCTCGAGATCGAGACGGCGCGCATGAAGATCGACGCGCGCCTTGAGATCGAGATGCGCCTGACGCTTCAGCCAGTCGAGCAACCGGCGCGGCGCATGCTCCTCCTCGCCCGACACGTAGAGGCGCGGCAGCCGTCTCACCGAGACGCGCGCGCCTTCCGGCCACGCCGGAGCTGCCTTGGCGTCCTCGGGCCCCTCGATCCACACCACGCCACGCCGCCGCACCGAGCCGGCGAAGCGGAGCGCATGCGCATAGCCGCGCAACGGCACGATCGCACCATGAGTGAACGTCACGGGCTCTGACAGTCCGGCGACGCGTTCCTTCAGCCAATCGAGGTGGCGAGACAGGAACTCTTCGGCATCGGCGAAGCTCGAATAGACCGGCATCGTCAGCACGGCTCCGCGGCGCGCCTCGCTTACCTGAAGGCTGAACCGTCGCGCGCGCGCGCTCCGCCGGAGCAGAATGGGAAAACCGAGCCCGCGGACCTTGACCTCTATGGTCTCGCCGAGACCGAAATTGAGCCGCTTAAGCATGGTTACGCTCCCTACCGCCGATCGCGCCCACGAATCGGCGGCCGGTACAGTACCACAGGCTTTTGGGGGAAGGCTCGCCTCTGCTTTAGGCAGCGCGGCCGAAGGCTCTCGCCAAGATTCCCCTACGACGTTGATGTGTCTTGATAAAATCGCGGATTTTCGGCGTTATTTCGCCGCGGAAGCGTGACCCGTTGAAAACGCCGTAATGGCCTACGCCGGCCTGCATGTGATGCTCGCGCATTGAGGCGGGGAGAGACTTGCACAAAATTTGTGCAGCATAGGTCTGCCCCAGTCCGGAGATGTCGTCCTTTTCCCCTTCAACGGTCATCAGGCCGACCCTGCGGATCTTGCCCGGGTCGACCAATGTGTTGCGATGCACCATAAGACCCCTCGGCAGCTTATGCTCGAGGAACACCGTCTCGATGGTCTGGAGGTAGTACTCCGCTGTCAAGTCCATCACCGCCAGGAACTCGTCGTAGAACTCGCGGTGCTTGTCGGCCGAATCGCCGTCGCCCTTGATCAGATTGTGGAACAGCTCGCGATGGGCCGTAACGTGGCGGTCGAAATTCATGCCCATGAAGCCGCTGAGTTGAAGGAAGCCAGGATAGACGAGCCGCATCATGCCGGGATAGGGCCACGGCACCTGGGTGATGACGTTGTGGCGGAACCAATTGAGGCTCCGGCCTTTCGCGAACTCATTGACCGCTGTCGGGCTCTCGCGCGCGTCTATCGGGCCGGCCATCAGGATCATCGAGCGGGGCACCGCGGGATCGTCCATCCCCTCCATCAGCGACACGGCGGCGAACACCGGGACGGTCGGCTGACAGACGCCCATCACATGCACGTTTCCCCGGAAAAAGCGCAGAAAATCAATGGTGTAGTCGATATAAGAGTCGAGGTCGAAAGGACCGTCATTGCGCGGCACGAAGCGCGCGTCCTGCCACTCGGTCATGTAGACCTCGTGGTCAGGAAGGAGATCGCGCACCGTGCCGCGAAGGAGGGTCGGGTAATGACCGGCGAGCGGAGCCACGATCAAGAGCTTGGGGTCCCTATGGCGCCGCCAAGCCGACACGTCGCGCTCGAAATGGATGAGATTGCAGAATGGCTTGCTGAGTACGGTGCGTTCATGCACGGCCACCGTCCGGCCGCTGACGACGGTGTCGGCGATGCCCCATTCCGGCTTCCGGTAGCGACGCGTGGTGCGCTCGAACATTTCGAGCACGGCAGCAGCGCTCCGGCCAAGCGGCGTGTAGGCCGCTGGGTTCAGCGGATTGCGAAACAGCAGCCGATAGGCGTCAGCCGCGGCCCGTGCCGGGGTCAGGGCAGCCTGGTTCAGTTCATACAGATGGTAAAGCATGGATCGACCTCCCGCCTACGATACACAAGAATGCTGCATCGCGGAATCACATGGTGATTCTATGTTGCAGCGCAATGGCAGTTTGATGCGGGTGGCTGATCGGCCGCACGTTATAGGTAACGGCGGAGCATCTCGGTTATCTTGGCGGCGGGGATGCCATACGCAAAATGCGTAATGTAATCACCGTTCTTGTCCATAAGATATACGAGTGAAGAATGGTCAATCGTGTAATCGCCACTCGTTTTATCTTGTTGGAATTTTGAGTAGGCGATTCGGTAAGCCTTGGCCACGGCGGAGATTGACTCTGCTGAACCTGTCAATCCAACGAAATCTTGCCCGAAATTCTTAACGTAAGTGGCCATCACCTCGGGCGTATCCCTCTCCGGATCGAGGGTAATGAAGACGGGGACAATTTCCTTCCGCTCCTGTGGCGAAAGCGCCTCAAGAGCCGCCGCCATCACCTGAAGCTCCGTCGGACAGATGTCGGGACAGTGGGTGAAGCCGAAAAACACCAGCAGGTAGCGGCCGCGGAAATCCCGGTCGGTGATCGGCTTTCCGGTCTGGTCGATGAGGGCGAAGTGGCCGCCGATCAGCGCCTTCCCGGTCGTCTCGACCGGCGGCGCCGGCGCACCCTTGGTGAGGAGCACGGCCGCGCCGCCGATCGCACCGATCAGGAATCCTGCAAGGACCACGAGGAGAAGGCGGAGCCGCATCTATTCGCCAAGCTGGATCAAAGTGCCATTGACCCGCGCGCTCGCCAGGAACCGGCTGAAGGTTAGATAGCCGGCGAAAAGATACACGGCGTTGAGCGACAGCGCCCACCATAGCTCTTTCGGGTCGAACGTGTTGCGCAGGAGGATCGAGCGCATACCCTCGAATACGTGCGTCGGCGGAAGCGCGAGCGCCACGACCTGGAGCCAGCCGGGCAGCACCGATACCGGATAATACACACAGCAGAGCGGCAGCAGCAGGAAGGCGAGCGACCAGGCAAGCTCCTCGGCGCCGAGGCCGTAGCGCAGGATGACGCCGGCCGAGATCAGTCCCAGCGACCAGCTGGTCAGCACGAGCACGGCGAAGAACGCCACCAGCGGCAGACCGAGGCCGAGCAGATTGAAGCCGAAGATAAAATAGGCGGCGATGGCGACCGGCACCATGCTGACGCCGAGCCTGATCACGCTCCATAGGCTGAGTGCCGCGACCAGCTCATAGGCGCGCAGCGGGCTGGTAAGCAAATTGCCGAGATTGCGCGACCACATCTCCTCGATGAAAGTGGTGGAGAAGCCGATTTTGGAGCGGAACAGGATGTCCCACAGCAAGACCGAGCCGATCAGCACGCCCGCGCCTTGCGCCAGCGGGCTCGTGGTCGCGGCGAGATATTTCTGGAGGAAGCCCCAAGTGAGCATTTGCAGGAACGGCCAGTAGATGAGCTCGACCAGCCGCACGCCCGAGCTGCGCAAGAGATAGACATAGCGTTTGACCAGCGCGCCGATCCTGCGAAACGAGGCAGCTAAGCCGTTCGGCGGCAGGACGACCGGCTCGGCGCCGCGCGCCGTCGATGAGAGCGTGGTCATGACGCCTTCCTTGCCGGAGCGGTCTCGCTTTCTGGCCTCTCGGCGGGAAGCTTGGCACGGCCGCGCACCACGTCGAGGAACACCTCTTCGAGCGTCTTGCGGCCGAAGGTCTCGATCAGGGCGCGCGGAGTCTCATCCTCGAGGATGCGGCCCTGGTCGAGCAGGATGACGCGGTCGGCGAGGCGCTCGACTTCAGTCATGTTGTGCGAGGCGAGCAGCAACGTCGCGCCGCGGCTCTGCGCATAGTCCTTGAGCTTCCGCCTGATCCAGTCAGCGGTGTCGGGATCGAGCGAGGCGGTCGGCTCGTCGAGGAGGAGCAACTCGGGCGCGTTCAACAGCGCCTTGGCGAGCCCGACGCGAGTCTTCTGCCCGGCCGACAGCTTGCCGGTCTCGCGATCGAGCATCGGCACGATCTGGAGATCTTCGGCGACATAGGCGATGCGCTCGCGCGCGTTGGCAATGCCGTACAGCCCGGCATAGACGGTGAGGTTCTGTCTGACCGTGAGCCGCGACGGGAGGTCGACATAGGGGCTCTGGAAGTTCAGCCGGTGGGCAATCGAGCCGCGCTCCTTGCTCATGTCGGCGCCAAACACCCTGACCTCGCCGGAGGTCGGCACCACCAGGCCGAGCAACATGGCGATGGTCGTGGTCTTGCCCGCCCCGTTGCCACCGAGGAGCGCCACCGTCGAGGCAGCCGCCAGCGTGAAGCTGATATGGTCCACCGCCGTGATCTGGCCATAGGTCTTCGTCAGGTCACGCACCGCCACGGGGGCGATCGCAGGCGCATCGGCGGAGCTTGTCACTCTCTTGTCCATGGCCTTGCGCTGCGCGTCCGCTTTGTCCGAATTATGGCTCTTCCAGCTCGTGCTAAACTTGAGGTATGGCCGCGCCAGACAAGAGTCAAACCAGCCGCCGAGAGAGCATGCCCGACGGCTTAAGACCGGGCGAAACCCGGCTCAGGCTGCAGACCATCGTGCGCTTGCGCTGGCTCGCCGTGCTCGGCCAGAGCCTGACGGTGATCGGCGCCTATTGGGTGCTCGGCATCGACCTGCCGATCGGCTTGTGCCTGGCCGTGATCGCGCTCGCGGCTTGGCTCAATGTCGCGCTCCGCATCCGCTATCCCGCGAGCCAGCGCCTAAAATCGAGCTACGCGTTTGCCATGCTCGGCTTCGACGTGCTCCAGCTTGCGGCCCTGCTTTACCTGACCGGCGGGCTTGAGAACCCGTTCGCTTTCCTGCTGATCGCGCCGGTCGCGGTGTCGGCGTCGACTTTGCGGCTCAGGGTCACCGCTGCCCTCGGCGTGCTCGCCATCACCGCGGCGACGGCGCTGACCAGCTTCCACCATCCGCTGCCCTGGTTCCACCATTCGAGCCTGTTGCTGCCTTTTCCCTACGTCATGGGCATCTGGGCGGCGCTGGTGTCGAGCATCCTGTTCATCGCGTTCTATTCCTGGCGCACAGCTGAGGAGGCGCGCCGCATGGCAGAGGCTCTGGCTGCCGCCGAGATGGTGCTGGCGCGCGAGCAGAAATTGTCAGCGCTCGACGGGCTCGCCGCGGCGGCGGCGCACGGGCTCGGCACGCCGCTCGCGACCATCGCCGTCGTCACCAAGGAGTTGATGCGCGACGCGAAGCCCAGCGACCCGCATTACGAGGACGTGGTGCTGCTGCGCGCGCAGGCCGAACGCTGCCGCCACATCCTGGCTGAGCTTGCCGCGCGCGGCGAGCAGATTGACATCATCGTCTCGCGGCTGCCGGTGAGCCATCTGATCGAGGAGGTGGTTGCCCCGCACCGGCTGGTCGCCGTGCCGATCGAAGTTCGCACCGGACCCGCCGCCGAGGTAGTGCCGGGGAGCCCGAGCGCGGTCGAGCCGATCACCGAGCGGAACCCTGGCGTCCTCTACGGGCTCGGCAATCTGCTGGAGAACGCCGTCGACTTTGCCGACACCAAGGTCGAGGTCGACGCGCACTGGTCAAAGGACGAGGTCAGGATCGTGATCGCCGACGACGGCTCGGGCTTTCCCCCCTATGTGCTGGAGCAGCTCGGCGAGCCGTTCGTCACCACGCGCCCGGCCCAGAGCTTCCGTCAGGAGGCGCCCGACGAGCATATCGGCATGGGGCTCGGCTTCTTCATCGCCAAGACTTTGCTCGAACGGTCCGGCGCGACGCTTGCGCTCGCCAACCGCCCCCAACCCCAGGCCGGAGCGGTGGTCACCGTCGCGTGGCCGAGATCGCGATTCGAGCGAATGTCCGAAGAAGCCCAGTTCAGACCCGAACCTGCGGCACTTTAGCCTGGGCCCGAGCACGGTTTTCCGCCCGTTCGGCCATTCGCGCCAGCCGCTGACGGTCACATTACGAGTAGTTCATTTCGTCGCCGCCTCATACTTTGGTAGCCTTGCCGACATTCGCAGAGTGATCCACAAGGAACTCCCTCTATCCTAGAGACGCTTACGCCTTCGGGGTTGGGCTGGAGCAATTCGTCAGGAGCTCGGACATGGAAGCTCATCAGGTTTCGCCGACGCCGTTCGACGGCGGGCACGTGCCGCACGAGAACACTCTTCTGATCGTCGATGACGATCGCGCCTTCCTGGCGCGGCTCGCGCGTGCGATGGAGACGCGCGGCTTCGAGGTCGAGGCCGCTGCCTCGGTCGAAGAGGGATTGTCGTCGCTCAGGCGCCGGCCGCCGGCCTTCGCCGTGGTCGACATGCGCCTCGAAGATGGCAACGGCATCGACGTCATCGCCGCGCTGAAGGACGTGCGTCCCGATTCGCGAGCGGTGGTGCTGACCGGTTATGGCAATATCGCCACTGCCGTCACCGCCGTGAAGCTCGGCGCGGTCGATTATTTGGCCAAGCCCGCAGACGCCGACGATGTCTATAACGCGCTGGTTGCTTCACCCACGGCCAAGGCGCCGCCACCCGAGAACCCGATGTCGGCAGATCGGGTGCGCTGGGAGCACATCCAGAGGGTCTACGAGCTTTGCAACCGCAACGTCTCGGAGACGGCGCGGCGGCTCAACATGCATCGCCGCACCCTGCAGCGCATCCTCGCCAAGCGCGCGCCGAAGTGACGTTTCGTCATATCGGCGAAAGACGGTCTGACGCATTTTGTGTTCGAACTGGATTCCGGCTACGCCGGAAATGACGTTGCGGGAACCTAAAAATCGAAGCCGCAAGCCGGGTCAAGGTGGCTCTGCAGCCTGAGCGCGGCAGCGCGGGCGAAGCACAGCATCATGGCCTTGCGGCGCGCGGCAGTGAGCCGCTCCACCAGTCCGTCGCGCACCAACTCGGCGCCGTAGCGGTCGGCGAGTATCAGCCCCGCCTCGTGCGGAATGACGTCGCATGGGAAGTCGGCAGATACGGCGAAATAGAGCCGGTCGCAGAATTCGAGATAGTCCTGCCATTTGCCATCAGTCCGGTAATCGAGCAGGCAGGACTTGATCTCGACGATCAGCACATCGCCCGACGGTGATAGCCCGACCACGTCGGCGCGGCGGCCGTTGGCGAGCGGCAGCTCGGTGACCACCGACAGACCGAGCGCGCGCAAGGCGCGGCAGACGCCTCGCTGAATCTCGGCAGCGATCTCGGATTGGCGACCGTCGAAGGCTATGACGGGATCGTCCTGCTTGGCATGCGCTTCCCGCATCTAAGGCTCCAAAGAAAATCAAATCGCGCTCACAGAGTTGTGCATGGTTGATCGTTTCATGAGGCGGAACAAGCTGGTAAATCTGGCGTTCAAAGTGCTCATCGAAGTTGGCCCGAGTCGAGGGGATAGTAATGAGCTTCAGGACTACCGCCCTCGCCGAGCCAAAGCCAAGCCCCGAATCAGCAGCAGCTTCGCTCGGCGACCGCCTGATGGCGACGCGGGCGCTGTCGAGCGAGCTTGCGAGCCCGCTGAGCGACGAGGACCAGGTGGTCCAGGCGATGGATGACACCAGCCCTACCAAGTGGCATCTCGCCCACACCACCTGGTTCTTCGAGGCGTTCCTGCTGAAGCCCTTCCTGCCCGGCTACCGAGTGTTCGACGAGCGCTTCGAGTATTGCTTCAACTCCTATTACGAGAGTGTCGGTCCGCGTCATCCACGGCCCAAGCGTGGGCTTCTGACGCGCCCCTCGGGCGATGAGGTGCGCGCCTATCGCGCTTTCGTCGACGAGGCGCTGGTGCGGCTCTGCGACGGCGAGCTCGCAGGCGAGGCAGCCTCTCTGATCGAGCTCGGCATAAACCACGAGCAGCAGCATCAGGAGCTCCTGCTCACGGACATCCTCGCGCTGTTCGCCGCCGAGCCGCTCAAGCCAGCCTATCGCCAGACGAGGCCCGGCATCGCCGTCGGCGAGACCGCGCCGCTCGACTTCGTCGCCTTCGACGGCGGCATCTTCGTGGTCGGGCACGAGGGCGACGGCTTCGCCTACGACAATGAAGGGCCGCCACACGAGGTGCTGCTCCACTCGTTCAAGTTCGCCAATCGCTGCGTCACGAACGGCGAGTGGATCGAATTTATCGAGGACGGCGGCTACGCCACGCCGACGCTCTGGCTCGCCGATGGCTGGAACACCGTCAAGATACAGGAGTGGACTGGCCCGCTCTATTTCGAGCAGGGCGATGGTGGCTATCTCCAGATGAGCCTCCAAGGCTTTCGCCCGGTCGACCCCGCCGCTCCCGTGACGCATGTCAGCTATTACGAGGCCGATGCTTTCGCGCGTTGGGCCGGATACCGGCTGCCGACCGAGTTCGAGTGGGAGGTAGCGGCGGCAAGCGTGCTGGTCGAGGGACGCATGCTCGGCAACGGCCATGTGCGCGCCATGCCCGCCAAGGGCGGCTTGGGCCTTCAGCAGATGTTCGGCGATGTCTGGGAGTGGACGGGAAGCGCCTATCTCCCCTACCCCGGCTTCAAGGCCGCACCTGGCGCCGTCGGCGAGTACAACGGCAAGTTCATGTGCAATCAGTTCGTGCTAAGGGGCGGTTCGTGCGTGACGCCGGACGGCCATATCCGGCGGACCTATCGCAATTTCTTCTATCCCCATCAGCGCTGGCAGTTCATCGGCCTGCGCCTGGCCGGCGAGGCGTGATGGAGGGCGATGTCTCGCTCCAGTTGCCGCAGGGCTCGCCAGCTCCGGCTGAGAGCACGCGCGCGCCGCAGACGACCGCTCACAGCGAGTTCGCGGATGCCGTCCTGTCGGGCTTCGCCCAAAGTCAGCGGAGCATTCCGTGTCGCTTTTTCTACGACGCGGTCGGCTCGGAGCTGTTCGAGGAGATCGTCAAGCTCGACGAGTATTACCCGACCCGCGTGGAGGCCGCGCTGCTCGAAGCACATCGCGCCAAGATCGCCGGCGCGGCGAGCGATGCGCGCGTGCTGATCGAATTCGGCTCTGGCTCGAGCCGCAAAACGAGTCTCCTGCTCGGCGCGCTCACTCAGGTCTCCACCTACGTTCCGATCGACATCGCCGCAGAGAGCCTTCAGGAGGCTGCCACGTGGCTGTCAGAGCGGCATGACGGGCTCACCATCGTTCCGCTGATCGCCGACTTCACCAGGACACGCACGCTTCCTCAGGTCGCACGCAAGCGGAAGCGGCTCGGCTTCTTCTCCGGCTCGACCATCGGCAATCTCAACCACGACGAAGCCCGAAACTTCCTCGCCAACGCGGCTCGGCTGCTCGGCAAGGGGAGCGACTTCCTGATCGGCGTCGATCTCAAGAAGCCGACCTCGATCCTGATCCCCGCCTACAATGACCGGCGCGGCGTCACCGCCGCCTTCAACCTAAATCTGCTCGCGCGCATCAACCGCGAGCTCGACGGCGATATCGACCTTGGCTGCTTTTACCATGACGCGGTGTGGAACGAGGCGGATGGCCGTATCGAGATGTATCTCGTGAGCCGTGCGCGGCAGATCGTGCATGTGCAGGGGCGCCCCTTCGCTTTCGCCGAGGGCGAGCGCATCCATACGGAGAACTCGCACAAATACACGGTGGCCGAATTCCAGACGCTCGCCGGCACCTCAGGCTGGCAACCGGTCAAGGCGTGGACCGATTCCGACGAGCTCTTCAGCCTGCATCTCTTGCGGCGCGGCTGAGGCTTCGTCAATTCTTCTGCCTCGTGGAAGGCTTACTTCCAATTCGGGGCTATTATACCCCAATTCGCAAGAACCTATCTCCTGGGCGGAGCTGATCTACCTATACCCCCACATCACAAGGAGACTTGCAATGTCCGCCCAAGCCCCCACCCAAATGGCCTATCGCAATGTCAAAGTCGGCCCGGTGACGGTCTTCTACCGTGAGGCCGGCAATCCGCAGCATCCTACTCTGTTGCTGCTGCATGGATTCCCCACCTCGTCGCACATGTTCCGCGATCTCATCCCGCTCGTCGCCGACCGCTATCACGTTGTGGCGCCTGACCTGCCGGGCTTCGGCTTCAGCACCGCGCCCGACAGGAAGGCGTTTTGCTACAGCTTCGACAATCTCGCCAAGGTCATCGAAAATTTCACCGACGCGGTTGGTCTCAGCCGTTATGCGATATACGTATTCGACTACGGCGCCCCGGTCGGCTTTCGCTTGGCGATGTCACGCCCCGAGCGGGTCACGGCCATCGTCTCGCAGAACGGCAATGCCTACGAGGAAGGGCTTAGTGACGGATGGTCGCCGATCCAGCTTTATTGGCAGAAGCCGACACCGGCCAATCGTGAGGCGCTCCGCTCGTTCCTGACGCTTGATGCGACCAAATGGCAGTACACTCACGGCGTTCCCGACGAAAGCAAAGTCGCGCCCGAATCCTACACGCTCGACAGCGCGCTCCTCTCGCGTCCCGGTAACGACGAGATCCAACTCGACCTGTTCCTCGACTATGCAAGCAATGTCGCGCTCTATCCGAAATTCCACGCCTACTTCGCTGCCTATCGACCGCCGCTGCTTGCGGTATGGGGCAAGAACGATCCGTTCTTCCTTCCGCCCGGTGCCGAAGCCTTCAAGCGGCACAATCCCAATGCGGAAGTGCAGTTCTTCGACACCGGGCATTTCGCTCTCGAAACTCACGTCTCGGAGATAGCCGCGGCGATACGCGACTTTTTCGGACGAATGGTGTCGAGCGGCAAACGCACTGCCGCTTAGCCGGACGCGCCGCATCTTCTTGATCTCACTCCCTGACGCGGGCATTGTGCGGCGCTTCGTGCAACAGGGAGTGAGATCCGGTGCCTGATCTTCTTACCGGCAACGCGGTGATCGGCCAGTCGGGCGGGCCGACCGCCGTCATCAATCAGTCGCTCACCGGCGTGGTCGAGGGGCTCCGCGCCGGGCTCGCAGCTTCCGGCAAGGTGCAGCGCATTCTCGGCATGCGCCACGGTGTGCGCGGGATGGTCAAGACGGGATCCGACGGCCTGATCGATCTCACGAGCATCGACAAGGCCAAGCTCGAGGCAGTGGCCCGCACCCCTTCTGCCGCGCTCGGCTCGACCCGCGACAAGCCGGACGAAGCCTATTGCGAGAAGATCCTGGCAGGCGCCCGCGCCAACGACATTCGCTATTTCTTCTATATCGGCGGCAACGACTCGGCTGACGCCTGCCGCATCGTGAGCGAGAAGGCCGAAGCCGCCGGTTACGAGCTCCGCTGCTTCCACGTTCCGAAGACGATCGACAACGATCTCCTGGGGAACGACCACACGCCGGGCTTCCCGTCGGCCGCACGCTACGTCGCGCTGGCGTGCGCGGGCGATGCGCTCGACAATGCGAGCCTCGGCGGCATCAAGATCAACGTCATCATGGGGCGTGGCGCGGGGTTCCTGACCGCTGCGGCGTCGCTCGCGCGCGGGCAGGCTGCGAACGGCGCCGCGCCAGCCGACCGGCCGGCACCGCATCTCATCTATCTCCCGGAGGTGCCATTCTCGACCGATGCCTTCCTCGCCGATGTCGAGGCGGTTTACGCCAGGCTCGGCCGCTGCCAGATCGCGGTCAGCGAGGGCATCCGCGACGCGACCGGCGCAGAGATCGCGCCGAAGCTGATGCGCTCGGGCGAGGTCGACGCCCACGGCAATGTTCAGCTCTCAGGCTCCGGCGCGCTTGGCGACGGGCTCGCCGATCTGGTCAAGACAGTGCTGACGCCGAAGGGCGGCAAGGCTCCGCGCGTCCGCGCCGACACGTTCGGCTATATCCAACGCTGCTGGCCGGAGCCCTCGCCGATCGATGCGGCTGAGGCTCGCGCCGTCGGCCGCTACGCCGCCGAGCTTGCGGCGCGTGGCGATCGAAGCGCCACGGTGATCATCGTCAGGACCAGCAATGCGGCTGACGCTTATCGCAGCGAATGCGCCCGCGCCGATCTCTCGGCGGTCGCGCGCCGCACCCGCCACGTGCCGGCAGAGTTCATCGGAGACTCCAACGACGTGAGCGCTGCGTTCGACGCCTATTGCCGGCCGCTGGTCGGCGATCTGCCCATTCTCGCCCGGCTTTAGGAGCTGCTCGCCGTCTAATAGGCTCCGTCATGCCCGGCCTTGTGCCGGACATCCACGATTTTCGATTTCGTCAAGAAAGCCGTGGATGCCGGGACAAGCCCGACCATGACCGACCTTCGGTGAGTGCGAGCTACCCCTCGACCAACTCCTGCACATAGACCGGAAGCGCGAAGGCGGCGACGTGAACGTCAGGCCGCCAGTAGCGGGTGGGGAAAGCGCCGGCCTTCTCGTAGCGCCTCTCGATCTTCCGCCGCTTGTGCTCCTTGAGCTTCGCATCGTCGGTGGCCCAGCCATAGGACATCGGCCCGCCGAAATAGCTGGGCGTGTTGGCGAGATAAGCGCTGGCATCGCTGAACAGCTCACGGAAATAGCCGACGCTCTGCTTGAGTTCGGAGGCCTGGAGGAACGGCAGCCCGTTCTGCGTGACGAGGAGCCCGCCGGACGCGAGGCACCGCCGGCATCCGGCATAGAACTCGCGCGTGAACAGCACGGCGCCGGGCCCGACGGGATCGGTCGAGTCGATCATGATCACGTCGAACCGCTCGTCGGTTTCGGCCACGAACTTGGTGCCGTCGGCAATGACGATCCTGGTGCGCGGGTCGTCATAGGCGCCGGCCGAAATCTCCGGGAAGTGCTGGCGACAGAGATCGATCACGCCGCGGTCGATCTCGCACAGCGTGACCTCCAAGAGCTGCGGATGCCGCAGGCACTCCCTGAGCACGCCGCCGTCGCCGCCGCCCACAATCAAGGCTTTGCGCGCCCTGCCGTGGGCGAACAGCGGCACGTGCGACATCATCTCGTGGTAGATGAACTCGTCCTTGGTGGTGAGCTGCACGATCGAGTTGAGCATCATCACCCGGCCAAAGTCGGCATTTTCGAAGATGATCAGACGCTGGTGCTCGGTCTCGCTATCGAAGAGGACGCGGTCCGCGGTCAGTCGGACACGGAAGCCACGGTGGAGCGTCTCTTCGACCCAGCGGTCCATCGATTCATTTCCTTGCCACGCAGATGCTCTTTGACCACCACCCTGCGAGGCGAGAAGGCCTCCTTCAGGACCTCGATAGCCGCCCGCGGATTGGTTTCCCCGCACATGAACACATCAAGCGCGGCGTATCCGTATTCGGGCCAGCTATGGATCGAGATGTGCGATTCGGCTAGAACCGCGACACCCGAAACACCCCCGTTAGGGGTGAAGTGGTGAAGGTGGATATGTAGCAGCGTGGCGCCAGCGACCTCGATGCAACGTCGAAGCGTCTGCTCGATGTGCTCTAGGTCGTCGAGCCGCTCTGCCCGAACGAGATCGATGATGAGATGAGTGCCCGCATAACGGACCCCATCCCGCTCACAGAAAAAGTCCTTGCGTTCCTCGTGAGAGGCGCACAGGGAAAGCTTTTCTTCCGTTTGGGCGGTGCTTGAACCATGATCCAAGTCCATCCCCAATTGGAAGAGGGCGTCACTGGACATGGCGTCCTCCCCAACCAGCAGATGTTTAATTACAAACGAGGCGCTATTTACACCCGCGTTCGAGCGATGCAAGAGGTTTCTGGCGTGATGAGACAGATTGACCATGAAAAAGTTTCCAGGACCCTTCACGCAAGACGCTCGCAGTCACTCCCGAAGCGCGTGTGACACTGTCCCGAAGCAGCGCCGAGGAGGATTGAGCGCATGGTGCTGACGACGACGAGAGCGGGGCGCCTGTCCGCGCCAATCGGTCTGGCCGGCATGCTCACGCTTCTCCTCCACCAGGCTCTCGCCGCGGAAGAGTTGCCCAAGCTCGGCGCTGACATCGCCGCGACCTCGGTCTCGGGGCTGTCCTCCGGCGCGTTCATGGCGGTGCAGATCGAGGTCGCCCATTCGAAGGACATCAAAGGCGCCGGCATCGTGGCCGGAGGCCCCTATGCTTGCGCCGAGACGGAGGCGAGCCGACTGGTTCCCTTCTGGCCGTCGGCGGTGCTGCAGAACGCCCAGCAGGCGCTGAACCAGTGCATGCAGACTACGTCGGGGACGCCAGACGCCAAGAAGCTCGCCAAGCGCGCCGAGGAGCTGGCTAAAGACGACAAGATCGACCCGCTCGCGGGTCTCACCGACGACAACGTCTATCTCTTCTCCGGCAACGAGGATCAGACCGTGACGCGTCCGGTGGTCGAGGCCGCCGCGGCCTTCCTCAAAGACGCGGGGGTTAAGGAGACGAACCTCACCCTGGTCGAGAAGGAAGGCGGCCATGCGTTCATCACTGCGCAGGGCGGAGCAGCGTGCGGCATCACCGCTACGCCTTACGTGACCGACTGCGACTACGACCAGGCGCTCGCCATCCTCGCCTGGATCTATGGCCCCCTCGCCGCGCCTTTGACCGAGCCCGAAGGGCAGTTCATCCTGTTCGACCAGCGCCCGTTCTCAGACCCCGGCGACGGTTTCGCCGACCAGGGCGTGGTCTATGTGCCGCCGAGCTGCACCGAGAAGCTCGGCTGCCGCGTCCATATAGCGCTCCATGGCTGCGAGCAGTCGCGCGAGACGGTGGGCGACGACTTCATCAAGCAGTCGGGCTACGCCGAGATCGCCGACACAAATCGGCTTATCATCCTGTTCCCCCAGACGAAGCCGATCTCGGGGATAAACCCGCAGGGCTGCTGGGACTGGTGGGGCTATACCGACCTCGACTATCTCAGCAAGGACGCGCCGCAGATCAAAGCGATCTGGGCCATGGTCGAGCAGCTCGCCACAAGGCCGTGAAGGATGAAAGCAGGCGGCGAGGGCTGGGTCGTTGTGGTCGAGGCGCCGCTCGGCTCCGAGCTCTACCGCAAGTCCCTGGCGCTCCGCGAGGCGGTGCTGCGCCAGCCGCTCGGGCTGCAGGTAAGCGAGTTGGAGCTCGAGGACGACGCGCGCCGCCAGCATTTCTGCGCCGCCTCGCATGGTGCGGTGGTGGGCTCGGTGTCGCTCAAGCCGCTCGACGCCGAAACGGTTCAGCTGAAGCAGATGGCGGTCGCCGAGGACCGGCGGCGCGAGAGGATCGGCGCGCAGCTCCTCGACCATGCCGAGCGCTTTGCCCAAGGCGAAGGCTTCAGAATGATCGTGCTGAACGCTCGGCTTGGCGCCGAGGGCTTCTATGCCCGCTATGGCTACGCGGCCGAGGGCGAGCCGTTCGACGAGAACACTATCCCGCATATCAGGATGACGAAGCGGGTCGACTAGCCTCCGGTATGGCGACTGGGGAATCTGCTGCGGGATAAGGATTGGCGGTTTGCTTGAGCAGTCCGCTAGGGCAATGGCAGTTCGGCGGGCTGCCGACCTTCCCGGGGGACCGTGGCTGTGCCATCGTCCTTGCAACATGAGCCATCCGTGGCGCTCACGGCACACCGTCAGTCGGAGCAAGACAGACCAAGGAGAACCGCATGAGCGTTGAGGTTGGCGACAAGGCCCCCGATTTCACGTTGCCGTCAGACGGCGGCGGCAAGGTCTCGCTCAAGGCACTCAAGGGCAAGACGGTGGTGCTGTATTTCTATCCCAAGGACGATACTTCGGGCTGCACGGCCGAGTCCTGTGCCTTCCGCGATGCGCTGCCCAATTTCTCCAAGGCGATGGCAGAGATCATCGGCATCTCGCGCGACTCGGTGGCGAGCCATGACAAGTTCAAGGCGAAATACGGCCTCACCTTCCCGCTCGCCGCCGACGAGGAAGGCAAAGTGTGCGAAGCCTATGGCACGTGGGTCGAGAAGAGCATGTATGGGCGGAAATATATGGGCATCGAACGGTCGACCTTCCTGATCGATGCCAAGGGCGTGGTCCGCAATGTCTGGCGCAAGGTGAAGGTGCCCGGTCATGCCGAAGCGGTGCTGGAGGCTGCGGCCGCACTCGAGTAGCGGCGAGGAGAGCGGAATGCCGCCTGCAACGCCTGCCACCAGACCATCGGCCGCGGCTTTATCGCGATGCAGGCGCCGGGCGCCTCGCCGTTCACTGACCAATCCTTCGGAGCCTCCGAAAATAATGACGGGGGTGAGTCGCTGCGGGTCGGATTTTCCCGCAAAGTCTGGCTCCCTTTCATCCTGGTCGCATTGGCGATTGCGGCGGCCATCGCGCTACCGCGCGTCTACCGCACCGCCTTGCTCGGCTCGGGCATCGCCGCGCAGATCCTCTGCGCCGGCGTGTTCGTGTCGGGGCGCGACCCCCAATCCGTGCTCGCGGAAGACCTGACCGGCAAGGGTTACGAGCTGCTGAGCTACTTCCAGCACGAGCTCGATCGCGACGGCGAGCGCGTTAGCGCCTCGACATACGGTTTGGCGCGGCAGACGGCGATCTACCGCCAAGGGCTCGGCTGCACTCTGCTCGACGGCAAGAGCGAAGCCGAACTCAGGTCAGAGAACCCAACCGTCTTTCTGTCGCTCTCATCCCCCAATCCGGAGATCCTATGGCCTGAGGGCGAGCAGGTCGCGCTCGGCACGTTGCCTGACGGCGTCGACGGGGCAGCGCTTGCCGAGGCAATCGAGGCGGTCTTTGCCGAGCCCGATCCCGCCCATCCGCGCCGCACCCGGGCGCTTGTGGTGGTTTACGGCGGCCGCATCGTGGCCGAGCGTTACGCCGAGGGGTTCAATGCCGCCATGCCACTGATCGGCTGGTCGATGAGCAAGAGCGCAGTCAACGCTTTTGTCGGGCTGAGAGTGGGGGACGGCAAGCTCGCGCTCACCGACAGCGCGCTGATGCCTGAATGGCAGGGCAAGGACGACCCGCGCCGCGACATCACGCTCGATCAGCTGATGCGCATGACGAGCGGGCTCGCCTTCGATGAGAGCTATGGCGGCACGCAGAGCGACGTGGTTCAGATGCTGTTCGTCAAGGGCGACAAGGCGGCCTTCGCCGTTCATCAGCCGCTTGCTTATCCGCCCGGCACGCATTGGGCTTATTCGAGCGGCACGACCACCATCATCTCCGCCATCCTGCGCCGGAGCTTTGCCAACGAGGAGGACTATTTCGGCTATCCGCTCGAGCGGCTGTTCGGGCCGCTCGGCATGCGAAGCGCGGTGCTCGAGCCCGATGCATCGGGCACGTTCGCGGCCTCGTCGTTTCTTTACGCGTCAGCGCGGGATTTCGCGCGGCTCGGGTTGTTGTTCCTGCGCGATGGGGTGTGGGAGGGAACGCGCATCCTGCCCGAAGGCTGGGTCGCTTACAGCCGCAAGGCCACCGGGCTGTCGCCGGGCGGTGAGTATGGCGCGCATGTTTGGCTGAAACTGCCGGAATCATCCGCTAGCGGCAAACTGAAGATGCCGGACGACGCGTATTTCATGCTGGGTCACGACCAGCAAGTCATTGCCGTCGTGCCGTCGCGCGATCTCGTCATCGTCAGGCTCGGGCTGACGCGCGAGGACGGCGATTGGGACAGCACACGCGAGCTTGCGCCCATCGTCGATGCCTTTCCGCTCCGCGCGGAATAAAAGCGACCCGGCCGCGAGCGCCGAAGCACACGCGGCCGAGCCGGAAAGCTCGAAGCCTACTGAGCCGGCGGCTTGGCCGGTGGGGTCTCGGCGGGCGGCGGCGCAGCGGGCGGCGTCTCAGCCGGAGCGGCGGGGGCGGCGGCCGGAGGAGCCGCCTCCTCCTTCTTTTCGCCGCTGCAGCTGTTGGCCGACAGGCCGACAAGCGCGATCGCGGCAATCGCTGTCGCGATAAGAACTCTCCTCATGGTGATCTCCTCTGTTGGCTCAACTTCCGCCAGGCGCGAATGCGAGGCGTCCACTTTACGCGAAACGAATGGCCTCTACCTCATCTAAGAGGCTTGTGCACGCCCTTGATGACAACGCACCGAGCTATCCCCATCCGCGTTTCACTCGTCGGGGTCTTACTCGACGCACGGCATTACAACGCAGTTACCTGCAATTTCGCTGCCTGGCTCCTGCGAATTTCAAAAAGCCTAGCCGGCATAGGGGATAAGCTCCGGCGTTTGACAATCCATAACCTATTGGTTATTGGTTTTGCATGCAGCCTAAAGAGCTTTTCAGCAGCCTTGCCGACCCAACTCGCCGCGCCATCTTCGAACGGCTGTGCCGCGACGGCGAGCTGACCGTGCGCGCGCTCACTGACCAGGCCGGGGTTTCGCAGCCCGCCGTTTCCAAACATCTCGGCGTGCTCAAGCTCGCCGGGCTCGTGCGCGACCGGCGCGACGGGAGGAACACCCATTATCGCGCCAACCCTAATGGTCTCGCCCCGCTGATCGACTGGATTGGCCATTACGGCGCCTTCTGGCGCGACCGCTTCGACCAACTCGAAGACCTATTGAAGAGGATGGACCAATGAACGAGACAACGATCGAAACCCGCTCCGTCGTTATCGAGCGTGAGATACCCTATCCGCCGGAAAAGATCTGGCGCGCGCTCACGCAACCACACCTGATCGAGGAGTGGCTGATGAGGAACGACTTCGAGCCGGTCGTGGATCACCGTTTCAATCTTCGCGCAGACTGGGGAGCTGTCGACTGTAAGGTCCTGGCAGTCGAGCCGTACAAGATGCTGTCTTACACGTGGGCGGCGATGGGTCTCGAAAGTGTCGTCACTTGGACTCTGATCCCAACGAGCACGGGAACCCAACTGCGCATGGAGCAGTCGGGCTTCCGAGCGGATCAGCAGCAGGCCTACCAGGGCGCGAAATTCGGGTGGCCGAAGTTCTTTGCAAATCTGGAGCAGGTCTTGGCCCGGGCAACGTAACGCTTCAGCGCAAGCCTTTTTCGATGATCGATTCCGCGGTCACCTTGGCGGTCTCACGATCCTCCTCGGTCAGCCGCCCAGAACGCGTCGATCAGCTGATTGCCGGACTGGAGTGCGTTGCCGAGAATGATCGGGATCGCGAGCGTGATCAGGGCCGGCGCGATCGGACCTTCCAACAGCCGGCGGCGGCGCACGGCGACAACTGCGTTTCGTTGCTGCAACGTTGCGGACTTTCTCGAGGCGCGGTGGGAAGGGCAAGCTCTCCGATTGGAAAGTGGCAACCCCACGGCGCGACTGGGGCCTTTTCGCCTCAGATGCCTTCGATCGCCTCGCGCAGCATCTCGAGACGGAGCCAGTCTTCCTCCGCTGCCGCAAGCTCGGCCTGGGCCTTGGCGAGCTCGGCTAAAGCGGCGGCGAAGCCGCTCCGGTCGCGGGCGTAGAAATCGCGATCGGCAAGCTGGCGCTCGATCTTTCGGATCTGCTCGTTGAGCGCATCGATCCGCGCCGGCGAGGTTTTCAAGGTATGTTGCTCGGTCGGGCTCAGGCGCTTGCGCGGCTCCGAGGCTCGAGACGCGCGCGCCGGCGACCGCGCCACGCTCTTTGCCGCCGGCTTATCGCGAAGGAGCGCACCGACGCCGCGACCGCGCTGCGCCACCAAGTCGGAATAGCCGCCGGCATATTCGATCCACCTGCCGTCACCCTCAGATGCAATCACCGAGGTGACCGTGCGGTCGAGGAAGTCGCGGTCGTGGCTCACCAGGATCAGCGTGCCGGGATAGACGGCGAGCATCTCCTGCAACAAATCGAGCGTCTCGAGATCGAGGTCGTTGGTCGGCTCGTCGAGCACCATGACGTTGGAGGGCTGCGCCAGCGCACGGGCGAGCAGCAGCCTGCCGCGCTCGCCGCCCGACAGCGCCTTGACGGGGGTCTGCGCCTGCTCGGGCTTGAACAGGAAGTCCTTCATGTAGCCGATCACGTGACGCTGCTCGCCGTTGACGATCACCACATCGCCCCGCCCGCCAGTCAGGGTGGCGGCGAGCGACATATCTGGATCGAGGCTCTCGCGCCGCTGGTCAAGCGTTGCGATCTCGAGATTGGTGCCGAGCTTGACCTTGCCTTCATCTGGAGCAAGCGTGCCGATCAGCATGTTGATCAGCGTCGTTTTGCCGGCGCCGTTCGGGCCAACGATGCCGATCTTGTTGCCGCGATTTATCTTGGTGCTGAAGTCGCGCACGACCGCCACACCGCCATAGCTCTTGGCGATGCCCCGCGCCTCTATCACCTTCCGACCGGTCTCGTTCGCCTCTTGCAGCGTCAGCGTCACGTCGCCTTGCGGGCGCGCCAGCTTCTCGTGCCTGCGCTGCTCGCGAAGGCTGATGAGTCCGTCCAGACGGCGCACATTCCGCTTGCGCCGTGCGCTGACGCCATAGCGAAGCCAATGCTCCTCCTGAACGATGCGGCGGTCGAGTTTGTGGCGCGCGGTTTCCTCCTCCTCGAGGATCCTATCGCGCCAATCCTCGAAGGAGCCAAAGCCCTTGTCCAGGCGGCGCGTCGCGCCGCGATCGAGCCACACCGTCGCTCGCGAGAGATTTTCCAGGAAGCGGCGGTCGTGGCTGATCAGCACGAATGCCGAGCGCGTGCCCTTGAGCAAATCCTCGAGCCCCTCGATTGCCGTCACGTCGAGATGATTGGTCGGCTCGTCGAGCATGAGGATATCGGGCTCGGGCGCGAGCACGCGGGCGAGTCCCGCGCGGCGGCTTTCACCGCCTGACAGGCGATGCGGTTCCTCTTCGCCGGTCAGCCCGAGACTTTCCAGCAGGAACCGCGCCCGGTTCGGATCGTCGCCGGCCGCGAGCCCCGCGGCGACGAAGGCGCCGGTAGTCGCGAAGCCGGAGAAGTCGGGCTCCTGCGGCAGATAGCGGATGGTAGCCGACGGCTGAACGAAGCGGCTGCCCCGACCGGGCTCGATGAGCCCCGCGGCGATCTTGAGCAGTGTCGATTTACCGGAGCCGTTCCGCCCGACCAGGCACAGCCGCGCGCCCGGCGAGATCGACAGCTCGGCGCCGTCGAGCAGAGGCGAACTGCCGAAGGTGAGGTGGATGTCTTTGAGCAGGAGGAGCGGCGGTGCCATAGGCGAATTCGCTATTAGCTGCGCGGACGGCTCACCGCTCGCGCGTTATCCGCTATTGGGAGTGAATTAGACATCGCTATCTACGTCCCGCAAATCCGCTAAGTGCCAATAGCGGACACCCGCCGCCCGCAGGCTTGATGTTGACGGCGACAGCGCGGGTTACCTCAAGAGCAACCACGTCACCGACATTAATTTGGTCGAGCCCCTGAACGAATGGGCCGATTTTAATAATTCGGGTTTTGCCGCTGGTTCCGGTGATAATCCTCTTAAAGCGATCAATCGCAGCGACTGTATCGGTGATTTCTATGGTCGTGAGATCGGTTGCGCCCTGCGGGGTTGCCTCGACCCAGTCTTGTTCGGCGTTAGTTGGGGCATTCATGCCCATGCCCGATTCTTCCTCTGGTTCAACGGAGTTACCCGGCCACCAAAAATCCTGCTCGCCGGGTGCCGAGCCATGCCATAGTACCTGCGATTGGTACCGCGCATCGCACGGAATTGGGGGGTCACCCCCACTGGCCTAGGCACTCCTTGATTAAGACCTGAAACAAGCCGCGTTGGCAGATGACGGCATAAGTTCTATATTTGAGTGCCCAATGCGACTCAGCCCTGCGCCAGGAGCGCCATCAAACGTGCCAGAAAAAATGGCTGAAACCTCCTCGTGGTCCCGCATCCGTTCGAGGGCCTGGGCCTTCTTCTCGCTCATCGCCGTCGTTTACGCCTCGATCGTGCGAAAGAGGCGGTCCAACAGAGACGCGGCCCCTCCGCTCTAGATTTAGTCGCCCGCCACGCAAAAACGTCTGACACCAGGTTCGCGACCGTTCCGAGATTTTAGATGGCCAACAAACAAAACTTCACGCCGGAAGAGTGGACCAAGCTACTGCAAAGCACGATGCTCGTCGGCATTGCGGTATCGGCGGCGGATCCGAGCGGTCTGTGGGGCACCCTGAAAGAGGCCGCCGCAGGAAGCTCGGCTGTGGTCGCGGCGAAGCGGGATGCCGGCTCCAACGAGCTCGTCAGGGCGGTCGCGTCCGACTTCGAGACGTCGCAGGGACGGTCGGACGTCCAAAGCGCGCTGAAAGTTTGCTTTGCCGACGCGCATCCGGCCGACTGTGTCCAGCGCTCGCTCGCCAACCTGCGGGAGGTCTCTGCGATCCTCGATACCAAGGCACCGGCCGACGCCGCTGCCTTCAAGGCATGGCTCCGAGGCATCAGCGAGAAAGTGGCGGAGGCCGCTGCCGAGGGCGGCTTTCTCAGCTTCGGCGGCGTGCAGGTGAGCGATGCCGAGAAAGCGACGCTCGCCGACATCGCCAAGGCTCTGAGCACGACCGCTTAGCCGACATTTCCTGAACGCGCTGCGACGGATTGATCAGGTTCGCTTTCCAGGCGCCCAGGTAGCCACTAGCCTTCAATCATCCATGTGAGGGTGCAAGGCGCAGTGCTGCCGGCGTTGTCTCCTCGTCTCGGTGAGCGGCATATTTCGCCTCGCCACGGTTTCCCAGGCATCTAACTGTCCGCGGCATCACTTTAGTTGGTCACGAGACACCGGACCCGGGGATCTTAGCAGCACGGCGCGACCCTGCACCGGTTCATCGTGCCGTGGTGCCACATCATGCGCCCCTCGCGACGCGTGGGCTCAGATCTGTCCGCGAGAAACCAGTCGGGGCTAGGACCGACCCTCGGGCGGCTTCCGATAGACGACAGCAAACGTCGTCCCCGAAAACGTCACCGTGATCACGTCGTCGCGGACTTCAAGTTTGAAGCCATCGTCAACCGAAGCCATGTCGGCCCCGCTGGAGCGAACGGCGCTAAGCGACGCTCTGCTCGGCGTTTGCCTTTCCGATCTCGTCGAGTTGCTTCTGGAGGGACAGCTTGCTCAGCTTCGCCAGGGGAAGGTTCACGAAGATGCCAATACGGTTCGTCAGCATCCGAAGAGCGTCGGCGAACGCGACTGAACGCTCGGCATCGTTGCCGTGAGCCTTGACTGGATCGGGCAGACCCCAATGCGCCGTCATAGGCTGACCGGGCCATATCGGGCAGACCTCGTTGGTGGCGTCGTCGCAGACAGTGAAGACGAAGTCGAGCTTGGGCGCGTCCGGCCCTGAGAATTCCTCCCAAGACTTCGAGCGCGCTTCTGAAACGTCATAGTGTGCGTTGCGCAGCGTTTGAAGGGTGAGAGGGTTCACACGGCCGGTCGGATGACTGCCGGCACTGAACGCGCGGAACTTGCCGCGACCGAGCCGGTTCAGGATCGCTTCGGCCATGACCGAGCGGGCCGAATTGCCAGTGCAAATGAAAAGCACGTTGAGAGGCGTCGTGGTGCTCACGACTTCCATGACATGATCCTCCCTAACAACACTCCGCCAACGCAGACGCGATCAAGGGTTGGCAAACGTTAGGCTTGCCTCGACAACAGTCCTGAAAGAGGAAGGTGAGAAGAGCGCGCGTGCCCTTTACGTCCAGCGCGTAGATCCTAGACCGGCTTTCCTTGCGCGAGCGCACTAGCCCCGCTCGGCAAAGGATCGCCAGATGCGTAGACATGGTGTTGTGTGGGACTTTGAGAGCACGGGCGAGTTCACCGGCAGCCATACCGTCCGGCCCGCATTCCACAAGTAGCCTAAAGACCTTTAGACGGCTTTCTTGTGCAAGCGCCGATAACCCTTCAATCGCGCGCAATACGTCCATGCCTCTCGACATACCGCCGCGCCCAGCGACAGTCAATAGCTTAGAAATTGATTGCCGAGTTTAGGAGAAGTTACCCCCTTATGTTGAGATTTCCGCTTCTGGCACTTAGCGGACATCATACCGAAGTTGAGCATGTCTGCTCTCTGGCGCCTCCTAGCGATGCGTTCCTCGCCGCCCTCGCCGTTGGCGACGTCCGCCGCTCCGATATTCGGGCATGGAACCCGGCCGCCCACGAGATCGTCCCAGACCCGGCAACCAAAGACACATACGCATACCGCTACCGCACCTTCCGCTTACTCTACCCCCGAACCCGGGAACTCATGCGATGACCCCTATTTGAGCCGCGGATGTACAAGACAGGTGTAGGCCAAAACCCGAGAACTTTGCCCTAGGCGCAAGTCTCGCGTCATTATCGTTCATTTGCGTCGTGGCGGTGAACGCTTTGGAAAGTCGGCAAACCAACTCCCACCGACTGCTGTCGCCGACAAAAAGCGCTGCGTGGCTTACCATGATGGAGCCTGGCGAACTACTGATAGATGCCGCCGCAGACGGTCGTCGTGTCCAGCCGCTCGCAATACATCTGCTTCG